>NZ_CVTA01000010.1 GCF_001050035.1 Mycolicibacterium komanii
GAGACGGCGTTCGGGTAAGTGGTCACCCGAACTCCAGGACGGTGAAGACCGGTCGCACGGAATCGAGCCACGGGAGCCGCTGAGCGCCCCACATCAGCGCGTTCAGCACCCTGCCCCGCCCCGGCGGCAGCGCCACGTCGTGCACCGCGCGAATCCCGGGGATGTCGTTGACGAGGCTGGCGACCTGCGACGGTGTCATGTGGAACGGCATCGGCGGGACGCGGTAGCTCAACGAGGGCCGCAACAGGCCGCTGCTGATCGCGCGGGCGAACCAGGCAGGCGGCAGTTCGAACATCATCTGCCCGCCGGGGAAGCGGGCCGCGCACTCGCGGATCAGGCCAAGGGCCTCCTCCGGCTGCAGATACATCAACAGACCTTCGGCGGTGATGAACACGCCGTGCTCGGTGTCGACGTGGCCCATCCAGCTGTAGTCCAGCGCCGACTGGGCCAGCATGCGCACGCGATCCGACGGGGGCAGCAGGCGGCGGCGCAGCTCGATGACGGGTGGCAGATCGACGGTGAGCCAATGGAATTCATGGCCTACCTCGCCGGTATCGAGCCGGTAGAAGCTGGTCTGGAGTCCCTCGGCGAGCGCCACGACCGTGGCGCGGGGATGATCGCCGAGGTAGCGCCGCGTCTCGCGGTCGAAGCACCGGGCACGCACCGCCATGTCCTGGCGGCGGGACAGTCCGAACTTGGCGAAGTCGAATTCGATCGAGTCGACGAGGTGAATCGCCATCGGGTCGTCGATCAGGCCGTCCGGGCGGGCCGCCTCCGTCGCACGCACCTTCAACGTCATCAACGCCGTCTCGGAGACACCGGTCAGCATGGTCGCGTCGGCCCTGGCGGACGAGGCGTTCGGTTCGGAGCTCACGGACTCGAAGATACCTAGCGCAGGACCTTGTCCAGCGTCCGCAGATTTCTGGTCGTGGTCGACGACTTGTACCGCTTCTTGCCCATCGTCTTGCCGATGGTGGTGTCCAGCGTCGCGGTCTTGGGCACCTGCCAGTAGATGACCCCTTCACCGCGCTCGATCTTCTCCTCGGGCGGAGCGTCCTTCGCCAGGTCGGCGAGCTCGTCGAGCACCCGTTCGTCGGTCACGAACGTGACGTAGGAGTGGTGGTCGGGCACCTCGCGCTCGAACGGATAGGCGCGCGAGATCGCCGCCACCGTGTCGATCGGGTAGGCCAGCACCCAGGCGTCGTAGCCGAAGGTGTCGCGCAGCGCCTTCTCAGCCTTCTTCCGCACCGCGTCGACGCCTGAACCGCTGTCGAAGAGCACGTTGCCGCTGGCGAGAATGGTTCGCACCGAACGGAATCCGGCGTCTTCGAAGGCCTTCGCGACGTCGGCCATCTTGAGGTTGACGCCCCCGACGTTGACCCCGCGCAGAAAGGCGGCATAGCGCGTCATCAGCCGAACTCCAGCAGAGTGTGACTCGGCCGGCCGTGGCGCAGGAAGCCGACGCGGTCCCACGCTTCCGATGCCAGCACCTTGTACGCGCCACGCCCCGGCGGCAGGGGGACATCGTGGGCGGCGCGCACACCCGGGATGCGCCCGGCCAGTTCGACGGCCTCGTCCGGGCTGAGCCCGAACGGCATCGGCGGGGTGGTGTAGCGATCGGAGAGCTTGAGCTTGCCCTCCACGGTCCGCCGGCTGAACCAGGGCGGGACGGAGTCGAACATCAACCGTCCGCCGGGAAAGCGGGCCGCGCAGTCGCGGATCAAACCCAGCGCGACATCGGGATCGAGATACATCAGCAGTCCCTCGGTGGTGATGAAGACGCCGTTCGTCGCGTCGATGCGGTCCATCCAGCTGAGGTCCAACGCCGACTGTGCCAGCGCCACAATTCGATCCTCGTGCGGCAACAACTGCCCGCGTAGGGCGATGACGGGCGGCAGATCGACGGAGTACCAAGTCAATTCGTCGGTGACGCCGTACCGCTGCAACCGCCAGAAACTGGTCTGCAGGCCTTCGGCGAGTGCGACCACCGACGCCTTCGGATGCTCGGTCAGGTACTCGCGGGTGGCGGTGTCGAACGCGAGGGCGCGCAGCGCATGTGCCTGCTTGGGTTTGCCGAACTTGCCGTAGTCGTAGTCGATCGTGTCCAGCAGCGTGACGGCCCACGGGTCGCGGATGACTCCGTCGGACCGCTTGGCCTCGGTTGCGCGGTAGTACAGCGTCCACAGTGCGGTCGCCGATACGCCTTCGAGAACGCTGCCGTCGATTCGAGGTGCAGGACCGGTCACATCTCGATGGTAGAGACGTAGGCTCTTGGCATGGGACGCCATGTGTTCGACGACAAGCTTCTCGCATTGATCGGCGGAAACTCGCTGGGCGTCCTGGCGACCATCAAACGCGACGGGCGTCCTCAACTGTCGAACGTGTCGTACTACTTCGACTCGCGCGCGCTGACCATCCAGGTGTCGATCACCGAACCGCGGGCGAAGACCCGCAACCTGCGGCGTGACCCGCGCGCGTCGCTTCACGTCAGCTCGGACGACGGCTGGTCCTACGCGGTCGCCGAAGGGGACGCGATCCTGACGCCGCCCGCCGCGAGACCCGACGACGACACCGTCGAGGCGCTGATCGCGTTGTACCGCAACATCGCCGGTGAGCATCCCGACTGGGACGACTACCGGCGCGCGATGGTCGACGACCGTCGGGTGGTGATGACGCTGCCGATCAGCCACGTCTACGGAATGCCACCAGGCAAGCGCTGAAAAGCAGGCGACGGCCGACCGATAGAGGGGCTAGGCTCCGGTCATGGCTGAAGAACCGGAAGACGACACCAAGCGCAGGTTCCGGGAAGCGCTGGAGCGCAAGAAGGCCAAGGCGGCCGGCGGCGGTAATCACAAGGACGGCGGAGCCAAGCAACCTCGGGCGCACGGCCCGGTCGAGCATCGCCGGGAGTTCCGGCGCAAGAGCGGCTAACCAGCCGGACGACGATCAAGCGGCGCGAGAAGTGCGCGCTTCGCGCAGCAGGATCGCCGCGAGGCAGATGCCCGCCAGCACGGCCACTGCCACCGCGAAACTCACGCCCGCCGTGCGTAATCCCCACTGCTGGGCGGCCAGGCCCTCGCCGACGACGGGCACCGAGATCGCCACGTAACCGATGACGAAGAACGTGGAGTTGACCTCCGCGCGTCGGTCGGCGGGGCTGCGTTCGGAGATCGCGGCCAGGCCGCGGCTGAAGCTCATGCCCTGCCCGATGCCCGACACGACCGCGGCTGCGATCAGCCCGATCAGCGACGAGAGTTGCAGTGCCACAGCCAGAGTCGCCATGCCGACCACCAGGACTCCGCAGCCGACCGCGAGCGCCCGCTGCGGCGCCATGTTGTTGGTGACGATCTGCGTCAGGGCGGAGGCGGCGAAGATCGAGCCGGCGATCAGGCCGGCGACCGCCTGGTTGTCGATGCCGACGACGTCGGTCACGAAGGACGGCGCCACGGCGGCGAACAGACCCGTCACCGCGAACCCTGCGAACCCGGCGATCGCGGCGAGGACGAACACCGAACGCACCTCGGGCGGCACCGAGAGCCGCTGCAGGGCGATCCGCCCCGACCGCGGGGACGTCTCCGGCACCAGCAGCACCGCCACGCCCGCGAGCGCCGCCAGCACGATGTGCACGATGAAGCTCAAGTGAAGCGGGTGCGGCGCGTATTCGACGAGGACGCCGGCCATCATCGGGCCGGCACCGAGGCCGCCGATGTTGGCGACGGTCGCGACCGCGGCCGCCCGCGTGCGCCAGCGGGGCGGCGCCGCCTCGACGACGGCGGCGGTGGCCGTCCCGGTGAAGACTCCCGCCGACAATCCGGAGAACACGCGGCCGACGAGCAGCAGCGGCACCGAATCCGCGGCTAGGAACACCCCGGCACTGATCAGCGCCGCGGCCACACCCCCCAGCAGCACCGGCCGCCTACCGATCGCGTCCGACCACCTGCCGAACGCCAGCAGCGCGAACAGCACGCCGCCCGCATAGGCCGCGTACACGACGGTGGTGGTCAGCACGGAGAAGTGCATCTGTTCGCCGTAGAGCGCGTACATCGGCGTCGGCATCGTGGTGCCGAGCATGATCGCGGCGAACGCGTACGCCAGGAGGCCGAAGGCCAGGCGGTGGGCGGTCGCGGTGGGGCCCGCCGGGGCGGCGTCGAGCATGTCTGTTGATAACCACCCCCGCGGGCGCCCTAATCCCCGTCAGGTCAGTGTGTGACCGCTTTCTCCGCGCCGATGCCGGTCAGCGAGCGCACCTCGAACTCGGCGTTGATGTCCGGGTCACCCCGGTCGGACGAGCTCAGCGTGCCGATCGCGCCGAGCAGGAACGCCAACGGAATCGACACGATGCCGGGGTTGGCCAACGGGAACCACGCGAAATCGACGCTGGACAACATCGCGGTCTTCGACCCCGACACGGCGGGGGAGAAGACGATCAGCACGATCGTCGAGATCAGGCCGCCGTACATGCTCCACAACGCGCCGCGTGTATTGAAGCGCGGCCAGTAGAGCGAATACAGGATGGTCGGCAGGTTGGCCGCGGCCGCCACCGCGAACGCGAGAGCGACCAGGAACGCGATGTTCTGTTCGGCCGCCAGGATGCCGAGGCCGATCGCGAAAACACCCAGCACCACGACCGTGATCCGCGAGACCCGCACCTGTTCGTCCTCGCTGACCCGGTGGCTCTTCATCACGCTGGCGTAGATGTCGTGCGCGAACGATGTCGCCGCGGTGATGGTCAGGCCGGCGACCACCGCGAGGATGGTCGCGAACGCGACCGCCGAGATGATGCCGAGCAGGATGACCCCGCCGAGCTGAAACGCCAGCAGCGGAGCGGCCGAGTTCTGACCGCCGGGGGCGGCCAGGATGGTGTCGGGTCCGACGAGCGCCGCTGCGCCGTAGCCCAGCGCGAGGGTGAACAGATAAAACGCGCCGATCAGCACGATCGCCCAGACCACCGAACGCCGTGCCTCCTTGGCGGTCGGCACGGTGTAGAACCGCATCAACACGTGCGGAAGGCCTGCGGTGCCGAGCACCAGCGCCAGCGCCAGCGAGATGAAGTTGATCTGCGAAGTCAGCGAGGCGCCGTACTGGGCACCGGGCGCCAGGACGTCACGGGCGGCGACGGCCTCGTTGGACGACGCGGACACCGCGGACTGTGCGGCGCCGAGGATCTCGGAGAAGTTGGCGCCGAACTTGGCGAGCACCCATACCGTCATCAGCGCCGCACCGCCGATCAGCAACACGGCCTTGATGATCTGTACCCAGGTGGTGCCCTTCATGCCGCCGATCAGCACGTAGATGATCATCAATACGCCGACGACGGCGATGACGAAGGCCTGGCCGAGGTCGCTGTTGACGTTGAGCAGCAGTGCGACGAGCCCGCCGGCGCCGGCCATCTGTGCCAGCAGGTAGAACAGGCAGACGGCCAGTGTCGTCGTAGCCGCGGCCAGCCGTACTGGGCGTTGTCGCAGGCGGAAGCTCAGCACGTCGGCCATCGTGAATTTGCCTGCGTTGCGCAGCAATTCGGCGACCAGCAGCAACGCGACCAGCCAGGCCACCAGGAAGCCGATGGAGTAGAGGAAGCCGTCGTACCCGTAGACAGCGATGGCACCGGCGATACCGAGGAAGCTCGCGGCCGACAGATAGTCACCCGAGATCGCGATGCCATTCTGCGGGCCGGTGAACGACCGCCCGGCGGTGAAGAATTCGGCGGCGGTCGCGTTGCGCTTGCTCGCACGGATCACGATGTAGAGCGTCACCGCGACGAACAGCGCGAAGATGCCGATGTTGGCGACGGGGTTGCCCACGGCTGAGTCGGCGGCCAGCAGGGTGCTCATGCGGCGCCACCCTCCAGCTGGGTGCGGATGGCCTCGGCCCGCGGGTCCAGCTCACGGTTGGCGAAGCGCACGTATATCCCGGTGATGACGAAGGTGGAGACGAACTGCCCGATGCCGATCAGCAGGCCGACGTTGATGTCACCCCACACCTTGGTCGCCATGAAGTCGTGGGCGAAGGCACCAAGGACCACGTAGGCCGAGTACCACACGAGAAACAGTGCGCTCATCGGAAAGACGAAGCGCCGCAACCTGCTCCGTAGTTCCTGGAATTCGGGGCTGGCTTGTACGGCGCGATATTCTTCGCCGCTGATCGGGGTGTCCAAGGACGATCGTTGGATTTCGGGCACGGGCGACTCCTCATCTGGTGTAGTCGTGCGTGCGCAGCCGTGAGACGCGCGTCACACTCAGCTGATTGCCAGGCAACTGTAAGCCAACACGTCGGATTTAGACTGGCCTCGTGGCGAAACTGCAGCTAGTTCAAGATCCGGCGGCCGACGAGCTGCTGGAGTCCAACCCGTTCGCGCTGTTGGTCGGGATGCTGCTCGATCAGCAGTACCCGATGGAGGCGGCGTTCGCCGGACCGAAGAAGATCGCCGACCGTCTCGGTGGTTTCGACGTCCGCGAGATCGCCGACTACGACCCCGATAAGTTCGCCGATTTGTGCTCGAAAACGCCTGCTATACACCGGTTTCCAGGTTCGATGGCGAAACGCGTTCAGGCCCTGGCGCAGTTGATCGTCGATCGCTACGACGGCGATGCGGCCGCGTTGTGGACCGCCGACGACCCTGACGGTGCCGAGGTGTTGCGTCGTCTCAAGGCACTTCCGGGGTTCGGTGAGCAGAAGGCGAAGATCTTCCTGGCGCTGCTCGGCAAGCAGTACGGCGTGACGCCGCAGGGCTGGCGGAAGGCGGCCGGCGACTACGGCAAGGCCGGGTCGTTCCTGTCGGTGGCCGACGTGGTCGACGCGGGTTCGTTGGAAAAGGTGCGGTCGTACAAGAAGCAGGCGAAGGCGGCCGCGAAGGCCGCCAAGGCCTGAGCGATTCAGCCGGGGCGAAGGCGGCCAAGGCCTGAGCGATTCAGCCGGGGCGAAGGCGGCCAAGGCCTGAGCGATTCAGCCGGGCGAAGGCCGCCAAGGCCTGAGCCGGCTAGGAGTTGGCGACCGCGGAGTCCTCGGCGTCCAGCCGCGCCAGCGTCTTGATCACCCCGGCGACCACGTGGCCGGTGGAGGTCCCGGTGTCGATGCCCTCCTTGAGAGTGCGCAGCCGCAGTCCGCGGTCGCAGAGTTCGGCGACGGTACGGATGACGTCGGCGCCGGTGCGGCCGAGCCGGTCGAGCGCGACGACGACGATGGTGTCGCCCGAGCGGGCATAGCTCAGCATCGCGTGCAGACCCGCGCCGATGCGGTCGGCGGAGTCCGAGAGTCGGTCGGTGAACACCCGCCGGGGGTCGACTCCAGCAGCGTTGAGCGCCGCGAGCTGACCCTCCAGGCCCTGCTCGGCGGCGCTTGCTGTGGCGTAGCCCAGCGTGCAGGTCACGTCCCCAAGGTCTCACGAAGCGAGTCGCCTCGAAATAGCTGCCGCGATGTCTGCACCGAACCGTTACCGGACGTCGACATCCGAGAAATGAAGTAGCGCATTACGCACGGTCCAGGCGCCGAAGCGGCGCACACTTCTCGGCATGGCTGACGAAGTCCTGGATCCGGTGCGCGGGGTCGATCTCGAAGTGCTCGACGAGGGCACGGTCACGTCTCGCCATCCCGCTCCGCTGCTCTTCATCCACGGCGCCTGGCATGCCGCGTGGTGCTGGGAGAACTTTCTGCGGTTCTTCGCCGAGAACGGTTATCGCGCAGTGGCGGTCAGCCTGCGAGGGCACGGCGGCAGTGCCGTGCCGAAGCGATTCAGGTTCTGTTCGCTGGCTGACTATGTCGACGATGTCGAAAGTGTCGTCGCGCAATTGCCCGCTGCGCCAGTCCTCGTCGGCCACTCGATGGGTGGATTCATCGTGCAGAAGTATTTGGAGCGCAACGACGCACCTGCGGCCGTGTTGATCGCGTCCGCATCGGTCCACGGCAGCCGCGACTTCGCACAGCGTCTGATGCGGCGCCATCCGTGGCTGATGGTCAGAAACATGATCACCGGGGACGGTGCCTACGGATTCAACACTCCGGCCGTGGCGCGGGCATTGTTCTACTCGCAGCACACCGCCGAACCGGAGGTGGCTCGGTACGCGGCGCTGGTGGGTAACGAGAGCCTGCGGGTGGGGTTCGACGCCTTCCGGCCGATCGCAAGTCCCGAGAGCGTGACGTCACCGGTCCTCGTTCTCGGCGCGGAGCTCGACGGCGCGATCACGCGCGCGGAGGTCGACGCGACCGCGAAGGCGTATGGCGGGCGGGCCGAGATCTTCCCGGCCATGGGGCACAACATGATGCTCGAACCCGGCTGGGCCGAGGTGGCCGGCCACATCGACGCGTGGCTCACCGCGCGCGGCTTGTGAGCGGAGCGCCGTCGAAGCGCTCACGGGTGGCGATCTCGGAGACGGGTCTGCGGGTCAACTTCGTCAGCTGCCGAACCGGCTTGCCGAGGGGCAGGAGCGCGGCGACGGCGTAGTTGTCGGGGATTCCGAGCAACTCGCGGACGCGGGGCTCCTCGGCCACCGCCGCGGTAGTGAGCACGCCGCCGTAGCCCTCGTTGCGGGCAGCCAGCAGGATGTTCCACGCGAACGGGTAGACCGAAGCACCCGCGATCAGGCCGACGCGATCGAGGTGCTGGTCGAACGCGGCGACCACGCCGAGATCCACGCAGACCACGAGCACCACTTCCGCGGTGCGCAGCGGCGACTGGTTCGGCACCTTCACGGCCGCAATGGTCTGCTCGTCAACTCCGCAAGGCTGCAATGGATTCCACGGGCTCTCACCGTTGCGCAGCTGTGCGATGTAGCGCTTCGCACCCGGAATCCCGCATTCGATAAGCGCCTCGCGCGTTGCCGGATCGCGGACCACGATCACCCGGTTGCCCTGGCGGTTGCCTCCGCTGGGCGCGAAGCGGGCGTTGTCGAGGATGCGCTCGAGGACGTCGTCGGATAGCGGATCGCCCGTGTACTCGCGCACCGCGGCCGTCGTGCGCATGACGTCGTAGAGGTCCATGGCTATATCTTGGGCCTGTCGGTCATGACTTGTGCGAAGGTGGGGAGATGAAGACGCACCTCAACTGCCCGTGTGGCGAAGCGATCGTCGGTAAGGATGAGGACGAGCTGGTGGAGAAGGCCCAGGCGCACCTCTCCGAGGCGCATCCCGGCCGCGACTACGACCGGGACGCGATCCTCTTCATGGCCTACTGATCCCCGCGAGCGCACGGTTGACTACGCGAATCGCGATAGACCGCGTCAGCAACCGTGCGCTCGGCGGAGCATGTCGACCGGTTACGGGACGACCGTCGAGCCGATCGTCGGCATGAATTGACACTGCCGTTCGGTGGTCGTCACCTGTCCGAAGATCGTCGAGAGGATGCTGCCTGAGCCGGTGTCGGCGATCGCGGTGAGCGTCGTCGGCCCCTCGGGATTGATGTCCGATCGCGGCTTGAGCGTCGCGCTGCCCGACTTGCCGGTGGTCAGGTTGACCCACGTGACGTTGAGCGGCAGCTTCTGCTCGGCCGCGGGACCCGGCGTGCCGACCGCGGTGAACACATAAGCGGTCTGACCGGGGCCGGGGCCCGGCGTCGGGATCTTGGCCGGTCCGGCGACCGAGATCGCCGTGGCGAGCACGTTTCCGCCGTCGCCCAGGCAGCCGTTGCTGATCGACGGATACATGAAGTCCTGCGTGGGCGGCGTGTCCGGGCCGAAGGCCGGACCGGGTGCGGCTGCTTCAGGCGCCGGCGCGGGTGCCGGTGCGGGCGCAACCTCCGGTGCGGGCGCGGGGGCCGCGGGTGCGGGTGCCGGTGCGGCCTCGGGCGCCGGCGCCGCAGCAGCAGCGATGGGTGCGACCTCGGGCGTGGGCGCGGGTGCCGCGGCAGGGGCCGCCGCGGGTGCTGGCTCATGTGCGGCAGCCGCCTCCGGCGCCGCTTCCTGCACGGGCCCGACGGCGTGCGCCGGATCGATGCCCGGCGGCAGATGCGCTTCCTGGCCGGGCACCGCGCCGGGGGCCGGGTTGTGGGCGACGAACTGGTTCACCGCCGACGCGACATTCCGCGAGTCGGCGGGGGCGACGGCGTCACCGGCGAACACCGCTGCCGCGGCCATCAACGTCGACGCGGCGTTCGTCGGATCCGCTGCGGCCTGCTGGATCGCCGGGCTGATGCCCTGAACCGCCGAAAGCCCGGGCGCCTGCAGGCCCGGGACCGCCGGCGGAGGCGCGGGTTCGGCGCCGGCGACACCGGCCACGCCGCCGACAAGCAGCGTGGCCGATGAACCGATCGCGACGGCGACGGTGGCGAACATCCTTCGAGCTGACATGGCTCCCTCAGGGGTTGTAGTGGTCGTGTCTGCCAGTTGGTCGTTCGGCGTCGCCGCCGTCATCACGGAAGAGCCGACAGCGGCATCAGCAGCGGCGCCATGCCCGCGCCGGGCAGTGCCGGAGCCGCGGCGGGCGCAGCGGCAGCCGGAGCGGCTGCGGCGGGTGCGGCGGCCGACGGCGTGGCCGCCTGCGCGGCGGCGGGCAACAGACCCGTCAACGGCGTGCCCTGAGGCAGCAGCGAGGCCAGGCCGGTCGGCAGGTTGGACAGCAGGCTGGCCGGGTTGGCCGGCGCGGTCGAGGCCGCGGGTGCCGCAGCGGGTGCGGCCGGTGCCGCCGGCATGCCGGGCAGCGACGACGGCGCCTGCGGGAGGGTGACCGAAGCCGTCGCCGACGGCTGAGTCGCGGCCGGGGCGGCCGGAGTCTGCGCGGTGTTCAGCAGCGACGTGACGCCCTGCATGAGCTGCGTCGCTGCGGCCGGGTTCGACGCCAGCTGCTGGATCAGCGGCAGGCCCGGCACGGAGGGCGCGGGTGCCGGTGCCGCGGGTTGCGCGGACGCGGTGGCGCTCAGCGCCAGCGCGGCCGAGACCGCCCCCGCAGCGGCGATCATGGTGGTCGCGAACAATTTTCCGGTGCTGTGCATGGTTCTCCCAATCGGTTGTGTCGGCACGCCTTCGCCCGAAGCTACGGAGTTACTGATGTGACTCAAGTGACACGTGTGGCAGTGACTCAACCGTTACGCAAGCGAGGGGTTTCGGTGACCGGCCGATAGAGTCGGGCGAATAGACACCTCGACAAGCGCCGCCCCGTCACCGTCGCGGATGGCCTCCCGACTGGCCGCTGCGGCGCCCGTGCTGCTGGCGCTCAGCATCGCGGCGCGACTGGCGTGGACCTACCTGGTGCCCAACGGCGCGAACTTCGTCGACCTGCACGTCTATGTCGGTGGCGCCGGCACGCTGGACCACCCCGGCGCGCTCTACGACTACGTCTACGCCGACCAGACCCCGGACTTTCCGCTGCCGTTCACCTATCCGCCGTTCGCGGCCGTGGTGTTCTATCCGCTCCACCTGCTGCCGTTCGGGCTCGTTGCCTTCCTGTGGCAGGTTGGGATCATCGCCGCGCTCTACGGCGTGGTCCGCCTGAGCCAGCGGCTACTGGGCTCCGACGACCGGCGGGTCGCGATGCTGTGGACCGCGGTCGGCATCTGGATCGAACCGTTGCGCAGCACCTTCGACTACGGCCAGATCAACGTGGTGCTGGTGCTGGCGGTCCTGTACGCGGTCTACAGCACGCGGTGGTGGGTTTCCGGTCTGCTGGTCGGCGTCGCGGCCGGCCTGAAGTTGACGCCCGCGGTCTCCGGGCTGTACTTCCTGGGCGCGCGGCGATGGGCCGCGGTGGCGTTCTCGGCGGTGGTTTTCCTTGCCACCGTGGGTGTTTCGGCTCTGGTGGTGGGCGACCAGACCCGGCGCTATTTCACCGAACTGCTCGGTGACGCCGACCGGGTGGGCCCGATCGGAACGTCGTTCAATCAGTCGTGGCGCGGCGGGATCTCGCGGATCCTCGGGCACGACGCGGGTTACGGGCCCGCCGTGGTC
Source organism: Mycolicibacterium komanii (assembly GCF_001050035.1). The sequence continues at coordinate 11,871 of NZ_CVTA01000010.1, forward strand.
GCCGGAATCGTAGTGACGGCGGTGCTGGCGGTATTGGCGTGGCGGGCGATCGGCGGCGCGTCGGACCGGTTGGGCGCGATCTTGGTGGTGCAGTTGTTCGGCCTTCTGCTGTCGCCGATCTCGTGGACGCACCACTGGGTGTGGCTGATCCCGTTGATGATCTGGCTGCTGCACGGGCCACTGCGCGGCAGGCGCGGCGCGCGAGTGCTGGGCTGGGGCTGGCTCGCGCTGACGCTGATCGGGGTGCCCTGGTTGCTGAGCTTCGCCCAGCCGACGATCTGGGTGATCCCGCGACCGTGGTATCTAGCCTGGGCCGGGTTGATCTACATCGTCGCGACGCTGACGACGCTGGCGTGGATCGCCTCTACTGGCCGACGATCCCGTTGATGTCCTTGGCCATCTCGAGATCTTTGTCGGTGATACCGCCCTCTGAATGCGTCACCAAGGCGAAAGTCACAGTCCGCCAGCGGATGTCGATATCGGGATGGTGATCCTTGGCCTCCGCGTGCTCGCCGACCCGCCGCACCGCGTCGATGCCGTCGAGGAAGGCGGGGAACTTGATCGAGCGGCGCAGAGCGCCGTCGGCGCGTTCCCAGCCGGGCAGATCGGGCAGTGCGGCGTCCACTTGTTCGTCCGTTAACACAGCCATGGCTTCGACCGTATACCGTCAGCCGCAGTGTCGAACCAGATCGTTGTCGCCGGCGCCCTCATCTCGGAGGCCTCGCTGCTCGTCGCGCAGCGCGACCGGCCAGCCGAACTCGCCGGGTTGTGGGAACTGCCCGGCGGCAAGGTGGCGCCGGGCGAGACGGACGAAGCCGCGCTGGCTCGCGAACTGCACGAGGAGCTGGGTGTCGTGGTCGACGTCGGCGCGCGACTCGGCGACGACGTCGCCCTCACCGAGACCATGATCCTGAGGGCCTATCGCGTCACCCAGACCGGCGGGAGCCTGCACCCCAACGACCATCGGGCCCTGCGCTGGATCACCGTCGGCGAACTCGACGACCTCGCGTGGGTGCCCGCCGACCGCACGTGGCTGGCCGAGCTGAGGCGAGCGCTCGGCGGCTGATCCGGCAGAACGTATTCAGTAGCGCAGGTGGTCGTTGACCACCCGGACCGGCGGCTGGTGGTGCGACGCGTAGATCGGGTGCATCAACGCGGGATGTCGGCAGTGGACGCACGATCCGGGCGACCGGTTGGTCGACGAGAACGTCATGTGGTGACAGTGTGCACACCGTACGACGTGGAAAACGCCCACCCAATTGAGCAATCCGAGGTAGATCGCCGCCGTCGCGGCGGCCGCCAACAGCGCGGCCAAGGCGATGGTGGAGATCTCATAGATCGCCATCTGATCTCCTTTCTCTCGGCGCCTCCGACAGTAATTCGCGTACCTGCACGCCCGCTGTGAATGTTTGCCTGGCCGCGACGGACGGATATTCAAGCTCGGCCGTTCGGCGGCTTGTCCTCACATAGTCTTGCCGTTCATGCGCGTCGTATGGCGGACGGTGCTCGCCTTCGACCGGATCGGTTCGCGTATTCCGCTGACGTTCTTCATCGCGAAGGCCGTCGACATTCGCGGATTCGGCGTGCCGGGTCGAATACGAGTATCTCACCAGTCATCCGTCGTACTCCCTGGTGTTCCTGCTCACCGCGCCCATCCCCGCCGCCATGGTGCTCATGACGATCAATTACGGAGACAGCACCTTCTATTGGCGCGTCGTGGGCGTGTCGGGCTCGTCGTGCTTGCGCTGATGGCGGTGGCCCGACTGCTGAGTCGGTACGTCTTTCGGTTCGGGCGGCGGGAGATCGGCGATCACACGGCAGCACAAGGGGTTTCGGATCGAAAGCTCGGCTGGGAGATGGCGTCGAAGCCGCTGCTCATGCTGATCGTCATGGTCTATGCGATCGTCGTGATCCCGCTCGCGCGTCGACCGTGGGGTTGCCGGCGTGCCGGTGTACTGGGCGCCGCGGGGAGCCGAGGGGGCAACAATTTCTCGGGAGCCGGTGTGCTAGTGGGCCTTTCGGTGGTGAAGCGTTGCTGCTGGCCGAGTCGATGTCGGTGCCCGACGTCGTCGGCGTCGTGAAGGACGTGCGGGACAACATGATTCACACGCACGGCCGCGTGATCGACCAGACCACCGAAACGCAGCAGAAGTACTACGGCTTCGCCGACGACGCTCTCGGGGACCCGCCGCCTGAGGGCCGGGTGATGGTGTTGCTGTCCTACCCGTAGCCGGTGGCCTACTTCCGTCGGCGGGCGCGCTTGTGGACCTTGACCAGATCCTTGCCGCGAATGCCGTTGCGTTCGGCCTTGCGCACCTGATGAACCACGACCGGACAGCGCTTGCAGCGCGGTTGGCTGCGGCAGCACTTCTTCTTCGGCTTGAGGTCGGCGAGCTTGCTGGGCTTCAAGTGACGGACATCTCTCGTTTTCGTGATTGGCCGACCACACTGCGACAATCTCGAAGTGGATTTTAGAAACGTCGCCATCGTGGCACACGTCGACCACGGGAAGACCACCCTGGTCGACGCGATGCTGCGCCAGTCCGGCGCTTTGACGCACCGGGGTGACGACGCCACCGAGCGCATCATGGATTCCGGTGACCTCGAGCGCGAAAAGGGCATCACGATCCTGGCGAAGAACACCGCCGTGCACCGCCATCACGGCGACGGCACCGTGACCGTCATCAACGTCATCGACACCCCCGGACACGCCGACTTCGGCGGCGAGGTCGAGCGCGGGCTGTCCATGGTCGACGGCGTGCTGTTGCTGGTCGACGCGTCCGAGGGCCCGCTGCCGCAGACCCGCTTCGTCCTGCGTAAGGCGCTGGCCGCCCACCTGCCGGTCATCCTCGTGGTCAACAAGACCGACCGCCCGGACGCCCGGATCAGCGAGGTCGTCTCCGACAGCCACGACCTGCTGCTCGACGTGGCATCCGACCTTGACGAGGAGGCCCAGAAGGCCGCCGAGAAGGCGCTCGGGCTGCCGACGCTGTACGCCTCCGGCCGGGCCGGCATCGCCAGCACCACCGAACCCGCCAACGGCGAGAACCCGGACGGCACGAACCTCGACCCGCTGTTCGACGTCCTCATGGAGCACATCCCGCCGCCCAGCGGCGACCCCGAGGCCCCCTTGCAGGCGCTGGTCACCAACCTCGACGCCTCGGCGTTCCTGGGGCGCCTGGCGCTGATCCGCATCTACAACGGCAAGCTGCGCAAGGGCCAGCAGGTCGCGTGGATGCGCGAGGTGGACGGCGTGCCCGTCGTCACGAACGCCAAGATCACCGAACTGCTGGCGACGGTCGGTGTCGAGCGCAACCCGACCGACGAGGCCGTCGCCGGTGACATCGTCGCCGTCGCCGGCATGCCCGAGATCATGATCGGCGACACCCTCGCCGACCCGGATCACGCGCACGCGTTGCCGCGCATCACCGTCGACGAGCCGGCGATCTCGGTGACCATCGGCACCAACACCTCACCGCTGGCGGGCAAGGTGTCCGGCCACAAGCTCACGGCACGGATGGTGCGCAACCGACTGGACCAGGAGCTGGTCGGCAACGTGTCGATCAAGGTCGTCGATATCGGCCGCCCCGACGCATGGGAGGTGCAGGGCCGCGGGGAGCTGGCGCTGGCCGTCCTGGTCGAGCAGATGCGCCGCGAGGGCTTCGAGCTGACCGTCGGGAAGCCCCAGGTGGTCACCCGCACCATCGACGGCAGGCTTCACGAGCCGTACGAGGCGATGACCATCGACTGTCCCGAGGAGTTCGTCGGCGCCATCACGCAGCTGATGGCCGCGCGCAAGGGCCGCATGGAGGACATGACCAACCACGCCGCGGGCTGGGTGCGGATGGACTTCGTCGTTCCGAGCCGCGGGCTGATCGGCTTCCGCACCGACTTCTTGACGATCACCCGCGGCACCGGCATCGCCAACGCGGTGTTCGACGGCTACCGGCCGTGGGCGGGGGAGATCCGCGCCCGCCACAGCGGCTCGTTGGTGTCGGACCGCAGCGGTCAGATCACGCCGTTCGCGATGATCCAGCTCGCCGATCGCGGCCAGTTCTTCGTCGAGCCCGGCCAGGACACCTACGAAGGCCAGGTCGTCGGCATCAACCCGCGCGCGGAGGATCTCGACGTCAACGTCACCCGTGAGAAGAAGCTGACCAACATGCGCAGCTCGACCGCCGACGTCATCGAGACGCTGGCCCGGCCGCTGGAACTGACCCTGGAACAGGCCATGGAGTTCTGCGCGGAGGACGAGTGCGTCGAGGTGACGCCCGAGGTCGTCCGCGTGCGCAAGGTGGAACTCAACGCGAGCCTGCGCGCCAGGGCCAAGGCGCGCGCGAAGGCCCGCGGCTGATTGGCAGTCGCCGATCCGCCGGGCGCTCGCAAGCTGCCCGATACCCTGTTGGTCGTGTCCGGCCCCCAACGCGTCATCGCGATCTTGTCCGCGATGGTGACTCTCGTGGCCGCGTGCACGGTCAGCCCGCCGCCCGCGCCGCAGAGCACCGACACGCTGCAGTCGCCGCCGCCCCCTCCGATGAAGGCGACGCAGATCATCATGGCCATCGACTGGATCGGCCCGGGTTTCAATCCGCACCTGCTGTCCGACCAGTCCCCGGTGAACGCGGCGATCAGCTCGCTGGTGCTGCCCAGTTCGTTCCGACCCATCGCCGACCCCAAGACGCCGACCGGGTCGCGGTGGGAGCTCGACAGGAGCTTGTTGGAGTCGGCGGAGGTGACGAGCCAGGACCCGTTCACCGTCACCTACAAGATCCGTCCCGAGGCGTCGTGGACCGACAACGCGCCCATCGCCGCCGATGACTACTGGTATCTGTGGCAGCAGATGGTCAGCCAGCCCGGGGTCGTCGATCCGGCGGGCTACGACCTGATCACCGGCGTGCAGTCGGTCGAGGGGGGTAAGACCGCGGTCGTGACGTTCTCGCAGCCGTATCCGGCGTGGCGCGAGCTGTTCAACAACATCCTTCCGGCCCACATCGTCAAGGATGTGCCGGGCGGATTCGCCGCGGGGTTGGCGCGGGCACTTCCGGTGACGGGCGGTCAGTTCCGTGTCGAGAACATCGACCCCCAGCGCGACGAGATCCTGCTGGCCCGCAACGACCGGTACTGGGGTGCGCCCGCGAAACCGGACCAGGTGTTGTTCCGGCGCGGCGGCGACTCGGCGGCGCTGGCCGACTCGATCCGCAATGGCGACACCCAGGTTGCCCAGGTGCACGGCGGGGCCGCCGCCTTCGCCCAACTGTCCGCGATCCCCGACGTGCGCACCGCGCGGATCGTCACGCCGCGGGTGATGCGGCTGAGCCTGCGGGCCCAGCAGCCGGCGCTGCGGGAGTCGCAGGTCCGCAAGGCGATCCTGGGCCTGCTCGACGTCGACCTCCTCGCCGCGGTGGGCGCCGGCGACGACAACACGGTGACGCTGGCCCAGGCTCAGGTGCGCTCCCCATCGGACCCGGGGTATGTCCCCACCTCACCGCCCGCGATGGCCAAGGAGGACGCGCTGGGACTGCTGGCCGACGCCGGTTACGAGCTCGAGCCGGTCTCGACCAGTACGCCGCCCACGCCGGGCAACCCGCCGCCGGACGGCGATCGCGGACGCATCACCAAGGACGGCGAACCGCTGACGCTGGTGATCGGCGTGGCGGCCAACGACCCGACGTCGGTGGCCGTCGCCAACACCGCCGCCGACCAACTGCGCAACGTCGGCATCGCGGCGTCGGTGACGGCTCTCGACCCGGTGGCCCTCTACGCCGATGCGTTGCCGAACAACCGGGTCGACGCGGTGGTCGGCTGGAACCATGCGGGCGGGGATCTGGCCACGGCGCTGGCGTCGCGCTTCGGTTGCCGGGCGTTGGAGGCGACGCCGGTGGCGACGGCCCAACCCGGCCCTCGCACGACGACCAGCGGCACTCCGACGCCGACCACGACGCGGTCCACGCCGACCGCGACGACGCCGAGTCCGCGGCCCGACCCCGAAGCGGACGAGTTGGTTCAGGCACCGAGCAACATCACCGGGATCTGCGATCGCAGCATCCAGCCGAAGATCGACGCGGCGCTCGACGGCAGCGAGGACATCGCCGACGTGATCACGGCCGTCGAACCGCGCCTGTGGAACATGGCGACCGTGCTGCCGATCCTGCAGGACACCACGATCGTCGCCTCCGGGCCCAGCGTGGAGAACGTCAGTCTGTCCGGCGCCGTGCCGGTCGGCATCGTCGGCGATGCCGGTGACTGGGTGAAGACCAAGCAGTAGCTAGGCGGAGAGCCGCTTCTCGCGCAGGACGCGCAAGCCGTGCGCCGCGAACGCCGCGATCGCGAACACCACCAGAAGCCAGTAGGGCGGATGCGCGAGCTCCCACACGAACAGCGCCGCGAAGGCCGGTGACCGTTGGGTGATCGCCAGCACGCCGGCCGCACACGTCAGCGACAACGCCGAGCCGTGCAGGTTCGTATCGGCCCACTCATTCAGCGCGAGGGCGACGAGCGACCCGGCGGCCGCACCCGTCGCCAGCGCAGGCGTGATCAGCCCGCCGACCGCACCGGCGCGCAGGAATACCGCGGTGAGAAGCGGTTTCAACAGCAGGAGCATGGCTGCCCCGCCGAGCGTGAGGCCGCTGTTCAAGCTGACCGTCAAAATGCTTCTGCCGTTGCCGGGCAACTCGGGCCACCAGATCGAGCACACACCGGTCGCCAATCCGGCCGCGGCAACCGCGGGAACCAACACCCACGACCGCATCTGCATCCGTGGGCGCGCGGCGGACATGACCCGGTCGAACCCAAGGCCGACGACGGCCGCGAGCGGCGAAATGGTCACGGCCAGAAACGCGAAGAGCGGTGACAGCTCGAAATCCGGCCACGTCAGCGGATGTTCGAGGTGCGTGACCGGGGCGGCCACGGCAACGGCGAGGCTCGACGTGATCAGCGCCGCGCCGACGGCACGCGGATGCCACGTCTTGAGCAGGATGCTCGCGGTGAAAAGGGCGCCGCCCAGCGGCACGCTGTAGACCGCGCCCAGCCCGGCGCCGGCCGCACAAGCGAGCAGGATCTCCCGGTCGCGGGACGTCAGCGTGAGCCGCGTCGTGCCCAGATCGCCGAGGGCGGCGGCGATCTGGCGAGGTGCGCTCTCGCGCCCCAGCGACGCGCCCGAACCGACGAGAAGCACCTGCAGTGCGGCGTCGACGCACAACGGGGCGCGGGGCAGGGGGCGGGGTTCGACGATCGCCGCCGACAGCGATGGGATCTCGGTGCGTCGCCGCAACAGCCACCACCCGCAGCCGGCCAGCGCGCCGCCGATCATCGGGCCGACTGCGCGCCGTACCGGACTGCTCCCGCCGACTCCGGTCAGCAGGGTGCCGAACGAGTAGTGATACGTGAGGTGTTCGACGGCGTGCAGCAAGAGCGTCGTGGCCGCGCCCGCGACGCCTGCGAGCAGCCCGATGATGACGATCGCGCAACCGAACTCGACGGTGCGCCGGGACACCTCGTGAATGTATGCCAGCGGGCAGGCAAGCTGGTGCGAATGGAGCTCAACTCGATGGACGGCGTCGGCCGGTTGTTGTTCGTACACGCCCACCCCGACGACGAAACCCTCACGACCGGCGCCACGATCGCCCACTACGTCGCGCGCGGTGCGCAGGTGCGCGTGGTCACGTGCACGCTCGGCGAGGAGGGCGAGGTGATCGGCGAGCGGTGGGCGCGCCTGGCCGTCGACGAGGCCGACCAGCTCGGTGGGTATCGCATCGGCGAGCTGACCGCGGCGCTGAACGCGCTGGGCATCGCCGAGCCGAAGTACCTCGGAGGGGCCGGGCGCTGGCGCGACTCCGGAATGGCGGGCACACCGCGCCGCCATCACCAACGGTTCATCGACGCCGATCCGGACGAGTCGGTCGGCGCACTGGTCGCGGTCATTCGCGAACTGCGTCCGCACGTCGTCGTCACGTACGACCCGCAGGGCGGCTACGGCCATCCCGACCACATCCACGCCCACGAGGTGACGATGGCCGCCGTAGCGGCCGCGGCCGGGTCGCGGTTCGAAGGCGAGCCGTGGACCGTGCCGAAGGTCTATTGGACGGTGATCTCGAAGGCCGCGATCGGCGAGGCGCTCGCCGACCTCGACGCGCCCGCCGAGTGGACGCGGGTGAGCGGCGACGAGCTGTCCTTCGGCTATCCGGACGACGAGATCGACGCGGTGATCGACGATCCCGAACAGTTCCAGGCCAAAGTGGCGGCGATGCGGGCGCACGCCACGCAGGTCACCGTCGCGCCGAATGACCGCGCGTTCGCGCTGTCCAACAACATCGCGCTGCCGCTCAGCGCGGCCGAGCACTACATCCTGGTCGCGGGTACGGCCGGCGAGCGCGACGCTCGGGGCTGGGAGACCGACCTACTCGCCGGGCTGGACCTTCGATAGCGACGCGGGGGAGGAGTAAGCTCCCCGTCAGTCGGCGGCGCGATGAAGGGACTGCACATGGATCCGGATCTCGATCCCAACCTGCAGCACTGGCAGGACCGGTTCGACAGCCTTCAGTGGGTCATCGGCTCGCTGACCGGAATGCTGGACAGCATCCCGACCTGAGCCCCCCCACTTCCGCCGCCGAGCCTCGAAGCGTGGCGGTCCTTACCCTGCTGGCCATTGACGGCGTGCTGTGCGCCATCGCCGCGGCCTTGTTCCTCCCGCTCCGCCTCGGGTCGACGCCCTTTCCGATCAGCGCGCTGATCGCCGGCCTCGTCAACGCCGCCCTCGTATGGGCCGCGCTGCACTGGACCTCGTCGCCGCGAATCGCGGCCCTTCCGCTGTGGACCTGGCTGCTGACGGTGCTGTTGATGACCCTCGGCGGGCCGGGGGAGGACATCATCTTCGGCGGCGTCGGCGTCATGGAGTACGCGGCGCTGCTGCTGATCGCGCTCGGAACCCTGCCCCCGGCAGCGGTGCTGTGGCGGCGCGTGAACCGGGGACTAGGGTGACCCGTATGTCAGGCGTAGGGCAGGCGGATGTGATGTCAGCATCTGAGACAGCCGGGATGAAACTCGTCGGCGCCGGGGTTACAGGGGAGTGGCTCTGAACCCTCAGCGCGGCGCCGATCTGCCCAGTCCGGTGATTCCACCGAAGCCCGATCAACCCAGTCCTGCCGCAGTGCGGCGGGTGCTGCGACGCGCACGCGACGGAGTGGCGCTCAACGTCGACGAGGCCGCGATCGCGATGACCGCCCGCGGCGCCGACCTCGCCGACCTCTGTGCCAGCGCCTCGCGGGTGCGCGACGCCGGGCTCGAAGCGGCCGGGCGGCGCGGGCCGTCGGGACGCCTGCCGGTCAGCTACTCGCGCAAGGTGTTCATCCCCGTCACCCACCTCTGCCGCGACACCTGCCACTACTGCACGTTCGTCACGGTTCCGGGTCGGCTGCGCGCTCAGGGCATGGGCATGTACATGGAGCCCGACGAGATTCTCGACGTTGCTCGCCGCGGTGCGGAATTGGGTTGTAAGGAAGCATTGTTCACGCTCGGTGACCGCCCCGAGGCGCGGTGGGATGAGGCCCGCCAGTGGCTCGACGAGCGCGGTTACGACTCGACGCTGGACTACGTGCGCGCGATGGCGATCCGCGTGCTCGAGGAGACCGGACTGCTGCCGCACCTGAATCCCGGCGTGATGAGCTGGTCGGAGCTGTCCCGGCTCAAGCCGGTGGCTCCGTCGATGGGCATGATGCTCGAGACGACGTCGCGCCGGCTGTTCGAGACGAAAGGGCTGGCGCATCACGGCAGTCCGGACAAAGACCCGGAGGTCCGGCTGCGGACGCTGGCCGACGCGGGTCGGCTGTCGATCCCGTTCACCACGGGCCTGCTGGTGGGCATCGGCGAGACGCTTCACGAGCGCGCCGAGACCATCCACGCGATCCGCCGGTCGCACAAGGAGTTCGGGCACGTGCAGGAAGTGATCGTGCAGAACTTCCGCGCGAAGGACCACACCGCGATGGCCTCAACGCCGGACGCGGACTTCGAGGACTTCCTGGCGACGATCGCGGTCACCCGCCTGGTGATGGGCCCCAAGATGCGCATCCAGGCGCCGCCGAACCTGGTGTCGCGCAACGAGTGCCTGGCCCTGGTCGGCGCGGGCGTCGACGACTGGGGCGGCGTGTCGCCGTTGACCCCCGACCACGTCAACCCCGAGCGACCGTGGCCCGCGCTCGACGAGTTGGCCGCCGTGACCGCCGACGCCGGATACGACCTGGTGCAGCGGCTCACCGCCCAACCGCAGTACGTGCAGGCGGGTGCGGCGTGGATCGACCCGCGGGTGCGCGGACACGTCGACGCGCTGGCCGACGCCGACACCGGGTTCGCGCTGGACGTCAACCCGACCGGACGGCCGTGGCAGGAGCCCGACGAGGCCTCGGAGTCGTTGGGGCGCACCGACCTTCACTCCGCGATCGATGCGGCGGGCCGGCTCACCGAGACGCGCAGCGACCTCGATAGTGCGTTCGGGGACTGGGAGTCGATCCGCGAGAAGATCTCCGAGCTCGCCGCCCGGGCGCCCGAGCGCATCGACACCGACGTGCTGGCCGCACTGCGCGCGGCCGAACGCGACCCGGCCGGACTCTCCGACGACGAGTACCTGGCGCTGGCATGCGCCGACGGTCCTGCGTTGGATGCCGTTGCCGCGCTTGCAGATTCGCTGCGCCGCGACACCGTCGGGGACGACGTGACGTTCGTCGTCAACCGCAACATCAACTTCACCAACATCTGCTACACCGGCTGCCGGTTCTGCGCGTTCGCGCAGCGCAAGGGCGACGCCGACGCGTACTCGCTGTCGGTCGACGAGGTGGCCGACCGGGCGTGGGAGGCGCACGTCGCCGGCGCGACCGAGGTGTGTATGCAGGGCGGTATCGACCCCGAACTTCCGGTCACCGGCTACGCCGACCTGGTGCGCGCGGTGAAGAAGCGGGTGCCGTCGATGCACGTACATGCGTTCTCCCCGATGGAAATCGCCAACGGCGTCACCCGTAGCGGGCTGTCGATCCGCGAGTGGTTGACGTCGCTGCGCGAGGCCGGTCTGGGCAGCATTCCCGGCACGGCCGCGGAGATCCTCGACGACGAGGTCCGTTGGGTCCTGACCAAGGGCAAGCTGCCGACGTCGATGTGGATCGAAGTCGTGACGACCGCCCACGAGGTCGGGCTGCGGTCCAGTTCGACGATGATGTACGGCCACGTCGACCAGCCGCGGCACTGGGTCGGCCACTTGCGGGTGCTGCGCGAGATCCAGGACCGCACAGGTGGTTTCACCGAGTTCGTGCCGTTGCCGTTCGTGCATCAGAGTTCACCGTTGTACCTGGCCGGCGGTGCACGTCCGGGCCCGACGCACCGCGACAACCGCGCCGTGCACGCGCTCGCGCGGATCATGCTGCACGGCCGGATCGCCAACATTCAGACCAGCTGGGTCAAGCTCGGCGTCGAACGCACGCAGGTGATGCTCAACGGCGGCGCCAACGACCTCGGCGGCACGCTGATGGAGGAGACCATCTCGCGGATGGCCGGGTCGGAGTTCGGCTCCTACAAGACGGTCGAGGAACTCGTCTCGATCGCCGAGGGCATCGGCCGCCCGGCGCGCCAGCGCTCCACGACGTACACCCCGCTCGCCGCCTAACCGCCCTCGCCCTCGCCCCCGCGTGCGTGTTTGCACACCACACGCCGCGGAATTCCAGCACGTCGTGCACGCTCGCCGCACCCGTGCGGAATGAAATCGGACCGTGGTCCGTTTACCGGTATGGGTGACGGTCGTCGGCCGGAGCCCGAGCAGACAACCACGAAGGAGCAACCAACCATGACCACAGCTGTCGACACCGGCCTGACCGCAGGCACCTGGACCATCGACCCCGTTCACTCGACCGTCGGGTTCTCCGTACGCCACCTCATGGTGAGCAAGGTGCGCGGAACGTTCGACACCTTCGACGGCGCGATCACGGTCGCCGAGGACGGCACCCCGTCAGTCACCGCCCAGATCGCGGTCGACTCCGTCAACACCCGCAACGAGCAGCGCGACGGCCACCTCAAGTCGGCCGACTTCTTCGACACCGCAGCGCACCCGACCGCCACCTTCACCTCGACCGGAGTCCGGTCCGACGGCGACACCTACCTCGTCGACGGCGATCTCACGCTCAAGGGCGTCACCAAGCCGATCACCCTGCAGGTCGAGTTCCACGGCGTCAACCCCGGCATGGGCCAGGGTGAGGTCGCCGGCTTCGAGGCCTCGGTCGTGTTGAACCGCAAGGACTTCGGCATCGACATCGACATGCCGCTGGAGACCGGCGGCACGGTCGTCGGCGACAAGGTCACCGTCACCCTCGAGATCGAGGCCGTCAAACAGGCCTGACCGTCAGGTCTTCAACGGCAGCGGTGGTGGTGTCTCGTCGGGCACCACCACCGCGACGATCGACTCGAGAACCCAGAACACCACCGTCGCCACCACGATCACCAACGCCGGCGGGACGACGATCGGCGCGGCGACGAGCAGCACCAGAAGCAGCGCGCCCGGCAGGTCCTTCCACCACCCCGCGCCTCCCTTGCCCTGCACGATCGCCGACAGCCGCACCGCCGCCCAGATGATCCAGCGCCGCAACAGGCTCACGCCGTCGCGTTGCATCTGCAGCCGGAAGCGGTGGTCGGCGGCGCGGCGGTCGCAACCCGTGCGGTCGGGAAAGCGCCACAGGTAATCGTGCAGGACCGCGGCGCGCGCGTAGCGCCCCGCGCGGGGGACGAACCAGGCGACCATCCCGGGCACCGAAACCAGGTCGGTCGGGAAGTCGGCGCAGACCTCGAACCGCTCGTTGGGTCCCTCGAACCCGAGCGGCTGCGTGGTGCGCCATTCGTCCCACGCACTCTCTTTGAAGAACCTCTTGGCGGCGCGCACTGCGTCCAGTTCCGACGCGGTCAGCTGGCGGACATGGAGGACGGCGGACTTGTCGACGGGCGGGGCGCAACGTTCCATTCCGCAGGTATAGCAAGGGCGAGCCGCAAGAGAGGGGTGTCTGCTAGGCAGCTGTATGTGCAACGTTTAGTATCAGTAACCACGCGCAACCCCTAACCAGGGTTGCGTGTGAAGTTAGGGCACACTGAGACGACCGTGCCGGTATCGACCACGGATACTTGCGGCCGAGCTTGGATGCCCACCCCGTACGGCAGCCCACCGGACAGGAGATCGAGGAGACCTTGAGGAGAACACGGTGACGTACACCATTGCCGAACCTTGTGTTGACGTCAAAGACAAGGCGTGTATCGAGGAATGCCCCGTCGACTGCATCTACGAGGGCGCTCGCATGCTCTACATCCACCCGGATGAGTGCGTGGACTGCGGTGCCTGCGAACCGGTGTGCCCCGTCGAGGCCATCTACTACGAAGACGACGTGCCCGATCAGTGGAGCAGCTACACGCAGATCAACGCCGACTTCTTCACCGAGCTGGGTTCGCCCGGCGGTGCGTCGAAGGTGGGTCAGACCGATAACGACCCCGAGCCGGTCAAGAGCTTGCCGCCGCAAGGTGAGGACTGATAACGGCTCACGCACGGCTCCGTAGACGCGTCAGTGCGTCGCTGCCGGCATTCCCCTGGGACACCCTGGCCGACGTGACCGCGCTGGCGCGCGCACACCCGGACGGCATCGTCGACCTGTCCGTGGGCACTCCTGTCGACCCGGTGGCGCCCGTCATCCGCGACGCCCTCGCGGCGGCCAGCGCCTCACCCGGCTATCCGACGACGGCGGGCACCCCGGCGCTGCGGGAGGCCGCCGTGAACGCGCTGGAGCGGCGCTACGGCGTCGCGGACCTGCCGTCCGACGCGGTGTTGCCGGTGATCGGCACCAAGGAGCTGATCGCCTGGTTACCGACGCTGTTGGGGCTGGGCCCCGACGACGCCGTGGTGGCGCCCGAGCTGGCATACCCGACGTACGACGTCGGCGCGCGGCTGGCGGGCGCGCAGATCGTGCGGGCCGATTCGCTGACGCAGCTTGGCCCGCAGACCCCGGCCCTGGTGTTCTTGAACTCGCCGAGCAATCCGACGGGCAAGGTGCTCGGTGTCGACCACCTGCGCAAGGTGGTCGGCTGGGCGCGCGAGCGCGGAGTCCTGGTCGCCTCCGACGAGTGCTACCTGGGCCTGGGTTGGGACGCCGAACCGGTCTCGGTGTTGCATCCGTCGGTCTGCGACGGTGACCACACCGGGTTGCTGGCCGTGCATTCGCTGTCGAAGACGTCGTCGCTCGCCGGCTACCGGGCCGGGTTCGTCGCCGGAGACCCGGAGGTGGTCGCCGAACTGCTTGCGGTCCGCAAGCACGCCGGGATGATGGTGCCGACACCGGTGCAGGCCGCGATGGTGGCCGCGCTCGACGACGACGAGCACGAAAGCGAGCAGCGTGCCCGGTACGAGAAACGGCGCGAAATCCTGCTTCCCGCCGTGCGTTCGGCGGGCTTGACCGTCGAGGACTCCGAGGCCGGGTTGTACCTGTGGGCCACGCGCGGCGAGCCGTGCCGCGACACCGCTGCCTGGCTCGCGCAGCTCGGCATCCTCGTTGCGCCCGGCGAGTTCTACGGCGCACGAGGGACCAAGCATGTGCGGATCGCGCTGACCGCGACCGACGAGCGTATTTCCGCTGCAGCGCAGCGCCTTTCGGCCTAGTCCTCTGTCGCGCGTAGGCCCAGCGCGATCACCAATCGGTCATCGGGATCGGTCAGTGATGTCGACAGCAGTTTCTCGATGCGCCGGATCCGGTAGCGCACGGTGTTCGGATGCACGTGCAACCGGTTCGCGACCGCGGCGATGTCACCGAACCCGTCGAGGTAGGCGCCGAGCGTTTCCGCGAGCACCGGATCCTGTTCGCGCAGTTGACGTATCCGCGGGTCCACGAGGCGCGGACCCATCCGGGAGACGATCTCGTCGAGCAGTACGGTGGTCCGTGCGTCGTCCAGGGCCGCGACGTCGCCGATGGCGCCGGGGTGGCGTTGCGCGCTTTCGAAGACCCGGTCCACCTCGGTGCGTGCTCTCGCGGCGGCCGCCAGTCCCGTGAGCGGGGCGGCAACGACCGCCCGCAGCGAGAGGCCCAGTTCGCGGTCGAGTGTCGCGACCACGCCTCGCACCCAGGACATCACCGACGACGGCGCGCCGATCTTCGGCAGCAGCACGTAGACCCGGCCGTTGTTCGAGGCGATCTGCGCATCGGGCCGAAAAGCGCCGGCGCTCAGCGCGATCACACCGGCAGGAGCCGTACCCTCGGGGTCGGCGAACCCGACCAGCGCGGCGCGACCGTCGGCCGGGATGCCGAGTTCCCGTGCGAGGGCGGCGACGTCGGCCGCGTCCCCCGAGAGTCCGAGAAGTTCCTGTACCTGTCGGGTGTGCGTCGACGGTGAGGCCGACAACCGCGACATGATCCTGGCCGCCAAGACCGCCCCGCCCCGCAACACGTCCTCGACGTCGTCGGCCAGCGGTACCGAACCCTGTTGCAGCCAGATGGTTCCCGCGAAGCGGGTGCCCTTGCGGTCGGGGAGATGGATGCCGACGGCCAGGCGCGGCCGGAGCCCGAGCTCCGGTCGTTCCGCGACACGCACGACCTCGGTGCCCGACCGCAGGGCGTCGAAGATGCCCCACTGCGCGATCCAGGCCAGATGCTCGGGTGGGCCGGCTCGCCCCAGGATGGTCAATCGGCGCAGTTCGTCGGCCTCGGCGCTGGAGGCCGAGTAGGCCAACACATGGGAATCCTCGTCCTCGATGCTGATCATTCCGCGGGTGCGGTCGGCGATCGACTGGGCCAGGCCGAACAAGTCGGTGCCCGGATCATGGTGCGGGTCGCCGCGGTCACCGTGGTGGTCGAAGGCGTGGTTGACCAACTTGTACAGGGACTCCCAGCGGGCCTGCGGTTCGACGGCGACGACCGCGGTGCCCAGTGCGACCGCCCGCTCGACGGCGGCACTCGTGGGGTGTTTGACGAAGATGGCCGCGGGCGCCCGGCCGGTTCCCGCGAACTGCCGTTCGAGCCAGCGCACCGCCTCCGTGTCGTCGACGCCGAGCAGGAAGAACAAATCGGCGGACCCGGGGCCGACGGCCAGCCCCAGGCGGACGTCGTCGGCGTCGACCAGGGCCACCGATGCGACCGGCATGTCCAGGCCGCGCGGCGCCTCGACCAGCGTCACCGTGGTGCGGTCCAGCGCGAGCAGCAGCTGACCCAAGCCCAGCCCGGTTCGTGGTTCCATCGCATGCCCCTTTGTCTGATCCGACTATAGATCACCGATCGCGTTGTCGGATCGTCCATCGGATTCGGTGTCGGATCCGAGCATCATTTCGCCATGGATGCCATCACTGACGTGCCTGCACCAACCAACGAACCGGTCCACGACTACGCGCCCGGCTCGGGTGAACGCACCCGACTCGTCGAAGCACTGGGCACCGTCGCCACCGATCCCGTCGACCTGCCGCATGTCATCGGCGGGCGGCACCGCATGGGTGACGGGGATCGAATCGATGTGGTGCAGCCACACCGTCGCTCGCGGCGGCTGGGCACGCTCACCAACGCCACCCACGCCGACGCCGCCGCTGCCGTCGAAGCCGCGATGGGCGCGAAAGCGCAGTGGGAGGCGACGCCATTCGACGAACGGGCCGCGGTCTTCCTGCGGGCAGCCGACCTGCTTGCGGGACCATGGCGCGAAAAGCTGTGCGCCGCCACCATGCTCGGTCAGTCCAAGTCGGCATATCAAGCCGAGATCGACGCCGCCTGCGAGCTGATCGACTTCTGGCGCTTCAACGTCTCGTTCGCGCGGCAGATCCTCGCGCAGCAGCCGATCAGCGTGCGCGGGGTGTGGAACCGCACCGATTATCGGCCGCTCGACGGATTCGTCTACGCGATAACGCCGTTCAACTTCACCGCGATCGCGGGCAATCTGCCCACGGCGCCGGCGCTGATGGGCAACACCGTCGTGTGGAAGCCGTCACCCACTCAAACCTTCGCGGCCCACCTGACCATGCAGTTGCTGGAACAGGCCGGTCTCCCGCCCGGCGTCATCAACATGCTCACCGGCGACGGGGTGGCGGTCTCCGATGTGGCGCTGGCGGATCCGCGGCTGGCCGGCATCCACTTCACCGGATCGACCGCCACGTTCCAGCACCTGTGGCGAGAGGTGGGCGCCAACATCGACCGCTACCACGGTTATCCGCGCCTGGTGGGGGAGACCGGCGGTAAGGACTTCGTCGTCGCACACGCCAGCGCGCAACCCGACGTGCTGCGCACCGCGCTGATCCGCGGCGCGTTCGACTATCAGGGCCAGAAGTGCTCGGCGGCGTCACGGGCTTTCATCGCGCGTTCGGTGTGGCAGCAGATGGGCGACGACTTCCTCTCGGCGACAGAGGAACTGCGCTACGGCGACGTCACCGACCTGACCAACTTCGGCGGCGCGCTGATCGACGACCGAGCGTTCGCCAAGAACGTCAAGGCCATCGAGAGGGCGAAGGACGCCCACGTGACCATCGCCGTCGGCGGCGAATACGACGACTCGGAGGGCTATTTCGTCCGGCCGACCGTGCTGCTGTCCGACGATCCGGCCGACGAGGCGTTCAGCACCGAGTATTTCGGGCCGATCCTGGCCGTTCACGTGTACCCGGACGACGACTACGACCGCATCCTCGACATCGTCGACACCGGTGCGAAGTACGCGCTGACCGGCGCGGTGATCGCCGACGACCGCGCCGCGGTGCTGCAGGCCGAGCGACGACTGCGGCACGCCGCCGGCAACTTCTACGTCAACGACAAGCCCACCGGCGCCATCGTGGGGCAGCAACCGTTCGGCGGCTCGCGCGCCTCGGGCACCAACGACAAGGCCGGGTCTCCGCTGAACCTGCTGCGGTGGACGTCGGCGCGGTCGATCAAAGAGACGCTCGTGCCGGCGACCGACCACAACTACCCGCACATGGAGCAGTGATGGAAGTCTTCGACCGCGTCGCGCGACCGGCGATCCTGGCCGCCAGCCGGCGTGACCACCTGCGCAGGGCCGCCGAGCGGCTGCCCCTCACGCGCGAGGTCGTACACCGTTTCGTACCGGGGGAGACGGTGCACGACGCGCTGGACGCCGTTGTGCGATTGCGGGATTCGGGGCGCCTCGTGTCGATCGATCACCTCGGCGAGGACGTGACGGACGCCGACGCCGCGACCGAGAACGTCGACGCGTATCTGACGCTGCTCGACGGCTTCGCACGGCGCGACGAGGAGCCGGCCGCCGTGCGGCCGCTGGAGGTCTCGCTGAAGCTGTCGGCCCTCGGTCAGGCGCTGCCCCGCGACGGGGAGAAGATTGCGCTGGAGAACGCCCACACAGTCTGCGAGCGGGCACAGCGCATCGGGGCGTGGGTGACGGTGGACGCCGAGGACCACACCACCACCGACTCCACCCTGTCGATCGTGCGTGATCTGAGGACCGAATTCGGCTGGCTGGGAACGGTGTTGCAGGCCTATCTCAAGCGCACCCATGCCGACTGCCAGGAGTTCGCCGCCTCCGGTGCGCGAATCCGCCTGTGCAAGGGCGCCTACGACGAACCGGTGTCGGTGGCCTATCGCGACCGGGACGACGTCACCGACTCCTATCTGCGGTGCCTGCGGGTGCTGATGGCGGGTGCCGGGTACCCGATGGTGGCCTCCCACGATCCGGCGATCATCGCGGCGGTACCCGGGCTGGCCGCCGAGAACAGCCGCGGCATCGACGATTTCGAGTACCAGATGCTCTTCGGCATCCGCGATGCCGAACAGCGCAGGCTGGCCGATGCCGGTAACCATGTGCGGGTGTACGTCCCGTTCGGCACCCAGTGGTACGGATACTTCGTGCGCAGGCTCGCCGAACGCCCCGCCAACCTGATGTTCTTCCTGCGGGCGCTGGCCGAACGCCGCAACGCTTAGACGGGCCGAGCGGCGACGGGCATCAGAACCGTGCCGCGGCACGGCCCGGCGAGGATCTCGGTGTGCCACGTCCCGAACAGCTGTCCGTCGATATCGGGGGCATAGAACACCCGCGACCGGGCCGGGGCGTACTCGCTGGGCACGCCGTCTCCCTGGAAGCACTCCCACTGCCAGTTGTAGGCGTACTGCCACCTTGAGCCGTCCCAGGTGTAGCGGATCGGCTGGGGGATGGTCGGATTGGTCGGCGCTGGTCCCTCCACGACAGTGGCCACGCACAACCCCGCCGAGCAGTCGGTCACCAGCACGTACTGCGCACCGAAGTCGGGTTCGGGTTGACGAGCGGCGATGCTGGTGCCCATCTTGTCCGACGCGTAGGTGACGATCTGGTAGCGTCCGTTCCACGCCGGGTTCGCTGCGTCCGCCGACGGCAGCGTCGAAAGGCTCGCGGCCGCAGCACAAGTCACCCCGAACAGCGCGCTGGTCAGAGTGCGGACAGACATGTCGGGAACACTACTGAGCGGAATCGCCGCCGATGCCCGCGACACGGTTTGCTGAAGGCTACGACACCGTCACGGATTGGTCTCGATGCGCCCGCGCCGGCTCACTCCGGACGAGGGGAGAAGATCCGGAACGTGTTGTTCTCCGGATCGCGAAAGACCACCCAGTTCAGACCGTCCTCCGCGTGATCGCTCACCCGCACCGCGCCCAATGATTCGACTCTGTCAGCGTGCTCAGACCACGCCGATCCGCCGTCGAAGTCGATCATCAGCCGGTTCAGCCCGGTGGGCGGGTCCGGGGCCGGCCGCCCCTGGAACATCCAGGTCACGCCGCCGTCATCGAGTCCGATCGTCGTGAACTCCGCTGACGAGGGCTCGTCGACCCGCCGGTTGAGCACCCTCGACCAGAACCGTGCCAACGTCGCGGCGTCCCGGCAGTCAAACGAGTACATGCCGATGCGCATGGTGTCCGCCGTCATGTTCATCCTCCCGTAGTCGCTTTGTGCGTCACCAAGAAAGACCTCACATGGCGGCCGAACTCATCGCACCGCTAGCGCCCCGACAGCAACAGCAGACCCCATGCGGCGATCGTCTGGGCGTCGGTGATCACGCCGTCGCGCATCATCTGCTCGACGTCTGCGCGGGTGAACCACTCGCTGTGCATGTCCTGTTCCTCGTGCTCGCGGTCGTGCTCACCCTCGGTGATGCCCGTCGCGAGGAACACCCAGCCGCGTTGGCTGCTCATCCCCGGCGCCACGTCGAGCAGTCCGAGCCGCACGAACTCCGACGCGCGCAGACCCGTCTCCTCGCGCAGTTCGCGCGCCGCGAGATCGGCGGGCGCGAGGTCCTGCTGGTCCGGCGCGGTGCCCTGCGGGAACTCCCAGCGCCGCAGGCCCAGTGGATAGCGGAACTGTTCGACCAGCCGGACCCGGTCGCCGTCTCGCGCGATCACCAGGGCGTACGTCGGCTTGTCGACCACCGCGTAGATGCCGTCGCTGCCGTCGGGTCGGCGGATGTCGTCCTCACGCAGCGTCATCCATTTGTTCCGGTACACCTCGCGCGAGGCCAGCCGCTCAATGTGGGTCACGCGCCCAGTATCGCCGAGCCGATGTGGGTAACCTCGCTGCTTATGCTGCTGGCTTCGCTGAACCCCGCCGCCGTCGCGGGTGGTGCCGACATCGAGGACGCCGTCCGCATCGACGGGGCGCAGTTGTCGCGCAGCGATCTGGTGGGTGCGGCGACGTCGGTGGCCGAACGCGTCGGCGGTGCGCATCGGGTCGCCGTGCTGGCCACGCCGACGGTGGAGACGGTGCTGGCGGTGACGGGCTGCCTGATCGCCGGCGTGCCCGTTGTGCCGGTGCCCGCCGACGTCGGCGCCGCCGAACGCAGGCACATCCTCACCGACTCGGGCGCGCAGGCGTGGCTGGGGGGAAAGCCGGACGAGACCGAGGGCCTGCAGCACGTGCCGGTGCGGCTGCACGCCCGCTCGTGGCACCGTTACGCCGAACCCGCCGACGAGTCGACCGCGTTGATCATCTACACCTCCGGCACGACCGGCCCGCCCAAGGGCGTCCTCATCACCCGCCGCGCGATCGCCGCCGACATCGACGCGCTCGCCCAGGCGTGGCGGTGGACGCCCGACGACGTCCTGGTGCACGGGCTGCCGCTGTATCACGTGCACGGGTTGATCCTCGGCCTGCTGGGATCGCTGCGCATCGGAAATCGGTTTGTGCACACCGGGAAACCGCGTCCGCAGAACTACGCGGCCGTCGGTGGGTCGTTGTACTTCGGGGTTCCCACGGTGTGGTCCCGAGTTGCCGATGACGCGGAAGCCGCCGCGGCGCTGAGGTCGGCACGGCTGCTGGTCTCGGGCAGCGCCCCGCTGCCGGTTCCGGTGTTCGACAAACTGGCCGAGCGGACCGGGCACCAACCGATCGAGCGTTACGGGTCGACGGAATCGTTGATCACGATCAGCACCCGCGCCGACGGTGAGCGCCGACCCGGCTGGGTGGGCCTGCCACTGAGCGGCATCGAGACGCGGCTGGTCGACGAGCACGGTGCCGCGGTGCCCCACGACGGGGAAACCATTGGACAGCTTCACGTTCGCGGCGCCACGCTGTTCGACGGCTACCTCAATCGGCCCGATGCGACCGCCGAGGTGCTCGACGCCGACGGCTGGTACCGCACCGGCGATGTCGCGGTGATCGACTCCGACGGCATGCACCGCATCGTCGGACGCGAGTCCGTCGACCTGATCAAGACCGGCGGTTTCCGGGTCGGGGCGGGGGAGATCGAGACCGCGATGCTGGGGCACCCCGGTGTGCGCGAGGTGGCGGTGGTCGGTGTGCCCGACGACGACCTCGGTCAGCGCATCGTCGCGTTCGTCGTCGGTGAGGCCAGCCCCGACGAGTTGATCGAGTTTGTGGCGCAACAGCTTTCCGTGCACAAACGGCCGCGTGAGGTGCGGCTGGTCGATTCGCTGCCGCGCAACGCGATGGGCAAGGTGCTCAAGAAGGAGCTGGCACGGTGACGCTCGAATTCGACGAGATCTGCATCGACGCCCACGATGCGTCCGCCTTGGGTCGGTGGTGGTCGCAGGTGCTCGGTTGGCCCCACGACGTCGACGCCGACGGCGACGTCGTGGTGCACGCGCCGCCGGGCGCGGGACCGAACTGGCTGTTCCTCGCAGTGCCCGACGAGAAGGTCGTCAAGAACCGCATCCACTTCGACTTCCGGCCCGACGACCAGCAGGCCGAGGTCGAGCGCGTCGTCGCCCTAGGCGCGCGGCACGTCGACATCGGCCAGGGCGACGAAACCTGGGTCGTGCTCGCCGATCCCGAGGGCAACGAATTCTGCATCCTGGCCGCCGAAGATTGACCCCTCGGCCCCCATTGGCGCGAGCGTGCGTGTTTGTACACGACACGCCGCGAAAACTCAGCCTCATGTGCACGCTCGCGGCGGTGTCGGTGTGCGCAATCGCGGCGTGCGGCACACCTACGCCGCCTCCGGCGCCGGCACCCGTCGTCGGCCAGGAACCGATGAACCTCGGACCGGCAGCGCAGGACACCGTCGGCGGTTGGCTGCCCGACGGTCGCATGCTCAGTCCGTTCGACAGCAGCGATCCGATCGTGGAGTGGCTCGACCCTGCCCTCCGCGAAGCGGTTCAAAAGGCGGCCCGCCGCGCCGAGAGTGACGGCATCGAGATGCGCATCTCGTCGGGGTGGCGATCGAAGGGCTTCCAGGAGCGGCTCTTCGCCGACGGTGTCGTCAGGTACGGAAGCGAAGGCGCCGCACGGGAATTCGTGGCCTCACCGGAGAAGTCGAAACACGTCACCGGCCAGGCCGTCGACGTCGGTCCCGTCGAAGCCGACAAGTGGCTCATCGCCAACGGCCGAGAGTTCGGCCTGTGCCAGGTCTACGCCAACGAAATCTGGCACTTCGAGCTGGCCGCGGTCGACGGGCGCTGTCCGCCGCTGAAGCCCAACGCCGCCGCCGATTGAACGCTCGTCTCAGTTCTGGTGCAGGGCCTCGTTCAGCGTGATGCCGGTTCCGTCGCGCTTGACCACCTCGACAGCACCCGACAGCGAATTACGCCGGAACAACAGATTGTTGGCGCCCGACAGCTCCCGAGCCTTGACGGTCTTGCCGTCGCCGGTCTGCACCTTGGTGCCTGCCGTGACGTACA
The DNA here is from genome assembly GCF_001050035.1 of Mycolicibacterium komanii. The sequence goes on from NZ_CVTA01000010.1 coordinate 34,967, forward strand.
ACCCAGCCTCGATCACACAGTCGTCGCCGAGCGAAATGCCAAGGCCCGCATTGGCGCCGAGCAGACACCTCTTGCCGATCGAGATCACCTCGGTGCCGCCGCCCGATAGCGTGCCCATGATCGACGCGCCACCGCCGACGTCGGATCCGTCGCCGACCACCACGCCCGCCGAGATGCGGCCCTCGACCATCGAGCTGCCGAGCGTGCCCGCGTTGTAGTTGACGAAGCCCTCGTGCATGACCGTTGTGCCCTCGGCCAGATGCGCGCCCAGACGCACCCGGTCGGCGTCGGCCACCCGCACGCCGGTCGGCAACACGTAGTCGACCATCCGCGGGAACTTGTCCACGCCGTAGACCGTCACGGGACCGCGCTTGCGCAGCCTTGCCCGCACCGTCTCGAAGCCGGCGACCACGCACGGCCCGTGGTTCGTCCACACGACGTTGGTCAGCACCCCGAAGAAGCCGTCGGCGTTCAGGCCGTGCGGCGCGACCAGCCGGTGCGACAGCAGGTGCAACCGCAGATACCCGTCATAGGCGTCGATGGCCTTGTCGTCCAGCGACGAGATCACCGTCCGGACCGCCACGATGTCGACGCCGCGATCCTCGTCGCGCCCGGTCAGCGCGCCCAGCTCCTCGGGCACCTCGGCCACCGACAGCCGGGTCGTGCCCGACGGGCCGTCGTCGCCGAGTTCGGGTGCCGGGAACCATGTGTCGAGGACTGATCCGTCGGCGGCGATCGTCGCCAGCCCAATACCTGCAGCAGAAGTCACGCGGATAAGACTAACGTCAGCCGAGTGGGCCTCGATTTGCACGGTGATCCGATCGCGCTGACCGCTGCGCTGGTGGACATTCCCAGCGAGTCGCGCCACGAGAAGCGCATCGCCGACGAGGTCGAGGCCGCGCTGCGCGAACAGACGAACCTCGAAGTCATCCGCAACGCCGACGCCGTGCTGGCCCGCACGAACCTCGGCCTGCCGTCGCGGGTTCTGCTCGCAGGCCACCTCGACACCGTGCCCGTCGCCGACAACCTGCCGAGCCGCCTCGTCGACGGTGAGTTGCACGGCTGCGGCACTTCCGACATGAAGTCCGGCGACGCGGTGTTTCTGCACCTGGCCGCCACCGTGGCCGAGCCGACGCACGACATCACGCTGGTGATGTACGACTGCGAGGAGATCGAGGCGTCCGCCAACGGGTTGAACCGCATCGAGAAGGAACTGCCCGACTGGCTGCAGGCCGACGTGGCGATCCTCGGTGAACCGTCCGGCGGTTACATCGAGGCCGGCTGCCAGGGCACGCTGCGGGTCGTGATCACCGCCACCGGTACCCGCGCCCACTCGGCACGGTCGTGGTTGGGCGACAACGCCATTCACAAGCTCGGCGCGGTGCTGGACCGGCTGTCCTCGTATCAGGCCCGCAGTGTGGAGATCGACGGTTGCACCTACCGCGAAGGGCTCTCCGCCGTGCGCATCGACGGCGGCATCGCGGGCAACGTCATCCCGGATGCGGCGTCGGCGACGGTGAATTACCGGTTCGCGCCCGATCGCGGCGTCGACGAGGCGCTGCACCACGTTCGCGACGTGTTCGACGGCCTCGACGTCGAGATCGAACTGACCGACGCGGCCGCCGGTGCGCTGCCCGGGCTGACCAAACCCGCCGCGGCGGCGCTCGTCCAGGCCTCCGGGGGGCAGGTCCGCGCGAAGTACGGATGGACCGACGTGTCCCGTTTCGCCGCGCTCGGCATCCCGGCGGTCAACTACGGGCCCGGGGACCCGAACCTCGCGCACCGCGTCGACGAGCGCGTCGAGACCCAGAAGATCACCGCCGCAACCGACGTTCTGCGCCGGTATTTAACCGCTTGACCGCACACCTACTCTGAAGACATGTGAGTTGACGACGTCTCCGGGTGCCACCCGGATCCGACCGTCCCTGCTTCCGTGCGATTTACGGAGAGATCACTCACATGTCTTCCATCGTCTGTTCCCATCTGTCCTTCGCGTGGCCCGATGAAACGCCGCTGTTCGACGACCTCTCCTTCACCGTCAACGAGGGGCGCACCGGCCTGGTCGCCCCCAACGGCGCGGGAAAGAGCGCGTTGCTCAAGCTCATCGCCGGCGAAATGACGCCGACGTCTGGCTCCGTCACCGTCGACGGCCGGCTCGGCTATTTGCCGCAGTCGCTGCCCTACATCGCGCATCGCACCGTTGCCGAGCTCTTGGGCGTCGCTCGCGTGATCGAGGCGCTCGACGCTCTGGCCGGCGGCAACACCGACGAGGACGTCTTCGCCACGATCGGCGACGACTGGGACGTCGAGGAACGCGCGCGCACCCAGCTGGATCGTCTCGGCCTGAGGCATATCGCACTCGACCGTCGGCTCGACACACTGTCGGGCGGCGAGATCGTGAGCATCGGCATCGCCGCCCAGCTGCTGAGCCGGCCCGACGTGCTCCTGCTCGACGAGCCGACCAACAACCTCGACGTCGACGCGCGGCACCGGCTCTACGAGGCGCTCGACGACTTCACGGGTTGTCTTCTGGTGGTCAGTCACGACCGGATGCTGCTCGACCGGATGGACCGGATCGTGGAGCTGTACCGCGGCGAACTCCGGTCGTACGGCGGCAATTTCACGATGTACACCGAAGCGGTCGAGCTCGAGCAACGCGTCGCCGAGAGCAATGTGCGCAGCGCCCAACAGCTTCTCAAACGAGAGAAGCGGGAGAAACAACAGGCCCGCGAGCGGGCGGCGCGGCGAGCCGGTACGGCGGCGCGCAACATCAAGGACGCCGGACTGCCGAAAATCGTTGCCGGCGCGCAGAAGCGGCGTGCGCAGGAGTCGGCGGGCCGCGTCGACCGGGTCGGCGCGGCACGGGTCGACAACGCGAAAGACCGTTTGGAGGAGGCCGAGCGCGCGGTGCGAGACGACGACGCCCTCGTGCTCGATCTGCCCGACACCGCGGTGCCCGCGGGCCGAGATGTGCTCACTGCCACGGGGTTACGCTTCTTGGTCCGCGGCCGCCCGATCCTCGACGACGTCGACCTGTCGGTGCGCGGCCCCGAGCGCATCGCGCTCACCGGTCCGAATGGGACGGGCAAGTCGACGCTGCTGCGCACCCTGACCGGAGACGTAAAGCCGGACGGTGGAACGGTGGCTCGCAGCGGCGGTCGCGTCGCATACCTGTCACAGCGGCTCGACCTGCTCGATCCGCGCGACACGGTCGCCGAGAGCCTGGCCGCCTCCGCGCCGAGCCTGTCGCACACCCGCCGCATGCACCTGCTGGCGCAGTTTCTCTTCACCGGCGAGCGCATCCATCTGCCGGTGGGCGCGCTGTCCGGCGGCGAACGACTTCGCGCGACGCTGGCTTGCGTGTTGTTCGCCGAACCGGCACCCGAACTGCTCCTGCTCGACGAGCCCACCAACAATCTCGACCTCGTCAGCGTCGGGCAACTCCAGGCCGCCCTGAACGCGTACCGCGGCGCGTTCATCGTCGTCAGCCACGACGAGCGGTTTCTCACCGAGATCGGCGTGCAGCGGTGGCTCCGGCTATCCGGCGGCCGTCTCGAGGAGGTGCGGATGCCCTGATCGCGCGTCGTGCGGGTCGAAATCGGCGCACGGACAGCTACCCGAGGCACGGTAAGTTTGAGACCCGAAGCGTGTCATCAAGGGGGTCGCGCCATGGGCATCACGCCCGATTCCAGCCCGTACGGTGGCCAGACCGTGACCGGCCCGGGCTGGCCGAACGTCGACGAGGAGACGTTGGCCGCCGCCGCGGTGTCCTACGAGGCTCTCGCGGCCAAGATCAGCGGCAATGTGGTCCCCGAACAGCAAGGCCAGCTGATGAAGCTCGCCGACTCGTGGGAGGGCGCAGGCGCGGTAGCCGCGGCGGGCGAGGCCACCACCATCATCGGCGGGCACGAGGCCAACGCGGCGCAGGCGGCCGCGATCGCCGCCAAGCTGCGCGCGATGGAGGCCACCGTCGTGAAGACGAAGACGCTGGCCAACACAATCGCCCAAGAGGTCCAACAGGAATGCGAAGCCATCGCGGCGATGCCGTTCAGCAACGCCCAGGAGCTGGTGCAGAGCCGGATCACGATGGGGTTGTCGCAGAACATCGCCAACATCACGACCAACACCACCGAGCTCGCCAACACCCTCGGCGTTCCGCCGAGCATCCCGCTGTTCGGCGCCCCGCCGGTGCCCGGCGGCAAGGAAGCGCAGGACAGCGGAAAGGAGGCCGCGCAGCAGGCGGGTGACGGCTCCCAGCAGGCCATGCAGATGATGAGCCAGATGGGCTCGATGGCCGCGCAGCTGCCCATGCAGCTCGGCCAGTCACTGATGGCTGTGCCACAGCAGATGGGCCAGCAACTCTCGCAGCCGCTGCAGCAGCTGACATCGCTGTTCGGCCAGGGCGGCAAGGCGGACTCGCTTGGCGCCGCGGGCCTGCCGTTCTCGTCGTTCTCCAACCATCCGCTGGCCGGTGGCTCTGGCGCCGGCGGCGGCTCGGGCATGGTGCGCGCGGCGTCGCTGCCCGGATCCGGCGGTGCGCCGCTGCAGACCCCGCAGATGGCGAACGTCGTCGGCAGCAAGGCCGTCAGCACCGCACCCGCGCGTGAGGGCGCGACGGCTGGGGCGACGGCGGCCGGCGGCGCCGTCCCGATGGCCGCCGGTGGCGGCATGGGCGGGATGGCGCCGATGATGGGTCAGCGTGGTGCCAGCGGCGGCACCGTGGCCGGGCTGGCCGTCCCCGCGCCGCTCGAGCACGACATGGACGATGACGACGATGACGACTGGTGACGAGGAGCGCGTATGGGTGGCCCGCTGAGGAAGCCCGAGGGCATCAGCTGGAACGCGGCGGGGGTCGAGCTACCCGAGATCCCGACGATCGCGCCGGGACAGGACGCGATGAGCGCCACGATCTCGGCGGTGCTGCCGACCCTGGCCGCTCAGCTGACCGCCAATGTCGCCGCGCTGTCGGCCAAGGAGAACACCTTCTCGGGCAAGGTGGGCGCCGCGCAGGCCGCCTACGAGAACTCCGACGACGTCGGCTCGCAGTCGGTTGGCCAGATCGTCGGGATGCTCGGCCAGGTCGGTCAGCAGGCGGGCCAGATGGGGCAGATGGCGGGCGCGCCGTCGCAGGCCCTCGGCGGGCAGACCGGGATGTTCGGCTCCCTGATGCAGCAGGCCATGCAGGGCGCCCAGTCGGCGGGCGGCCCGTCCCCGACCGGCCAGGGCGGCGCAGGCACGGCATCGGGCGGGGGCGCACCTGGTGCTGCCGCCGCCGCGGGCGCTGGTGCCCCGGCGGGGCCGACGGCGCAGCAGCCGCGCGACGATGCTCAGCTTCAGGCCGACCGGGCCGACGACCGCGAAGAACGTCAGCCGCTGCACCGCGCCGACGACCGCCCGTGGGACGGCGCCGCCGGACCGGAACGCGGCGAGTCGGGGGCGGGTCCGGCGCCGGTCACGCCGCCGGAGTCCAAGTCCGGCGACGACGACGTGGCTCGCAACCTGTAGCGGCTAGCGCACTTGCGGACGCGTCTGCGCGGGCCGCGGCGGCTCTGCGACGACCGGCGGCACGGGCGCCCGGTCGAAGTTCGTCGCGCCGCCCGATGATGCAGCGTCGTCCGGGTCGGGTTGACGCGTCGGCTCGGGTGACTCCTCGGGCTCCTCGGATCGCTTCTCGGCGTCCTCCGGTTTGCGGTCGCGGCGCTTCGGGTCCTCGGCAGCTGATGTCGTCGCTCCTTGGGCCGCTTGCATGATCTGCTGCGGAACCTGTTGCAGCCCTTGGGCGAGACCCAGCAGTGGCGCGGTCACCGCACCGGCCAGCGCTCCGACCTGTTGGCCGACCTGACCGAGCAGCTGGCCGATCATCTGGTTGTTGGTGGGATCGTCCTCACCGCTCTCGCCGGCGCCCGCAGTCCTGTCCGCCCCCTGGCTGCCGGGCGTATCCCGTTGGTCCGCAAGCTCTTCGGCGGCTGTGCGCAACGTCTCGGCGCCATCTCGATCGCCCTGTTCGTACAGCTGCTCGGCCTTACGCAGCAGCTCGGAGATCGTCGATCCGTCGTCGGCCGCGCTCTGCATCGTGCCGAGTCGTGCGTTCAGCGCACTCGACAGCGCGGCGTCGACGGTGGCCGCGATCGAGCCGTGGCTCGCCTGGACTCCGGCGGCCCCCGGGGCGCCGCCGCCCATTTGTGACAGGTCCGTCGCGATGCGGTCATGGATGCCGGCGAAGGCCCGCAATCGGTCGGTCCGGGCGAACAATTCGCTCATGGCAGTCAAGCCTAGGGCCGCGACGGTACCGGTCCTGACACCAATTTCTAGCGATGGGCCTCGCCCTGAGCGGCGGCGTCGGCGGCCGCACCGTGCCACCCGCGCGCCGCGTATGCGTGTGACGCCTCCGCCAGCGCGGCGCCATCCCGCGCTGCGAGCGCCCGACCGTGGGCCAACGCCAGATGTCCCGCGACACAGTCGCATTCGACACTAACCCGCTCGATCGCATCGACAGCCCGCATATCGCCGAGCCGTACGCCGTCCAGCAGTGCTCTCAACGCGACCGCCGACTGCCCGCCACGCTCCGCGTTGCGCACCGCCTCGCGGGCCGCGGCGACGGCACCGTGCTCGTCACGGCGCGCCCACATCGTCCAGGCCCGCGCCAACGCCAACTCCGGGGCGAACAGCATCGACTTCAAACCGTGTCGAGACTCCGCACGCGCCAGGGCCTTTCCCGCTTCCGCGCCCGCGCCGAGCTGCCCGAGCGCCTGCGCCAGCAGCATCCACGCCAACGGCCCCCACGAGTACCCGGTCGGCGACAGCGCGGCCGCCGCCCGGCGCAACAGGCGCGCCGCCTCTTCGAGCTCACCCTTGGCGATCAGCACGTCGGCGACCAGCACCTCACCGATCGCGCGCCCGGGTTGCTGCAGCTGCGCGAAGTCGGTGAGCCGCTGGGCCAGCTGCTGCGCTCGCTCCAGTTCACCGGCCATCACCAGCGCTGTCGTCTGACCGAACCCGCTGGTGAACCGCAACAGCCCCGGATGACCCGCGGCCATCGCGCGTTCGGCCAACGCGTCGACCTCGGCGAAGCAGCCGGTGCGCGCGGCGCTCAGCGCCGCGGCCGCCGCCGCCCACCCGACCGCCGTGTCGTCGGCCGCTGGCGACGCGAGCACCCCAGCCGCGACATCCATTGCCCGCGAGACATTTCCGGCGTTCATCGCGAACGTCGCCGACAGTGCGTCCAGCGTGGTCTGCGCCATCGGCGAGGACACCCGGTTTCTCGTCGCGCGCAGGAACGCGGTGGCGCGCTCGGGCTCGGACAGCATCCAGAACTGGTTCGCCGCGCGCGGCAGCGCCCAGGCCATCAGTTCGGTCTCCGACAGCGCGGCGCTGTCCACGTCGGCGAGCACCGCGTCCGCGTCGCGGCCGCGCCCTTGCCAGGCAAGCGCGTACGCCAGCGTCAGCCGCGTCGCGAGGTCCGGTGAGCGCTGCAGCGCGGCTCGACCGAGCCGCTCGCTGAGGACCAGATCGCCGAGACGCAACGCCTCGGCGGCGGCCGCGGACACCTCGGCGGGCGCCTGCGGACTGTCGCTGTCGAGCGCCAACACCGCGCGGCGCAACCGGTCGACGGCGCCGTGTCCGGGCCGCTCGGCCAGCCGGTCGACCAACTCACCCCGCAGCCTGCGCAGTTCCGGGCCACCCAACTCCCCGCGCACCGGGTCGGCGAACAACGGATGCGCCGGACGTACCCAGCCGTCGTCGACGACGACCGCGCCCGAAGACACAGCGGCCTCAACAGATTCGGGGTCGGTCAACGCTTCTAGCTCGCCGAGCGCCAGGGGGTCGTCGACGGCGAGGTATTCCAGCACGCGGTGGGCGGCGGCGGGCAGGCCGGCGACGAACTCGTCGACCGAGGCGGCCAGGCGACGATCGTCGTGACCCGGCGGCTGTAGTTCGATGCGCTCGACCAGGCCGTCATCCCACAACGCAGAGACCCCGTCGGCCATCACCCCGGCAGGCGCCACCGTCACGATCAGCGTCGCGGCGCCGCTGACCGCGAGCTGGTAGATCAGCGCCGCCGACAGCGGGTCGAGCAGATGACCGTCGTCGACCACCAGCAGTCGTCCGTCGCCCAATGTTTCTCGCGCGCTGCGCAACACATCCGCGGTCTTGCCGGTGTCGGCGACCTCGATCAGCCGGCTGACCGCCGCGAACGGGACCGCGGCCATGGGCGCTGTGGCGGTGACCCAGTCGACGCGGTGGTAGGCACCGGCGAAGCGTTCGGCCGCGGTGCGCGCCAGCGACGTCTTGCCCACGCCGGCGGGCCCGATCAGAACAGCGCCGGATCGCTTCTGCAGACCGGCTTCGATCGAATCGAGTGCCGGTCCGGGCGGCGAGGTGACCCACTCAATCGGCACCGCCGGAGTCTATGGCTAAATCGATCGCCATACTCCTTAACGCGGCCGGGGCCGCTGGATCGTCGTGCGGCTGGATCGATGGCCGCACTTCTCAACGCGGCCGGGGCCGCTGGATTGTCGTGCGGCTGGATCGATGGCCGCACTTCTCAACGCGGCCGGGGGCCGCTTGATCGTCGTGCGGCTAGGTTGTCCTCGTGTCCGGAGATCCCAGCCCACGGGCGTCGCACCGCCAGTGGGCGGTCTGCGTCTACTGCGCATCAGGCCCCATCCACCCCGAGCTCATCGCGCTGGCCGAACAGGTCGGGGTCGCGATCGCCGAGCGGAACTGGAGCCTGATCTCCGGCGGCGGCAACGTGTCGGCGATGGGCGCGCTGGCCACCGCGGCCAGGTCCCGCGGCGGGCACACCGTGGGCGTCATCCCGAAGGCTCTGGTGCATCGCGAGGTCGCCGACGTCGACGCCGACGAACTCGTCGTCACCGACACGATGCGTCAGCGCAAGGAAGTGATGGAGGGGCGGGCGGACGCGTTCATCGCCCTGCCCGGCGGGATCGGCACCCTCGAGGAGTTCTTCGAAGCCTGGACAGCGGGCTATTTGGGTATGCATGACAAACCGGTCGTGCTGCTCGACCCCATCGGGCACTACGACGGCCTCCTGGCCTGGTTGCACGAGCTGCGCGACAGCGGATACGTCGCACAGGGCGCGCTGGACCGACTGGACGTCGTCGCCGATGTCGAGTCGGCCCTGGCGGCGTGTGCGCCGCGCCAAGAGCACGGTCACTAGGGTGTGCGACAAACGAACAGGGAGGGACGAACGCGCATGACCGAGAAGTCGGGGACTCGCAGCAGCGTTGGGCTATTGGACATCGCCGCCCGCGTGCCGGGACTGATCGCGGACGTGCCGACGATTGTCAGCGGCGTGGTCACCGGGTTCAGCGCCCGACCCTCGGCAAAGACCTCGATCGGCAAGGTCTTCCAGGAGCGCGCCGCCCGCTACGGCGACAAGGTCTTCCTGCGGTTCGGCGACGACGAGGTCACGTACCGCGAGGCCAACGAGACCGTCAATCGCTACGCCGCCGTGCTGGCCGCGCGCGGCGTCGGGCACGGCGATGTCGTCGGCATCATGGTGCGCAACTCGGTCGATCCGGTCCTGCTGATGCTGGCGGCGGTCAAGTGCGGCGCGATCGCCGGAATGCTCAACTACCACCAGCGCGGTGACGTGCTCAAGCACAGCCTCGGGCTGCTGGGGGCCAAGGCCGTCGTCGCCGACACCGACTTCGTCGAACCCATCACCGAGTCCGGCGCCGACACCGACGGCCTCGTCACGATCGACGAGATGAAGCGCCTCGCCGCCACCGCGCCCACCGGCAATCCGGCCACCACCGCCGCCGTGCTGGCCAAGGACAAGGCCTTCTTCATCTTCACGTCGGGCACCACCGGCATGCCGAAGGCCAGCGTGATGACGCACTACCGGTGGCTGCGGGCGCTCGCCGGGTTCGGCGGCCTCGGAATGCGGCTGAACAGCAAGGACACGCTGTACTGCTGCCTGCCGCTCTATCACAACAACGCGTTGACGGTGGCGCTGTCGTCGGTGCTGAACGCAGGCGCGACGCTGGCCATCGGGAAGTCGTTCTCGGCGTCGAAGTTCTGGGACGAGGTGATCCGCTACGACGCCACCGCGTTCGTCTACATCGGCGAGATCTGCGCGTACCTGCTCAACCAGCCCGAGAAGGACACCGACCGCAAGCACAAGGTGCGGGTGATCGGCGGAAACGGTTTGCGCCCGGCGATCTGGGACGACTTCACCAAACGCTTCGGCATCGACCGGGTCTGCGAGTTCTACGCCGCCAGCGAGGGCAACACCGCGTTCGTCAACTTCTTCAACCTGGACAAGACCACCGGCATCTGCCCGTCGCCGGTTGCCTTCGTCGAATACGACCAGGACTCCGGCGAGCCGCTGCGTGACGACAAGGGCCGGGTCAAAAAGGTCCGCAACGGCGAACCGGGCCTGCTGTTGTCCAAGGTGAGCAGCTTCCAGCCGTTCGACGGCTACACCGACGACGAGGAGTCAGAGAAGAAGCTGGTGCGTGGCGCCTTCAAGGAGGGCGACGTGTGGTTCAACACCGGTGACCTGATGCGCTCGCAGGGCTTCGGTCACGCGGCGTTCGTCGACCGGCTCGGTGACACGTTCCGGTGGAAGGGCGAGAACGTCGCCACCACCGAGGTCGAGGCGGCGCTGTCGATCGATCCGAGCGTCGACGAGTGCACCGTTTACGGCGTCGAGATCGAAGGCGCCGGCGGCCGCGCGGGAATGGCGGCGGTCAAGTTGAACGAGGGCGCCGAGTTCGACGGCAAGTCGCTGGCGGGGACGCTGTACGACAAGTTGCCCGGATACGCCGTGCCGCTGTTCGTGCGGGTGGTTGACGAGCTCGCGACCACGTCGACGTTCAAGAGCCAGAAGGTCGACCTGCGCAAGCAGGGCTTCAACGTCGAGGAGATCGAGGACCCGATCTACGTCCTCGCGGGCCGCGACGAGGGTTACGTCGAGTTCTACGACGACTACCCCGAGGAGGTGAAGGCGGGTAAGCGGCCCAAGAACTAGCGATTTGTGCGTGAAAACGTCCGCTGACCGATCGAAATCACGCACAAATCGCACGGCCGTAGCCTGGAAGGCGTGACAACGCACCGCGGCCGATTCCTGGGCCGGCCCGTCGCCGCCGATCGCGCGCTGATCATGGCGATTGTGAACCGGACCCCGGACTCGTTCTATGACCGCGGCGCCGCGTTCACCGACGAGGCCGCCAAAGCGGCGGCGCACCGGGTGATCGAGGAGGGCGCCGACGTCGTCGACGTGGGCGGGGTCAAGGCGGGCCCCGGCAACACCGTCGACACCGACGAGGAGATCGCGCGCGTCGTCCCGTTCATCGAGTGGCTGCGCGGCACCTATCCCGATCAGCTGATCAGCGTCGACACCTGGCGCTCGACGGTCGCCAAACAAGCGTGCGCGGCGGGCGCCGACCTGATCAACGACACCTGGGCGGGCCACGATCCGGCGTTGCCCGAGGTGGCCGCGGAGTTCGGTGCGGGCCTGGTGTGCTCGCACACCGGCGGCGCCCAGCCGAGGACCAGGCCGTTTCGGGTCAACTACGGCATCACCGAACGCGGTGTCGTCGACGACGTGATCGCCGAGGTGACCGCTGCGGCCGAACGGGCCGTGGCAGCGGGGGTGCCTCGCGACGCCGTGCTGATCGATCCGACGCACGATTTCGGCAAGAACACTTACCACGGTCTTACTTTGTTGCGCCATGTAAAAGAGCTTGTAAACACTGGATGGCCGGTCCTTATGGCGCTGAGCAACAAGGATTTCGTCGGGGAGACTTTGGGTGTGGGATTGACCGAACGCCTGGAAGGCACCCTGGCAGCCACCGCTTTGGCGGCCGCAGATGGGGCCGCGATGTTCCGCGTGCACGAGGTCGGGCCCACACGGCGCGTACTGGAAATGGTCGCGTCGATCCAGGGCGGACGGCCGCCGACGCGCACGGTGAGGGGACTGGCATGACACTCACACCCGAACTTCCCGCTACTGACGTCGTCACCTCTCGGTGGCTGGCCGACCACAGTTGGAACCGGCCCACCTGGACGATCGCCGAACTCGAGGCGGCCAAACGCGGCCGCACCGTCTCCGTCGTCCTGCCCGCGCTCAACGAGGAAGAGACGGTCGGCAGCGTCGTCGAGACCATCACCCCACTGCTCGGCGGGCTGGTCGACGAGCTCATCGTGCTCGACTCCGGCTCGACCGATGACACCGAGATCCGGGCCCTGGCCGCAGGCGCGCGGGTGATCAGCCGCGAGGCCGCGCTGCCGGAGGTGACTCCGCAACCCGGCAAGGGCGAGGTCCTGTGGCGCTCGCTGGCCGCCACCACCGGCGACGTCATCGTGTTCGTCGACTCGGACCTGATCGACCCCGACCCGATGTTCGTGCCCAAGCTGGTCGGTCCGCTGCTGACCACCGACGGTGTGCACCTGGTCAAGGGCTTCTACCGCAGGCCGCTCAAGGTCAGCGGCAGCGAGGACGCCAACGGCGGCGGGCGCGTGACCGAGCTGGTCGCCCGGCCGCTGCTCGCGTCGCTGCGGCCCGAGCTGAGCTGCATCCTGCAACCGTTGGGCGGCGAGTACGCCGGCACCCGCGAGCTGTTGACGTCCGTGCCGTTCGCGCCGGGCTACGGCGTCGAGATCGGGCTGCTGATCGACGCCTACGACCGGCTCGGACTCGACGGGATCGCCCAGGTCAACCTCGGTGTGCGCACACACCGCAACCGGCCGCTGACCGAGCTCGCCACGATGAGCCGGCAGGTCATCGCGACGCTGCTGTCGCGCTGCGGGGTGCCCGACTCCGGGGTCGGGTTGACGCAGTTCTTCGCCGACGGCGAGGGCTACACACCGCGGACCTCGTCGGTCTCGCTGGCCGATCGCCCCCCTATGGTTACGCTGCGCCCGCGCGGCTGAGCTCTTCTTTCCGCCGAGCGCACGGTTGTTCGCGGGCTTTCTCGCGATTCGCGTGCACAAGCGTGCGCTCGGCGACCCCGATGTCGGGCCTCTGAGGCAGTATCGAACCCGTGAGCCTGGTTCTGCTGTATCTGGTCGTGCTGGTTCTGATCGCCGTCGTGCTGTTCGCCGTGGGCAGCGTGGTGTTCGGCCGCGGTGAGCCGCTGCCGCCGCTGCCACGGGACACCACCGCGACGGTGCTGCCCGCCTCCGGCGTGACGAGCGCCGACGTCGACGCCGTCAAGTTCACCCAAACGTTGCGCGGCTACAAGACCAGCGAAGTCGACTGGGTGCTCGACCGGCTGGGACAGGAACTCGACTCGCTGCGCGGTCAGCTCGCCACGCTGCGGGCGACGCACGGCATCGAGGACGACGAACCCATCGAGGGCGGTGCCCACGCCCTGCAGTCGGAGAACGGCGACGAGTCGTGACCGCCGCGGTGAAGCCCACCGTCGAACCCGACGGCCGCGTCCGCTGCGCCTGGATCGACGAATCCCGCTTGGCTCCAGCAGATTTCGCTCTCTATCGCGACTACCACGACACGGAGTGGGGCCGGCCGCTGCGCGACTCGGCCGGCCTGTTCGAACGGGTCAGCCTCGAGGCGTTCCAGAGCGGGCTGTCGTGGCTGGTGATCCTGCGCAAGCGGGAGAACTTCCGTCGCGCGTTCCACGGTTTCGACGTCGACCGGGTGGCCCGCTACACCGAACGCGACATCGCGCGGTTGCTGGCCGACGCCGGGATCGTGCGCAACCGCGCCAAGATCGAGGCCACCATCGCCAACGCGCGGGCGGTCGCCGAACTCCGAGACGACGGCACGGATTTCGCCGAACTGCTGTGGTCCTTCGCGCCGCCGCCCAAGCCGCGGCCCGCCGGCTTCGCCGACGTCCCGGCCATCACCGCCGAGTCGACGGCGATGGCCAAGGAACTGAAGCGTCGCGGCTTCCGCTTCGTCGGGCCGACGACGGCATACGCCTTGATGCAGGCGACCGGGATGGTCGACGATCACACCGCAGACTGCTGGGTACCGCGGCAGCAGCGCTGACGACACCGCGAACCGCGACGGTGAGGATCACGGTATGGACGGAAACTTCGAGAACACGACCCCGGTCGCAGGCACCGGCATCCTGGTGGCGGCGATTCGGGCCCACGAATCCACCCGCGAGAAGCCGTTGTTCGACGATCCTTTCGCGAGCCGGCTGGCGGGCGACGCGGGCATGACGATGCTGGCGGGCATGATCGCCGAGGCCGGAGAAGAGGCGACGCTGGAAATCGTGGTGCGCACCCGCTTCTTCGACGAGGCGCTGTTACGCGCGGCGACGACGGCCAAGCAGGTGGTCCTCGTCGCGGCCGGCCTCGACGCCAGGAGTTATCGCCTGCCGTGGCCGTCGGATACCACTGTGTACGAGCTGGACCAGCCGGGCGTGATCACCGCCAAGGACGAGCGTCTGGCCGGTGAGCAACCACGAGCCCGACGCGTCGCGATCGGCACAGACCTCGCAGGTGACTGGGCATCGGCGCTGAGGTCCTCCGGACACGACACCGCGAGCCCGACGATCTGGCTGATCGAAGGCCTGCTGCAGTACCTCGACGAACCGACGGTTCGAGAGCTGTTCCGCACCGTCGACGCGCTGTCGGCACCCGGCTCGGTGCTGCTCTACGACGCCGTGGGAAAGACGCTGCTCGAGTCGGACGCGATGGCGGGGCTTCTGCAGTCGATGGCCGAACAAGGGTCGCCCTGGCTGTTCGGCACCGACGAGCCCGGCGAGCTGGCGGAGGCGCACGGGTGGACCGCCGTCGTCACCGACGTCGCCGAACCGGGTTACGCATGGGGCCGGTGGCCGACACCGCCCGCGCCGAGCGACGCCGAGGGGGTGCCGCGCGGGTACTTCGTCGAGGCGGTCAAGGACGGCGCCCCGGCACCCGGCTAGCCGACGCCGAAAACCCCCTTAGCCGGGTCTTTGCACACCGAACCGCGCCGATAGGGAACAATAGAGGTGTTCAGTAGCAGTTCAGTGCCGGGAACTGTCAAACGAGTGGGCAGTCTCGGCCCCGACCGAGCCCGCGAGTGGGCCGGCTCATGTGGAGGGAGCACTCGATGGCGGCGATGAAGCCCCGGACCGGCGACGGTCCACTGGAAGCAACCAAGGAGGGGCGCGGCATCGTGATGCGGGTACCACTGGAAGGCGGCGGGCGACTTGTCGTCGAGCTGACCCCTGACGAAGCCGCCGCGCTCGGGGACGAACTGAAGAACGTCACGAGCTGACGATTCCGGTGCGACCGGCTACGCCGGAGCTCCCACTTTCCGGTAGATCTCCAGGGTCTGCTCCGCGATGTGCGCCCAGGAGAACTCCTGGATGCACCGGTGCCGCCCGGCCTCGCCGAACCTCCGGGCCTTCTCGGGGTCGGCGACCAGCTCGTTGACCGTCGCGGCCAACCGACTCTCGTAGCCCACCGCGTCCTGTGGGTCGTAGTGCACCAGCCGCCCGGTGTGCCCGTCGGCCACGACCTCCGGAATGCCGCCGACGTCGGAGGCCACCACGGCCGTCGCGCACGCCATCGCCTCCAGGTTCACGATGCCCAGCGGCTCATACACCGACGGGCACACGAATACCGTTGCCGCCGACAGTATTTCGCGAATCTTGACGATCGGAAGCATCTCGCGGACCCAGAACACGCCGGCGCGTGCCTGCGACAGCTGCTGAACCGCCTCGGTCACTTCGGCCGCGATCTCGGGGGTGTCCGGCGCTCCCGCGCACAGCACCAACTGCACGTCGGGGGCGAAGTCGTGGGCGGCGGCGATCAGATGCGCGACGCCCTTCTGCCGGGTGATCCGGCCGACGAACGCCACCATGGGTCGGGACAGGTCGACGCCGAGTTCGGCCAGCACCGATTCGCCCGATTCGGGCGCGGCGGGGTACCAGACGTCGGTGTCAATCCCGTTGCGCACCACATGGACCCGGTTCGGGTCCAGGGCGGGATAGGTCCGCAACACGTCCTCGCGCATACCGGAACTGAC
Source organism: Mycolicibacterium komanii (assembly GCF_001050035.1). The sequence continues at coordinate 50,925 of NZ_CVTA01000010.1, forward strand.
CGCGATGACGGCGTCGGCGCCCTCCACCGCCGTCTTTTCCACCCACGACGACACCCGGTAGCCGCCGCCGAGCTGTTCGGCCTTCCAGGGCCGCATCGGCTCCAGCGAATGCGCGGTCAGCACATGCGGAACGCCGTAGAGCAACGCGGCGAGGTGACCGGCCAGCCCGGTGTACCAGGTGTGCGAGTGCGCCACGTCGGCCCGCGCCGCAGCGTTGACCATGTTGAGGTCCGCCGACAGCATCGACAAAGCGGCGTTGGCACCGAGCAGCGCGGGATCGGGTCGAGCGACGATTGCGTTGGCGCGCGGCGCACCCATGCAGTGCACATCGACCTCGCAGAGGTGGCGCAGCTGAGCGACCAATTCGGTGACGTGCACTCCCGCCCCGCCGTAAACCTCGGGTGGATATTCCCGAGTCATCATCGCCACCCGCATGGTTTCGACCCTAGTTCCGGGGGCAAGCCACCGCAGGTGCGGATGGGTTCTGGACCGGACTCGGGGCATCAATGCCTAGCCCCGGACAGCGGCTGCCGATAGGTTTGTGTCATGAGGGAACTGCCACACGTGCTGGGCATCGTCCTGGCCGGCGGGGAGGGCAAGCGGCTCTACCCGTTGACCGCGGATCGAGCCAAGCCCGCCGTTCCCTTCGGCGGCGCTTACCGTCTCATCGACTTCGTCTTGTCCAATCTGGTCAACGCCCGGTATCTGCGGATTTGCGTGCTGACGCAATACAAGTCGCACTCGCTCGATCGTCACATCTCCCAGAACTGGCGGCTGTCCGGTCTCGCCGGCGAATACATCACGCCTGTCCCCGCCCAGCAGCGGCTGGGCCCGCGCTGGTACACCGGCTCCGCGGACGCGATCTACCAGTCACTGAACCTGATCTACGACGAGGACCCCGACTACATCGTGGTGTTCGGCGCCGACCACGTCTACCGCATGGACCCCGAGCAGATGGTCCAGTTCCACATCGAGAGCGGCGCCGGCGCGACCGTCGCGGGCATCCGGGTGCCGCGCGCGGAGGCCACCGCATTCGGCGTCATCGACGCCGACGAGTCCGGGCGCATCCGCAGCTTCATCGAGAAGCCCGCCGATCCGCCGGGGACCCCGGACAATCCCGACGAGGCGTTCGTGTCGATGGGCAACTACATCTTCACGACGAAGGTGTTGATCGACGCGATCCGCGCCGACGCCGACGACGACCACTCCGACCACGACATGGGCGGCGACATCATTCCGCGTCTCGTCGACGACGGCATGGCCGCGGTGTACGACTTCAGCAACAACGAGGTGCCGGGGGCGACCGAACGCGATCACGGCTATTGGCGCGACGTGGGAACCCTCGACGCTTTCTACGACGCGCACATGGACCTGGTGTCGGTGCACCCGGTGTTCAACCTCTACAACAAGCGCTGGCCCATCCGCGGTGAGGCGGAGATGCTGGCGCCGGCCAAGTTCGTCAACGGCGGATCGGCGCAGGAGTCGGTGGTCGGCGCGGGCAGCATCATTTCGGCCGCGTCCGTGCGCAATTCGGTGTTGTCGTCGAACGTGGTCGTCGACGACGGCGCGATTGTCGAGGGCAGCGTGATCATGCCCGGCGCCCGCATCGGCCGCGGCGCGGTGGTGCGCCACGCGATCCTGGACAAGAACGTCGTCGTCGGGCCGGGTGAGATGGTCGGGGTCGACCTCGACAAGGACCGCGAACGGTTCGCGATCAGCGCCGGGGGAGTGGTCGCCGTCGGCAAGGGTGTCTGGATCTAACCCCCAACCCCCTAATCACGGTTTGCTCCGCAGACCCCAACGCGCGGTCGACGGTGGGGGTGGTCACCCCGTTATGCCCAAAGCTTCTGTGTCTCATGCTGGTTCGACCAGCAGCGGCCGAGTCGGCCACGAACACAGGAGGCATGATGAAACGCACCAGCATCACCGCCGTCGTCGCCGCCGGCGTCATGACCGTCGGCGCGCTGATGGCCACGACCGCCCCGGCCGCGCACGCGGAGAAGCTCTCGGACCAGACGATCAAGAGCGAATGCAAGGCCGCCGGAGGGACGTATAACAAGAAGGGGACGGTGTCCACCTGCGGCTACAAGGACGCCAGCGGCAAGCTGAACATCGACTACTACTCCGGCGGCCATTACGTCACCACCCTCACGTAACGCGCCCGGGGTCAACCCGGTGCGGCGTTGCGGCGGCGTCGTCGCAGGACTCGAAAGGCCAGCCACGCCATGGCGACGATGGCCACCAGCACCAGCACCGGCAGCAGGATCGCGACGAACACCAGTCCCACGCTGACCCCGTCCTCGACGGTGCTCAGCACCGGCGCGGCCACCCCGGCGGTGGCGACGTTGGCCGCCGGCCGCACCGTCGACTTGGTCAGCGACACCACCAACGCGACGACGACGCCGATCACCACCGGGATCCACTGCCCGGACTGGGCGAACGCGCCGGGATCGGTGACCGCGGACGTCTGAGCGGCGGTGCCCGAACCGAACACGATGCCGCCCGCCGTCGGCCGCACGAACGTTTGAACCGCATCGTTGACGCTGTCCAGGGCGGGCACCTTGTCGGCGACGATCTCGACGACCAGCAGCATCGCGACGATCGCCATCACCCAACCGTTCTCCAGCCAGGCCCAGCCGACAGGCAGGGTGATGAGGTCGGTGAACCGCGACAGCAGGCCGAGCGCAAGCAGCGGGATATAGGCGTTGAGTCCCGCCGCGGTCGCCAGGCCGAGGCCGGTCAGCAGTTCCACATCCGCATTATCGGCCGAGCAGACCCAAATGAAGGTGACTCAGCCGATGTGGATCGCCGTCGATCGTGATCGCGGCGATCCTGTCGTCGGCCACGGTGAACCGCAGCACCAGCCTCAGCCGCCCGGCCGGTGCGACGACCCGGGTCTGGTCCGTCATCTCCATGACGGATGCCGAGGCCCGGATATGACAGGAGGCACGGTCGGTCACCAGACGTAGGGCACGAGGCGGTAACGCACCCGGTTCGTGTACTCGGGGTAACCCGCCAACTGCTGACGCAGCATGGCTTCCTCGTCGACGATCCTCGCCGCCAGCAGAGGCAGCGCGGCGACGACCGCGAGCAGCGCCCAGAACGAGCCGAGCGCGAGAGGGGTGCCGAGCATCATGACCAGCGTGCCGGCATACATCGGATGCCGCACGATGCCGTACAGCCCCGTCGTCACCAGGCTTTGGCCGGTCTCGACGGTGATCGTCGCTGCGGCGTAGGCGTTTTCGATGACCACCCACTGTGCGGCGACCAGGCCGACCGCTACCAGGATGTCACCGGCGACGACGAGCGCGGTCGGCACCTGTGACCACCCGAACCGATGATCGAGCGCGCTGACCAACAGAACCGCGACGACGGCGGCGATGATCCCGCTGATGATCAGCTTTTGCGAGGTCCTGGTTTCGGCGCCGGGACCGACCTTCATCCGTCGTTGCAACGCCGCGTGATTGCGCACCGCGAGGTAGAGGCTCGGCAGCAGGGTCGCGACCATGAACACGGTGATGAAAACCCAAGCTTGCCAATAGTTCAGCGTGCCGGCGGGGCCGAACAGCAGCACCCCAAAGAACGCGATGCCGAAGATCGACGACGCGAGCGTCTGCAGCAGGATCTTCACCTAGCACCACCTTTCACCAGATGTAGGGCACGAGGCGATGACGAACCCGGCCGGCGTATTCGGGGTAACCGGGCAGCTCCTCGCGGAGCAGCTTCTCCTCGTCGAGGATGCGGGCCGCGAAGATGGCCGAACCTGGAATGAGGAGCAGCAGAGTCCAATACGAGCCCAACGCGAGCGGTACGCCGATCGACAAGACGAGTGAGGCGGAGTACATCGGATGACGCACGAGCCCGTATAAGCCGTTTGACACCAGATGCTGGTCGGCTTCGACGGTGATGTTCGACGAGGCATAGTTGTTCAGGTGCACGACCCACATGGCGCCGCCCAGGCCGACTGCCACCAGTAGATCGCCGACCAGAACGACGGGTAGGGGCACTTCCGACCAGCCGAACCGATGGTCGAGACCGCTGACGACGAGTATCGCGGCGAACCACAATTGAAAGCCGACGATGAGGATCTTCTGTACGGGCCGCGTTTCCTTCGTCGGTCCCGCATTCATCCGTCGTTGCAGAACCTCGGGCATCTTCCTGGCCCAGTAGATGGTCGGCCACGTCGACACCGCGGCGAAGACGGCGAGGAAAAGCCAAGCCTGCCAGTAGAGGAAGGTGCCGGCCGGTAGGAACAACAACAGCCCGAAGACCGCCAGACCGCCGACGCTGACGGCAAATGTCTTCAGTCCGAGGCTCATCGGTTCTCCTTTCGTGTCAGATCGCGTCGCGCCTGCGGTACAGGGTGCCGGCGAACCACGTCAGAGCCGCGGCGACGACGACCATGACGACAAGCGCGGTCACGGGGTAGTCGCTGGGCGCCGTGGTGCGGCTGACCGGCGACAGGTCGATCAGCCACCGGGGCAACCGCAGCAGCGGTCCGAGATACAGGGTGACGACGACGGCAGCCACCGCCAGCCAACCGATCGAGGGTCGACGGACCGCGACGGCCAGCGCGGCGACCCCGGCCATCACGGCCATGGCTGGCACGTAGGCGAACCCGGCCACGGTCAGCCGAAGCACCGTCGGCGCGTCGCCGACGGTGATGCCGGCGCCCAGGCCGTTGCCGAGACCGGCGACGAACATCAGCAGGACCGAGCCGAGCAGCGCTGAGCCCACCGCGGTGAAAAGCCAGCGCCACCGCGAAACCGATCCCGCCAGCACCACCTCACCGAGACCCCGCTCCTCGTCGGTGTACACGCGCAGCACCGCGCCGACGACGTATGCGCTCGCCGCCGCCGCGAGGAACTGCGTCATCGTGGTCTGGGCGCTGTCGGTGCCCTGCTGCGCGATCACGCGCTGGATCACCTCGTTGGTCACGGCCGCGTCGAGCAACGACTTCGTCATCGACCCGAACGCCAGGCCGCCGAGGAACAGCCCGACGGTCCACCCGATCGTCTGGCCGCGCTGCAGCGTCAGGTGCAGTCCCAGAACGGTTTTGATGGGACGGGCACCGGGGTGCTCGCCGGACGAGGGCAGGGTGCCGTCGTCGTATTGGCGCCTGCCCTCCAGCGTCGCGGCCAGCGCGATCAGGACACCGGTGAGCGCGACCAGCAGCGTGAACGGCCACCACCGCAGGTCCACGAACGCGCGCATCTGTTGGGCCCACGCGATCGGCGAGAACCAACTCAGCGCACTGCCGGAGTTGTCGAGCACATCACCGACGCCACGGACCACCGCGGCGACCGCCAGCGCGGCCATCGCGGCGCCGGACGCCGTGCGCGACTGCCGCCACAGCTGCGCGGTCACGGCGGCCACGGCGCCGAACACCATGGCCACCCCGGTCACACCGAGGCTCATCGCCGCGGCGTCGACGACGTCGAGCCCATTGACGGCTATCGCCAGCGTCAATGTCACCGCCAGCACGGCGTTGACGGCGCCGACGAGGATCAGCGCGGCCGCGGTTCTGGCGTACCGGCCCACGACCGACGACAACACCAACTCGGCTGCGCCACTTTCCTCTTCGGCGCGGGTGTGCCGAATCACGGTGAGGATCGCGAGAATCGATGTGGCGACGATCATCGTCAACATCATCTCGTTGGCCATCATCGCGCCGAGGTCGGTCTCGTTGCGGCCGAACATGGGACCGCCCATCATCATCCCGGCGGGGGTCTTGAGCAGCTCGACGCGCGTCAGCCGTTGCAGCTCTTCGGGATAGGCCAGTTCCACCGCCGCCGGCGCATAGGCCATCAGCGATGTCAGCACCGCGATCCAGACGCTGAGCCGAACCTTGTCGCGGCGCAACGCCAGGCGCAGCAGTTCGAAGGTTCCCGTCCACGCGGTCGAGGCGCCGCGCCGCAGTTCCGTCGGGGCGACGGTCGTCGTCGTCATGGCGCGACTCCCTGGTACTCGCGCAGGAACATGTCTTCCAGCGACGCCGGTGTGACCGTCAGGTCCAGAATCCCGAGATCGCTCAGAAGGCCCATCGCGCGGTCGAGGTCGTTGCGGTCGACCGCGAAGACGTAGTGACCGTCCCGGATCGCGAAGTCGTGGACGAAGGGTGCCTCCTGAAGGTGCCTGCCGTCCTGGCGGGTTCGCGCGGTCACGGTCGTGCGCATCAGGTGGCGCAACTCGTCGAGGGCTCCCGCCCGCACGGTCCGACCGGCACGGATGATGGTGACGCTGTCACAAAGCTTTTCGACCTCGGCGAGGATGTGGCTGGACAACAGCACCGCGGCGCCCCGTTTGGCGACTTCGCCGACGCACCGCTGAAACGCCCGTTCCATCAACGGATCCAGTCCCGACGTCGGCTCGTCGAGTATGTACAGCTCGGCGTTGGTCGAGAAGGCGGCGATGATCGCGACCTTCTGCCGGTTGCCCTTGGAGTAGGTGCGTGATTTCTTGTGCGGGTCGAGTTCGAAGCGCTCGATCAGCTGATCGCGTCGGGCGGTGTCCACCCCGTTGCCGCGGAGGCGGGCCAGGAAATCGATCGCCTGAAGCCCGGTCAGGTTGGGCCACAAGGTCACATCGCCCGGCACGTAGGCGATGCGGCGGTGCAGGTCCACCGCGTCGCGCCACGGGTCGCCGCCGAGCAGCCGGACCGAGCCGCTGTCCGCCCGCAGCAGCCCGAGCAGCACGCGGAGGGTGGTCGACTTGCCCGCGCCGTTCGGCCCGAGGAAGCCGGTGATCTGGCCCGGCGCGACGCTCAGGTCCAGGCCGTCGAGCGCTCGGGTGCGGCCGAACGACTTTGAAAGTCCGTGGATTTCGACCGCCGGTTCACCGGCGCGGTGGTCAGCTCGCCGCAGTGGTCCCGCCGTCTGAGCCGTCATCGCGATCTCCTTCCTGGGTACTGCTGAACGGAATTCCCTTCTCGCGCTGAGCGAGGAAGGCGTCGTACATCGTCGAGTCGGTCATCAACCCTTGTGTGTAGACCTCGAGCGCGGGAAGGACCATCTCCTCGGCGTAATCGTGAAGCGCCACACGCAGATCCGCGGAGTCGTGCAGCTGCAGATACAGCAGGAAGCCCCCGCCGCTGGCCATCGCCAAAAACCGAGCCCTGGCACGGGGATCGCGGCTCGGCCTGAGCAGCCCGGAACGGACCCCCTCGTCCAGATACTGCTCGGCGTTGTCGATCATCTGCTGCCAGAACGACTTGGCCAGCTCGCTGCCCGACTGCAGGCTGCGCACGAGGTAGGCCATCAGCGGCGCGTACGACTCGATCTCGGCCATCTGCGCGAGCCACGTGGCGGGGTCGTGCGTCTGCAGCGATTCGGTCTTGGTCTCGCGGATCACGTCGGCGACATGGGTGTCACACGCCTTGCGCAAGCCATCCTTCGAACCGAAGTGATGGATCACCAGCGCGGCCGACACTCCGGCCGTTTCGGCGACGGTTCGAAGGCCGATGTTGAACCCGTGTTGGCCCCACTGCTCGATCGCGGCGTCGCGGATCCGCGCGACCGCCGTCAGATCGTTCGATACTGAACGCATGTTCAGTAGACTAAACGCGCGTTCAGTCGACGGTCAAGGGGGTGGCTCGGGATAGCGGTCGCGAGGAAAAAGCGAGAAAAAATCAGTCGCGCGCGGCGGCGAGGAGGCCGTCGCCCAGCGGAATCAGCACCGGAGTGAGCCGTTCGTCCTCGGCGATCAGCCGCGCGGCCTCGCGCACGGCCGCGACCTGGGCGTCGTTGGCGGTGGCGTCGCCGGCCCGGCCACCGAGCGCCGCGCGGTGCAGCACGATCGCGCCGCCCGGGCGCAGCAACCGGACGCCTTCGGCGACGAACTGCGGCTGGTCCACCGGGTCGGCGTCGATGAACACCAGGTCGTAGGACTCGTCGGCGAGCCGGGTCAGCACCTCCTGGGCGCGACCGCTGATCAGGCGGCTCCGCCCCGGGCCGATCCCGGCCTCGCTGAACGCCTGCTTGGCCAGGCGCTGGTGTTCGGGCTCGAGGTCGATCGTGGTCAGCACGCCGTCCTCGCGCATACCCGACAGCAGCCACAGGCCGCTCACCCCGACACCGGTCCCGACCTCCACGACGGCCTTCGCGGCCGTCAGCTTGGCGAACACGCACAACAGCGCCCCGACCGCGGGGGTGACGGCGCCCGCGCCGATGTCGACGGCGCGCTCGCGGGCCGCGGCGACGATCGAGTCCTCGGAGATGGACTGCTCAGCGTGCGACACGATCGATTCGGCACGGTTGTGCGGTCCGATGACGTCGTCGGTGCCCGGCATGCCCGCAGCGTAGCCAACCGGTGGGGGCATGCATTGCGACACGCCCGTTCCCGACCGCCCGATTAGGCGAAATTCCACCGGGTTCGCGCAGGTCAAAAATGGGTAGAAAAGCTTTCTCAGGAAATGTTCAGTTTGCTCATATGCCAAGCACGGAACGGTCGGAGAGCGTATGTCCCATGGAAAACGGCGGACGCTGGCATCCAGGGGACCGAGCAGGGAATACCTATGCGGATCTTCGCGTTGCGGGCAGTAGCGAACCGCCGCTTTTCGATGGCGGCTGCGACCAGGAGGATGTGACGACCACCATCAAGATGGCGCCGACTTCAATGGCCCACCTCGAACAGTTCTCGGACGGCCAGTGGGTCGAGCCTTCAGACGAGATGACCGGCACCGCGGTGTTCGACGCCACGGGCGACAAATCGACCATGCCCTCGTGGGATGAACTCGTGCGTCAACACGCCGATCGGGTGTACCGGCTGGCCTACCGCCTGTCGGGTAATCAGCACGATGCCGAGGACCTGACCCAGGAGACCTTCATCCGGGTGTTCCGGTCGCTGCAGAACTACCAGCCAGGCACTTTCGAGGGTTGGCTGCACCGCATCACCACCAACCTGTTCCTCGACATGGTGCGCAGGCGCGGACGCATCCGCATGGAGGCGCTGCCCGAGGATTACGACAGGGTTCCGGCCGCCGACCCCAACCCGGAGCAGATCTTCCACGACTCGCGGCTGGGCCCCGACCTGCAGGCCGCGCTCGACTCGTTGCCGCCGGAGTTCCGCGCCGCGGTCGTCCTGTGTGACATCGAGGGACTCTCCTACGAGGAGATCGGCGCAACGCTGGGCGTCAAGCTCGGCACGGTGCGCAGTCGTATCCACCGCGGTAGGCAGGCGCTTCGCGACTACCTCGCCAACCACGGCGGCGCCTCCGCGTCCGATCAGCCCGGCGACGTGGCCAAAACGGCCTGACGTTCGCCGCCTTCCGCACAGCGCGCCGCGCTACATTCGAATGGACGCCGTGACACGCAGCGAGAGGAGCTGGGCGATGGTCGACCCGGGACATGTGTTCCGTCGGGCCTTCTCTTGGCTGCCCTCTCAGTTCGCCTCACAGAGCGACGCGCCGGTCGGGCCGCGGCAGTTCGGCTCCACCGAACACCTCTCCACCGAGGCCATCGCGGCCTTCGTGGACGGGGAACTGCGGCTGACCCCGCATCTTCGCGCCGCGCACCATTTGTCGCTGTGTTCACAGTGCGCGGCCGAGGTCGAAGCACAGCGACAGGCGCGCTCGGCGTTGCGGGAATCGCGGCCGGTTGTCGTGCCGAGCTCACTTTTGGGCCTGTTGTCCGAGATCCCGCACCATGCTCCGCCGGAGCCGCCCGTCGAGACGCAGCAGTCGCAGTTTGCTGACGGCACACAGCGTCCGCGGCGCAAGCGCCGGTAGGGTAAGTGCGAAGACGAGCAGCGATCCGCGCCGGCGTTGGCGGGCGCTTTCACAGAGGGTGATGACCGGGTGACCAATCTCGACCAGACCGGGCGCGAGCGCCTGGAACCCCGCCCTGTCTCGCGGCCGCCCGTCGATCCGGCGGCGCAGCGCGCGTTCGGCAGGCCCGACGGTGTCGAAGGCTCGTTCGTGGGCCTGGACAAGTACCGCGACCAGGGCGAATACACGCCGACCAACCAGCCGCCCGATCCGGTGTTGGCCGAGGCGTTCGGCAGGCCCTATGCCGACGGTGAGTCGCTGCAGCGCCACCCCGCCGACGCGGGTGCGCTCGAGGCCGAGCGCGACGGGCAGGACGACATGGCCGACGATCCCTGGCGGGATCCGTCCGCGCCGGTCGCCCTCGGCGCCCCCGCGGTCCACGAGGCGCCGCGCCCCCAGGCGAACGTGCCGACGGGCAAGCTTGGCGTGCGCGACGTGCTGTTCGGCGGCCGGGTCTCCTATGTCGCGTTGGCGTCGTTGGCGATCATCGCGCTGGTGATCGGCTTCGCCGGTGGTTGGGTCGGACGTAAGACCGCCGAGGTGGTCGAGGCGTTCACCACGTCGAAGGTCACGCTCAACACCACCGACGATGGACCGCCGCCCGAGGGACAGATCGCGAAAGTCGCTGCGGCCGTTGCCGATTCGGTGGTCACGGTGGAGGCGACCAGCGATCAGGAAGGTTCGCAGGGCTCCGGCGTCGTCATCGATGGCCGCGGTTACATCGTGACCAACAACCACGTGATCTCCGAGGCCGCGAACAACCCGAGCAAGTACAAGATGAAGATCGTCTTCAACGACGGCAAAGAGGTGCCTGCCAACCTCGTGGGGCGCGATCCCAAGACCGACCTCGCCGTGCTGAAGGTCGACAACGTCGACAACCTGACCGTCGCGAAGATGGGCGACTCGGACAAGTTGCGAGTCGGCGACGAGGTGATCGCCGCCGGCGCCCCGCTCGGCCTGCGCAGCACCGTCACCGCCGGCATCATCAGCGCGCTGCACCGCCCGGTCCCGCTGTCGGGTGACGGTTCGGACACCGACACCGTGATCGACGGGCTGCAGACCGACGCGCCGATCAACCACGGCAACTCCGGCGGCCCCCTGATCGACATGAGCGGCAACGTCATCGGCATCAACACCGCGGGTAAATCGCTGTCCGACAGCGCCAGCGGGCTGGGCTTCGCGATCCCGATCAACGAGGTCAAGTCCGTCGTCGATTCGCTGATCAAGGAAGGCAAGATCGCCCACCCGACGCTGGGCCTGACCGCCCGCTCGGTCAGCAACGACATCGCCTCCGGCGCGCAGGTGGCCAACGTCAAGGCCGGCAGCCCCGCGGAGAAGGCGGGCATCTTGGAGAACGACGTCGTCGTCAAGGTCGGCGACCGCACCGTGGCCGACGCCGACGAGTTCGTCGTCGCCGTGCGTCAGCTCAAGATCGGCCAGGACGCGCCGATCGAGGTGATGCGTGACGGTCGGAGGGTGACGCTGACCGTCAACCCGGGTCCCGACAACACGTAGCCATGTTCGCCAACGTCGGCTGGGGCGAGATGCTCATCCTGGTGATCGCCGGTCTGGTGATCCTGGGGCCCGAGCGGCTACCCGGCGCGATCCGGTGGACGACGGGCGCGCTGCGCCAGGCCCGCGACTACATCAGCGGCGCCACCAGCCAACTGCGTGAGGATCTCGGCCCGGAGTTCGACGACCTGCGCGAGCCGCTCAGCGAGCTCAACAAGCTGCGCGGTATGACGCCGCGCGCCGCGCTGACAAAGCACCTTCTCGACGGCGACGATTCGTTGTTCACCGGCAATTTCGACCGGAAAGCCTCCGACCGGCCCGCCGACAAACCGGCCAACACGCCGGAGCCGCCGCCGGCCTCAGCGCCTGAATCGCCCGCGACGACACCGTTCGACACCGACGCCACATAGCGGCGCACCCGGTCCCGATCAGATGAAGTAGTGCTCGTTGCCGGTCGGGTAGCCGCCGCCGTTGGTGGCGATGTGCACGTGGTCGAAATGGTTGGCCGTCTCGTTGCCGTAGTCCGCTGTCCAACTCGGCGCGCCGACGCCGGGGTAGAAGCCCTGCCGCCAGATCACGTGGATGACGCCCCAGCGCTCCGCGTTCGCCAGCGCGATCCCGGCGATCTGGTTGCCCAGCGCGATTCCCTCCTCGCTGCTGTGGTTGGGAATCATCACGTCGAGCGCCAAGCCGTTGGGATGCCACTTCAACGGGTCCTGGCGGAATCCGCCGATCGTCTTGATCTCGGGGAACAACACGCTGATCGCGCGGGCCACGCGAATCGTGTTGACCTGCAACCCGCCCTCGGGTGCCAGACCCGCGGGCAACTCGAACGGGGTCGCCGCGCTGGCAACCGGAGCGCTCGCCGCGAGCAACTCCGCTTCGGTCGGCATCTTGAGCGTTGGCGCACCTGCGGGCGCGTCCTGACGCGCGGCCACGGGCGGGGCGGGATGCTCTTCCGGTGGCTTCGCGGATTGGGCGTAGAACAGGGCGGCGGACAGCGCGACCGAGGCGACGAGGGCCAGCAGCTTGCCCCGCCCGTTGGCTAACATCGCCCTACCCACGAACAGCACTGTAACGCCATGTCGGACAGGGTGTGACGCAGTTCGGCCTCGAACACGAGACCGTTATCTACCGGCCGGATCCAGGCCCAGCGACATCCCCGCCAGCCCGCGCTTGCGGCTGGACAGGGCGTCGGCGACGCTGCGCAATTCCTTACCCGCCGCCGAGTCGGGCGCGGACAGAACCAGCGGGACGCCGGAGTCGCCGGCCGACACCAGGGCCGGGTCGAGCGGCACCTGTCCCAGCAACGGCACGTCGGCGCCGATCGCGCGTGTCAGGCTCTCGGCGACCTGCTTGCCGCCGCCCTCGCCGAAGATCTGCATGGTCGTGCCGTCGGGCAACTGCAGCCCGGACATGTTCTCCACCACCCCGACGATGCGCTGACGGGTCTGCAGCGCGATCGCGCCGGCCCGCTCGGCCACCTCGGCGGCCGCCAGTTGGGGCGTCGTCACCACCAGGATCTCCGCGCCGGGAATCAACTGCGCCACCGAGATCGCGACGTCTCCCGTGCCCGGCGGCAGGTCGAGCAGCAGCACGTCCAGATCGCCCCAGTAGACGTCGGCCAGGAACTGCTGCAGCGCGCGATGCAGCATCGGGCCGCGCCAGACCACCGGGGTGTTGCCCTGGGTGAACATCGCGATCGAGATCACCCGAACGTCGTGGGCGACCGGCGGCAGGATCATCGACTCGACCTGGGTGGGCCGGTCGGTGATGCCCATCATGCGCGGCACCGAGTGGCCGTAGATGTCGGCGTCGAGCACGCCCACCGACACGCCCCGGGCGGCCATGGCCGCCGCGAGGTTCACTGTGACGCTGGACTTCCCGACGCCCCCCTTGCCGGAGGCCACCGCGTATACGCGGGTCAACGAGCCGGGCTGGGCGAACGGGATGACGGGTTCGCGCGAGTCGCCACGCAGCTGTTTGCGCAGTTCGGTGCGTTGTTCGTCGTTCATCACGTCGAGGCTGACCCGGACGGAGCCGGTGCCGGGCACGTCGGCGACGGCGCGGCTGACCTGATCGGAGATCTCGGTCTTCTTCGGGCACGCCGCGGTGGTCAGGTAGATCTCGACGTGGACGGCCCCGTCTGGTTCGACGGTGACGTTCTTGACCATGCCGAGCTCGGTGATCGGCCGCCGCAGTTCGGGGTCGATCACTTTGGCCAGCGCGCGACGGATCGCGGCTTCCAGGTCAGAGGGTGATTGAGACATCACCGTCGAGTCTAGGCCGACTCGACGGCGACCTTTAACCGACCGGTCCGGGCGCCGGACCCGGCGCGGTGGCCGGACCGGGTGCCGGTCCAGGCGCGGCCGCCGGGCCGGGTGCTTGAGCGGGCGGGGCCGCAGGCGCGTCGACCACGGGACCGGGTGCGCCGACGGGTGCGGGTCCCGGCGGGACGGCGCCCGGGGCGGGCGGCGCCAGCGGAGCCGGAGCGGGTGGAAGCATCGGCTGCGCGACCGGCGGTCCGCCGAGGGCGGGCTGCAACGGCGGCGCCGGGTTGTCCTGGATGCAGAACACCGCGCATTCGGGTCGTTGCGGCTGCATCCACGGCGGGGTCCACGGCGGCGGTGCCGGTGGCGCCTGCGGCGAGGCCGCCGGCCCTTGAGGTGCCGGTCCGGGCAGCGGTCCGAGTCGCTGACCTGGAGCGAAGCCCGGCATGTTGCCCATCTGGTTGGCGACGGCGTCGCGTTCGAGCAGCGGCATCAGCGCCAGCGGATCGTTGGACGGCAGCCCCAGTGCGTTGAGCGGAAGCCCCGGCCCCAGACCCTGGTAGGCCTTCAGGTCGGTGAGGTGCAGGCTGTTGTCGGTCTCGTCGAGCGTCGGAACCGATCCGGTGATCGGGGGCAGGTCCATCGGCACCACGCCGGTCGCGTAGGCCGCGGCCCAACCCAGCACGTTGCGGGCGTAGGCCACCGAGTTGTTGTAGCGAAGAATCGCCGACATCACGTGGTTCGGGTCGCGCAGGTTGAGGTTGCCGCTGCACAGGTAGCGGGCGGCGGCCAGCGTCGAGTCGTAGAGGTTCTGCACCTCGGCCTTGCCGTCGCCGTCGCCGTCGGAGGCATACCGCGACCAGGTTCCCGGCAGGAACTGCATCGGCCCCATGGCCCGGGCGTAGGTGACCCGGTCGGCGGCGCGGCTCTGCACGATGACCTCGTTGCCGGGGAGCGTGCCGTCGAGCGCGGGCCCGTAGATGGGGCGGATGGCGGTGCCGCGGGCGTCGGTCGCGCCGCCGTTGGCGTGCATCGACTCGATACGTCCGATACCGGCCAACAGGTTCCAGCTGATGCCGCAGCCCGGATACGCCGAGGCCATGATGCGCTCGGCATTGCGGTACGCCGACAGGGCCATCGCCGGAATGCCCAGTGTGCCAGGCGAATTCACCACTGCTGCGGGTGGAGGAGCGGAGGCCGTCGAGGCGGCGATGTGAAAGGCCATGGGCTCCTTGGCCACCGCGACCACCGACGCGCCCGAACGCGCTCCCGGTGACGGTTCGACCGCGGCCAGTGGCGTCACCGCCGCATCCGAGGTGGGTGTGCGCGGTGACGGCGCCGACGCGCCGACACTGCCGGCAAGGATGATCGGGGTGATGATGGCAACGCCGAGGGCGGCGCGCATGCCGTTGGCGGATGCCAACTTCTGCACTCGAGGGCCCGGGATACGCCGCAGACGCCCCGTTTGGCGCCGCACGGCCTTGAGGGCGGCTCCTCCCCTTATGTGCACTCAACCGTCCTAGGTCAGCAGTCGCTTGTGAACCAAGTCACCATACCTACTAGATAACCGCCGCGTTACAGCAATGCGTTAGCTACCCACACTCGGTTTTTTGCTCCGGCGCTCGCCGGGATCGCCCCGGCCGTCTCGGTCGTCGCCGGTTTCGCCTGTCTGCGGCTGCAGCGCGACGAGCATTTCGCGCATCTCGTCGAGCTCCCTGCGCAGGTAGTCGCGGGTGACGACCTCGCCGATCGCCAGCCGCAGGGCGGCCAGCTCGCGGGCCAGGTACTCGGTGTCGGCCTTGGTTTGCAGGGCGCGGCGGCGGTCCTCGTCCAGCGACACGCGGTCCCGGTTCTCCTGGCGGTTCTGCGCCAGCAGGATCAGCGGCGCCGCGTAGGCCGCCTGGGTGGAGAACGCGAGGTTGAGCAGGATGAACGGGTAGGGGTCCCAGCGCAGCCCGACCGCAAACAGGTTCAGCGCGATCCAGACGATGACGATGATGGTCTGCCACGCCAGATAGCGACCGGTGCCGAGGAACCGAGCGATCCTCTCGCTGAAGTTCCCGACCGCCTCGGGGTCGACATTGAACGAGAACCGTCGGGTCGCCAGCGGAGTGTCGAGCCTGCTGCGGTCGGTCATGAGGTGCCCTCGGCGCCGGTGAGCTCGGGTTCCTCGGTCTCGCGCCAGTCGTGGGGCAGCAGGTGGTCGAGCACGTCGTCGACCGACACGGCGCCCAACAGATGGTTCTCGTCGTCGACGACGGGCCCGCAGACCAGGTTGTAGGCGGCGAAATAGCGGGTCACCGCGCCCAACGAGTCGTCGGGGGACAAGCTGGGCAGATCGGTGTCGATGATGCCGCTGACCAGTTCGGCCGGCGGCTCCCGCAGGAGGCGCTGAAGGTGCACACAGCCCAGGTAGTGGCCGGTGGGGGTGGCCGTCGGGGGGCGGGTGACGAACACCAGTGAGGCCAGCGCGGGGGTCAGGTCGGGGTCGCGGACCCGGGCCAGCGCCTCGGCGACGGTGGTGTCCGGTGCCAGCACCACGGGCTCGGACGTCATCAGGCCGCCCGCGGTGTCGGGGGAGTGCGCCAGCAGGCGGCGGACGTCCTCGGAATCCTCGGGATCCATGCGACGCAAAAACTGCTCGGCATCGGTCGGGGCCATCGACCCCAGCAGGTCGGCCGCGTCGTCGGGGTCCATCGCCTCGAGAACGTCGACGGCCCGGTCGCCGGGCAGCCGCCTGAGCACGTCAAGCTGGTGGTCGTCGGGCAGTTCCTGCAGAACATCGGCCAGACGCTCGACATCGAGGGCGTTGACGAGCTCGTAGCGGCGCTTGGTCGGCAGTTCCCGCAGGGCCTCGGCGACCTCCACGGCGCGCTGGCCCTCGAACAGGTCGAGCAGTTGCGCGACGCCCTGATCGGGCATTGCCAGACCGGAGGGGGTGAGGCCGTGAACGTTCTGCCAGTCGACCACGTGCACGTTGGCGCGCCTGCCCAGCCGCCGATGCGGGCGCACGGCGACCTTGGTGACCATCCAGTCCCGTGTGCGGGTCTGCTCGATGCCTAGGTCGACGACGATCACGTCGACGTTGGCCAGCTCCGGCAGGTCGGGATCGTCGACGCGGACCCGAGTTTCGATCACCTGCCCGAGGACCAGCACCTCGCCGGGACGCTGAGCGAACCGGCGCAGCGACACGCTGCCGGTGGCCAATGTCACGGCGCCGGGCTCGATCGAAGTCACCCGCAGGATCGGCACGAATATCCGTCGCCGCGTGAGCAATTCGACGACCAGGCCGAGCACGCGCGGCTGCTGGCGCACCAGGCTGATGCTGACCACCACATCGCGGACACGGCCGATGGACTCGCCGTCGGGGCCCAAGACCACCATCCCCGCGAGTCGGGCCGCATAGACCCTGTTGACCGCCGCCATGCCTCAAAGGGTAGAGAGTGTGGTTGTGGAAAACCGGTATCGACCCCGCCGAACGGTCCTTTCCGTTCCCGGGAGCAGCGCGAAAATGGTCGAGAAGGCGAAAACCCTGTCCGCCGACGAGGTGTTCCTCGATCTCGAGGACGCCGTCGCACCGGATGCCAAGGCCGAGGCCCGCACGCGGGTGGCGACCGCGCTCGCCGAACCGGGCTGGGCCGGCCAACTGCGCGGTGTGCGCGTCAACGACTGGACGACGCCCTGGACCCACGCCGACATCATCGAGGTGGTGGCGACCGCCGGTCCCGAAATCGACATCGTGGTTCTCCCGAAGGTCAGCGACGCCACCCACATCCAGGCGCTGCACTTGCTGCTGAGCCAACTCGAGGCCACACACGGCCTGCCCGTCGGTCGCATCGGCATCGAGGCGCAGATCGAGAATGCGCAGGGCCTCACCAACATTGACGCGATCGCGGCCGCACCGCGGGTGCAGGCTCTGGTGCTCGGACCCGCCGACATGGCGGCGAGCTTGAACATGCGCACGTTGGAGGTCGGCGAGCAGCCGGAGGGCTACGACGTCGGCGATGCGCACCACCACGTGCTGATGCGGATTCTCGTGGCGGCTCGGGCGCACGGTGTGCTCGCGATCGACGGGCCGTATCTGAAGATTCGTGACGTCGACGGCTTCCGCCGCGTCGCGGGGCGTTCGGCGGCTCTGGGCTACGACGGCAAGTGGGTGCTGCACCCCGATCAGATCGCCGCGGGGAACGAGATTTTCAGTCCCCGTCAGAAGGACTACGACCATGCCGAACTGATTCTCGAGGCCTACGAGTGGCACACCTCGCGGGCCGGCGGGGCCAGGGGCGCGGTCATGCTGGGCGACGAGATGATCGACGAGGCGAGCAGGAAGATGGCTCTGGTGATCGCCGGAAAGGGCCGCGCGGCGGGCATGCAGCGCCAAGGCGAACCGTTCCGTCCGCCCGACTGATGTTCAGGTCCACTGCCAGCCGGTGGTGAGCAGGCTCAGATACAGCGGGATGTAGACGAGGAAACCGGCGACTGCCAGTCCGCCGATGATGGTGCCCGCCAACGCGATTCCGAACCCCTCCTGTCCCGTGCGCTTGGTTTCGCGCATGGCCATCACGCCGAGGATGACGCCGACGATGCACGTCACCCCGCAGCAGAACACCCCGACGAGCGAGCACACGAGCGAGCCGATCGCCATCCCGTTCGTGCCGGGAGGTTTCATCGGCCGGTACGGGTCGTAGCCAGGGTTGCCGGGGTTGCCGGGGTTGTAGCCCTGGCCGGGCGTGGACGTGTACGGCGGCGGATAGCCCGGCGCCGGTGGCGGATACAGCGGCGGAGGCAACCCCGCATCGGTGGGGTAGTCCACCGGTGCGAACGGGTCGGGCCGTTCGGCTCCGTACGGGTCGCTCCCGCTCACCGCTCAGCTGCTCATCATGGCGATGGCGAAGATGATGTTGAGCACGAGCGTGGCCGCGCCGACGGCGATGCCGGCGATCGCCAGACCGCGGCCTCCTTCACCGGAGGTCTTGATCTGGTTGAGCGCCACGATGCCCAGCACGATGCCGACCAGCGAGCCGACACCGCACAGGACGCCGACCGCCGAGGCCACCAACGAGCCGATGGCCAAACCGTTCGTCTTGTCCGGCTGCAGGCCGTAACCGCCGCCGTAGCCGGGCGTGCCGTATCCCGGCGCACCGTAGGGCGACGGCGCACCGTAGGGCGGCGGCGGTGGATAACCCTGCCCGAGGTTGGGCGGGGGATAGGACCCCGGCGGCGGTGGTGGATAGGCGCCAGGCGGAGGCGGATAGCCGCCCTGCGGCGGCGGAGGGTAGGCCGGAGGCGGCGGATAGGCGCCCTGCGGCGGCGGGGGCGGCGGATAGCCCGATGACGGGTCGTACGCCGGCGGCGCCTGGTAGCCGTACGAGGGCTGGTCGGGCTGGGCGCCCTGTGTCTGTTCGGTCGACGGCGCCTCGTATCCTGACGATGTCGGCTCGGACGCACCTCCGTGGGATTCGGATGATGCGGTTTCTGCTGCGTCCTCCCCGGGATTTGTCATGCTTGTCAACCTAGCGCAATTCTCGGGCACGATTGCGGCCATCGTGGCGTTGTCCCTTATGAGGCAGCAACTTAACGAATCGCGGCGACAGAGGAGAAGAAGACCGATGACCAGCCCGTTTCAACCTGGAGCAAATTCCGGCGCAACGCCTGGTAACCCGAATTTGGGTCGTGGCCCCGCGGGTCTGCCCACGCCGCCGAAGGGTTGGCCGATCGGTTCGTATCCCACGTACGCCGAGGCGCAGCGCGCCGTGGACTACCTGTCGGACCAGGAATTTCCGGTGCAGCAGGTGACCATCGTCGGCGTCGACCTCATGCAGGTCGAGCGGGTCACCGGCCGGTTGACGTGGCCCAAGGTGCTCGGTGGCGGTGTGTTGACCGGTGCGTGGCTGGGCCTGTTCATCGGTCTGATTCTCGGCTTCTTCAGCCCGAACCCATGGGGCGCGCTCGCCACCGGCCTGATCGCGGGTGTGTTCTTCGGCCTCATCACGTCGGCGATACCGTATGCGATGGCGCGTGGCACAAGAGATTTCAGTTCGACGCTGCAACTCGTCGCGGGGCGCTACGACGTGTTGTGCGATCCGCAGAACGCCGAACGTGGGCGGGATCTGCTGGCGCGCTTGACCATCTGACGTTCCCGGCGCGGCGACCGCCGAGTTTGCCCAGGTTCCCGATTGCGTAACGGTGTGCGACGCGCGCCGCTGAAGTGTTGCAAACCACACGGTTGTGGCAATACGGTTTGCGCGCGGGAGATTCCCGACATCGAAGCGGGATGGAGGCGGGTGGTGCGCTTCCCGAGTCCCCTACTGGCGTGGGGGCCCATACGCGGGAGCCAACGGCGGCTGGGTGCTGCGGCGGTTGCTGCGCTGACGACGGCGTCAGCGCTGACGGCGTGCGGTTCTGACAGCGGCGGCATCGTCATCAACTACTACACCCCCGCCAACGAGGCACAGACCTTCACGGCCGTCGCCAAACGATGCAACGAAGAACTCGGCGGCCGCTTCCGGATCCAGCAGATCAGTTTGCCGAAGGGCGCCGACGATCAACGGCTCCAGCTCGCGCGGCGGCTGACCGGAAACGACAGAAGTCTCGATGTCATGGCGCTCGACGTGGTGTGGACCGCCGAGTTCGCCGAGGCGGGTTGGGCGCTACCGCTTTCCGACGATCCCGCGGGGCAGGCCGAGGCCGACGCGAAGAGCAACACGCTGCCCGGCCCGCTGCAGACCGCCACCTGGCAGGACAAGCTGTACGCCGCTCCGATCACCACGAACACCCAATTGCTCTGGTACCGAGCCGATCTGATGCCGGAGCCCCCCACCACGTGGGACGCCATGGTCGCCGAGGCCACCCGGTTGCACGCCGAGGGCGGGCCGAGCTGGATCGCGGTACAGGGTAAGCAGTACGAAGGCCTGGTGGTCTGGTTCAACACCTTGCTCGAAAGTGCAGGGGGACAGGTGCTTTCCGATGACGGCGAAACCGTCACCCTGACCGACACCGAAGAACATCGCGCCGCCACCGTGAAGGCGCTGCAGATCATCAAGAATGTCGCCACCGCACCGGGCGCGGACCCGTCGGTGACCCAGACCGACGAGACCACCGCACGGCTCGCGCTCGAGCAGGGCAAGGCCGCGCTCGAGGTGAACTGGCCGTACGTGCTGCCGTCGTTGCTGGAGAACGCGATCAAGGGCGGCGTTTCGTTCCTGCCGCTCAACAAGGATCCCGCGCTCGCCGACGCCATCAACGACGTCGGAAGTTTCTCGCCCAGCGACCAACAGTTCGAGGCCGCGTTCGAGGCGAGCAGGAAAGTGCTGGGCTTCGCCCAGTATCCGGGCGTCAAGCCGGGTGAGGCGGCGAAGGTGACGATCGGCGGCCTCAACCTCGCCGTGGCGAAGACGACGCGGCACAAGGCCGAGGCGTTCGAAGCGATCCGGTGCCTGCGCGACGTCGAGAACCAGCGCTACACCTCGGTGGAGGGCGGGCTGCCCGCAGTGCGCACATCGCTCTACAGCGATCCGGCCTTCCAGGCGAAATACCCGCAGTACGAGATCATCCGCGAACAACTCACCAACGCCGCCGTGCGTCCCGCCACGCCCCAGTACCAAGCGGTCTCCACCCGCATCTCCACCACGCTCGCACCGATCACCGACATCGACCCGGAGCGCACCGCCGACGAACTCACCGAGCAGGTGCAGAAGGCGATCGACGGGAAGGGGCTGATCCCGTGACCGCGCCACCGGCCGCCGCGACCGCACCGGCTACCGTCGGCAGCGACGACACCCGCTCGGAACGCAAGCTCGCGTTCCTGCTGATCGCGCCCGCGGTCCTGCTGATGCTCGCGGTCACCGCGTATCCGATCGGTTATGCGGTGTGGCTGAGCCTGCAGCGCAACAACATGGCGGCCCCGGAGGACACCGAGTTCGTCGGGCTGTCCAACTACGTCACGATCCTCACCGACCAGTACTGGTGGACAGCGTTTTTCGTCACGCTCGGCATCACCGTTGTGTCGGTGGCCATCGAGTTCGTGCTCGGCATGGCGCTGGCGCTGGTGATGCACCGCACCATCTTCGGCAAGGGCGTGGTGCGCACCGCGGTCCTCATCCCGTACGGGATCGTCACCGTGGCGGCGTCGTACAGCTGGTACTACGCGTGGACACCCGGCACCGGATACCTTGCCAACCTGCTACCCGAGGGCAGCGCCCCTCTGACCGAACAGCTTCCGTCGCTGGCGATCGTGGTGTTAGCCGAGGTGTGGAAGACGACGCCGTTCATGGCGTTACTGCTGCTGGCCGGATTGGCGCTGGTGCCACAGGATCTGCTCAACGCCGCTCAGGTCGACGGTGCGGGAGCCTGGAAGCGCCTGATCAAGGTCATCCTGCCGCTGATCAAGCCGGCGATCCTGGTGGCGCTGCTGTTCCGCACCCTCGACGCGTTCCGGATCTTCGACAACATCTACGTCCTCACCGGCGGTGCCAACAACACCGGTTCGGTGTCGATCCTGGGTTACGACAACTTGTTCAAGGCGTTCAACGTCGGCCTGGGTTCGGCTATCAGCGTGCTGATCTTCCTGTGCGTGGCGATCATCGCGTTCATCTACATCAAGATCTTCGGTGCGGCGGCGCCGGGGGCGGCCGAGGAGAGTCGCTGATGACCGAGCGGGCGGCTACGTCGCGTGTGACCGGATGGACCGTCGTCAACGTGCTGGTCGTCATCTACGCGCTGTTCCCGGTGCTGTGGATCCTGTCCCTGTCGCTGAAACCGACGTCAAGTGTCAAGGACGGCAGGCTGATTCCCGCCGAGGTCACCTTCGACAATTACAAGGCGATCTTCCAGGGCAACATCTTCACCTCGGCACTGGTCAACTCGATCGGGATCGGCCTGATCACCACCGCCATCGCGGTCGTGATCGGCGGAATGGCCGCATACGCGGTCGCACGGCTCGACTTCCCCGGCAAGCAATTGCTGATCGGCGTCGCGCTGCTGATCGCGATGTTCCCCCACATCTCGCTCGTCACACCGCTTTTCAACATCGAGCGTGCGGTCGGCCTGTTCGACACCTGGCCCGGCTTGATCATCCCGTACATCACGTTCGCGCTTCCGCTCGCGATCTACACGCTGTCGGCGTTCTTCCGGGAGATCCCCTGGGATCTGGAGAAGGCGGCGAAAATGGACGGCGCGACACCGGCACAGGCGTTCCGCAAGGTCATCGCCCCCCTCGCGGCGCCGGGCATCGTCACCGCGGCGATCCTGGTTTTCATCTTCGCGTGGAACGACCTCCTTCTGGCGTTGTCGCTGACCGCCACCGAACGTGCGATCACGGCGCCGGTGGCGATCGCGAACTTCACCGGCAGTTCGCAGTTCGAGGAACCGACGGGCTCGATCGCCGCGGGCGCGATGGTCATCACCATTCCGATCATCATCTTTGTGCTCATCTTCCAACGACGGATCGTCGCCGGACTGACATCCGGCGCGGTGAAGGGGTAGTTCCATGGCCGAAATTGTGTTGGACCGGGTGACGAAGAGTTACCCCAACGGCGCGACGGCCGTCCACGAGTTGTCGATGACGATCGCCGACGGCGAGTTCATCATCCTCGTCGGCCCGTCGGGATGCGGAAAGTCGACCACGCTCAACATGATCGCGGGCCTCGAGGACATCACGTCGGGTGAACTGCGCATCGGCGGTGAACGCGTCAACGAGAAGGCGCCCAAGGACCGCGACATCGCGATGGTGTTCCAGTCCTACGCCTTGTATCCGCACATGACCGTCCGGCAGAACATCGCGTTCCCCCTCACGCTGGCCAAGCTGAAGAAAGACGAGATCGCGCGGAAGGTCGACGAGGCCGCGAAAATCCTTGACCTGAGCGAGCTTTTGGACCGCAAGCCCGGTCAGCTCTCCGGCGGTCAGCGCCAGCGCGTGGCGATGGGCCGCGCGATCGTGCGCGATCCCAAGGCGTTCCTGATGGACGAGCCGCTGTCGAACCTCGACGCGAAGCTGCGCGTGCAGATGCGTGCCGAGATCGCCCGCCTCCAGGACCGGTTGGGCACCACCACCGTCTACGTCACCCACGACCAGACCGAGGCGATGACGCTGGGCGACCGCGTCGTGGTGTTGCTCGCGGGGGTGGCCCAACAGATCGGAACTCCCGAGGATCTCTACAACCGGCCCGCGAACCTGTTCGTCGCCGGTTTCATCGGTTCGCCCGCAATGAACTTCTTCCCCGCGACGATCACCGACGTCGGCGTGCGGTTGCCGTTCGGCGAGGTCACTCTCACCCAGGAGAACCACGACCTGCTAGCCCGCCGCAATGCGCCGGCCAACGTGATCGTCGGCATCCGGCCCGAACACTTCGAGGACGCCGCGGTGCTCGACGGGTACGCGCGGATCCGCGCCCTGACCTTCGACGTCACGGTCGACATGGTGGAGTCGCTGGGCGCCGACAAGTACCTCCACTTCAAGACCGAGGGCGCCGGCGCACGGTCGGCGCAGCTCGCCGAGCTGGCCGCGGAGTCCGGCGTCGGCGAGAACGAGTTCGTGGCAAGGGTTTCCGTCGACTCGGCCGCCCGCCAAGGCGAAACGATCCAGTTGGCCTTCGACACCTCGAAGCTCGTGGTGTTCGACCCCGAGTCGGGCAAGAACCTCAGCCTGCCCGACACCGATTCACCCGCTTCGCCGACCGAGTGATCGACGTACCCGCGACGGTTCGCGTCCACCTGCTCGAGCACTTCGCCCGGCAGGGCATCGACTCGGAGCCCGACGAAGCCAACGTCACATTCCTGGGCACCGAGACCATCGACGTGCTGCGCTTCGGCCCCGACCCTGGCGGCGTCGTTCATTATGTGTCGCTTGGCTGTTCGCGCCATCCGATGTTCGACCCCACCGAGATGGTGACCGACGCGCTGCACGGCCCGCGCGCGGAGGTGACGGTCGCGCTGCGCGGACCGTCGCCGCGGGGGCTGCACCGGGCGATTGCGATCGTGGCCGCCGCGCCCGCGGTGGAGGGGCTGGTCCTGGCGCCCGATGCGTTGATCGACCTCGAGGCCCCGCTGTGGGAATCCTCACCGTTCACGGCGTTCCTGTTGGGCGACAGCATGATCGACGACGTCTCATTGACCGCGCCGCTGGAGCCGGTGAAGGTGTTGGCCGCCACGCCGATCACCGCTACCGAGGCGGCGTGGGTGCGGCTCAAGGGTGCCGACGCAATGCGCGAGGCGTGGCAGCAGGACGGTGTCGACGTGCTCGATCCCGCGCGCCCGGCGGCCAAACCCAGCTAGAGCCAGTTGTTGCGGCGGAACGTGCGGTACAGCAGGGTGCACACCGTCGCCATCAAAAACAACACCGCCGGATATCCCCACGACCACGCCAGCTCCGGCATGTGCTCGAAGTTCATGCCGTAGATGCCCGCAATGGCCGTCGGGACCGCCGCGATGGCCACCCACGCCGAGATCTTGCGCATGTCGGTGTTCTGCTGCATCGCGACGTTGCCGAGGGCGGCCTGCACCAGCGATGTGAGCATCTCGTCGAAGCCGGCGATGCGGTCGGAGGCCTGCGTGTTGTGGTCGAACACGTCGCCAATGTACCGCCGGATCTCGACCGAGATCAGGTCGTTGTGGTCGGAGAGGATCCGCTGCAGCGCCAGCGTGAGCGGATAGACGGCCCGGCGCAATTCGACGACCTCACGCTTGAGCAGGTAGATGCTGCCGATGTTGGTCGGCCGGTTCGGCGAGAAGACGTCCTCTTCCATCGAGTCGATGTCGGCCTCGACGAGCGAGGTGACGTCGAGATAGCTGTCGACGACGTGGTCGGCGATCGCGTGCATAACGGAGTACGGGCCGAGTTCGAGGGAACCGGGGGAGGATTCCAAGTCCTTGCGCACGCCCGCCAGGCCGGTGTGGTCGCCGTGCCGCACGGTCACCACGAAGCTGTCGCCGACGAAGATCATGATCTCGCCGGTCTCGACGATCTCGCGCGCCTTGGCCATCGATTCGTGCTCGACGTAGTTGACGGTCTTGAGCACGAGAAACAAGGTGTCGTCGTAGCGTTCCAGCTTCGGTCGTTGATGCGCGTGCACGGCGTCCTCGACCGCCAGCGAGTGCAACCCGAACACATCGGCGACCGACTGCATCTGCTCGTCGTCGGGCTCGTGCAGGCCGATCCAGACGAACGCGTTTTTGTCCTCGCGCTGCAGGTCACGGACCTTGTCCAGCGCCTCTGCGGGCCCGAGAGTGTCGGGTTGCCGCTCGCCCGAGCAGTAGATGCCACAGTCGACGGTCGCGTTCTCGATCGGCGCCTGGTCGGCGCCGTCGGCCCCGGGCCCCGCCTTCGTCCGGGTACGAGGTAACGCACGAAACGACGGCATCGGGTCCCTCTCCCCAGGACGTTGTCGGCCGTGGTCGATGCTACGCGGCTGGGTGCGTCGGCTGCCTGCTAGTTTCGTTCCCGACCGCAATCCGCCCGCGGCGCGGGCAACGTACATCTGTGCAAGGAGCATCTGACGTGAGCACAACTCCCCTCAAGGTCGCAGTCACCGGTGCCGCCGGCCAGATCGGCTACAGCCTGCTGTTCCGCCTCGCGAGCGGATCGCTGCTCGGCCCCGACCGGCCGATCGAGCTCCGGCTGCTCGAGATCGAGCCCGCGCTCAAGGCGCTCGAGGGTGTGGTGATGGAGCTCGACGACTGCGCGTTCCCGCTCCTGGCGGGCGTGGAGATCGGCTCCGACGCGAACAAGATCTTCGACGGCGTCAACCTGGCGCTGCTCGTCGGCGCTCGTCCCCGCGGCCCGGGCATGGAGCGCAGCGACCTCCTCGAGGCCAACGGCGCGATCTTCACCGCCCAGGGCAAGGCGCTCAACTCGGTGGCTGCCGACGACGTGCGCATCGGGGTGACCGGAAACCCGGCCAACACCAACGCGCTGATCGCGATGACCAACGCCCCCGACATTCCCAAGGAGCGGTTCTCGGCGCTGACCCGCCTGGACCACAACCGCGCCATCAGCCAGCTGGCCCGCAAGACCGGTGCCAAGGTCACCGACATCAAGAAGATGACGATCTGGGGCAACCACTCGGCCACCCAGTACCCCGACATCTTCCACGCCGAGGTCGGCGGCAAGAACGCCGCCGAGGCCGTCAACGACCAGAACTGGATCGAGAACGACTTCATCCCGACCGTCGCCAAGCGCGGCGCGGCGATCATCGACGCCCGCGGCGCCTCCTCGGCCGCGTCGGCCGCCTCGGCGACCGTCGACGCCGCCAGGGACTGGCTGCTGGGCACCCCGGCCGACGACTGGGTGTCGATGGCCGTGGTCTCCGACGGTTCCTACGGTGTCCCTGAGGGCCTGATCTCGTCGTTCCCGGTGACGACGAAGGACGGCAACTGGTCGATCGTGCAGGGCCTGGAGATCGACGACTTCTCGCGCAGCCGCATCGACAAGTCGACGGCCGAGCTCGCCGACGAGCGCAAGGCGGTCACGGACCTCGGCCTGATCTGAGGCGAGCGGGCGATTAGGTTACCTACCAGTTCGTCGTTAACCTGGGCGCCGTGTCGCAAGCGGTGAGAGACCTTCCATTGAACGGATCCAATATCGTCCTCAGCGATGAGGAGATCTTCGCGGCCCACGTAGGCGGCAAGCTCTCGGTTGCGCTGAATGCGGCCCTCGACACCGAGCGTGCGCTGTCCGTCGCGTACACCCCGGGCGTGGCCCAGGTCAGCCGGGCCATCGCCGCCGACCACACGCTGGCCGCGCGCTACACGTGGGCCAGCCGGATGGTGGCCGTCGTCAGCGACGGCAGCGCGGTGCTGGGACTCGGCGACATCGGCCCGGCCGCGTCGCTGCCGGTGATGGAGGGTAAGAGCGCCCTGTTCAAGGCGTTCGCAGGCCTGGACTCGATCCCGATCGTGCTCGACACCAAGGACACCGACGAGATCGTCGAGACCCTCGTTCGGCTGCGCCCGACGTTCGGCGCCGTCAACCTCGAGGACATCTCGGCGCCGCGGTGCTTCGAGATCGAGCGCCGCCTGGTCGAGGCGCTGGACTGCCCGGTCATGCACGACGACCAGCACGGCACGGCGATCGTCGTGCTGGCCGCCCTGCTGGGTGCGGCCAAGGTCGTCGACCGCAAGATCGAATCGCTTCGAGTGGTGGTCTCCGGGGCCGGTGCGGCCGGTGTCGCATGCGCCAAGATCCTGATGGCGGCCGGCGTCAGCGACATCACGCTGCTCGACTCGCAGGGCATCGTGCACCGCGGCAGGCAGGACCTGAACTCCTACAAGGCCGACATGGCGCAGACGACCAACCCGCGCGGGCTGACCGGTGGAATCGCCGAGGCGCTCGAGGGCGCCGACGTGTTCCTCGGGCTGTCCGCGGGCGTCGTGCCCGCCGACCTGGTCGCCGCGATGGCGCCGGATTCGATCGTGTTCGCGCTGTCGAATCCGGATCCCGAGATCCACCCCGACGACGCGAGCCGGTACGCAGCCGTCGTCGCCACCGGGCGCAGCGACTTCCCGAACCAGATCAACAACGTGCTCGCGTTCCCCGGGGTGTTCCGCGGTGCGCTCGACGCCGGTGCGCGGCGCATCACCGAGCGGATGAAGGTCGCGGCCGCCGAGGCGATCTTCTCGGTGGTCGGCGACGACCTCGCGCCCGATCGCATCGTGCCGAGCGTGCTGGACCCCCGGGTTGCGCCCGCCGTCGCACACGCGGTGGCCGAGGCGTCGGAAGGCTGACCTTCGTGAGCCGGCGGCTGGCGCTGGCGCTCGTCGCGGTGATCGTGGCGGGCAGCGCCGCGTGCGGCGGGCAGTCCGAGCGACCGTCGATAGCCGTCGGCGCCACAGCCGATCCCGAGTCGACGCTGATCGCCCACCTGTACGCCGCCGCGCTGCGGTCTTACGGCAGCGCCGCGCACGTCGAGGTCGAGGATGATCCGCTGGCCGAGCTGGACTCCGGGGCGATCAAGGTGGTGCCCGGGTTCACCGGGCGGCTGCTGCACAGGTTCGATCCCGAGGCAACTGCTCGTGCGCCGACGCAGGTGTATCGCGAGATGGTTTCCGCGCTGCCCGAGGGTGTCGCCGCGGGCGACTACACCACGTCGGCGGAGGACAAGCCCGCGCTCGCGGTGACGAAGTCGACGGCCGAGAAGTGGAACGGTCGTGACATCACCGCCGCGGTGCGCAACTGCGACGGGCTGACCGTCGCCGCGGTCGCCGATGCCCCCCGGCCGTCCGCGATCGGCCCGTGCAAACCGAAGGTGACCGAATTCGAGGACAGCAAAGCGGTTTTCGACGCTGTGCGCTCGGGTCGGTTCCCGGCCGCGTGGACGACGACCGCGGCGCCGGGCATCCCGACCGAACTGCTGATGTTGTCGGACCGCACGTCGCTGATCCGCGCGGAGAACCTGGTGCCGCTGTCGCGGCGCAACGAACTCAACGAGTCACAGGTGCTCGCGCTCAACGAGGTGGCCGGCGTGCTGGACACCGCGGCGCTGGCGGATATGCGCGCCGCTGTCGCCGACGGTGAGGACCCCGGCCATGTGGCCGATGCGTTCCTCGCCGAACATCCGCTCGGCGACTCCTAGCCTCGTTGCCGAAACTGAAGTTATTCGTCAACTAATCGCCGAACTTCGCACAAAGCTTCAGTTTCGGCGCGAGAGATCAGTGCGCGTTGGGCACCAGTCGCTTGACCACGCCCAGGAACAGTCGCTGATAGCCCGAGCCGGTGATCCGCACGATCACGTCGAGGAGCTTGGCGTCGGCGCCGACCAGCACCCGCGCCCGGTTCTTGCGGACGCCGTCGAGAATGATCTTCGCGGCCTGCTCGGGCGTGGTCCGCGTCAGCCTGGTGTCGAACGTCTTGGTCAGGCCCTCGCGGTCGACGCCCTCGGCGGCCGTCGAGTTGCGCATGATCGCCGTCTTGATCCCGCCGGGGTGGATCGTGGTGACCTTGACCGGGCGTCCTGACGCCTGCATCTCCTGACGCAGCGCCTCGGTGAACCCGCGCACCGCGAACTTCGCCGAGTTGTACGCCGCCTGGCCCGGAACCGAGAAGATGCCGAACAGGCTGGAGACATTGACGACGTGCCCGTCGCCCGAAGCGATCAGGTGCGGGAGGAACGCCTTGGTGCCGTTGACGACGCCCCAGAAGTCGACGTCCATCACCCGCTCGATGTCCTTGAACGGCGTCACCTCGACGTCGCCGACATAGGCGATGCCCGCGTTGTTGTAGACCTGGTTGACCTTGCCGAAGTGCTCGACGACCGCGTCGGCGTACAGCTCGAAGGCCTCGCGCTCGGTGACGTCGAGGCGGTCGGCCTTCACGGGTGCGCCGATCGCCTTGATCCGCTCTTCGGTGGCCGCCAGGCCCTCGGTGTCGACGTCGCTGATCGCGACGCTGGCGCCCGCTTTGGCCAGCTCGATCGCCAGCGCCTGTCCGATACCCGACCCGGCGCCCGTGACCACGGCGACCTTTCCGGCGAAGCCCTGCATTACCACTCCCTCGTGTCGGTTGACTCGCGTCGAGGTTAGCCGGTACCGCCGGTTCGCCCTCTAACGGGTTGATCCCACGCAGCAGCTGCGTGGGATCAACCCGTCAAGCACATGCCGAGGTGGCTCAGGCGAACGCCTCGTCGATGATCTCCTGCTGTTCGACCGCGTGCACCTTCGACGAACCCGACGACGGCGCCGACATGGCCCGTCGCGAGATCCGCGTGATGCCCGTCAGCTTCTCGGGCAGCACCTCCGGAAGCGTGAGGCCGAAGGTCGGCCATGCGCCCTGATTCGCCGGCTCCTCCTGCACCCAGAAGTACTCCTCGACGTTCGGGTACCGATCGAGCGTCTCGGCCAGCCGCCGGCGTGGCAGCGGGGCGAGCTGTTCGACGCGAACGATGGCCACGTCGTCGCGCTGGTCCTTCTTCTTGCGCGCGGCCAACTCGTAGTAGAGCTTGCCGCTGCACAACAGCATTCGCTTGGCCTGATTGCGGTCGCCGTCGCCGTCGGTGTACGTCGGCTCCTCGATCACCGAGCGGAACTTCTGCTCGGTGAAGTCGCGAATGTCGCTGACGGCGGCCTTGTTTCGCAACATCGACTTCGGCGTGAACACGATTAGCGGCCGGTGAATGCCGTCCAAAGCGTGACGCCGCAGCAGGTGGAAATAGTTCGCCGGCGTCGACGGCATCGCGATGGTCATCGACCCCTCCGCCCACAGCAGCAGGAAGCGCTCGATGCGACCCGACGTGTGGTCGGGGCCCTGGCCCTCGTGCCCGTGCGGCAGCAGCAGCACGACGTCCGAGCGCTGGCCCCACTTGGCCTCGCCCGAGCTGATGAACTCGTCGATGATCGACTGCGCACCGTTGATGAAGTCGCCGAACTGCGCCTCCCACAACACCACTGCCTCGGGGTTGCCCACCGAGTAGCCGTACTCGAAGCCGACGGCCGCGAACTCCGACAGCGGCGAGTCGTACACCATGAACCTGCCGCCGGTCGGATTGCCGTCCTTGTCGACGGTCAGCAGATCGAGCGGGGTGAACTCCTGGCCGGTCTTGCGGTCGATGATCACCGAGTGCCGTTGGGTGAACGTGCCGCGACGGGTGTCCTGGCCCGACAGCCGCACGGTCTTGCCCTCCGCGATCAGCGTGCCCAGCGCGAGCAGCTCGGCGAACGCCCAGTCCACCTTGCCCTCGTAGGCCATCTCGCGGCGTTTCTCGAGCACCGGCTTGACCCGCGGGTGCACGTTGAAGCCTTCGGGCAGCGCCAGATGCGCATCGCCGATGCGCGCCAACAGCGACTTGTCCACCGCGGTGTTCATCCCCGCGGGCACCATCTGGTCGGCCTCCACCGAGGCGCTCGGTTCGATCTCGTGTTTCTCGAGTTCGCGCACCTCGTTGAAGACTCGTTCCAGCTGGCCTTGGTAGTCGCGCAGCGCGTCCTCGGCCTCTTTCATCGAGATGTCGCCGCGGCCGATCAACGCTTCGGTGTAGCTCTTGCGCACACCGCGTTTGACGTCGATCGCGTCGTACATCGACGGCTGCGTCATCGACGGGTCGTCACCCTCGTTGTGCCCGCGGCGGCGGTAGCACAGCATGTCGATGACGACGTCCTTCTTGAACTTCTGCCGGAAGTCGACCGCGAGCCGGGCCACCCACGCCGCGGCCTCGGGGTCGTCGCCGTTGACGTGGAAGATCGGCGCACCGATCATCTTCGCGACGTCGGTGCAGTACTCCGAGGACTTGGCGTCGTCCGGCGAGGTGGTGAAACCGATCTGGTTGTTGACGATGATGTGGATCGTCCCGCCGGTGCGGTATCCGCGCAGCAGCGCCAAGTTCAGCGTCTCGGCGACCACACCCTGGCCGGCGAAAGCGGCGTCGCCGTGCAGCATCAGCGGCACGACACTGAACGCGCCCGCCCCCTCGCCGTCGCCGTCGCCCCTGTCGATCATGTCCTGCTTGGCACGCACCAGGCCCTCCAGGACCGGGTCGACGGCCTCGAGGTGCGACGGGTTGGCCACCAGCGACACGTCGATGTCGTTGTCGCCGAACATCTGAATGAATCTGCCCGTCGCGCCCAGGTGGTACTTCACGTCGCCGGAGCCGTGCGCCTGCGACGGGTTCAGATTCCCCTCGAACTCCGAGAAGATCTGCGAGTAGGGCTTGCCGACGATGTTGGCCAGCACGTTGAGTCGGCCGCGGTGCGGCATCGCGATCACGACCTCGTCGAGGGCATGCTCGGCGCACTGGTCGATCACCGCGTCCATGGTCGGGATGACGGTCTCGGCGCCTTCCAATGAGAACCGTTTCTGGCCAACGTATTTCGTCTGCAGGAACGTCTCGAACGCCTCGGCCGCATTGAGCTTGCTCAGGATGTACTTCTGCTCGGCGACGGTCGGCTTCTCATGCTTCTTCTCGATGCGGTCCTGCAGCCACTGCTGCTGCTCGGGCTCGAGAATGTGGGTGTACTCGACGCCGATGTGGCGGCAGTACGAGTCGCGCAGCAGGCCGAGCACGTCGCGCAGCTTCTTCTGCTGCGCACCGGCGAACCCGTTGACCTTGAACTCGCGGTCCAGGTCCCACAGCGTCAACCCGTGCGTGAGCACATCGAGGTCGGGGTGGCTGCGGAAGCGGTTCTTGTCCAACCGCAACGGGTCGATGTCGGCCATCAGGTGGCCGCGGTTGCGATACGCGGCGATCAACTCGATGACGCGAGCGTTCTTGTCCTCGATCGAGTCCGGGTTGTCGGTGCGCCAGCGCACCGGCTCGTAGGGGATGCCGAGCTCGCGGAAGATCTCGTCGAAGAAGTCGTCGTCGAGCAGGAGTTGGTGCACGGTGCGCAGGAAGTCGCCCGACTCCGCGCCTTGAATGATGCGGTGGTCGTAGGTCGACGTCAGCGTGACCAGCTTGCCGACACCCAGTTCGGCGATGCGTTCCTCGCTCGCGCCCTGGAACTCGGCCGGGTATTCCATCGCGCCCACGCCGATGATCGCGCCCTGTCCGCGCATCAGCCGCGGCACGGAGTGCACGGTGCCGATGGTGCCGGGGTTGGTCAACGAAATCGTCACCCCGCCAAAGTCTTCGGCGGTCAGCTTGCCGTTGCGGGCGCGGCGGACGATGTCCTCGTAGGCAGCGATGAACTGGCCGAACGACATGTTCTCGGCGCCCTTGATGCCCGCTACCACGAGCTGGCGGCTGCCGCCCTTGCCCTGCAGGTCGATCGCGAGCCCGAGGTTGACGTGTTCGGGCGTCACCGCATTCGGCTTGCCGTCGATCTCGGCGAAGTGGCGGTTCATGTTCGGGAACTGCTTGACCGCCTGCACGACCGCGTACCCGATGAGGTGGGTGAAGGAGATCTTCCCGCCGCGGGTCCGCTTGAGGTGGTTGTTGATGACGATCCGGTTGTCGATCATCAGCTTGGCCGGGATGGCGCGCACGCTGGTCGCGGTCGGCACGTCCAGAGAGGCCGACATGTTCTTGACGACGGCCGCGGCGGCGCCCCGCAGCACCTGGGTCTCCTCGCCGCCGGCATCCTTGTCGTCGGCGCCCTTGTCGTCGGCGCCCTTGTCCTTGGCCGCCGATTCCTTGGCCGGCGTCTTGGAATCCTTCGACTCCTTGGGAGCTGACTCCTTGGGCTTGGCCGCGGGCGCCTTGGTGGGCGCCGACGACTTCGGTGCGCTCTCGGCCGCGTCCTTGGCCTTGGTTTCTGGAGCCTTGGTTTCCGGAGCCTTCGTTTCCGACTTGTCCTTCGCGGGCCGCGCGGCGCCGTTGCTGTCCGACTGCTTGGGCGCCGGCGCGGGCGCGGGCTCCGGCGGGCTCACCGGCCCGGCGGAACGTTGGCCGTTGCCCTGAGTCTGACTCTCGGTGGTCGGCTCAGGGGAGTAGTCGACGAGGAATTCGTGCCAACTGGGATCTACCGACGAGGGATCCTCGCGGAACTTGCGATACATCTCCTCGACCAACCACTCGTTCTGTCCGAATGGTGAAGGTGAGCTCACGGTAGCTACTCGCCTCGATTCTTCGCTTCGCGCGAGCGCATCTCCACGCTCGCCAGGTTCTCTACGGTTACCCCGCATTCCGCCGCCTAAAGGCTAGCGCCGAAGCAACGGCCAGACCACGACAACGGCTGTATGGTCGTCGCGGTCGTCGCGGTGCAGTCAGTCGCGCGGCGCCGGCAGCACGTGCAGTGTCGCCGGCCATCGCGGTGGCGCGGTGCCGAACGCCTTGTGTGCGTTGGCCACGATGCGCTTGCCCATCAGGCGATTTCCTACGCCGCCGACGACGGCCCCGATGCCGACGGGCAGCAGCTTGCCGAACGCGATCGCCCCGCGCTTGAGTGTGTAGCGCTTGACGAAGTACTTCAGCAGGCGTGAGTTCAGTTGTGACACCGCGGGCAGCGGCAGCGTCGCCGCGCCGTCGGCGATCCAGGCGCCCTTCGTCCGGCCCGGGCCGATCAGATCGGCGATCGCGTGCTTACTGTCCTCACCGACGAGTACCGACAGCACCAGCGCGCGTCGCCGTTCCCGGTGTTCGGCCGGGATCCCGTGCACCTCGGCGACGGCCAGCACGTAGACGGACGTCGCTTCGAGGAACACCACGGTCTCGCCCGCAACCGCCGACGCGGCGGCCAACGTCCCGAGTCCCGGGAACGCCGCGGCCGACCCGACGGCCGCGCCGCTGGCCATCACCGCGCCGAGGTAGTGCTTCTCGAGCCTCGAGATGATCTCGGCGGGTGACGCGTCCGGGCTCTGCTTGCGGAGGCGGTCCACGTACGCCTTGACCGCGGGGCCCTGGACGCGCGCGCCTCTTTCGATGATCTGCGACAGCATCTTGGCGGCAACGCTGGGATCGTCGGCGGAGCCGTCGTTGACCGCCGGTAACTGGCTCTTGGCCTTCGACCGGGCACTCATATCGGCCTCCTGTCCGAACGACTCGTTCCAGGCTATCGCTTAGTCCAACGAACGGTGGCCACCCGGTGTGCCCGGCCGTGATCGCGCTCACTGTCTGCGCGAGCGGGAAGAAATTAATGAGAAGCGACGCTAATCGTTCTCATGGCACCATCACCGGCTGTGGATCTGACGACTGCCCCGACTCCCCTTCAGGAGGGCAAGACTCCCAGCCGGATCCGGATGATCGTCGTGCTGGGTGTGATGGTCGCGCTGGGCCCGTTGACCATCGACATGTACCTGCCTGCGCTGCCGAGGATCGCCGAGGAACTCGGGGTGTCGTCGTCGGTCGCGCAGTTGACGCTGACCGGAACGCTGCTCGGGCTGGCGCTGGGCCAGCTGGTCGTCGGCCCGCTCTCGGACTCGCTGGGCCGCCGCCGGCCGCTGATGGCCGGAATCGTGCTCCACATGCTCGCCTCGCTGGCGTGCCTGTTCGCGCCCAACATCGAGGTGCTCGGTGTGGCCCGCGGCCTGCAGGGCATGGGCGCGGCCGCGGGGATGGTGGTGGCGATCGCCGTCGTCGGCGACCTGTTCACCGACTCCGTCGCGGCCACGGTGATGTCGCGACTGATGCTCGTGCTCGGCGTCGCGCCCGTGCTGGCGCCGTCGTTGGGTGCCGCGGTTCTGCTGAAGGCCTCGTGGCAATGGGTGTTCGCGGCGCTGGTGCTGATCGCGGGCGCCCTGCTGCTGGTGGCGGCGACGGCGCTGCCCGAGACGCTGCCTGTTGCGCATCGCCGGCCGCTGAAGGTGCGCGGTATCGCGGCGACCTACGTGGAGTTGCTGCGTGATGCCCGCTTCGTGGTGCTGGTCCTGGTCGCCGCCCTCGGAATGTCCGGGCTGTTCGCCTACATCTCCGCCGCGCCGTTCGTGCTGCAGGGTCGTTACGGGCTCGACCAGCAGGCCTTCGCGCTCGTCTTCGGTGCCGGTGCGATCGCGCTGATCGGCGCCACGCAGTGCAACGTCCTGCTGCTGCGCCGCTACCCGCCGCAGACCATCGTGCTGTGGGCGTTGACGGTGGCCTCGCTCAGCGGCGCGGTCTTCGTCGGGATCACTCTCGCGGACATCGGCGGGCTGGCCGGTTTCGTCATCCCGGTGTGGGTGGTGCTGGCGGCGATGGGTCTGGTCATCCCGAACGCGCCCGCGGTGGCGCTGACGCGGCATCCGGACGCCGCGGGTACAGCCGCCGCGCTGCTGGGCGCCGCGCAGTTCGGGCTCGGCGCGGCGATCGCCCCTCTCGTCGGGGCCCTCGGCAACAACGAGTTCGCTCTGGCGGCGGTGATGACGGTGGGTATGGTGATCGCGTTGCTCGCGCTCATGGCCGTCGGTGTGTCGGCGACCGAACGCGCGGACGACTCCGAATGCGACGTCAGCGACGACGTCGTGCCCGAACCCGCCTGACGTCCCGCAGCGCGCGGTCCCGCCTCGTCGGGATCGACACCGCTCCGTAGCGTCGGCGGGGTCGCCGAGTGCTAGTCGACCAGGATGCTCCCAACCCTTTTCACCAGGCAGAACGCGTCATCGAACCCGTGGCATGCGCTGTGGGCGATGATGGTCGGCTTCTTCATGATCCTGGTGGACGCGACCATCGTGGCGGTAGCCAATCCGTCGATCATGGCCAGGTTCGACGCCGGCTACGACGCTGTCCTGTGGGTCACCAGCGCCTACCTGCTCGCCTACGCGGTGCCGTTGCTGGTGGCGGGTCGCCTCGGCGACCGGTTCGGCCCGAAGAATCTCTATCTGCTGGGCCTGACGGTGTTCACCGTCGCCTCGCTGTGGTGCGGGCTGTCGCACACGATCGGCATGCTGATCGCCGCGCGGGTCGTGCAGGGGGTGGGGGCGGCGCTGCTGACGCCGCAGACCCTGTCGACGGTCACCCGCATCTTCCCCGCCGACCGGCGCGGCGTGGCGATGAGCGTGTGGGGTGCGACGGCCGGCGTCGCGACGCTGGTGGGCCCGCTGGCCGGCGGGGTCCTGGTCGACGCGCTCGGGTGGCAGTGGATCTTCTTCGTCAACGTGCCGATCGGTGTGGTGGGTGTGGCGTTGGCGCTGCGGTTGGTCCCCGAGCTGCCGCGCCAGAGACAGCGACTTGACGTGCCGGGGGTGCTGCTGTCGGGGGTCGGGTTGTTCCTGATCGTGTTCGCCCTGCAAGAGGGTCAGGCGCACCGGTGGACGCACTGGGTGTGGGGCCTGATGGCGCTCGGCACCGGGGTGGTGGCCGCGTTCCTGTTCTGGCAGTCGGCCAACCGCAAGGACCCCCTCCTGCCGCTCGACATCTTCCGCGACCGCGATTTCTCGCTGTCGACGTTCGGCGTCGCGACGATCGGGTTCGTGGTGACGGGCATGATCGTGCCGGTCATGTTCTACGCGCAGGCGGTGTGTGGGCTCTCACCGACGCGCTCGGCGCTTTTGACCGCGCCGATGGCGATCGCGACGGGTGTGCTCGCCCCGGTCGTCGGGCGGATCGTCGACCGGTGGCATCCCCGCCCGGTGGTCGGTTTCGGCTTCTCGGTGCTGGCGATCGCGATGACCTGGCTGTCGCTGGACATGGCGCCCGACACCCCGATCTGGCGACTGGTGCTGCCGCTGACCGCCACGGGTATCGGGATGGCGTTCATCTGGTCGCCGCTGGCCGCGACCGCCACCCGCAACCTGCCCCCGCGGTTGGCCGGCGCGGGTTCGGGCGTCTACAACACCACCCGCCAAGTCGGCGCCGTGCTGGGCAGCGCCAGCATGGCCGCGTTCATGACGTGGCAGGTCAATTCCGAAATGCCGCAGTGGGCGGGCGATTCGGTGCAGGGGGAGACGGGTGCGACGCAGTTGCCGTCGTTCCTGCACGCGCCGTTCGCGGCCGCCATGGCGCAGTCGTTGCTGCTGCCCGCATTCGTCGCGCTGTTCGGTGTGGTCGCCGCGGTGTTCCTGCTCGGCTATGCCCGTCGGCCGTACGACGACGGGGCACCATCCGAGGTTGCGCAGATCGATGACGAAAGCTTCGACGACGACGACGATTACGTCGAGTACACCATCAGTTGGGACGACACCGGCGCGGCGTCGTGGGTCCCCGCCGAGCGGGGGGCGACGACTACGCCGTCGGCCGCGCCTGACGAGCGGCCGGCCGAACAGTCCGACGAGTCGTGGCGCGCGATACTCGACCAGTTGCTCGCCGACGATTCGCCCGCGCCGCCTCCCGAACCCGTCGACGAGCCGATCGGCCTGGCGCACAACGGTTTGCATCTGAACGACGAGCCGCGGCTCTCGTGGCTGGATTCGCCGCGACCGCAGGCGGACGCCTATCCGCGCGACGGCCGTCGGAACCGGCCCGGCCGACACGAGCAATCCGGCGGGCGGCATGCCCGTGGCGACCTCGACCGCTAGTCGAACAGCACCGCGGGGTTGAGGTAGCCGGACGGGTCGAACGCCGCCTTGACGGTCCGCATCGCCGCGATGTCGGCGTCGGTGCGCGACATCGGGAGGTAGGCCCGCTTGCGGGTGCCGACGCCGTGCTCGGAGCTGACGTTGCCGCCCATGCGCGCGATGAGGTCCATCATCGACTCGTACAGCGCGCGTTCCGCCTCGTTCTCGAGGGTGCAGCGCACGAGGTTCAGGTGCAGGTTGCCCTCGCCGACGTGTCCGAACAGCACGGGGATCGCCTCGGACGCGTGGGCGGAGACGACGGAGACGGCTTCGGAGGCGAACGGTGCGATGACCGAAAGCGGAAGCGAGACATCGAATTTCAGTGGCGGACCGTACACGCCGAGCACCTCGGCGACGGCCTCGCGCACCTGCCAGAGCCGCTGCTGTGCGGCGGTGTCGACTCCGACGGCGGGCTCGCCCGCCAGATCCGCTCCCTCGATCGCATCGGCCAGCCGCTCGGTCTGGTCGGTGTCGCCCGCCAGCTCGATGAGCAGCTGCCACGCACCGTCGACCGGCGCGGGCACGCCGGCGTGCTCGGCGGTCAACGCGCTGGCGCGCGCGTCGATCAACTCCAGCGCGGCGATGCCGTCCAGGTCGCGGAAGAGGCGACCGGCCGCCACGAGCGCGTCGAGGTCGGTGAACCCGCAGATCGCGGTCACACGGTGTGCGGGCGTGGGATGCAGCCTCAGATCGAGCGCAGTGATGACGCCCAAAGTGCCTTCCGCACCGACGAACAGCGACGCCAGGTCGTAACCGGTGTTGTCCATCCGCACGCGGCTGTGCCGGTGCACCACCGAACCGTCGGGCAGCGCGACGTCCAACCCGACCACCTGCTCGCCCATGTTGCCGTAGCGCACGGTGCGCAGGCCGCCGGCGTTCGTGGAGGCCATTCCGCCGACGGTCGCGGTGTCGCGCGCGGCCAGGTCGACGCCGAACACGAGGCCCGCCGCGTCGGCCGCCCGTTGCACCTCGGCCAGAGTCACGCCCGCGCCCACCGAGATTCGGCGTTCGGCGACGTCGACGTCGCCGATGTCCCGTAACCGCTCGGTGGACAGCAGCACGTCGTCGTGCTCGGGAACCGTGCCGGCCACCAGCGATGTCCTTCCGCCCTGCACGGTGACGAAGGCGCCGGCGTCGCGGCAGGCCCGCAACACCGCGCCGACCTCGTCGGCCGAGCCTGGCCGCACCAGGGTGCTGGCCCGGCCGCGGTAGCGCCCGGTGTGGTCGACGACGCGCGCCGCCAGCACGTCGGGATCGGTGCTGACGTAAGCGGTTCCGACGATCTCGCCCAGCCGGTCGGTCAAGCTCATGCGTTACCCGCGCCCAACGACAAGAACGCGCCCAACTCGATCAAGCGGTCCGGTGTGCCGGGCAGATATTCGGTGAGCGACTCCGAGCGCACGATCACGCTGAGATACTTGGCGCGGCTGACCGCGACGTTGAGCCGGTTCCTGTTGAGCAGGAATGATATTCCGCGCGGCACATCGTCGATGGATGACGCCGTCATCGACACGAACACCACGGGCGCCTGCCTGCCCTGGAATTTGTCCACGGTGCCGACCGCGACGTCGGGCAGTCCGGCCGCCTCGAAATACTCGCGCAGCAGCAGTACCTGAGCGTTGTAGGGCGCGACGACGAGCACGTCGCGCTGCGCCAGCGGGCGGGTGCCGTCCTCGTCGGTCCAGGCGCTGCCGAACAGCATCCGCGTCGCCGCGACGATCGCCTCGGCCTCCTCGGGGCTGCTCGTGGAGTTGCCGTCGTGGTGGATGGGCACCATACGAACACCAGGATCTTGACCCTCGAGGCGTCGCGCGGCGGGGCCATCCTTCGCCGGACCCAGCTTGCCCTCGTATGCCAGGCGGGAGACCGGGGCGCACACGGCGGGGTGCATCCGGTAGGACCGGTCGAGGAAGTAGCCGAGTTCCGCTGGCAGCGTGCGGTTTTCCCGCACCAGCCAGCCCAGCGCCGATGCGTCCACCGGCTCGGGGTGGTGGCCCTGGCTGACCTGCGGCAGCTGCTGTGGATCGCCGAGCAGCATCAGGTTGTCGGCGGCCTTGGCCACGGCGATCGTGTTGGCCAGGCAGAACTGCCCCGCCTCCTCGATCACCAGGAGGTCGAGGCTGCGGGCCTCCACGCGGGCGTCGTTGGCGAAATCCCATGCGGTGCCGCCGATGACGCACCCGGCGTGATCGGCGATGAATGCCGCGTACTCGTCCTTGTCGATCGCCTGACACCCGACGTCGTCGGGGCAGTCCTTCTTGGCGATGCGCGCGGGATCCACCCCGGCCTTGATCAGGTCGCGAAAGAGGTTCTCCACCACCGCATGCGACTGCGCGACGACTCCGACACGCCACTGGTGATCGTTGACCAGGCGGGCGATGATCCGCGCCGCGGTGTACGTCTTGCCGGTTCCCGGTGGGCCGTGCACCGCGAGATACGACGAGTCCAGGTCGAGCACCGCGGCGGTGATGTCGGCGGTGACGTCGCCGGTGTGGGGCAGCGGTGCCCCGCTGCGCGTGCGAGGGGGTCGGCGCAACAAGACGTCGACGACGGCGGTCGCCGGCAGATCCGGCAGCGTCGCGGCGATCTCGGCGGCCGCGGTGTCGATCGACTCGCGTAATTTCTTCGTGCCCACGATGTTTCGTGGCGTCAACGCGAACGGCGTCTGGGTGAACGTCCCGGCGGGGGTTTCGCGTTCGCAGATCAGCACCCGGGTGGGTACGGTCGGATCGTCGAGCTCGATGACGTCGGCGTTGCCTGCGGCGCGCCGGTCCGCGTTGTCCGACATGCCCGCAGGCGACGGCGGTTCGTACAGCGCGAACACCTCTCCGTTGAGGCTCCCGCCCTCCAGCGTCCCGGTCAGCTCCAGCCACCGCTGCTTCTTGCGGGCGCGCGTCGACGGCAGATGCCAGTCCTTGACGACGGTCGTTCGGTCGGTCTCGACCAGGAACACGTCGCTGGTGTCGCCCCACTCGTCGACCGGGTTGTTCAACCGGTCGAAATGCGCCCACCAGAACGGCTTGTCCTCGCGGCGGTGATACCCGCGGGCGGCAGCCACCAACGCCACGGCCGTCTGCTCCGGAGTCCGTTCGGCCACACCGTCTCCGGCGAACTCCATCAACGTGTGGGCGAGTTCGTCGGTGTCCTCGACGGCGACACCCTGCTTGACGGGCTGCGGGCCCAGCGGCGGGACGCTCGACTCGATGGCGATCTTGATCAGCCAGTCGCGCAGGCGGTGTGTCGAGCGGCAGTCGTAGCGGTTGTAGTCCTCGATCTTCTTGAGCATGTTCGCGGCTTCGTCTTTGCGGCCCGCGGTCTGCATCTCGCAGAACCGCGCATACATCGTGATCGACTCCGTCGCGGTGGTGACGTCACCGTCGCGCAACTCCGAGCCCATGTACAGCGGCTCCAACGACTTCAGGCTGTAGTTCTCCGTGCCCACGCGGATGCTCTTGCGCACCAACGGATACAGGTCGACCAGGACGCCACTGCGCAGCAGATCGTCGACCTCGTCCTCGCCGACCCCGTAGCGTCCGGCCAACCGCAGCAGCGCGCTCTTCTCGTACGCCGCGTAGTGGTAGATGTGCATTTTCGGATACTTCTTGCGGCGCTGGCGCACCAGCTTGAGGAAGTCGACGAGGGCCTTGCGCTCGCTCGCGCGGTCGTGCGCCCACAGCGGCCGGAACCCGCCGCCCACCTCCAGCACGCCCCACATGTACTCCAGACCCCACTCGTGGCCGTCGGCCGTCCACAGCGGATCGCCCTCGAAGTCGAAGAACAGATCGCCCTTGTCGGGATCGGGCAGCAGCGTCAACGGCTGGGCGTCGACGACCTGATACGGCGGCTTTCCGTCGACCCGCGGGGCCAGCTGCAGGCGGGCCTGGTCGCGCAGCGCGGTGAACGTCCGGGTCGAAAGCTCGGCCACCGGACCCTCGTGGCTCGCGAGTTCGGCGACCGTGGTGATGCCCGCGTCGAGCAGGCGGGCACGCTGGCTCACCCGCATGTTCGCCACGAGCAGCAGATCGTCGTTGGCCTTCACCTGGGCGGCGCATTCAGGGCAGCGGAAGCACGCGCGCACAGTGTCGTCGGCCCAGTCGACCGGAGCCCCGGACGCGTAGTGGTCGTCGAGCAGGCGCTGCAGGGCCTCGCGGCGCGGGCGATAGACCGGAAGCAGTTCGTCGATGCGGTATGTCGCGGTGGCGCCGTCGCCGAGAACGAGTTCGACCTCGTCGGCGACCGGCACACCCGCGGCGGTGAGCACTTCGGCGTAGGCCGCTAACTGCAGCAGCGCCTCCACCTTCACCGAGCGCGCGAGCTTGGTGTCGCGCAACCGATACCGCTCGCCATCCGGGCCCTGCTCCAGCATCAGGAAGTCGGCGAAACCGACGAATCGGCCGTCGAACATCGCGGCCTGATAGATCACCTCGGCGCGGCGGTCGACGGCGCGTCGCGTCTGGTCGGCGGCGGCGGTCAGCCCTTCGACCGTGTACGGAGGCCTGCCGATGATCGCGACGTCGGCACCGTCGCGCAGCAGCTCGAGATGCCGCTGTTCGTGGTCGTCGCCGAGTTGGGCCGTGCGGGCCAGCAGCTCGTCTTCGACCGCGACCGCCGGCCCCCGACCGAGTTTGGCGTCGAAGGCGCGCAGCAGCGCGTACTCGCAGCGGGCCGCCGCTGCGAGATCGGATGCGCTGTATATGACGCGGGTTTCGGCGCCCTCGGAGGCCACGAACACGCTGCCACTGTATGTGACCCGGGCGACACCTCACCTCCCCGCCGAACGTGGGTTACCCGCACGCCGAACGCGGGCCGAGCGTGTTACGAGCCCACACTCGTCGGGTCCCCAACGGCACGGACGGCGCGGTCCGTCCCCCTAACCGACGGTCCGTCCCCAACGGCACGCGTATCCACAGGACCGTCGTTCACCGGCCCGCATCGGCCGTTCGCGAGAGAACGAGCGCTGACAGTGACCGCATGGAGACGAATTCATCGCCGTTCATCGGCACTGAAGCGTTGGCGGCCGGCGTCGTGACCAGACGAACATTGGTCAGCCGCCACCGCATGATCTATCGCAACGTGTACCTGCCGAAGGGAGTGGCGTTGACGCCGCGGAGACGAGCGGCGGCGGCGTGGTTGTGGTCCGGGCGAAACGCCACCCTCGCCGGATCATCCGCTGCGGCCTTACACGGGTCTCGATGGATCAACGAGGACGTGCCCGCCGAACTGATTCGCGCCGAGGCATGTGACGTCGACGGGATCATGATCCACCGGGCGAAACTGCGCGACGACGAAGTCGGCATCGTGTGCGGTATGCCGGTGACCACTCCGGCGCGGACGGCATTCGACCTCGGACGGAGAAACGGTCTCGAGAGGGCGATCATCGGAGTCGATGCGCTGGCGAACGCCACCGGTCTCAAACCGGTCGACGTCGCGCAGATCGCCCAAACCCGCCGCGGCGCACGCGGTGTGGTGCAGTTACGGCGGGTTGTGGAGCTGATGGACGGCGGCGCCGAGTCTCCGCAGGAAACCAGGACACGCCTACTGCTGATCGCGGCCGGATTTCCGAGGCCGCAGACGCAGATACTCGTCGTCGACGAGTACGGCTCCTTCGTCGGCCGCGTCGACATGGGCTGGGAGGAATTTAAGGTCGGCATCGAGTACGACGGTCCGCAACACTGGGAGGATCCCGACCAGTACGCACGCGACATCGACCGGCTGGCCGAGCTGGGGAGTCAAGGCTGGCTGATCATCCGCGTGAGTCGCGATCTCATGCGCTATCGCCCGCATGTCTTTCTCGCACGCGTACGGGACGCGATGCAGGCAAGGGGTTGGCCGCACGGCGATCGCGTACGGCTGGC
Organism: Mycolicibacterium komanii; assembly: GCF_001050035.1. The sequence continues at coordinate 95,151 of NZ_CVTA01000010.1, forward strand.
CGCCCGAACCTCGTGGCTCTAGGCCGCCGAGCGTGGGCTCAATACACGCCCGAGCCCGCGAAGGCGTGCGGGTAACCCACGTTCGGCGGATTCTAAGCGGGAACCAAGTCAGCCGGTGTTGCCGATCAGTTCGACGCCGTTTCCGTTCCAGCGGAATCTGACCACGCTGTCGAGACCGGGCATGCCGTTCGAGTAACGCAGCGCGACGGTGTCGCCGGTGCTCTGAAGGGTGTCCACACCGTTGAAGCCGTAGGTGTCGGGCGCCCCGGTCGGGATGAACTTGCCGAGGTGGAACATCACCGCCCGGGTGTTGGGGTTGGTGGCGTTGGTGTTGGCCTTGACGATGACGACCGACAGCTGCGCGCACTCGTTGTAATTGCCCGCGATCGGCTCCGGGTTCCAGCCCTGGTTGCTGCGCGGATCGTGCGGCAGCTCGGCAACCGCGCGGGTGATCTCTGACGCCGCGAGGTTGACCGCGCACGGGTCGGCGGCCGCTGGGGCGCCGGGCGCCGCCGCGGGACCGGGAGACGGCGGCGCGGCGGCCGGGGGAGGCGGGGCGGAAGGCAGGGCGTCGGGCGTCTTGGAGACGGTGGAGTCGCTCGCCCCGCATCCGGCGAGGACCGCCACCGACGCCGTGAACGCCGCCACCGATGCGATGAAGCCGTTGATCCGAACCGTGCACATCACCTGAGCCACCCTTGCAAATCGCGCCGACCTGGTCGCGCCGACACACCGCGTGGCGAAATCGGGTGGTTGCTGGCACTAGACTCGGTCCCGATGACCTCCGCCGATCCGGATGCGAGCCAGGACGGCTCGACCGGCGACCTGACCTTCGACGACCTGCAGATTCACCCCTCGGTGCTGCGGGCCGTCTCCGACGTCGGCTACGAAACCCCGTCCGCGATCCAAGCGGCCACGATTCCGGCGATGATGGCGGGCTCCGATGTGGTGGGTCTGGCCCAGACCGGCACCGGTAAGACCGCCGCGTTCGCGATTCCGATCCTGTCGAAGATCGACACCGGCAGCCGTGCGACCCAGGCGCTCGTCCTGGCGCCGACGCGGGAGCTGGCGCTGCAGGTGGCCGAGGCGTTCGGCCGCTACGGCGCACACCTGCCCGACGTCAACGTGCTGCCCATCTACGGCGGATCGTCCTACGGCCCGCAGCTGGCGGGGCTCAAGCGCGGCGCCCAGGTGGTCGTGGGCACACCGGGCCGGGTGATCGACCACCTCGAGAAGGGCCGCCTGGACCTGTCGCGGCTCGACTACCTGGTGCTCGACGAGGCCGACGAGATGCTGCAGATGGGCTTCGCCGAGGACGTCGAGCGCATCCTGGCCGATACCCCCGAGTTCAAACAGGTCGCGCTGTTCTCGGCGACCATGCCGCCGGCGATCCGCAAGATCACCAAGAAATACCTGCACGACCCGGTCGAGGTCACGGTCAAGGCCAAAACCGCGACCGCCGAGAACATCTCGCAGCGCTACATCCAGGTCTCGGGCCACCGCAAGATGGACGCGCTGACGCGGGTGCTCGAGGTGGAAGAGGGCGACGCGATGATCGTGTTCGTCCGCACCAAGCAGGCCACCGAAGAGGTCGCCGAACGGCTCAAGGCCAGAGGCTTCGCCGCGGCGGCGATCAACGGCGACATCCCGCAGGCCCAGCGCGAGCGCACCATCGCCGCATTGAAGGACGGCAGGATCGACGTCCTGATCGCGACGGACGTCGCTGCGCGCGGGCTCGACGTCGAACGCATCTCCCACGTCCTCAACTACGACATCCCGCACGACACCGAGTCCTACGTGCACCGCATCGGGCGCACGGGGCGCGCCGGCCGGTCGGGATCGGCGCTGCTGTTCGTCACCCCACGCGAGCGGCATCTGCTCAAGGCCATCGAAAAGGCCACCCGCTCCAAGCTCGTCGAATCCGAACTGCCCACCGTCGAGGACGTCAACGCCCAGCGGGTGGCCAAGTTCCGCGACTCGATCACCGAAGCGCTGAACGCCCCCGGCGTCGACGTCTTCCGCAACATCATCGAGGACTACGAGCGCGAGCACGACGTGCCGATCGCCGACATCGCGGCGGCGTTGGCCGCGCAGGCGCAGGGCGGTAACGAGTTCTTCATGGTCGAGCCGCCGCCGGAGAAGCGCCGTGAGCGCGAGGAGCGGCCCCACCGCGACAAACCCGACCGCAAACCGCGCGAAGGCCTGGTCACCTACCGCATCTCGGTGGGCAAGCGGCACAAGGTCGGACCCGGCCACATCGTCGGCGCCATCGCCAACGAGGGCGGGCTGCACCGCAGCGACTTCGGCCACATCACCATCCGTCCGGATTTCTCGTTGGTGGAGCTGCCCGCCGATCTGCCCAAGAAGACGCTCAAAGCGCTCGAGAACACCCGTATCTCGGGGGTGAAGATCAACCTGCAGCCCGACCGACGGCCGGACAAGGGCCGGCACAAGCAGAGATGACGCTGTCGCGGGGGCTGGACGCGCAGGGCGGTCTGGAATCCGTCAGCAGGGCCGAGCGTGTCGCCTCGCTCACCGGTATCCGCGCGGTTGCGGCGTTGTTGGTGATGCTGACCCACGCCGCGTACACGACGGGCAAGTACCCGCAGGGCTACGTCGGTCTGGTGTACTCCCGGGCCGAGATCGGGGTGCCGATCTTCTTCGTACTCAGTGGGTTTCTGTTGTTCGCGCCGTGGGTGAAGGCGTCCGCGGCGAGCCGCGAATCGGATTCCGCGGCGAGCCGCGAATCGGATTCAGCGCATGGACGGCCCGCACCGTCGGTGCGCCGGTACGCCTGGCACCGTGTCCGCCGGATCATGCCCGCCTACGTGGTCACCGTGCTGGTGGCCTATCTCGTTTACCACTTCCGGACCGCGGGCCCGAACCCCGGGCACACCTGGGAGGGGTTGTTCCGCAACCTCACCCTGACGCAGATCTACACCGACCACTACCTGTATTCGTTTCTGCACCAAGGGCTTACCCAGATGTGGAGCCTCGCGGTCGAGGTGGCGTTCTACGTATCGCTTCCGCTGCTCGCGTGGTTGCTGCTGGTGGTTCTCTGCCGACGACGGTGGCGGCCGGGCCTGCTGATCGGCGGACTGGTCGCACTCGCCCTCGTCACCCCGGCGTGGCTGATCCTGGTGCACACCACCGACTTTCTGCCCGACGGCGCCCGGCTGTGGCTGCCGTCGTACCTCGCATGGTTCATCGGCGGGATGCTGCTGGCCGCGCTGCAACCCCTGGGTGTGCGGGCCTACGGCCTGGCATGCATTCCGGTCGCGGTGGCCTGCTATTTCATTGCGTCCACCCCCATCGCAGGCGAGCCGACCACCTCACCGAACGAGTTGCGCGAAGCCGTGGTGAAGGCGTTCTTCTACGCGGTGATCGCCACGCTGGCGGTCGCGCCGCTGGCACTGGGTGACCGGGGCATTTACGCACGGCTGTTGTCGAGTCGACCGATGGTGTTTCTCGGCGAGATCTCGTACGAGATCTTCCTGATCCACCTGATCACGATGGAGGTCGCGATGGTGGAGATCCTGCACTATCCGATCTACACCGGGTCGATCGTGATGCTCTTCCTCGTCACCTTCGTGATGACCGTGCCGCTGGCGTGGTTGCTGCACCGGTTCACCCGGGTGCGGTCCCCCTGATAACGGGCGCACCCTCCCGCCGATCGTTAGGGTAGCCTAACCAGAACGGCGATACGGAGGGCTGGTCATGTCGGAAAAGAAGCCAACGCGCGGTTTCCAGGGCGCGGTGCTCAAGCTCCTGCGGGCGGGCGACTATCGGCTGACCGTCACGGGAAGACGCGAGGTCAGCCCGCATTACGTACGCCTGAGCTTCGATGCGGGCGGCATGCTCGCCGACCGGCCGCTGCACCCGACGATGTGGATCCGGATGTGGTTCGCCGACGGCGACAAGCTGCATCAGCGCGGCTACACATTGGTCGACCCGAACCCGGCGGCCGACACCGTCGACATCGAGTTCGCGTTGCACGACGGCGTCGCCTCGCACTGGGCGGAGAACGCGCAACCGGGCGACACGATCGAGGTGACGGTGCTCGGCAGCAACTTCACGCTGCCCGAACCCCCGCCGGCCGGATACGTGATCGTCGGCGACACCGCATCGCTGCCCGCGATCAACTCGCTTCTGACCGCGATCGGCGACACCCCCGCGCAGGTGTTCCTCGAGGCGGCGCACGACGACGACCGGCAGCTGCCGGTCGCCCGCAGCAAGGACGTCATGTGGGTGGACCGCAAGAACGCCGGCGAGGCGCTCGTCGAGGCCGTCGCCGCGGCGGCGTTCGACGCGCCCGACCACTTCGGGTGGGTGGCATGCGACAACCGCACCACCCGCGCGGTGGTCAAGGTCTTCCGCGACGAGTACAAGATCTCGAAGAAGTCGATCAAGGCCCAGGCGTATTGGGTCGCGTGACGGCTCCCGGCGCTATTGGGTGGCCTGACGGCTCGGCAGGACGATCGGTACGACGAACTCCTCGAGCATCGACCGCTCGTCGGCCTCGTCGTGACCGGGGAACAGCATCAGCGAGGTCATCACCCGCACCAGCCACCGCGCGCGGTGCGCGACCAACTCCGGGTCGTCGGGGCCCAGCGAGATGACGAACGCCTCGGTCAGCGCCTTGATCACCTCGGACTCCTCGGCCATCTCCGCGCCGATCGGTCGCTGGGTGGTGGCGAACCACGAAGCCAGCGCCGGGCTTTCGCGGACGTTGCGCAACGAGGCGAGCATGCCCTCGATCAGGCGTTCGCGCGGATCGGTCAGCGCGTTGATCTGCTCGGTCATCTCGCGGTACAGCCGGTAGCTCTCCCGGTGCACATATGCGGTGTAGAGCGCTTCGCGGTTCTCGAAGTAGCGGTACAGCGTGGCACGAGAACACCCTGCCGCCGAGGCGATCTCGTTCATCCCGACGGTGGCGGCCTCTTTCTGGGCGAACAGTTCGCCCGCCGCGTCGAGAATGCGGTCGGCGGCCACCTCGGTGCGCCGCGCCGCCAGCCAGTCGCCGGCCATCAGGCGCTCACCTTGAACGGCACGGACAGCGGTCGACGCACGTAACTGCCACCGGCCCAGACGATCCCGCCTTCGTCCACCTCAAATTCGGGGATACGCGTGAGCAGTTCGGTCAGGGCGACGCGGGACTGCATCCGCGCCGCGGCCGCGCCGAGGCAGTGGTGGGCGCCGTGGCTGAAGGTCAGGATGTTGCGCGGCTTCCGGGTCACGTCGAGTTCGGATGCGTTGTCGCCGAACTGGCGCTCGTCGCGGTTGCCCGACGCGTAGAGGAGCAGCACGCGCCTGCCCTCCGGGATCGTGGTGTCGGCGACCGCCACATCACGGGTGACGGTGCGGGCGAGTCCCTGCACGGGGGAGGTCATGCGCAGGAATTCGTCGACGGAATCCGGTATCAGACCGGGATTTTCGGTGAGCAGGCGGCGCTGATCCGGTCTCTGGTGAAGCAACTGGACCGAGCCGCCGAGCATGCCGGTGGTCGTGTCGTTGCCGCCGGTGACCATGGTGAAGGTGAACGCGAGGATCGACAGCACGCCGGCGATGTCGCCGTCGGCGCCGACGCCCGCGGCCACCAGATGCGAGACGGTGTCGTCCTCCGGTTGCACCCGGCGTCGTTCGATCAGATCGGTGAAATAGGCCATCATCTCGCCCAGGTTGTCGCCGAGCGTCTCCAGCGCACCGCCGATTCCGCCCTCGGTGGTGTTGGCGGCGACGATGGCCTCGGTCCAGCCGTCGAACTTGTCGCGGTCAGCCTCCGGCACACCGAGGTAGTGCGCGACCACCATGGACGGCAGCGGCTTGAACAGTTCGGCCACGATGTCGCCGCCGCCGTTGCTTTTGATGCGCTCGATCCGTTCGACGACGAACTCGCGCACCTTCGGTTCGACCGCCTCGACCTGCCGAGGCGTGAAGCCCCGCGACACCAGCTTGCGGAACTCGGTGTGCACCGGCGGGTCCTGCATGACCATCGGCGGATTGTCGGCCAGCCCGATCAACTCGAGCTCGCCGTAGTTGACCGTCAGCCCCTGCGCCGAGGAGAACGTCTCGTGGTCACGTGCGGCCGCCCAGATGTCGGCGTGCCGCGACATGACGAAGTAGTCGTGATCGGGCCGGTCGCGCGGCACCACATGATGCACGGGGTCGTGGTCGCGCAGCGCGCGGTACATCGGCCACGGATCGGCCCACGTGTCGGCGTCGGCGAGCTGGAATCGAACCGGCGTGTCATGAGACAGAGTAGCCGTCACGTCTCATTCGTACGACAGAACCCCGGGGGCTGTCAATAGGTATTCCGGACCGGACGAAGTGGACTTGGCCTCGGCTCACCATTTCTGCAGTACGGTCGTGGTTTTCGCGCGATCGCGATCCTGCCGCAGAAATCGGCGCCGGGCGTCAGATCGCGGCGCCGGGGTTGAGGATGTTGTCCGGATCGAGCGCCTGCTTGATCCGCCGGTTGAGTTCCATCGCTTCGGGACCGATTTGACCCGCCAGCCACGGACGCTTGAGCCTGCCCACGCCGTGCTCGCCGGTGATCGTGCCACCCAGGCTGACGGCCAGATCCATGATCTCGCCGAACGCGTGGTGGGCGCGTTCGGTCATCGCGGGATCGGCGGGGTCGTAGACGATGAGCGGGTGCGTGTTGCCGTCGCCGGCATGCGCGATCACCGAGATCATCAGCTCGTGGTTGGCGGCGATCTTCTCCACGCCGCTGACCAGATCGGCCAACGCGGGCAACGGAACTCCGACGTCCTCGAGCAGTAGCGATCCCTTGAGTTCGACTGCCGGAATGCAGAACCGCCGAGCGGCGACGAACGCCTCGCCCTCCTCGGGGTCGGACGTCGAGAACACTTCTTTGGCACCGTGTTCGGTGAAGACGTCGGCCATGAACCGCGCGTCCTCGGCGCCGGACGGTCCACGGTCATCGGAGGCGGCCACCAGCATCGCGGCGGCGCTGCGATCGAGGCCCATCTTCAGCTTGTCCTCGACGGCGTTGATGGAGGTGGCGTCCATGAACTCCAGCATCGAGGGCCGGATCTTCCCCGTGATCGCGACGACGGCCGTCGCGGCCGCTTCCACCGAGTCGAAGCTCGCCACCACCGTGCACGCCGCCGACTGCGCGGGCAGCAGCTTCAGCGTCACCTCGGTGACCACGCCGAGCGTGCCCTCGCTGCCGACGAACAACTTGGTCAACGGAAGTCCGGCAACGTCTTTGAGCCGCGGACCGCCGAGGCGCACCGCCGTGCCATCCGCGAGCACCACCTGCAGGCCGAGCACGTAATCCGTTGTGACGCCGTACTTCACGCAGCAGAGGCCACCCGCGTTGGTGGCGACGTTGCCGCCGATGCTGCAGATCTCGAACGACGACGGGTCCGGCGGGTACCACAGCCCGTACTCCGCGACCGCCTTCTTGACCTCGGCGTTGAGCAGACCGGGCTGGACGACGGCGGTGCGGGTCACCGGGTCGACAGTGATGTCACGCATCTTCTCGGTCGTCAGCACGATCGCGCCGTCGAGGGCCGAGGCGCCACCGGACAGGCCGGTACCCATACCGCGCGGCACCACCGCGGTCTGGTTGGCGGTGGCCCAGCGCAGGACGGCTTGCACATCCTCGGTGGTGCGCGGTCGGACCACCGCCAGCGGTGTGCCCGCGTTGGGGTCGAAGGCCCGGTCTTGGCGGTATGACCCCAGGATGTCCGGATCGGTGACGACGGCGCCCTCGGGCAGCGCGTCGACCAGATCGGCGAGGGGTGAGTCCACGACGCAATGGTACGAGTCGGTGTGGGTCGCGCGTTCGCCGTCGAGTTGCGGGCGGCGTGAAAACGCGCCCAGGTGCGAAAACGGCGGGATATAGTTCCGCCGTGATCAGCGGGGATCCGCTGGCGGGACGTGACGGCGAACTGGCAACCATTCGCCGCGCACTCAGCGGGGGCAGTGACAAAGCAGGCGTCGTGATCGTCGGCGCGGCAGGGGTGGGCAAGACCCGGCTTGCGCGCGAGGTGCTGCGGCTCGCCGAACGCGCGGGCGAGCGTACGAATTGGGTCGTCGGCACCGACTCCGCGCGGGCGCTGCCGCTCGGCGCGTTCACCGCGGTGATCAACGACGCCATCACCGACCCGATGCCGAACGTCCGTCAGCTGATCAATTCCCTTGTCGCGCAACAGCGTCACGGTCGGACCCTGATCGGTGTCGACGATGCGCATCTGCTCGACGGTCTGTCGGCGCACGTGGTGCACCAGGTCGCGCAGAGCCGGGCGGCCCGACTGGTGGTCACCCTGCGCTCGGGAGCCGAGGAACCCGACGCGATCACCGCGCTGTGGAAGGACGGCCTGCTCGTCCGCCTCGACCTCGCACCGCTGTCGGTCGATGCGACGCGCACCCTCATCGAGGAAGGCCTTGGCGGCGTGGTGGATGCCCGTAGCGCTCAGCGGTTCTGGAAGCTGACGGGCGGCAATGCGCTGTTCTTGCGCCAGTTGGTCAAAGACCAGGTCGACGCCGGCCGGATGCGGCAGACGGCGGGGGTGTGGATGTGGGACGGCGGCGTCGCGGTCTCGCAGAGCATCAGCGATATGGTCGGCCGCCAGCTGCGTGAGCTGACCCCGGAGGTGGCGCTCGTCGTCGACACCTTGTCGCAGTGCGAACCGCTGACGGTCGACGCACTGTGTGACGTCGTGGACCGGGAGGCGCTCGAGGTCGCCGAACGGATGCGGTTGGTGACCGTCGAGCGAAGCGGGGCAGACCTGCTCGCCCGCCTGGCCCACCCGCTGTACGGCGAACTGCGCCGCGCCTCCGCCGGAGAGATGTACCTGTCGAGAATCCGCGGCAGACTGGCCAGTCGTTTGACCGAAGATGGAGAGTGCGACGTTCAGGCCACGGTGCGCCGGGCGCTGCTGGCGCTCGAGTCGGACCTGCCGCCGGATCCCGACGCCTACCTGAAGGCGGCGCGCTGTGCGATGACGCTGCTCGACCTCGAACTCGCCGACCGGTTCGCGTCGGCCGCCGCGGACGCCGGGTGCGCCGAGGCCGCAGGGGTTCGCGCGCTGAACCTGTTTCTGCTCGGCCGCGGCGCGGAGGCCGAGGATGTCCTGAGCCGGATGGCGGTCGACGGCGCGACGAGCGTCCACCAGTGGTCTCTGCTACGAGCAGCCAACCTGATCTGGATGCTGGGCCGCATCAACGACGCCACCGAGGTGTTGGCCCGGCTGGCCGGGGGACCGGAGTCGAGAGCCGAGCGGTTCGCACGCACGGCCGCCGAAGCGTGCGTCGACGCCGCGTCGGCACGTTGTGAGGCGGCGCTGGAAAAGGCCACGGCGGCACTGGAATCGGGCTCGCTGACGGACTTCGACGCGATGATGGCGTCGGTGGCGTTGACGATGGCACTGGGGGCACTCGGCCGAACCGAAGAACTGACCGCGGTCGCGGAGTCGGCGCTGAACCGGGCGATGACGTCGTTCCAGGCGTCACACATGCGGTTCTGGTTCGCGAGCGTCTATCTTCGCGCCTGCCGGTTGACCGGACGCATCGACGAGTGCTCGGCGATGGTGCGGCGAGTGGCCGATTCGGCGAACGAGGTGCCGAGCCTGGCCTACGCCAATCTAGCGTCGCTGCTGGGGCACGCCGAACTCATGCGTGGCAATGTCCGCGACGCGGTCAGGCTTCTGCACGAAGCCCTGGCCGGTGTTCAAAGGCACGGTGTGACAAGCGGTTTACGTCCGTCGACCTGTTTCGGCCTGGCGGAGGCGCACGCGAAACTCGGTGAGGGCCCGGCGGCCGCCGAAGCGGTCGCCGAGGCACGCGAGAGCGTGCCGCCCGACTTCGCGTTCATGCAGACCACCCTCAGCGTGGGCGCCGGATGGTCGTTGGTCGCCAACGGGTGCGTCGCGGACGCCATCGCGGCCGTGCAGTCGGCGGCGTCGGAGGCCCGCGCGCGCCGTCAGCCCACGCATGAGCTGGCCTGCTACCAGGCGGCGGCGCAGTGGGGCGACACCTCGTGTGCCCCATCTGCGCGTCGACTCGCCGACGAACTCGCGCTGCCGTTGGCCGATGCCGTTGCGCGGCATGCGGAAGCGTTGGCCAACGACGATGGGGAGGGACTGCTCGCCGCCGCTGACGCCTACCGCGCAATCGGCGACCGGGCCGCCGCAGCCGATGCCGCCGCGCAGGCGGCCGTCGCGTTCACCCGCGCCGAGCACCGCAAGCGCGGCCTGTACGCGGCCGCGGTCGCCAAGGAACTCAGCGAAGCCTGCGGCGGACTGTGCACACCGGCGCTGCGAGTGCCCGCCAGCCAACCGCTGACCGGTCGTCAGCGCGAGATCGTCGAGTTCGTGGTGGCCGGGCTGTCCAACCGCGAGATCGCCGACCGGCTGGTCATGTCGGTGCGCAGCGTCGAAGGCCACATCTATCGCGCCTGCCAACGGGTGGGCGCGAACTCGCGTGAGGAACTCGCCACGATCGCGAGGCAAGGACCCGGCCCCCGGTGACTGAAGACGGCGAGCGCCCGCCGATGGAAGGCGCGTTGGGGGAAGGTCCGCTCATGGACGGGATCCACCACCGCGAGGCCGGATTCGGCTCCTGGGTGACTCGCCGCGCGTCTCTGTGTGGCGATCGGGTGGCCCTGATCGACGGAGACCGGCGGATCACTTACGCCGAGTTCGACCGCCGGACCGATCGGCTGGCCCAGGCGTTGCGGGCGTCGGGCGTGCGGAAAGGTGACCGCGTGGCCGGACTCATGATCAACAGCGCCGCCTTCCTGGAGACGCTCTTCGCCGCCGGGAAGCTCGGGGCGGTGTTCGTGCCGATCAGTTTCCGGCTTGCGGCGCCCGAGGTCGCTTACCTGCTGGGTGATTCCGGTGCGACCGTCTTGGTGTGGTCGGAACAGTTTTCGGCGGTCGCGCGCGCGGCGTGTGCCGGCGAGAAGGTAAAGGTAAAGACTCGAGTGGTGGTCGGCGGTAAAGCCGATTGCGAGGAAACGGATTTCGAGCGGTTTGTCGCCGATGGCGAGGATCGCCCCGTGGAGGTCGACATACTCGGCAGCGACTTGTGTTGCCTTCCTTACACGTCGGGAACGACGGGACGCCCGAAAGGCGCGATGCTGACCCACGACAATCTGTTCTGGAACACACTCAACGGTGTGACCGCCGGGCGTGGGCTACGCGAAGGGGACCGGACCGTCACCGCGGCGCCGTTGTTCCACATCGGTGGGCTGAGCGTGCACACGCTGCCCCTGATATACGTCGGTGGCACAAACGTATTGCTGCCCGGCTTCCGTCCGGAGGAGACTCTCGCAGCGATGGCGCGAGAGCGCGTCACTGTCCAGTTCCTCGTACCGGCGATGTGGGCGGCGCTGATGGCGGTCCCGGGTTTCGAGTCCTACGACTTATCGGGGCTCGAATTGGCCGTCAGCGCCGGTGCACCGTGTCCGCTGCCGGTGCTCGAGTACTTTCAGGATCGCGGTGTGCCGTTCCAGGAGAGCTTTGGTCTGACCGAGACCGGCGGTGTCACGCTTCTCGACGCCGAGCACGTCAAGGAGAAATCGGGGTCGGTTGGTCGGCCTCTCTTCCATGTGCAGACCCGGATAGTCGATGAGCAGGACCGCGACGTGGCGACCGACATGGTGGGCGAAGTCGTCGTCCGTGGCCCGGCGGTATTCGCGGGCTACTGGCAGAAATCCGAGGCGACCGCCGAGGCGGTTCGCGGCGGGTGGTTTCACACCGGCGATCTGGGCCGCATGGATGCGGATGGTTTCGTCACCCTCGTCGACCGCAAGAACGACATGATCATCACCGGCGGTGAGAACGTCTACCCGGTCGAGGTCGAGCAGGTGCTGTGTCGTCACCCGGCGGTCCGTGAGGTCGCTGTGGTGGGAGTCGCGGACCAGAAATGGGGAGAAACGCCAATCGCGGTGGTCGCCCTGGAGGACGGTGTGCAAGTCGACGGGGCGGAGCTGATCGATTACACGCGTGAGCGACTGGCCCATTTCAAGTGCCCCACCCGGGTGGAGTACCTACCGGAGTTGCCCCGCAACGCGTCGGGGAAGGTGCTCAAGACCGCGCTGCGTGAACGATTCGCTGGCCGGCCGCACCCTCGCTAAACCGTTGGCGGACGGTCCAGTTCGCGTAGCGCAGGCAGGAACACCGCGATGACTCCGAGTAGCAGCATCGGCAGCGAGAGCGCCAGGAACGTCACGTGCAGACCGGCCGAGTCGGCCAGCGGACCGGCCACGATCAGACCCAGCGGCCCGGCCGCGTACGCCAGCGATCCCATCACGCCGACCACCCGCCCGCGCAGATGCTGCGGCGCCCGGGTCTGCATGACGTAGTTGTAGATCGGCGCGATCGGCCCGTAGACGAGGCCGACGATCGCGGACAGCACCAGGATCAGCGGCAGCGGCGGCAGGAACGCGATCACCGTCATGGCGAGCCCGAGCGTCAGCACCGCGGTCAACATAGTCGCCCGCCGGCTGAGGTACCGCGACGACACCGCGTAACCGAGCGCACCGACCAGGCCGCCGATGCTCAACGCCATCAGCACCCACCCGAGTTGCGCGGGTTCGTCGCGGTCGGTGAAGTACTTGGGGAACAGAACCGACTCCATGGGCAGGTAGAGCCCGGTTGCCACCAGATCGACGAACGCCAACGTGCGCAGCACCTTGTTGTGCCAGACGAATTTCAACCCTTCGACGACGCCGTCCCACACCCCTTCGGGTAGCGAAGTGCGGTCCGGAATGCCGGCTCCTTCCAGTTGCAGCACCGCGATCGCCACGATCGAAAGGCCGAACGCCGCCGCCGTCACCCACATCGTGTTGATGCCGCCGAGCGTCGCGATCAGCACCCCGCCGATGCCGGGGCCGACGATGTAGGCGAGGTTGAAGACCGCCTCGAAGACGCTGTTGGCGCGATCGAGCGACCATCCCGCGCGGTTGGCCGCCTCGGGCAGCATCGTCTCGCGGGCGGTCATGCCCGCCGGATCGAAGAAGGCGCCCAGCGCGGCCAGCGTGGCCAGCACCGCGACGTTGACCGCCTCGACGCCGAGTGTCAGCGCCAGCACGGGCACGGCGGCCACCGACAGGGCGGACAGCGCGTCGGAAATCATCGAAACCCGCCGTCGCCCCAGATAATCCACCGCGGCGCCCGCAATCAGCGTCGCCACCAGCAGGGGCAGCGACCCCGCCATCGCCACGATCGATGCGTCCAGTGCAGAACCGTTGCGCTGCAACACCAGCCACGGAAACGCGACGAGCGATATGCCGTTGCCGGCACCGGCCGTCAGCGCGGCGAACAGAATCAATAAGAGGGGGCCGCGCCTGCTATTCGTCATGGGTTATCGCGGCAGAATCTAACAGCGCACGGGGCCGCTCGGCACCGGAATTTCTCACCGTGCACAGTGGTGCTGTGCAGCTGTTGCCCCACCCGCGGACCGGTGCGCGGTTCGCGTCGCCGGTTCCACCCGGCTCGGGATGGCCGGGTGACCCCGCCACACCGAAGACCGCCGTCGCGGCGGCGGCCGCACAGGTCGCGTCGCTGGCCGCGGCGGCTCTGTCACTCGACGAGCTCGACGCCGAGGTGTCGGTCTGCCGGGCCTGCCCCCGACTGGTGCAGTGGCGCGAGGAGGCGGCCGTCGTCAAACGCAAGTCGTACGCCGACGAACCGTACTGGGGCCGTCCGGCACCGGGATGGGGGTCATCCGAGCCCCGGGTGTTCGTCGTCGGGCTCGCTCCCGCGGCCCACGGCGCCAACCGCACCGGCAGGATCTTCACCGGCGACCGCTCCGGTGACTTCCTGTTCGCGGCGCTGCACCGGGTGGGCCTGGCCAACCAGTCGCTGTGCGTGGACGCCGCAGACGGGTTGGCGCTCAACGCAACCCGGGTGGCCGCGGCTGTGCGCTGCGCCCCGCCGGCCAACGCGCCGACACCGGCCGAACGGGCGACGTGCGCCCCGTGGCTGGACGCCGAATGGCGGCTGACCGCGGCGCACGTGCGGGTGGTCGTCGCGCTCGGCGGATTCGCGTGGCGCGCGGCGCTGCAGATGCTGCGCACGGGCGGGGTGTCGGTGCCGGTGCCCGCGCCGAAGTTCGGCCACGGCGCCACCGCGGAGCTGGGTGGCGTCTCGTTGGTGGGCTGCTATCACCCCAGCCAGCAGAACACGTTCACCGGAAAGCTGACCCCGCAGATGTTCGACGACGTCTTCCGCAAGGCCAAGGAGTTGGCGGCCGTCGAATAGTCGCACTGACGGGCGTGAAGTCGCTGGTCGGCGCGGTGCGGGGAACGTCCGTGCGGTTCAATGCGTTGTGCCTGCCATGCGCCTTTCAGTCCTCGATCTCGTGCCGGTGCGCACCGACCAGTCGACCTCCGACGCGGTGGCCGCGTCGACGCAGCTCGCACAGACCGCCGACCGCCTCGGCTACACCCGGCTCTGGGTCGCCGAGCACCACAACATGCCCTCGGTGGCCGCGACGAGCCCGCCGGTGCTCATCGCTCACCTGGCCGCGCACACCCAGCACCTGCGGGTCGGCTCCGGCGGGGTGATGCTGCCCAACCACGCGCCGCTGGCCGTGGCCGAGCAGTTCGCGCTGCTCGAGGCGGCGCATCCGGGGCGCATCGATCTCGGCATCGGCCGGGCGCCCGGCTCGGATCCAGTGACGTCGATGGCGCTGCGCGGCGCCGCCGGCCGGGACGACCGTGACATCGAGGCCTTCCCCGACTACCTCGACGACGTTGTTGCGCTGATGAGCGCGCGCGGGGTACGTGTGCCGATCCCGAACCAGCGCTACATCCTCAAGGCGACACCCGCGGCGTCGAGCGAACCCAAGCTGTGGCTGCTGGGGTCGTCGATGTACTCGGCGCACCTGGCCGCCGCCAAGGGGCTGCCGTACGTGTTCGCCCATCACTTCTCGGGCCAGGGAACAGCGGAGGCGTTGGCCACATACCGCTCGGAGTTCCGGCCCAGCGAGTTGGCGCCCGAACCCGTCACGTTCCTCACCGTCAACGCCGTCGTCGCGGAAACACACGATGAGGCAACGGCTTTAGCGCTGCCCAACTTGCAGATGATGGCGCGATTGCGAACCGGTCAGCCGCTGGGCCCGCTGGACCTGGTCGAGGACGCCGAACAGCAGGAACTCGCACCCCAGGCGCAGCGCATCGCGGAGGCCGCGTTCGGGCGAGCCGTCGTCGGCGATCCGACCGAGGCGGCCGAGCAGGTGCGC
Source organism: Mycolicibacterium komanii (assembly GCF_001050035.1). The sequence goes on from NZ_CVTA01000010.1 coordinate 110,370, forward strand.
GCGTTGGCAGACCAGTTCGGAGTCGACGAGGTCATGATCAACCCGGTGGCGTCGGCCCGCCGCGGCACCGATCCGGCCACCGCGCCGGCCCGCGACAAGACATTGGAACTGCTGGCGAAGGAACTCTTCTAGGACGGGGTCAGCTTGATCACCGGGATCGGCCGTGACGTCCGCTTCTGGTAGCCGATGTAGCGGTCCTTGTTGTTCGGCATGTCGTTGACGATCCGCCACAGCCGAGGGAAATCGGGATCGCCGGGGGCGACCGGTATGGCGGTCACCTTGATGCGCTTGGGCCCGACGTTGATCTCGACGTTCGGATCGGCCTTCAGGTTGTGGTACCAGCCGGGCGCTTTCGGCTCGCCGCCCTTGGACGCGACAACCAGGTAGTCGTCCCCGTCGCGGGCGTAGGCGAGCGAATTCGACCGCTGCAAACCGGTTTTCGCGCCGACCGTATGCAGAATGAGCATCCGCGGTGCACCCGGCACCGTATGGCCGATGCGGCCGTTCGTGCCCTTGTAGATCTTGTCGTGCAGCAACAACATCGGATACCCGATGTACTTCTCGTACCACGGCATGCCCATGGGCTCAGTCTTGCGTAGCCGAGTCGAGTTCCGCCAGTGCCTCGCGCAACAGCCGACCCGACTCCTCCCGGTCCGGGTCGCGGCGAAGAAGCATGTTCTTGGCGAACGAAAGCTTGTCTCCGTTCTGTCGCGGCAGCACGTGCAGGTGAATGTGGAACACCGACTGGAAGGCGGCCTTACCGTCGTTGATCACCACGTTGTTGCCGTCGACGTGCAAACCTGACCGACGCGCCGCCCTTGCGATGCGCTGACCCACCCGTGCCAACGTGGCAACGGTCTCGGGCGGCGTGTCCGTGAGGTCAACAGTGTGCCGCTTCGGGATCACCAGAGTGTGGCCGCGGCTGAACGGACGGATGTCGAGGATGGCCAGGACGTCGTCGTCTTCGTAGATGCGGATGGCCGGGGCCTTGCCGGCGACGATGGCGCAGAACACACAGGACATGCCGCCACGGTAGCGGTCAGCCCGCGACGTTCTCCTTCGCCCACTCGGCCAAGCGCCGATCTCGCTCCTGGACAGAGATGTCCTCGACGCGTGTCATCACCGACCAGCGCGTGCCGAACGGGTCGACGATCGACGCGAACCGGTCGCCGGTGACGAACGTCTGTGCAGGCTCGCGCACCACCGCTCCGGACTGCTCGGCCCGTGACACCACCGCGTCGACGTCCTCGCAGTACAGCGCGATCGAGTGTGTGGCAGGGCCCGTCGGGTCCGGCGCGGCGATCTGGTACGCCTCGGCGGGATCGCCGAGTTGCAGGCGGCCGTTGCCGAAGTCGAGTTCGGCGTGCGCGACGGTGCCGTTCGGGCCGTCCATCCGGTCGACCAGCGTCGCGCCGAACACCGAGGTGTAGAAGTCGATCGCGGCCGCGGCGCCGTCGACGCAGAGGAACGGGGTCAGGCTGGTGTAGCCCTCGGGAATCTTGTTGACGCTCATGGTCGCCAGTTTGGGTGGCCCGTACCCGCGGGTGATTGGAATTTTGCGACAGTCCGAACGCTGCGTGCGTCTCACGTTTCGTAGCCTCGATCCCATGCGCGAGGGCGGAACGTCGGCACACCCCGAGCCCGTGCGTGGTGTCGTCGGGCGCGTTGCCAGCGCGTCCGTATACGACCTCGACCGGTGGGCGCCGTCGCAGCGAGCCGCCGTATTCGTCGAGCACTTCTGGTCGGTTCGCTGGGATCTCGCAGACGGGGAGCCGTTCACCAGCAAGGTGATCACGTTTCCGGCGATGCACATCACCCGGGAATGGGGCAATGACGAAGCGCGCCATGGCTTTGCGCTACCGAACACCTTGGTGCACGGCGTCGTCGATCGCGTATTCGAGACGACGATCGGTGGACGCGGCGCAGTGGTGGGTGCCCGGTCCCATCCAGGTGGCTTCACCGCGCGCTTCGGCCGCGATGCGTCGATCATGACCGGGCGAGTGACGCCCGTGGACGACGGCCTCTTCGGCGAGGCGGTCGAACTCGACGATGACGTCATGTCGGCCGCCGGGCGGCTCGACGAGCTGATCGCGGCACACAGTGGTGAACTCGACGAGACCTACGTAGCACTGCGGGATCTGGTCCGCCGGATCAGCGACGACGACCGGTTGCACCGGGTGGAACAGGTGATGGAGCTGTCACCGTGGAGTACGCGCACCACACAGCGGGTCTTTCGGCGGTATGTTGGCGTGCCGGTGAAGTGGGTGCTGTGCCGATACCGACTGCAGCAGGCGGCACTCGAGATCGAGACAGACCCGGGCGTGGACTTCGCCGATCTCGCCGTGCGCCTCGGGTGGTACGACCAAGCGCACTTCATCAACGATTTCCGGACGATGCTGGGGGCCACACCCCGTGAATACGCCGCCCGACACGGGGTCTGAGCGGCTACGCTGCCGCCGTGGACACCAGCGAGCTTGTCTTCGCGGGCGCCGCTGAGCAGGCGCGGTTGCTCGCCTCCGGCGCGATCACGGCTCCGGAGTTGCTCGGTCACTATCTCGACCGGATCGCCCGGCTCGACACCACGCTTCGGTCCTACCGCGTGGTGCTCCACGACAGCGCGCGACGGGAAGCCGACGCCGCGCAGGAGCGGCTGAACGCCGGGGAGCGCTCACCGCTGCTGGGTGTGCCGATCGCGATCAAGGACGACGTCGACGTCGAAGGCCAGACGACGACGTACGGCAGCGCCGCCCACGGTCCCGCGTGCGCCCGGGACGCCGAGGTGGTCCGGCGGCTCCGCGACGCGGGTGCGGTGATCGTCGGCAAGACCTCGGTGCCGGAGATGATGCTGTGGCCGTTCACCGAGACGGTGACGTTCGGGGCGACCCGCAATCCGTGGAACGTCGACTTCGCGCCCGGCGGAAGCAGCGGCGGAAGCGGTGCGGCGGTGGCCGCGGGTTTGGCGACGGTCGCGCTCGGCTCAGACGGAATGGGCTCCATCAGGATCCCGGCGACATGGTGTGGGCTGTTCGGCCTCAAACCGCAGCGGGACCGGGTGCCCATGGCGCCGCACGACGACGCCTGGAACGGCCTGAGCGTGAACGGTCCGCTCGCGAGGACGGTCGAGGACGCGGCCCTGTTCCTGGAGGCGGTGACGGGGGAGTCCGGATTCGTCGCGGCGGCGGAAAAGGACCCGCAACGCCTACGAATCGCGTTGAGCGACAGGACTCCTCCGATGTTGATGAGCCGAGTGGGGCGCTCGCAGCGTGCGGCGTTGACCGAGGCGGGTGAGCTGTTGCGCGAACTCGGCCACCAGGTCGTCGTCCGCGATCCGGACTATCCGGCGTCGGTGATGTTCGATCAGGCGCTGCCGCGCTATTTCCGCGGCTGCCACGACGATGTCCAGACGCTGCCTCACCCCGAGCGCCTCGACGCCAGGACGCGCAGTTTCGCGCGGGTCGGCGGAATGATCTCCGATCGGCGGATGAAGGCCATCCGCGAGGCGGAAAGCCGTACCGCCGAACGGATTCAGTCGATCTACGACGACGTCGACGTGGTGATCACCCCGGGGACGGCGAGGGGCCCGTCGCGCATCGGCGCGTATCAGCGTTGGGGCATGCTGTCCACGCTGCTGTCGGTGGCCTCGCGGGTGCCGTTTCAGGCGCTGTTCAACGTGACGGGTCAGCCGGCCGCCGTCGTGCCGTGGGGCCTCGACGGCAACGGCGTTCCGACGTCCGTGCAGTTGGTGGGCAGGCCTTTCGATGAGGCGACGCTGCTCTCGCTCGCCGGGCAGATCGAGCGTGCGCGGCCGTGGGCGCACCGCCGCCCTCCGGTGTCCTAGGCCATCGCCTCGGACAGGGCCTCGCGCCAGATCGCGAGTTTCTCGACGTACGGCATGGTCTGCGCCGGGCTGGTCGACGGCAGGCGTCGGTGGCGCAATTCGTTTGCGACGGAAACGAGTCTGGTGTAGTTCTTCTCCGCTGCGGCGCCGTTGAACAGGATCCGCTTGATACTGGGGAGTTCAGCGAAGAACTGCTGAAAGTCGTTCGGCACCATGCTTTCCGGTCTCACCGCGGAATCCAGGCTGCCTTCGCGTCGGCACGATCGCAGGACATCCCAGACCGCGATTCCATGAGCCGTCAGTGCGGCGCAACGCTGCTCGTACGGCGCGTCAGCTGTGAACCCGTAGATGTCGCCTGCGATGCGCCAAAAGGCATTGCGGGGGTTGCCGTAATACTGGTGCGCTGCGAGGGACATGACGCTGGGCATGTTGCCGAGGATCAACGAGTGGGGTCGTTCGCCGACGATCGGCGCGAACCCGTACAGCACCGGCGAACCCATGCCTCGACTATCGCACGGGGTATACGTTGGGCCGGTGGCCGATGACTTCGACGTCGAAGGGTCCGGTCTGCTCGACGGACTCGAAGGTGACGAACGCACCGAACGCGCCGAACTGATTTCGTGGTTGGTCAGCAGAGGCATCGATGTCGAGGTAATCCGCAACGCGTACCTGCCGATGCTGCTCGCCGCGCGTCAGGCGCTCGGCGACGACGGCGTCTACGTCTCTGCCCGGGAAACCAGCGAGAAGACGGGGATCGATCTCGACCTTCTGCAGCGCATCCAACGTGCGATGGGCCTGCCCACCGTCGACGACCCCGATGCGAAGGTCCATCTGCGCGCCGACGCAGAAGCCGCGGCATACGCACAGCGGTTCATCGAGATCGGGATCCTGCCGGATCAGATCATCCAGATCACCCGGGTGCTCGCCGAGGGGCTTTCGAAGGCCGCAGAGGTGATGCGGTACGCCGGGCTCGCTTCGGTGCTCGACCCGGGCGCGTCGGAGCTCGTCATCGCGAAGAACGCCGAGGCGTTGGTGCGCACCGCAGACCCGCTGCTCGGCCCCATGATTCAGGACATGTTGCGGTTGCAGCTACGGCATCTGATGGAGACCGAGGCGATCACTGCCTCCGAACGCGCGAAGGGTCAACGGCTGCCGGGCGCGCGACTGGTGACGATCGCGTTCGCCGATCTCGTCGGCTTCACCCGGCTCGGCGAGGCCGTGCCGCCCGAGGATCTCGAGCGACTCGCGCACCGGCTTTTCGATCTCGCGCACGAGGTGTCCGTCCCGCCCGTGCGGTTCGTCAAGACGATCGGCGACGAGGTGATGCTCGTCAGCCAGGAACCGGTGCCGCTGCTGGAAGCGGCGCTGACCCTCGTCGAAAAGACCAACGACGACGAGGATTTCCCGCGGCTCCGCGTCGGCCTGGCGACGGGGATGGCGGTGAGCCGAACCGGCGACTGGTTCGGCGGGGCGGTCAACCTCGCGAGCCGCGTCACCGGAGCCGCACGGCCAGGCTCCGTCCTGGTTTCAGAATCGACGCACGAGGCGATCGGCGCGGACGAGCGGTTCTCGTTCTCATTCGCGGGGTCCCGGCACTTGAAGGGGATCAAATCCGACGTGAAATTGTTCCGCGTGCGGCGGGCGGACTGAACTTGTCGGTGGTTCGAACTATTGTTCGAATATGGCAGATGAAGACTCGATACCTCGGACCCTAAGCGGGGTCCATGACAGGCCGCAGTGCTGACATGAGTGGGGGCGGGGTCGGTGATCGCGCGAGGGTGGTCAAGGCCCTTGATGCGTTGGACTCCGCTGTTGATGAGCTTGTGGATCTGTCGATAGACGGGTTGGGGTCGCGCGATTTGTTTGAGGTGTTGTTTCGGTGTGAGCGGGTGGGGCGGCGGTTGCCGGTGGTTGATCATGCGGTGATCGCCCGGTTGGTGGGCGAGGTCGAACCCAAGGCGGTGGGGGCGTCGTCGTGGCCGGAGGCGTTGGCGACGGCGTTGCAGATCTCGCGTAAGGACGCCAAGCGTCGTATCGCCTCGGCGGCG
>NZ_CVTA01000011.1 GCF_001050035.1 Mycolicibacterium komanii
ACAACTCGACCGACAACTCCGGTCAGGTCAACACCGACGTCGATGTGAGCACCACCGTCGACACCGGCCTGTTCTGAGCCGAGCACACAACGCCACTGGCGGGGATCAAACGACGATCCCCGCCAGTCGGCACGTCTACCGTTGACTCACCGGCCCAACCGGATACGAGGACTTGATGACGCAAGGCAACGATCGACAGACGACGCCGGCCAAACAGGCCACGCCGGACAGACAAACGAAGGTCATCGTCGAACTGATCGACCACACCAGCCGGATCGCCGACGCCAACGATCGCGGTGACCTGGTCGAGCGGCTGGCCAAGGCCAAGTCGCGCATCACCGATCCACAGATCCGCGTGGTGATCGCCGGTCAGCTCAAACAGGGCAAGAGCCAATTGTTGAACTCGCTTCTGAACGTTCCCGTGTCGCGGGTGGGTGATGACGAGAGCACGGTGCTGCCGACCGTGGTGACGTATGGCGAGACCGCTGCCGCCAAGCTCATCGTGGCGCGCGGCGAAGGCGAGGAGCCCGACGCCGTCGAGATCCCGATGGCGGACATCAAGAACGATCTGCGACGCGCACCGCAGGCCAACGGACGCGAGGTCATTCGCGTCGAGGTCACCGCCGCCAGCCCGCTGCTCAAGAACGGGCTCGCATTCGTCGACACCCCGGGCGTCGGCGGCCACGGTCAACCACATCTGTCCGCGACGCTGGGCCTGCTACCCGACGCCGACGCGGTGCTGATGTGCAGCGACACCAGCCAAGAGTTCACCGAACCCGAGATGACGTTCATGCGGCAGGCGTTCGAGATCTGCCCTGTCGCAACGATAATCGCCACGAAGACGGATCTGTATCCACACTGGCGCCAGATCGTCGAAGCCAACCAGGCGCACCTACAGCGTGCGGGCGTGGACGTGCCGATGATCCCGGCCTCCTCGCTGCTGCGCACCCACGCCATCCAGCTCAACGACAAGGAGCTCAACGAGGAGTCGAACTTCCCGGCCATCGTGAGGTTCCTCAGCGAGCAGGTGCTGGCGCGGCAGAACGACCGAATCCGCGACCATGTCGTGAACGAGATCTATTCGGCAGCAGAACATTTGACGCTCAAGGTCAAGGCCGAGCTGGCCGTGCTCAGCGACCCCGAGACCCGCGACCGCCTGAAAGAGGACCTGGAACGGCGCAAGCAGGAAGCCCAGGACGCGTTGCAGCAGACCGCGCTGTGGCAACAGGTGCTCAACGACGGAATCGCCGATCTGACCGCCGATGTCGACCACGATCTGCGCGGGCGGTTCCGCATCATCAGCCAGCACATCGAGAAGGTCATCGACAACTGCGACCCGACGCATCACTGGGCCGAGATCGGTGCCGAACTCGAGAACGCGGTCGCCACGGCCGTCGGCGACAACTTCGTCTGGGCCTACCAACGGGCCGAGGCGCTGGCCGCCGAGGTGGCCCGCACGTTCGTCGAGGCCGGTCTCGACGCGGTCAACATGCCGCAACTCGATCCCAGCCGGATGGGCGCCAGCCTCGGGGAAATGAAATCGCTGGGCAAGCTGGAGGCCAAGCCGATCCGCGCCGGACGCAAGCTGACCATGGGCATGCAGGGGTCGTATGGCGGCGTGCTGATGTTCGGCATGATGACGTCGTTCGCGGGCCTGGGCATGTTCAACCCGATCTCCCTCGGGGCGGGTCTGCTGATGGGGCGTACAGCGTTCCGGGAGAACATGGAGAACCGGATGCTGCGGGTTCGCAACGAGGCCAAGACCAACACCCGCCGCTTCATCGACGACACCCAGTTCGCGGTCGGCAAGGAATCGCGGGACCGGCTCAAGGCGATTCAGCGGCAGCTGCGCGACCACTACCGCGGCATCGCCAACCAGACCTCTCGATCCCTGAACGAGTCGCTGCAGGCGACCATCGCCGCCGCACAGGTACAGGAGGCCGAACGCAACGGCCGGATCAAGGAACTCGAGCGTCAGCTCAACATCCTCAATCAGGTCACCGAGCACGCGGTCAAACTGTTGCCCGCAGGCTCCGCGCCGCAACCCGTTGGGACCACATAGCGGCGTCGGTGCATAAGCTGGACTCTTGGCCATCACCGAACGGGGAGAGCAGCCAGGAGCATTGGTGGGTAGCGCGAAATGAGCACGAGCGATCAGGTGCGCGCGATCCTGGGTGGAACCATCCAGGCCTACCAGTCCGACCCCGCGTATCGGCAGCGCCCCGACGTGCACCACGAACTCGAGCGCATCGGCGGTCGGCTCAACCAGCCGATCCGGATCGCGCTGGCCGGCACGCTCAAGGCCGGCAAGTCGACATTGGTGAATGCGCTTGTGGGCGAGGACATTGCGCCGACGGACGCCACGGAGGCCACCCGGATAGTGACGTGGTTCCGGCATGGACCCACGCCGAAGGTGACCGCTAATCATCGCGGTGGCAGGCGATCCAACGTGCCGATCGGGCGCGACCCCAACGAGGGTGGGCTGACGTTCGACTTCGCCACGCTCGACCCCGAGGACATCGTCGACCTCGATGTGGAGTGGCCGGCGGCCGAACTGATCGACACCACGATCATCGACACCCCCGGCACCTCGTCGCTGTCCCGGGACGTCTCGCAGCGCACCCTGCGGCTGCTCGTGCCCGAGGACGGGGTGCCGCGCGTCGACGCGGTGGTCTTCCTGTTGCGGACGCTGAACGCCGCCGATATCGCGCTGCTCAAGCAGATCGGTGAACTGGTCGGCGGGTCGGCGGGCGCGTTGGGCGTGATCGGCGTGGCCTCGCGCGCGGACGAGATCGGTGCCGGGCGCATCGATGCGATGTTGTCGGCCAAGGACGTCGCGACGCGCTTCACCGCTGAGATGGAGCGCACCGGAACGTGTCAGGCCGTAGTGCCGGTGTCCGGATTGCTGGCATTGACGGCACGAACGTTGCGGCAGAGCGAGTTCGTCGCGTTGGAGAAGCTCGCCGGGGTGGACGCGGCCGAGCTGACGAAGGCGATGTTGTCGGTCGACCGCTTCGTCCGCGAGGACAGCTCGCTGCCCGTCGACGCCGCGACCAGGGCGGCGCTGCTGGACCGGTTCGGCATGTTCGGGATCCGGATCTCGATCGCGGTGCTGCGCGCCGGCGTCAGCGATTCGGTGGCGCTGGCCGACGAGTTGTTGGAACGCAGCGGGCTGGTGGCGCTGCGGGAGGTCATCGATCAGCAGTTCGCGCAGCGGTCGGATCTGCTCAAGGCGCACACCGCGTTGTTGTCGCTTCGGCAGTTCGTGCAGACCAACCCGATCTACGCCACCCCGTATATCCTCGCCGACATCGACCCGCTGCTCGCCGATACGCACGCGTTCGAGGAGTTGCGGCTGTTGAGCCAGTTACGTTCGCGACCAACGACTTTGAACGACGACGAGATGGCGTCGCTGCGCCGGATCATCGGGGGTTCGGGTACCGACGCGGCCAGCAGGCTGGGTCTGCAACCGGACAACCCGTACGACGGGCCGCGCGCGGCGTTCGCGGCAGCACAGCGCTGGCGCAGGCGCGCCGAACATCCGCTGAACGACCCGTTCACCACCCGGGCCTGCCGGGCGGCGGTGCGCAGTGCCGAGGCGTTGGTGGCGGAGTACGCGGCGCGCGGCCGCTGAGCGGCTAGGGGGTCGGCGACTCCGTCACCGTCTCGGTCACCGTTTCGGTGCTGGTTTCGGTGCTGATGCTCGTGGTCGGCGGGGTGGTTGTCGTGGTTGTCGTCGTTGTGGTCGTCGGCTCGGTGGTCGTCGTGGTGGTCTCCGGCGGCGCGGTGATGGTCTCCGTCACAGTCTGCGGGGACACCGAGGTGGTGGGGACGACGGAGCGCGAGGTCGTGGTCAACGGCGTCAGCGACGTGCGTTCGCTCGTCGAGTCGTCACCGCTGATCAAGCTGGCGAGCAGCCACACGATGAGGGCGACGAGCAGGGCGCCGATCGCGCCGAAGGCGACCAGCGCCGCCGGCTTGCGGTACCACGGTTGCGGCTCCTCGGGCGGCACACCGGGACCCCCGTCGCCGTAATTGAGGTAGGCCGTGGGTTCGTTGTCGGGGTTGTTCGGGTCGTCCGGAGGTCCGTATCGCGCCACGGCCATCGATAGTAGGCGCTCAGGGGTACGGATTGAGCGTGCGCGTCACATTCGTCCGGGGTCGGCGCGTCGTGCGGGTCGTCGTGGGCTCTTCGGCCTCGCCGGCCTCACTGCTGGGCGGTGTCCGGCTGGTTGTCGTCGTGGTGCTGGATGTGGTCTCGGTGACCGACGTCGTTTCACTGCCCGAGGTCGTCGACTCCGACGGCAGCGGGTCGTTGATCTCGGTGGTCTGCGGTGGGCTGGTGCTCGTAATGGTCCCTGTCGTCAGGGCGGCGGAGGGACCCGTCGGGGTCTCGGTCGCCGTGAACGTCGGCTCGACGAAATCGACCGGCGCCGGCGACGGATTGTTGAATCGCCCGGCGAAGAAAGAGATCGCGAACACGAGGATTCCGATTGCGGCCACGCCGAGGAGGCTCGCGCCGACGACCTCGGGGGTGCGGTTGTACCAGGGCTGCGGCGGCGGGTCTCCACCGCCGCGGTGATCGTTGCCGTTGCCGCCGGGCACGGCCACTGATCGTAGGGCCGGTGGCCCGGGCGCGCCTGTTCAGCGCAGCTGCGGCAGCACCTCGCGCGCGAAGAACTCCAGGTGCTCCAGGTCCGACATGTCGAGAACCTGCAGGTATACGCGCTGCACACCGGTCCGCAGGAATGGCCCCAGCTTGTCGACGATCTCGGCGGGCGTGCCCACCGTGGGGGAGTTGCTGCGGAGTTCGTCGACCTCGCGCCCGATCGCCGCCGCCCGGCGGGCGATCTCGTCTTCGTCGCGGCCCGCGCACAGCACGAACGCCGCGGAGTACGTCATCGAGTCGGCGGATCGGCCGGCGTCGGCGACGGCCGCGGCAACCCGCTCGAACTGGGTTTTGACCGTTTCCAGCGGTACGAATGGCACGTTGAACTCGGAGGCGAATCTCGCCGCGAGCGCCGGCGTCCGCTTGGCGCCCTGGCCGCCGATGATGACCGGCGGGTGCGGCGACTGTGCGGGCTTGGGCAGGCCGGGGGAGTCGACGATCGCGTAGTGCTGACCCGAGTAGTCGAACGTCTCACCCTGCGGCGTCGTCCACAGTCCCGTGATGATGTCGAGCTGTTCGCTGAGCCGGTCGAAGCGTTCCCCAAGCGGCGGGAACGGGATCGCGTACGCCTGGTGCTCGGCTTCGAACCAGCCCGCGCCGATGCCGAATTCCACTCGGCCGCCGCTCATCTCGTCGACTTGGGCAACGGAGATCGCCAACGGCCCCGGGTACCGGAAGGTCGCCGACGTCACCATCGTGCCGAGGCGGATCGTCGTCGTCTCGCGCGCGATGCCGGCCAGGGTGACCCAGGAGTCGGTCGGGCCCGGTTGCCCGTCGCCACTCATCGCCAAGTAGTGATCGGAGCGGAAGAACGCGGAGTAGCCCAGCTTCTCTGCGGTCTGCGCGACGGCGAGTTGATCGGCGTACGACGCGCCCTGCTGCGGTTCGACAAAGACCCGGAAATCCACCGATGAGCTCACGGCAGCCAGCTTAGGCGGCGTGCAGGTTGGTCAGCGTGACGCCGATGCGTGCTTCGATTTCGCTCCAGTGAACCACCGAGGGGCCGGGTAGCCGTGGGGCGGCCGAGTGGTAATCCGCGCCGGTTGGAGTGGTGAACTCGGCGTGGTGGGTACCGTCGATCTCGCAGGTCTGCACCTGCCAGCCCGGAGTCTCCTTGACGTAGTTGCACCGCTCGCACAGGCCTAGCCCGTTGACCAGATGCGTTGGGCCACCACGATGTGCGGGCACCGCGTGATCGCGATGACGGATCGGCGCATCACAGTAGGGCGTGCGACATCGTTGGTCGCGCAATCCGATGAAGCGGGCCATCGCCCGGGGGAAGCGCCGCGAGCGCGACTCCATCGCTACCAGCGCCCCCGAGTCCGGACGCCTGTACAGGCGCCGCAGTGTCGCCCGTGACCGCTTGTCCAAGGCCGCTTTCTGGACAAGCGTGCGCGCCACCGCGGCTGGTATCGGACCGTAACCGTCGACGAGCGCGGGACTGGTGTCTTCGCCCACCAACGTCTCATCCGACATCACCAGGTTCACGGCGATCGGTTCGGGCACCTCGGCCGGCCGCCCGGTGACCCGCTCCACCAAGGTGTCGGCCATCACCTGACCGCGTCCCCGGTCATCGAAGGTCGTGTCGGAAGCACGCTTGAGCGCGGCGTAGACGGACACTCCCTGTCGCATGGGCAGCAGCGCGGTCACGTAGGCCATGGTGTCGGGCGCGGGCCGGATGGTCACGGTGCGATCGGTCTCGGCTCTCGCGGCGCGCTCGACGAACGCCTGAGGATCGAGCCGGTAGGCGATGGCTCTGGCATCGGCGGCGATCCTTGCGTCGCCCTTGCCCTCCAAAGTCTTGACATTCGAGCACATCTCGCCATCCAGCGCGCGGCGGTCCTCCACGCTCAGACAGGCGGACTCGCGCACGATCAAGGTGGCCCGCCACTCCGACAGGACTCCGCCCTCCAACGCCGCAAGCGTGTGGGGCATTTCGTCGACCAACGCCTTGGCGAACCCGAGGTGGCGACCACCTTGCGACGGCGAGACGCGCCGCGCCAAGGCGATCTCGCTGGAAACCCCGCGACCCCGCTTGGCCGCGGGCACGCCGGCGGCGGCCTCACTGGCGCGCCGTGAAGCGTCTAGCAGTGCCGAAGCTCGGGCCTGCCCTGCCGCGGCGGCCGACTTCACCCGCTCCAACCAGGCGATCTGCTCGACCAGAGCACCCTCGTCCACGTGCGGGTCCACCGCCGCCAGCTGCGTGGGATCGAACATGTGTTCGACACTATCACGCAGCTGCGACACGCGGACTGAAACTGCGGCTACAGCCCGCGCCGGTTCTCGCGTACCGCGTCAGCGACGTGCGCGTCGCCCTCGAACTCGATGCGGACTTCGTCGCGGCCGGACACGAACAACAGCAATTCCTGCGGCTCGCCGATGACGGTCAGTGGCTGACCCTTTCCGACGGTGGCGACCGTCTTGCCCTGCGGAGTCTTCAGGGTCATCCGGGCGGGCGCTTTCGCCAGCGTCATCCGGGCCATCAGCGGCAGCGACCGGGTCAGCGCTGTGACCATGTCGTCGTCGAGGGGCCTCGGCTCCCAACCAGATTGGGCGCGGCGGACGTCCTCGTGGTGGATGTACATCTCGCCCATGTTGGCCACCGGGTCCAGCAGCTTGAACGGCGAATACAGTGGCGGGCCGGACGCCACCTTGTCGAGCAGTTCCTCCCACTCGGAGCCCTGGGCCGTCTGTCGCTGGACCCTGTCGGTGTAACCGGCGAGCGCCGGGACCATGATGCCCGGCGTGGCATCTAGCCTGCGTTCGCGCACCACGAGGTGCGCCGCGAGATCACGGGTCGTCCAGTCCCCGCACAGCGTGGGCGCCTCGGGTCCCACCTCGCGCATGGTCTCGACGAGCGCGGCGCGTTCCCGTTTTGCGGCGGTCATCCCTTTACCTTAAGGACGGCCGCTCCTCACACACCCCACTTGACCATCTCGCGGTCGGGATGAGCCTCGTGCCACGCGGCGATCGCGGCGTCCCAGTCCTCGCCGTCCAATTCCGTGAGCGATGCGGGGAAGATGCCATCCTCTTCCTTGCGGGTGTGCTCCCAGAGGTCCTCGACGGCTATGCGCACAGCCCGCTGATCGGCCTCCTTGGCCAGATCCACCGAGGCGAGAAGCTCGGCGAGTTCGCGGTGCTCACGGATCAGAGGCTCGATGTGTTCGGCGAACAACTCCTCGCGCAGGAGCACCTTGAACAGGCCCTCCTCCTCGCCGCGCCAGTGGGACTCCAGCTCCTCGGCCATCTCGGCCAGCAGGCGCCGTGCGGTGTCGAGGTCGCCGCGGTCGAGGCGCCGGACGGCCTCGCCGCCCAGGTTGAGGACGTGGGCGTGTTCGGCGATGTAGTCGCGGATCAGCGGTAGGTCACGGCACCCGCAGTACTGGCACATCGCTTTCGGGCCTCAGGTGTAGACGACATGGACGCGTTCGATGCGCCCCTCGAACGGGAACGGGGCGCGCTCGCGGTAGTCGAGCGAAACCGGTGAGCCGAGGCAGGTGCCGATGTCGAGGCAGTCGTTGGCGGTGAACAACAACGGCGCGCTCACCGGAACCCAGCCCATCTCAACGGTTTTCCCTCCGGCAACGAGCGTGATGTCCAATGGTCCGGCGGGTCGCTGTTCGGCGTAGCGGGTTTGAACCGAGATGGTGGTGCGTCCCGGCGGTGCTGGCCGACGGCGTGGGTGCGAACGGTAGCGTCTCGCCGCCCGGCAGTTTCGCAGCGACCACACCCGTATCTGTGCCGTCGGACATCGCGGGGTCCTTTCGCCGGCCCGTCCCACGCTCACCCTAGAGATTGCGGCCCGCGCCCATGCCGGAAAAGGATCGTGTTCCGGCCGGTGGACTGCCTGTTGCTGCCGACATCGAGAGCCCTCGGGAACAAACCCGGAGTCGAGGCCGTTGACCAACTCGACACACTTGAGTGCATCAGACTCAAGTCTGGGTTGACAGGGTAGGGTATGTCGGCGCAGGCTTGAGTGCGGTGCACTCAGCCCGAATCGAGTGCATGCACTCAGACATTTAGCAGGACTATCCAGGAGGAACCAACATGGCTCGTGCGGTCGGAATCGACCTCGGGACCACCAACTCCGTCGTCGCGGTACTGGAGGGTGGCGATCCCGTCGTCGTCGCCAACTCCGAGGGCTCCCGCACCACGCCGTCCGTCGTCGCGTTCGCGCGCAACGGGGAGGTGCTGGTCGGCCAGCCCGCCAAGAACCAGGCGGTGACCAACGTCGACCGGACGATCCGTTCGGTCAAGCGGCACATGGGCACCGACTGGTCGGTGGAGATCGACGGCAAGAAGTACACGGCGCAGGAGATCAGCGCCCGGACGCTGCAGAAGCTGAAGAGGGACGCGGAGAGCTACCTCGGTGAGGACATCACCGACGCGGTCATCACCGTGCCCGCCTACTTCAACGACGCCCAGCGTCAGGCCACCAAGGAGGCCGGCCAGATCGCCGGGCTCAACGTGCTGCGCATCGTCAACGAGCCGACCGCGGCAGCGCTCGCGTACGGACTGGACAAGGGCGAGAAGGAACAGACGATCCTGGTCTTCGACCTCGGTGGCGGCACGTTCGACGTTTCGCTGCTGGAGATCGGCGAGGGCGTCGTCGAGGTGCGCGCCACCAGCGGTGACAACCACCTGGGCGGCGACGACTGGGACGACCGGATCGTGGAGTGGCTGGTCGACAAGTTCAAGGGCACCTCCGGCATCGACCTGACCAAGGACAAGATGGCGATGCAGCGGCTGCGTGAGGCCGCCGAGAAGGCCAAGATCGAGCTGAGCTCGAGCCAGAGCACCTCGATCAACCTGCCCTACATCACCGTCGACGCGGACAAGAACCCGCTGTTCCTCGACGAGCAGCTGACCCGCGCCGAGTTCCAGCGCATCACGCAGGATTTGCTCGACCGGACGCGTCAGCCGTTCCAGCAGGTGGTCAAGGATGCCGGTATCTCGGTGTCCGACATCGACCACGTCGTACTGGTCGGCGGCTCGACCCGCATGCCCGCGGTGTCGGAACTGGTCAAGGAGATGACCGGCGGCAAGGAGCCCAACAAGGGCGTCAACCCCGACGAGGTCGTCGCGGTGGGCGCCGCCCTGCAGGCCGGTGTGCTCAAGGGTGAGGTGAAGGACGTTCTGCTGCTTGACGTCACGCCGCTGTCCCTCGGTATCGAGACCAAGGGTGGCGTCATGACCAAGCTGATCGAGCGCAACACCACGATCCCGACCAAGCGGTCGGAGACCTTCACCACCGCCGATGACAACCAGCCGTCGGTGCAGATCCAGGTCTATCAGGGTGAGCGCGAGATCGCGGCGCACAACAAGCTGCTCGGCAGCTTCGAGCTGACCGGTATCCCGCCGGCTCCGCGCGGTGTGCCCCAGATCGAGGTCACCTTCGACATCGACGCCAACGGCATCGTGCACGTGACCGCGAAGGACAAGGGCACGGGCAAGGAGAACACGATCCGCATCCAGGAAGGCTCCGGCCTGTCCAAGGACGAGATCGACCGGATGATCAAGGACGCCGAGGCGCACGCCGAGGAGGACCGCAAGCGTCGCGAGGAGGCCGACGTCCGCAACCAGGCCGAGTCGCTGGTCTACCAGACGGAGAAGTTCGTCTCCGAGCAGCGCGGCGCCGAAGGCGGCTCGAAGGTCCCCGAGGACACGCTGGCCAAGGTCGACTCCGCGATCGCCGATGCCAAGAGGGCGCTGGAAGGCACCGACATCGGTGAGATCAAGTCGGCGATGGAGAAGCTGGGCGTCGAATCGCAGGGGCTGGGCCAGGCCATCTACGAGGCCACCCAGGCCGAGCAGGCCGCGGGCGGCGGTGCCGACGCCGGTCCGGCGGACGACAACGTCGTGGACGCCGAGGTCGTCGACGATGCCGCTGACAAGGAGAACAAGTGACAGGAAACGATCCGCACGAGCCGGTGACCGTCACCGACAAACGGCGCATCGATCCGGTCACCGGTGAAGTGAGAGAAGCAGGTTCGGGTCCGGCGGCCGGTGAGGCCGGGGCGGCATCAAGCCCCGGCGAGCCGGCACCGGACGCGCCCACGCAGAAGGCGGCGGGGGAGGAGGCCGACAAGGCCTCCGAACTGCTCGCCGACCTGCAGCGGGTACAGGCCGATTTCACGAACTACCGCAAGCGGGCGTTGCGCGATCAGCAGGTGGCGGCCGACCGGGCGAAGGCCTCGGTCATCTCGGCGCTGCTGCCGATCCTCGACGACCTCGACCGCGCGCGCAGCCACGGGGACCTCGAGAGCGGTCCGCTCAAGGTGATGGCCGACAAGCTGGTCAACACCCTTGAGGGGCTGGGCCTTTCGGCGTTCGGCGCCGAAGGCGACGAGTTCGACCCCGAACTTCACGAGGCCGTGCAGCACGAGGGTGAGGGCACTCACCCCGTCCTCGGCACCGTGATGCGACGCGGTTACAAGGTCGGCGATCAGGTCGTGCGCCACGCCTTGGTGGGCGTGGTGGACACGGTTCCCGACGACGGCGAGGCCGCCGACGGCGGTGGCGACGCCGCGGGTGACGGTTCGCCGGAAGCCGAAGCCTGATGAGGAGAAGGTGGCGCGGAATAGCCGGAACGGGCGAATTCTGCGCCACCTTCGACTCGGCGGGCTTTTCGGCGGCGACTAATCCGGCGCGATTCGTCGTCAATCATCAAAATCGGAATGAGACTGCGATAAACAGACAAGAGCGGAAGGAGGTGACGCGGTATGGCCCAGCGTGAGTGGGTCGAGAAGGACTTCTACAAGGAGCTCGGCGTCTCCTCTGACGCCAGCGAACAGGAAATCAAGCGGGCGGCCCGAAAGCTGCTCGCGGAGAACCATCCCGACCGCAATCCGGGCAACTCGGCCGCCGAGGAGCGGTACAAGGCCGTGTCCGAGGCCAAAGAGGTGCTCACCGATCCGGCCAAGCGCAAGGAGTATGACGAGACCCGGCGCTTGTTCGCCAACGGCGGTTTCGGCCGCGGCCGGTTCGGCGGCGGTGGCGGCTTCGGCGGATTCGGCGGCGGCGACGGCGTCGAGTTCAACCTGAACGACCTCTTCGATGCGGCCGGCCAGACCGGCGGCGCCAACATCGGCGATCTCTTCGGCGGGCTCTTCGGCCGCGGCGCCCAGCAGCCGCGACCCAGCAGGCCGCGCCGCGGCAACGACCTCGAGACCGAGGCGGAGCTGTCGTTCCTGGAAGCCACCAAGGGTGTGGCGATGCCGTTGCGGCTGACCAGTCCCGCGCCGTGCACGAATTGTCACGGCAGCGGCGCCCGCCCCGGCACCAGTCCGAAGGTCTGCCCGAACTGCAACGGGTCCGGGGTGATCAACCGCAACCAGGGCGCGTTCGGGTTCTCCGAGCCGTGCACGGAATGCCGTGGCAGCGGGTCGATCATCGAGCACCCTTGCCAGGAGTGCAAGGGCACCGGCGTGACCACCCGCACCCGCACGATCAACGTGCGGATCCCGCCGGGCGTCGAGGACGGACAACGAATCCGCTTGGCGGGCCAGGGCGAAGCTGGGCTGCGTGGTGCACCGTCGGGCGACCTGTACGTCACCGTGCACGTGCGGCCCGACAAGGTGTTCGGCCGCGACGGCGACGACCTGACCGTCACCGTACCCGTCAGCTTCCACGAGTTGGCGCTTGGCACAACGCTTTCCGTGCCGACGCTGGAGGGCAAGGTCGGCGTGCGGGTGCCCAAGGGCACGTCGGACGGACGTATTTTGCGCGTGCGCGGGCGTGGTGTGCCGAAACGCTCTGGCGGACACGGCGATCTGCTCGTGACGGTGAAGGTCGCGGTGCCGCCGAACCTCGAGGGTGAAGCGGCCGAGGCGTTGGAGGCCTATGCGAAGGCGGAGCGGGCCAGCGGCTTCGATCCGCGGGCCGGATGGGCAGGTGCCTGATGGCAGCGAAACGGCCGAACGACGAGGCGCGTACGTTCTTGATCTCGGTCGCCGCGGAGCTGGCCGGCATGCACGCCCAGACGCTGCGCACGTATGACCGCCTCGGTCTGGTGCGCCCGCAACGCACCTCGGGCGGCGGCAGGCGCTACTCGCAGCACGACGTCGAGTTGCTCCGCGAGGTGCAGCGGCTGAGCCAGGACGAGGGTGTCAACCTCGCCGGCATCAAACGCATCATCGAGCTGACCAATCAGGTCGAGGCGCTGCAGGCGAGGGTGCGGGAGCTGACTGCGGAAGTGGAGGCGTTGCGCGGATCTCAGCGCCGCGATCTGGCCGTGATGCCGAAGAGCACCGCCGTCGTGGTGTGGCAGCCTGGAGCCGCTCGGCGGCGACGTCAGGCGGAGTAACAAACTCCTCAAAAAACAATGATCGAGAACCGAGCGGTCTCCGGTTTGTCGGGGGCCGCTTTTCGGTATCCGCCCGTTCTCAACGAATCCGTCGGCGCGGCCATCGGCTCGATGCCGATCAGGTCGTCGTTGGGCGGTGCGAAGAGCTGCGCTGCGGGATAACCGGTTTCGAACCGCACCTCGATTCGGCGCTCCCCTCCGGTGAGGGTGAACACCGCGCCTTCTGGGACCTGGTCGAAACCGTCGTCGTAGGCGGTGACCTTCAATTGCTCTGCGCCGCCGGACCATTGCTCGTGAGCGCCGGTGGGGATGCCATTGTCGTCCACCGGCAGGTGGCGCATCGCGGGAGTGCTCAGCGTCCACTCCTCGCGCGGGACGCCGGGAATTTTCAGGTACGGGTGGTAGCCGAAGCACAGCGGCACGTCCGCCGACGACGTGGGCGCGACCGTCGTCTCGATGGTGAGCGTGCGATCGCCGAGTGTGACGTGTTGGGTGAGTAGGTGCGGAAACGGAAACGACGCGAGCAATTCGGCGTCGGCGCCGTAGTCGAGCTCCGCGGTAAGCACGTTCTCGGTGCGGGTGGTGACCTTCCACCCCGGGTAGGCGGCGAGCACGCCGTGGATCGGCGCGCCGTGCTCGTCCGTTCGGACTCCGTTTGCGCCCGGGGCCAGGGTGACGATCGACCCGTCGACCTCATAGGTGTTGGCGCTCAACCGGTTCGCCCACGGATACAGGATGGGGATGCCCATCGTCTTGCCGTTGTTCACATAGGCGGTCAGGCCGCGGCGCTGACCGAGGAACTCGTCACCCGACTCGGCCAACGACGTGCCGATCATGCCGGCGGCCGGGACGAAGGTCGCGGTCAGGTCCGACGACGGGTCTCTCAGCGTGACGGCATCGAAATCAACCACCAGACGATCGTCCCACGCCGGGCTCAGATGAAGCCACGTCCGGGTGCAGGCGGCGGCCGTCTCGCGGTGTGTGAATCTGGCGACGCTCGAAACCCCAAAACCGTCGTCAGATTCCCGATTCAGCGGGTCAGTCGTAGACGATCACAGCCCGGCCCACGAAATCGCCGCGTCCGAGCGCATCGATATGGTCGTTGATGTCCTCGAAGCGGACCTGCGTCACGCTGTCCTTGATCTTCCCGGCCTCGGCGAGCGCGACGACCTCGGTCAGGTCGTTGTAATTACCCCAGAACGATCCGAAGAACGTGTACTCCCTGCCGACCACCGGGAACAGCGGGATATCGACCCGATTGCCCACCAGCCCCACGGATGCGACGGCGCCCTCGGTGGCAAGCAGCGAAAACGCCAGTCTGACGCTCTCCTCGGCGCCGACGCATTCGATCACCGCGTCGAACTCGCGCCGCCCGGTGGCCTGTTCGAGCGCGTCGCGCACCTGATCGTCGGCTTTGCCCCTGATGTTGACCGTGTGGTCTGCCCCGTTTTCGGTTGCCAACGCGAGCTTTTCGTCGCTGCGGCCCAAGGCGACCACCGTCGCGCCGGCGCCGAGCAACTTGGCGTACTGCACGGCGTAGGCGCCGAGGCCGCCGACACCCATCACGGCCAGTGTCATGCCCGGCCCAAGCACGCCCGCCGCGCGGAGCTTCTTGAGCCCGCGGTACGGCGTCAGCCCCGCGTCGGTCAGCGGTGCCAGCGACACCGGCGAGAGGTCGGCGCGTACGGGGATCACCTGCTGGTGAGCGACCGGAACGTACTCGGCGTACCCGCCGTGCGGACCGAAGCCGACCCAGTGGCCCTGATTGCAGATCTGTTCGTTGCCGCGGTGACACTGGCGACAGGACCCGTCGCCGAGTGGTCCGAAGACCACCGCCTGACCGCCCTCGGTGAGGCCCGCGGCGGCCGGAACCTCGGCGCCGATCCTGGCGATCGTTCCGGCGACCTCGTGACCCGGCGTCACCGGGAACTCCATCGGCAGGCTGAAGTAGCCGTCGATAAGCTGAAAATCGGTGCGGCACATGCCTGCTCCGCCGACCTTGATCAACACCTGGTTCGGCTCGATGTCGGGAACGGGAATCTCCTCGAGCCGCAGCGGCTGCCTGTACCCGTGCATGCGTGCGGCTCGCATCGTCGCCATCTGGACTCCCGACCGTTGATCTTGATCGGAGTGTACGGGCGCGGCTCACCCCGCGCCCGGTTTCAGGAGCTCAGCGGGTCGTGCTGAATGCGTTCGGCCGGTGCTCCTTTGGCGAGCAGCGCCGCCTTGGTCGCTGTCACCATGTTCGGGCTGCCGCAGATCAGGATCTGCCGATCGCCCCAGTTGCCGTAGCGGGTGACCACGTCGGCCAGCGTGCCGGTCTGCCGCACGTGCAGGCCGCGGGGTGGCTGCACGTCCGGATAGTCGGCGGCCCACGGCGGGTCGACGTTGAACTCCGAGACCGGGGTGACCGACAGCCACGGGTTCTGCGACGCGATCTGCCACAACGTGCGCAGGTCGTACAGGTCACACGGATACCGTCCGCCGAAGAACAGATGGACTCGCGGATTGACGGCCCAGCGGGTGAGATCCATGATCAGCGCCCGCAGCGGTGCCAGCCCGGTACTGCCCGCGACCATCAGCACGTCCTCGCCGTCGCGGTCCACGCGCAGCCCCCCGTGCGGATTGGACAGCCGCCACCGGTCGCCGGGTTTCGTCTCGGCGACGATCGCGGTGCTCACCATGCCGCCGGCCACCGAGCGGATGTGGAATTCGATCGCGCCGGAGGGCTCCGTCGGTATCGACGGGCTCAGATACCGCCACCGGCGCGGCCACTGCGGAACCTGAACCGTCACGTACTGGCCCGGGTGGTAGAACAGCGGACGGTCCAGTTGCAGCCGCACGACGGAGACGTCGCGGGTGACCCGCAGGTGCTCGATGACCGTGCCGTCGCAGAACGGCGGCCCCTGCTCCGCGTCGGCGGCCCCGCGCATCACCCCGATCATCAACGCGACGGCGTCGTGTGCGGTCTCGGCGAGCCCGTCGTCCCAGTGCTCGGCCAGGTGGTTACGGAAGCTGGCGTACAGCGCGGTCTGCATGGTGTCGTAATGCCGTTGTAGGACACCATATTTGCGGTGGTCACGGCCCAGCTGGGCGAGGAATGCGACCGGTTCCTGGGCCCGTTGGGCGACGAGTTCGCCCAGCACCCAGGTGACGGCGTGGCCGAACCGCTGACGCTGCTCGTCCATGTCCGGCGGGAACAGGTCGCGCACCGAGATGTCGATCGCGAACCAGTGGGTGTAGAAGCTGCGGATCAGGTCCGAGCCGAGCGCGGGATCGACCGCGTCGCGCAGCATGCGCAGCGCGTCACGGTCGTCGAGTCCCACGCGGCCCGAGTGTATGTCAGCCGGGTGTGACCCTTCGCTGTCGAAGCGCCGCCAGAACGATCAGCGCCACGCCGACGGCCGCCCAGCAGGTCAGCACGATGACCGGCACCGCGGCGCCCGCACCGTCGAAGAAGGCCGCGGACCGCAGCAGGGTGGCGTTGGCGCCCTGAGGCAGGAACTGGCCGAACTGCCCCCACCCGCTGGGCAGGAGTTCAGGGGCGCTGGTCAGGCCGGACAGCGGGTTGCCGACGAGCAGCGCGAGCACCGCGCCCAGCGCCAGGCCGACCCGGCCGAACAGCGACCCCAGCCCCAGCAGCGTCAACCCCATGGCCAGGGCGCCCAACGTCAGCGCACCGGCGACTCCCCAGAAGTTCGCGTCGATCGAGCCCATGACCCAGCGCAGCAGCCCGGCGATCGACAGCCCGGCCACACCCGCGAAAACCACGGCCGCGGTGAAGCGGGTCCACACCTCCCGCTTGAGCGCGAAGATCAGGGCGACCGCGGGCAGCAACCCGGCGAGGGTGATCGGCAGGGCGGAGGCGGCCAGGCCGGCGCCGCGCGGGTCATTTGCGGTCGGGGGCGCCAGGTCCTCTACGTGCAACTGCGTGCCGGTCTTCTGCGCGATGCCGTTGCCGATCTGGGTCAACATCTGGGCGATCATCGGGCTGGCGCCGGTCGCGGTCATCAGCGTCGGTCCCTCGGGCCCGAACGCGATGCCGCCGTACACGTCGCGGTTGCGGATGGCCTCGCGCAATGCGTCGGCGCCGGGGTAGTAGGTGACCGAGAACGCGCCCGGCGCCTGCTGGTCCAGCGTCGCTACGACTTGGCCACTGGCCGCCTGCGGTCCGGCCGCGCCGATCGGCACCGCGTGTGGACCGCTGCGAGCGGCGGGCAGTGCGAAGGCCAGCGCGACGATCGCGATGACGACCGTGAGCACCACGACCACGCCCGTCGCGCGTACCGCGGCGGGCGGCTCGTGAACCGGGGAAGCGTGGTGGGGGGCCCTTTCGGGGGTTGCGGTGGTCATGGTTCGCGCCTTTTCATTCGTCGTTGAATTTCTGCGTATGGGCAGAGTAACTCCGGCGGGTAGTAATTTCAACACTTATTGAAATGTTAGCCTCGTGGTATGGCGTCACCAGCCAAAACAGCCCGGCGCAGGGGCCGGCGACAGGGCGAGCCGGTCTCACGCGACGCGGTGCTCGCAGCAGCACGCAAGCGTTTCGGCGCCGAGGGCTACGAGAAGACGACGTTGCGGGCGATCGCCCGCGATGCCCATGTCGACCCGTCGATGGTGCTCTATCTGTTCGGCTCCAAGTCCGAGCTGTTCCGGGAGTCGCTCAACCTCGTCGTCACCCCCGGCGCACTGGTTTCCGCGCTCGCCGGAGGCCCGGACGACGACCCCGACATCGGGACCCGCATGGTTCGTACGTACCTGCGGATCTGGCAATCACCGGAGTCGGGCCCGACGATGGTCGCGATGTTGCAGTCGGCCACCTCGAACCCCGACGCACACGAGGCGTTCCGCGGGTTCATGCAGGATCACGTGCTGAGCGCCGTGTCCGCTGAACTCGGGGGAGGGGAAGAGGCTCGGCTGCGAGCGCTGCTGGCGGCGAGTCAGCTCGTCGGCACCGCGGTGCTGCGCTTCGTCATGAAGATCCCGCCGTTGGCGACGCTGCCCGATGACGACCTCGTGCGGCTGCTCGCGCCGACGGTGACGCGGTACCTGACGGCCGACGCCGCAGAGCTCGGGCTGCCGGAGCCCGACGCGTCATAGTCCGTGAATGCCCTTGTACAACACCATGAGACCGATCACCACGAGGATGCCCGCGATGAGGACGGCGTGCTGTCGATCCATCCAATCCTTGAGCCGGGCCAACGGTCGGTCGAGCCGGTCGCCGGAGACCGCGTAGGCCAGGATCGGCAGCGCGACCGTAGAACCGGCAGCGATCACGAACCAGGCGACGGCCACCCAGTCGTCGCGGGAGCCGCCGGCGGTGCCGATCGCCAAACCCGCTGCGGCGCAGATGAACAGAACTTTCGGGTTGGCGACCGTCAAGAGCATCGCGGTGCCGCCCGCGCGTAGCGGGGTCAACGTGCTCAGGCCCTCCATCCAGCGCGGCTTGTGCGACGCCTTCTTGCGGGTGAACCAGCGATACAGACCGAACACGATGAGCGCCGCGCCGACCGCGACCCGCAGCCACGACGCCCATCCCGGCGGTCGACCCTCGCGACCACCCAGCAGGCTGGACACCTGAAGGAAGATGCTCGTCAGCACCGCCAGCCCGATCAGCCACCCGGCCAGGAACGCCAGGCTCGTCGGGCGCGGTCGCCTTGTGTGCAGCACCAGCACCGCGGGGATGACCGACAGCGGTGAGAGCGCCACCACCAACGCCAGCGGGATCAGTTCGGTGAGCAACGACCCCTTGTCCACGAGGCCGAACACTATCGGAAACGGCGTTCAACGCGCCGTTCTTCGGTCGGGCTGATTGACTGCGGTACCGGCACCCTGCCGGCACCGGACACCAGGAGAACAGACGTGAGCCGAATCAGGCGTTGCGAGACACTCGCGGCCATCGCAATCGCGGCGGGTCTGGGGACCATGACCGTGATCGATCCGTCGGCGTCGGCGCGCGCCGATGACTGCGTGCAGGCGGGTACCGCAATCGTGCTGCCGCTGGAGATCGGCGTGTGCGCCGACGTTCTCGCCCAGGAGGCGCGATGGCTCACGGCGATCACCGAGGGCGACGTGGCCACCGTCGAGCAGATCCTCGGACCGGGCTTCAAGCACATCAACGCCGACGGTGCCCTCCTCGACCGTGACGCTGAGATCGCCGGCCTGACAAGGCTGCCCTTCACCATGAATGCCGGCGATCAGCGGGTCGACATCGCGGGCGACACCGCCGTGATCCACGGCGTGAACACGATGATCCAGGACGACAAGGTCATCGCCCGCGAACGTTTCACCGATGTGTTCGTCCTGCGCGACGGGAGGTGGATGGCGCTGTCGGCGCAGGAAACCAAGATCGAATGATCGCCGAAAAGTGGGCTCACCACGCCATTTGTCGGTAATCTGCGCTCAACGCAGGTTCCCTTCCGAACCGGTGGGAACAGGGGAACCGCGATGCGCCGAAGACCATCGTTCGTTGCCGTCGCGTTGATCGCGGTGGTGTCGATTACCGCCGCCATGCTGACCGCGTGCGCGCGCGACGCCCGAACGCCGGAGGCCGGGGTCAATGCGGGGCCGGATGGGACACCCGCCGCCTATCGGGAGCCGGTCAAGCTCTCGAGCAAGGACGGGGTCCTCGAGGTGCGCCTGTCCGCCCACCAGGGGGTCGTCAACCTCGACACCGTCAAGGAGCCGGTGACCAACTTCCTCGTGTACGGATATCAACTCCTCAAAGGCACCAGTTCGGACGGTTCGACCAAGGGCGACAACATCTATCCGGCCCCGACGTTGCGCGTCGAGCCGGGCGAACGCCTGATCATCCACTACGACAACGACTTACAAGAACTGACGATCGACGACTTCAACGACCCGGCCTACGTCGCCGCCGGCCAGGACGTCCCGCTCTATCCGCCACCGCTGCGGTCCGCACCGCTGAACCTGCACACCCACGGCCTGCACGTCAGTCCCAGCGGCAACGCGGACAACGTGCTGCTGTCGATCCCCGCCGGGATGGGTAACCGATACGACTACGCGGTTCCCACGGACATGCCGCACGGCCTGTACTGGTATCACAGCCATCGCCACACCGTCACCGCGCCGCAGACCTACATGGGGCTGGCGGGCATGCTCGAGATCGGTCGGCCCGACGGCAACCTGCCGCTGGTGACGGACAACGACATTCCCATCCGAACCATGGCTCTGCAGTACAACTTCGTCTTCGATCGCAAGAACGGCGGACACCAGCTCAACAACCCCTATTGGGAGCAGTGGGTGAGCACGCTGAAACCGCCGCAGGGCACCCAGCTCGCCGACGGGACGTATCGCCCGAGTCTGGCGCCGGTGAACTTCTCCCAATCTTCCGACGGCGCCGAATACTTCACCAACTGGTATGCCGGGCCCCTGTCGACGCAGAATCACCGCGGTCAGAACCAGTTCATCCCACAGAACCTGCAGACCTTCACCAGCCCGTCGAGAACCATTCCGGCCGATCCGGCCCTGCCCGACAACCAGCGCGACGTGCAGTTCACCGTCAACGGCCAGTTCCAGCCTCGGCTCGAGGTCAGACCCGGACAAACCGAGATCTGGGTGTTCGCCAACATGAGCGACATCGCCTACATGCCGATCCGCCTGACCGAGACGGCGACGGGCGACCACCCGAAGTTCTCGATCGTCGGGCAGGACGGCAACCCCTACACCCAGGTGCAGCGCCCGGTCGACGGCGACGGAACGTACCTCGAGATTCCGCCGGGTTCGCGTTACGCGATCGCGGTGACGATGCCCGAGTCGGGCGATCTCGTCATCGACATGCCACCGAAGCCGGGCGTCAAGGGCATCTCGGAACCCGCTGTGTTATATACCAACAACGGTACGGAGGACTCCCCGGCCGTGTTGGGAACGGTGACGATCAAACCCGAGCACATCGCCGCGCGCGACGGGTTCTTCACCTTCCCTACCCAAACCCTGCTCACGGCCGGCCCGGCCGGTGACCGCGGGCGGGCCGTCGCATTCGAGCCCGGTCAAAACCTCGGCGCCTACACGTCTTTCGTGGACACCTCCGTGATGACCCCCGACGTCACGCGTGCCCTCGACGTCGGCGGCGGCTTCGGCAACAAGAAGGCGAACAACAGCGATTCGAAGGCCTTCACCTACCAGTTCGACGACAACATCTTCCCGAACATCCCGCTGATCCAGCCGCGCCTCAACTCCGTCGAGGAGTGGTCGATCACCAACTACAACAACGACGGCCACCCGATGCACATCCACGTCAACGACTTCCAGGTGCAGCAGGTGGTGAGCCCGCTCATCCCGTCGACGACGGGCGTGCAACCGTGGGGCCTCGACAACGCCAATGTGCCGCCGCCGGTCGTCGATGCCAACGACGACCCGCTGGTGCCGTCGTCGCTGACTCTGCGCTCCGCGTTCTCGGGGTACGTCGGCACGTTCGTCATCCACTGTCACCGGCTGAACCACGAGGACAACGGCCTGATGGCGACGGTGAACGTCATACCGGAGGTCTCCACCTATGCCGTGGCCATACCGGGATCGAAGGGTAAACCGGCCACGGTGCAGGTGCGCGACGGCGCCGACGACCAGGTGATCGCCGTCGTGACACCGTTCCCGGCGTTCGAGGGCACTCCGTCGGTGGCGATGGCCGACGTGAACGGCGACATGATCCTCGACCTGATCGCCGGGACCGGCGAAGGTGTCGAGCCCGAGGTGGTGGCCTTCAGCGGCGACGTCACGCCGGCCGCTACCCTCACGTCCGAGCTGGTCCGATTCGCACCGTTCGACGCCGGGTTCCGCGGCGGGGTGCGCGTGGCGGGCGCCGACATCGACGGTAACGCGCTGGCCGACAACATCATCGTCGGAACGGGTCCCGGTATCGAATCTCAGGTCAAGGTCTTCGCGTCGACACTCCCCGACGCGAAAGGCGCAGCGCCCGAGGTGTTCTCGAGCTTCCAACCCTATCCCGGATCGAAGTCCGGGGTCACGCTGGCCACCGGCTTGGTCGAGATGGGGTCGGGCCGTCAGAGCATAGTCACCGCGCCGGGTCCCGGTGATGCGGCCCGAATCAAGACGTTTCACTACGACCTGTTCAGCCCGACGGCCCGGATGCAGGCGCGCCAGACAACACACGAGCACGATGGCTATCCCGGTGCGCCGGTCCAGACGTCGGAGTTCCTGGCCTATGACGAGGCCTACACCGACGGGGTGTCGTTGAGCGCCGGATGGGTGGCGGGCGAGGAGGGTGGCGCCATGAGCATCGTCACCGGCCAGCTGCGTGGCGATGGCACGGTGCGGACCTGGTCGAGCGGGTCGCGGCTCGACGGCTTTCCCGGCATGTACGTGCAGAGCCCGAACCATCACGACGTCGACGTGAAATTCGCCCGCACATCGTCTTTCGCGCCCTTCGACGGTGCACCGGGAGTCACCGTGGCGACGACGAGCACCACGGCGGGCGCCGACCTCGTGGTCAGCGGGGCCGTTCCCGGAGGGGTCGAGGTCCGTAAGTACGTGCTAGGCCGTCCCCGTCCGGACGCGACGACGCTGGCGCCGAAACCGTTGGCCACGTTGCCTCGTCTGGCATCGGTGAGCGGCGCGGTGCCCCTGGCGGGCCGCTGATTTCAGGGCAGGTGCCAGAACACCTCTGTCATCAGGTAGAAGGTCACCGTCCAGAAGAGCATCACGCCGGCGATGATGGCGATGCCGCGCCGGTTGGTTCGTGACACGGGCACGTCGGACGGCGGACGCAGCCAGTGCTTCAACAGCGGGTTCACATAGTAGGGCATCGCGACGAATCCGATCAGCAAGCTGGACAACAGGTTTCCGACGAGCATGCCGAGCCACAACGGCATCCGCAACGGCGACAGGGCGAGGGTGAGCAGCACGACCGTCGGGTACAGGCCGACCCACACCGCGATCGACGTCTTGAGTTCCGATGGCGGCGGGGTCTGCCTGCCGTGCTCGTCGAAGGCGAACCAGCTGCCGAACGAATTGTCGACGGTGCGCAACTCGAAGTCGGAGAACTTCTCACCCTCCGTGAGGAGCGCGCGGCGCTCCTTGGAGACCAGCCACCGATCGAGGTTCGCCGCGGTGTCGTAGCGGTACATGGCGGTCCATTCGTCCTGAACCCCCGCCACGGGTTGGAACAGCTCGCTGCCGCGGAAACCGGGAAACTTGGTCTCGGCCAGACGAAGCCGGTCCTGCCAGGCGAGGAACTCGTCGACCTGATCGGCGGCGACCCGATGGCTGACCACCACGGTCACCAGCGGATCGCTGGCCTTCGCGCGACCGCCGATGATCTGTTGGGTGGCAGGCCCGTCGAAAAACTCCCGGCCCTCGGCCAGCCACCTCTGCCGGGTCGCGCTGTTGATCCACGCCTGAACGTGGGCGATGGAATCGAACCGGTACACCACCACCCATTCGCTCTGTACGGCGGTGGGCGGGTTGATCTCCGCGCCGAGGAAACCGGGATATCGGGACGCCTCGCGGTTGAGGTCTTGTTGCCAGCGCTCGAACGACCGTTCCTTACCCGCACGGACCCGCTGGCCGATGATGACCGTGGCGGCGGTGTCGCTGGTGGTTCTGGAGTCCATGTGATCTCCCGTAACTCAGGGGGCAGGAGTGAGTCGAGGCGCGCCGAGGCTGTGGTAGATCCGCTCGGGCGACAGAGGTAGCGACCGATGACGCACTCCCGTCGCGTCCTCGAGCGCGTTCGCCAGGGCCGGCGCCACGGGGTTGATGCAGCATTCCGCAATTCCCTTCGCGCGCATCGGTCCGACCGAGTCGGCGGACTCGACGATCAGCACCTCGGTCCGGGGGACGTCGGCGTACGTGGGGATGCGGTAGTTGCGAAGGTTCGGGTTACCCATCGCACCGGCGGCGTCGATGCGGTAGTTCTCGGTCAGCGCGAAGCCGAGGCCCATCGCGACGCCGCCTTCGATCTGGCCGCGGACCTGCGCGGGGTTGATCACGACACCGGCGTCGGCGGCGTGCACGCTGTACAAGATCCTGATTTCACCGGTCACCCGGTGCACGGCGATCCGGAAGCCGTGGGCATTCGTCGTGACGCTGCGCGGTGAACCGTACGCCTTACGCGATTCCGTGAACCGGATGCCGCGGGCGCGCCCGGCCTCGAACAGGTCGGTCAACGGGATGCGGGTGCCACCACACACCACGGCGTCGTCGGCCATCGCGCAGTCGTCGACGCCCGTGTGGGCCGCCGCGAACCGCAGGATCTTCTGGCGCAGCGCGATCGACGCGTGCAGCACGGCGTTGCCCGCCACCGACAGGCCCGCGCTCGCGAAGGCCCCGGTGTCGAACCCGGTTTTGTCGGTGTCGGATTGCACCAGGCGGACCCGCGACGGTGTGGTGCCCAGCTCCGTCGTCGCGATCTGGACATGTGCGGTGGACGTGCCCTCGCCGAACTCGACCGTGCCCACCGCTATTTCGTATGTGCCATCGGACAGCAGGGTGGCCCAGCATTCGGAGATGTGCTCGGTGGGCGGCGCCGTCTCGTGGAGGGACGTCGCGGTACCGACACCGGTCAGCCAGTCCTCGCCCAACGGCTGACCGTCCGCCGTTCGGTGCCGTCGCAGCGCGTCGTCGACACGGTCGATACATCGCCCGATGCCGTCCTCGGTGAACACGACATCGTCAGGGTGCTCGGCGAAGCCCAGCAATGCGTCCCCAGGTCTGACCACGTTGCGCCGACGCATCTCCATCGGGTCGATCGAGAGTTTGGCCGCCAGTTCGCTGATGGCCGATTCCACGGCGAACGTCGGCTGGGTCATCCCGTATCCGCGCAGGGCACCGCTGGGAACGGTGTTCGTGTACACCGACCACGCATCGAACGTCTTGTTGGGACAACGATATAGCGCGAGCGCCGCGGAGCCGGCAATCAGTGTCTCGCCGCCGTGATTGCCGTACGCGCCGGTGTTGGAGACGTTGTGATATCGGATGGCGGTCAGGGTGCCGTCGGACTTCGCGCCGAGCCTGACGGTGATGGTCATCGGGTGCCGCGGGGAAGCGGTGGTGAACTCCTCCTCGCGGGTGTACTCGAAGCAGACCGGGTGACGCGTGTCGAGGGCGGCGAGCGCGGCCAGGTCCTCCGAGATGAGTTCCTGCTTGCCGCCGAACCCACCGCCCACGCGTTTGCAGAACACCCGAACCTGATCGGGGCGAAGGTCAAAGAGGTAGCAGAGCTTCTGCCGTGCGATCGACGGGGACTGCGAGCTGGTCCGCACGATCAGCCGGTCACCCTCCATCCACGCTATCGACCCGTGCGTCTCGAGGTGCGTGTGCTGAACTCGCGGCGAGACGTACGTGGCCTCGTGAGTCTCGTCGGCGACGGCGAAACCCGCATCGACATCGCCGATGTCGCCGTGCAGTTCGAGCAGGATGTTGCGCTTTTTATCGTGCGCGAACGGATCCTCGTAGCTGTGCAGCTGCGGTGCGCCCTCGGCCATCGCCTCCTGTGCGTCGAACACCGCCGGCAGGACCTCGTAGTCGACGGCGAGACGTCGGCACCCCTCCTCGGCCGCTGCGACCGAGTCGGCGAGCACCGCGGCCACCCGCTGACCGATGAACCGAACGACGTTGTCGAGGACGTAGGTGTCGTCCGGGTCGACGAGATGGTCGGTGTGCAGGGCAGAGGTGAATCGCTTGCGCGGCACGTCTTCCCATGTGTACACGCGGGACACGCCGGGGACCGCCAGGGCGGCGGACTTGTCGATCGAGACGACGCGGGCATGGGCGTGCGGCGAGTGCAGCACCTTCAGGTGCAACATGCCCTCGACGGCGGTGTCCATGGTGAATTCGGCGCCACCGGTCACCACACCGGTGGCCGCGGGCGCCCCGACGCTCCTGCCGACCGCCTCGCCCGGCGCCACCTCCTCGATCGCCGCGACGCCGTTGACCGCGTCTTCGATCGCCCGGTATCCCGTGCAGCGGCACAGATTTCCCTTCAGAGCCCGGGGCAGGTCCGATTTCTGGTCATCGGTGAGCGCGGCCGCCGTCATGATCATGCCCGCGGTGCAGAATCCGCACTGAAAGCCGGGCGCATCGCGAAACTGCCGCTGCATCGGATGGAGATTCTCGGGCGTGCCCAGCCCCTCGATGGTCGTCACCTCGCGCCCGTCGGCCCGGAAAGCCGGAGTGATACAGCTGTGGACCGGCGCGCCGTCGAGCCATACCGTGCACGCGCCGCAATCGCCTGCGTCGCAGCCCTTCTTGACGCCGTGCCAGCCCAATGACCGCACGAACGTGCGCAGGCACTGGCCCGGCCGCGGCTGCTCATCGAACGACTCACCGTTCACGCGGAACGTCATAGCGTTTGCGCCCCGTCGAGCTCGGCGCGGATCTCCTCGGCGTAGTGCAGCGCGAGGTGCCGACGGTGATCGGGTGTGCCGTTCGCATCGTCGAACCACAGGGCATCCGGAAGTGCCAGGAGCTGCTGCGCGACCTCATCGGGATGGGGCAGGTGATCGAAGAACATGCGCACGGGACGGCTCGTCGCCGCCGTGACGGTGAGAAGCAGATCCTCGGCATGCGGGGTTCGAGTGCCGACCACGAAGATCGTCGACCGCCCCAGCCGCGTCAACGCGAAATGACGCATCGCATAACGCTTCTGCAGCGCGTGTGCAGGTATGTCGATGCTGCGCAGCGCTTCACCGGGCCACAAGATGTTCCGGTGGTTGCCGGTCACGAAATCCGCTGCGTCGACCACTCTTTCGGATCCCTCGGCAGATCGCAGGGTGTACGTGGCCTCCATCGCCACGGTCATCGTGATCATCGGACCCGCGGGTAGCGACATACAGATGTTGCCGCCGACGGTCGCCGACTTCCACACCTTGAACGACGCGAGGAAAGCCTCACAGCTTCTGGCAGGCAACGAGCCGCTCAACCAGTGGCCGGGAGGCGTCAGGTCGTGCAACTGCTGGATCGTGCACATCGCGCCGATGTGCAGGCCGTCGTGGTCGGCCACGAGTGAATCCCAGCCCAGCGGTGCGAGATCGATGAGCCGCCGTAGATCGGGTTGCTGTTCGGAGTAAAGCCACGTGCCGCCCGCCAGGAACGCGTCTCCCGGTCGCCACCGTGCACCGGGCGGGTCGCCTGGGCGGTGGACGAGTTCGGTGATCGTGTCGATGTCCACGGCCCACCCCTTGTCGGTTGGCTAGACATTAACCGCAGCACGGCGGGAATGCCGGGAGAGCGATCAAGATCAGATGGATCGCGCCGGGTGGTACCGGCAGGCCTTCCACTCGCTGCCTTCGCGCAGGAAGTCGATGTCGAAGATCTTGGCCTCCGGTCGATTGGCGGCCGCGAATCGGACAGTGGCCGCGGCCGTCAGCTTGGGTTCGCCGGCGACCCTCACCGAGCTGACGGCGATCTCCGTTGGACCGTCGGCCTTCCGGTTGGCGTACCACTTGGCGGCGAAGTCCGCGGACAGCCGCATCGGCGCGCAGACGTGCTCGGCGAACGATGCGAAGTCCTCGCGGTTGTAGGCGCCGTTCATTCCGTCGAGGACGGCGCGGACCTGATCCTCATCGCTGACCGAGGCCGCGGGAACGGCCGACGCCGACGGGACGAACCCGCTCAAACTCACCGCGAAGCCCACGAGGATCGCGCAAAGTCGACGCATGTATCCAGCGTCGCTGATACAGCTGTGAAAGTTGTGACACCTGTGCGGCGTGTTGTCCGGCCGGTCGGGAAGGTGCATGCGAACAGTCGCGAAAATTGACTAGACTTGAGCGGAACAGACTCAAGATTGACGACGTTGATCTATGCGACAAGCATTTTTGCCAAGCTCACGTACCTAAGAAAGGGAAGGTGTCGTGGACTCGTTCAACCCGACGACCAAAACTCAGGCGGCGCTGACCGCGTCGTTGCAGGCGGCCACGGCCGCGGGCAACCCGCAGATCACGCCCGCCCACCTGTTGATGGCACTGCTGACGCAGAACGACGGCATTGCCGCACCCCTTCTCGAGGCCGTCGGCGTTGAACCCGCGACCATTCGCGCGGAGACGCAGCGGCTCCTCGACCGACTACCCAGCGCCAGCGGCGCGGCCTCGCAGCCGCAGCTGTCTCCGCAGGCCTTGGCCGCGATCACCGCCGCCCAGAACCTGGCGACCGAGATGGACGACGAGTACGTCTCGACCGAACACCTGATGGTCGGCCTGGCCACCGGCGACTCGGACACCGCCAAAATGCTGACCGGCCACGGCGCCTCCCCGCAGGCCCTGCGCGAGGCGTTCGTCAAGGTGCGCGGCAGCGCCCGGGTCACCAGCCCCGACCCCGAGGGGACGTACCAGGCGCTGGAGAAGTACTCCACCGATCTGACCGCCCGCGCGCGGGAGGGCAAGCTCGACCCGGTCATCGGGCGCGACACCGAGATCCGACGCGTCGTGCAGGTGCTGTCGCGTCGCACCAAGAACAACCCGGTGCTGATCGGTGAGCCCGGCGTCGGTAAGACCGCGATCGTCGAGGGCCTCGCCCAGCGCATCGTCGCCGGCGACGTGCCCGAAAGCCTGCGCGACAAGACCGTCGTCAGCCTCGACCTGGGCTCGATGGTCGCCGGCTCGAAATACCGCGGTGAGTTCGAGGAACGGCTGAAGGCCGTCCTGGACGACATCAAGAACTCGGCCGGCCAGATCATCACGTTCATCGACGAGCTGCACACCATCGTGGGTGCGGGCGCGACCGGTGACGGTTCGATGGACGCGGGCAACATGATCAAGCCGATGCTGGCCCGCGGCGAGCTGCGGCTCGTCGGCGCGACCACGCTCGACGAGTACCGCAAGTACATCGAGAAGGACGCCGCGCTGGAACGACGTTTCCAGCAGGTCTACGTCGGCGAGCCCTCGGTCGAGGACACCGTCGGCATCCTGCGCGGGCTGAAGGACCGCTACGAGGTGCACCACGGCGTTCGTATCACCGACTCCGCGCTGGTGGCGGCGGCGACGCTGTCCGACCGCTACATCACGTCGCGCTTCCTGCCGGACAAGGCGATCGACCTGGTCGACGAGGCCGCGTCACGCCTGCGCATGGAGATCGACTCCCGGCCCGTCGAAATCGACGAGGTCGAGCGGTTGGTGCGGCGCCTCGAGATCGAGGAGATGGCGCTGTCCAAGGAGGAGGACGCCGCCTCCAAGGAGCGCCTCGAGAAGCTGCGCGCCGAACTCGCCGACCACAAGGAGAAGCTCGCCGAGCTGACCACGCGGTGGCAGAACGAGAAGAACGCGATCGACATCGTCCGTGAGCTCAAGGAGCAGCTCGAGGCGCTGCGCGGCGAGGCCGACCGGGCCGAACGCGACGGCAACCTGGAGAAGGCCGCCGAGCTCCGGTACGGCCGGATCCCCGAGGTCGAGAAGAAGCTCGACGCCGCGCTGCCGCAGGCCGAGGCGCGCGAGGATCTGATGCTCAAGGAGGAGGTCGGCCCCGACGACATCGCCGATGTGGTGTCGGCGTGGACCGGTATCCCGGCGGGCCGGATGCTCGAGGGCGAGACGGCCAAGCTGCTGCGGATGGAAGACGAGCTGGGCAAGCGGGTCGTCGGCCAGAAGAAGGCGGTGCAGGCGGTTTCGGATGCGGTGCGCCGCAGCCGCGCAGGCGTCGCGGACCCGAACCGGCCCACGGGCTCGTTCATGTTCCTCGGCCCGACCGGCGTCGGTAAGACCGAGCTGGCCAAGGCGCTGGCGGAGTTCCTGTTCGACGACGAGCGGGCGATGGTCCGCATCGACATGAGCGAGTACGCCGAGAAGCACTCGGTGGCACGCCTGGTCGGTGCGCCCCCGGGCTACGTCGGTTACGACCAGGGCGGTCAGCTGACCGAGGCGGTGCGCCGGCGTCCGTACACGGTGATCCTTTTCGATGAGATCGAGAAGGCCCATCCGGACGTGTTCGACGTGCTGCTGCAGGTGCTCGACGAGGGCAGGCTGACCGACGGCCAGGGCCGCACGGTCGACTTCCGCAACACGATCCTGATCCTGACGTCCAACCTGGGCGCGGGCGGGACCGAGGAGCAGGTGATGGCGGCGGTGCGCTCGGCGTTCAAGCCCGAGTTCATCAACCGCCTCGACGACGTGATCGTGTTCGACGGGCTCAACCCCGAAGAGCTGGTCCACATCGTCGACATCCAGCTCGAACAGCTGGCCAAGCGGCTGGCGCAGCGCCGCCTCACCCTGGAGGTGTCGCTGCCCGCGAAGCGGTGGTTGGCGCAGCGCGGATTCGACCCGCAGTACGGCGCGCGTCCGCTGCGCCGGTTGCTCCAGCAGGCCATCGGCGACCAGCTGGCCAAGCTCCTGCTGGCGGGGGACGTGCACGACGGTGACATCGTGCCGGTCAACGTCAGCCCGGACGGCGATTCGCTGGTCCTCGGCTGAGAAGCGATTTCGGCGTGCTCGTTCACTCTTGACGTGAACGAGCACGCCGAAGCCGCAAAATGGGGACGTGATCACACCCGTTCCCGGTAAACCCAACCTGCTCCTCGGCGCCTACGACCTGGCCACGCTGGGTTACGGCGCCGAGGAGTTCTTCATCTCGGGCGCCGCCCAGTCGTATGCAACCGGTGACACGGCCGACTACACCACCCGGATCGTGGTCGTGCTGCCGGTCGATCGCGCTCGGTTCAACGGCACCGTCGTCGTCGAATGGCTCAACGTCAGCGGCGGGATCGATGCACCAGCGGTGTGGTCGATGGCGCATCGCGAGATCGCCCGCTCGTGCTACGCATACGTGGGGGTGTCGGCTCAGCAAGTCGGTATCGAGGGCGGCACGAGCCTGGTCGGCATCGACATGTCGCTGAAAACCCAGGATCCGCAACGCTATTCGCCGTTGCACCATCCGGGAGACGAATTCTCCTTCGACATCTACACACAGGCGGGGCGCCTGATCGGCGAAGGTGCCGTCGACGGGCTTCGCCCGGAGATCCTGCTAGGGGTGGGCGAGTCGCAGTCTGCTGCTTTTCTGTCGACCTACATCAATGTGATCGACCCGCAGGCCGCCGTCTATGACGGATTCCTCGTGCACTCCCGGTTCGGCACCGCCGCGCCGCTGGACGGTGCGAACCTGTTCGAGGGACACGAATCGACCCTGCAAGCCGTCCCGTTCCGCACCGACCCCCGCGTCCCGGTCCTGGCGTTCATCACCGAGACCGACCTGGTCGGCGGTTTTCGGGTGGGGTATCACGCTGTGCGCCAACCGGATAGCGACCGGCTGCGGACGTGGGAGATCCCCGGCGCGGCTCATGCCGACAACTACACGATCATCGGGAGTTTCATGGACAGCGGGTGTGCACCGCTGGCCGACCTGGCGGCGACCTTCGCGCCGACCGACGAGCTGATGGGCGAGAAGCTCTCGTACAACATCAACTTCGGACCGCAACACCATTACGTCCTGCAGGCTGCCGTCGCGCATCTGAACGAGTGGGTGCGCACCGGCAAGCCCGCCCCCGCGGCCCCGCCGATCGCGTTGACCGGGCCCGAGCCCGTGAGGCCCGAACTCGACGCCAACGGTCTTGCCGCAGGTGGTGTCCGCACGCCGTGGGTGGATGTGCCGACCGCGCGGCTCTCCGGCCTCGCCCCCGACGAGAGCCCCATGTCGTTCATCTTCGGTTCGGGGGAGGTGTTCGACGCCGATGCCCTGAGCAGGCTCTATCCCGGCGGCAAGGCCGACTACCTCGACCGGTTCACCGTGGCGCTGGACCATACGGTCGAGGCGGGATTCATCCTGGCCGCGGACCGCGCCGAGATCCTCGAGTTGGCCGCGGCGAGCTTCCCCGGCGGCTGAGGCTGAGCCTGGAAGAACGCTATGTGATGGGGCTGTGATCTGCTCGAGTTCGGATTTGAGGGCTACCTGCAAGTAGGCTAGGACGCAATGGTCCCGCTTTGGTTCACGCTGTCCGCGCTGTGCTTCGTCGGCGCGGCCGTGCTGCTGTACGTCGACATCGACCGTCGACGCGGGCTGGGACGCCGGCGTAAGTCGTGGGCGAAGTCGCACGGCTTCGACTACGAGCATGAATCACACGACATCGTCAAGCGCTGGAAGCGCGGGGTGATGTCGACCGTCGGCGACGTCAGCGCCAAGAACGTCGTGCTCGGCCAGATCCGCGGCGAGGCGGTGTTCATCTTCGACCTCGAGGACGTCGCGACGGTGATCGCGCTGCACCGCAAGGTCGGCACGAATGTGGTCGTCGACCTGCGACTCAAGGGCATCAAGGAGCCGCGCGAGAACGACATCTGGCTGCTCGGCGCGATCGGCCCGCGGATGGTGTACTCCACCAATCTCGACGCGGCGCGGCGCGCCTGCGACCGGCGCATGGTGACCTTCGCCCACACCGCACCGGACTGCGCCGAGATCATGTGGAACGAGGAGAACTGGACGCTGGTCTCGATGCCGGTCACCAGCACCCGCGCGCAATGGGACGAGGGGCTGCGCACCGTGCGTCAGTTCAACGATCTGCTGCGTGTCCTGCCGCCGACCCCTCAGGCCATGGCCAGCCAGAGCAGCCAGGGCGCGTTGGCCCGGCGAAGCGGATCGCCGAGCCGCCCGCTCACCCCGGCGGCCGGCCGCGGCGAGCCGGTCTCCGACGCTCCACCCCGACCCGAAGCCGCGCGTTATCCGCAGCAGCCGCCCCCTCGTCCGGATGCCAGGCGCCAACCGCCGTCGCGGAACGGCCGGCAGTCGCCGCACTACCAGCGGTAATCGCTCCCTTCCGGCGGCTCGGGGGCTCGCGGCAGCGGGAAGTACCCTGAACCCATGTCTCGCCCCGTCGCCCTGATCACCGGACCGACGTCCGGCATCGGTACGGGCTTCGCGCGCAGGTTCGCCCGCGACGGTCATGACCTCGTCCTCGTCGCCCGCGACGGCGCCAGGCTCGAGCGCCTGGCCGCCGAACTGCACGACGAAGCCGGAGCGACCGTAGAGGTGCTCACCGCTGACCTGGCCGAGGCCTCCGACCGGGCGAAGGTGGCCGACCGGCTCGCCGAGGGCGTGCAGGTCCTCGTCAACAACGCCGGGTTCGGCACCTCAGGGGAGTTCTGGAGCTCGCACTTCTCGCTGCTGCAGTCGCAGCTCGACGTCAACGTCACTGCTGTCATGCAGCTGACGCATGCGGCGCTGCCTCCGATGCTGGACGCCGCGCGTGGCACGGTGATCAACGTCGCCAGCGTGGCTGGTCTGCTGCCCGGGCGCGGTTCGACGTATTCGGCGTCCAAGGCCTGGGTGATCGCGTTCTCGGAGGGCCTCGCCAACGGCCTGGGCGGCACCGGCGTCGGGGTCCACGCTCTGTGCCCGGGTTTCGTCCGCACCGAGTTTCACCAGCGAGCGGGCATCGACATGAACGGCACGCCGTCCTGGTTCTGGCTCGAGGTCGACGACGTCGTTCGCGAGACGATGGCCGACGTCGCCAAGGGCAAGGTCGTGATCGTGCCCGGGGTCCAGTACAAGGTGCTCACCACCGGCGGCCGCGTGGTGCCGCGAAACCTGGTGCGCGCCATGACCAAAGTCGTGGGCAGAGGCCGTGGCCGGACGTAGGGCACCGAATACGTGCGCACGCTGATCGCGGTGCTGACCGCGGTCGTCGTCATCGCGGCATCGGCATGCTCCAAAGACGACCCGTCGGCCCATCCCTACGCCGCGCAAACCGCGAACATCGGCGAATCGCTGGCGACGCTGGGCTGGAACATGTCGGTGTCGAACCTGCGCTTCGAGGGCGACTACGCGCTGTTCGACGTCGACGCGTCACCCTCGGAAGCCGGTGGCGCGCACGCCAAACCCGAGGACATCCGCTTCGGCCTGTACGGGGCCCTCGCGCACCCGATCGAGGCCAACGCGCTCGGCAGCTGCAGCGACGTGACGAACCTTGACCTGCAACCACTCTCGGCCCCGGCGCCCGACCGGCTCACCGGCACCGTGTGCATCGGACCGGCGCGCGACCAGGTGCAGGTGCGCGGCGTGTACGCGTATTCGCCGCGCGACCGGACACCGGGCACCACCGTCGCCCATCCCGCCGCATTTCCGGTCGGGCTGCCCGCCGTCAGGGACAACGACACCGGATTGTCGCTGCGCACCACGAGCCTCGACGCCTTCCGCGGCGACGGCGCCATGCTCGACCCGACGGCCCTGGGCGACCCCGGCGCGTTCACCGGCAACGGCTACATGCTGCTCGGGCTCGAAATCAGCGGTCTGGCAGACCAATACCGTGAGGTTTCGCAGCAACGCGGCGGCCCCGCGATGGTGCTGGTCGCCCCGACCCTGCCCCCGCCGGGGCTCAGCCACGCGTGCGACGTCTACGGCGCCTCGATTCTGGTGCTGCCCGACGCCTCGCGGGACTCCGTCCAGGTGAAGGCATCGCTGTGCACCCAGGGCGAGATCAACAACGCGCTGCTGTACGCGACGGTTTCGCTCATCGGCACCCACGCCGCGCTGTGGACGAAGGATGACTGAACCATCCGAACCGCCGGAGCCGGGTCCCACCGAATGGGGTGAGGGTCCGGGCGTCGGCCCGTGGCAGGGACCGCCGCCCGACGACCCGCGCTACGACCCCGACCTGCTCCGCGACGGCGACACCCGCAATGTCGTTGACGCATACCGTTATTGGCGGCGCGACGCCATCGTCGCCGACATCGACGCGCGCAGGCACGCGCTGCACATCGCGATCGAGAACTTCGGCAACGACGCGAACATCGGCGCGGTGGTGCGCACCGCGAACGCGTTCGCGGTCGACACCGTGCACATCGTCGGCAGGCGCCGGTGGAACCGCCGCGGCGCGATGGTCACCGACCGCTATCAACGGCTGCGCCACCACGACACCACCGCCGCGCTGCTCGCGTACGCCGCCGACGCGGGCCTGACCGTCGTCGCCGTCGACAACGTGCCGGGCGCCGTGCGCCTCGAGACCACCCCGCTGCCGCGGGCCTGCCTGCTGATCTTCGGCCAGGAGGGGCCGGGGATCACGCCGGAAGCGAGGGCCGGTGCCGCCATGACCGTGTCCATCGCCCAGTTCGGCTCGACGCGCAGCATCAACGCCGGCGTCGCCGCGGGCATCGCCATGCACACCTGGATCACCCAACACGGGGACCTTTCCGAGGCTTGGTAAGGCAGGATCGACACCATGGATCAGCTCTGGGCCAATCGCGCAGCCAGCGCTGAGGCCGCGGTCGCCAAGCGG
Source organism: Mycolicibacterium komanii (assembly GCF_001050035.1). The sequence continues at coordinate 35,137 of NZ_CVTA01000011.1, forward strand.
CACGTCAGACGGCTGTGGGGCCTGCCGGGCACCCAACTGGGCGTCGTCGCCTGGCCCGCGACGCGCCAGCACCGGCTGTTCGGTACATGGCACTACTGGTGGCAGGCGCACCTGCTGGACAACCTGGTCGACGCCCAGGTGCGCGATCCGCAGCCCGAACGCCAGAAGGCGATCGCCCGCCAGATCCGCGCACACCGGTTGCGCAACAACCTGTCCTGGGTCAACAACTATTACGACGACATGGCCTGGCTGGCGCTGGCGCTGGAACGGGCGGCCACGCTCGCCTCGGTCGAGCGGCCCAAGGCGCTGAAGAAGCTCTGCGACCAGTTCGTCAACGCGTGGGTGCCCGAGGACGGCGGCGGCATCCCCTGGCGCAAGCAGGACCAGTTCTTCAACGCGCCCGCCAACGGCCCGGCCGCAATCTTCCTGGCGCGCTACGACCGGCTGCGCCGGGCCCAACAGATGTCGGACTGGATCGACGAGACCCTGATCGACCCCGAAACCCACCTGGTGTTCGACGGCATCAAGGGCGGCTCGCTCGTGCGCGCGCAATACACCTACTGCCAGGGTGTGGTGCTCGGCCTGGAAACCGAGCTCGCGGCGCGCACCGACGACGCCGAGCACGCCACCCGGGTGCACCGGCTGGTCGCCGCGATCGCCGAGCACATGGCGACCGACGGCGTCATCAAGGGCGCGGGCGGCGGGGACGGCGGTCTGTTCAACGGCATCCTGGCCCGTTACCTCGCGCTCACGGCCACCGCGCTGCCGCAGAACGGCGACGAGGACTCCGCGGCGCGAGACACCGCCCGCTCGCTGGTGTTGACCTCGGCGGAGGCCGCGTGGCAGAACCGTCAAGTCGTCGACGGCATGCCGCTGTTCAGCGCGTTCTGGGACCGCACCGCCGAAATCCCCACCGCCGCCGGGGGGCAGGCGCAGTTCGTGGAGGGGGCGGTCAACGCCTCGGAGGTGCCCGAACGCGACCTGTCGGTGCAGCTGTCGGGGTGGATGCTGATGGAAGCCGCGCACGCGGTGGCCGGGGCGTGAGCACAGAGACCGGCCCGCGGATCGCCCGCCTGCTGCCCACTCGGTTCACCAGCGACGCCAAATCCGCCAAGACGAGCGAGAACACCGCGGCCGGTCTGCTGCTGCTCTTCACCCTCGCCGCACTGCTGTGGGCGAATTCGCCGTGGGCGCACAGCTATTGGACACTGCTCGACACCCACATCGGGTTCACCTTCGCCGAAAGCCGTTTCGAGCTGACCGTCAAGCACCTGGTCAACGACGGCCTGATGGCATTCTTCTTCTTCATCGTCGGTCTCGAGGTCAAACACGAGTTCGCCATCGGTGAGCTCACCGACCGGGCGCGCGCGGCGGTGCCCGTGGTGGCGGCGATCGCCGGCCTTGCGGTACCCGCCGCGATCTTCCTGCTGTTCAACCCCTCCGGGGAGAACGCGCAGGCGTGGGGCGTCGTGATCTCGACCGACACCGCGTTCCTGATCGGTGCCCTGGCGATCATCAAGCCGATGTTCCCGTCCCGTCTGCGGACGTTCCTGCTCACGCTGGCCGTCGTCGATGACGTAGGCGCGCTGTGCGTCATCGCGCTGTTCTACTCCGACCGCATCGACGTTGTGCCGCTTGTGGTTTCGATCGCCCTGATCGCTGCGATCGCGCTGGTGCGATTGCTGCCCGCCGCCCGCGGGCCCGCATACGCCGCGCTCGGCTTCTCGCTGTGGGTGAGCATGTACATGGCCGGAGTGCACCCGACGCTGGCCGGTGTGGCGGTGGCGCTGCTGATCCCGGTGTACTCGCCTGAGCGCAGCCAGGTCGAGGAGGTCGTCGCGCGCATCCGGGCGTTCCGGCAGTCGCCGAATTCCCGCTATGCCCGTGAGGTGACTCGCGGTCTGCGGGACTCGATCTCGATCAACGAACGGTTGCAGACCAGCGTCGGCCCGTACGTGTCGTTTCTGGTGCTGCCGCTGTTCGCCCTCGTCAACGCCGGTGTCCAACTCGACGCCGAAAGCGTCTCGGCGGCGCTTCGCTCGTCGCTGACCTGGGGCATCGTCGCCGGCCTGGTCTTCGGCAAGTTCGTCGGCATCACCGCCGCGACATGGTTCATGCAACGCACCGGGTTCGGCGCACTGGCGCCCGGCCTGGCCCTGCGCCGGATCGCCGGCGGTGCCGCGCTGTCCGGAATCGGTTTCACCATCTCGCTTTTCATCGTCGACATCGCGATCGACGATTCGGGCCGCAAAGAGCAGGCCATCATCGGTGTGCTGATCGCCTCGGTGGTCGCGTTCTTCCTCGGCTGGCTGATCTTCCGTCTCACCGACTGGCTCAGCCCGCCGGAGCCGGTAGGGCTGAAACTGCTGAGGCCGATCGACCCGGACCGCGACCACATCAAGGGTGACCCCGACGCCCCGCTGACGCTGGTGGAATACGGCGACTTCGAGTGCCCGTTCTGCAGCCGGGCGACCGGCGCGATCGACGAGGTGCGCGCACACTTCGGCGGCGAACTGCGCTACGTGTGGCGCCATCTACCGCTGGAGCGTGCCCATCCCCGCGCCTTCGATGCCGCCCGGGCGAGCGAGGCGGCCTCGCTGCAGGGCAGGTTCTGGGAGATGGCCCACGAACTGTTCGGCCACCAAGACGACCTCGAGTGGTCGGACATGTACCGCTACGCCGTGGCGGCGTCTTGCGATATCGAGCGGTTCGACCAGGATGTCCGGGTGCACCCGTCAGCGGTGCTGCACCACGTCCAGGACGATGCGCAGGACGCGGAGTTGATGGACCTGAACTCGACGCCGACGTTCTTCGTCAACGGCAAGCGACACAAGGGCCCGTGGGATGCGGCCAGCCTGATCCGCGCGCTGGAGAACAGCCGGCCCGGTCGTTAACCCTGTTCGCCGGTTTCCAGCGGGGGCGTCGCGAGGCCGGCTCGTTTGGCCGCGCGCCGCCGCTTGTACCACTCGATGAACATGGGCAGCACCGAGACCACGACGATCGCGACCACGATCGGCTCGAGCAGCTTCTGGATGACCTCGAACCGGCCGAGCCAGTAGCCGAGCAGCGTCAGGCCGACGCCCCACACGACGGCCCCGATCACGTTAAACAACGTGAACGCCGGATAGCTCATCCTGGCCGCGCCAGCCGTGATCGGCGCGAGCGTGCGCACGATCGGCACGAAGCGCGCGATGACGATCGCGAACGGTCCCCGCTGCTCGAAGAAGACGTGCGCCTCGTCGAGGTACTTCTGCTTGAGGAACCGGGCGTCGGGCTTGAACATCGCGGTGCCGACATTGCGCCCGATCCAGTACCCGACCTGACCGCCGAGTATCGCGGCGACGGGGATGAACACCAGCAACTGCCAGAGCTGGAAGTTGATGACGTCGCCGCCGCCCTCGGCCAGCGCGGCCGTGCCCGCGGCCAGCATGCCCGCCACGAACAGCAGCGAGTCGCCCGGCAGGACCGGGAACAACACCCCGGACTCGACGAAGATGACCACGAGCAGCCCGACCAGTGCCCAGGTGCCGAAGTAACCGAGCAGCGTCATCGGGTCGAGGAAATCCGGCATGAGCGCCAGCTGATCGGTCGCCGCGAGGGCCGAGGTGGTCATGGCTCACCAAGATACCGGCGTCGCTACCACGGACCCGCCCGCGCGCAAGGGATGCGTACGGCCGCTGCGCATCACTAATGTCTGTCTATGCCCACTCACAAGGCGGTTCTCGTCGAATCCGCTGGCGGTGCCCTCACCCTCTCCGACGTCGAGACGCCGTCGCCGCCGCCGCTGCATGTGCGGATCGCCGTCGCCGCCTGCGGCGTGTGCGGCACCGACCACGGCTTCGTCGCTGGCGGTTTCCCCAACCTGAACTGGCCCATCACGCTGGGCCACGAGGTCGCCGGGACCATCGCCGAGGTGGGCCCCGACGTCGAGGACTTCGCCGTCGGCGACCGCGTCGCCGTCGGATGGTTCGGCGGCAACTGCAACCGCTGCGTGCCCTGCCGCAAGGGCCAGTTCATGCAGTGCGAACGCATGCAGGTGCCGAGTTGGCACTATCCCGGCGGTTACGCGGAATCGATGGTCGCGCCCGTCACCGCGCTCGCGCGCATTCCCGAGGAGCTGTCGTTCGCCGAGGCCGCGCCGATGGGCTGCGCGGGCGTCACCACCTTCAACGGCCTGCGCCAGACCAACGCCAAGTCCGGCGACCTGGTGGCCGTGCTCGGCGTCGGAGGCCTCGGCCACCTCGGCGTGCAGTTCGCGCGGGCGATGGGCTTCGAGACCGTCGCGATCGCGCGCGGTGCGGACAAGGAGGCCGACGCCCGCGAACTGGGCGCCCATCACTACATCGATTCCAGGGCCGTCGATGTCGCCGCCGCGTTGAAGGACCTCGGCGGTGCTGCGGTGGTGCTGGCGACCGCCGCCAATTCGCAGGCCATGGCCGACACCGTCGGCGGCCTGGCGCCCCAGGGTGAGCTCGTCATCATCGGCGTCACGGCCGACCCGCTGCCGATCGCCCCGATCCAGCTGATCAACGACGGGCTGAGCGTCAGCGGTCATCCGTCGGGCACCTCGCGCGACGTCGAGGAGACCATGCACTTCGCCGTGCAGAGCGGGGTGCGCGCCAGGATCGAGGAGCGACCGCTGGCCGAGGCCGCCGAGGCCTTCGCCGCGATGGAGGAGGGCCGCGCGCGGTACCGCATGGTCTTGACCATGTGAATCGGCCGCCGCAGTGGGATAATCACCGAAACCGGCAAGAGGAGGGCTCATGCCCATCGCAACGCCCGAGGTGTACGGGGAAATGCTCGACCGGGCGAAGGAGCACGGCTACGCCTTTCCCGCGATCAACTGCACGTCGTCGGAGACCGTCAACGCGGCCATCAAGGGCTTCGCCGACGCCGGTAGCGACGGGATAATCCAATTCTCAACGGGCGGAGCGGAATTCGCGTCCGGTCTCGGTGTCAAGGACATGGTCACCGGCGCGGTCGCCCTCGCCGAGTTCGCGCACGTCATCGCCGATAAGTATCCGGTCACGGTGGCGCTGCACACCGACCACTGCCCGAAGGACAAGCTCGACACCTACGTGCGCCCCCTGCTCGCGATCTCACAACAGCGGGTCTCCGGCGGCGGGCAGCCGCTGTTCCACTCGCACATGTGGGACGGCTCGGCGGTCCCGCTCGACGAAAACCTGGAGATCGCACGCGAATTGCTGAAGGACGCCGCGGCGGCGAAGATTGTGCTGGAGATCGAGATCGGTGTCGTCGGTGGTGAAGAGGACGGCGTCGCCAACGAGATCAACGACAAGCTCTACACGACGGCCGAGGATTTCGAGAAAACCGTCGAGGTGTTGGGCGCTGGCGAACACGGCCGATACCTGCTGGCCGCCACGTTCGGCAACGTGCACGGGGTGTACAAGCCGGGCAACGTCAAACTCCGGCCCGAGATCCTCGACGAGGGCCAGAAGGTCGCCGCCGCCAAGCTCGGATTGGACTCGGACGCAAAGCCTTTCGACTTCGTCTTTCATGGCGGCTCGGGTTCGCTGAAATCGGAGATCGAGGACGCGTTGCGCTACGGCGTGGTGAAGATGAACGTCGACACCGACACCCAGTACGCGTTCACCCGACCGGTCGCGGGGCACATGTTCACCAAGTACGACGGCGTGCTGAAGATCGACGGTGAGGTCGGCGACAAGAAAGCCTACGATCCGCGCAGCTATCTGAAGAAGGCCGAGGCGTCGATGACCGAACGCGTCGTCGAAGCGTGCCGGGATCTGCACAGCGCGGGCCGGTCGGTCACCGCGTCCTCGTGATTTCGGTGCGCTAACCGTCGCTCAGCGATCGGTAGTGCACCGAAATCACTGAGGTGCCTGGCAGATCTTCCACTGGTCGTCGCGAAACTCCAGATCGAAGCTGCGCGTCGAGCGAGTCTGCGGGGCGTACGCCATGAAGGCGGTGACGTTGGCCTCGGCATGGTCGCCGTTGATCACCACCTGGTCGACGCTCGCGACCACCGGGTACCGCTTTGCGGCCGCGACTCGTTCGTGGATCTCCGCCCAGGTCTTGTCGTCGTACCGGACGTAGCTGTCCCGCTTGCTCCCGCAGGTGATGCTGCGCAGTTTCGCCAGATCGCCGTTTTGGATCGCGGTGTCGAACTCGGAGATGGTGTTGCGGACCATCTCCTCCTGCGACACCTTCGGCGTCGAGTCGCGGGTCAACAACACCGTGCCCAGCACCGCGATCGCCACGAGTGCGGCGATGACCAGCACGACGGCCACCACCCAGCCCCAGCTGCGGCGCTGCTGCGGCGGTGTGGGTGCCTCTCCGCGCGGCGGAATGACCTGCGGGGCAACGGGTTTCTGACCCGGGGAGGCGAACACCTCGGTTGCCGGTTCGGTCGGGGTGTCGATCCTCTGTGTCGTGCCCGCGTCGAACCCGGACGGTGCGGTGAACCGGCGCTCGCCCTCGTCGACGGCCACCGCCGGCTCGGTCGGGGGTTGGGCGGTCGACATCACCTCGGTCGCGGGTTCGTGGTCGGCGTGCGGTTCGATCGCCTCGGTGGCCGGTTCGGCCCCGTCCTGGTTTTGTACCGTCGGCGAAGCGTCCTCGCTTGCGGCGGTTTCGGGGTTCTCGGAGGCGTGAACGTCCGAGGCGTCCGATCCCTCCGGATGCTCTTCCGGCTGGTCAGGCCCTGATGGATTCGACATGCCCGCTGCGGTCCTCCCTTACGACGCTACGGCGGGAAGCTTAGTCATCGCTCGGGCGTGCGCGCTCGGACCCGTGCGGTGCCGACGCCGCTGACCCGCACGGGCACAATGGGGGTCATGACAGGGATGGGTGATCTCCTCGGGCCGGACCCGGTACGGCTGCCCGGCGACAGCGAGGCGGAAGCCGAACTCGCCTCGGGCGAGAAGTCCGCGATCGTGGCGGCCGCGCATCCGTCGGCGTCGGTCGCATGGGCGACGTTGGCCGAGGAGGCGCTCGCGGACGACAGGGCGATCACCGCCTACGCCTACGCGCGTACCGGATACCACCGGGGACTGGATCAGTTGCGCCGCAACGGCTGGAAGGGCTTCGGTCCCGTGCCCTACAGCCACGAGCCCAACCGTGGATTCCTGCGCTGTGTCGCCGCCCTGGCCCGCGCCGCCGACGCGATCGGCGAGACCGACGAGATCCAGCGCTGCCTGGACCTGCTCGACGACTGCGATCCGTCGGCGCGGGCCGAACTCGGGCTCGCCTGACTACTCCGCCTCACAGTTGCAGTCCGTGGAGCCGTCGCCCGGTTCCACCTGAACCGTCGCATGGTCCAGACCGCGTTCGGTCAGCACGGCGCGCGCATCGTCGAGCACCAGCGCCGAATCCCGGTCGCTGGTCAGATGGGCGGTGACCATGTCCTTGCCCGGCACCAGTGTCCAGACGTGCAGATCGTGCACATCGGTCACGCCCTCCACCGCGCACAGCGCGCTTCGCAGCTCCTCGACGTCGATGTGGGCGGGCGAGGACTCCGACAGGATCCGCAGGGCCGCCCGCGCCAGCGAGAACGCCCGCGGCAAGACCCACAACGCGACGAACACCGCGACCACGACGTCGGCGTACGGCCAGTGCGTCGTGACCGTCACGATGCCCGCGATCAGCACGCCGATGCTGCCGACGGTGTCGGCGACGACCTCCATGTAGGCACCCTTGACGGCCAGGCTCGTTTCTGAGTGCGAGCGCAGCAGCAGCACGACGACGGCGTTGGCCGCCAGCCCCGCCAGCGCGACGACGATCATCGGCACGCCGGGCACCTCTGGCGCGTGGCCGAGCCGCTCGATCGCCTCGAAGAGGATGAACGCCGCAACGCCGAGCAGCAGTACGGCGTTGGCGACGGCGGTGAACACCTCGGCGCGGTGCCAGCCGTAGGTGCGGGCGGGGGAGGCGCTGCCGCGGCGCGCAAGCAGTACTGCGGTGAGCCCCATGAACATCGCGACCAGATCGGTCAGCATGTGGCCGGCGTCGGCCAGCAGGGCGATGGAGTCGATGAGCAGCGCCGTGACGAGCTCGACCACGAAGAATGCGGTGAGGATCGCCGCGGCGATGACCATCCGGCTGACGCGGGTGTCGCCTCTACTGTGATCGTGGCCGGCGCCCATGCCAGCAATCTATGCGCAAGTCCGCATATGTCGCAAGGGCGCCTCGGGGGTGGCTAGAACCAGGCCGACCAGAAGCGGGTCAGGTCGCTGCCCAGCCACACCAGTGGGCGCGCCACTCCGGAGAAGTCGAAGAACCACAGGACCAGCTGCCAGAATCACCGGTTCAGGCCGGGGCTGAACAGCAGCAACAGCAGGACCAGCAGCCCCCACTGCTTGGCCGGGGCCACGGCTCGTTGCGTCTGCGGGCTCAGGTGCGGCTCGAGCGCGCCGTAACCGTCGAGCCCGGGCACCGGAAGCATGTTCAGCACGAACGCCGTCACCTGGAGGAACCCCAGGAACGCCATGCCGGCCCAGAAGACGCCGTGCGCGGGGTCGAAGAGCGCGCTCGTCAGGACCAGCAGCAGCGCCGCGAACACGAGGTTGGTGAATGGTCCGGCCAGGCTGACGATGCTGCGCTGCCGCGGGGTCATCCAGCCGGTGCGAACGTAGACCGCGCCACCGGGCAGGCCGATCCCGCCGATCGCGATGATCAGCACCGGCAAGCCGATCGACAACAGCGGATGGGAGTACTTGAGCGGGTTGAGCGTCAGGTAGCCGCGTGTCGCGACGTCGCGGTCGCCGAACCGCCACGCGGTGTACGCATGGGCGAACTCGTGGACGCACAGCGACACCAACCAGCCCGCGATCACGAACGTGAACACCCCGACGTAGGCGAGCGGTCGCGAGGTCTCCGTTGTGCACGTCCACGCCAGGGCGCCACCGGCGACGGTCGCCGCCACGATGGCCAGGAAGACGGGGCTGGGCCGCACCGACTGGTGCAGCGGACGAACACTCACGCGTCGACGCTACCGGAGGTCAGATGACCCGCAGCCAGCCTTCGGTGTGCCGGTAGAACGTCGAGCGCCGGACCGGACGCGGGGCCATCACCCCGTCGCGGACCACGAACGCGCCGGTGGTGCCGAGCTGGGCGGCCCGACCCGTCACCCACCGGCCCGGCCGCATGTGGCGCGACAGCACGCTCGCGCGCAGACCCGGCATCGCCGTCGTCGGCTCGATGCGCACCCCGGTCACGGCTCCGTCGAACAGCACCTCGTCGTCGACCACCGCTTCGCCGGTCAGCTTGGCCGGCGGCGAACCCTTCTCCAGCCCGCTCTCGCCGAGCCAGAACGCGGCCCCCACCAGCGCGGTTCCCCGGTCGTCTCGGATCAGCGGCACCCGGGTGGCGTCCCCGTGCAGGGCTCGGCGTGCGTGCCATGGTCGCCGCACGTGGGCCACCTCGACACCGAGCCGGTCGGTACGCAGCAGCCCGGTCAACGCGGTCGCCAGGTCGGCGTCGGAGCCGACGACGATCAGGCGCCGACAGGGGGCGTCGGGCGTGTCGGCGACCGGTAGCCCACGCAGCGCACGCGGCAGCCTGCGCTTGCCGAAACGCAACACCACGACGTCAGCGGTGTTCAAGTTCGGCTCCTCGCAAGTGGCTGGGATAGGGTGGCTCACCGGCTGCAACAAGGTTTCGTGCAAGAGTAGCCGGGAATTGCGAGGTCCTAGCCATGCCGGCAATCGTGCTCATCGGTGCGCAGTGGGGCGACGAGGGCAAAGGGAAAGCCACCGATCTGCTCGGTGGACGCGTCCAGTGGGTGGTGCGGTATCAGGGCGGCAACAACGCCGGCCATACCGTGGTTCTGCCGACCGGTGAGAACTTCGCTCTGCACCTCATCCCGTCGGGGATTCTCACGCCCGGCGTCACCAACGTCATCGGCAACGGCGTGGTGGTCGATCCGGGTGTGCTGCTGACCGAGCTGCAGGGGCTGGTCGACCGCGGTGTCGACACCGAGCGGCTGCTGATCTCCGCGGACGCCCACCTCCTGATGCCCTATCACGTCGCGATCGACAAGGTCGTCGAGCGGTACGCCGGCAGCAAGAAGATCGGCACGACCGGACGCGGTATCGGGCCCTGCTACCAGGACAAGATCGCCCGCATCGGCATCCGCATGGCCGATGTCCTCGACCCGGTGCTGCTGGCCGAGAAGATCGAGGCGGCATTGGAATTCAAGAACCAGGTGCTGGTGAAGATCTACAACCGCAAGGCGCTCGAGGCCGCCGAGGTGGTCGACAACCTGCTGGGCCAGGCCGAGGGGTTCAAGCACCGCATCGCCGACACCCGTTATCTGCTCAACACCGCCCTGGAGAAGGGTGAGACGGTGCTGCTGGAGGGCTCGCAGGGCACCCTGCTCGACGTCGACCACGGCACGTATCCCTTTGTGACGTCCTCGAATCCGACGGCCGGCGGCGCCGCCGTCGGGTCGGGGATCGGCCCGACGCGGATCACCACGGTGCTCGGCATCCTCAAGGCTTATACGACGCGGGTCGGCTCGGGGCCGTTCCCGACCGAGTTGTTCGACGCCAACGGCGAGTACCTGTCCAAGACGGGCGGCGAGTTCGGCGTGACGACGGGCCGGCGTCGCCGGTGCGGCTGGTTCGACGCCGTGATCGCCCGATACGCCACCAGGGTCAACGGCATCACCGACTACTTCCTCACGAAGCTCGACGTGCTGTCGAGCCTCGAGACGGTGCCGGTGTGCGTCGGGTACCGCGTGGACGGCAAGCGGCTTGACGACATGCCGATGACCCAGTCCGACATCGCGCACGCCGAACCGATCTACGAGGAGCTGCCCGGTTGGTGGGAGGACATCTCCGGCGCCCGCGAGTTCTCGGATCTGCCCGCCAAGGCGCGCGACTACGTGTTGCGCGTGGAAGAGCTTGCCGGAGCGCGTGTTTCGTGTATCGGTGTGGGACCGGGCCGAGACCAGACCATCGTGCGCCGCGATATCCTGGCGACTCCCAGATGAGCGCCGACTACGGGCTTGACCCGCGGCGCGTCGACCCCGAGTACGACCGCCACGGCGGGTTCCCGGTGTACGAGCCGGCCCAACCCGGTCCCGGTTTCGAACGTTTCCTCACCGCGATGCGCCAGGCGCAGGACCTCGCCGTCTGCGTGGATCCGGATCCGGACACCTGGGACGCCGCCGCCGACCGGGTCGAGGAACTGGTCAAGCTGCTCGATCCGTACCGTGCGGGCGAGGGCGTCGGCCCCGCGAATCGGACACCGTCGCTGCCCGGGGCGGGCAGCCTGCTGATGCCGCCGTGGATGGTCACCAAGTTCGAGGCCGACGGCGTCGAACTGGAGGTCACGTTCAGCCGCTACCACGTCGGCGGCAACTCCGCGGTGCACGGCGGCGTCCTGCCGCTGCTGTTCGACTCGATGTTCGGCATGGTGATCCACGCGGTGGGTCGGCCGATCAGCCGCACCGGTTTCCTGCACGTCGACTACCGCAAGGTGACTCCGATCGACACCAAGCTCACCGCGCGCGGCTGGTTGCGGGAAGCGCAGGGGCGCAAGGCCTTCGTCAACGCCGAATTGCGTGACTCGGAGGAGAACCTGCTCGCCGAGGCGAACGGGCTGATGATCCAACTGCTCGCCGGGCAGCCGTGAGGCTCCCTCGCTGACGGGTCCGTAGGCGGACGAAAAATCGCGATCCGCCAGCACTTTCGCGATCCCGATGTCACGATCACGGCGTGACGACCGAGCAGGCCGACCAGCGGCCCCGACGCCTGAGCACCCCACGCTCGGCTGCCCTGGCCGGCGTGGCCTTCGCGCTGTTGTTCGCCACAGCGCTCGTGCTGATCCGGATGGTGCTGCCCGAGGATGGGGAGCCGGGCTCGCAGTGGGTGCGTGAGCACAGCATCAACATGCGGATCGCCGCGATCCTCATGCCCTTCGCCGGGATCGCCTTCCTCTGGTTCATGGGCGTGTTGCGCGACGGGATGGGCCGCTACGAGGACAAATTCTTCGCGACCGTCTTCCTCGGCAGCGGCCTGCTGTTCTTGGCGATGATGTTCTCCGCGGTCGCCGTGGGGGTGGGACTCGAACGCAGCGGCGCCGCAATGCATCCTGGTGTCGCGGCGTTCGGACAGATGATGCTGGTGACGATCTCGAAGACCTACGCGCTGCGGATGGCGGCGGTGTTCATGATCTCGCTGGCCACGATCTGGCTGAGGACGCGGCTGATGCCCCGAGGCTTGGCCATCGCCACTTACGTCGTGGCGGTGGGAGTGCTGCTGGCCGCCGACATCAGCATGTGGCTGGTGCTGATCTTCCCGGCATGGGTGCTGGCGGTCAGCGTCGTCCTTCTCGCCCGTCGCCGACCCGGTTAGTCAACCAGCCGCAAAGCTTGTGAGGGGCAGAGCTTCACGGCCTCACGGGCGCGGTCGAGCTCGTCGTCGGGCACCTCATCGACCAGTACCACGACGATGCCGTCGTCGTCCTGCTCGAAGACGGCGTCGGCCGACATCACGCAGTTGCCCGCCTGGATGCAGACATCGCGGTCGGCGTGCACCTTCACTTCTCGTCACCTCCAATCGACTGACAGCGACTTCAGGCCGTAGATGAAGTGGAACGACCGGAACTGCACATCGTCGAAGTCCTCGGCCAGTCGCAGCGCCGGGAAACGTCGCAGCAGAGCGGGGAACGCGACCCGCATCTCCATTCGGGCCAGCGGCGCGCCGAGGCAGTGGTGCACGCCGTGGCCGAACGCGACGTGACCCGCGGCGCCGCGGCCGATGTCGAGAACGTCGGGGTCGTCGATGAACGAGGGGTCGTGGTTGGCCGACGGCAGCGACGCGAACACCAGCTGGCCGGCCGGGATCGCGACACCCGCGATCTCGACGCCGGTGGTGGTGATGCGCGGGATCGCGCTGTGCACGATCGACAGCCACCGCAGCAGCTCCTCGACCGCGGGACCGACCGCGTCGGGATCGTCGCGGACGGCGGCGAGCTGGTCGGGATGCCGGAGAAGGGCCAGTGTGCCCAATCCCAGCATGTTCGAGGTGGTTTCGTGACCGGCGAGAAGCAGCAGCCCGGCGATGCCGACCAGTTCGTCGTCGGTGAGCTCGGCGCCGTGTTCACGGACCAGCATGCCGAGGATGTCCTCGCCGGGCCGGCGCCGGGCGCGCTCGACCAGCGACCGCATGTACGCCCGGCCGGCGCGCTGCAGTTCGAGGCGCTCGGTGAACGGCAGCGACAGGTCGAGTTGGCGCGCGCTGCGGTGCTGGAAATCGTCGCGGTCCTCGTACGGCACGCCGAGCAGTTCACAGATGACCAGCGAGGGGATCGGCAACGCGAAGTGCTCGACGAGATCGGCAGGGGCCCCAGCGGTTTCCATCATGTCCAGATGCGCCGAGACGATCTCGACGATGCGCGGCTCGAGCCGCTTGATCCGCCGGATCGTGAACTCCGGGGTGAGCAGGCGCCGCAGTCGCTGGTGTTCCGGCGGGTCCAGACCGAGCAGGTTGCCGGCACGGGAACTGGCCAGCTCCTCCTCCGACAGCGTCGGCGCACCGGGGAGGACGAATCCCGGCGGCCGGCCGTTGGAGAACCGCTCGTGGTCGGACAGCACCTGTTTGACGTCGTCGTGCCGGGTGACCAGGTACACGGTCATGCCGAAGGAGTTGACGACCGTGCGGACGCCGGTGGTCTCGCGGATCTCAGCCAGCGCCGGGGTCGGATCGAACGCATCGCGACGCATGTGCAGCGGCGGCAGCTCCGGTGCTTGCGTCATGACACGACGCTACCCGCTAGCCCGGATCGGCGACCTGCCCCGCGCGGTGCCGACCGTGCGCTTCCCCACCGTCGGAACCGGTGTCCTGCTGTTTGAGCGCCGGCCACCAGATACGCGGCCCGATCAGCGTGAACAGCGCCGGGATGATCACCGTGCGCACGACGAACGTGTCGAGCAGGATGCCGAGGCCGACGATGATGCCGATCTGCGTCAGCACGATCAGCGGCAGCACGCCGAGCACGCAGAACACCGCGGCCAGCACGATGCCCGCGCTGGTGATCACCGCACCGGTCGCCGAGACGGCCCGCACGATGCCGCCGCGGGTGCCGTGTTCGGGGGTCTCCTCGCGCGCGCGGGTGACCAGGAAGATCGTGTAGTCGACGCCGAGGGCGACGAGGAACAGGAACGCGAACAGCGGCGTGGTGTTGTCGAGTGCGGGGAAGCCGAACACGTGCACGCTGGCCCAGCCGCCGAGGCCCAGGGCGGCCAGGGCGCTGAGCACCGTGACCGCCACCAGGATCAGCGGCGCGAGCGCGGCGCGCAGCAACACGTACAGCACCGCGAGCACGACGATCAGAATGGCCGGAATCACGACCGCGCGGTCGCGGGAGGCGGAGGCGCTGGCGTCACGGGCGGTGGCGTCGGATCCGCCGACCAAAGCGTCCGGATCGGCGGCTCGCACCGAATCGCGCAGGGCGTCAACGGTTTCGAAGGCCCGATCGGAGGCGGGTTCGGCGTCCAGCACGACCGACCATTGCGTCAGCCCGTCGGGGGTCTCGCCCGCGGGATTGGCCGACACCACGCCGGGCGTCTCGGTGATCGCGCGCTGCACCTCGGCGGCGCGGTCGGTGGACGCGATGACGCGGGTGGGGTCGGTCAGGCCGCTGGGAAAGTGCTCGGCCAGCCGCGAGTACCCGCTGACCGACTCGGCCTGGACCCGGAACTGTTCGGTCTGCGACAGCCCGATCGGGGTGGCCGTCAGTCCGATGCACAGCAGCGCGAGACCGGCGATCGCGACGGTCGCGACGCGCCCGGGCCTGCGCGCCACCGATTCCGCTATGCGGTGCCACAGGCCGCTGTCGGTGAGCACCCGGTCGCCGATCTTCGGGATGAACGGCCAGAACAGTCGCTTGCCGAACACGCCGAGCAGCGGTGGCAGCACCAGCAGCACGAACACCGCAGCCACGATCAGACCCGCGGCGGCCTGCACGCCGAGGCTGCGCACGCTCGGCGACGACGCGAACACCAGCGTCAGCAGCGCGAGCACCACGGTCGCATTGCTGGCGATGATCGCCGGTCCTGCGCGGCGCACCGCGATGTCCAGCGCGTCGTGATGGTTCTCGTGTCGTCCCAACTCTTCTCGATACCTGGAGATGAGCAGCAGCGCGTAGTTGGTGCCCGCGCCGAACACCAGCACGCTGGTGATGCCGGACGTGGAACCGTCCGGGCTCATGCCGACCGCCTGGGCGACCGCGGTGCCCAAAACGGCCGCCACCCGGTCGGCGAATCCGATGACCGTCAGCGGCACCAGCCACAACACCGGCGAGCGGTACGTGATGATCAGCAGCAGCGCCACCACCGTCGCGGTGACCGCAAGCAGCGTGAAGTTGGCGCCGGAGAACGAGTTCGCGATGTCGGCGCCGAACGCCGGGCTGCCGGTGACCTCGGCGCGCAAGCCGTCGGGCAGGCCCTCGGCGGCTCGGGCGCGGACCTTCTCGACCTCGTCGGTGAGCTCGAAGCCACTGAGTTCGGAACTCATCGGGACCACCGCAAGTGCGGCGGCGCCGTCCTCGGACACCTGCGCGCCGGGCCATTTCCGTTCGACGGCGCCGGTGTCGTCAGGGCTCAGCGGCGCGCCGTCGGTGCGCGTGATCACCACGATCGCGGGAACCTGCTCGCCGCCGGGGAATTGCGCTCGCAGCGCGTCGACGCGTGCGGATTCGGCGTTGTCGGGGACGGGCACGGGCGACCGCGAGCTCGAGTCGTCGCTGCCGACCAACGCCATCAGCGCGCCGGACAGGAGCACCACGAGTACCGCGAGGATCCAGGAGAGGCGGCGGGACATGCCTACAAATATTTCAAAAACTTAACTAATAATCAAACCGGCCCCGCCGACTCGGCCTATGCTTTCGGCGTGCCAGAGGACCGCGACGCGCTCGAGGCGGCGATCGCCGCCGACGTGCGGGCGATGAACGCCGAATCCGACGAGATCGGCCGGTTGTTCGCGAGCCGACATGAGGTCGCGGCCAACGACTTTCGCGCGCTGCTCCATGTGATGGTCGCCGAGACCGAGGGAGCGCCGTTGACTGCGGGGGATCTCCGCAAGCGAATGGGCATGTCGGCCGCGGCCATCACCTACCTCGTCGAGCGGATGATCGACTCGGGCCACTTCCGGCGCGAATCCGATCCGCGTGACCGCCGGAAGGTGATCCTGCGGATGGCCGATCATGGAATGGACGTCGCCCGAGGGTTTTTCACCCCGCTCGGGGAAGGCACTCGCGAGGCGTTGGCGGGCCTGCCGGATGAGGATCTGACCGCCGCGCATCGCACGTTCGGCGCGCTGATCGAGGCCATGCGCCGGTTCCGCGGCGAGCTCGAACGGTCCGCTATCTCGAGTTGAGGGTCGCCTCCTCGAGGTCGAGGTTGCGCAGCACCGAGCGCAGCACCTCGTCGTCGATGCGGCCGCCGTCGCGCTCGGCGATGAACGCCGCCCGCTCCGCGGCCAGCATCTCCAACCGCAGCCGGCGGAACGCCGCGGACGGGCTCTCGTCGGCGCCCGCATCCGTGCCGGTGTCACCGCGGGCGAGCCGCTCGAACGCCGACTTGCGCCGCTGGGCGTTCCAGGCGCGCAGCACATCGCCGGCTCTGGCAGGCACCTCGCCGGCCTGGCCGTCGGCCAGCAGCTCCTCGAGCCGCTCGGCGGCCGCCCGCGACGCCTTGTCCTGCGCCGCCGCTTCGGCGCGGGCGTCGACAGCCGCCTCGTCGCCCGTCACCCCGAGCCGGCGGATCAACCACGGCAGCGTCAGCCCGTGCAACAACAGCGTGCCGACCACCACGACGAACGTCAGGAACACCAGCTGAGGCCGGCCGGGGAACGGGGCCCCGGACAGCGTCGCGAGCGGAACGCCGAACGCGGCGGCCAGCGATACCACGCCGCGCATGCCCGCCCACCCCAGCACGAACACCTGCGCCGGGGTGGGCGCCGGTTCGTCGCGGCGGATCCGCGGCGAGAGCAGCCGCGGCAGGTACGCGAACAGGTACATCCACACGATCCGCACCACGATGACGGTCGCCACCACCGCCGCGGAGGCGAACGCGATCGTCGCCGCCGAGATGCCGGCCAGCTCGCTCACCACCTTCGGCAGCTGCAACCCGATCATCAGGAACGCGAACGACTCGAGCACCAGCTGGACGGCCTTCCACACGGCGAAGTCCTGCAGCCGGGTGGCGTAGCCGGCGCGGGTCGACCGCTGCCCGGTGATCAGCGCGGCCACCACGACCGCGAGCACGCCGGAGCCGCCGATCTCCTCGGCGGCCAGATAGATCAGGAACGGCGCGACCAGGCCGAGCGCGCTCTCGGCGAGTGGATCGTCGAGGCGCCACCGGATCCACGACAGCAGCGCCCCCAGCACTGCACCGGCCACGACGCCGCCCGCCGCCGCGAGCGCAAACGTGGTCAGGCCGTCGCCCCAGCTCGTCGCAGCCCCGACGGCCGCGGCGAGCGCGACTTTGTAGGCGGTCAGCGCGGTCGCGTCGTTGAGCAGGCTCTCGCCGCCGAGCAGCGTCATCGTGCGGCGCGGCAGCCCCACGCGCCGGCCGACCGCGGTGGCCGACACCGCGTCGGGCGGGGCGACGATCGCGCCCAGCGTCAGGGCGGCGGGGATCGTCAACTCCGGGACGGTGTGGAAGGCGACCACGCCGACCGCGACCGTCGTCGCCAGCGGCAGGCCGACCGCCAACAGCGCGATCGGGCGCACGTTGCGGCGCAGGGCCAGGTAGCTGCTCTCGATGCCTGCCGACCACAACAGCGGCGGCAGGATCACGAAGAGCACCAGATCCGGGTCGAGTTCGATCTCGCCCAGGCCGGGGATCAGGCCGGCCACGAGTCCGGCGACGACGAGCGCGAGCGGTGCCGACAGGTCGAATCGGCGCGCCAGCGCCGCCAGCAGCACCGACACCACGAGAACCGCGAGCAGTGAGGCACCCACGATGCCGAGCCCTCCTTTCCGCCGCCCGTATGTTGGTCGGCATGCTGAGCAGATCACGTCCGCGTGACGTCCGCTCGACGGCGTTACCGGGTACGCGATGACGTCTGGCAGGCTGGATCCCCGATGACTGATACCCCTGACGCAGCGGCCGATCCCGGCGATCCGGTGACCGATCCCGAACCGGTCGCCGGCACGCCCGACGCCTCGTCGGTGATGCTGCTCGGCTCCGGTGAACTGAGCCGCGAGCTGGCGCTGGCGTTCCAGCGGTTGGGCACCGAGGTCATCGCGGTGGACCGCTACGCCGACGCCCCGGCGCACGGTGTCGCCGACCGGCCCGTCGTGGCGAAGATGAACGACGCGGAGGAACTGACCGCGCTCATCGAGAGGGAGAACCCGCGCTACGTGGTGGCCGAGGCGGGCGTCATCGCCGCCGATGCGCTGATCGCGATCGCCGAGCGCGGCGCCGCGGAGGTGTTCCCGACACCGCGCAGCACCCGGTTGTCGCTGGACCGGGAAGGCCTGCGCCGGTTGGCCTCCGACGAGCTGGGGCTGCCGACCGCCCCGTTCTGGTTCGCGGGATCGGCCGAGGAACTGAGTGCGGTCGCGCAGCACGCCGGTTTCCCGTTGGTGGTCAAGCCGGTCGCTTCGGCCGTGGGCGAAGGGGAGTCGGTGCTGGTGCGCGCCGAGGACGTCGAGCCTGCGTGGCAGCGCGCGGTGGCCGCCGGCCGAATCCCGAGCGGCCGCGTGATGGTCGAGTCGGTGGTCGAGATCGATTTCGAGGTCACGCTGCTGACCATCCGCACGGTCGGGGCGACCGGACCGGCGGTGCACTTCTGTGAGCCGATCGGGCACCGCGAGGCCGACGGCGGCGTGCTCGAGTCGTGGCAGCCGCAGCGGCTGAGGCCCGCCGCGCTGGACGCCGCGAAGTCGATCGCCGCGCGGATCATGAACTCGCTGGGCGGGCGAGGGGTGTTCGGTGTCGAGATGATGGTGCGCGGGGACGAGGTCTACTTCGACACCGTGCGCCCGCGCCCGCACGACAGCGGCCTGGTCACGCTGCGCTCGCAGCGACTTTCGGAGTTCGAGCTGCACGCCCGCGCAATTCTGGGGCTGCCGGTCGACACGATCATGATCTCGCCCGCCGCCGCGGAGGTCGTTTACGCGGGCGCTGAGGCGACGCCGGCGGCCGGCCGGGATCCGCAGGCGGTGCTGGCCGAGGCGCTGGCGGTGGCCGAGAGCGACGTCGCGCTGTTCAACCGTCCCGACGAGACCGAGGCCAGGCGGCGGCTCGCGGTGGCGCTGGCCACGGCGCCGGATCCGATCGTCGCTCGTGACCGCGCGCGTCGCGTCACGGCCGCGCTGCGCAGGCTCTGGTAGCGGTGTCGGATTCGGAGGCCACCCCCGGTGACCGCCCGACGGCGGCGCCGTTTCTGATCGCACTCACAATCTTTGTGCTCGTGGTGATCGCAATCTGGCTGCTGAACCTGTTCGACGACCGAGACGAGCCCGCCGACCAGCAGGTGGCCCGCGCCGCCGTCGGACAGAACGACGCTCTGCAGCGGCAGAACTACTCCGACTTCCGGGGCTACACCTGTCCGGCGCACGCCGCCGACGAGGCTGAAGTCCTTGCTGCCCAGCGTGATTCCGTCGCCCAGCGCGGCGAACGCTTCGTCGACGACGTCACCGATGTCGCGATCGACGGTGACCGCGCCACCGCGAAGGTGACCTACCACTTCGACAGGGCACCCGACGACAAGAAGGTCCTCGACATGACCTTCATCCGCGACGGCGATGCGTGGAAGGTCTGTTCCCCCGGTCCCAGGTAGCTGTGGGACACTCAACGACCGTGAGTTACGCCGGAGACATCACGCCCGAAGAGGCCTGGAAGCTGCTGACCGGCACCCCCAACGCGGTGCTGGTGGACTGCCGCACCGACGCCGAGTGGCGCTTCGTCGGCGTCCCCGACCTGTCGTCGCTGCAGCGCGAGGTCGTGTTCATCGAGTGGAACCGCACCGACGGCACCCACAACGACGCGTTCGTCGACGAGCTGCGCCGCGAGATCCCCGACACCGGTACGGAGGCCGGGCCGGTCGTGTTCCTGTGTCGCTCGGGCAACCGGTCGATCGGCGCGGCCGAGGCCGCCACCGAGGCCGGAATCGCGCCGTCGTACAACGTGCTCGACGGCTTCGAGGGCCACCTCGACGAGGAGGGACACCGCGGTGGGACCGGATGGAAGGCCGTCGGACTCCCCTGGAAGCAGTCATGAGTTCCACCAATCCGGAGAACCCGGTTCCGTCCGTCCGCACCCCCGCGGAGCTGCCGGACGGGGTCAGCCAGGCGACCATCGGCGTGCGCGGCGGACTGTTGCGGTCGGAATTCGAGGAGACCGCCGAGGGGCTGTTCCTCACGTCGGGCTATGTCTATGCCTCCGCCGCCGACGCCGAGAAGGCGTTCACCGGTGAGATCGACCGCTATGTGTATTCGCGCTACGGCAACCCGACCATCTCGATGTTCGAGGAGCGGCTGCGCCTGATCGAGGGTGCGCCCGCCTGTTTCGCGACCGCGACGGGTATGGCGGCGGTGTTCACGTCGCTCGGGGCGTTGCTGGGGGCCGGCGACCGGCTGGTCGCCGCGCGCAGCCTCTTCGGCTCGTGCTTCGTGGTGTGCAACGAGATCCTGCCGCGGTGGGGTGTGGAGACGGTGTTCGTCGACGGTGACGACCTGTCCCAGTGGGAGGAGGCGCTGTCGGTACCCACCCAGGCGGTGTTCTTCGAGACACCGTCGAACCCGATGCAGTCGCTGGTGGACATCGCTGCGGTGTGCGACCTCGCTCACGCCGCGGGCGCAAAGGTCGTGCTGGACAACGTGTTCGCGACTCCGATCCTGCAGCAGGGCTTCCCGCTCGGGGTCGACGTCGTCGTGTACTCGGGCACCAAGCACATCGACGGGCAGGGCCGCGTGCTCGGCGGCGCGATCCTCGGCGACGAGCAGTACATCGACGAGCCGGTGCAGAAGTTGATGCGGCACACCGGCCCCGCGCTGAGCCCGTTCAACGCGTGGACGCTACTCAAGGGACTCGAGACGCTCGCGGTGCGCGTGGACTACCAGAACGCGTCGGCGCAGCGGATCGCCGAGTTCCTCGAGAACCATCCCGGTGTGAGCTGGGTGCGCTACCCGTTCCTGGAGTCGCACCCGCAGTACGACCTGGCCAAGCGCCAGATGACCGGTGGCGGAACCGTTGTCACGTTCGAGGTCAAGGGCGGGACGAAGGAGCGAGCGTTCGAGGTGCTCGACAAGCTGCGCATCGTCGACATCTCGAACAACCTTGGCGACGCCAAGTCGTTGATCACCCATCCGGCGACCACCACGCACCGCGCGATGGGTCCGGAGGGCCGCGCCGCGATCGGGCTCGGCGACGGCGTAGCGCGAATCTCGGTGGGCCTGGAGGGAACCGACGACCTGCTGGCCGATCTCGACCAGGCGCTGCGTTAAGTGTCGAAGCGCAGCGACGCGAAGAAGGCCCGCCGCCGTAAGCGGCAGGCTGCCCGCAACGAGCGCTGGGTCCCCGACAACGTGATGGAGTCGCTGACCGAGGAGACTACGACCGCAGCGGTGCTGGAGGCCTTCGATACGCGAATCACCGAGCGGGGCTGGGTGTTCGACGACGAGCTCTCCGACGAGGAGTCCGCGCTGTGGTTCTACCCGCCGTCAGAGGCCGACGTTCCGGACGAGGACTTGGTCTCCGTCACGACCGTGGTGCTGACCGCTGACGATGCCGCCGATGTCGCGCACGTGGTGTTCGTCGGGACGGCCGACGACTACCAGTTCAACTTCGACGAGCTGTTCGAGTGCCTCGACGTCGTCGAGGCCTACCGGCTGGGCGACGCGGCGCCGACGTTCCCCGTCTAGCGCTCAGTCCTCGACGACGCCCTGCGCGGCGCGCGCCCGATCCTCATACGTCTTACGTGCGCTCGTGTCGAAGTCGAGGAACACCCGGTCCAGCCCCAGCTTGTTGTTGAGCCAGCGACGTCCGCGCGGGCCGAGCAGCTGCGCGGCCTGGGCGGTGAAGCGCAGCGGAGTCGGCACGGACACATGGGTTTTCGGCTTGTCGAGGGTCTTGACGATCGCCGCGGCGATCTCCTCGGGCTCCACCGGCTTGATCGCCCCGCCGCTCTTTGTGCCGGAGATCAGCTCGGTGTTGGTGAACGGCGGCATGATCACCGACACGTCGACGTTGTGCGGCGCGACCTCGTCGGCCAGCGCGGCCGTCAACCCGACCACGCCGAACTTCGCGCCGACGTAGACGACTTGACCCGGCACCGGGATCAGCCCCGACAGCGAGGCGATGTTGATGATGTGGCCGCTGCGCCGCGCGATCATGTCCGGCAGCACGAGCTGACACCCGGCGATCACGCCGTACAGGTTGACCTCGAGGCTCGAGCGGATCGACTGTTCGGTCTCGTCGACGAAGGGGCCGATCGGCATGACGCCGGCGTTGTTGATCAGTACGTCGATGCGTCCGCCGCCATCGGTGCGGGCCTTGTCGAGGAAGGCGGAGAACGATTCGCGGTCGGTGACGTCGAGCGGGTAGCCCGACACCGGACCGAGCTTGGTCAGCTGTGCGACCGCCGACTCCTGCAATGCCACGTCACGGTCGCCGATGACGACGCGGGCACCGCGGGCCAGCAGCGCCTTCGCGGTCGCATAGCCGATGCCGCGGGCAGCACCGGTGATCGCGATGGTCTTGCCCCTGATGTTGTCCATGCGGCCAAACTTTACACGTGTCAAGTTTGGCGGGGAAGTGGGCGTTTTTCGGATCAGGGTGAGCAGATGTGCGGCACCGGAATGCATGCGACCGGTTCGCGTTGGACAGTTAGGTGATGCCCGTGTCGACCCAGCTCAAGTTCGTCGCAGTCCGCCAGGACGACCCCTTGGTGGAGCCGCTGCTGGCCGAGTTGACCGTCGAGTATTCGAAGCGCTACGGCCCGCCCGAAGACACCGTGAGCAGGTGGCTGCGCGGGCATCCGGCCGACGAGTTCGCCCCGCCCGACGGCGACCTGGTGGTCGGGCTGCTCGACGACCGGCCCGTCACCGGCGGTGCGTTCTGCCGGTTCGACGACATCACCGCCGAACTCAAGCGGATCTGGACCGACAGCCGGCACCGGCAACAGGGCCTGGCCAAGGCGCTGCTCGTCGAGCTCGAGGCCCGGATCGTCGCCCGCGGATATCGACGGGTGTACCTCACCACCGGCGACCGCCAACCCGAGGCGGAGGCGCTGTACGAATCGGCGGGCTATGAGCGGTTGACCGATCCGCTACCCGCCGAGGGCGATGTCTTCCCCGTGGCGTTCGTCAAGGTGCTGCGATGAGCGAGCACGTCCACCTCGCGGTCGCACTCGACGGGTACGGGTGGCATCCGGAGGCGTGGCGGCACACCCCGGACGGGTCACCGGTCACCAGCGGACGGCAGTGGGCCGACGCGGCGCTCACCGCCGAACGCGGACTGCTCGACTTCGTGACCTTCGACGACGCGCTGACCCCGCAGCGGCGTCGTCGTCCCGACATCGAACCGCAATGGCTGGCGGGCCGCCCCGACGCCGTCATGGTCGCCGCCCGGGTCGCGCCGGTGACTCGGCACGTCGGCCTGGTGCCCGTCGCGACCGTCACCCACACCGAACCGTTTCATGTGTCGAAAGCCATTGCGACGCTGGACTTCATCTCCCACGGCCGAGCGGGCTGGCAGGTCCGGGTCAGCGGTACGGACCACGAGGCGCAGTTGTTCGGCCGTCGCGACGTGCGCGGCGCCGATTTGCTCGGGGAGGCCGCGGACGCCGTGGAGGTCACCCGGCGGCTCTGGGACAGCTGGGAGGACGACGCGGTGATCCGCGATGTGGCGTCGGGCCGGTACGTCGATCGGGACAAGCTGCACTACGTCGACTTCGTTGGTGACCACTTCTCGGTCAAGGGCCCGTCCATCACCCCGCGCCCGCCGCAGGGCCAGCCCGTCGTCACCGCCCTCGCGCACACGCCGCAGGTGTACGAATTCGCCGCCCGCAGCGCCGATCTGGTGTTCATCACGCCGGGAGACGACGCCGACCTGTCCGCCCTGCTCGAACGAGTGGCACGGAGCGGTCTGAAGGTGTACGCCGACGTGTACGCCTCGTTCTCCGGGGTCGTCGACGCGCGGTCGGACGCGGCGATCTTCGACGGAACACCGACCGAACTGGTCGACCTGATCCTGCGCTGGCACGATCGCGGGCTCGACGGTGTGCGGCTGCGTCCCGCGGTCCACGCGCTCGACCTGCCGATCATCGTCGACGAGGTGGTGCCGATACTGCAGGACAAGGGTGTGTTCCGCATCGCCTACCGCGATGGCGAGACGCTGCGTTCCCGGCTCGGTCTCCCAGTCGCGGTGAACCGCTATGCGAGAGCGGGGCAGCCATGACGACTCCATTGTCGATCCTCGACCTCTCGCCGATCAGCGAAGGCGCCGACGCCGCAACGGCTTTGCGTAACACCATCGACCTCGCGCAACACGCCGAGCAGTGGGGATACAAGCGTTACTGGCTGGCCGAACACCACTCCGTCGCGGTCGCGAGCTCTCAGCCCGCGGTGCTCATCGGCCAGATCGCCGCGGCCACGGAACGCATCCGGGTGGGCGCCGCCGCGGTACAACTCGGCTACACCACCGCGGTGGCGGTGACCGAGTCCTTCGGCACGCTCGAGGCGCTGCATCCCGGCCGCATCGACCTCGGGGTCGGGCGGTCCGGTCAGCGCTGGCGCGACGCGCTGAAAGATGCTGCGCCGCGGTCGCCCACGCGCACTCAGGAGTGGCGCGACCGTGACGGCGTCGTGATCCCGCCGGGATTCGACGTCGCCGCGCTGATGCGCAATCCGCGGCTGCGGGCGCGGATGTCGATACTCCAGCAGCCCGAGGCCGTCGCGCCCGATTTCGACCGGCAGGTCGACGACATCCTGAACCTGGTGGGCGGCCGGTATTGCGTCGACGGCGTCGCCGCTCGAGCGGTGCCCGGCGAGGGCACCGGCCTGACGCCGTGGATCTTCGGCAGTAGCGCAGGGCAGAGCGCGCGGGTGGCCGGAGAGCGGGGATTACCGTTCGTCGCCAGCTACCACATCACCCCTGCCACCGCGTTAGACGCCGTCGACGCCTACCGCGCCGCCTTCCGGCCGTCGCCGACGCTCGCCGAACCGTACGTGGTGGTCTCGGCCGACATCGTGGTCGCCGACGACAGCGCCACCGCGCACCATCTGGCGTCGAGCTACGGCCACTGGGTGTACTCGATCCGCGCCGGTGACGGTGCGGTCCCGTATCCCGATCCCGACACGGTGACGCCTTTGTCCGACGCTCAGCTCGACGTCGTACGCGACCGTACCGAGACCCAGTTCGTCGGCGACGCAGAGGAAGTCGCCGAAAAGCTGGAGAGGCTGCAGCGGGCCACCGCAGCCGACGAGCTGGTGGTCACCTCGGTGTGCCACCGGCACAGCGACCGGCTGCGCTCACACGAATTGATCGCCAAGAGGTGGGGTCTGTGACCGTACGTGCGCGGGAAGGCAAGGAACGTAAGCCCATTCATCTCGCCGCTCATTTTCCCGGGGTCAACAACACCACGGTGTGGTCCGACCCCGACTCGGGAAGCCAGATCGAGTTCGACTCGTTCGTGCACCTGGCGCGCACGGCGGAGCGGGGGTTGTTCGACTTCTTCTTCCTCGCCGAGGGGCTTCGGCTGCGCGAGCATCTGGGGCGCATCCACGACCTCGATGTCGTCGGCAGACCCGACACGTTCACGGTGCTCGCGGCATTGTCCGCGGTCACCGAACGGTTGGGACTGGTCGGCACCATCAACACCACCTTCAACGAACCCTTCGAGGTGGCAAGGCAATTCGCCACCCTCGACCATCTCTCCGACGGCCGGGCCGGGTGGAACATGGTCACGTCGTCCGACGCGTTCACCGGCGAGAACTTCCGACGCGGCGGCTTCCTCGACCACGCGCACCGCTACGAGCGTGCCGCGGAATTCATCACCGTCGCGCGGAAGTTCTGGGACAGTTGGGCTCCCGACGCGGTGGTCGCCGACGCGGCACGCGGCGTGTTCGTCGAGCCCGACCGGATCCGCCGCGTCGAACACACCGGGGCGCAGTTCGAGGTGCGGGGCGTCGCGACGCTGCCGCCACCGCCGCAGGGACAGCCGGTGCTCCTGCAAGCCGGTGACTCCGCCGACGGGCGGACGTTCGGCGCTCAGCACGCCGACGCGTTGTTCACGCTGCATTCGGCGTTGGAGGCCGGCCAGAAGTACTACACCGACGTGAAGGACCGCGCGAAGTCGTTCGGCCGCGACCCCGACGAGTTGAAGGTTTTCCCGGCCGCGACGTTTGTGCTGGGGGACAGTCACCAGGAGGCCGTCGACAAGGCGCGCCACATCCGGCTCCAACAGGTCACCGGCCCGACCGCGATCACCATGCTCGAGCAGGTCTGGCAGCGCGATCTGTCCGCATACGATCCCGACGGCCCGCTGCCCGACGTCGAACCTGCCGACGACCCGACCGTCACCCAGGGGCGCGTCCGCCACGGCGACCCCAAGGCCCTGGCGAAAGCGTGGCGGGAACGCGCGGAGGCCGAGCACCTCTCGATCCGCGAACTCGTCATCGCGGTGACCAGCAGACAGCAGTTCGTCGGTACCCCTGTCGAGGTCGCCGACGAGATCGACCTGCACGTGCAGTCCGACGCGTGCGACGGGCTGATCCTGGTGCCGCATCTGACCCCTCGCGGGCTCGACGAGTTCGTCGACAAGGTGGTGCCGCTGCTGCAGGAGCGGGGCAGCTTCCGCACCGAGTACACCGGCTCGACACTCAGAGATCACCTGGGCCTTCGGGCAGGCCTATAGGCTGGGCTCCGGCGTCGCGCGAAGCACGATGAGCCGCGCGGTGCCGGGGGTGATGGTGGCGATATCGCAGACGATGGTCGGCTGGCTGCTGGTTGCGGCCGGCCTGCTGACGTTCCTGTTCGGGGTGGCGTCGCGGGTGTTCATCGGGCGCCGCCGCGAGACGAAGGCCGTCCGGATCATGGTGCACACATTCCGCCGGACGGGATTGGCGCGCGTGCTGTTCGGCCGGTTCGAGAGCGACGTGCTCGACGACGACGAACTCGACGCCATGATCCTGATGCCCACCATCGTGATCGCCTGCGGGCTGTGCCTGACCGCGGTGTTTCTGCTCGGATACCAGAAGCTGGTCTAAGTGCGCGCCGCCGCCTCGGCCGCGTCGCGGATCGACCCGCGCCACACCGGCCCGTGCCCCGGCAGCAGCACCTCGGTGTCGAGCAGCCCGAGAGCCGACAGGCTGCGCACGCAACCGTACTGGTCGTGGTTGAACAATCCGGGCAGAAGTTGCGGCCCGCCGCGCGTCGAGAGCGGGTGCCCGGTGACCAGCGCGTCGCCGCTCACCAGAACGCCGTCGATCAGGAACGAGCAGTGCCCACCGGTGTGTCCGGGCGTCGGGATCGCCAGCGGTGTGCCCGGAAGCTTGGCCGCGACGTCCTCGGTCAGGGCCTGCGCGGTGGGGATGCCGTCTCGCAGCATGCCGCCCTTGCGGGTGATCGCCACCGACCACGTGAGGTAGCGCGGGCGCCAGATGTGTTTGGCGATGTCGACCGGAGAGGCCTGTTCGAGGTACTCCCGCTTGGCGTGGCCCACCTCGGCCGCGTGGCAGTAGACCGGCGTGCCGTGCGTCTCGGCGAACCAGATCGCCGACCCGAAATGGTCGATGTGCGCGTGGGTCAACAGGATTGCGCGCAGATCGTCGACGCCGTAGCCGAGCTCACGCAGCGACTGCAGGACGTCGTCGCGGTTGCCGGGGAAGCCGGTGTCGATGAGCATCACGCCCGTCTCGTCGGTCACGAGAGTCCAATTGACGAGGTCCGTGTAGGCGAAATGAACGGTGTCGGTGATGGCGCTCAAGGCTGCTGCCATGCCGCGAGTCTAGGCAAGGGAGTAGAAACGAACCGTGGCTGAACTCAAACTCGGATACAAGGCGTCGGCGGAACAGTTCGCGCCGCGGGAACTGGTCGAGCTGGCCGTGGCGGCCGAAGAGCACGGGATGGACAGCGCGACGGTCAGTGACCACTTCCAGCCGTGGCGACATGAGGGCGGCCACGCGCCGTTCTCGCTGGCGTGGATGACGGCGGTCGGCGAGCGAACCAAGAACCTCATCCTCGGGACGTCGGTGTTGACCCCGACGTTCCGGTACAACCCCGCGGTGATCGCGCAGGCGTTCGCGACGATGGGGTGCCTGTATCCGAACCGCATCTTCCTCGGGGTGGGCACCGGCGAGGCGCTCAACGAGATCGCCACCGGATACGAGGGCGACTGGCCGGAGTTCAAGGAGCGCTTCGCACGACTGCGGGAGTCGGTCAAGCTGATGCGCGAGTTGTGGCTGGGCGACCGGGTCGACTTCGACGGCGAGTACTACCGCACGAAGGGCGCCTCGATCTACGACGTGCCCGAGGGCGGAATCCCGGTGTACATCGCCGCGGGCGGCCCGGTGGTGGCCAAGTACGCCGGCCGCGCGGGTGACGGGTTCATCTGCACGAGCGGCAAGGGGGAGGAGCTGTACAAGGACAAGCTGATCCCCGCGGTCCGCGAAGGCGCCGAGGCCGCCGGCCGCAACGCCGACGAGATCGACCGGATGATCGAGATCAAGATCTCCTATGACACCGATCCGGAGCTGGCGCTGGAGAACACCCGGTTCTGGGCGCCGCTGTCGCTGACCGCCGAGCAGAAGCACTCCATCGACGACCCGATCGAGATGGAGAAGGCCGCCGACGAGTTGCCGATCGAACAGGTCGCCAAGCGCTGGATCGTCGCGTCGGACCCGGACGAGGCCGTCGAGAAGGTGAAGGACTACGTCGACTGGGGGCTCAACCACCTGGTGTTCCATGCCCCCGGCCACGATCAGCGCCGCTTCCTCGAACTGTTCAAGCGCGATCTCGAGCCGCGTCTGCGTCGTCTGGGCTGATCGGACTCCGCTCCGACACACCATGATTCGAGTACCGGCGACGGTCCTCGGTGCGCTCGCATTCGTGTTGGCGCTCGCCGGGCTGGTGTCGCGTTACCTGCCGGTCGACAACGAGGTCGTGCTGGCGCTCGCCGCGGCGTCGCCGTACCTGACCGTCGCGGGTGTCGGCTCGATGGTGCTGTTCGCGGTGGCTCGGCGCTGGGCGGCCACCATCGTGGCCGCGACACTGTGCGTGGTGATGATCGCCGTGCTCGCGCCCCGCTACCTCGGCCCCGAGAAGACCGGCGTGCCCTCGACTGCGCTGCGGGTGCTGACCGCCAACCTAGGTATGGGTCGTGCGGACGCGCGGGCGATGGTGGAACTGGCATCCGCGACGGCCGACGTCCTCGTCGTACAAGAGTTGACTCCGCAAGCGGCCGAGGCCATGTCGGCGGCCGGGCTCGACCGGGTCTTCGGTCACCGGGTGGTCGACGCGCGGCCCATGGCCGCGGGGATCGGGGTGTGGAGCCGCCATCCGATCGTGGGTGCGGCCAACGTCGAGGGTTATCAGATGCCGATGCTGCACGCTCAGATCCGGGTTCCCGGCGTGAGATTCGACGTCAGCGTTCTTGCCGTACATCTGGCCGCCCCGTTGGTGCAGCCGCTGAGCCTGTTCTCTGATGACATTGGCGGGCTGCGCGAGACGCTTGCGGCGCTGGCCCGCGCCGCGGGTTCCGGCGCCGTCGTCGTCGCGGGCGATTTCAACGCGACCTACGACATGCGTCCGTTCCGGCTGCTACTGGACGAGGGTTACCGTGACGCCGCCGAGCAGTCCCGGGCCGGCCTGACCCGCAGCTACCCGGGGAGACCATGGGTCCCGTCTGTGGTCGGCATCGATCATGTGCTGCTGCACAACTGCGCGGCAACGTCGGCGTACACCGTGGCTGTGCGTGGGTCTGATCACCGAGGGCTGGTGGCCACCATCGACATCCCGGTGGATCCGACGGCGAGCTGACCGCTTCAGGGCGCAGGCGTGCCTGCGTTTTTCACCATCAACGGTTGGTCGGAACGATGCATCGATTACGGTTGCTTGTCGGCTCGGGGTGGACGGCAAACTGTCTGCGGCCTTCGTCGCACGGTCTAAACGGCTCGTTGTCTTGAGTGTCGGCTCTTCACTTGAGAATTGAAAGGCTACTCATGATCCGAGTACTCCTCGTCGGAGCCGGCGCTGTGGTCGAGGAACATTACCGCGCGCTGCTCCGAAGACTCGAGAGGTCCGGCACGCTGAGAGTCGCTGCGGTAGTCGAACCGAACGAATCCCGAGGGCAGCGGATCGCGGCCGGGTTCAAACAGGCCGACTATCACCCCGACCTCGATGCTGCGTTCGCGATCGGTTCATACGACCTCGCGATAATCACGTCGCCGCCGGGCTTACACGCTGATCACGTGTGCGCTTCCGTCGAACGGGGGTCCCACGTCCTTTGCGAGAAGCCCATGGCGACAACGGTGAATGATGCGAACCGGATGACTGCCGCTGCGAAGCGGGCGGACCGTCTGTTGTGCGTGGCGTTTCCCAGGAGGTTCTACTCGAGCTTCGCCGACGTCGCGAAACTCGTGAGTCGAGGGGATCTCGGCGAAGACCTCCGTTTCACCTATCGCGAGGGCGGCACTTACGGCTGGCCTGTTGCCACTGACGCAGCTTTCAGGCGCGAAAAGTCCGGCGGTGGTGCCCTGATGGACAAGGGCGTGCACGTGCTGGATCTACTGAGCTCGATATTCGGTGAGCCTTCAGTGGAGCGTGCGTTCGACGACAGCTTCGTCGGAGGCGTCGAAACGAACTCGAAGCTCGAATTGGCGTTCCCCCGCGCACGCGGGACGATGCACGTCAGCTGGGAATACCCGTTGAATAATGGACTTCAGATCCAGGGGAGTGCGGGTGAGGTGAGATTAGACCTGGATGAGATCCGGATGTACCGACGCAAGACGTCGCAGGGCTGGATGCTGGTTCCCGCGACGACCGACTGGCCCGCAGACATGAAGGCGAGCGGGGGCGAGCGCATTCGGCCCGTCAACTACCCGTTCTGCTTCGAGATCCAGTTGATCGCGATGCTCCGCTGCATCGCCTACGGAGAGGTCTTCCCGGTGACGGGAGACCAAGCGGCCGGCGTCCAAAGGGCTATAGAAGAAGCTTACGAACGAGCCGAACCGCTAGCTTGCGAGTGGTTGTCGGAAGCCGAGCAGGCCGCGGCGCGGACTCGGCATTGGAAGGGAATGCGGCCCGCATGAAACCGATCGCCATCGTCGGAGCGGGTGGTTACGTCGGATCGCGCCTCATCGAGCGATCAGAGCTAACGGGAGAGATGGAGCTCGTGCCGATCGTCAGATCGTGGCGCAGCCAGGGGCGGCTGGCGAGGTACGGATTTCGAACGGTGCAGGCTTCCGCGGGCGATACGGCATCGCTGGTCCCGCTGTTGAAGGACTGCGGTATGGCCGTCAATCTGACCATGGGTGACG
The DNA here is from genome assembly GCF_001050035.1 of Mycolicibacterium komanii. The sequence continues at coordinate 66,610 of NZ_CVTA01000011.1, forward strand.
ACAAGTGCATCGTCACGGATGTCCAGTCGATACACCGGGCATGTCGAGAGGCCGGAGTCCCCCTTTTTGTCCACATGAGTTCGGCGGAAGTCTTCGGTAGGGCCGAAGCGCCTGACATCAGAGAGGATTCGGTTCCCGACGGCGAGCATTGGATGGAGTACGGCAGAGAGAAGGCGGCCGCCGAACAATGGCTGTGGCAACAGTCGAGTGGTCCCGTCAGCACAGTGATTTTGCGACCCGGCCTGATCTGGGGTCCTGGATCGGGATGGTTGGCGGGGCCTGCCCAAGCGTTGGCCGACGGTACCGCCTATCTCTTCAACGACGGCCGCGGTATCTGCAACTTGATCCATGTCGACAATTTGATTCAACACCTGGTCGCGCTTTCGCGCTCGAAAGGTGTGGAGTCAGGATTCTTCAATATCTCCGACATCGAGACACACAGTTGGGCAGATTATTACGCGGCGATCGCCAGGGAGATCGGCGTCGACGAAAGGACGATACACCTGCTAGAAGACTCCGCTATAGAAAAGAGCTTCATGCAGAAGGTACTCGACCTTCGCCAGTCGGCTCCCGCCATGGCAATCAAACGCCGCATCCCGGCCGACACCAGGACGCGCGTCAAACAACGACTCAAGGATCGGCTCAAGCCCCCGATCCGCGTGGCACAACCTTTCGAGCCCGCGCCGGTGGTGAGCAAGGAGATGTGGTGGGTTCAGGGCACCGCCCGCAGGTTGCCGTCGAGCGCATTCAAGCAACGCTTTCCGGAGTTGCAGCTGCGGCCGTTCCCCGAATTGATGTCGGCGGCCGGTCGATGGCTACGCTATGCGGGATTCGACGGATCGTGAGGCATCGTATTCCGATCGGCGTCGATATCTCTTCGACCAAGGAATCGAAGACTCGCGCCGAGCACAAGCAGATACCACGGATGCGTGATAGGTGTGGACAATGATTCGGGCGGGCATAGTCGGTTTGGGCAAGATGGGGTTGTCGCACCTGGCAATCATGCGGATGCACCCGGAGCTTGACGTCGTCGGTATCTGTGATTCGGCCGGCTACGTGCGCGATGTGCTCGGAAAATACACCAATCTGGACTGTTACGACGATTTCGACCAGATGTTGATGCAGACAGGGGCCGAAGCGGTGTTCGTCGCGGTCCCGTCAAAACTGCACGCGCCGATGGTTGAGCAGGCACTCGTGCGCGGAGCCCACGTCTTCTGCGAGAAACCATTCGTCCTCGATGTGAACGATGGCGAGCGCTTGGTGTCTCTGGCTGAGAACAAGGGGCTCGTGACCCAAGTCGGCTACCACAACCGCTTTATCGGCGCGTTCCGGGAAGCTGCGCGGGTCGTCGCGTCGGGGGCGCTCGGGCGTGTGCACCACGTTCGCGTGGAGGCATACGGTCCAGTCGTCCTCCGAGAGAAGAGCAGCACGTGGCGTGGGGTTAAGACAGAAGGTGGTGGCGCACTGTATGACTATGCCTGCCATGCAATCGATTTGATGAACTTTGTGGTTGGCGTCCCGCATTCGGTCGACGGCGTCGTCCGACACAGCATTTTCTCGAGCGATGTCGACGACGAGGTTTACTGCACGCTGCGCTACGCAGACGGCGTGAGCGGCCAATTATGTGTCAACTGGAGCGACGAGAGTTTTCGCAAGATGTCGACAAAGGTACTCGTGTGGGGAACCAACGGCCGCGTCGCCGCCGATCGGCAGGAGTGCCAGATCTATCTTCGCGAGACGCACCCCGGCGTACCGGAATTAGAGCCGGGCTGGACGATCCGCTACACCACCGATCTGACTGAGGAAGTTTGGTATTACCTTCGTGGCGAAGAATACTCGGCGCAGGTCGATTACTTTGTCGAGAGTGTCAAGAAGAACCGACTCGACGGCGAGAACACATTCCGCTCCGCACTCGAAGTTGATCGCGTCGTCGACATGATCACCGGCGCGGCGCTCGTCGGACGATCCGGGACGGCGAAAACGCCGGCGGATGAAAGATATCCGCGACTGTCGATACGGCGCGAGCTAGCCGCGCGCTTCAGGGAACTCGTGGCATCGAGGAGGACCTGAACATGGATCGCGTGCTGTTCGGAGACAACCAATTCTTCGGCATCAACCACATGTCCGAGGAGAAGGCTCGCGCACAGGCGATACGGTTCCAGCACCTCGAATCGGTGTTGGCGACGCTCGACGTCGCATATCAGGAAGGCATCCGCACGTTCGTATGCACCACCCACGACCGTGTAGGTGAGATTTGCGACTATTTCCGCGCCAACCACGCCAAGTACCCCGATTACCTCTTCTACCCGGGCATGCCCTACGCCCACAAATACGCGAATGCGGTGACGGAGTTCGGGATCGTCGACGCACTTCGCAGGTTTCTGCCGGACGGTGGAGCGGTCAAGACGATGTTCAAAGGCGGTGTCGCCGTAGCCAGTAAAGACATCGAGCCGGTGATGCAACTTCTGGTGGACGCCGAAATGAAGATGTTCGCGGGACTACCGACTCCCATTATCTTTCTTCAAAACGTCGTCACCGACCTGCTCCTCGGACTCGGGATGCACGACGCATTCCGAATCTTCTCCGACCATGTTCAGCAGAGGTACGGCGCCGAACCGGGTTTCATCACGATGAACCTCCCGCGTCTCCTCGACGTCCTCGACCAGCAGGGCATCGAAAACCCGATTCTGTGCACCAACTTCAACAAGATCGGCTTTCGGATGTGCGGCGGCGTCGAACTATACGAGAAAACCATTCGCGAGCGCCGCTGCCGGGTGATCGCGATGTCGGTCCTTGCCTCGGGTGCCATCCCGCCCCGCGAAGCCATCGAGTATGTCTGCGGGCAACCGCAAATTCAGTCCATTGTGTTCGGAGCGTCGAGCCGAGCCAACATCCACCAGACAAAGACACTCATCGACGAGCTCTGGCCGGCCTGACGCTCACCGTCGGCCGGCTCGCCTGGCATCTGTGAGGCGGCGGGCAAGTCGGAGACCCAGCGCGATCCCGACGAGAGTCGGGTTGGCCTGGCTGGAGGTCGGCAGCACCGACGTGCTGGCAACGTGCACTCCGCGCACGCCGTGAACCTCTAGGTTACGGTCAACGACACCGTCCTCTGGAGAATCCGACATCCGAGTGGTTCCGGCCTGGTGAAAGCCGGCGTACTTCCTCATGTGGGCACGTACGGAACCTTCGACGTCGTCTGTCAACCATTCGATACGTCCGACGCCGTACCGACGCAGATGTTCATCGATAACGGTGATTGCATCGCGGACGCTTCGGAAGTCGGCGTCAGAGAAATAGAGGTGTGTGCGAATCCTTCGCATGCCGAGAGCATCTCTTTCATCAGTCAACTCGACGTGACTCTCCCAGTGGGGAAGGTGTTCGCCGTGGTATTCAAGTAAGTAACGATTGCCGGGGCTCTTGACGAAGAAACCAGGCGCTTTGCGGCCGCGACGCAGGAACCGGGCATAGATGAACGTGATCGCAAAACGCAGCGAAGGTAACGCATCTCGCACAATGTTGCGAAGATGCGCCAGTACGCGCGGTGAACCCTCCGTCTTCGTGTGTACCGTGCGAATCGCTTCCGCAAGCAGTAGACGGCCGACAGGTGAGACCAGTACAAGATATACGCCCGACAGGATTCCACTCTTATGCTCCGGGTCGCTGATCGGCGGGTTCACCAACCATACAGCGGCATTGGGCATTTCGGCTTCGCGAAGCAGTCGCGGGTCGAAGGTGAAGCGACGGCGCAGGTACACGCCCTCGTTATCCCTCTCGTATCCATGAAGCACTTGGTCAGTGGTGAAGTGGGCGCGTGCAACCCGCGCATCGACGTGTGCCATGTACCACCGGCCGAGGTGTCCTCCGGCGTTTCCTAGCCCAGCGGGATGATGGCGGTCGGACGCTAGGAGCAGACGGGTCGCCTCCAGGCCACCGGTCGCGATGATGTAGTCGGTCGCCCGAACTTCTCCCTCGCGGCCGTCGAGCGCCTTGACAACCAGATGGTCCGCGCGGTCGCCGCCGTCGACCGTCACTATCTCGATGCAAGTAAGACCTGTCCACACGGTGACGTTGGGAGTCGTGCGCAGGACATGACGGTATTCACTTCCGAACCGCGTCACTGCCCATCGCTCGAGATCGGTGGTTCGGACGTCGCCGTCTGGAAGTCCGGCGATCATCTCGCGGCCGGCGAGTTCCGGAACATCGCGCGCGTTGAATGCGGCCCTACCGCATTTCGCGTAATCACAGGCAGGTTGCAGATACGGCTCAAGCTCCTCATAGCTGATCGGCCAGGGAGCGTGTGAGGTGATCGATCGCTTCTCGAAGTCGATCGGGTCGAACTTGAGACATCGTCCGCCCCAGAGCGCAGTGGTCCCACCCACCTGCCGACGGACCGTCACCGCGCTATCGGAATGGTAATAGTCGTCCTGCCGCGTGTCGAAAGATGCCAGCGCCTGAGCCCTCCGGTCCGCGTGCTGGAGTCCGCTCTCGATCAATGCGACCCTTACACCCGCCTTGGCCAGCTCCAGTGCCGTCGCGATGCCAATTGCGCCGGCTCCGACTATCGCCACATCGGTCTCGATCGTCATGTGGGCGCTGAAGTCGTCGGGCTTGCGGATCATGAGCGTCCGAGCGGCACAAGTTCTCTGGCGAGAGCAAGAAATTGGGCCACGTCTTGTCGGTCCAGCGGCATCGAAGCCACGCGCGCGGCTTCGGTCACTCTCTTCGGATTGGTACTGCTGTAGAGAATCGCGCGGCACCCCGTGGCCGTGGTTGACGACCCGAGAGTCAGCCGCAGAAGGACGTCCGGATCGAGCGGGTCCATGCCAAGGGTCTTGCGCCAGCGGCTGGCCAAGGTTGAATCGGAACGCAACGCTTGTGAAATAGCCACCAATGGTCGGTTCAGCACACCGAAGGCGATATCCGCCGGCTGCGGGGACGGGTCGAACAGGTCGGCTCGGAGCTGCCTGACTGCGCCGGGTTCGAATTCCCGTGCGATGTCGCCCTCACGCTGTCGGTCTTGGGCAACCCCCCAGGCGCGTATTTTGCCGTGCCGGTAGGCACGTTCGAAGAAGTCACGAAGCTCATCGGTCGCTACAGTGTCCCACGGACCCGGATCGTGTACGAACAAAATGTCGACGTAGTCGAGTCGTAAAGCTGCGAGGCTCTCATCGAGTGAGCGATTGGCGACCGCCGCGTCGTAGTACCGAATCGTCTTGTCGACGTCATGCTGTTGCTTGGCGGTGCGTCGCAACGCGGGTGCTCTCTTGAGTATCGCGCGTGCCGGCGACTGGATTGGGGCCAGAAGCTTTGAAAGCCCACCTATCTCGATACCGAACTTAGTGGCGACAGTCACCGCGTCGCGATCGACACCTCTCAAGAACATGCCCAGCTCCGACTCGGCCATACCCAACCCGTACATCCGCGCGACATCGAAATGGGTCATCCCACCGTCCAACGCGGCACCGAGGACGGCCATCCGCTCCTTCCGAGACGGAGACCGCATCAAACCGCCGCAGCCAAAACCCACGGCGCTGACCATCAACTTAGGTCCGGCGAGCTCAACCTTCTGTGACACCGCACTCCTCGTAGATCCGGCGCAGCTGTTCTCCGATTACGGCGGGACTTCTCGTCGCTGCGATGTAGGCCTGCCCTGCACGCCCATCCCGTTCCGCAAGGCCGGGGTCGCGGAGGTAGCGGCTGATGGCCGCCGCCAACGCCGACGGATCGTCGACGGGCACCAACATTTTGGGGTCGGGCACGATCGTCGGAGTGCCTGCGATCGCGGTCGCCACCGCCGGCCGTGCGCATGCCAGGCCCTCGGCCACGATCAGTGGCATCGCTTCCGCGCGCGACGGAAGCACAACGACTCGAGCCGACCGGATCAAGCTCGGCATCTGGTCGGGAGGTACGGGTAGCTCAACCGATAAGCGCTCCGTCGGAGGTGGGGTGTAGTCGTCGATCGGGCCGACCACCCGGCAGTGCCCTTCGATTCCCTCTGCGAGAAGTAGCCGCCAGGCCGCGACTAAGGTATCCACGCCCTTACGCACACCGATAGTGCCGGCAAAAAGCGCCACCGGCGGCGCCGATCCTGCACCTGAAGCGTGGTCGTCGACCACGATTGGGTTGGCGACGATGCTCGCCGGAACCTCCGGTGCCACCTCGCCCACGGTGCGCAGTGCGTCCTCCGACAGAACGATCACGTGATCAGCGCGACTCAGGATGCCACGCACCAGTCGTGGATGCGTCCGGGCGAACTCCGGAAAGTCGAAGCCGTGGATGGTGATCACAATGCGCAGACCGCGGACCTTCGCCACGCGAACCAACGGACCTTCGCGCAACCAAGCGCCCCCGCTGGAGATATGAAAGTGTGCGATGGTGCCGCGGGGGGTCATCGCCAGTGCTTTACCCGCGCGGGCGGTGAGCACCAAGTTCCTCAGGTGGTGATAGCCGTCCCACGTCGAAAGCACCCGGATGCGGTCGGCACCAATGTTGTTGTCCCATATCACCCGAATGACCGACTGCGTCCCGCCGAAGCTGTACATACTTGGGCCGACGTGCGTGACAGTGATCATCGACGACCGGGCGGCCGGGGTGTGCCCGCGGCGTTGTCGGCGGTCAGCAACCGTCTGAGTCCTGCGGAAGACCGGGCACATCAACAAAATAGACCAACCTTTGGTGGACCGTCGGCCGAACGGAATCGCTAAACTGGCACGGGCGAACCGGCAGGTGTTGAAGCCATACTTGGGTCACTCTCACCGGCATCGTCGTTTCGCTGGGGCAGGCGGGCGAACCCCACTGCCGCGCCGATGGCGAGGCCGATGCCCAGGGCGTCGTGCGGCTGCTCCGGCAACGGCCAGACGGCGGAGACGGCGAGCAGGCTGCCCACGACCGCCGCGCTGATCTTGGCTGGAGCAGAAGCGCAACGCAGCGCCAGCACCAGCGGCGTCAGCGCGAGGAGTGCGAAAGCCGCCATACCGACCGCACCAGCCTTGGCCAACCACCACATGTAAAAATTCTCGGAGTAGGCCGGATAGAAGATGGTGCCGAATTCATCGTCGTTGTTGGGTTTCTGGTACGCGTACCCCAAGCCGTGGCCGAACACCGGGGTCTCGGGGATGAGATCCCGCAGGAGCGTGACTTCCCGCACCCGCGCCTGGGCGGATTCGTCCACTGCGAGCGCGTTCGATGAGATCCCGCGTAGCACCCGCCCGCTGAACGCGGTTAACTGATCGCTCAACCACAGGCCCGTTTTCGTTTGTTGCAACAGGATCAACAGTCCTGGGACCGTCGCCGCGATCACGCCCAGTCCGATCGCGAGCGCCTTGATGGCCCGGCGAATACCGGCCCAGCTCATGCTGCCGAGGAAGGCGATGACACCGGCAACCGCCATGGCTATGAGCGTGTTCCGGGAGAACGACAGCATGGAGATGACCACCGTGGGAAGGCCCAGCGCGAAATAGAGGACGGGTCTGACCCGCCAGACGATCGTGGCCGCGACGAGTGCGCTCAACACTGCGGTGGCTGCCGTTTGTGTGGACAGGATGAAGCGAACGGCCTCACTGGCGCCGGTGGTGCCCTCTAGGCTCTCCGAACGGCCCGCCAGCCGGAAGCCGGTGGTCGAACTCACGACTGCCATGCCCGCGGAGAACCACAGCACCACGATCAATGCCCGCATTGATGATTCGATGTGTTTCCCATAGACAATCAGCATCCCCAGCACGACGCCGACCACCATCTCGAGAACGGTCGTCGACTCACGCCACACGACGACTTCGGTCTGGTCGGTCGCGAATCCGGTGAAGGTGGCATATGCCACCGTGAGCACGAAGATTCCCGGCAGCACGAAGTCGGTGAATCGCGTTCGCGCTGAGGGCAGAAGGAAACATATCGCGAGCACTGCGGCCACTTGATAGATCCATATGGTCACGGGACCGACGACTTTGCCGACACTCAAGCCTTCTGGAAGTGCGGCGAAGGCCGCGAACAACGTGAACCAGATCATCGCTTCGGGCTTGACCAGATAGACGACCAAGCAGAACAATGCGCCGGTCAGGATGATCCCTTCAGTTGTCCGCCGCACGGCTAGCACACCGAACACGAAGCACCCGAAGACGAACACCACCAGCAGGATCGAGTTCATCGCCAAGCGATGCCGGTCCCAAAGGTGGTAGAAGATCACGCTTGACCGCTGGCCGACGCCCGGTAGTTCTGCGCCGCAACTCTATTACGCATCTTCGGTCGCGCACCGGTCAGGACGAGTCCGACGACCTCCGAATTCGCCGCTCGAAGCGAGTCGACAGCGTCCCGAACGTCATCGACCCTCGTGTGTCCCGCACGCACGACCAGCAGTGTCGCCCGAGTGGCGCCGGCCAGAAGGGCTGTGTCTACAGTTGCCAGCACTGGCGGACCGTCGACCACGACCCGGTCGAAGCGTGACGACATGTCCGTCAGCAGGTTCTCGATCGCTTCCGCCGGGTAGGTGCCGGACAACGCCGTCGAACTGGAATGCGAACTCGATGCGAGGACATACAGCCTCGAAACTGCGGTTGGCGTAACGGCTTCCGTCGCGCTGCCGACGTCGGCAAGCACTTCGGCCAAACCGGTACCCGATTCGACGTGCAACATGCCGGCGATCTCGGACCGGCGGCTATCGCCCTCGACGACCAGCACGTCCTCCCCGATCTCCGCGAGGACCAAGGAGAGGTGCACCGCGGTCGTGGTAGCGCCCTCACCCCCGACCGGTCCGGTCACGAGGATTTGGCACCCGTCTGGCCCGACCCTCCTGCGTAGCCGGACGGCAAGGCCGCGGACCGAGTCGTCGAAATCGGCGTCGACACCGAACTTCGGTGCGCGGCCGCGCTTACCGGGTAGTTCGGACAGAACGGGGAGACCCGAAAGCCGCTCCAGGCCGTCGCGATCACGAACAGTGCGGTCGCTGTTCTCGCGGATCACCGCGACCGCGATGCCCAACAGCAGGCCGGCGACCAGCCCGATTGCCATGTTCCGCATCGGAACCGGGGACACCGGCTCGACGGGTACCCGGGGCGGCTCCACGATTGTGGCCCGGCCCTGCGGTGAGCGATCGCCCTGCGGCTGAGACTGCGGCGGTGGCACATCCTCTCGCCGGTCGGTGGCTACGCTCGGCAGCGAGTTCACGCCGAGGGTAGGGACAATTGCTCCGAACTGTTCGGTTATGGCTCCGACCAGCGCCGCCGCACGCTCCGGATCGGTGTCTTTGACGCTGATCCGGAGCAGCATCGAATCGAGAGTGAAATCCACCTTGGTCTGGCTCAGGACGTCATCGACGTCGACCGGAAGCTGAAGCTGACTCACCGCGCGCTCTACCACCGACCGGCCGCCCGCGATCTCTGCGTAGGACGACAATCGCTCCTGTGATGTCAGCGTGCCGTTATACAGCTCGTTGAGATCGCTGGCTCCCGAGAAGGAGATGAGAACCGTGGTCGATGCCTCGTAGACCCTGGTCTGCACTACCGTGATGAACGCGGCACCGATCAGACATGCCAGTACAGCGGTCGCGGCGAGCTTCCACCGCGTCCCAAGGATCCGGACAAGATTACGGAAAGTCATCTGAAAGGCTAGCTCCCTGTCGCGCGGCCGACGCACAGTATGGCACGCCTTGGCGCCACATACCCGCAGGCGGAGGTCCTGCCGGAGCTCGGTTGACCTGCGTGGGCGCTAGATTTCGAGCGTGGCGATCGGATAGGACCCGCTGTCGTCACGGCCGTCGCGCGCCAATCCCATGGGAGGGTAGTTGACTGTGTGAGATGCGCGTGGTTTGTGTTGCTGCCACTCCGCAACGGCCCGCAGCGTGTAGGTGCCCGCCGCCAAGCCGTTGAGGTCGATGCGCACAGATTCGGTGAACGATGCCGGTACAGGCGTGTCCGATGACTTCGTGGTGTCGGTCCGGACAAGCGTCTTGAGGTTTACTTTGGTCGGCACTGTCCGGACCAACTCCCCGGACTGGTTCACCAGCCGATAACTAGGGACCCATTTCTCGCTCGCAGCAGCCGAGCCGTAGTTCGTCCACGTCACGCTGATCGATGCGGTGCCGTTCTCCACAGATTGCGATCCGGACACCGCCTCGGCCGAATAGCGGTATCCGGCAACCACGTTCGTTCTTGCCCACAGTTGATAGAGCGCAGGGTCCATAGGAGATTTCGACTTTGTGGCCGGGAAATTGAAACTCGACGTCATCGACACATGGAATTTGACGACGTCGCGTAGGCCCTTCTGGTAGTAGCTCCTCGGGTCGGTTTCCTCCGGCTTCTCGCACCATTCGGTGATAACCAGTGCCCTGGCGAGACGGTCCCTCAACGTTTTCACGAGGGGGTCTTTCGATTTCACGTAGTACGAACCGTCGGAGGTGGCCCATGTCGGCAGCGGGTCCTGGACACCCAGACAATCGGCACGAATGCCCACCGGAGCCGCGCCCTTTTTGGTGACATCGTCGGCAAGCAACTGGCGAACGATCTCCGGGTTCAGTGCTGTCGTGACCAATGGTGTCCGCGGGAATGCGGCCACGTTCGCGGTCACGAGTCGCCGGATCGACGTTGTCGTGATGTTCTGATCACCGTATTGGCTGTAATACCCCAACCTCGCGATGCTCTCGCCCGGGGACGGGCCGGGAGCGCTCAACGCGTCGCGTTGATACGAGATGTGATTCTCACTCCAATCTCCGTATCCGGAAAACTCGAAGACGCTGAGCCGTTCGTCACCGTCGTAACGACGGCCGAGGGCGGCCAGCAACTGCTCGAAAGCGCTCAAGTAGCGGGGATCGTCCCAATTCGGCACCACCTGTGTGACTCCGGGTGCGGGCGAGTCTTGTTGCGGTGGATAACTTGTAGATGCCGCGCGCATCCAATCCGGAATCGCGATGTTGGTGTTGTTCGGAAAGACAGCGTCACAGCAGGAGCTATACGACATGACCCGCAGCGTCAGCCGCATGTTGCGGCTGGCCGCCTTGGCAAGGGCATCGTCAATCACGCTGAAGTCATATTTCCGATCATCCGGGGTCTGCGCGGGCAGAGTGCTCGGGTCAACCGGCTGCAGCTGACGCCACGACACGCGCAGGCTGGTGTCATAGGACGCCGGCCACGCGGGAAGGTCGTATTGGGCGGAGTTACTCTGCGGGAACAGCGGCGTCAACAGGCCTTCGTACTGGCCTCGCAGTGGGTTGGGTATGTCCGGCGTCGACAGTGGGATTACATGGCTTTCCACCGCGTCCACGGTCGCCGGACCGCCCGAGCATCCGCCCGCTGCAAAAAACGCGCAGGCCCCGACGAGTGCCAGGCTCCCCCGCAATGTTCGGGACACTTTTGCGATGCTAGCGGAGCCACTTGCGCGATTACCGGTCTCTTCGACCTGACCGCCTGAATTGCAGGGTAGGTGTCGATCGCTTTCCGGGCTCCAAACTGTCTGTCTGGCAGAGAGTTCCCGATCGAACAGGGTTGTCGTAGCTGGTTGGGCTCTACGAACGGGTCGAAACGTCCAAGAAGGTGAAGCGCGTAGCAACTGGCGGTGTGTTGACTACGATGCTTGGGGGCTCGATGAAGCACCGGAGGTGACAGTGCGAAGCTCTCGTAAGCGGCGTCTGCTGTTGATCGCCTCCTCAGGAGGCCACATTTACGAGATGTTGTGTCTGCGGGACTTCTGGTACGACAAGAACCGGTACTGGGTGAGCTTTCCGACCACCGATGCCACGTATCTGCTCGATGATGAGGATGAGGTTCACTGGGCTGCTCACCCGACGGTTAGAAATGTGCCGAACCTCTTGCGCAATCTCTTGCTGGCGTTGCGGCTGTTGATCCGGGAGCGTCCCGCGATGATCCTGACCACCGGTTCGGGCGTGGCCGCGCCGTTCATCTGGCTGGCCTGGGTGCTGCGCATACCGACCGTATTCGTCGAGTCGATCACCCGCATCACCGAGATCTCCCTCACCGCCAGAATGATCAGGCTGTTTGCCTCGCGATTTCTGGTTCAGTGGCCGGAGCTGGCCGACCGTATCTCGCGGGCCGAGTATCACGGGAGGATCGTGTGATCCTCGTGATCATGGGGATGGAGGTCCACCCTTTCGATCGGTTGGCACGCGGGATCGACGAGCTCTCACGGACGGGCGTCGTGGAAGAGGACTTTCTCGTCCAACTCGGTACTTGCACCTACGAGCCGCGGCACGCACGATTCGTGCGTTTCTTGTCCTTCGGTGACATCCGTGAGGAGATTCGGCGTGCCTCCGTGGTCGTCACCCACGCAGGCGCCGGATCCGCTCTCCTCTGTATCGACCAGGGCAAGCATCCGGTCGTGGTGCCCCGGCGCCCCGCATACGGAGAACAAGTCGATGAACACCAGCTCCCGTTCGCCGAGAAGCTGAGCGCGGCGGGCCTGGCGACTGTGGTCAACGAAGTGGAGGAGCTTCCGGCAGCACTCGCCGCGGCGCGCTCAATGCGCGCACCGCCGGAAGCGCTGGGCGGGGCTACCGAGCTGACCGACTGGCTGAACGCGTACTGGCGCGGCCTTGCCGACGGACGACGGAAGGGGTTCGGGCTCAGCCGCTTTCGCCTCAAGGCCGGCGAGCGGTCACGTGCGCGATGACCTCCAAGAGGCGCTGCGCTGCGTGCTCGACGGCGAAGTGTTGCGCGTAATGGCGTGCCGCTTGTGCTCCGGTGCGCGCCGCGACGACCGGATCGGCCAGATGATCGAACGCGGCGGTGAGCCCGGCCACGTCATCGACACCAATCGGGGCGCAGTCGACCGGTTGATACTCCGGTAGCGCGCCGGAGGTGGAAACGATGGGCATGACGCCCAGCTGCATCGACAACACTTGAACGCCGCTCTGTGAAGCCCGTCGGTAGTGGACGACCGACCCCTTCGCGGTAGCGAGCGTGTGTACGACATCGGCGTATCGGTAGCTGCCCTTCTGCCAGCGTGTGTGCTCTGGGAGGTCCCGGGAGTCGAGCCGGCCGGCGCCTATGAGAACCAGGTCGTCGCCACGCCAGCCGCCTCCGGCGAGGTGTTGCTGCCATGCTCCGAACACAACGTCCAGGTTCTTGTAAGGATTGAGCCGGCCGGACATCACAAAGTCACGGCGTCGATCCGCAGCCACGAAGGGTGGAACCGAGCCGGGTTCCAGATCGCTGGGCAGCGGCACCGGCCAGACGCGAGATCGCGTGTTCCCTCTAGCGGCCACGGCATCGGCGACGAATTGGCTGTAGGTGACGGTCGCCGCCGCGCCGGCGTTGAACCGTTCGAAGACCGCACGTTCAAATGCCGGGAGTTCCTCATCGGGGTCATGCGGACGGTCATCGTGCACGATCTGGATGCGGGGAGCGCTGCCGGCGAGCGCGATCCAGCGCGGATCGCGTATAAGTTCGGTGATCACCACGTCGGGTCGGTACTCACCGACGCGGCGCCAGGCCTTCACGGTGGGGAGCCACGTTGCCGCCGTCTTGAACCGAGGGTCGAGCACCAGCTCGTAGTCGCGCGCGGCATCGGATTCCGGATGACGATCGGAGGTCACCAGAAGCACGTCGGCGCCGGCACTGCGCAGCGCCTCGGCCTGCACCCGCGCCAATGGCCGCATCCATGGCGAAAGCCATAATATGCGAGGCGAATTCACAGGACAGCCTGGATCGCGTCGACGTAGGCGTCCGTCATGGCTTGCACCGTGTAGTGCGTGCGCATGCGGTGGTAGCCGCGCTCTCCCATTCCTGCCAGCGCTGCCGGATCCCGCAGGATCCCGGCTAGTCGGTTCCGCCACCCAGACACCGAAACCGGTTCGACAAGGTATCCGGCCTTGCCGAAATCCAACATCTCGGGAACTGCACAGACAGCCGATGCCGCAACGGGAACTTTGCGCGCCATCGCCTCCAGAATGACCAGTGGGAACGCTTCGGAACGGCTCGGGACGCAAAGCAGGTCCGCGTCGGCCAGTGCCGGCCCCGGCCCGGGGGACCACCCGCGCCAAAGCACCCGATCGCGCAGCGGGTCAGGCGTGCGGGCCTCGAGCATGTCTCGATCGGGACCGTCTCCGTATATAGATAGCCGCCAAGGCATGTCGGTGATCTGACTGAGCGCCTCGATCAGCACGTGCGGGTTCTTGTGTTCGACGATGCGCGAGAGCATGACGAGATGCGTCGGCTCGTCCTCGTTCCTGATTCGCGTCGGCGGGTCGTCTACCAAGGGAACACCATTGGGGGCCACGAAATAAGGCCCCCGCAACCGATGCTGTGCGATCAGCATCTCCCAATGCCGATGCGCCAGCACGATGAAACCGTCTGCGCGGCTCATCGCAGCCGTCAGCGCTCGGGAGTAAATGGGTCCGTCCTCCACTGGAGGAACATGCGCCGCGACGAGCCAGCGCCGGTCGGGCGAGCCCGCCCGCCATAAGGTTCCGAATCCCGTCTCGGTATTGGTGTCACCGCTGACTAGGACCGCCGGTCCCGCTGGGATGTCGAGTACGGGTGCCCACCAGGGCTGCCGGACCACCCGCACCGTCGGAGGAATCTCGTTGAGAACCGGGCCGAAGCGCTGAACGCAGACGACGGTGACGCGGTAACCGCGGCGGTCCAATTCTGTAGCTAGCAGTGCCTTCTGGCGTTCTGCACCGCCGTAGACGAGGCGATTGGTGATAATGACCACCGCAGGAAGGTCATTACGCTTAGTCGCAGTCGCGGGCCTTCGCCGTGCGGGTCTCGGCCTTCGCAGCCGGTCGGCCAGGCTAGTACCGGCCAGATACAGGTCGGCCTGCCGGACGCCTTGGTGATGTTCGATCAACAGCGCCGTGTTGGTCCGCTCTAGATCTCGCACGCGGGCCTCTTCGTCAGAACCGACTTGCCGGTTGCCGTTCTCGCCGACGGAGATGTCATGCTCGACTCCAGGTTCAGCGGCGAGCTTGATCCGCCAGCCCGCGGTGCGGGCGCGACATTGCCAGTCGGCTGTCTCTCCGCAACCGGAGAACTCTTCATCGAAGTCGCCTACGGCGTTCCACGCCGCGCGGTTGATCGCCAAACATGGGCTGTCCAAATATCCGTCGACGTCTTGCGACTCAGATGGCCGACACGTATACGACGTTGAGACATACTTGCTGAGCATCGATTCGGGGCGGCCGACCGGGGCAAGCAGCGACCGTATCAGCGACGGACGGCGTGCGATGCGCAGACTAGGCCGGTCGGGAGTGGTCTTGGTATAGATCAGCGGTGAGACGGCGGCGGTATGAGGTTCCCGAACCAAGCGCCGAGTTCGGTGCAATGGTCCGGCGATTCGGCTGTCCGTGCGCAACAGCAGTAGGTCGGCATCACGCGGTGCTCGCTCAACGAGCGCGTTGAATGCCGCCGCGAAATTGGAATGCGCTGAGCCGGGAACCCAGTGAACCGCCGGGAACCGGAGCATCAGCTCGTGGTGACTCCAGTACTGGTCGTCGGCATCTACATAGACGAAGACCGGCAGGTCTGGCAAGTGTTCGGCGACGCTGACTAGGCACATCTCGAGCTCGTCGTGACCTGGTTGCGCCACGATCATAATGGCGAGGGGGCGAACCTCCGGAAGGTCGTGCGAGCCGTACGAGGGGGGCTTCAAATATGCCCGATCGGGCGCACCCTTCATGTGATCGCCTGCTTTCCTCGGAACGAAGCAAGGTCCGACCACCTGAGGGGCCCCACCAGCGCGCTGACCGCCAGGTACACCGCAGCCGCGCCGGTAAGAATCACGACAACGTGAAGGCCTGAGAGCGCCAGGACCACGGCAGCACTGGCACCGGTGGGTATCAGCAGCCGCAGGAGAAACAACAGTGGCGTACGGTAGCCGCATCGACGGCGCAGCCGCCAGGTTGAGATCGTCATGTGAAACACCTCGGTGCACACCAGCGAAACACCGGCACCGACAGCGCCGAACCGACTGGCGAGCGCAATGTTGATACCGATGTTGAGCGCCAATGTCGCCAAAGTTAGCCACAACAGGACCCGTTGTTGATGAGACGCAATCAAGCCCTGCCCAAGTGTGCTGCTGATGAACCGCATCCCCGCAGCGACGAAAAGCAAAGCCAGCGTAGGCGTCCCACGATCGACGAACGCGACGTCACCGAACAACGCGATCAGCGGTTCGGCCAGAAGAACGCCGATGACTGAGATCGGCAGGGCGACGAAGGCCATGACCTCGACGCTGCGGCGCAAAAAGCCGGCGAACGCGTCGATGCTACGTGCGAACAATCCCGTGGCCGTCGCCAGGGTGGAACTGTGGAATACCAGGGGCACCGCGATCGTGCTCCACGCGATTGTGAAGGCCAGTCGGTAGACGCCGACCTCGAAGTCGGAGGAGAGCAGCGAGAGGATCACTCCGTCGACGTTGGAATACAACAACCCGGCAACCAGAAAGGCGGTCAGCGGCAGGCTTTCCCGTAACAGATCGAGGGCCTCCCGACGGGCGAAGACAGGCCGCACAGAAACGTGACGCATGGCTGCATAGCCCTGGATCAACAGCTGCAGAAGGGGTGGTACCAGTTGTGCGACGGCGAACCAGATGAGATCGGCGTGCATGGCCACCAGGCAGGCCACCGTGATCAACGTGCCCACTCGGCCCGCGACATCCGAGATCGCCACTGCGGTGAATCGGACGGTAGCCAAGAAGACGGGCTCGAACCTGGTGACCATCGTCTGTAGCAGTAGTCCGCCCGACAACACGACCAGCATCACTTGTACGTTTCGTTCGTCGTAGACGAGTAGCCCCGAAACTGCCGCCACCGCGGCGAGTGGGACGCAATATATAAGGGCCATCCCACTGTTGACCCGCACGAGGCGTTCGAGATCACCGCGACCGGAGGTCACACGACGGACGATTACGGTGGCGAGCCCGAGATGGGCCAGGCTCGTCCACATAGCGATGAAAACGACCGCGATTGAGAGTTGGCCGTAAAACTCGGGTCCCAAATAGCGTGCGGTCATAGCCACCGAGAACATGCTCGCCAGCAATCCCAGCACTCGGCAGATCAACTGAATCGAGAAAGCATGCGCAATCCGGCCTAGCGGCACAGGATGTGGGGCCACGTCATCCACGGGCGGCTCAGTCATGGGTTGCGGACACGCCGATCGCTCCGTGGCTCGTCGACAATTCTTGACGGTCTTGGCGAGAGATCGGGAAGGGCCCCGATGCACCGAACCAGAACTATGACAGATCAATCTGAACGTTACCCGAAGAACGCACGCGAAGAATGCATACTGTTGCCGTGACTCTCCGGAAATGGATGGAATCGTTCGTCGCGATGGTGGCAGCCGCAGGCGTCCTCGTTGTGACTGCCCCGCCATCCCATGGTCAACCTGGTGACGAGGGTGCGGCTGCCGAGCCACCGGTCGTGCCGTTGACCGTTTCTCTGGCTGATCTCGGAGTCCCCTCGCCTCTGGCGTTCTACGGAGAAGTTTCCTCACAGAAGGTCACGCTGCCGATCCCGCGAGGACTCACACCGACCGCGATCAATGCAGGGGTGGAACTACCTATCAATCTGCAGTCGGGCTCGCTGACCGTGATGCAGGGAGAGCGCACCCTAGGGCGTGTCGACCTCGCGCCCTCAGATCAACCGCCGGTGGAGATCCCGCTTGCTGGAGCGGAAGTGATCAACGACTCGGTGTCCGTGACGCTCTATTCGTATCTGCTGCCGCTGGATCGGCTCTGCTTCCGGGCCGAGAGCCCGTTGCGTCTGGTCAACGGAGTCGTCAGCTACACCGGTGTCGAACAACCGCCCGACACAGTGGCTCAGTTCCTGCCGCCGGTCCTGCGAAAGCTGAGTGTTTTCCTGCCGCAATCACCTTCGTTGGCGGAATCCGAGGCCGCAATTCAGCTGGCTAGTTCCGTGATCGCCCAGTACGGAAGTCAACGTCCTGAAGTTTCGATCGTCCCGTTGAATAGCGGCCAGACGGTGCCGCCAGGGCCGTCGCAGCCACAGGAACGGCAGGTCGTCATCAAGGAAGGACCTAACGCTGGCCTGACATTGCAGGGCGCTCCCGACGCGCCATGGTTGCTGATTTCGGGACCTTTGGGACAGGCCGGCAAGGAGGAGATCGCGCTGCTTTTCAGCGACCTGTCGCAGGTCGCCCTCTCGAAGAAGGCCGCCGTCGACTCCCTCTCGATCAATCGACAGTTCCCGGGCAGCACCGCGACTCTGCGCGAATTGGCCCAACCCTTCTTCAACGCAACTTCGTTGGAGCCGCAAGTATCGATCGCGATCGACCAAACGCGGTTCGGCAGACCGATCCATGATGTGCGTATCGGACTCAAGGGCTCCTACAGTCCGGTGCCATCGGACGCCGGCGGGCAAATCGTCGTCTCGGTCGGAGATGAGGTCATCGACCGTTGGGCGGCGGACGGACAAGGGAAAATCGATCGCTCGGTCACGGTGCCGGACCGGCTCTTGCAGCGCTACACCACCGTCCGTGTGACGCTGAATGACTCGGAAAACGCGGGACGTTGTGGGGACTTCTACTCGGCCGGACCCGAAGATCGGCAACTCTCGCTGACGATTGACGGTGACACGGTGGTGCAGAGCAAACCCGCCGCGCCTCCCGTCCCGGGCGGATTTCAATCGATGCCCCAAGCGTTGATGCCTCACGTCCAGGTAGGCATCAAGGCCGGCTCGTTCGCCGACACCGTCCGTGCGGCGGATATCCTGGTCGGCCTACAGAGGCGTACGAGTGCCACTCCACTGGACGTCACGGTCTCTAGCGTGGAACAGGCGATTCAATCGTCGGGTCCTGCGATCGTGATTGCTGCCGACGGCTGGAAAAACTCGGACGTCGTCTTGCCGGTTTCGGCGGCAGACACTGGACCCATCACCTTCAACGGCATCGATATCGCCGGGAAGCCCGCAACGCTCACGCTGGACCCGACACTCCGGTTCGGGTCGCTTCAGACGGTATTCAACAACGGGCGTTCGATATTGGTGGCGACGTCCAACGGTGCGGCAGACCAACTCGACGCCCTCCTGAGATATCTCAGCGTCGATCAACGGTGGCAGAACTTGCGGGGCGTCGCAGCCGTCTCGGTAGCCGGGCATGACCCGGTGGCGATCGACCTCGAATCCCCGCCCGCCGCCGATCCCGTAGCGTCCACGAAAAACCTGACGGACAAGGTCTCGCCGAAGTGGCTCGCCGCGGGTTTGTTGGTGATCCTCGGCGCGGGTCTCGCCATCGCGATCTACCGTCGCCGCGGCAGGCGCCGGGTGCGGGTCTCTAGGCACTAGGGAGGATCGATGCCGTACCTGGCCCGTCCACGATGATGACCCACAACGATGCCGTATTGGTCACCGGCAGTGCAGGTTTCATCGGTGGAGCGCTGGTGTCGCACCTTCGCGAGGCCGGGCGCCAGGTCGTGGGTCTCGACCGTGCCGCGAAACCGGCCGCCGACTCGTTACGGCTCGAACTGACCACACTCCGGCCGGAGGAACTGCCCCTGCCCTGCCCGCCCACGATCGTGCACCTCGCCGCGCTCTCGAAGGAACCGGGCTACCCATGGCGGGACTACTTCGCCAACAACGCAGAGGCCACCCGTCGACTGTGCCGCGTCGCAGACCAAGCGGGAGTGCAGAACATCGTCTTCACCAGTTCCATGATGGTCTTCGCCGCCGGGCCATGGCGGCGCTCGGAAAGCGATTTCGGCGATGCCGACACGGCCTACGGGTGCAGCAAGCTGCAGGCCGAGGAAATTCTGCGGACATGGCAGGCCGAGAAGCCCGGACGTCGTCTGCGCATCGTCCGGCCGGGCGTGGTCTTCGGCCCTGGAGACCAGGGCAACATGCGACGTCTGATCCACGGGTTGAGTAGTCGGCGGTTCGCCTACATCGGCCGCAGCGATACCGTGAAAAGCTGCATCTATTTACAGGACATGGTCCGTCTCCTGGTTCGCCTCATTGACGACGACGGACCGCACGACACCTACCACGCCGTGTATCCGCAGCCGACCACGATCCGCGACCATGTGGACGCCATCAACCAGGCCTGGGGCTGGCAGCACCGACCGCCGACGGTGCCATACCGACTTGCCCTGGCCGCTGCGGCCCCCTTCGCCGTGGTCGACCCTGCTGGCAGGCGGTTCGGCCTACATCCGAGGCGCGTCCAGAAGCTGTATCTCGATACGAACATCAGCTCCGACCGGCTTGGCGACATCGGTTTCACCCAGCAGTACTCGCTGCGTGAGGCCTTTGCCGACTGGCGTCAGGAGTGTGGCGGCGGACTCCCGCCAGGCTTGTGATGGACGCTCCGAGCAGCGAACCGGCGCGGATATCTGGTTTGACGGCGCATCGTAGGTAAAGCTGGTCTGGTGCCAAGCGATTCGCGCGAGCGCTCCTCCGCCATCTACGTCGCCTCCCCGGAAGGGGACACCGGCAAGTCCACGATCGCGCTCGGGATCCTGCACCGGTTGACGGCCACCGTGGCCAAGGTCGGCGTCTTCCGGCCGATCACCCGGCTCGGCGAGGACAGTGACTACATCCTCGAGCTGCTGCTGACCCACACGACGGCGGGCCTGTCCTACGACGAGTGCGTCGGCGTCGGCTACGAACAATTGCACGAGGACCCCGACGGCGCGCTCGCCGAGATCGTCGACCGCTACCACCGGGTGGCCGACCAGTGCGATGCGGTGCTGATCGTCGGCAGCGACTACACCGACGTCGCCGCGCCCAGCGAGCTGTCGACCAACGCCCGGATCGCGGCCAACCTGGGCGCCCCCGTGGTGCTTGCGGTCAAGGCGAAAGATCGCAGCCCCGAGCACGTCGCACAGATCGTCGACATCTGCCTCAGCGAGATCGCCGCCCAGCATGCGTACACCGCGGCGGTCGTCGCCAACCGCTGCGACCCCGCCCAGCTCTCCGCAGTGCTCGACGCGCTGAAGGGTTTCGAACCCAAGTGTTACGCCCTGCCCGAGGAGCCGCTGCTGGTCGCCGCGTCGGTCGCCGAACTCCAGGACGCCGTCGAGGGCTCATTGATCAGTGGCGACCCGGCGCTGCTGTCCCGCGAGGCCATGGACCTCATGGTCGCGGGGATGACGGCCGAACGCGTACTCGAACGGCTCAGCGAGGGCGTCGCCGTCATCGCCGCCGGCGACAGATCCGACGTCGTACTCGCGCTCGCGAGTGCCCATGCCGCCGAAGGCTTTCCGTCGCTGTCGTGCATCATCCTCAACGGCGGGCTCGAACTGCACCCCTCGATCGCCGCACTGGTGGCCGGGCTCGGGCTACGGCTGCCGATCATCGCCACCAGATTCCGGACGTTCGAAACGGCCAGCCGGGTGGCGTCCGCGCGCGGCCGGGTGACGGCGACCTCCGTTCGCAAGATCGACACCGCCATCGCGCTGATGGAGGCGCACGTCGACGTCGCGGACCTGCTGGCTGCGCTGGCCATCCCGATCCCCGAGGTCGTCACGCCCCAGATGTTCACCTACAAGCTGCTGGACTGGGCACGCTCGGACCGCAAGCACATCGTGTTGCCGGAGGGCGACGACGACCGCATCCTGAGGGCGGCCGGCCGGCTGCTGTACCGCGGCGTCGCCGAGCTGACGATCCTCGGTGAGGAGTCCGCGATCCGCTCGCGCGCAGCGGAATTGGGCGTCGATCTCTCCGATGCCACCGTCCTCGATCCGCAGACCAGCGACCTGTGCGACAAGTTCGCCGAACAGTACGCCGAGATGCGCAAGCACAAGGGCGTCACCGTCGAGCAGGCCCGCGAGATCATCTACGACGTCTCCTACTTCGGCACCATGCTGGTGCACAACGACCTCGTCGACGGCATGGTCTCCGGCGCCCGTCACACCACCGCGCATACCGTTCGGCCCGCCTTCGAGATCATCAAGACGCTGCCGGACGTCTCGACGGTCTCCAGCATCTTCCTGATGTGCCTCGCCGACCGGGTGCTGGCCTACGGCGACTGTGCGATCGTGCCGGATCCCACCGCCGAACAATTGGCCGACATCGCGATCTCCTCGGCGCGCACCGCCGCCAGCTTCGACATCGAACCCCGCGTCGCGATGCTGTCCTATTCGACCGGCACCAGCGGTTCGGGTGCCGATGTCGAGAAGGTCCGGGAGGCAACGGAATTGGTCATGCAGCGCGAGCCCGACCTGCTGGTCGACGGGCCGATCCAGTACGACGCCGCGGTGGATCCGTCCGTCGCCAAGTCGAAGCGGCCCGACTCGAAGGTGGCCGGTCGCGCCACCGTGCTGATCTTCCCCGACCTCAACACCGGCAACAACACGTACAAGGCCGTGCAGCGCAGCGCCGGCGCCATCGCGATCGGACCGGTGCTGCAAGGCCTGAAGAAACCCGTCAACGACCTCTCGCGCGGGGCGCTGGTCGAGGACATCGTCAACACGGTGGCGATCACCGCGATCCAGGCGCAGACGCTCTGATGGCCCGCAGTGTGCTGGTCCTCAACTCGGGCTCGTCCTCGCTGAAGTTCGCTGTCATCGAACCGGATTCGGAGACGATGGTGGTGGACGGCATCGTCGAGCGCATCGGCGAGGGGCAGGTGCGTGATCACGCGGAGGCCCTCCAGTCGGCGTTCGACCAGATGGCCGAGGCGGGCAAGCGCCTCGACGAACTCGACCTCATCGCCGTCGGCCACCGCGTCGTGCACGGCGGCCCGGACATCTACGAGCCGACCCTCATCGACGACGCCCTGGTCGCCAGGATCGACGAGCTCTCACCCCTTGCGCCGCTGCACAATCCGCCCGCGTTGCTGGGGATCGAAGAGGCACGCAAGGCGCTGCCCGACCTGCCGCACGTCGCCGTCTTCGATACCGCGTTCTTCCACGACCTGCCCGCGGCCGCCGCGACGTACGCGATCGACCGCGACATCGCCGAGCAGTGGCATATCCGTCGCTACGGCTTCCACGGCACCTCGCACGAGTACGTCAGCCAACAAGCGGCCGAATTCGTCGGGGCCCCACTCGAATCGCTGCGCCAGATCGTGCTGCACCTGGGCAACGGCGCATCGGCCTCGGCGATCGAGGGGGGTCGCCCGGTCGACACCTCCATGGGCTTGACCCCGATGGAGGGGCTGGTGATGGGAACCCGCTCCGGCGATATCGATCCCGGCATCCCGCTCTACTTGTGGCGCACGGCCGGCATGAGCGTCGAGGACATCGAGGAGATGCTCAACCGCCGCTCCGGGGTCCGTGGGCTCGGCGGCGAGGTCGACTTCCGTGTGCTGCACCAGTGCATCGACGACGGGGACGCGTCCGCGCAACTGGCCTACGACGTTTACATCCACCGGTTGCGCAAGTACATCGGCGCCTACCTGGCGCTGCTCGGCACCGTCGACGTCATCACCTTCACCGCCGGGGTGGGGGAGAACGACGAGGCGGTGCGGCGCGACGCGTTGAGCGGACTGGCACCGCTGGGGATAGAACTCGACGAGGCCCGCAACGCCAGCCCCGAGAAGAAGGCCCGGCGGATATCGGCCGACAGTTCTCGGACGACGGTGCTAGTTGTTCCCACTGATGAGGAGCTCGCGATCGCCCGCGCCTGCACGCACCTCGTCGAGCACTGAGCACGGATTCTCGAGCGGCAGTTCCTCGGCCGAATCGCAGATCGCCAGCAGCCGGCGGACCTGCCTGCCGCAGCGCACCTGCCAGTCGATGCCGTTCCGGCTACAGATCACGTTGATGTAGTGCAGCGCGGCGAAGCCGGCGGTCCCGAAGAAATCGACGAGCCGCAGGTCGACCACCAGCCGCCGCGTGCCCGCGACCTGACCTTCCACATAGGTCGCCAAGGCCCGGCTGTTGGTGGCGTCGATCTCGCCGTCCACGGTCACAAGGACCGTCGACCCATGCCGGTGGGACGCGGTGAAGCTGGCGCGGTGGTGGTGTTCGCACTGATCGAAGGACCGGGGGTCAGGTCGGAAAACCCGGCAGGTTCCTACAGCGGACACGGTGCACTCCTGTTGTCGAGATGCAATTGAAACCGCGGATGCCGTCAGCGGCGCCTAACCGTTCCTCAGCCGCACTCGGGAATGTTTCCCCGATGACCTCTGCAGTTGGCTGTGACCTCAACCTGTGATGCAGATTACTACGAAATCCGCGCCTTGACCATTGAGTCTTACGACATGGGCAAATCCTGTAAAAAAGGCAACCCAGCTACGTAGTTTGCTGGCATCGGCGACTGATTCCGTAGGTCCATACGCCCGCCGGGTGGCTACCGTGAGGAAGAATTTGCCCGGTCGGCAACCGGCCGAAATCGGGATGCAATGCCCGTCGTCTTGAGTGTGCCTATCCGTGAGACGAAGGGACACCCATGCCGAGCATCTACGAAAAGATCGGCGGCCATGAAGCCCTCGAAGTGGTGGTCGAGGACTTCTATGTCCGCGTGCTGGCAGACGACGAACTGGCCGGGTTCTTCACCGGCACGAACATGGCTCGGCTCAAAGGCCGGCAGGTCGAGTTCTTCGCCGCCGCCTTGGGAGGGCCCGATCCGTATACCGGCGCCCCGATGCGCCAGGTTCATCAGGGCCGCGGAATCAGCATGCATCACTTCAACCTGGTCGCCGGCCACCTGGCGGACAGCCTTGCCGCGGCCGGGGTGCCCGCGGAGACGGTAGGCGAGATCCTTGCCGCCGTCGCCCCGCTGAGTGACGAGATCGCGAGCGCGAGCGTCGCCTGACCCTCAGAACGTGCTCGTCGGGCGGACGCTGTTGGCGAGGTCGACTAGCGCGTAGCGGTGGGCCTGCGTCGGCGCCACCCGCGCGAGGGCGCGCAGCGAGGCCTCCACGCCCAGTTGCAACCCGTGCTCGGTGAACGGGAACCCCAGGATGTGGTTGGTGCTCGCGGTGTTGTCAGCCAACCAATCCATCGCGGTGCCCAACACCAGCGCGCGGATCTGCAACACTCGCGGCTCGGTGTCCGGCAGCGCCTCGACGCGTCGCGCGGCGTCCCGGATCTGCTGTTCGGTGATCTCGCTCGACGACCGGCCCGACAGCAGCGTGACCGCGCTGGTCAACCTCGCCGTCGTGAAATGGCGCGACATCGCAGGCACCTTGTCGAGCGTCTTCACCGCTTCGTCGCGCTCACCGGCGGCCGACTGGGCGCGCGCCAGCCCGAACCCCGCCGAGATCACGCCGTTGTCGGTGGACCACACGGTGTTGTAGAACTTGCCTGCGTCCTGGGTTCCGGCCAGCTCGGCGGTGGCCGCCAAGGCCAGTTTCGGCGCCAGTTCGCCCGGCAGGGTGTCCAGCACCTCGGTGAAATGCTTTGTCGCCGAGTCATAGTCGGCGGTCAACAGTTCGGCGACGGCCTTGAACCAGACCAGCCGCCACGGCCAGCCCACCCGTTCGGCGAGGTCGTCGAGCTTGCGAGTGGCCTTGGCGACGTCGCCGAGGTCCAGTAGCGCGCGCACCTCCATCAGCGGGAGCTCGACGGAATCCGAAAGGTCGATGCCCTCGGAGTCCAACGCGCCGTGCCTGGCTGCGCGCAACTGGTCGAGCGTCTGCACAGGCTGGCTCACCACGCTGGCCGACAGCACCGTTGCGCCGACGTCGGTCGGGTCCACCAGCGGGACGGGCAGCGCCCTGACGATCTCCTGGGCGGTCAGCCGCTCGGAGTGCACCTGCCCGTCGAGGTAGACATCGGTGTGCGCGACCAGCAGATCAATGCCGAACGTGGACCGGGTAGGCGAAAACACGGTCGACAGACCGGGTTTGGGCGACCCGGTGTCCTTGGCCACCACCTCACGCAGCACGCCGAGCAGCTGACCCGACATCTCGTCGGCGCTGCCGAACCGCCGCCGCGGATCCGGGTCGATCGCCCGGCGCAACGCCCGGCCGAACGAGTCGTACTCGGCCAGCACCGGATCGTCCTCGGGTAACCCGTCGACGTAACGGCCCTTGCGCGTGCGGAGTTTGAGCGTCAGCGCCGCGAGCGTGCGGCCGACGGTGTAGATGTCGGTGGCCACCGTCGGCCCGGTGCGCACGATCTCGGGCGCCTGATATCCGGGAGTGCCGTAAAGGTATCCGAACGAGTTGATGGTCGACACCGCACCGAGGTCGATGAGCTTGAGCTGCTCCTCGGTGATCATGATGTTCTCGGGCTTGAGGTCGTTGTAGGTCAGCCCGATCGAGTGCAGATAGCCCAGGGCGGGCAGGATTTCGAGCATGTACCCGATGGCCTGGGCGACGGGCAGCTTCTCGCCCTTGGCCTGTTTGAGCGAGGTGCCACCCACGTACTCCATCACGATGTAGCCGACCGGGTTGCCGTGCTGGTCGGCGTGCTCGACGAAGTTGTAGATCTTCACGATCCCGGGATGGGTGACCTCGGCGAGGAACTGCCGCTCGGCCATCGCGATCTTCTGCGCCTCGGCATCGCCGGAGTGCACCAAACCCTTGAGCACGACCGGTCGTTCGTTGACGTTGTGGTCGAAGGCCAAATAGACCCAGCCCAGTCCGCCGTGCGCGATGCAGCCCTTGATCTCGTACTGGTCGGCGACCATGTCGCCCGGATTCAGTTGCGGCAGGAACGAATACGGGCTACCGCAATGCGGACACCAGCCTTCGGACTGGGCCGGCTTGCCGCCACCCGAACGGCCGACCGGACGTCCGCAGTTCCAGCAGAAGCGCTTCTTCTCCGCGACAACGGGATTCGTCATCAGCGCTTCGAGTGGATCCTTTGCCCGCACCCGTGGGATCTCGACCAGCCCGCCGCCGAGGCGGCGCGTGCGCGACAGCGCTCTGGTCGTCGTGGTGGTGGTGGCGTGCTCCTGGGGTTCGGTGTCCCCGGTGCCCACCGAACCGTCGTCATCATCGTCGAAGTGCGGCCGGAACACCGCCTCGGTCGCCATCGGGCGCACGGTCGAGCCCGAATCCATGCCCATGTCGTCGAAGCTTGCCGGCTGAGTGCCGGGGCCCTCGTCGTCGTAATCGCCCAGCGTGGTCTCGGACATCAGTCGGAATACCTCGCGACCGGAGGAGCGGGTGCCGGGCCGAGCACGGTGAGCCACTTGCGGTACAAGGTGTTCCAGGTGCCGTCGCGGCGGATCCGCTCGAGCGTGCCGTTGACGAAGCGCACCAGACCGGTGTTCTGCCGGTTGACTCCGATGCCGTAGGGCTCCTCGTTCATGCTCGGACCGACGATGTGCAGGTACGGATCCTGCGACACGAGGCCGGCCAGGATCGAGTCGTCGGTGCTGACTGCGTCGACCTGGCGCTGCTGCAACGCCACCAGACAATCAGCCCACGCCACCACCCCGACGATGATCGGCGGCGGCGTGATCTGTCGGATCCGCTCCAACGACGTTGTGCCCTTCGCGACGCATACGCGACGGCCGGACAGATCCGACGCCTGGCGGATCGTCGAGTCGCGCGGCGCGAGGATGCGTTGGTTGGCGGTCAGATACGCGGTCGAGAACCCGATCAACTTCTTGCGTTCGCAGGTGATCGTCATGGTCTTGACGACGACATCGACCTGATTGTTCTGCAGTGCCGCGATGCGGTCGGCCGACGACAGGATGCGGTACTCCACCTGAGAGGGCGTTCCGAAGATGTCGCGGGCGATCTCACCGGCGATGTCGACGTCGAATCCGGTGATCTGTCCGGTGATCGGGTCCCGGAACGAGAACAGGTTGCTGCCGATGTCCAACCCGACGATCAGCCGCCCGCGCGCGCGGATGTTCGCGACGGCCTCCTCCGCCTGGGCCCGATTGGCGAACGGCCGCAGGCTCGCGGTGCGGTTGCAGTCCTCGGTGTCATCGTTGGGTGGCCGCACCGGTTGCGGCGGCAGCTCCTCCATGCCGGCAGGGGTGGGCGGGGGGAGCGTGACGTTGGGCGTCGAGGTCACCGACGCCGCCTGCCCGCACCCGGTGAGCACGACCGCGGCGAGGGCGAGGATGACGAAGAATCTCCTCATCTGCCGTCTGTTCTTCGCGCGAGCGCTCATCAGAGGCTCTCTGTTCTTCGCGCAAGCGCTCATCACCGGTACTCACTCAACCTCGGCCACAACCCCAGCGCCACCGCGATCGCCGCGACGACGCTGAGCACCGCAGCGCCGACGGTGGCGCCCGACAGCACCCGGTGCGCGTTGACGATGTCGTTGCGCAACTGCCCCCGGCTCTCCTCGATGCCCTGGCTCAGCGCCTCGTCGAGCTTGTTGAACGCCGGCGTCGAATCGTCCTCCCCGGTGCCCAACGCGACCTGGGTGGCGGCCTGATAATTGCCCACGCTGATGTAGGCGTTGATCCGGTCGTCGGCGGCGCGCCAGCGCTTCAACAACTGTTCGGCCTCGCCGAGGTCTGTTTTGTCGATGGCGTCGTCGCGGGCCAGGTAGTCCGAAAGCTGTTGCTGCATCATGTCGATGCGCTGGTAGTACGACTGCTTACGCACGGTCTCGTCGCCGCGGCGGATCAACGACAGCGTCTCGTCGGCGCGGGCCTGCTGCGCGGTGATCGCCAGGTTCGTCACCGTTTTCAGCGATTCGGCCGCGGTGTCCTTGGCGCTGCGGCTGTCAGAGGTCGAGATGACCAGTGCGGTGCCCACCCAGATCAACATGGTCAGCACCGCCAGGCCGCCCGCGACGAACCCGACGTTGATCCGCCTGCGCGTGCGACGGGCCAGCCACCGGTTGGCGAACACCCCGAACAACAGCGTCGCCAGGACCACCAGGATGACCGGCCCGGGAATCCGGGTCGACGCGCTGGTCTCGGCGTCCACCCGCGCGGAGGTCTCCTCGTAGAGCCGTTGCGCCCCCGGCAGGATCTGCGTCTGCATCAACGCCGACGCCTCGGACAGGTACGACGACCCGACCGGGTTACCCGAGCGGTTGTTGGTGCGGGCGGTCTCGACCAATCCCGTGTACACCGACAACTCGGCGTTGATCCGCCCGAGCAGCTGCACCAGATCCTCGTCGGTGAGCCCGCTCGACGCCCGCGTCACGGCGACCGACGCGTCCGTGATCGCCTGCTCGTAGCGCTGCCGGACATCGCGCGGTTCTGCGCCGGCGATGAACGCCGTGGCCGCGGCGGCATCCGCCACGGACAGCGTCGTGTAGAGCTGCCCGGCGGCAAACGACAGCGGCTCGGTGTGGTTGAGCACCGTCATGAGCGCCTGCTGCCGGTCGTTGATCGTGGTCGAGGTCGCGAACGCGCTCGCGATCACGAGCGCCGACAGCACGATCCCGATGGTGAGGATCCGCCCGGGCGTGGTCCACAGAAACCACCAGCGTTGATGTGCCGGTGTCGACGGGGCCCGCGACGCGAGCGGCTCCGTCGACGGGTGCGCCAACTCCACAGTCACGTGCGCGCGGACCTCATCAGCATCGCTTTCCGGCTCGTCGTTACGACCGCTCCCACTGTATGAAAGAAGTCTAAGAGTTTCCGGCAGGCCGGGCGGCCCTATTGTTGAGGCGTGCGTGGCGACGGTGACGGATGGGTGGTTTCCCAAGGCCAGGCCTACTGGGGCAGATACGGCGCCGCCGGACTGCTACTGCGGGCACCCGGCCACAACGGGACCGCGGTGGTGCTGCTCCAGCACCGCGCGGCGTGGAGCCACCAGGGCGACACCTGGGGACTGCCCGGCGGCGCCCGCGACAGCCACGAGACGGCCGAGCAGGCCGCGATCCGCGAGGCCCACGAGGAGGCGGGGCTGCCCGCCGAGCAGCTGACGGTCCGCAAGGTGGTTCAGACCAAGATCGTCGCGGGCGACGGGGTCAGCTGGACCTACAGCACGGTCATCGCCGACGCCCCCGCGATGCTGCACACCGTCCCGAACCGCGAGAGCGCCGAGCTGCGCTGGGTGGCCGTCGACGAGGTCGCTGCGCTGCCGCTGCATCCCGGATTCGCCGCCAGCTGGGAAGGGCTGCGCGACGAGATCGCCTCGATTCCGCTGCTGGTCAACCGGCAGCTCTGAGCGCCGCCTTCAACTCGGCGGCCGCCGCCCGCGGATCCTCGGCGGCGGTGATCGCGCGGACCACGACGATGCGGCGCGCGCCGGCCGCCAGCACCTGCGGTAACCGGTCGGCATCGATCCCGCCGATCGCGAACCACGGCTTGTCCGTATCGAGTTGGGCGGCGTGGCGGACCAGGTCGAGGCCCGGTGCCGGGCGGCCCGGTTTGGTGGGCGTGGGCCAACAGGGGCCGACGCAGAAGTAGTCGACGGCCTCGGCGACCGCCCCGGCGACCTGATCGGCGTCGTGAGTGGACCG
Organism: Mycolicibacterium komanii; assembly: GCF_001050035.1. Next base: position 96,784 of record NZ_CVTA01000011.1, read on the forward strand.
GCCGATCACCGGCCCGGGGCCGACGATGCCGCGCGCCACCGTCAGCGGGAGGTCGTCCTGGCCGAGGTGCAGCACGTCGGCGCCGGCGGCCAGCGCGATGTCGGCGCGGTCGTTGACGGCCAGCAGCGCGTCGTGGCGGCGGGCCGCGTCGGCAAGCACTTCGAGTGCGTCGAGCTCCTGACGCGCCTCCAAGGGCCCGAACCGCTGTTCGCCGGGCGAGCCCTTGTCGCGCAACTGGATGAGGTCGACACCACCGGCCAGCGCCGCGTCGGCGAACTCCGCGAGGTCGCCCCGCTCGCGGCGGGCGTCGGTGCACAGGTACAGCGACGCGCCGGCCAGGCGTTCCCGAGGTTCGTGCACACCGCGACGCTAGCGACCCGTCGTTCGGACCGCGCCCGGCGGGTACTGTGGGTTGACGAACGCGGGAGTCCCGGGAACGGGGACTGAGAGTGGGCATGCGCACCTGCCCTTACCGTCGCACCTGATCCGGGTCATGCCGGCGAAGGGAGGGATGTTGACCAAAGCACGCCTGGCCGTGATCGGCGGCGGCGTCATCGGCCTGGCCGTCGCGCGGCGTGCGCTGATCGCCGGCTGGGACGTCCGGGTGCACCGAACCGACGACCGCGGCGCGTCGTGGGTCGCCGGCGGCATGCTCGCCCCGCACAGCGAGGGCTGGCCCGGTGAGGAGAAGCTGCTGCAGCTGGGGCTGGAGTCGCTGCACTTGTGGCACGGCGGATTCCTCGACGGGCTGCCCGACGACGTCGTCACCGCGCGCGAGTCGCTGGTGGTCGCCGTCGACCGTGCCGACGCAGCAGACCTCAAGACGGTCGGGGAGTGGCTTGCCGCCCAAGGGCATCCGGTGACGGCGACGACGTCCGCCCGCGATATCGAACCGCTGCTCGCCCAGGGCATCCGGCACGGCTTCCGCGCCGAAACCGAACTGGCCGTTGACAATCGACTGGTGGTGCAGGCACTGGACGCACTGTGCGAGCGGCTCGGGGTGCAGTGGGCGCCACCGGTTTCCGACCTCGCCGCGGTGCAGGCCGACGCCGTCGTGATCGCCAACGGTATCGACGCGCCGAAGCTGTGGCCCGGTCTTCCGATCCGGCCGGTCAAGGGCGAGGTGCTGCGGCTGCGCTGGCGCCGTGGCTGCATGCCGGTGCCACAACGGGTCATTCGGGCGCGGGTGCACGGCAGGCAGGTCTACCTCGTGCCGCGGGCCGACGGCGTGGTCGTCGGCGCGACGCAGTACGAACACGGCCGCGACACCGCACCCGCGGTGACCGGGGTTCGGGAACTGCTCGACGACGCCTGCGCGGTGATGCCCGCGCTGGGCGAGTACGAACTCGCCGAATGCGCCGCGGGTCTTCGGCCGATGACCCCGGACGGATTACCGCTCGTCGAACGCCTCGACGAGCGCACACTGGTCGCGGCGGGCCATGGGCGCAACGGGTTTCTCCTCGCGCCCTGGACGGCCGAACGGATCGCGGCCGAACTCGATGTCACGGTTGGAGCAATCAGGTGAGGGTTCTCGTCAACGACGAAGCGGTGGAAGTGGATGCTGCGACGACGGTCTCGGCGCTGCTCGAGCGTCTCGGCTTTCCGGAGAAGGGCATCGCGGTCGCGGTGGACTGGTCGGTGCTGCCGAAGTCGGAGTGGGACACCGCGTTGTCCGACGGCGCCCGCGTGGAGGTGGTGACGGCGGTGCAGGGTGGTTGACACGAAGCTGACCATCGCAGGTCGCGAATTCGGTTCGCGGCTCATCCTCGGCACCGGCGGTGCGGCGAACCTCGCGGTGCTGGAGGAAGCGCTCGTCGCATCGGGCACGGAGCTGACGACCGTGGCGATGCGGCGCGTCGATGCCGACGGCGGTACGGGCGTGCTCGAACTGCTGAACCGGCTGGGCATCACGCCGCTGCCGAACACCGCGGGCTGCCGCGGCGCGGCCGAGGCGGTGCTCACCGCGCAGCTTGCCCGCGAGGCGCTGAACACCGACTGGGTGAAGCTGGAGGTCATCGCCGACGAACGCACGCTGCTGCCCGACGCCGTCGAGCTTCTCAGGGCGGCCGAGCAATTGGTCGACGACGGTTTCACCGTGCTGCCCTACACCAACGACGATCCGGTGCTCGCCCGCCGACTCGAGGACGCGGGGTGCGCGGCGGTGATGCCGTTGGGCTCGCCGATCGGAACGGGTCTGGGCATCGCCAATCCGCACAACATCGAGATGATCGTCGAGGCCGCCTCGGTTCCGGTGGTGCTCGACGCCGGTATCGGTACCGCGAGCGACGCCGCGCTGGCGATGGAATTGGGTTGTGACGCCGTTCTTCTGGCCAGCGCCGTGACCCGGGCCGCGGATCCGCCGACCATGGCCGCGGCGATGGCGGCCGCCGTCACCGCGGGCCATCTGGCACGCCAGGCCGGCCGCATCCCGAAGCGGTTCTGGGCACAGGCTTCCAGCCCGACTCGATGAGTCGCTATGTAGCGCTGGGAAGTTCGATGGCGGCGGGACCGGGAATCGGTCCCCGCGCCGACGGTGCGCCCTGGGCCGCCGGTCGCTCGGCGCGCAACTATGCGCATCTCGTCGCCGCGACGCTGGGCTTCGACCTCGTCGACGTGACGTACTCCGGAGCGACCACCGCCAACGTGCTGGACGAACCGCAACATGGCACGCCGCCGCAGATCTCGGCGCTGGACGGCTCCGAGGAGCTGGTGACCGTGACCATCGGCGGCAACGACGTCGGCTATGTGCCGATGCTGTTCGCCGCGGGCCTGCCGCGCATCGCCCGCAAGTTGCCGCTACTGGGAAGTGTGTTGCGCGCTCAGCTTGACCCTCGGGCACGCGACGACGCGCTGGCCGAGGTCGGCGCTTCGCTCGCCGAGGTCGGCCGAAGCGTGCGGTCCCGCGCACCGCATGCGACGGTGCTGTTCGTCGACTACCTCACGCTGCTGCCGCCGCCCGGTGTGCCCGCACCGCCGTTGCCCGACACCGACGTCGCGACCGGCCGTCGCATCGCCGACACCTTGGAGCGGCTGACCGCGGAGGCGGCCGCGGCGACCGGTTGCGGGCTCGTGCGGGCCGCCGAGCACAGCCGCGCACACCACGCCTGGTCGGCCGAACCGTGGACGACGCGCTTCGGGTTGACCGACCTCCTGAGGCCGGGCAAGCCCGCGCCGCTGCACCCCAACGCCGCGGGTATGCGGGCCGTGGCCGACCTCATCGTCGCGCGGCTGGCGGGCTAGCGCCGCGGCGACGCTAACGTAGTGGGCAATGAGCCATTCAAAGGTTTCGAAAACATCGAAAACGATCGCCCTGATCTCGGCTGCCGTCGTCGTGCTCGGAGGCTGTGGCAGGGACAGCGAACCGCAGCCGACGGTGCAACCGCCCACCACGCAGGCGGGGGTGTCACCGGCGGCCGTGGACTTCGCCAGAGGGCTCGCGCAGCGCACGTCCGCCGATGCCATCTACCAGCATCTGGTCCGGCTGCAGCAGATCGCCGACGACAACGACGGTAACCGCGCGTTGGGCACACCGGGTTACGACGCCAGCGTCGATTACGTAACGAATACGTTGCGGGACAAGGGATTCGATGTCGAAACGCCGGAGTTCGAGGTGCGGCTGCCGTTCGCCGACGAGCCCGCGCTGACCGTCGGCGGCAACGGGGTCAAGGCCAAACCGCTGAACTTCACCATCGGCACGCCGCCGGGCGGTGTGTCGGGTCCGCTGGTTCTCGCCCGCGTCGAAGACTCGCCGGGCTGCACGGCCTCCGACTACGACGGTCTGCCCGTGAAGGATGCCGTGGTCCTCGTCGACCGCGGCAAATGCCAGTTCTCGGAGAAGGAGAAGGCGGCCGCCGAACGCGGCGCGGTGGCGTTGATCGTCGCCAACAACGAGGACAACGACGAGATGGGCGGCACCCTCGGCGAGGACACCGACGCGACCATCCCGGTCGTCAGCATCACCAAGGTCGAGGGTGATCGACTACGGGCCGAGCCGGGCGACGTCTCGCTCAAGCTCAACGCGGGTGTGCGCAAGGAGCGCACGCGCAACGTCATCGCCCAGACCAAGACGGGCGACACCCACAACGTCGTGATGGCCGGAGCCCATCTGGACAGCGTTCCGGAGGGGCCTGGCATTAACGACAACGGATCCGGCGTGGCCGCCGTTCTGGAGTCCGCGCTGCAGCTCGGCAGTTCCCCGGACGTCAAGAACGCGGTACGGTTCGGGTTCTGGGGTGCTGAGGAGGTCGGGTTGTTCGGATCGAACAACTATCTGGAGTCGTTGGATGTCGATGCCCTCAAGGACATCTCGCTCTACCTGAACTTCGACATGGTGGGCTCCCCGAACCCGGGCTACTTCACCTACGACGGCAACCAGTCGATCCCGCCCGATGACGAGGGCGCGATCAGCCGGGTGCCCGAGGGATCGGCGGGTCTGGAACGCACGCTGGTGGATTACCTCGACGCGGCGGGGAAACCGGCGGAGGACACCAGCTTCGACGGACGCTCCGACTATGACGGGTTCACGCTCGCCGGTATCCCCTCCGGTGGCACCTTCTCGGGCGCCGAGGAGAAGATGACACCCGAACAAGCCGACTTGTGGGGCGGCGAAGCGGATCAGCCGTTCGACCCCAACTACCACAAGGTGTCGGACAACCTCGAGCACATCGACCGCACGGCCCTCGGCATCCATGGCGCCGGGGTGGCCTACGCCGTCGGCATCTACGCCCAAGACCAGGGCGGCCCGAACGGAATTCCCACGCGTGACCTCCGCGTCCGGCACCCGCTCGCCTCATGAGGACGTGGGCGGTCCCCCTCCGTTTCGTCGGTGTGGCGGGAGTGGCGATCGGAGTCGTCGCGGCCCTGACCTCCTGCTCATCGCCCGAGCCACCGCCGCCGTCGCCGCAGGAGGTGGCCGACAAGGTCACCGCGGACGGCATGTACACCCACCTGAACAAGCTTCAGGAGATCGCCGACACCAACGGCGGTAACCGTGCCGACGGCACCCCCGGCTACGACGCGACCGTCGATTACGTCGCACAGTTCCTGCGCGACAAGGGTTTCGACGTCGAGACGCCCGAGTTCGAACTGCTGGACCGCAGTCAGGGCGGCAACCCGTCGATGCGGGTGAGCGGACGCGAATATCCCGTCGACCAAGCCTCCCTGCTGATCACCACGCCACCCGGCGGACTCAACGCCGTCACGCTGCGGCCGACGAGGGCCGCGGGCTGCCGGACCGCCGACTACGACGGAACGTCGGTACGCGGCGCGATCGCGATCGTCGACGACACCGGCTGTTCGGTCGTCGCCAAACAGAATGCGGCGGTGTCGGAGGGCGCCGTCGGCCTCCTCGTCGTCAGCTCGCCGGGCAGCGGCGGCAGCCCCGCCGGCCTGTTCACCCCCGGCTACTACCAGGACCTGACCGTCCCCGTCGGGGTCATCGGTCGCGAGGCCGACGCCGCGTTGCGGCGCACCACGGCGCCGGTGCGACTGGTACTCGACCGCAAACCGGTGATGAAGAAGACCCGAAACCTCGTGGCGCAGACCAAAACCGGCGACGCCCGCAACGTCGTGCTGGCGGGCGCGCATCTCGACAGTTCGGCGGCGAGCCCGGGTATCAATGACGACGGAACCGGTATCGCGGCATTGCTCGAGACCGCGGCGGCGCTCGGATCCCGGCCGCCGGTCACCAACGCCGTCCGCTTCGTGTTCTGGGCCTCGGAGGAGAACGGGCTGGCCGGGCCGACGAAGTACGTCCAGGGACTGTCGCCGGACGAACTCCGTGACATCGCACTGTATCTGGGCTTCGACATGCTCGGCTCGCCCAACGCCGGCTACTTCACCTACGACGGCGACCAGTCGGCCCAACCCAACCCCGCGATCCCCGCGCAGTCGGTTCCCGAGGGTTCGGCCGGTATCGAGCGGACGCTGGCCGGCTTCCTCAACCTGGCGGGGGTGCGGCCGGCCGACATGCCGCTGAGCGAATTCACCGATTACTACCCGTTTCTCACCGCGGGGGTGCCGGTCGGCGGCCTGACGGCCGGTTCGTCACAGCGCAAGACGGAGATCCAAGCCCGTCTCTGGGGCGGGCGTGTGGGTGTGCCCTTCGATCCGAACTATCGGACCAAGCGCGACACCGTCGAGAACGTGAACCGCGATGCCTTGTCGGTGCTGGGGCCTGCCGCCGCCTATGCGGTCGCCGACTACGCGCAGTCGGTCGACGGCGTCAACGGGGTTCCGCCTGCGGATCAGCGGAAGCGGAGCGCTCGCTAGCCTGTCGGAATCCCAACAGCCGCATGCCGTGATACACCGCCAGCGCGGCGATCGAACCCAGTGCGATTCCGGTGAACGTCAAACTGCCTGCGTTCCATGTGAAGTCGGCGATGCCGATGATCAGCGGGATGGCGGCGGTCATCTGGTTGACCGGCCTGGAGAAGTCGACCCGGTTGGTCAACCAGATCCGGACTCCCAACACACCGACCAAACCGTAGAGCACGACGGTCGCGCCGCCGAGCACGCCGGCCGGAATGGCAGAGATCGCCGCGCCGACCTTCGGGCACAGCGACAGCAGGATCGCCACCGTGCCCGCAACCCAGTACGCCGCAGTCGAATACACCCGCGTCGCCGCCATCACGCCGATGTTCTCGGCGTAGGTGGTCGTCGCCGAACCCCCGCCGAAACCGGCCAGCGTCGTGGCCACACCGTCGGCGGCCAGCGCCCGGCCCATCACCGGGTCGACATCGGTGTCGGTCATCTGACCGACCGACTTCACGTGGCCGATGTTCTCGGCGACCAGCGCGATCACCGCGGGCAGGAACATCGGCAGCACGGCGAGGGTGAACGTGGGGGTCTGGAACTCCGGCAGCCCGAGCCACGGAGCGGCGGCGATCGCCGCGGTGTCGACCTCACCGAGCGCCAGCGCGAGAAGGTATCCGGTGAGGACGGCCGAGAAGATGGCCAACCGGCCGATGATGCCGCGGAAGAAGGCCAGCGTCGCGACCAGCAGCACCAGCGTGACGAGACCGACCAGCGGACCCTGTTCGAAGTTGGCCTTGGCCGACGGAGCCAGGTTGAACCCGATCAGCGCGACGATCGCCCCGGTGACCACCGGGGGAAGGGTCACGTCGAGCCAGTGCGTGCCGACCAGGTGGACGAGGCCGCCGATCGCGATCAGCGCGAGGCCAACCGCGACGAGGCCGCCGAGGGCGCTACCCGTTCCGTGTGAGGCCACCGCCGCCGTGACCGGCGCGATGACCGAAAAGCTCGACCCCAGGTAGCTCGGTAGGCGGTTGCCCGTGATGAGCAGGAACAGCACCGTTCCGACCCCGGAGAACAGCAGCGTCGTCGCGGGCGGGAAGCCCGTGAGCACGGGGACCAGGAAGGTCGCGCCGAACATGGCCACAACGTGCTGGGCGCCGAGCCCGATCGTTCGGCCCCAGCCGAGGCGTTCGTCGGGTGCGACGACGAAGTCGTCACCGGATTCTGCCTCGACGTGCTTCCAGGTCAGCTCGATCACGGTCTAAGACGGTAAGCCAGCGCGCCGACGAGCACCACGCAAGCGCCGGCCAGCACCGACGCGACGGGCAGCAGGAACGCCAACAGCAGGCACCCGGCCAGCCCCACCGCCGGGACCGCTCGGCGACCCAGAGTCCACGCCGACGCGTTGGCGATCGCGTAGTAGACGAGGACCGTGAACGAGGAGAACCCGATCGCGTTGCGCACGTCGAGGCTCGCGGCCAATACGGCGACGAGCACGCCGACGACGACCTCGGCGCGGTGCGGGCTGCCGAATCGGGGGTGCACCCGGGCCAGGACGTGGGGCAGATGACGATCGCGGGCCATCGCCAGCGTCGTGCGGGACACCCCGAGGATGAGCGCCAGCAGCGATCCGAGCGCCGCCACCGCTGCACCGACCCGCACGAGAAGCTCCAGGCCCCCGAACCCGGCGGCCCGGACCGCCTCGGCCAGTGGAGCTGCAGCTGAAGCCGTTGCTGCACTTCCTAATTCGGCCAAAACAGCGACGGCGACCAATGCGTACACCGCGAGCGTGATGGCCAACGCCAGCGGGATCGCGCGGGGGATGGTGCGGGCCGGATCGCGAACCTCCTCGCCCAGCGTCGCGATACGCGCGTAGCCGGCGAACGCGAAGAACAACAACCCGGCGGCCTGCAGCACGCCGCCGACGGAGGCGTCGGTGCCGATCGACAGCCGGCCGGCGTCGACGTCCCCGAATCCCAGGATCGTCACCACCACGGTGCCCAGCACCGCCAGCACCAGGCCGACGATGACGCGGGTGACCAGCGCCGACTTGCGGATGCCGGCGTAGTTCACGGCCGTCAGAGCGAGGACCGTCCCGACCGCGATCCCGCGGGCGGCCTGCGGCCAGACGTAGTAGCCGACGGTGAGCGCCATCGCCGCGCACGACGCGGTCTTGCCGACGATGAAGCTCCACCCGGCGGTGTAGCCCCAGAACTCGCCGAGGCGCTCACGCCCGTAGACGTAGGTGCCGCCCGACTCCGGGTACCGCGCGGCGAGCCAGGCGGACGAGGTGGCGTTGCAGTACGCCACGACGGCGGCGACCGCGAGGCCGATCAGCAGCCCTGAACCCGCGGCCGCCGCGGCGGGCCCCAGGGCGACGAAGATGCCCGCACCGATCATCGAACCCAGTCCGATGACCACGGCGTCGAAGGTGCCGAGCCGCCGAGGCAGCGCTGGGTCCGCCGGCGTGCTCACGCCGGAATGCTAGATCAGGCATTGTTGTGGTGCGCCTGCAACGACTGGCGGGCCGACGTCGTCGCGGACGCGACGAGGGCCAGCAGCAGCGCGGCCCCGCCCGCCAGGGCCAGGGGTATGGTCCACAGCCGGCGCGTCAGCAGCGCCGTCTCGCACTGGTCGACGTAGTCGCCGCCGGTGGCCGCGGCCGCCTGCGCGAGGTCGGACAGATAACCCGTCCCACACTTGATCTGGAATCCGTACTGGTCGTAGCTGTCCAGGAACACCGGAAAGTTCAACGCCAGCAGGGCGCCGGCCAGCACGATGGCGGCGATGATGCCGGTCCAGGCAAGGCGGTGGTGGTGGTCGGACAATGTGTTCCCCCGTTCATGTCATACAGACGTCGGCGAACAGCAGGACGGGCCAAGAAACGATCGCCCCCAGATAGGAGACGACCAGATCGACGCCGTTCATCTGCCGCAGGTGTTCGGTGTGGGTGGTCGACCAAAACACGCCGACCAGCAGGTACGGCGTGCCGAGGACGAGGGCCAGCGTGATCAACTCGCCGATGGTGACCTGAAAACCCAGTAGCTTGCGGAGCGCGCCGAACACCCCATTATGTTAATCGCCATTCTGCGTGCTCTGGCAAGTTCGCGCCGATGTCGGTGGGCGAACTCGACCGGTGTGGGGGCACTCGTTCCGATATCGTGTCTGCCATGTCGCGCACTCGGCCGGCGAGCGGTGACGCGGTCCGGCGCCGGCCGAAGGACCGTAAGGCCCAGATCGCCCGAGCATCCGCCGAGGCGTTCAGCACCCTGGGTTTCTACGGCGTCAGCATGGAGTCGATCGCCTCACGGGTCGGGATCTCGGCGGCCGCGCTGTACCGGCACTACGCCGGCAAGTACGACCTGTTCCGCGATGCCGTGCTGAACCTGGGCCAGCAGCTGGTGGATGCCACCGCGTTCGCCGACGACACCGGCCTCGAGGACCCGCAGGTGCACCTTCGGCGACTGGTTGACGCGCTGGTCGAGACCGCGCTGGCGAACCGGGAGTCGGGCGGTCTGTACCGGTGGGAGGGCCGCTATCTGCGCGGCGACGATCAAGCCTCGCTGATTGCGCAGATGCGCACCGTCAACCACCGCATCCAGCGTCCGATCCGCGCCATGCGTCCGGACCTGACCTCGCGGCAGGGGTGGACGCTGTCCATCGCGGTGCTGTCGGTCGTCGGCAGCATCGTCGACCATCGGGCCAAGCTGCCCGCCGCCCAAGTGCGGTCGCTGATCTCCGATCTCGCGGTCTCCCTGACGACAACCGAGCTGCCGGACGGCGACGACGTCGCCGACGAGCCGGTCGTGCCGGTCTCCACGGGTGTGGAGCCGTCGAAGTACGAAGCGCTGCTCAACGAGTCGATGCGCCTGTTCAACATCAAGGGGTACCGCGACACGGGGATGGAGGACATTGCCGCGGCCGTCGGCATGCCCGCCTCGGGGATCTACCGCTACTTCGCCGGCAAGAGCGACATCCTCGCCGCGGCCTTCCGGAGGGCAGCAGACCGGCTCTCCGAGGAGCTCACGGCGATCACCGGTGCGATCGCGGACCCCGAGGACGCGCTCGGCGCCGTCATCGACGCCTACGTGGCCAGGTCGTTCGCGCAGCCGGAATTGGAGTACGTCTACTACACCGAGCGCCTCAACATGTCGCCCACCGATCAGAAGATCCTGCGAAACATGCAGCGCGCCAACGTCGAATCGTGGGTCGAGTTGGTGGTCGCCGTGCGGCCGGAGTGGACGCCGGGCCAGGCCCGGTTCGCGGTCCACGCGGCCATGTCGCTGGTGATCGACCTGGGCCGGCTGATGCGGTACACCAACTCAGCGCAGAACCGGGCGGTACTGCAGCGGCTGCTCGATATGACGCTGCTGGGGCGCTACCGGTTGCGCGCCACGTTGCCCGCCAGGTAGGCGAGGTAGCCGACCGTCCCTAGCAGCGCCAGCTTGCGGGTCTTGCGGGCGGCCAGCCCGATCCCGAGCGCCGTCTCGATTCCGCCGTTGACGTAGATGTACTGCTGAGTGTTGCGCGGGAACGCCTGCACGGTCACCGACTCGAACAGCTCCGGTTTGACGAAGTGCGCGAGACCGACGCCGGCGACACCCAGGCCGGCCAACGTGGCCGCACGCGAACCGCCGCCCGAATCCTCATGTGACACAGCTGTTCCTCTCTGCTCAGGCAATCCGGTAATCGCTCAGAGGATACTGGGACGCCTCTTTGATGGCCTTGCGGGTCGAGGTCGGCTGCAGCAGCGTGGCCTCGCCGTTCGGGTCGAAGTAATAGGACCGCGAACCCGCGCAGTGCCCGGCCATGAACACCGAATGGCCCATCAATTCGGTCATGCGGTCCCGGTATCGCGCGTTGGCTTCCTCGGTGACCTCGAATGTCGTCGCCCCGCGCCGCTTCATCTCGCCGAACAGCCGATCCATGTGGCGCATCTGGTATTCCATCGTGTTGAAGAAGTTCAATCCGAGGAACGCGTACGGGCTCGCCAGGCTCAGATAGTTGGGGAAGTACGGGATCGTGACACCCTGGTACGCCTGGAAACGGGTCTCGCGCCACCACTTACCCAGGTTGCGCCCCGCACGCCCAACGATTTCGATCGCCGGGAAGTTGGCCTCCCACAGATCGAAGCCGGTGGCCAGCACCAGCGTGTCGATCTCGGTTTTGGTGCCGTCGCTGGCGACGATGCCGTCGGCTTCGATGTGATCGATTCCCGAAGTCTGCAGGTGCACATGCGGTTTCGTGAAGACCCGGTAATAGCTGTTGGAGAACGTCGGGCGCTTGCAGCCGAAGTCGTAGTCCGGCGTCAGCTGCTTGCGCAGCTCGGGATCGCGAATCGAGAAGAACCGGTGCATCTTCGCCACATCCGACGCCGCGACGTTGAGCCGCCGGAACAGCAGTCGGCTGTGCCGCAATCCGACATAGAGGAAGAACTCATAGATTGCATCGGTAACCGCTCGAAGAGCGCGCTGCGTCAGGGGAATTCGAGCGAACAGCCGCTTGACACCGTTGGAGATCGGGAAATCGAGCCTCGGCACCACCCATACCGGCGTCCGTTGGTAGACGGTCAGGTCCGACACCTTCTTCGCCAGCTCGGGAATGAGCTGCACCGCCGTCGCGCCGGTGCCGATGACCGCTGCGCGACGTCCCATCAGTTCGTAGGCGTCATCCCAGTCGGTGGTGTGAATGATCTTGCCCGCGAAGCTCTCGATACCCGGGATGTCGGGCGTATGCGGTTGCGACAGGAAACCGGTGGCGGTGATCAGGTAGCGCGCCGTCAGCGACTCACCGTCGGCCAACGCGACCCGCCACACGCTGGTCTCTTCCTCCCAGCACGCGCCTTCGACGGTGGTGTTGAACCGCATGTGCCTGCGCACGTCGTACTTGTCGGCGACGTCGCCGGCATACTGCTTGATCTCGGCGCCCGTCGAATAGATCCGCGACCAGTTCGGGTTGGGTTCGAAGTAGTACGAGTAGGTGGTCGTCGGTACGTCCACCGCCAATCCCGGGTAGTGATTGACGTGCCACGTGCCGCCGAGGTCATCCTCTCGGTCGAGGATGACGAAGTTCTCGTAGCCCATCCGCTTGAGCTGGATGGCCGCGCCGATCCCCCCGAAACCGGCGCCGACGATAACGGCGTCGAATTGTTCGGAAGTCATGCGAAAACGGTACCTCAGGCAGCGGATATGGCCCGTCGCCGTGCCGGAGCGTCCTCAGCCTTTGATCGTCCCGGATCGCGGTGGGTCCAGCGTCGCGATGCAGGTCACGGCGCGGTCGCCCTGCTCCCACGTCTCGGCAGTGGGATACAGCACATATAGCTGCACGGATGTGTCCGTCATCGCGTCCGGCGAGTAGGCCGCCAATTCGGGGCTGCACTTCTCGGCGTAGGCGTCGATCGCCGCCTGACCGGGGAAGTCGCTGTCGGGCATCTGCAGCACCGCGAAGACCTCGCCGGCGTGGGAATCATCACATCCGACCGTCTTCACGGTCAGCACCCGGGTGTTGGACGGGATCTCGGCCAGGCAGTCGCCCTCTTTGACGTCGGTCGCGGTCACCGTCCCATTGCCGACCAGGAAGTAGACCAGCAGGCCGATCACGAGCACGACCACCCACAGCGCCGACAGCACCAGGCCCGCGATCGCCATTCCGCGACCCCCCTGGCCGTCCCTGGCCTTCTTCAGGCCGACGACGCCGCAGACGACGCTGATCAGTACGCCGCCGAGCAGACCGAAGATCAGCGAGACGACGGCCCACCAGTTCGTGGACCGCTGTTGGGGCGGCGCGTAGTAGGACGGTTGCTGCGAGTACGGCGGAGGCGGCGGTGGCGGATAATCCGCAGGGGGCGGCGGCGGGTACGCGGGCGCGGGCGGCGCGTACGGATCGGGCGGCTGGCCGCCGTAGGGCGGCGGTCCGTACGGCGGGGGAGGGCCCGGCGGCGTGGTCACGCGAGCAACCGTAGCGCGGCGACCGCCATCTAGCTGCGGATCGATCCCCAGCGCTCGTTCTTGGCCATCGCGACGCAGACCACCGAACGTGACCCCTCCGACCAGGCCTGCGCGCCCGGAATGCCGAGGGCGAGCCGAAACGTCGGGCCCTCGGGGATATTCGGCGCGTAGTCGAACAGCTTCCCGCTGCACCCTTCGCCGAGCCGTTCCAGGGCTTCCTCGCCGGGATATTCGCCGGTGTCGGGTGCGCGCACGATCGCGAAGACCTCCCCATAGTGCGGCCCGTCGCACGTGACCCGTTTGACTTCGGGTGGGAGGACATCGGTCTCGGACGTCCGTACACAGTCGCCGGGCGCCAAGAGGTCGGCGCGCACCGGGGTCGTCAGCCGGGGTGCGACGATGTAGAACCAGCCGATAGTCGCGAGCGCGACGACGCCGACGACGACGACCGCGACGACCACCCAGTGGCTAGGACGCACCCAGCAACCGTAATGCCGCATCGACCGCCAGCGCGGGCACATCGAGCGACTTGGAGCCCAGATCGTGCCGGGCACCGGTGATCTCGACGACTTCGCTGCGCGCGCCGATCAGGGCCGCCGCGGGCCGCAACTCGTCGATCGAGCCAAACGGGTCGGCGGTGCCGTGGGTGAACACCGTCGGCACCGCGATGCGCGGAAGGTGCTCGGTGCGGGCACGTTCCGGCTTACCTGGTGGGTGCAACGGATAGGAGAACAGCGTCAGCACGGCGATGTCGGCGGCTCCATCGGCGACCGCCATCGATGTCATCCGGCCACCGTAGGAGTGCCCGCCCGCGATGACCGGACCGTCGACGAGGGTGCGGACCGCGTCGACGGCCTCGACCACTCCGGCCTGATCGGCCTTGGCGGATCCGGACGGCGGACCCTTGGGCCGTCGGCGCCGGTACGGCAGGTTGTAGCGCACCGCGAGCCAACCGCGCGCCGCCCACTCGTCGCACAGCCTGATGAGCAGCGGCGCCTGGTTGCTTCCGCCCGCGCCGTGGGTGAGCACGACGGCACCGGCGGGGGCACCGTCGGGCTCGTGTGCGACGCCCGCGATGGCCTCCAGGTTCACTCGGCCAACCTGAACAGCGCCGACACCGGACCGTGCCCGTGTCCCAACGGGTAAGCGGCGCGCAGACATTCGGTCACCCAGCGTTTACCGAAGGCGACGGCGTCAGGGACGGAGTAGCCGTGCGCCAGCGCGCTGGCGATGGCGGCGGCCAGCGTGTCTCCGGCACCGTGGTCGTGGCCGGTGTCGATGCGCGTGGCGTCGAATTCGTGGAATTCGGTGCCGTCGAACAGCAGATCGGGGCTCTGCGCCGAGGTGCGCAGGTGCCCACCCTTGACCAGCGCCCACTGCGGTCCGAGGGCGTGTAGCGCGCGGGCGGCCTCCCGCTGGGTAACGTCGTCGACGACCTCTATGTCGGTGAGCAGGCGCACCTCGTCGAGATTCGGCGTGACCAAGGTGGCCAACGGAAACAGTTGTGTCCGCAGCGAATCCAACGCACTGGGGTGCAGGAGGGGATCGCCGTGCATGGAGGCGCACACCGGGTCGAGGACCAGTGGCACCGAACCCACAAGGCCGTGCGCGCGCCAGGCGTCGGCGACGGTGTCGATGATGTCCGATGACGCCAGCATTCCCGTCTTGGCGGCCTGGACGCCGATGTCGGAGGCCACCGCTTCGATCTGTCCGGCGATCACGTCGAGCGGGATTTCGTGAAAACCCTTGACGCCGAGCGAGTTCTGGATGGTGACCGCGGTGACCGCGACCAGGCTGTGCACCCCGAGGAGCGCGAACGTCCGCATGTCGGCCTGAATGCCGGCGCCTCCGCCGGAGTCGGATCCGGCGATGGTCAGCACCCGCACCGGTGTGACGCCGGGCCGGGGAAGCGGCAGATAACTCATGCCAGCGGTAGGTATACGCGATTGCCGTGCTCGGCGAATTCGCGTGATTTCTCGTCCATTCCCATCTGCATGGCGGCTTCGATCGCCTCCTCACTGTCGAGGCCGTGCGCGGCGGCGTAGTCGCGGACGTCCTGAGTGATCCGCATGGAGCAGAACTTCGGCCCGCACATCGAGCAGAAGTGCGCGGTCTTCGCCGGTTCGGCGGGCAACGTCTCGTCGTGGAACTCACGCGCGGTGTCGGGATCGAGCGAGAGCGCGAACTGGTCCTTCCACCGGAACTCGAAGCGCGCGCGGGACAACGCGTCGTCGCGCTCCTGGGCGTGCGGGTGGCCCTTCGCGAGATCCGCGGCGTGCGCGGCGATCTTGTAGGCGATGACCCCGTCCTTGACGTCCTTGCGGTCGGGCAGGCCCAGGTGTTCCTTCGGCGTGACGTAGCACAGCATCGCGGTGCCCGCCTGGGCGATGATCGCCGCGCCGATGGCGCTGGTGATGTGGTCGTAGGCGGGGGCGATGTCGGTCGCCAACGGGCCCAGGGTGTAGAACGGCGCCTCCTCGCACCACTCCTCCTCGAGGCGCACGTTCTCCACGATCTTGTGCATCGGCACGTGGCCGGGACCCTCGATCATCACCTGCACGCCATGTGATTTCGCAATCTTGGTGAGCTCGCCCAGGGTGCGCAGCTCGGCGAACTGTGCAGCGTCGTTGGCGTCGGCGATCGAGCCGGGCCGCAGGCCGTCACCGAGCGAGAACGTCACGTCGTAGCGCTGCAGGATTTCGCACAGTTCGTCGAAATGGGTGTAGAGGAACGATTCGGTGTGGTGAGCCAGGCACCAGGCGGCCATGATGGATCCACCCCGGCTGACGATGCCGGTGACGCGCTTGGCCGTGAGCGGGACGTAGCGCAGCAGCACACCCGCGTGCACGGTCATGTAGTCCACGCCCTGCTCGCACTGTTCGATCACGGTGTCGCGGTACAGCTCCCACGTCAGCGCGGCGGGATCGCCGTTGACCTTCTCCAGTGCCTGGTAGATCGGCACGGTGCCCACGGGCACCGGGGAATTGCGCAGGATCCACTCGCGCGTGGTGTGGATGTCGCGGCCGGTGGACAGGTCCATGATCGTGTCGGCGCCCCACCGGGTGGCCCACACCATCTTCTCGACCTCTTCGGCGATCGAACTGGTCACCGCCGAATTGCCGATGTTGGCATTGACTTTCACCGCGAAGGCCTTACCGATGATCATCGGCTCGGACTCGGGGTGGTTGTGATTGGCGGGAATGACGGCTCGGCCCGCGGCGACCTCGTCACGGACCAACTCGGCGGGAACGCGTTCGCGGGCCGCGATGAAGGCCATCTCGGCGGTGATCTCGCCTGCGCGGGCCCGCTGCAGCTGGGTGCCGCGGTCGCGCACGACGCCGGGCCGCGCCGGGAGGCCCGCTTGCAGATCGAGGCCCGCCGCCGGGTCGGTGTACGGACCGGAGGTGTCGTACAGGTCGAGGTGCTCGCCGTTGGACAGGTGCACCCGGCGGAACGGCACCTTCGCGCCTGGCACTCCTTCGAGTCCGCGATAAGTCTTCGTACTGCCCTCGATGGGGCCGGTGGTCACGGTGACAGAACCGTTCGCGACGTGCGTCATCTGATCAATCTCCCTACGCCGGCATTACCCGGTCAGGTTCGTACGGTCGACGGGCCCACCCGTCCTCTCAGCGCACTGGTGTGCGCTCCCGTGTGTGGACGCCTGCCACGCTAGCGCAGCCGCGGCGCCGAAGGGAGTGCGAATTGCACGGCCGAATTTGTGGGGGAGTAATTTGTATAGCTAATGTATGTGTTTTCTGCCGTGGCGGTGTCCACCGACCCCGGAGCGAAGTAGACAGCGACAGCGATGACCCCAGAGACCACCGAGCCCGCGACCGCGCCCGACGCCGAGGCGGCACTCACCGAAACGACGCGTCGTCGCATGCGGATGGACCACGATCACCCGCGGTACAAGTGGATCGCCCTGTCCAACACGACGCTGGGCATGCTGCTCGCCGCGATCAACGCCTCGATCGTGCTGATCTCGCTGCCCGCGATCTTCCGCGGCATCGGCTTGAACCCCCTGGCGCCCGCCAACGTGAGCTATCTGCTGTGGATGCTGATGGGCTACCTGGTCGTCACCGCGGTGCTGGTCGTGTTCTTCGGACGCCTCGGCGACGTGTTCGGCAGGGTCCGCATCTACAACCTCGGCTTCGCCGTCTTCACCGTCGCGGCGATCGCGTTGTCCTTCGACCCGTTCCAACTGGGCGCCGGGGCGATGTGGCTGATCGCCTGGCGTGTGGTCCAGGGTGTGGGCGGCGCGATGCTGATGGCCTCATCGGGCGCGATCCTCACCGATGCGTTCCCCGCCAATCAGCGCGGCATGGCGCTGGGCGTGAACATGACGGCCGCGGTGGCCGGGTCGTTCCTGGGGTTGCTGATCGGCGGGGTGCTCGCCGAGATCCACTGGCAGGCGATCTTCTGGGTCGGTGTGCCCATCGGGTTGCTCGGCACGGTGTGGAGCTACCGGTCCCTACGCGAACTCGGCGTACGGACGCCGGGGCGGCTCGACTGGGCCGGCACCCTGACCTTCGGCATCGGCCTGACCGCGCTGCTGGTCGGCATCACCTACGGCATCCAGCCCTACGGCAATTCGTCGACGGGATGGACGAATCCGTGGGTGCTCGGATCGATCGTCGGCGGGTTTGCGCTGCTGGTCGCGTTCTGCCTCATCGAACTGCGGGTGCCGCAGCCGATGGTCAACATCCGGCTGTTCCGATCCACCTCGTTCGGGATGGGCAACCTCGCCGGGCTCATGTCGTCGGTCGGCCGCGGCGGCCTGCAGTTCATGTTGATCATCTGGCTACAGGGCATCTGGCTTCCGTTGCACGGCTACGACTTCGAATCCACACCGCTGTGGGCGGGCATCTATCTTCTGCCCGCGACGTTCGGCTTCCTGATCGCGGCGCCGCTCGCCGGCTCTCTCGCCGATCGATTCGGCGCCCGGTGGTTCACCGTCGGCGGAATGCTGTTGATGGCGGTGTGTTTCGTTGCCCTGGTGATGATTCCGGTGAACTTCGATTACTGGGTCTTCGCGGTCCTGGTGTTCTTCAACGGTTTGGGCGGCGGCATCTTCACCGCCCCGAACACCGCGGCGATCATGTCGAGCGTGCCCGCCGCCGAACGCGGCGCCGCGTCGGGCGTGCGGTCGACGTTCTTCAACGCGGGCTCGGCGCTGTCGATCGGCATCTTCTTCTCGCTGATGATCGTCGGCCTGGCCAACACGCTGCCCGAGGCCCTCAATGCGGGGCTGCAGGAGCAGGGCGTCGCCGCGTCGGTAGCGCACGACGTGGCCAACCTGCCGCCGGTCGGGAGCCTGTTCGCGGCGTTTCTCGGCTACAACCCGATGGCCGAACTGCTCGAGCCGTACCACGCCCTTCAACAACCCGGGGTGGACGTTGAAACCCTGACGGGCCAGACGTTCTTCCCGCATCTGATCACCGGACCGTTCCACAGCGGGCTGGTCGTGGTGTTCGTCGCCGCGGCGGTGATGATGCTCATCGGTGCGGTGGCGTCGATCTTCAATCCCGGGAACTACGGTGATGAGTCGTACGAGGCCGCCGCCTCGGGTCACGCCAGTTCGATCAAGACCGGGGCGTGATCGCTCGGCGCCCCGACGCGGTCCTTGCCGCTCTTGCGTTCGTCGCGGACGATCTCGGCGTGGGTGACCCGCTCGGCGAGCGCGGGTGAGCCGAGTATGAAATCGATGCGCATACCGCGGTTTTTCGGGAACCGCAGCTGCGTGTAGTCCCAGTACGTGAAGACGGCCGGTCCGGGCGTGAACGGCCGCACCACATCGGCGAAACCCGTCTCGACCACCGCATTGAAGGCCGCGCGCTCGGGCTCGGTGACGTGGGTGCTGTTGCGGTAGAACTCCACGCTCCACACGTCCTCGTCGGTGGGCGCGATGTTCCAGTCACCGACGAGCGCGATCTGCGCCGCCGGATCGTCGGACAACCACTTCTGCGCGGTGTTGCGAAGGGCGTCAAGCCATTCGAGCTTGTACTCGTAGTGCGGCGAGCCGACGAACCGGCCGTTCGGCACGTACAGACTCCACACCCTCACCCCGTCGCACGTGGCGCCGAGAGCACGGGCTTCCGCGGCCGCCTCCACCTCGGGCTTGTCGCTCCAGCTCGGTTGGTCGTCGAACCCGATCTGCACGTCGTCGATGCCGACGCGGGACGCGATGGCCACGCCGTTCCACTGATTGAACCCGCAGTGGGCGACCTCGTAGCCGGCGGCGAGGAACGGCATGACCGGGAATTGCTCGTCGTTGCACTTGGTCTCCTGCATCGCCAGCACGTCGACGTCGGCGCGCTCGAGCCAGTCGGTGACCCGCTCGACCCGGGCCCGAATCGAGTTGACGTTCCAGGTGGCGATCCGCATGGCCTACAGGCTACGAGCGTCGACATAGCGGCTGCGGTGCTGCGTCGAGAAACCCATCGACCGGTAGAGGCCGAGGGCCACCGCGTTGTCGACGAGCACCTGGGCATAGCCGCGGGTGGCCGCTCGTTGCGCTCCCCAGTGCAGGAGCGTCGCGCACAGGGCGCGCGCCAACCCCCGGCCGCGGGCCTGCTCGTCGACGCGCACCGCCGACAACCCGACCCAGCGCCGGCCGTCCGGCGCCGTCGTCACCGCGGCCCTGCCGACCGCCATGCCGGGAATCGTCGCGAACGCGACCTCGCCGTCGACCACGGCGGTCAGGATCTCGACGGGCACGTCACGCCGATACAGGCTCAACCACTCGGCGTCGGGGGTCTCGGTGAGCCTCACTCGCTCGTCGAAGACTGTATGTGGCAAATCGCTTGTCATGACCTCGGTTTCGAGGTGGGGCGGGACGGCCGCCGCACCGAACAGCCGATCGGGGATGGACAGCCAGGGCGTCAGCCCCCGCTCGTCATACCAGTCGATGATCGCCGCGATGGCCGTCACGTCGGCGTCGAGGCCAAGGGGCACAGCGGAGTTGGCGCGGTGAGTGTGGCCGCCGGCGGCGCGTAGCAGCCAGCCGCCGAGCCACTTCTGTTCGACACCCGGCCACGCCATGGCGGCCGCGTGTTCGGTGTTGCGGATGTCGACGGTGCGCACCGGCGCGGCGGTGAGCGTCTTGACGGCCACGACGTCGTCCACCGCGACCCGCACCACGTCGCCCGACTTCGTTCGGATACCAAGTGTCGCACCGACATCGACGATGTGCCCGATCACGTCGGTCAGCGGCGGCGCCGAACCGGCCGGGCGCCGGTAACGCACCATCACCCGCGTTCCGACCGCAGGCAGCTCGGCCACGGTCAGTGACCGAACGGATCGGGATCCTTACCGGGCAGCCACGACAGCCCCGGCACTCCCCAGCCGTGCGATTTCACCGCGCGCTTGGCGCTGCGCGCATGCCTGCCGACCAAGCGGTCCAGATAGAGGAAGCCGTCGAGGTGGCCGGTCTCGTGCTGCAGCATCCGGGCGAACAGGTCGGTGCCCTCGAGGGTGATCGGGTTGCCTTCGGCGTCCAGACCCGTCACCCGAGCCCAGTCGGCCCGCCCCGTCGGGAACGACTCCCCGGGCACCGAGAGGCAGCCCTCGTCGTCGTCGTCCGGATCCGGCATGGTCTCGGGAACCTCGGAGGTCTCCAACACCGGATTGACGACCACGCCGCGGCGGCGGGTCAGACGACCGCGCACCTCGGCGCAGTCGTAGACGAACACCCGCTTGGACACCCCGATCTGATTCGCGGCCAAGCCAACCCCGTTCGCCGCGTCCATCGTGTCGAACAGGTCGGCGATCAGATCCGCGAGATCGGGGGGCAGCGAACCGTCCTCTCCGACCGGCACCGGCTCGGTGGCCGTGTGCAGGACGGGATCTCCTACGATGCGGATCGGAACGACTGCCATGCGCAAAATCTTAGGTCGGCAATGCTTGCTGGCCGACTCGCGGGCATGTCGGAGCGCTCATCGGCCCCTCACGTGGTTGAATGAGCGCCGAACCACAGCGATGTCATTCAAGTTGTCGGAAGGGTCCAAGAGCCAGATGGACGGCGCGATTGCGCGGACTGAACAATCCGGAGACAACTCTGAACTCTCCGACGGGCTGACCCGGCGCGAGCACGACATTCTCGCGTTCGAGCGGCAGTGGTGGAAGTACGCCGGCTCCAAGGAAGACGCCATCAAGGAGTTGTTCTCCATGTCGGCCACCCGCTACTACCAGGTCCTCAACGCGCTCGTCGACCGGCCGGAGGCGCTCGCCGCAGATCCGATGCTGGTCAAACGGTTGCGACGGTTGCGGGCCAGCAGGCAGAAGGCGCGGGCGGCACGCCGTCTCGGCTTCGACGTCACCTGAGTTACCCGGGCCGCGTGGCCCGCTCGATAAGGTGGGCGCAATGAACCAGCGAGATTCGTCGGGGTTGCCCCTGCGCGCCATGGTGATGGTGCTGCTCTTCTTGGGCGTCGTGTTCCTGTTGGTCGCGTTCCAGGCGATGGGTGGCGACAGCGACGACGACGACGCGCCACCGCTGGCCACGGCCACCACGACCACGACGCCGACGACGTCGGCGTCGCCCAAGCCGCCAGAAGCCGAGGTTCGGGTCTTCAACATCTCCGAGGTGCAGGGTGCGGCCGAAGGCGCCGCCGGGCGGCTGCGCGAGGCCGGCTGGAACGTCACCGAGACCGGCAACCTCGAGCTGCCGGACGTGACGGTTACCACCGTGTACTTCAGCGACGCGCCCGGTGAGCAGAAGGCGGCCGAGGAGGTGGGGCGTCTGCTCGAAGCGCCCGTCGAACCGCGCCTGCCCGAGCTCGCCGAACAACCGGCGGGCGTCATCGTGGTGGTCACCGGTTAGGCTCTTGGACATGTTCAAGACCGTCGCCGCCGCTGCCTTGTTCGCAATTCCCGCTTTGGCATTGAGCGCCTGCTCCTCACCCGAGGAGCCCACCAACGTTCAGGGCACCCCGCCGCCCGTGTGGACGGGATCGCCGCCTCCGTCGGCTCCGCCGGGTGAGGGCGCCGGCGGCCACGGTGGTGGACATGGCCAGGGTCAGAATCAAGGCCAGGGCGAAGGCCAGGGCTCGGGTGAGACCCTCACCGCCGAACTGAAACTTGCCGACGGCACGCCGGTGGCCACCGCCGACATCCAGTTCAGCGGCGGCTACGCGACGATCACCGTCGAGACCAAGGCGTCGGGCAAGCTGACTCCCGGCTTCCACGGCATGCACATCCATCAGGTCGGCAAGTGTGAGGCCAATTCGGTCGCGCCGACCGGCGGTGCGCCCGGGAACTTCAACTCCGCGGGTGGGCACTTTCAGGTGCCCGGCCACAGCGGCCATCCGGCGAGCGGCGACCTGTCGTCGCTGCAGGTCCGCGAGGACGGTTCGGCCAAGGTGGTGACGACCACCGACGCGTTCACCGCCGAGGAACTGACGTCGGGCGCGGGAACCGCGATCATCATTCACGAGAAGGCGGACAACTTCGCCAACATCCCGCCGGAGCGCTACCAGCAGGTCAACGGTGACCCGCCGCCGGATGCGACCACTCTGGCGACCGGTGACGCCGGATCGCGGGTGGCATGCGGTGTTATCCGTACCGGCTAACAGCCACATCGACTTCGTCGGCTCGCCGCGACCTACGGTCGGGGTCGAGTGGGAGTTCGCGCTCGTCGACGCGACGACACGGGATCTGAGCAACGAGGCCACCGCGGTCATCGAGGAGCTCGGCGAGAACAACCCGCGCGTGCACAAAGAGCTGCTGCGCAACACCGTCGAGATCGTCACGGGCGTCTGCGATTCGGTGCCCGAGGCCATGGACGACCTGCGCTCGACGCTGGGGGCAGCGCGCGAGATCGTCCGGTCCCGCGGCATGGAGCTCTTCTGCGCGGGCACCCACCCGTTCGCGAAGTGGTCGCCGGGCAGCCTCACCGATGCTCCTCGTTACGCCGAGCTGATCAAGCGCACCCAGTGGTGGGGCAGGCAGATGCTGATCTGGGGCGTGCACGTCCACGTCGGGGTCCGGTCCGCGCACAAGGTGATGGCGATCAACACCTCGCTGCTCAACCACTATCCGCATCTGCTGGCCCTGTCGGCGTCGTCGCCGTTCTGGGACGGCCAGGACACCGGCTACGCGTCCAACCGGGCGATGATGTTCCAGCAGTTGCCGACGGCCGGGTTGCCGTTTCACTTCCAGACATGGGCGGAGTGGGAACGGTTCGTGTACGACCAGAAGAAGACCGGCATCATCGACCACATGAACGAAATCCGTTGGGACATCCGGCCTTCGCCGCACATCGGCACCGTTGAGGTACGGGTCTTCGACGGTGTCTCCAATCTGCGCGAGTTGAGTGCGTTGGTCGCGTTGACCCACTGCCTGGTCGTCGACCTCGACAGGCGGCTCGACGCGGGTGAGTCCTTGCCGACCATGCCGCCATGGCACGTGCAGGAGAACAAGTGGCGCGCAGCGCGTTACGGCCTGGACGCGATCATCATCCAGGATGCCGACAGCAACGAGCGGCTGGTGACCGAGGATCTCGACGAGCTGCTCAACCGCCTCGAGCCGGTGGCCGCGTCGCTACACTGCGCCGACGAACTGCGCCGGGTCGCGGAGATCTACAACTCCGGCGCGTCGTATCAGCGACAGCGCCGCGTCGCCGAGGAGCACGACGGTGACCTGCGTTCCGTCGTCGACGCCCTGGTCGCCGAACTGGACCTGTAGACGATGGCGGCCATCCCGATGTTCCCATTGCAGGTGGCGATGCTGCCGGGTGAGGAACTGCCGCTGCGGATCTTCGAACCGCGTTACAGCGCACTGGTTTCAGACTGTCTGGCCGCCGAGGATCCGGCGTTCGGCGTCGTGCTGATCACCGCGGGCCGGGAGGTGGGCGGCGGTGATGTCCGCAGCGATGTCGGCGCACTGGCCCGCATCGTCGAGGTCGCGGACTTCGGCGACGGCCGCTACCGCCTGAAATGCGTGATGGGCGAACGTATCCGGGTCATCGAGTGGCAGCCCGACGACCCGTATCCGCGTGCCGCGGTCGAACCGTGGCCCGACCAGCCGGGTGACCCCGTCGACGTGGACGCGATCCGCGATGTCGAGGATCGCATGGTCGCGTTGTTCGAGCGGATCGCCACGGCCCGCGGCGGCGAGGTCAACGGCCGCGAATTCATCGCCGGTGCCGACGTCTCGGGCGACGCCGGAAAGTGGTTGTACGCGTTGACCTCCCGGCTGCCCATGGGGCAGGCCGACCGCTACGCCGTGCTGGCCGCGCCGTCGGCGGCCGAGCGGCTGGCCGCGCTCAGCGACGCGGTCGAGACCGTCACGGCGATGGTCGAATTCGGATTGTCCTCGGGGGACTAGTCTCTCGGCGAACCGATCAGCAGGTCCGCTGCCCTTCGACGAACACCGTGCGCGGCGTCGTGTCGTCGGGTTCGCCTGCGGCGCACCGGCCGTACCGGTCCATCAGATCCGCAGCGCTGATGGAGGTCACATCCCAGCCGTGGTCGGCGAGCCAGCCGGTCACCTCGGTGCGCTCCTCCATGTACCAGAGGTCCTGGACGTCGAATGCGTCGTCGTCACCCTCCAGGCCAGCCTGCCTGCGGTGCTCGCGCATCTTCTCGCGACCACTTGCGAGGTACTCGGGATCGAAGAATCCGGCGCCGAACGACTCGACGCCGACCCGGCTGCCTCGCGCGCTGAGTTCGTGGATTCGCTCGAACAACAGATCCTGTCCGCTCGCAGGCAGATACGGCAGCAGCCCCTCGGCTGCCCACGCGGTCGGTTCGCTCGGGTCGAACCCCGCATCGCGCAGCGCCCGCGGCCAGTCGTCGCGAAGGTCGATTCCGACGGGGGCGTACTTGGCGGTCGGCTGGGCCTCGGACCGACGCAGTGTGTCGACCTTGAACGCCAGCACCCGGGGCTGGTCGATCTCGTAGACGACGGTGCCGTCGATCCACGGCAATCGCCATGCCCGCGCGTCGAGGCCGGCCGCGAGGATCACCGCCTGGTCGATGCCGTTGGCGCCCGCGGCGATGAAGAACTCGTCGAACCATTTGGTGCGCGACGCGGCGTAGGCGCCGATGGCGCGGATCCGCTCGACCACATGAGCCGGGGGCAGTTGCCAGCCCCGCTCCACCGCGGCATCGACGAACATCTGCGCGTAGGGGTCGGTGAAGAGCGGGCACCCGGTCTTCTGCTCCTGCGCACGAGACCAGGCCACCCCGAGTGCGGTCGCGCCGACGCTTTCGGTGATGTCCCAGCTGTCGTCGTCAGTCCTGGCCATTGGCACCGCTTCCCGGGTGGTCGGCGAACTCGTCAATCTCGTCCGCGGTCAACAGATCGTCTCGGACGTTCTGTTCCCGGTACGCGAGCTGACCAACCCGGTTCGCCACCACGGGAGCGGTGATGATGGTGAACAAGCCCGTGAGCACGAGCATGCCGACATCGGTGTTGCCCCGCAGCCGGATCGCGGCGCCCGCGATCACCAGCAGGAGCCCGAGCACCTGCGGCTTGGACGCCGCGTGCATCCGCGTCAGCGTGTCGGGGAAACGGACGATGCCGATCGCCGCGGTCAGCGCCAGCGTCGAGCCGCCCAGCACGAGCACGGCCGTGATGATGTCCAGCATCGTCATCGCCGCCCCCGGATGGTCCGCGGCTTGTCGACGTCGGGCACGCGGAACCGCGCCACGCTCACCGTCCCGACGAAGCTGATCAATGCCAGCGCGGCCATCCCGTAGGTCACGGTGCTGTCCAAGCTGTAGGCGCCCCAGATGCCGATCCCGCACATGGCCACCGCGATCAGCGTGTCGACGGCGACCAACCGGTCCAGGGTGCTCGGGCCGGCCAGGAGCCGGAACATCGTGATCGCCGAGGCGGCGGTGATCATCACCGCGGCAATGACCCACACGGTATTCATGCTTCGTCCTCCTCGTGCGCCGGACGCCAGTCCTCGGGACGTTCGAACGTTCGGACCAGCAGTCGTTCGATCACGGCCACCTGGTGGTAGAACGCGCTCAGCGCGCGGTCGGACCCGACGTCGATGACATGCATGTAGAGCAGGCGGCGGGTCTGGTCGATCTCGAGCACGATCGATCCCGGAATCAGGTTGAAGATGATGACCGCCAGCGACAGCACGAGATCCGACTTCACCGAAAGCTGCGCGCGCAGCACAGCCGACAGTGGTGGGCGCGGTTTCAGCGACAGCCACGCGACCTGCACCGACGACAGCACCAGCCGGTAGGCGACGGTGAGGATGAGCCGGATCAGCGACAGCACGTGCAACTTGCCCTCGACCGGCACGGCGGGCAGCGGCAGTAGCCACGTGATCAACGTCGCGACGGCCATGCCGGAAAGCACATTGGCCGCAGAGAACGTGCCCCACAACAGGATCCAGACGAGTACCAACCAGCACAGGACCCAGATGCGCAGCGCGACGCTTCTCATCGGTGCGGTCCTCGACGCCCTCATCGTGGCCCTCGACTCTTCGCGCAAGCGCTCATCGCTGCCCCACCACGGCCGTGATGTACTCAGCCCTGTCGAGCACCTCGTGCGACGCCCTCTCGCTGTAACCGAAGATCGGTCCTGCGAGCACCGTCAACGCCAGGCCCGCCGCGATCAGCGCGCCCGTCGGCCCGACCATTCCCGCCGGCATGCGGCCGACGTGGTCGCGGTCGACGAACTGGATGTCCTCGGGTTCGTCGAGCAATGCCGACGGCAACGCCGCGGACAGGTGCCCTTCCGGCGCGTCCGTGCGCGAGCGCCAGAACGCCTTGGTCCACACCCGAACCACGACGTACAGCGTCAGCAGGCTGGTCACCACACCGCCCCCGACCAGCGTCCAGGCCAGTACGGAACCGTCCTGCGCACCCGCCTCGAGCAGCGCCACCTTGCCGATGAAACCGGAGAACGGCGGTATACCGCCGAGATTCAGCGCGGGTACGACGAATACGAACGCCAGCAACGGGCTGGCGGCCGCCAGCCCACCGAGGCGGTCCAACGTCGACGCGCCGGCCTGGCGTTCAATCAGCCCGACCACCAGGAACAGGGTCGTCTGCACCAAAATGTGGTGCGCCACATAATAGATCGCGCCGGACATACCGAGCTGGCTGGACAGGGCGATGCCGAACACCATGTATCCGATGTGGCTCACCAGCGTGAATGACAGCAGTCGTTTGATGTCACTCTGCGCGATCGCGCCGAAGATGCCGATCAGCATCGTCAGCAGCGCCGCCACCAACAGGATCGGGTCCAGACCGCCGCTGGGGAACAGCAACGAGTGCGCCCGAATGATCGAGTACACACCGACCTTGGTGAGCAGGCCGGCGAACACGGCGGTGACCGGCGCGGGTGCGGTCGGGTAGGAGTCGGGCAGCCAGGCCGAGAGTGGGAAGACCGCGGCCTTGATGCCGAAGGCCACCAGCAGGACGGCGAACATCGCCGAACGGATGCCTCCCGACACATCGTCCAGACGCACGGCGACCTCGGCCAGGTTCAGCGTCCCGGTGGCGCCGTAGACCAGGGCGATGCCGAACAGGAAGATCAGCGACCCGACCATCGACACCATCACGTAGGAGATGCCCGCGCGCACACGGTCTTTGCTCGCTCCGATGGTCAGCAGCACGAAGCTCGAGGCCAGCAGCACCTCGAAGCCGACGAACAGGTTGAAAAGGTCGCCGGCGAGGAACGCCATGCACACGCCGGCGGACAACACCAGATAGGTGGGCATGAAGATCGACACGGGTTGGCGTTCGTCACCATCGCGGACACCCTGCCCGATGGCGTAGAACACCACCGCCACCAACACGACCGACGAGACGACGAGCATCAGCGCCGACAACCGGTCCACCACGAGCGTGATGCCCAGCGGCCCCATGCCGGGGACCGACTGTCCCCAGCCACCGACGTTGAGCACGAGCGTGCCGTCCCTGTCGGCGAGGTAGAGCAGCGCGCCGCACACCGCGACCACGACACACAACACGACGAGCGTGACGAGCCGCTGCAGTCGCGGCCGCCTGCCGGCGATCAACGTCGTCGCCGCGCCCAACGTGGGCAGCAGCACGGGCAGGGGAATCAAGGTGGCCGCCAACGTCATGCGCGGTCCGCCTTCGCTCGTTGCTTCCGGATCACTTCGACCCCTCGTATCCGGGCAACGCGTCCAACTCGTCGGGGGCGTCGGTGTCGCGCGCGGTTTCGGGCTGGGGGCGGTCCTCCTCGACGGCGGCGGTGTCCTTGGCGGCCAACTCGGAGACCTTCGCGTCCTCCGGGTCGTCGCCCACTTCCTCCTCTGTGGTCAACCGGTAGGTTCGGTAGGCCATCGCCAGCACGAACGCCGCGATGCCCATGGTGATGACGATCGCGGTCAGGATCATGCCCTGCGCCAACGGATCTGCGGTGGTGGTCCGGCCGTCGCTGGTTCGGCCCCGGATCGGCGGGGCACCGGACGGGCCGCCTGCGATGAGGATGAGCAGGTTGATCGCGTTGCCGATCAACAACAGCCCGAGCAGCATTCGCGTCAGGTTGCGTTCGAGCAGCAGGTACACCCCGGCGCTGGTGAGGCCGCCGAGCAGGACAAGGGGCACGAGCGAAGTCGTCATCGCGAACTCACCGTCGCTCCCAGTTCCTGGCCGAGCTCGACGTCGATGCGGGCGCCGAGGCTGCGCAACACGTCGAGCACCAGACCCACGACGATGAGGTACACGCCGAGGTCGAAGAACAACGCGGTGACGAACTTGACGGTGCCCAACACCGGCACGTCGACCTCGATCAGCGCCGACGACAGCGCGGGCGAGCCCACCAGAAGCGATGCGACCGCGGTTCCCGCGGCCAGTGTCAGCCCCGCGCCGAGGATCTTGCCCGCGTCCAGCGGCAGCGTCTCACCGAGTTCGTAACGGCCACCGGCGAGGTAGCGCAGCACCAGCGCCAGCCCGGCCGTCAATCCGCCGGCGAACCCGCCGCCCGGGGTGTTGTGCCCCGCGAAGAAGAAGTACGCCGAGAGCACCATGATCAGCGGGAAGATGACGCGCGTGGCGACCTCCAGGATCAGCGACCGGTGCCGGGGGTCGCGCAGCTCGCTGCCTCTCAGCCAGGTGATCTCACCGGCCGCCGGGCTGGTGTTCACGATCGCTGGCAGCCGCCCGATGTCGGGCTGACCGGCGTCGGCCACCCGCGGTGGCGCCCCGAACCGCCTGTGCCGGAACACCATTGACGCGACACCGGTTGCCGCGACCAGAAGCACCATGACCTCGCCCATGGTGTCCCAGGCGCGGATGTCGACCAGCAGGACGTTGACGGCGTTGGCGCCGTGGCCGCGGTAGTAGGCCGCGTCGGGGATCAGCGCGGCGATCGGAACCCCGGTGCGTGCGGCCATCGCGTACACCGCCGTGGTGGTCACGGTCGCACCCACGGCGAGCGCCAGCACGGCCCGCGGCCACCGGTACCGCCGGATGTGGAGCCGGTCGGCCTCGGCGGGCAGCGTGCGCAGCACCAGCACGAACACCACGAGTGTCAATGTCTCGACCAGGAACTGGGTCAGCGCCAGATCGGGTGCGCCGTGCAGCGCGAAGATCGCGCCACAGCCGTACCCCGTCACGCCGACGAGCAGCACCGCCGCGAGGCGGTTGCGCATCACCAGCGCGCCCAGCGCGGCGGCCAGGATGATCAGGCCGATCACCACTTGCAGCGGTGAGCCCCACAGTTTGAACTCCGGGCGGTCCCGCGCGCCCAGCGCCAGCACGATCGTCGGCACCAGCACCAGTGTCGACAGGATCGCCGACTGGGTCGCCGGGATCGAGCCGCGCTGCGTGACCGCGGTGAGCTCCACCGAGAACAGGTCGAGCCTGCGCACCACGGCGTCGTACACGTGGTCGGCGTTGCCGAGCGGTTCGCGCATCGTGCGGAACCTGCGCAACCGCTCGCGCCCAATGAAGGCGGCGACGCCCGTGGCGATCACCAGCACCGACAACAGCAGCGGCAGGTTGATGCCGTGCCACAGGGCGAGGTAGTACTCGTTGTTGCCGCCGGGCACGGTGTCGGCGTAGCCCTCGAGGACGTCGCCGATCCCGACGGGCCAGATCCCGAAGGCCAGGCCGGCCGCCGCGAGGACGCCCGGCGCGATCATGAACGTGCGCTCGGGGCGGTGCATCTCGGCGACGCGCGTGCTGGGGTGCGAATGCCCCTTGCGGGCGAACGCGCCGAACAGGAAACGCAGGCTGTAGATGGTCGTGAACACCGAGCCGAGGGCGATGCCCGCCAGCACGACCGGCGCGAAAGCACCGAGGGTCGGGCTGTGCAGCACGGTTTCGAAGTCGGCTTCCTTGGCGACGAAGCCGAAGAACGGGGGCAGCGCCGCCATGCTCGCCGACGCGCCGACGGCGATGACCAACAGCGGCCGAGCCTTGTCGCCGAGCCAGGCCAGCCTGCGGATGTCGCGGGTGCCGGTGGCGTGGTCGATGATGCCGACGACCATGAACAGCGCCGCCTTGAACATGGCGTGCGCCACCAGCATCGCGAGCCCGGCGAGCATCATGTCCGCGCCGCCGGTGCCGACCATCACCGTGATCAGCCCCAGCTGGCTCACCGTCCCGAAGGCCAGGATCAACTTCAGGTCGTACTCGCGCACCGCGCGCCAGCCCGCCAGCAGCATCGTCAGCAGGCCGAGCGAGACCACGATCGGTTTCCACACCGGAGAGTCGGCGAAGCCGGGGCTCATCCGCGCGATGAGATAGACGCCCGCCTTGACCATCGCCGCGGCGTGCAGGTATGCGCTCACCGGGGTGGGCGCGGCCATCGCGCCCGGCAGCCAGAAGTGCAGCGGCACGATCGCCGACTTCGACAGGGCGCCGACCAGAATGAGCACCAGCCCGACCGAAGCGGCCACCCCGCCCGGCGGGGACGCCAGCAGTTCGGAGAGCAGGTAGGTGCCGGCCAGATTGCCGAGCACGATGATGCCGACCAGCATCGCCAGGCCGCCGAACGTCGTGACCAGCAGCGCCTGCGTGGCGGCCCGTCGGCTGGTGAGGCGTTCGGCGTAGTGCCCGACCAGAAGGAAGGACAGCACCGACGTGATCTCCCAGAACACGTACAGGATGAGCAGGTTGTCGCTGGTGACCAGGCCGAACATCGCTCCGGAGAACGCGACCAGTTCCGCGGCGAAGCTCGGCAGCCGGTTCTCGGTGCGGCCGTCATGGTGCTGGAAGTAGTCGGCGCAGTAGAAGAGCACCAGCGCGCCGATGCCGAGCACCAGCACGCTCATGATCGCGGCGAGCGTGTCGAAGCGCAGCGTGATGTTCATCCACAGCTCGGGCACCCACTGCACGTCGACGGTGCTGGCCCGGCCGGCAGAAGGCCAGTTCAGCGCTACCCAGACCAGGGACGCCAGCGGCACCAGCGCCAGCGGGTAGAAGGCATTGCGCCCCCACCTGTGGACGAGCAGGGGCGCGAGCGCGGTGGCGACCGCGTGGGCGAGCAGGACGGCGAGCAGGGCACTCCGATCGGTTGGGTTGGTCAGCACGCGGCCGCCAACCGGAGAACTGATGGTCGGGGTGTCAGCCGAGTAAGGCTTTCGGTGATCTTCATTCTACGGGGGACGATCGGCGCTACGATGCCGCGTCGTGGGCACCACCGACGTCGTGGTGGTCGGCGCCGGTCCAACGGGGCTGATGCTGGCGTGTGAGCTCGCGCTCGGTAAGTCCGGCGTGCAGTTGCTCGAAGAACGGACCTCGAATCCCAATATCACCAGAGCGTTCGCGGTGCACGCCCGAACCCTGGAACTGCTGGACGCCCGCGGACTGGCGGAGGACCTACTGCCGCGGGGTGTGCCGATCCGAGAACTCGCGCCGCCGGGTGGCGCGACCACGAATCTGGGCGCGCTGAACAGTCGCTTCGGGATGTTGTTGATCGTTCCGCAGAGCGGCACCGAACAGGTGTTGCAGTCCAGGGCGAGCATTGGATGGTCGGCAGGCGAATGCCGGACGTCGACTGCGGGGGCGCACGCATCTACGAACTCCTACGCGAGCAGAAGTTCGTTCTAATGACGGCCGCCCCGGTGGACATGGAGGTGGCCGCCGCCGCGCACCGCTGGCTCGGCGCCTGAGTCACCACCATCGAGTCGCGTCGGAAATCTGCCGACCCAACTCGTCGACCAGCGAGCGCACATAGCTCGCCGAAAGATGGTGGGCGTCATGGTAAACGAGCACATTGCCCTCGACCGCACGGCAGGAGTCGGGCCGGCACACCGCGTCGCTTAGGTCGAGCACGGTCAGCAAAGGATAGCGATCGGCATGGTCCAGCGTCGGGTTGCGTTCGGCGAGCGCGTCGCTGCGGGAGATGCCGCAGGATTCCGGATCGCCGCCCTCGGCGAGGCAATCGACGGGTGCGAACAGGAAGCCGTCGCGGAACATCCACGGTGTGTCGCGCAGGCCGAGGATCGCGAGGCCGTTGGCGCTGAACTCGTCCCAGATGCCGAGGTAGCCGTCGGGGACCAGGTCGCCGGGTCCGTCGGTGTGCGGCCGGGTGGTGGTGGTGAAGACGTAGTCGGGCCGATCCGTGATGAGCGCGTTCATGGTGTCGCGCACCCACGTTCGGCATTGCGGGTACGGGTCGAGCGAGCCGGCGATGCGAGGGTCGTCGTCGGTCGTGAGCGGGCAGCCCATCTTCAGATACGTCACAACGCGGAAACCGTGCGTGCGGCCCAGTAGGTCCAGCGCCGTGATCCAGTGCTCGGCGTGTGAGCCCCCCGCCAGCGCTATCGTCCTGGCGGCGGTGGGATCGCCGTACGCGCAACGGATCACATCGGTGCTCGCGAAATCGGTGATGCAGCCCTCAAGGGTGGTCGCGGGAAGATCCTCGGACGCCTCCAGGATCGTCGGTCGCATCGGTAGCTTCGCCACCTTGACGTTGTCGAGCAGGGCCCGCGCCCCCGGGTAGTCGCGGACCGACAGGTTCTCCAACTCCTTGCCGTTGTCGCGGACCGAGTCGAGATGCTGGCGCCAGCCCACCGACGCCACAGTCAGCCCGAGCGCCAGCACCGCGATGACGCCGGTCAGCATCCGGGGCGCTCGGGTGGGTGACGGAAGTCGGTGCGCCGCGCGGTCATCGGATCTGCGCTCGCGCAGAGGCTCCTCGACGAAACGCATCGTCAGATACGCCAACGCCAGCGAGAGCAGCACGACGACCGTTCCCTCACGGACCCCGACACTGTCCTGGCGGGAGTGGGCGAGCCAGAAGATCAGCAGCGGCCAGTGCCACAGGTACAGCGAGTAGGCCATGGCGCCCAACGTGGCGAAGGGCGCCGAGGCGATGAGCCGGTTCGGCCACGGGAGACGGGCCGAGGTCTGGGCGCCGCTGAGGATCAGCAGCACCGTCGCGCCGACGGGGACCAGCGCCCACGGACCGGGAAACGCGGCGCCGCCGTCGACGAGAAACCCGCACGCGAGCACCGCGGCCAGTCCCGTCACGCCAGCCGCAGCCCGCAGCCACCCCGGCATCCGCACCACGACGACCGCCGCCGCGGCGAGCATGCCCGCCAACGGTTCCCACGCGCGGGCGAAGGTGTCGTAGTACGCATGCGACTGGTCGAGGTGGTGTGCGACGACCGCGTACCAGAACGACAACACGGTCGCCAACGCGACCACCGCGATCAGGGTGGACCGCCGCCTGCGGGCCCAGCCTCCGAACCTGCTGACGAATGCGAGCAGCGCGGCGACGGCCAACATTGCGACGAAGAACTGCCCCTGCACCGACATCGACCAGATGTGTTGCAGCGGGCTCACGGCCTGCCCGGCCCGCGAATAGTCGTTCGCCGTGGCCGCCAGATGCCAGTTCTGCCAATAGAACAAGCTCGCCAGGCCGTCGTCGGCGAACGCCTCCCAGCGCGTCTGCGGCTGCACCAGCGCCGTGAGCACCGCCGAGGCGGCCAACACCACCACCAGGGCGGGAAGCAGGCGGCGGGCCAGCCGGACGACCGCACGCGGCAACGACGTTTCGGGCTGCTCACCCGCGGCCTGGCGCATCAGCCGCCCGCCGAAGAAGAAGCCGGACAGCACCAGGAAGACGTCCACGCCGCCGGACACCCGGCCGAACCAGACGTGGTAGAGCACCACGAGCAGGATCGCGATACCGCGCAGGCCGTCGAGGTCGTCGCGCAGCCGCACCGCCGCGCGCAGCGCGGGGCGGGCAGGGGCGATCGACACGCGAGTGCTCATGGTGCGATCGACAAACCTGCCCGTTCGGAGGATCAGAAGTAGCTCAGAAGTATCGCAGCCAGACGTACACCCAGGCCAACAGGGTGCTGAGCAGCGTGACGACGATGCCGTAGCGGGTGAACTGCCAGAAGCTGATGCGGTGACCGGCGCGCTGGGCGATCCCGATCGCCACGACGTTCGCGCTTGCCGCGATCGCGGTGCCGTTGCCGGAGAAGCAGGCGCCGAGCGCGAACGCCCACCACAGCGCCCGTCCGGTATTCACGTCAGGCGCCTGTGCCGCCATGTTCTCGACCACCGGCGCCATCGTCGCCGTATACGGGATGTTGTCGACGAACGCGCCCAGCACGGCGGAGCCGAACAGCAGACCGGTGGCGGCCAGGAAGAAGTCGTCGGCGAAGAGGTGCACCGCGCGCTCGCCGAGCCAGCCGATCACCCCGGTGTGCACCAGACCGGCGACCATGACGAAGAGTCCCATGAAGAAGACCAGCGTCGGCCACTCCACCTCCGGCAGCACCTCGTTGACGTCGACCTTGGTGACCAGGAGCATCGTGCCCGCGCCGAGCAGCGCGACGATCGACGGCGCGACGTGCAGCACCGAGTGGAGGCTGAACCCGACGATCACCAGTGCGAGCACGGACATCGACCGCACCAGGAGGCGGGAGTCCCTGATGGCCCGACGTTCCTGCAGCGCCATCACCTTCTCGACGCGCATCTGGCTGGCGCAGGTCGGTGCGAAACAGCAGCCTGGTGAAGAACACGAACAACACGAAGATGAGCACAACGATCGGCGCCATGTGGATCAGGAAGTCGTTGAACGTCAACCCTGCCCGGCTGCCGATGATGATGTTGGGCGGATCGCCGATCAGGGTGGCCGCGCCGCCGATGTTGGACGCCAGCACCTCGGCGATGATGAACGGCTGCGCGGCGATCTCCAGCCGGTCGCAGATGACGAGTGTCACCGGGACGACGAGCATGATGATCGTGACGTTGTCGAGCACCGGCGAGGCCACGGCGGTGATCAGCATCAGCATCACCATGAGCCGAAATGGATTGCCCTTGGCGCGTTTTGCGGCCCAGATGGCAAGGTAGTCGAAGATGCCGGTCTGCTTCACAACGCCGACGATCACCATCATGCCGAGCAGCAGGAAGATGACGTTCCAGTCGATACCTTCGTGCTCGGAGTAGAAGACGTCGTCGCCGGGAGCCAGACCGAGAACGGTCATCAGCCCGCCGGCGACCAGAACCGTGGTGACCTTGTTCGCGCGTTCTGTCGCCAGGAACCAGAAAGCGACAACGAAAATCGCTAGCGCCAGAAGCGGAGCCAGCACGGAACCGAAGAATCAGTCGTTAGGACCGGCCACGGCCAAGCTGGTGAGCAACCGCTCCAGGGTCACGGCACCGACGAGCTTGCCGTCGCGGTCGACCACCGCGATCAGCGGGCTTCGCTTGGTCGCCATCACCGTGGCGATCTCGAGCAGGGTGGCATCGGGCGCGACGGTCACCGGTTTGGCCACCGGTGTCGGCAGGCAGTCACCGACCGTCAACCTGCCGGGACCGTGCCAGAACAGGTCGGCGTGGATCTCGTCGACGGTGCGCACCAGCGCCGGGTCGTCGCGGTAGGACTCGGGAATGGTGAGCCGCAGCACCTGGGTGCCCGGCAGGACAGCGACGGGGTGCTGCTCGTCGTCGACCACGACGAGCCCGGGCAGCCGGTTGACCACCATCAGCTGCACGGCCTTGGACACCGGGTCGTCCATGCGGACCGTGGGAGGTGTCACGGCGATGTCGTGTGCTTGCATGACTTCGTTCCATCCGGTGCCGGGGGTATCGGCGGTAAGTGTCATCGTCCTCGATCTCCGTTCGGCTCGTAGGCTCCTCGACGTAGCGTGAGCAACTCGGCCAGCTTCTCGGCGTCGTCTGGGTCGAGGACGACCTCCCACCCGGGCGCGTCGAAGCCGCAACTGTCGGCGACGAACAGGTGCCGGGCACCGTCGTCGTCGACGATGAGGCTCAGCCGCTCGCCGTGACGCGTGGTCATGTGGTGTACGACCGCTCGTTCGGCGGGCTCCGCGCTTCGAGAGTTATGCATGGTGGGGACAGTTTCTGCGGCCTGCGACCGACGCACCATCGGGGCTGACACCCAATCGGCCGGGGCGGTGAAGTGTATGGACAAATCCCGATCGGACGGTCCACGCTGGGGACATGAAACGGGCGCGCACGCCGGCGACCGCGCTGTTTCGGCGGGTTTTCCTGATCAACGGCCTGATCTTCACGTTGGGCACCCTGGTTCTGGCGATCTCACCCGCCACCGTGTCCTCGCGCATTCAGGTGACCGAGATACCGGTGCTCGTCATCGGGCTGGCGGTGATCCTGACCGCCAATGCGTTTCTGCTGCGGTCGAGCCTGGCCCCGCTGGATCGGCTCGCCGCCTCGATGCGCCGGGTCGACCCGCCGCGCCGAAGTGACCGCGTCGACCACCAGGGCAACGGCGACCTGAGTCACCTCATCGCGTCGTTCAACACGATGCTGGACCGGCTCGAGACCGAACGCACCACGGCGAGCGCGTCGGCGCTGGCGGCGCAGGAGAACGAGCGCCAGCGCATCGCGCGTGAACTGCACGACGAGATCGGGCAGACCTTGACCGTGGCGCTGCTGATGCTCAAGCGGGCCGTCGACAAGGCGCCGGCCGAGATCCGCGGTGAGCTCGCCGACACCCAGGACGCCGTGCGCGCCGGGCTCGACGAGGTCCGCAGCATCGCCAGACGCCTGCGGCCGGAGGCTCTCGAAGACCTCGGCCTGCACAGTGCACTCAACGCGCTGTGCAGCGACTTCACCAACGCGACCGGCCTGCCCGTCGTCAAACACGTTGTGCTGCAGTCCGATCGACTCCGACCCGACGTCGAGCTGGTGTGCTACCGCGTCGCTCAGGAAAGCCTGACCAACATCGCCAGGCACGCCGGGGCCACCAAGGCCTGGCTCGACCTGCACACCACCGACGACCGGCTCACCATGCGCATCGCCGACGACGGCGTCGGCGTTGTGGTCAGTGAGGGCGCCGGGATCAACGGCATGCGCGAGCGCGCACTGCTGGTCGACGGCGACCTGACGATCGCCTCACCGACCGGCGAGGGCACCGAGGTGCTGCTGGCGGTTCCGTCGCGGCGGTGCTGGTGATGCTCGCGCAGCCGGCGCGCATCCTGCTGGCCGACGATCACGCGCTGGTGCGCAGCGGGCTGCGCATGATCCTCGACGCCGAACCCGACCTGCAGGTGGTGGCCGAGGCGGCCGACGGCCACGAGGCGCTGGCCGTCCTCGAGAACACCCCGACCGACCTGGCCATTCTCGACATCGCGATGCCGCGCATGACGGGACTGCAGGCGGCCAGGGAGATGAACCGGCTGCATCCGCACGTCCGGATCCTGATCCTGTCGATGTACGACAACGAGCAGTACTTCTTCGAAGCGCTCAAGGCAGGCGCGTCGGGTTATGTGCTCAAGTCGGTGGCCGACCGCGATCTGCTCGAGGCGTGCCGGGCCACCCTGCGCGGCGAGCCGTTCCTGTACGCGGGCGCGGTGACCGCGTTGATCCGCGACTATCTCCATCGCGCACGCCAAGGCGACGGGCTGCCCGAAACCATCCTGACGCCGCGTGAGGAGGAGGTGCTCAAGCTGATTGCCGAGGGCTACTCGTCGCGCGATATCGCCAACACGTTGGGCATCAGCGTCAAGACCGTCGACCGGCATCGGACGAACCTGCTGGCCAAACTCGGCCTGCAGGATCGAGTTGCGTTGACCCGCTATGCGATTCGCGCCGGACTGATCGAACCGTGACCGCGTCGGCAGGGTGCGGGCGGTAGCGCGTAGCGCACCGGAAGGGCGTGGCCGAGCAATCCGATGCCCGCACCGAGGATCGGCCAGATGGGCCAGAAGTACCACGCGCCGGCGGTCAGGCCGACGGCCAACCACACCGTCAGCACGATGGCGACCATGGTCAGGTAGCCGGCCAGGTGCACCTGCACACCGCGGCGGGCCATCTTCCTGCGGGCCTCCTGGCGGCGCGGGTCATTGCGCCGGAGGCGATCGACGGGCAGGTCGGCGGTGAGCCCGTGCAGTTCCGGGCGGGTGGTCGCGGCGAACGCGGACTGCAGGCGGGCCTCGTACTCGGGCATCGCAAGGTAGCCCTGCGCCAGGGCCAGTCCGAGCACGTCCGCGGTCTTCTCCCGGTCGGGGTCTCCGGCGCGGACGACGGGTGCGATGGCGGGCATGGCGACCTCCTCAATCTTGACACTGACAAGTTACAACGAGTGTGCCGCGGTAACTAGTCATTGTCAAGTTTGCGATTTCGGTGCTCTACAAGTCGCTCAGCGAGCGTTTCCGCACCGAAATCCCGTCAGCGGGCGGCCGAGAACGCCCGCAGCGACTCCACCTGTGCGGTGTCGAGCGACGGTCGCACCGCCTCGCGGGCGGCCGCGAGATCGGCAGCGGTGACGTCGGCGGCATCGATCGAGCGCCGCATCGCGGTCAGCGCGGCCTCGCGCAGCAGCGCGACGCAGTCGGCGGCGCTGTAGCCCTCGAGTTCGCCGGCCAGTGCGTCGAGGTCGACGGCCTGCTCGCCCTCGGTGGCCAGCGGTATCGACTTGCCTGCCGTACGCAGGATCTCTCGGCGCGCTTCGGCGTCGGGCGGTTCGACGAACACCAGCTTCTCCAGCCGGCCGGGCCGCAGCAGCGCGGGATCGATCAGGTCCGGGCGGTTCGTCGCGCCGACGACCACCACGTCGCGCAGCGGTTCGATGCCGTCGAGCTCGGTGAGCAGCGCCGCGACCACCCGGTCGGTGACCCCGGAGTCGAAGCTCTGACCGCGCCGCGGCGCGAGCGCGTCGATCTCGTCGAGGAACACCAGCGACGGCGCCGAGTCGCGGGCGCGGCGGAACAGTTCGCGCACGGCCTTCTCCGAGGAGCCGACCCATTTGTCCATCAGTTCCGCGCCCTTGACCGCGTGCACCGACAGCCGTCCCGAGCTGGCCAGCGCCCGCACCACGAACGTCTTGCCGCAGCCCGGCGGACCGTAGAGCAGCACCCCGCGCGGCGGGGCGACGCCGAGCCGCGCGAACGTGTCGGGGTGCTGCAGCGGCCACAGCACCGCCTCGGTGAGCGCCTGCTTGGTCTCGACCATGTCGCCGACGTCCTCGAGCGTCACCGACCCGACGGACACCTCCTCGGTGGCCGAGCGCGACAGCGGGCGGATGACGGTCGTCGCACCCAGCAGGTCGTCCTGGGTGAGGGCGGGCGGCTCGCCGTCGGCACTCGCCCGAGCCGCGGCCCGCAGCGCCGCCTCACGAACCAGCGCGGCGAGGTCAGCGACCACGAAACCCGGTGTGCGATCGGCGATCTCATCGAGCTTGAGCTCTTTGGCCGGGACGTCGCGCAGGAGCACCTCGAGCAGCTGCCTGCGGATCGCGCCGTCGGGCAGGCTGAGCCCGAGTTCGCGGTCGCACAGGTCGGGTGCGCGCAACCGCGCCTCGACGTTGTCGGGCTGCTGCGACGTCGCGACGAACGCCACACCGCGGGTCGCGACCGCGTTGCGCAGTTCGGTGAGGATCAACGTGGCCACCGGTTCGGCGGTGGCCGGCAGCAGCGCGTCGACGTCGGTGATCAGCAGCACCCCGCCGCCGTCGCGGACGGTGCCCACCGCCGACGCGACGCTCGCGAGCCGGTCCTCGGCCCGCAACGAGCCGACCTCCGGCCCGTCCAGCTCGACGAGTCGTCGGTCGGCGCACACCGCGCGCACCAGCGCCGCCTTGCCGACACCGGCGGGCCCGGATACGAGAACGCCGAGATTGGCTGTGGCGCCCAGGGTTTCGAGCAACTCGGGCTGGTCGAGTGCGAGCTTGAGCCATTCGGTGAGCCGCTGTGCCTCGGCCTGAGACCCCTTGAGGTCGTCGACGCCGAGTGCGGGTTGCGATTTCTCCGGCGCGGTCACCACCGCCTGACCCGACGTCGTGTCCGGGGTCGCGGCAAGGGAGCCGCTGGGCGAACCGTCGCTCCAGCAGACCGCCGAATTGGGTTGCACGCTCACGGGTCCGGTGGGATCCGTGCCGGTCACCGTCAACAGCTCGGAGGTCCAGGTGATGCCCACCGACGAGGCGAGTGCCGCGGTCGCGCGCGAGGTCGGGATGTCGGGGCCCAGCTCCCGGGGCAGCAGCGACACTGTGTCGCCGACCGTCATCACCTTGCCCAGCAACGCTTGTCGCAGAGTGGCCGGTGAGATGGACTGGCTGGCCAACCTCGAACCGGTCAGCGTCACCGACCGCGCACCGTAAACGGTCGCCGGGGCGACGAGGACGGTGGTGTCCTCCCGCAGCCCGGCATTGGACAGCGTGACGTCGTCGAGCAGCGCGGTGCCCGCCGGTACCCCGTCAGGGGCCGCTCCGACGACGGCGGCGGTGGTGCGCGAACCGGTCAGCGACACCGCATCCCATTCGCGAATGCCGAGCGCGGCAATGGCTTCCGGGTGCAGGCGGACCACACCCCTGCGCGAGTCGAGCGCCGACGTGTTCAGCCGCGCGGTCAGCGTGAGCTGATGCCGGGGACCCGGACGGTCGTACTGCAGCTCAGTCATGCCGGGAGCCAGGCTTGCGCAACCCGAGCCGCATCACCGACCGGCGGTGGGGTTGGGCCCTGCGGATGGCCCGCCGGGCGGCGCGCTGCTGGCGTGGTTTGTCGTCCCAGACCTCCGGGTGCGCGGCGAGGAAGCGGCGGGTGCGGATGGCGAACGGGATGTGTACGACGTAGGCGGCGATGATGATCAGGATCACCAGGTAGCCGTAGAGGATCGCGGCCGCGACGCCGATCGCCACCAGGGCCAGCAGCGGCGCGACCATGTTGGGCGGCACGGAGAACGTGTGGATTTTGCGCATCGGGATCGTGCTGACCACCAGCAGCGAGACGCCGATCATCCAGATCACGACCGCGGGTTCCGAGGTCCACCAGCCGTCGCCGAACTGCATCTTGGCCGCCAGCGGACCGATGGCGCCGATGGCGCCGGCCGGGGCGGGCATGCCGACGAAGTACTTCTTCTCGTAGTCGGGCTTGTCGACGTCGAGCATCGCGTTGAACCGCGCGAGCCGCAGCACGATGCACACCGCGTACACCAGCACGACGATCCACCCGATCTGCGACTGCGACAGCAGCGTGCCGTAGACGATGAAAGCCGGTGCGACACCGAAGTTCACGGCGTCGGCGAGCGAGTCGATCTCCTCGCCCATGCGCGAGGTCGCCTTCAGGGCGCGCGCGATGCGGCCGTCGAGCGCATCGAGGATCGCGGCGATCGCCAGGAACGCCATCGATTCGGTCGGCCGGCCGTCCAGTGCCATCTTGACCGCGGACAGGCCGAGGCAGATAGCCGCGACGGTCATCGCGCTGGGCAGGATCCGCAGGCTGACGACGGAACGTTTGATGCGGGGGCGGATCATCGCGAAGCCGTCCGGCCGGCGACATCGGGCTTCGGAGCCGTCCGGCCGGCGACATCAGACCCCGGAGCCGCCCGGCCGGCGACATCGGGCTGCAGTTCGGCCAGTACCGTCTCGCCCGCCACCGCCCGCTGGCCCGTCGTCACCAGGATGGTCGACCCCGCGGGCAGGTAGGTGTCGAGGCGCGAGCCGTAACGGATCAATCCGTAGGTCTGGCCGATCTCCAGCTTGTCGCCGACCTTCGCCTCGCACACGATGCGCCGCGCCACCAGGCCGGCGATCTGCACGGCGATCACCTCGACACCGTCGGCGGTGCGGATGCGCACGCTGTTGCGCTCGTTGTCCTCGCTGGCGGCTTCCAGCTCGGCCGAACCGAACAGGCCCGGGCGATGCTCGACGGCGACGACCTCACCGCCGATCGGGGCGCGCTGCACATGCGCGTCGAAGATCGACAGGAAGATGCTGATACGCGGCATCGGCGTTGCGGGCAAACCGAGTTCGGCCGGCGGCGACGCCTCCTCGATCAGGCAGATCAGACCGTCGGCGGGAGCGACGACGAGGTTGGGCCGGGTGGGCGGCACGCGCGGCGGGTGGCGGAAGAACGCCGCATTGGCCGCGGCCGACGCCAGGGCGGTGCCGCGCACCCACCGGTTGCGGTGCCCAAGCGCGGCCACCGCCAGGCTCGCGCCGACGAACGGCAGCCCGGCGGGGTGCATCGGGGGAATCGTGGTACGGGCCAGCGCCAGGAGCCGCGCGGGGCCGGATTTCAGGTCGGGGCGTCTGGCCATCGTGCAGCGATTCTACGGGGCCGGTTCAGGTCAGGTCCCACACCTGGACCGGTGACCCGGCCGGCAGCGCGTCGACGTCCTCGGCGATCTCCAGTAGGCAGTTCGCCGACGCCAGCCAGCGCAAGTGGTGCGATGCAGGGGGTCCGTAGCTGGTCACGGTTCCGGCGTCGGCGTCGAGTACACCCCGGCGGAACTGGCGTTTTCCGCGCGGCGAGGTGAGGTCCTCGGTCAGCTCGGCGGTGCGTCGCGGCCTGCCGGGGTTCGGCAGGCCCATCGCTGCGCGCAGCGGGGCGCGCAGGAACACCTCGAAGGAGACCAGCGCGCTGACCGGGTTACCCGGCAGCGTCACGATCGGAGTGCCGTCGACGACCCCGCAGCCCTGGGGCATACCCGGCTGCATGGCCACCTTCACGAATTCCACGGCGCCCGCGAGGGCGTCCTTGACCACTTCGTACGCGCCCGCGCTCACCCCGCCCGTCGTGATGATCAGGTCGGCGTCCCCGGTGTGCGTCGCCAGGGCGGCGCGAAACGAGTCGACGTCATCACCGGTCATGGGGGAGGCCACGACGTCGGCCCCGGCGTCGCGCAGAGCAGCGGCGAGCATGACCGCGTTCGATTCGTAGATCTGACCGGGCGCCAGTGGAGTGCCCGGCGCGACGAGTTCGGTGCCGGTCGACATCACCAGCACGCGTTGTCGCGGGATCACCGTCAGCTCGGCGAGCCCGAGTGCGGCGGCCAATCCGAGCGCGGCCGGTGTGACGATCTGCCCGGCGCGCAACACCGCCGTTCCGGCCGTGACGTCTTCGCCCGCGCGCCGGATGTGCTGGCCGGTCTTCGCGGTCGCGCGGATCTCCACGGTGTCGGTCGCGGCGTTCGTCTCTTCGACAGGCACCACCGCCGTGGCGCCGGACGGCAGCATCGCCCCGGTCATGATCCGGTGCGCCGTACCGGGTTTCAGTGTCAGGATGTCGGTGCGCCCGGCCGGGATGTCCTCGGCTACGGGCAGTTTGACCGGACTCTCGGGCGTCGCCGAAGCCACGTCGTCGGCCATCACGGCGTAGCCGTCCATCGCCGAGTTGTCGAAGCCCGGCAGCGACAACGGCGCGACGACGTCCTCTGCGAGCACGAGTCCGAGAGCGTCCGCGATGGGAACGCTGACCGGTGGGCGGGCTTTGATCAGCGCGGCGACGACGCGCTGATGCTCATCGACGGTCCGCATCAGATGGGATAGGTGATGCCGGTCAGCTCCTCGGACATGGTCCACAACCGGTGCTGAATTTCTTGGTCGTGCGATTGTGCGCTGGAGGCAACGAGTTTCGGATTCCCCGTCACTTCGCCGATCCCGTCGGGCCCGTAGTACTGCCCGCCCTGCACACCCGGGTCGGTGGCTGCACGAAGGGTCGGCAGCGCGCCCTTCTCCGCCGGTTGGGCCACGACCTTCCACACGACGTCGGGGATGAAAGCCGGCACATAGCGCATCAATTCGGTGTCGGAGAGGCCAGGATGCGCGGCCGCCGCGATCGTCGGAGAGCCCTTGGCCGCGAGGCGGCGCTGTAGTTCGTAGGTGAACAAGAGGTTGGCCAGCTTCGACTGACCGTAGGCGCGCACCCGGTTGTATCCGGTCTCGAAATGCGGGTCCTCGAAGCGGATTCGGGCCAGGATGCGGTGGCCGACGCTGCTGACCGTCACGACGCGCGACCCCTCGACGTCCAGGAGGTTCTCGAGCAGCAGGCCGGTCAGCGCGAAGTGGCCGAGATGATTGGTGCCGAACTGCATCTCGAAGCCGTCTTTGGTGGTCTCGCGGTTCGGCACGTACATCACGCCGGCGTTGTTGATGAGCAGATCGATACGCGGGTGCGCGGCGCGCAGTTCGTCGGCGGCCCTGCGGACGCTGTCGAGCGACGACAGGTCGAGTTCGGTCAGACTGACCGCGGCGTTGGGGGTCGAATTCCTGATGCGGTCGACGGCCTCGTTGCCCTTGTCGAGGTTGCGCACCGCGAGCACCACCTGCGCGCCCTTGGCCGCCAAGGCGGCCGCGGTGTCATAGCCGAGCCCGCTGTTCGCTCCGGTCACGATCGCGGTCCGCCCGGACTGGTCGGGTATGTCGGCCGCGGTCCACTTGCTGCCCATGCCGATCAACATACTCA
This sequence comes from Mycolicibacterium komanii, assembly GCF_001050035.1. The sequence continues at coordinate 141,553 of NZ_CVTA01000011.1, forward strand.
GCGGCCGACGGGCTCGCGGTTACCTAGGCTGGACGACTGATGACCGATCTTGTCGACCCCGCGAACAAACCGAGCCGCAAGGCGCCGCTGGTGTGGGCGATCGGGGCAGCGATCCCGTGGTCGGTGCTGGCGTTCGCACAGCTGGTGTGGTTCGCGGTGGATGCGCGCCCGTGGTGGGTGCACGCGCTCGCGGCGCTCGGCACGCTTTCCGGCATCGTCCTGTTCGTCGTGGTGGTCCCGTGGTGGAGGTACCGGGTGCACCGGTGGGACGTCGATCCGCGCGCGGTGTACACCCGCACCGGTTGGCTGACCCAGGAGCGCCGCATAGCCCCGATCTCGCGCGTGCAGACCGTCGACACCGAACGCGGTCCGTTGGACCGGTTGTTCGGGCTCGCGAACGTCACCGTGACGACGGCGTCCTCGGCGGGTGCGGTGCGCATCATCGCGCTGGACGCCGATGTCGCCGACGCGGTCGTCGCCCGGCTCACCGACATCGCCGCGCTCGGCGCCGAGGACGCGACATGACGAGCGGAACGCCGCCCGGCTGGGGGTACCCACCGCCGGGCGAGGTGTGGCAGCGCCTCAGCCCCCGAATGCTGCTGGTGCATCCGGTGCACGAGGTCGTCCGTCAGATCCCCGTCATCGTAGGCACGCTGGTGCTCGGTTCGGCGACGGGAAATCCGGTGCTGGCCTTCGCGGTGCTGGGCATCACGGTGGCGTTCGGCCTGGCCCGCTGGTTCACCACGACCTATCGCATCGGGCCGAGCGACGTGCAACTGCGCACGGGCGTTCTGCAGCGCAAGGAGCTTTCGGTGCCGCGCAACAGGATTCGGTCGGTGTCCACCGACGCGCGCCTGCTGCACCGGTTGCTGGGTTTGACGGTGCTGCGCGTCAGCACCGGCCAGGAGGCCAGGGGGGACGCCGCGTTCGCGCTCGACGCCGTACCCAGCGAGCAGGTCGGCCCGCTGCGCGCGCTGCTGCTGGCCGAGTCCCTGACGGTCGAGGAGGACAAGCCGTCGGCCCCCGGGCGGGTCCTAGCCAGGTGGACGCCGTCGTGGTTGCGCTACAGCCCGCTGAGTTTCACCGGGCTGGCGATGATCGCCGCCGCCGCCGGCGTGGTGTATCAGGTGGGTGCCGGGAGCGGCGTGCAGGATTCGCGGCTGGCCCAATCGTGGGTCGAGACGGCCAAGAGCTTCGGGACCACGGCCGGCATTGCGGCCGGCGTGCTGGTGCTTCTGCTGGCGTCCGTCGTGCTGTCGGTGCTGCAGTCGTTGGTGACGTACGGGAACCTCGAGTTGCGGCGCGACGTCGAGGTACTGCACCTGCGGTACGGGCTGCTGCGCATTCGCGAGCACACCTTCGACATGCGCCGCCTGCGCGGCGGCACGCTTCGGGAACCGTTGCTGGTGCGACTGTTCGGCGGCGCCCGCCTCGACGCGGTCATGACCGGCGTCGGGGGAGAGGGCGAGTCGTCGTTGCTGTTGCCGCCCTGTCCGAAGCGCACGGCCGACGAGGTGCTGACCGATCTGATCGAACGCCCCGATGCGGTGACGGGTCCGCTTCGTGCGCACGGGCCGGTCGCGATTCGCAGGCGGTGGACCCGAGCGATGGCGGTGCCTGCGGTCGCCGCGGTCGCGCTGTTGGCCGCGCCGACGCCGGCATGGGTGTGGGCGCTGTGGGTCGTCGCCACCGGTTGTTGCGCGCTGCTCGCGATCGACCGAGCGCGGTCGCTGGGACACCGTGTGGGCGACGGCTGGCTCGTCGCGCGCACCGGCAGCCTTCAGCGTCGCCGCGACTGCATCGACGCCTCGGGCATCATCGGCTGGACGGTGCGCCAGACCTGGATGCAGCGCCGGGCCGGCGTCGCGACGCTGATCGCCGCGACCGCCGCCGGGGTCAAGCACTATCAGGTGATCGATGTCCCCACGGAGCTGGCGTGGTCGATCGCGGCCGAGGCCTCGCCATGGGTGGCCGACAACGCCTGGGCGTGCCGATAGCCGGATCGCTGGTTTCGCAGCACCCGCCACATGAACGACGGCGAGAACAGTTTCGCCGGCGGATCCACCATTCCGAGGACGCGCAGGAATCGCAGCGTGACCGCCTCGTCCGTTTCGCATGCCGTCAACACGCGGTCCAGGTACGCGTTGCTCAGCCGTATCGACAGCGGCGCAGTGCCTTCGACCTCGGGCAACGCCAGATCCGATCCGACCGCGGTCTGCCAGGCGATGCGGATCGGCTTGACGCTGGATCGGAAGAAGCGGCGGGCCAGATCATCGTCGCCGCGTTGCAGACAGTCGCGCAGCACGGTCGCCTCCACGGCGGCAACGGTCATGCCTTGTCCGTAAATGGGATTGAAGCTGCACACCGCGTCCCCGAGCACCAGCAGCCCGTCAGGTAGCCGGCGCAACTTGTCGTAGCGGCGCCAGCGGTTGGACGGCACCCGGTAATTCACCACCGGCCCAAGCGGTTCGGCGTCCGCGATGGCGGCCAACAGATTCGCCGGCACGAAATCGGCCACGAAATCCCGCATTTCATCGGCCGTGTCCGGCACCGGGTGACCCGCCATGGCTCCGATCGCGAACATCGTCGCGTCGTTCTCGTAGCACGCGGTCGCGAACATCCGGGGCCTGCCGTGTTCCGGCATGAGCGCGATGAAGTGCTCCGCGATCGCGCCGGGCCTGATGCGCACCGGCTGGCAGGCGTAGGCCAGCTGCACGACCACCTCGTCCACCGGCGGCCGGTCGTAGCCCAACTGCTCGAGGAACAGCGGTGTGCGGGAACCACGTCCGGTCGCGTCGACGACGAGGTCGGCGTCCAGCATTCTCACCTCGCGGCTGTCACGGTCGATCACGTCGACACCCGTGATCCGGCTGCGGTCGGGGGTCGCCGCCAGGGACACCACGTCGTGGCGTTCCAGGATCGTCACGTTGGGAACGTCGCGCATGCGCCGCAGCACATGCCAGTCCAGAAACGGCCGACTCTGGAAGTAGAACGGCATCGAGTCGGGGGACGGGCACCGGCCCGATTGCACGAGCCGATGGCCACCGGGCGAGAAGCAGAGCTTGGAGTAGTCGCCGTCCCACTTGACGGCGCCGTCCGCGACGAGCTCATCGAGGATGCCGGGCAACAACTCCTCGAGCACCTGGGCCCCGCGCGCGAGCAGGGCGTGAATCAGCCTGCCCTGAGGGACTCCCCGCCTGGGCATGGGTTCGGTGGGCAGGGCGTCGCGCTCCACCACGGTCACGGTCCGGTAGCTGTCCGCGAGCACCCTGGCGGCCAGCAGGCCTGCCATACTCGCGCCGAGAACCACCGCTCGTTCGCCTACGACTGGCATCGCCCACCCCTCACCTCGACCTCTGCGGCCGGTATCGGCCCTGGTAAGGGATAGTTTTCGACGAACGTCGACGGCGCACTAGCGTAGGTGACTACTCGAATTCGGCGTGGCTCCACGATTTGCGCCGGCGCATCCGCCGTTTACTGTCAGGGCCATGGCTATCGGTGGGGTGCTGTTCGACATCGATGGCGTGCTGGTGACCTCGTGGCAGCCGATCGAGGGTGCGGCGCAGACCGTCCGGACGTTGAACGACAACCAGATTGCCTGCGCGTACCTGACCAACACGACGACCAAGACCCGCGTGCAGATCGCCGAACTACTCACCGAGGCGGGGATGTCGGTCCGGCCCGACGAGGTCATCACCGCCGCGGTGTTGACTGCGCAGTACGTCCGCGACCGCTATCCGGATGCGCGCTGCTTTCTGGTCAACAACGGGCAGATCGCCGAGGACATGCCGGGCATCGACATCGTCTACTCACACGAGTTCAGCGGTCCGCGCGCACCGGAGGCACCGGACGTCGTCCTGCTCGGCGGTGCGGGCCCGGAGTACAGCCACCTGACGTTGTCGTGGGTCTACGACTGGATGGCCCAGGGCGTGCCGGTGGTCGCGATGCACCGCAGCACCGCATGGACGACGACCGACGGATTGCGCGTGGACACCGGCATGTACCTGATCGGTATGGAGGAGACCTCCGGACGGAAGGCGACGGCGGTCGGTAAGCCCGCTCCCGAGGGTTTCCTGGCCGCGGCGAGCCGCCTCGGCGTCGAACCCGACGAGATGTACATGGTCGGCGACGACCTCAACAACGATGTGCTGGCGGCGCAGGTGGTCGGTATGACCGGCGTGTTGGTGCGCACCGGCAAATTTCGCCAGGATACGTTGGATCGTTGGGCGGCAGACGAATTCGCGATGCAGCCGAACCACGTCATCGATTCGGTGGCGGACCTGCCACGGCTGCTCGAACTCTAGGGGAATCGATGTGGGAACGGTTGCAGCACATGTTGCTGCAGCGGGGGATCAACACCTACGTGGAGCTGGTGTTGTGGATCCTTCTGATCTACACCGTGATCGGCGTTGTGTACGCGGCGTTCCACATCGAGTTGATCGGACAGCTGGAGGCGGCGCTGTCGGGCGACTTCACCATCTTCGCCAACATCGCGGCCCTGGTGGTCACGGTCGGCCTGTGGCCGCTCCTGCTGATCAGCTCGATGGTGTGCGGGGTGGCCGGCTGCGGAGTGTTCTAGCGATGACTTTCCGCGGCCGCCGCGGTCTGTATCGACATGACTGAACAACGCATACATGCCACTTCAACCGTCAACGCCCCGATCGAGACCGTCTTCGAGGTGCTCGCCGACCCGTCGACGCACCAGGCGATCGACGGCACCGGATGGGTGCGTGAACCCCTCGACGGAAAGCCGCTGACCGAGATCGGTCAGGTCTTCCTGATGGGCATGCACCACGACAACCATCCCGAGAAGTACTACGAGATGGCCAATCGCGTCGAGGTGCTCGACCCGCCGCACGCCATCGCGTGGCAGCCCGGCCAGGGCCCCGAGCAGCGGGGCTACCTGATGAACGGCACCGAACTCCAATGGGGCGGGTGGATCTGGCGTTACGACCTCGAAGCGGTGGGGCAGGGACGAACGGCGGTCACCTTGACCTACGACTGGTCGAACGTGGCGCCGCACATGCGCGACATCGAGTTCCCGCCCTTCGAGCCCCAGCACCTCGACAACTCGCTGAAGAACCTCGCCACCCTCGCCGAGGAGCGCGGCGCCCGAGGCTGACCCGTCTCCCGCGAGCGCTCAGTTAGGTACAGAAAACCGGTCGGAAAACGTACAAGGGTGAGCGCTCGCGGGTGGTGCGGCTAGGCCTGTAGCTTGCGGACGGCCTCGATGCGGGCCCGGAGCTGATCCGTCGTGGCCGCCGCGACGGCCGGGCCGCCGCAGATCCGGCGCAGCTCCTTGTGGATCCACCCGTGGGGCTTGCCGGTGCGGTGGTGGGCGATGGACACCAGTGTGTTGAGTTCCTTGCGCAACTCGCGCAGCTGGCCGTGCGTCGAGACCCGGGGCACCTCACCCGAAGCGGTCTGACGGGTCATCTGCTCTTCCTGCCTGCGCCGCAACAGGTCCCGCATCTGGTCGGGGGCGAGCAGGCCGGGGATGCCGAGATAGTCGGCCTCGTCCTCGCTGCCGACGGCCGCCGCGGTGCCGAACGAGGAGCCGTCGAAGATCACCTGGTCCAGTTCGGCGTCGGCGCCCAGCATCTCGAAACCGTTGTCCAGCTCACCCGGTTCGTCCTTCTTCTTGTTGGCGTCCTCGAGCGCCGCGTCGTCCCATTCGCTCTGGGGCTCGCGGTGCGGCTTGCCGAGCACGTGGTCGCGCTGCGCCTCCATCTCGCTGGCCAGGTCGAGCAGCGACGGCACCGACGGCAGGAAGATGCTCGCGGTCTCACCGGGTCGACGCGACCGGACGTAGCGGCCGATCGCCTGCGCGAAGAACAGCGGGGTGGACGCCGAGGTCGCATACACCCCGACGGCCAGTCGCGGCACGTCGACACCCTCGGAGACCATGCGCACCGCGACCAGCCAACGAGACGTGCCCGCCGCGTATTCGGCGATGCGGTCCGACGATCCGGGGTCGTCGGACAGGACGAGCGTCGGCGCCTCCCCGGTCAGCGTCGTCAACACCTTGGCGTAGGCACGCGCGGCCTTCTGGTCCGATGCGATCACCATCGCGCCCGCGTCGGGTACGCCGCCGTTGCGCAACTGGGAGAGCCGGGTGTCGGCGGCCTGCAGCACCGCCGGTATCCACTCGCCGCTCGGGTTGAGCACCGTGCGCCACGCCCGCGCGGTCTGCTCGGCGTTGAGCGGTTCGCCGAGCCGCGCGGAGTACTCCTCGCCGGCGCTGGTGCGCCACCGCGCCTCCCCGGAGTAGGCCATGAACACCACCGGCCGCACCACCCCGTCGGCGAGCGCGTCGGCGTAGCCGTACACGTGGTCGGCCCGCGAGCGCAGCACCCCCTCGCCATCGGGTTCGTAGGTGACGAACGGGATCGGGCTGTCGTCGCTGCGGAACGGCGTGCCGGTCAGCGCCAGCCGGCGGGTGGCGTCGTTGAACGCCTCGCGCATCGCCTCGCCCCAGCTCTTCGCGTCGCCACCGTGGTGGATCTCGTCGAAGACGACCAGGGTGCGGTGGTTCTCGGTGCGCACGCGGTGACGGGTCGGATGGCTGGCCACCTGGGCGTAGGTGACGACGACGCCGTGGTACTCCGACGAGTGGTGTGCGGCGCTGTTGGAGAACTTCGGGTCCAGGGACAGGCCGAGCCTGGCGGCGGCCAGCGCCCACTGGATCTTGAGGTGTTCGGTCGGTACGACGACGGTGATGCGCTCGACGGTTCCGTCGGCCAGCAGCTCGCCGGCTACGCGCAGGGCAAACGTCGTCTTACCCGCGCCGGGGGTGGCGACGGCGAGAAAATCGCGCGGTTTGGCGCCAAGATACCGCACCAAAGCCCGACGCTGCCAGCCTCGCAAAGCCTGGGTGTCGGGCGCTGTGTCTGCCCGCACCCAAAGACTCCTCACTGATCGGACAGCAGCCTAGCGCAACGGATTACGGCCGCGCATCTCCGCGTGGCGTGTCGCCGGACGGCCGGTGTGTCGGGCGTGGCCGACGGCTGCGATGCACGTCGGAGCGCCGAGCGGCCGACGGCACTCCGGGGAGCGCCGGGGGAGTGCGCACAGCAAACACGATGCTTGTCCTGGCGTGACGTGGGTACTCTCCGCCAACCATGTCGGCGACCCCCAGTCCCCCCAGCGACGACATCGACCCGTGCGTCCGTGTCTTCGGTACCCGCGTACACAACCTACGGGGCGTGGACGTCGCCGCGCCGCGCGACGCGCTGGTGGCATTCACCGGCATCTCCGGATCCGGCAAATCGTCGCTGGCGTTCGGCACCATCTACGCCGAGGCGCAGCGCAGGTACTTCGAGTCGGTCGCCCCGTACGCGCGGCGCCTGCTGCTGCCCACCGGCGCGCCCAAGGTCGACGACATCACCGGGCTGCCGCCCGCCGTGGCGCTGCAGCAGCGCAGGGGGACGGCGACCTCACGGTCCACGGTCGGCACCGTCACAACCCTGTCCAACTTGTTGAGGATGCTGTTCTCCCGCGCCGGGACCTACCCGCGCGGCGCCACCGAGCGACTCGACTCCGACGCGTTCTCCCCGAACACCGCCGTCGGCGCCTGCCCCAAGTGTCACGGCCTCGGCCGGATCCACGAGGTGACCGAGCAGACCCTCGTGCCGGATCCCACGTTGAGCATCCGCGAGGGCGCCGTCGCGGCGTGGCCCGGTGCCTGGCAGGGCCAGAACCTGCGCGACATCCTCATCACACTGGGCTTCGACATCGACAAGCCGTGGCGCAAACTGCCGAAGCGCCAACGTGATTGGATCCTGTTCACCGACGAGCAGCCCACCGTCGAAATCGATCCGAGCCAGCACCCGGTCACCGCGGAGTACTACTACAACGGCACCTTCTCGAGTGCGGAACGCCACGTCAGGCACACGCTGGCGAACTCGCAGAGTGCGATGATGCGCCGCCGCGTCCTGCAGTACGTCGACAGCGTCGAGTGCGGACTGTGCCACGGATCGGGGCTTCGGCCCGAGGCGCTCAAGGTGACCTTCGCGGGTCACAGCATCGCTGACTACGTGGCGATGCCGCTGGTCGAACTCGCCGACGCGCTGCGACCGACCGCGTCCCGCACGGACGCCGCGCCGGCGTTCGAGTCGACCGCATCCGGTGAGCACACCGAGGTCGCCACGATGATCGCCGCCGATCTCGTCGCCCGCATCCAAGTCCTCATCGACCTCGGTCTCGGCTATCTGACGCTGAACCGTCGCACCCCGACCGTGTCACCGGGTGAACTGCAGCGACTGCGGCTGGCCACCCAGCTGCGGGCCGGACTGTTCGGGGTGCTCTACGTACTGGACGAACCGTCGGCCGGCCTGCACCCCGCCGATGCGGAGCCGCTGCTCGACGTGCTGGATCGTCTTCGGCGAGCCGGCAATTCGCTGTTCATCGTCGAGCACGACATGGACGTCGTGCGCCGGGCCGACTGGGTCGTCGACGTGGGCCCCGGCGCGGGCGAGCTCGGAGGGCGGGTGCTCTACAGCGGTCCCGTCGACGGCCTGAAGGAGGTCGACGATTCGATCACCCGTCGCTACCTGTTCGGCGGCGAGGCGGCCGAACCGCGGACACCGCGAGATCCGTCGTCGCGGCTGCGACTGCGCGGCATCTGTTTTCACAATCTGCGCGATGTGGATGTTGACGTGCCGCTGGGCGTTTACACGGCGGTCACCGGTGTCTCCGGTTCGGGGAAGTCGACGCTCGTGGTGAAGGTGCTCGGCGATGTGGTGAACCGTCATCTGGGCCGCGCGGTCGGCCAAGCCGAAAGCGACAGCGACAGCGACGATTCCGACGCCGAGATCGTCGACCTCGATCACGACGCCAGCCTCGGGGTGACGGCCGAGGGCGTCGACGTGATCGACCGGCTGGTCGCCGTCGACCAGCGACCGATCGGGCGCACCCCGCGGTCGACGCTGGCGACCTACACCGGCCTGTTCGACGCCGTACGACGCGAGTTCGCCGCGACGCCGGCGGCGCGCCGCCGGGGCTGGACGGCGGGCCGGTTCTCGTTCAACGTCGCCGAGGGCCGATGCGAGACGTGCCAGGGGGAGGGCTTCGTATCGGTCGAATTGCTTTTCCTGCCAGGCACTTACGCCACTTGTCCGACCTGCGGAGGCGCCCGCTACAACGAGGCGACGCTGCGGGTGCGCTACCGGGACCACACCATCGCCGACGTCCTGGCGATGACCGTCGACGAGGCCTCAGAGTTCCTCGTGGACATCCCCGGTGCGTCCCGGAGCCTGGCGACGCTGCGAGAGGTCGGGCTCGGTTATCTTCGTCTCGGACAGCCGGCCACCGAACTGTCCGGCGGGGAAGCCCAGCGGATCAAGCTGGCGTCGGAACTGCAGCGGCCCCGCCGCGGCCACACGCTCTACGTCCTCGACGAGCCGACGACGGGCCTGCATCCGGCGGATGTGGACCTGCTTGACGCGCAACTGCATCGCCTCGTCGACTCGGGCAACACGGTGGTGGTGGCCGAACACGACATGCGGATGGTCGCCGGGGCGGACTGGGTGATCGACCTCGGACCGGGTGCGGGCCACGACGGCGGCCGCATCGTCGCGGCTGGCACACCGCAGAAGGTGAGTCAGGCGAAGGGCAGCCGCACGGCGCCGTATCTGGCCGCGCGGCTGGTCACTCGATGAAGAAGTTGTCGTTGCGGATGAACCATTCCCGACGCTCCTCGTCGGTCAGGTCGCCGAGCGCGGCGAAACCCTCGAAGTAATGCTCGCGCGGCGCGCCGGGAGCGAACAGCATCAGCAGCGACGCCGGAGCGTCGGCCTCGTTGCGGAAGCCGTGGATGCCGCCGGGCGGTACGTAGAAGAAGTCGTTGGGATTGCCGTCGAACCAGTCGGTGCCGCCGTAGAGCCGCACCGTCCCCGACAGCACGAAGAAGGCCTCGGATATCGCGCGGTGAAAGTGCGGCCCCGGCCCGCCGCCGTTCGGTGCGATCTCGACGCGATACAGCCCGTAGTCGCCGCCGGTCGCTTTCTGGTCGGCGAGGTAGTGGTACTTCACGAGCCCGAACGAGTCGTAGTCGGCGGGCTCGGTACCCCGTCGCACCCAGCCACTGGCCTCCGGTTCGGGCGCGGTGTACCGCGGAGGTGGGTAGGGCGGCACCTGCCGGGGATCGACGAGTGACATCCCTACCCACCCTGCCACCATCAGACCGTCGTGGGTACCGGATAGGCGACGCCGGTCATTTGTTCCGACACGGTCCACAGCCGCTTCTGTGCCGCGACGTCGTGCGACAACCGGTTGGAGGCGACCACGACCGGATGCCCGCGCTGTTCCATGAAGCCGTCGGGGCCGAAGTACTGACCGCCGATCACGTCGGGGTCGGTTGCGGCGCGCAGCGAAGGCAGCGCACCCATGTCGGCGTCCTGCAGCAGGGGCTCCAGCAGTTTGAAGACGCCGGCCAGCAGCGGCGGGGAGTTGCGCCCGAGTTCCGACCGCGAGCCACCCGGGTGCGCGGCGACCGCGATGGTGTCAGTGCCCTTTAGCCGGCGTTGCAAGTCGTAGGTGAACATCAGGTTGGCCAGTTTCGCCTGCCCGTAGGCACCCACCCGGCTGTAGCCGTGCTCCCACTGCAGATCGTCAAAGCGAATCCCGTTCCGCGCGAAGCGATGCCCCGCGCTGCTGACGGTCACGACCCGCGACCCCGGCGCGGCCAGCACCCGGTCCAGCAGCAGGCCGGTCAGCGCGAAGTGTCCGAGATGGTTGGTGCCGAACTGCAGCTCGAAGCCGTCCTCGGTGGTCGATTCGGGGGTGAACATCACGCCCGCGTTGTTGATCAGCAGGTCGATGGAGTCGTGATCGCTTCTCAGTTGCTCGGCCGCGGCACGAATCGAGTTCAACGACGTGAGGTCGAGTTCCTGCACGTCGACGCGCGCGCCGGGGGTGGAAAGTTCGATGCGGCGCGCGGCGTCGGCGCCCTTGTCGGTGTTGCGGACGGCCAGCACGACGTGGGCGCCCTTGGCCGCGAGCGCCGCCGCGGTCTCGTAGCCCAGGCCGGTGTTGGCGCCGGTGACGATGGCGGTACGCCCGGCCTGATCCGGGATGTCTGCGGTTGTCCAGGTGGACATGATTTCTCCTCGGTAGAGTATTAAGCGGAGCGGGCGCTCCGGTTCCTTACGAATATACGGAACGCACGCCCCGTTTAATTCCATTCCCGAGGTGATGATGTGAGTGCGACCGACCGACCCCTGCGCGCCGACGCCCTGCGCAATAGGGCCCGCGTGCTGGAGGTCGCGTACGACGCCTTCGCGACCGACGGGCTGTCGGTGCCGATCGACGAGATCGCCCGGCGGGCCGGCGTCGGCGCGGGCACGGTGTACCGCCACTTCCCGACGAAGGTGGACCTGTACCGCGCGGTCGTTGAGAACCGGATCGACACCCTCGTCGCGGAGGGCCGCGCCCTGACCGAGGGTGTACCGCCCGGTGAGGCGCTGTTCGTGTTGCTGCGGTCGCTGGTCCTGCAGTGGGGAGCGACCGATCGCGGCCTGAAGGACGCGCTGGCCGGCGAGGGTATCGACGTCGAGGCGGCGATCCCGGAGACCGAGGAGGCCTTCCTCGACTTCCTCGGCGGGCTGCTGAAGGCGGCCCAGGATGCGGGTACCGTCCGCAGGGATCTCAGTGTGCGCGACGTGAAGGCAATCCTCGCCGGCTGCTTCGCGATGCAGGACGCCAGCCCCGCGGATGCCGCGCGGCTGACCGAGGTGGTGCTGGACGGCCTACGAGCGGCCTGAACGATCTTGCACTCGCCATGGTCGAGTGCTAGAAATGCAGTTGGCACTCGCGACCGGTGAGTGCTAGGTCGGGACGGTGAGGCCACGGGCCGCATCTGCGGAGCACACCCGAGCCGTCCGTCGCGGGCACTGCACCCGACCGCAGACGTGCCATCCCCAATCCGGAGGAACACTTCGCAATGGCCAAGACAATTGCGTATGACGAAGAGGCCCGCCGCGGCCTCGAGCGGGGCTTGAACAGCCTCGCCGACGCGGTAAAGGTGACGCTGGGCCCCAAGGGTCGCAACGTCGTCCTGGAGAAGAAGTGGGGCGCCCCCACGATCACCAACGATGGTGTGTCCATCGCCAAGGAGATCGAGCTGGAGGACCCGTACGAGAAGATCGGCGCTGAGCTGGTCAAGGAAGTCGCCAAGAAGACCGACGACGTCGCGGGCGACGGCACCACCACCGCCACCGTGCTGGCCCAGGCGCTCGTGCGCGAGGGTCTGCGCAACGTTGCGGCCGGCGCCAACCCGCTCGGCCTCAAGCGCGGCATCGAGAAGGCCGTCGAGAAGATCACCGAGACGCTCCTGAAGTCGGCCAAGGAGGTCGAGACCAAGGATCAGATCGCCGCCACCGCCGCGATCTCGGCCGGTGACACCCAGATCGGCGAGCTGATCGCCGAGGCCATGGACAAGGTCGGCAACGAGGGTGTCATCACCGTCGAGGAGGCTCAGACCTTCGGCCTGCAGCTCGAGCTCACCGAGGGTATGCGCTTCGACAAGGGCTACATCTCGGGTTACTTCGTCACCGACGCCGAGCGTCAGGAAGCGGTCCTCGAGGATCCGTCCATCCTGCTCGTTTCGTCGAAGGTGTCGACGGTCAAGGATCTGCTTCCGTTGCTGGAGAAGGTCATCCAGTCCGGCAAGCCGCTGCTGATCATCGCCGAGGACGTCGAGGGCGAGGCGCTGTCCACCCTGGTCGTCAACAAGATCCGCGGCACCTTCAAGTCCGTCGCCGTCAAGGCCCCGGGCTTCGGTGACCGCCGCAAGGCGATGCTGCAGGACATGGCCATCCTCACCGGTGGTCAGGTCATCAGCGAAGAGGTCGGCCTGTCGCTCGAGACCGCCGACGTCTCGCTGCTGGGCAAGGCCCGCAAGGTCGTCGTCACCAAGGACGAGACCACCATCGTCGAGGGCGCCGGTGATTCCGACGCCATCGCCGGCCGGGTGGCCCAGATCCGCGCGGAGATCGAGAACAGCGACAGCGACTACGACCGCGAGAAGCTGCAGGAGCGCCTGGCCAAGCTGGCCGGCGGTGTTGCGGTGATCAAGGCCGGCGCTGCCACCGAGGTCGAGCTCAAGGAGCGCAAGCACCGCATCGAGGACGCCGTCCGCAACGCCAAGGCGGCCGTCGAGGAGGGCATCGTCGCCGGCGGCGGCGTGGCCCTGCTGCAGGCCGCCCCGGCGCTGGAGGATCTGAAGCTCGAGGGTGACGAGGCCACCGGCGCGAACATCGTTCGCGTGGCGCTCGAGGCCCCGCTGAAGCAGATCGCCCTCAACGGCGGCCTGGAGCCCGGCGTCGTGGCCGAGAAGGTTCGCAACTCGGAGAAGGGCGTCGGCCTTAACGCCGCGACCGGCGAGTACGAGGACCTGCTCAAGGCCGGCGTCGCCGACCCGGTCAAGGTGACGCGTTCGGCGCTGCAGAACGCGGCGTCCATCGCGGCGCTGTTCCTGACCACCGAGGCTGTCGTTGCCGACAAGCCGGAGAAGGCGGCCGCTGGTCCGGCCGACCCGACCGGCGGCATGGGCGGCATGGACTTCTAAGTCCCGGTCATCACGGAAAGGCCCGGCTCCTCACAAGGGGGCCGGGCCTCTTCCGTTCCATCGCCGAACGTGGGTTACCCGCACGCGTTTTCGCGAAATCCGTGACACAAGCCCACACTCGGCGGGGGTTTGTGGGCGCGCGGGGTTTGTGGGCGCGCGGGGGTATGTGTGGGCGCGCGGGCTGGGGCTCGGCGGGGGTTACTTCTTCAGCGGCACGCAGTCGTGCAGGCAGTCGGGACTCGTCGACGGCGACTCCGCGGTGGCCTTGCGGTGCAGCACGGCCTTGATGGGCTCGATCGACAGCGACTCGTCGGCCTGGTGTGCGCGCCCGTCCACGATCAACGAGTAACCGCCGGGCGACGTCGGTGGCCAGACGATCGTGACATCGCCGTGGCGGGCGGTGTTCTCGCGGGTGTGCCTGCCGACGGTGCCGATGGCGAGCCTGCCCTCGCCGAACACCGGGTCGACGGCGACGGTGTGCGCGCGGTAGTCGTCGCCGACGGTGATCAGATAGGCGAAGCCGAAGTCGGCCAGCACGTCGGCCAACCGGTCGAGGTCCACCTTCACGCTCATAGCCCGAGAATACGTCGGCGAGGGCCCGCGTTAGGTTCTTGTATGCCTTTGCCGCCGCCGTCGCCCATCACCACCGCCGTCGTCACCGGGGCCTCCTCGGGCATCGGCGCCGACATCGCCCGTGAGCTCGCCGCGCGCGGTCACGGCGTCACGCTCGTCGCCCGTCGCGAGGACCGGTTGCGCGAACTCGCCGCCGAGCTCGGCGACAAGGTCCGGACCGAGATCATCGCGTGCGACGTCGCCGCCCCCGAAGCCCGCGCGCAGCTGTTCGACCAGATCGCCGCCCGCGGCCTCACGGTCGACGTCCTCGTCAAGGGATCGGCACGATCGGATCGGTGACCAAATCGCCCGTCGCCGACGAGATCGCGCAGGTGCGCGTCAACGTCGAAGCCGTCATCGACCTCACCACCCGCGCGGTCCAGCAGATGGTGCCCCGCGGTCGCGGCGCGATCCTCAACGTCGGGTCCACCGCCGGCTTTCACGGCTTCCCCGGCCAGGCGGGCTACGCGGGGACCAAGGCGTTCGTCAAGACGTACACCGAGGGTGTGCGGGCCGAACTGGAGGGCACCGGCGTCACGATCGCGATGCTCGCGCCGGGGCCGGTGCGCACCGAGTTTCTGCAGGCCGCCGGTATGGACGAGCGCAAGTTCGCCGCGGCGTTCCCAAAGTTCATGTGGATGCCGTCGCGCGAGGTGGCCAGGATCGGCGTCGAAGCGCTCGAGCGCGACCGCGGGATCGTCATCGCCGGGCGTCAGAACCTGTTCAGTACCCGGCTGCTGCAAGCACTTCCGCGCCAGCTGCTACTCAAGACGCTGCGCCGTCAGCACCCAGGGCTGCGCCGCGACCGCTCAGCCGTCTGACGGCCAGCGCCGCATCCAGCCCTCGACCGTCAGGGCCATGCCGTTGCACAACGTGCAGATCGTGCGATACCAGCCGACCGCGACCAGCAACTCCATCCGCTGCTCGTCATCGAGTTTGTTGCCCAACGCATTCCACGTGCGATCCGACCAGGTGCCGGTACGCTCGAGTTCGTCGACCGACGCGATCAGCACCCGCTCGAATTCGCCGAAACCCGGATCGTCGCCGAGAACCAGTGCATCGCACTCGCGTTCGCTCACACCGGCGATGGGTCCCCAGAACGCCGCCTGGCCGCCCCATTCGTATTCACACCGCAACAACGCGCAGATCCGCAAAATCGCGATCGTGCGCAGCCGCGGTGGCAGCTTGGTGTCGACGTAGAGCGACTCGCCCATCTTGCGAAGCCGCGCAGCGAGATTCGGGTGTCGTTGCAGGCAACGCACCAGCATCAGCGGCTCATAGTTGCGGTCGGGATGCCCCCACGCGTTGATGCCCGCGGCATCGTCCTCGCTCCACGGGGGAGCAAGCGGCGCAACCCGACTCATGCAGTGGGCGCCGGTCGACGCCCGCGGATCAGCTTGCCGGGACGCGCGGCGGTCGGTGTGCCGTTCTGGGCGATGATCTCGCCGGATACGACGGTAGCGACGTATCCCTCGGCGCTCTGGTCCAGGCGGCGGCCGCCCGCGGGGAGGTCGTAGGTGATCACCGGTCGGTGCAGGCGCATCGCATCGTGGTCGATGACGTTGAGGTCGGCCTTGTAGCCGACGGCGATGCGCCCGCGGTCGGCCAGGCCGGCCACCCGGGCGGGCACCGACGTCAGCTCGCGCACCGCCTCGGGCACCGAGAGCCGACCCGACGCGCGGTCGCGCGACCAGTGCGTCAGCATGTACGTGGGAAAGCTTGCGTCGCAGATCATTCCGTAATGCGCCCCACCGTCACCGAGACCCAGCACGACGTCCTCGCGACGGATCAGGTCCGCGACCGTGTCGAGGCTGCCGTCGCGGAAGTTGGCCAGCGTCACCAACAGGATGGCGTGGCCGTCGTCGTCGAGCAGCCGGTCATAGGCCTCTTCGAGCGGGCTGACGCCGCGGGCCCGGGCCCGGCTCGCGATGCTCTCCGAGCGCGGCGGCTCGTAGTTCGGCGGGTCGCCGAGCGGGAACATCCACTCGAACGCCTGCGCCGCGAACATCAGCGGATGTCCCTCGCCCGCCGGTTGGTCGGCCAGAATCCGTTCGCGCACTTCGGGTTTGCGCATCTCGGCGACGCGTTCGGCCAGCGGCAGCGACGCGAGCTCCTGATAGCTGGGGTACATCACGAACGGGTTGCCCGACAGTTCGAGGCCCAGCACCAGCCCGATGGGCCGCGGGAAGATCTGCGCGGTGATGTCGCCGCCGTCGATGTTGGCCTTCTCGACCATCGTCAGCGCGTCGACGAAGAACGGGTCGCCGGCGTTGCCGATCGCCAACGTGAACGTCACGGGCAGGCCCACATCGGCCGCGACCTCGAACACCGTTCGCAGCACGGGCTCGTAGTCGCCGGCCACCAGGTCGGGCACGAACTGGATCAGGCCGCCGCCGGCATCGTCGACACCACGGGCGATCGCCTCGATCTCGGCGCGGTCGGCGTCGTAACTCGGAATCGGCAGGCCGCTCTCGGTCTTGTGCAGGGTGAACCGCGACGATGCGAAGCCGAGGGCGCCCGCCTGCACCGCCTCCGCGGCGAGCTTGCGCATCATCGCCAGGTCCTCGGCGGTGGCCGGTTCGCGGTCGACACCGCGCCGCCCCATCACGTACACCCGCAGCGGCGAGTGCGGCAGCAGCGCCGCCACGTCGATGTCCCGCCGTCCCGCTTCGAGCGCGTCGAGGAATTCCGGGAACGTCTCCCAGTGCCACGGCAGCCCGTCGACCATGACCACCCCCGGGATGTCCTCCACCCCGGCCATCACGTCGACCAGCACGTCGTGGTCCTCCGGCCGGCACGGCGCAAAACCCACCCCGCAGTTGCCCATCACGACGGTGGTCACGCCGTGCGCCGACGACGGGGTCAGGCGGTCCGACCAGATCGCCTGGCCGTCATAGTGGGTGTGCAGATCCACGAACCCCGGGGTGACGAGGAGTCCCGTCGCGTCGATCTCCCGCGTGCCGGGTTCGTCGACCTTGCCGACCCTGGTGATGACGCCGTCGGAGACCGCGACATCGCCGACGAACGGCTCACCCCCGAGACCGTCGACGATGGTGCCGCCCCTGATGACGAGTTCGTATGTCATACGTCGAATCTACGATGTGCCCGTGATCGATCACTTCGGAATCAACTGTGCGGACTTTCAGAGATCGACGGCGTTCTACGACCAGGTCCTGGGCATGCTCGGTTACACCCGCCAACTCGACTTTCAGGTCGCCATCGGCTACGGCCGGGACGGCAAACCCGACTTCTGGATCGCGGATATGAACGCCGGCGACGCGAAGGGCCCCAACCGCGAGGTGCACTTCGCGTTCCAGGCCGCCGACGAAGCCGCGGTCAAGGCGTTCTACGACGCGGCGATCGAGGCCGGCGCGGAATCGCTGCACGCCCCGCGACTCTGGCCGGAGTATCACCCCGGGTACTACGGCGCCTTCGTCCGCGATCCGGACGGCAACAACATCGAGGCCGTCTTTCACGGGGCGCGCCCACCCGGCTGACGTATACGGTCGGGGCCATGGCTGATTCAGAGGCGGCAGTGGTCCGGGACATCCTGCGTGACGCGTTCACACGGCTCATCGAGCACGTGGAGAACCTCACCGACGGGCTGACCCCCGAGGCGGCGATCTTCCGCCCCACCTCGACGGCCAACAGCATCGCGTGGCTGGTCTGGCACAGCGCCCGCCAGCAGGACGTGCAGCTCGCCGGCCTCGCCGGCACCGAGCAGGTCTGGTTGCGAGACGGATGGGTCGACCGATTCGGCCTCGACCTGCCGCGCGAAGACATGGGCTACGGCCACAGCCCCGAGGAGGTGGGCCGCGTCCGCGCACCGGCCGATCTGCTCGCCGGTTACGCGCACGCCGTGCACAAGGCGACGTTGGCATACATCGCGTCGGTCACCCCCGACGAGCTGAGCCGCATCATCGACAAAAACTGGGATCCGCCGGTGACCGCCGCCATGCGTCTGGTGAGCATCTTCGACGACGGCGCCCAACACCTCGGCCAGGCGGCGTATGTCCGCGGCATCACGTGATCCGGTGGTGGCCGGCCGTCGGGTTGGTGGCGATGCTGCTGCTCGGCTGGGTGGTGGGCAAATCCTCGACGCCGGTTGACGATTGGTTTCAGCGCTTCAGACACACCCCGATGCGACGGCTGACCGTGATCGCCGATCCCCGGGTCCTCCTCGCCGTCGCGGTGGTGGTGTTGGTGGTCGCCTGTCTGCAGCGTCGGTGGTGGCTGGCGTTGATGACCGTCGTCGCACCCATGCTCGGGATCACGATCGTGCGGTTCCTCAAACCGGTCTTCGACCGGGACAAGGGAGGCGGGCTCGCCTATCCGAGCGGACATCTCACCGCCACCACCATCGTGATGGGGCTGGCCGTCCTCGCCGCGGGCGCGGCGTGGTGGGCCGTCGTGAGCGCCGTCGTCGCCGTGGTGCTCGCGATGCTCGGGGTGGGTGTCACGTTCCACTACTTCACCGACGTGGTCGGAGGCGTCCTGCTCGGCTCGGCGGTCGTGTGCGCCACCGCCGTCGTCGCGCGGCGAGACGGGAGGCACGATTCGTCGGCCGGGCCAGCTAACTCGCACTCTGCGACAATCGGTGGATGACAGTGCCCGACAAGCCTCCCGGTTTGCGTGAGCGAAAGAAGCTTCGAACACGCGCGACGATCCGGCGCGAGGCGTTCCGCCTGATCCAGGAGCAGGGCTACCAGGCCACCACCGTCGAACAGATCTCCGCCGCCGCCGACGTCTCACCGCGCACCTTCTCCCGCTACTTCCCGACCAAAGAGGCGGTGCTGCTTTCCGACGACCACATCCCGCCGATCATCGAGGCCTTCGTCGCGGCGCCCGGGGACATGCCGGTCATCGAGGCATACCGGCACGCCGTCGAGACGACGTTCGCCTCGCTGACCGACGAGCAGCGTGAAGAGGCGATCACCGGCCAGCGGCTGACGTATGCCGTACCCGAGGCGTCGGGCCTGCTCTACGGCGAATACGTCCGCCTGATCGGCCTGATCGCCGACGCACTGACGCAGCGCCCGGGGGCACCGACCGACCCGCTCGAACGCCGGGTGCTCGCGGGCGCGATCGTCGGCGTGCTGATCGGCGCCTCGCACGGCACCCCGTTGCCCGGTGATCCCATCTCCGACAGCCTGCAGGCGCTCGACCGGCTGCTGAAGAGGCCCGCCGGACAAACTTGACACCTGTCAACCCCAATGCGATCTGCGTCACACGCGACGGTTAGCATGGGGTCATGACTGCGACGTCCGACGTTGAGCTGCCCGACACCAGCACCATCCGCAACCCCGCGACCGGCGCCGTCGCGGGCACCGTGCGCTGGACCGACCCCGCCGACGTGCCGCGCATCGCGGCCGGCCTGCGCGAGGCGCAGCGGCAGTGGGAGGCCCGCGGCGCCAAGGGCCGCGCGAAGGTGCTGGCCCGCTACGCCGTATGGCTCGGCGAGCACCGCGAGGAGATCGAGTCGCTGCTGATCAAGGAGACGGGCAAGTCCGCCGTCGACGCGGCGCAGGAAGTGCCGCTGCTGATCATGATCGCGTCGTACTACGTCAAGACCATGGAGAAGGCGCTCGCGCCGGAGAAGCGGCCCGCGCCGCTGCCGTTCCTGTCCATCAAGAAGATCGAGGTGCACTACCGGCCGCGCCCGGTCGTCGGGATCATCGCACCGTGGAACTATCCGGTGGCCAACGCGCTGATGGACGCCATCGGTGCGCTCGCCGCGGGTTGCGCGGTGCTGCTCAAGCCATCCGAGCGCACCCCGTTGACCGCCGAACTGCTGCTGCGCGGCTGGCTGGAGTCCGGTGCGCCGGAGGTGCTGGCGCTGGCGCAAGGCGCCCGCGAGGTCTCCGAGGCCATCATCGACAACGCCGACTTCATCCAGTTCACCGGCTCGAGCGCCACGGGCGCCAAGGTGATGGAGCGCGCCGCCCGCCGGCTCACCCCGGTCAGCCTCGAACTCGGCGGCAAGGACCCGATGATCGTGCTGGAGGACGCCGACATCGACCTCGCGGCGCACGCCGCGGTGTGGGGCGCGTTCTTCAACGCCGGGCAGACGTGTGTGTCGGTGGAGCGGGTGTACGTCCTCGAATCGGTGTACGACCAGTTCGTCGCGGCGGTGGTGCGTGATGTCGAGAAGCTGAAGATGGGCGCCGGCGACGGTTACGACTTCGGGTCGATGATCGACGAGTCGCAGGTCGCCGTCACCGCGCGGCATGTCGACGACGCGCTCGCCAAGGGTGCGCGGGCACTGACCGGCGGTAAGCGGCCCGAGGGTGAGGGCAGCTTCTACCCGCCCACGGTGCTCGTCGACGTCGACCATTCGATGCTCTGTATGACGGAGGAGACGTTCGGCCCGACGCTGCCGATCATGAAGGTCTCCAGCGTGGACGAGGCGATCCGGTTGGCCAACGACAGCCCGTACGGTTTGAGCGCGGCGGTGTTCTCCAAGGACATCGAGCGAGCCAAAGACGTTGCGGTCGAACTGGATTGCGGTGCAGTCAACGTCAACGACGTGATCTCGAACCTGATGTGCACGACCGCTCCGATGGGCGGCTGGAAGACGTCGGGCCTCGGTGCGCGATTCGGTGGGGCCGAGGGTTTGCGCAAGTACTGCCGCCAGGAGGCCGTGGTCGCGCCGCGCACCAACGTCGGCGCAGGCGGCAACTACTACAACAACTCGCACAAGGCGCTGAAGCGGATGAACACGATGATGACGAAGCTGGCGCTCATCACCCCGAAGCGAGCCGCCAAGTAGCCGACACCCGACCCGCTCACCGCGAGGGTACGGTTCTTGACGCGTCTACTCGGGTTTCGTGTCCGGAACCGTACTTTCGGTGAGGGGAGGGTCGCGTGCGGTTGGTGACGACCGTGTTCCTGTGGCTCATCACCACGGCGCTGCTGGCCGTCGCCGTCCCGACCATGTGGGCGCAGCGCAATGTGGTCGACGACGGCGGATTCGCGGCGTTGGCGGAATCGGCGGCCAAGGAGCCGCAACTGCAGCACGCGATGGCGCGGATCCTCGCCACCGAAGTGTCGACGGCGATGGACGACACCGGATACGACGTCGAATACGAGCTGATCATCGGCACGGCCTCGGCCTACACCGCCAACCCGACGTTCCCCGGGCAGTTCGCGCTGGCCACCAAGGTCGGGCATCGCTGGATGTTCACCGGCGCGGCGCAGCGTGTCGAGGGCACCGACCAGTGGATGCTCGACCTCGGGCCGATGCTCGCCGACGAGTCGTTCCGGAACACGCTGGGGAATTTCGGTGTCGCGCCCGTTGAATCTCTCCCGATCCCCATCACGATCTCGGAGGACTGGCGGCCCGGTCAGCTGAGGTGGGCGTCGACGTGGGGGCCGTGGATCAGCATCGGCTCGACCATCCTCACCGGCGTGTTCGCGTTGCTGACACTGCTGGCGGCCCGTAGCCGGGGCAGAGCTCTTGCCGCCCTCGGTGTTTCGGCGCTCCTGGTCGGTGCGGCCGGATGGGCCGGCGTGGAGGTGGTTCGCCGCTCCGTCAACACCGCGCTGAACCGGCTCTCCGGCGACATCCGGGAGGTCGCCGACGTGATGGTGGTCCAGGCGGAGGGCAGCATGCACCACTGGCTGAACCTCACGCTGGCCGCCGGCGGGGTGCTCGTGGTGTTCGGCGTGCTGGTCGCGGTGCTGGGCGGGTTACGCCGACGCGACGCTTAGCTCACCTCCGTATTGCTACCGTCGATCCATGCCGTTCGTCAGCGACATCGTGGGCCCGCAGCGGCCCGTCGAGGAGTGGCCGCCGTTGGTGGCAGGCGCGCTGCGGCGCACCAGCACCATCGACACCCATCCCGACGGCGGCGACTCCGATGTCGACCTGCGGGCGCGCGACATCGTCGT
The DNA here is from genome assembly GCF_001050035.1 of Mycolicibacterium komanii. Next base: position 163,622 of record NZ_CVTA01000011.1, read on the forward strand.
GCGGGAGGGCGGGGTGGACGTCCTCGGCGAGATCGCCGTGCGCGCTCATCTGGCCGACCGGGTGATCGCCGAGATCGCGTCCGTTCCGGACGACGAGCGGTTGGGTCGACTGATCGGCAAACGCGTGGGACCCGGATTCCGCTCCGCTGTCGGCGAACTGCTCCCCGATGACGTCCGGCGATCCACCCTGCTGCACCTGCTGCTCGACGACTGGGTCGGCGCGGCATTGGTCTCCGGCTATGCGCTGCAGCACGCGTCGATCGTGGCGGGCACCGAGGAGAAACTCCCGCCCGGTACCGCCGACCGCATGGCGGGCATCTGTGCGGGTTTCGCGCCGGACGCGTCGCTGGTGAACTACGCGCGACGCCTCGACACCATCCCCTCGGTGCACGGGCCGCATGCTCCGCCGATCGACGTCGACGGCGTGCACGCCGTGGAACCCCTTCGTGCACACGGCATGCGGCGGTTGCGACGGCTCGACCTGCTGCCACCGGACGAGGGTTCGGCCCGCTTTGACGCCCATTTCCGCGACTCCCACGTCGACGGCGACGGCGTCGAGACGATCGTGCACGAATACACGCTCGCCGGCGCGGTGGATGTGGCGACGCGGACCGTCACGTCGATCCGGGCGGACGTCCGCGTCCTGCCGTGGCAGGAGTGTCCCGGCGCGATCGGAAGCGCGCAACGGGTGCAGGGGATGAGGCTCGTCGAAGTTCGCGACCGCGTGCGGGGCGAGTTCGTCGGCACCAGCACGTGCACGCACCTCAACGACTCGTTGCGCGCGATCAGCGACCTCGATGCGCTGTTCGACCAGCGCTCACGGCTCGATGACGTGTGACGGGTCGGGGCGCTTGTCCGGCGGTGCCTGGCTGTAGTCGCCCCACGGCCCGTCGCGTTGCTCGACGGCGGCGCGAACCCCCTGTGCCGCAGCGATTTCGATGAACGACAGCGCATCGGGGGTGTTGCGCATCAACCCGTCGAGGATGCCGCCGAGGGTCTGGGTGGACGCCAGGCCCATGTTCTCGTATGCCTGATTGACGATCAGCTTCTGCGCCTGCAGTTGCGACAGCGGGATGGTGGCGAGTTTGCGCGCGACCTCCTTGACCCGCGCCTCGAGGTTCTCGAACGGCACGGACTCGTTGATGAGTTCGACTGCGGCGGCTTCCTTTCCGGTCAACGGCTCACCGGTCAGCGAGTGCCACTTGACCTTCGCGAGACTCAGCCGGTACAGCCACATGCCGGTGAGATAGGCGCCCCACATCCGGGCATAGGGCGTGCCGATGACGGCATCCTCGCTGGCGATCACGATGTCGGCGCACAACGCGTAGTCGCTCGCGCCGCCCACACACCACCCGTGCACCTGAGCGATCACCGGCTTGGATGCTCGCCAGATCGCCATGAACTTCTGCGTGGGTCCGGTTTCGCGGGCACTGACCATCGCGAAGTCCTTGCCCGGATCCCAGCGGCCGTCGGTGTTCATCGCCTCACCCCAGTGTGTGAAACCGCCGCCGAAGTCGTAGCCGCCGGAGAAGGCCCGTCCGGCGCCGCGCAGCACGATCACCTTGATCGCGGGGTCGCGTTCGGCCAGGCCGATCGCCTTCTCGATCTCGTCCGGCATCGGCGGGACGATCGTGTTGAGGTGATCGGGCCGGTTCAGTGTGATGGTGGCGATGGGTGGCTTCGCGGCGTAGAGCAAGGTCTCGAACTGCGCAGTCGTCGACATGGGTGAAGTTTGGCAGAGAACGGAGCGCCCGTTGCCGATGATGTTGAACCAGTCGACGTTGGAAGTGCGCCGGCGAGTCCGTCCGCGACGTCGCCGCGGCCGGGTCCGGAACCCCCCGGGCCAGACCGCCAAATTAGGCGTGCCTATCCTCTGACCAGCCAGGAATGCTATGTTTTGCCTCTCCTAACTACGAGGTGCGAATGAACCGTTATCTTGCCTGGGCGACTCCCATCGCCGTCGCCGGCCTGCTCCTGTCCGGATGCTCGAACGACAGCTCGTCCTCCGGCAGCGAGACGACGTCCGCCAGCGGAACGTCGGCCGAGACCACCAGCGCCGCACCCGCGGTCGATCCCGCGGTCCTGGACAAGGCGGCAGCCGACTACAAGGCGTACGCGCAGAGCAACATCGACGAACTCCAGCGCGCGGTCAAGGTCCTCACCGACGCGGTTCGCGCGGGCGACCTGAAGGCCGCCCAGGACGCGTTCGCGCCGTCGCGCCAGCCGTGGGAGCGCATCGAGCCGATCGCCGGCCTGGTGGAAGAGATCGACGGCAAGATCGACGCCCGCGTCGACGACTTCGCAGGCGTCGACGACCCGAAGTTCACCGGCTGGCACCGCCTGGAGTACCTGCTGTTCGAGAAGAACACCACCGAGGGTGGGGCGCCGTTCGCCGACCAGCTCGACAAGGACGTCGCCGACCTCAAGGCGCAGTTCCCGTCGGTCGAGGTGAAGCCCATCGACGTGTCCAACGGTGCGGCCGAACTGATCGAAGAGGTCTCCGAAGGCAAGATCACCGGCGAAGAGGACCGCTACTCCAAGACCGACCTGTGGGACTTCGACGCGAACCTGCAGGGTGCACGCGACGCCGTCGGCAAGCTGAATCCCGCTCTGGTGCAAGCCGATCCGGCGCTGTTGGGCAAGATCGACGCGGGGCTCAACTCCGTGTTCGACACGATGCGGCCGCTGCGCCGAGGTGACGGCTGGGTCCTGTTCTGCACCGAGAACGACCCCTACCCGTCGCCGCGTTGCCCCGAGGTCACCGTGACACCGGATGTCATCGACAAGCTCAAGGCCGAACTCGCCGGACTGTCGGAGAACCTGTCGCAGGTGTCGGGAGTGCTGAAACTGAAGTGAAACAAGGCCGCTCGGGTCTGTCGCGCCGGGGCTTCATCACAGGCGCGTTGGGCACGGGTGCCGCGGTGGGGGCCGGTGCGGCCCTCGTCGGGTGCTCGAAGGAGGAATCCGGTTCGTCCGCCTCGACCGGGACGTTCGTCCCGTTCGAGGGTCCGCATCAGACCGGCATCACCGCGCTGCCCATCCCCGAACAAGGCCTCATCGCTTCGTTCAACGTCCTGTCAAAGGATCGCGACGGCCTCGAGCGCGCCCTGAAGGAGCTCACCGAAGAGATCCGCGGGTTGATGGCGGGTAAGCCGCCTGAGGTGCGCGATCCGGAGTATCCGCCGGTCGACTCTGGCATTCTCGGTGAACAACCGCCCGCGGACAATCTGTCCGTCGTCGTGGGTGTGGGAGCGTCGCTGTTCGACCACCGTTTCGGGCTGGCCGATCGCAAGCCCAAGGAACTGGTCACCATGCCGTTCCTGGCCAATGACCGCTTGGATCCCAAACTGTCGCACGGTGATCTGTCGATCGTCATCGAGGCGGGTCACAACGACACGGTCGTCTTCGCGCTGCGTCAGCTGATGCGCCGCACGCGCAGCGATCTGGTGTTGCGGTGGATGGTCGACGGCTACGCGCGCGGCATCGGCGCCGGCCAGGCATCCGAAGCCGCAACCCCGCGAAACCTGTTGGGTTTCAAGGATGGGACCGCCAACCTCGATGTCGACGACGGCGCCGTCATGGACCGCCACGTCTGGGTCGGCCCGCAGGACGGCGAACCCGAGTGGGCGGTCGGCGGCTCGTATCAGGCGATCCGCATCATCCGCATGTTCGTCGAGTTCTGGGACCGCACCCAGCTCGCCGAGCAGGAGGCGCTGATCGGGCGCAGTAAGGTCAGTGGTGCGCCCCTCGGGTTGACCGGTGAGTTCACCGATCCCGACTATCCAGAAGACCCGGACGGCAAGCGAATTCCGCTCACCGCCCACATCCGGTTGGCGAACCCGCGGACGCCCGAGACGGAGGACAACCGGATCCTGCGCCGTGGCTTCAACTACTCCCGAGGATTCGACGGCGCGGGTCGACTGGACCAGGGCCTGGCGTTCATCGCTTATCAGCGCAGCCTGGAGAAGGGCTTCCTGACCGTGCAGCGCCGACTCAAAGGCGAACCGCTCGAGGAGTACATCCTGCCCGTCGGCGGCGGCTTCTTCTTCATGCTGCCCGGCGTCACCGGACCCGACCGGTTCCTCGGCGACCAGTTGTTCAGCTGAGCACCGACCACAGGAACTCGTAGATCAACGCCGAGCGAAATGCGGTCTGCGCGTTGTCGGCCGCGCCGGCATGGCCACCCTCGATGTTCTCGTAGTAGTGCACCGGGTGGCCCGCGCTCTCCAGTGCCGCGGTCATCTTGCGCGCGTGCCCCGGATGGACGCGGTCATCCCGCGTCGACGTGGTGATCAGCACCGGCGGATACCGGCGGTCAGCCGAAATATTCTGATACGGCGAATATTTCGAGATGAACTCCCAATCGCCCGGCTCGTCGGGGTCGCCGTACTCGGCCATCCACGAGGCGCCCGCCAGCAGAAGATGGTATCGGCGCATGTCGAGCAGCGGCACGCTGCACACCAGCGCGCCGAACAGCTCGGGGTATCGCGTCAGCATCACACCCATCAGCAGGCCGCCGTTGCTGCCGCCCTGGGCGCCGAGTTGCTCGACGGTGGTGATGCCACGGGCCGCGAGATCGCGTGCAACGGCGGCGAAGTCCTCGTAGACGAGATGCCGGTTCTCCCGCATCGCCTGCGTGTGCCACTTCGGTCCGTATTCGCCGCCGCCGCGGATGTTCGCCAGGACATAGGTGCCGCCGCGGCTGAGCCACAGCCGGCCCAGCACCCCGCTGTAGCTCGGTGTGTTGGCGACCTCGAAGCCGCCGTACCCACTCAGGAGCGTGGGACCCGGGGTTTGGTTGTGGCGATGCGCGACAACGAAATACGGGATCATGGTGCCGTCGTCAGAGGCGGCGAAATGCTGATCCACCCGCAGGTCGGCGGCGTCGAAGAACGACGGCGCGCGCTTGACCTCGGTGACGGCGTCGCCGGCCACCCCCCACAACAGCCGGGACGGGGTGTCGAAACCGCTCGAGTCGAGGAAGATCTCGTCTCCGTACTCGTCGGCGTCGACCAGCACGGTGTTGGTGTTCGGTGGTATGCCGGGTATGTCGGCCCGCTGCCAGGTCCCTGGCGTCGCTATCTGCACATGGCTGATCACGTCGACGAGCGTGACGAGGATCAACCGGTCGCGCGTCCAGGCGTAGTCTTCCAGGCTGGAGTGCTCGTCCGGCTCGAAGACCACAGCCAGATCCCGTGCGCCGTCGAGAAAATCGGCGTAGTTCGCCGCCAGCAGCGAACCGGCGCGATACGTCGTCGATCCCACCGTCCAGTCGGTGCGCGGCCGGATCAACAGCCACTCCCGGTGCACGGAGATCCCGGCGTCGGTCGGCACATCGATCCGGATCAGCGAGTCACCACGCAGCTCGTAGCGCTCCCGGTTGAAGAAGTCGAACGACCGCGTGATCAGTAACCGCTCGAACCCCGGCGTCGGGTCATAGCCGCATCCCACACTGACGTCGGCGGCCTCGCCCTCGAACAGCGTCGACGCATCGGCCAGCGGGCGACCGCGCTCCCAGCGCTTCACGATGCGTGGATAGCCGCTGCCGGTCAACGAACCCGGCCCGAAATCGGTCCCGACCAGCACGGTGTCGCGGTCCTGCCAGGTGACGCTCGACTTGGCCTCCGGCAGCGCAAACCCACCGGCGACGAACTGCCGTGTGGCCAAATCGAATTCACGGACAACGGTGGCGTCGGCACCGCCGCGGGACAATTCGATCAGCGCGAGAGAGAAGTCCGGCTCGAGAACTTCGGCGCCCGCCCACACCCAGTTCTCGCCGTCTTCGGCGGCGATCGCGTCGACGTCGATCAGCACGTCCCACTCCGGCTGCTCGGTGCGGTAGCTGTCCAGGGTCGTACGCCGCCACAGGCCGCGGGGGTGGTCCGCATCGCGCCAGAAGTTGTACAGAAACTCGCCCCGCCGCCGCACGTACGGGATGCGGGCGTCGGTGTCGAGCACCTCGAGCGCCTCGTTGCGCATCTGCTCGAACCGCTCACCGCCGAAGCGGGCGATCGTCGGGTCGTTGTGCTTGCGCACCCAGTCGAGCGCCTCGTCGCCGGTGATGTCCTCCAGCCACAGATACGGGTCCTGGCCGGTCTTCTCTTCGCGCATGCACTCGTCGGAACTCACGGGAACCATTGTGGCGGCTGGGCGTAGTGTGAGCTCGGTTACACCGTTCGAGGGAGGTCAACGATGACTGTCTACGCCCGTCCCGGCGCTGCGGACGCACTGATGTCGTACGAGTCGCGCTACGGCAATTTCATCGGCGGGGAGTGGGTGCCGCCGGCCTCGGGCGAGTACTTCGAGAACCCGACACCGGTGACGGGTCAGGCGTTCTGCGAGGTGCCGCGGTCCAACGAGACTGACATCGAGGCTGCGCTCGACGCCGCGCACGGTGCGGCCCCGGCGTGGGGCAAGACGGCCGCCGGCGAGCGCGCGGTCATCCTCAACAGGATCGCCGACCGCATCGAGGAGAACCTCGAATCCCTGGCGCTCGCCGAGTCGTGGGACAACGGCAAGCCCATCCGCGAGACGCTCAACGCCGACCTGCCCCTGGCCGTCGACCACTTCCGCTACTTCGCCGGGGCGATCCGCGCGCAGGAAGGCTCGCTGTCGCAGATCGACGACGACACCGTCGCCGACCACTTCCACGAACCGCTCGGCGTCGTCGGGCAGATCATCCCGTGGAACTTCCCGATCCTGATGGCGACGTGGAAGCTGGCCCCCGCGTTGGCCGCCGGTAACGCCGTCGTGCTCAAACCGGCCGAGCAGACGCCGGCGTCGATCCTGTATCTGATGTCGCTCATCGGAGATCTCCTGCCTCCGGGAGTCCTGAACGTGGTCAACGGATTCGGCTTCGAGGCGGGCAAGCCGCTGGCGTCGAGCAACCGGATCGCCAAGATCGCGTTCACCGGGGAGACCACGACAGGCCGGCTGATCATGCAGTACGCGTCGCAGAACCTGATCCCCGTCACGCTGGAACTCGGCGGCAAGAGCCCGAACATCTTCTTCTCCGACGTGATGGCCCAGGGCGACGACTATCAGGACAAGGCGCTCGAGGGGTTCACGATGTTCGCCCTCAACCAGGGCGAGGTGTGCACGTGCCCGTCGCGCAGCCTGATCCAGGCCGACATCTACGACGAGTTCCTGGAACTGGCCGCGATCCGCACGAAGGCGGTGCGGCAGGGCGATCCGCTGGACACCGAGACGATGATCGGGTCGCAGGCCTCCAATGATCAGCTCGAAAAGGTGTTGTCCTACATCGCGATCGGCAAGGACGAGGGTGCGCGCGTCGTCACCGGCGGTGAGCGCGCCGAACTGGGTGGCGACCTGTCCGGCGGCTACTACGTCCAGCCGACGATCTTCGAGGGCAACAACAAGATGCGGATCTTCCAGGAGGAGATCTTCGGGCCCGTCGTCGCGGTGACGTCGTTCACCGATTACGACGACGCGATCGCCATCGCCAACGACACGCTGTACGGGTTGGGTGCGGGCGTGTGGAGCCGCGACGGCAACACCGCCTACCGCGCCGGGCGTGACATCAAGGCGGGCCGGGTGTGGACGAACTGCTATCACGCCTATCCCGCACACGCGGCGTTCGGCGGCTATAAGCAGTCCGGCATCGGGCGCGAGAACCACCGCATGATGCTCGACCACTATCAGCAGACCAAGAACCTGCTGGTGAGCTACAGCAACAAGGCCCAAGGCTTCTTCTGACGGTGTCGCCCTCCCCGCCGCCCCACCCGCCCCATCCGCGCGAACGTGGGTTACCCGCACGCCAGAACGCGCTTTCGCGTGCGGGTAACCCACGTTCGGCGCAAGAAGAGGCACCGAAGAGGGCGTTGATCACCCAGGCCGCGGCCGATCTACTGGCACGCCTGCAGGACAAGCACGGCGCGCTGATGTTCCACCAGTCCGGCGGCTGCTGCGACGGGTCGTCACCGATGTGTTACCCCGACGGCGATTTCATCGTCGGCGACCGCGACGTGCTGCTCGCCCTCCTCGACGTGGGACCGGCTGTCCAATCCGACGGGGTGCCGGTGTGGATCTCCGGGCCGCAGTTCGACGCGTGGAAACACACGCAGCTGGTGATCGACGTCGTGCCGGGACGCGGCGGCGGCTTCAGCGTGGAGGCGCCCGAGGGGCTCCGATTCCTGAGCCGCGGCCGCGCGTTCTCCGAGGCCGAGAACCGCTTGTTGGCCAGCACGCCCGTCGTGACCGGGGCGGACTTCGCCAGGGGTGTCCGCCCGCCGTCGTCGGACACGCACATCGTCGGTAATGCAATCGATGCATGTCCGATACCTGACGCGCCGAGCGGATGACGGGGGCACCGCAAGCCGCCCCCGTAGCCTTCGAAACGTGATACCGCTTCCGCGTGCATGGGTGCTGACCAGCGCATTGCTGGTCGGTACGGCGGTGGGCCTGGTCCTCGGGATCGCCGCGACCCTGGTGATCGATACCCCGATCCGGCCCGACGTCGTGGTCGCGCTCGTCGTCGGCGTGCCCGGCACGCTGGGCCTGTTGGCGATCTTGACGTCGGCGCGGCGCTGGGTGACGACGGCCGGCGCGTTCCTCCTCGCGATCGCGCCCGGCTGGTTCGGGGTGCTGGTGGCGATTCAGGCGGTGCACGGTGACTGAGACGACCGAGACGCTGACCGGCGATCCGACGGAGCCCTACACGCCGACGTTCACCACCGGTGAGTTCCAGGCATTCGGAACGACGGCGGTCGCGGAGCGCCCGTCCGAGCCGGTGGTCGTGCCCGCGCAGCCCGTCGTCGTCCCCGGCAACTACCAGTACCTCAAGCGCTGGAAGTTCGTCCTCGTCGTCGCCGCGGTCTGGGCGTTGTCCGCGGTGGCCGGATGGGCGCTGTACCACTGGTGGTACCACTCGATCGACAAGACGGCGTCGGTGTTCGTCGTGCTGGTCTTCCTCGTCACGACGACGGTCGCCGGCCTGCTCCTCGCCATGGTGATCGATCGCCCGCTGGTGTCGGCGCTGTCGATCGCGCTGCTGTCGACGCCTCTGGCGGCCGTCGCGGGGGCGGCGGTGCTGCACGGTCTCTACTACTGCGAATGGGCAAGTCGGTGTTTCGCGGGAGTGCTTCCTTACTAGGGTGGGGGAGTGACCCACTATGACGTCGTCGTACTCGGAGCAGGCCCCGGCGGATACGTCGCGGCCATCCGTGCCGCGCAGCTCGGACTGAACACCGCAATCGTCGAACCCAAGTACTGGGGCGGTGTCTGCCTCAACGTCGGGTGCATCCCGTCGAAGGCGTTACTGCGCAACGCGGAACTGGCGCACATCTTCACCAAAGAGGCCAAGCAGTTCGGCATCAGCGGTGAGGCGACGTTCGATTACGGCGTCGCGTTCGACCGCAGCCGCAAGGTCGCCGAGGGCCGGGTCGCCGGTGTGCACTATCTGATGAAGAAGAACAAGATCACCGAGATCCACGGGTACGGGAAGTTCAAGGACGAACACACCCTCGAGGTGGACCTCAATGAGGGCGGCACCGAGTCGGTCGAGTTCGACAACATCATCATCGCCACCGGCAGCAGCACCCGACTGGTGCCCGGCACGTCGCTGTCGGAAAACGTGGTCACCTACGAAGAACTCATCATGACGCGCGAGCTGCCGTCGTCGGTCGTCATCGCGGGCGCGGGCGCCATCGGCATGGAGTTCGGCTACGTGCTGAAGAACTACGGCGTCGACGTCACGATCGTCGAGTTCCTGCCCCGCGCGCTGCCCAACGAGGACGCCGAGGTTTCCAAGGAGATCGAGAAGCAGTTCAAGAAGCTCGGTGTCAAGGTGCTGACCGGTACCAAGGTCGAGTCGATCGATGACGGCGGTGGCGAGGTCACCGTGACCGTCAGCAAGGACGGCAAGTCGCAGGACCTCAAGGCCGAAAAGGTGCTGCAGGCAATCGGATTCGCTCCGAACATCGAAGGCTTCGGGCTCGAGAACACCGGCGTCGATATCACCGAACGCAAGGCGATCGGCATCGACGACTACATGCGCACCAGCGTCCCGCACATCTACGCGATCGGTGACGTGACGGGCAAGCTGCAGTTGGCGCACGTGGCCGAGGCGCAGGGCGTCATCGCCGCCGAAACCATCGCGGGCGCAGAGACTTTGCCGCTCGGGGACTACCGCATGCTGCCGCGCGCGACGTTCTGCCAGCCGCAGGTCGCCAGCTTCGGGCTCACCGAGGAGCAGGCCCGCGAGGAGGGCTACGACATCAAGGTGGCGAAATTCCCGTTCACGGCCAACGCCAAGGCGCACGGCGCCGGTGACCCGAGCGGCTTCGTCAAGCTGATCGCCGACGGCAAGTACGGCGAGTTGATCGGCGGCCACCTGATCGGCCACGACGTGTCCGAGCTGCTGCCGGAGTTGACGCTGGCGCAGAAGTGGGACCTCACCGCGACCGAATTGGCCCGCAACGTGCACACGCACCCGACCATGTCCGAGGCCCTGCAGGAGTGCTTCCACGGTCTGCTCGGACACATGATCAACTTCTGACGTGCTCCAGAGAACCAACACGGCGAACGTGACTCAGACATCCGGCACGGCGCGGGCCCTTTGGGTCGCCGGCATCGGGGGATTGGTGGTCGGCCACATCCTCTGGCTGGCCGGGATCTCCTATGCCACGTCGACGTCGAACGTCAGCACCTGGGTGCTCGTCGTGGCCGTGGTGTCGTTTGTCGTGGGCGGAGCGGTCGGCTGGCTGGGGTGGCGCTGCTATCAGCGCAAGAGCGAAGTGTGGGCGGCGTTCCTGTTGGCGCTGCCGGTTTCCCCGGTGCTGCTGTCGCTGATCGTGCTGGGGATCACGTACCTCTAGTCCGGGAAGTCCAGCGGCACTTTCAAAGTGGTGATCGTCGCGGCCAGCCCGTCGTACTGGGCGGCCAGCATGCAGAACTCGATCAGCTGTGGCTTGGTCAGGTGCCTGGCCAGCACCGCCCACGTCTCGGAGGACACGCCTCGGGTCACGACGAACTCGTCGGTGGCGGTGATCAGCGCGCGCTGACGGTCGGTCAGGCCTTCGGCGTCGGGCCCCTCGAAGATCTTCTTCTGGACGTCCGGGCCGATTCCACGGGTGCGCGCCAGGCGGCGGTGTTGCTGGAGTTCGTACTCGCAGTCGCGCAGGTGCCCGACGCGCAGGATGACGGTCTCGGCGTCCTGCACCGAGAGCTTGCTCAGAATGCCGAGCAGTACCCCGCTGTACGGCAGCCACGCCAGGAACAGAAGCCGGTGTTGGCCAAGCACATTGAACAGGCTGAACCGCGGCGCCCGGATGGTGCGCGCACCGAGTTTCGCGATGGCCCAGTTCAGCGGGCCGAGTTCCTTGAATCCTCCGGGCGCGATGCGGGCCGACTCGGGTGCGCTCATCACAGCGAGTCTACGTGTCTAGGACTGACGCACCAGATAGGGCGAGACGGTGCTGCGGTGCTCGTCGATGTCGAGCGCACGGCCCAGCGCCGGGAATGCGCGTTGCGGGCAGTTGTCCCGCTCGCAGACCCGACAACCCGCGCCGATCGGCGTCGCCACCTCGCCGGACAGGTCGAGCCCCTCCGAATACACCAGTCGGTGCGCGTGGCGCAGTTCGCAGCCCAAGCCGATCGCGAACGTCTTACCCGGCTGGCCGTAGCGCTGTGCGCGCCGCTCCACGGTGCGCGCGACCCACAGGTAGTTGCGCCCGTCGGGCATCTGGGCGACCTGGACCAGGATCTTGCCGGGGTTGGCGAACGTCTCGTAGACGTTCCACAGCGGGCAGGTGCCGCCGCTGGATGAGAAGTGGAAACCGGTGGCGGACTGGCGTTTCGACATGTTGCCTGCGCGGTCGACGCGAACGAAGGACAGCGGCACGCCGCGCATGGACGGCCGCTGCAGGGTCGAGAGGCGGTGGGCGATCGTCTCGTAGCTGACGGAGTAGAACGCTGAGAGCCGTTCGACGTCGTAGCGGAAGTTCTCCGCGACATCGTGAAACTGCGTGTAGGGCAACACCATTGCAGCGGCGAAGTAGTTGGCCAACCCCATCCGCGCCAACCGTGTCGACTCGTCGCTGGTGAACTTGCCCTCGTCGACGAGCTTGTCGATGAGGCCGCCGAATTCCAGGTACGCCAACTCCGCGGCCATCTTGAACACGGTCTGCCCCGACGAGAGATGGTTGTTGAGCTCCAGCGTTTTCGTCGCGGGGTCATAGCGGTGCAGCACCGACTCACCGAGGTCCATGCGCTGGATGATGCGGACGCCGTGGACCATCGTCAGCCGGTCCGACAGCTGGCGCGCCAACTCCGAGCGCTGCATCCGCATCCGGGTGGTGAGGTCCTCGGCGGCGGTGTCGAGTTCGTGCAGATAGTTCTGCCGTTCGTAGAAGTAGTCGCGCACCTCCTCGTGCGGCATGGTGATCGCGCCCGACCCCGAGCTGAAGCCACCGCCGCCCGCGGCGAACCTGTCTTCGGTGGCCGCCGCCAGTTGGGTGGTGGTCAGCTGGTAGCGGCGGTGCAGGTTGACCATCGCCCGGGCGAGGGTGGGGTGCGCGGCGACCATGTCGGCGATCTCCGCGAGGTCGACGTCGATGTCGAGGTCTCGGTCGAGCGTGACCTCGCGCAGCTCGGCGACCAGCCGGGTGTCGTCTTCGGAGGCGAAGAACGTCGCGTCGACGCCGAACACCTCCGTGATGCGCAGCAGGACCGCGACGGTCAGGGGTCGCACGTCGTGCTCGATCTGGTTGAGGTAGCTCGGCGAGATGTCCAGCATCTGCGCGAGCGCCGCTTGGCTGAATCCGCGCTCATTGCGCAGTTGCCGAACCCGCGATCCGACAAAGGTTTTCGCCACGTCATTCAGGGTAGCAACGCTGCGAAGAGTGCCTTCGCATTGTTGGCAGATCGGCCGTTGTGGCAGGATCGGCGGTCGTGAGCACCAAGCAGGGATCGGGAGCAAGCCCCGGGCAGGGGCTGGCAAAGACAATGATGCCCGTCCCTGATCCGCACCCCGACGTCTTCGATATCGAGTGGCCGCTGCGGGTCGCCGACGTGGACCGCGAAGGCCGGCTGAAGTTCGACGCCGCGACGCGTCACATCCAGGACATCGGCTCGGACCAGCTGCGGGAACTGGGCTTTCAGGAGACCCATCCGCTGTGGATCGTGCGTCGCACGATGATCGACATGATCCGCCCGATCGAGTTCCAGGACATCCTGCGGCTTCGTCGCTGGTGTTCGGGCACGTCGAACCGATGGTGCGAGATGCGGGTGCGCATCGACGGGCGCAAGGGCGGTCTCATCGAGTCCGAGGCGTTCTGGATCAACATCAACCGTGAGACTCAGGGCCCGGCGCGCATCTCCGACGACTTCCTCGAGGGACTGCGGCGCACCACCGACGTCGACCGGCTGCGGTGGAAGGCGTACCTGTCGCCGGGCAGCCGCGAGGATGCCGACGAGATCCGCGAGTTCCCGGTCCGGGCCAGCGACATCGACATCTTTGATCACATGAACAACTCGGTGTACTGGTCGGTGATCGAGGACTATCTGCACCATCACCCGGAGTTGGCGCGCTATCCGCTGCGCGCGACGATCGAACACGACGCCGCGGTCGCGCTGGGCGACAAGATGGAGATCCTCAGTCACACCCATCCGGCGGGTTCGACGGACAAATTCGGTCCGGAACTGGCGGATCGCACTGTTACAACGCTCACATATGCCGTCGGCGACGAGGCCAAAGCGGTCGCATCGATCTTCAATCTCTGATCATCGTCCGCTTAACAGTACGAGCGTACTGACCTGCGCATATGGGCTACTGGTCGGTAACTTCTGAACCGGTCAAGCGCAGGGCGATCTTCGCAACATTTGCTAATCCGGTGAGGCGGTTGGCGAAAGTTGGCACTCGAAACGGCTGGACCTGCGCTAATGGAGTAAGGCATCCTCGTAGTAGCGAATCCGCTGAACCGTTTGGGCGTTAACAAGTCGGGTACTCCGGCGGCGCCGCAGCGATAGTGAACAGATCGAAGGAGCGCCATGTCAACCGTGGGCAAGCCGAAGAGCGCAGAGGAAATCCAGCGCGACTGGGACACCAATCCCCGCTGGAAGAACGTCACCCGTGAGTACTCCGCCGAGGACGTCGTCGCGCTGCAGGGCAGCGTCGTCGAGGAGTCGACCCTGGCCCGCCGTGGCGCCGAGATCCTGTGGAACCAGCTGCACGACATGGAGTTCGTCAACGCGCTCGGCGCGCTGACCGGCAATATGGCCGTCCAGCAGGTCCGCGCCGGCCTGAAGGCCATCTACCTGTCCGGGTGGCAGGTCGCCGGCGATGCCAACCTGTCCGGCCACACCTACCCCGACCAGAGCCTGTACCCGGCCAACTCGGTGCCGCAGGTGGTCCGCCGCATCAACAACGCGCTGCTTCGTGCCGACGAGATCGCCAAGGTCGAGGGCGACACCTCGGTCGAGAACTGGCTGGTGCCGATCGTCGCCGACGGCGAGGCCGGCTTCGGTGGCGCATTGAACGTGTACGAACTGCAGAAGGCGATGATCGCCGCCGGTGTCGCGGGCTCGCACTGGGAGGACCAGCTGGCCTCGGAGAAGAAGTGCGGCCACCTCGGTGGCAAGGTGCTGATCCCGACCCAGCAGCACATCCGCACGCTGACCTCCGCGCGCCTGGCCGCGGACGTCGCCGACGTCCCGACCGTCGTGATCGCCCGCACCGACGCCGAGGCTGCCACCCTGATCACCTCCGACGTCGACGAGCGCGATCAGCCGTTCATCACCGGTGAGCGGACCAAGGAAGGCTTCTACCGCGTGAAGAACGGCATCGAGCCGTGCATCGCGCGTGCGAAGGCCTACGCGCCGTACTCCGACCTGATCTGGATGGAGACCGGCACCCCGGACCTCGAGCTGGCCAAGCAGTTCGCCGAGGGTGTGCAGGCCGAGTTCCCGGACCAGATGCTGGCCTACAACTGCTCGCCGTCGTTCAACTGGCGCAAGCACCTCGACGACGCGACGATCGCGAAGTTCCAGAAGGAGCTCGGCGCGATGGGCTTCAAGTTCCAGTTCATCACGCTGGCCGGCTTCCACGCCCTGAACTACTCGATGTTCGATCTGGCCTACGGCTACGCCCGCAACCAGATGACCGCGTATGTCGAGCTGCAGGAGCGCGAGTTCGCCGCCGAGGAGCGCGGATACACCGCGACCAAGCACCAGCGCGAGGTCGGCGCCGGCTACTTCGACCGGATCGCCACCACGGTGGACCCGACCAGCTCGACCACCGCGCTGAAGGGTTCGACCGAAGAGGGTCAGTTCCACTGACATCTCGGTGAGTAAGCCAAGCCCAGTAGGCTCACGAGGCCCAACGGCTTGTCATCAGGCCCCGTCCTTATATTGGGCGGGGCCTGATGTTGTGGAGAGGACGCAATGAGCATTGAACGAGTGGGCGTGGTCGGCGCCGGGCAGATGGGCAGCGGCATCGCCGAGGTGTCGGCGAAGTCCGGGGCGAACGTCGTCGTCTACGAGCCGTCCGAGGAACTCGTCGAGGCCGGGCGTAAGCGGATCACCGGATCGCTCGAGCGGGCGGCGAGCAAGGGCAAGCTCTCCGAGGCCGATCGCGACGCGACGCTGGCGCGGTTGAGCTATACGACCAACCTGTCAGATCTGGCCGACCGCCAGCTGGTGATCGAGGCCGTCGTCGAGGACGAGGCCGTCAAGGGCAAGATCTTCGCCCAGCTCGACGAGATCATCACCGACCCCGACGCCGTGCTGGCATCGAACACGTCGAGCATCCCGATCATGAAAATCGCTGCGGCGACGAAGAATTCGAGCCGCGTGCTGGGGTTGCACTTCTTCAATCCGGTGCCGGTGCTGCCTTTGGTCGAGCTGGTCAACACGCTGGTGACCTCGGACGGTGCGCTCGCGCGGGTGGAGAAGTTCGCCGCTGACGTGCTGGGCAAGCAGGTCGTCCGCTGTTCGGACCGTTCGGGTTTCGTCGTCAACGCGCTGCTGGTGCCGTATCTGTTGTCGGCGATCCGGATGGTGGAGTCGGGTGTGGCAACGGTCGAGGATGTGGACAAGGCGATCGTGGCGGGGCTGTCGCATCCGATGGGGCCGCTGCGGCTTTCGGACCTGATCGGCCTGGACACCATGAAGCTGATCGCCGACTCGATGTTCGAAGAGCTCAAGGATCCGCACTATGCGCCGCCCCCGCTGTTGCTGCGGATGGTCGAGGCGGGTCAGCTCGGCAAGAAGTCAGGGCAGGGCTTCTACAGCTACTAGCCATTTCTCGCCGAGCGTACGGTTGTGTACGCAAACGCCGAGAGACGGCGTGAGAAAGCGTGCGCTCGACGAGGCTGTGATCACAGCGGGCAACTACGGCTGGCGAGTGCCTCCCGTACTCGCCGCACGATCTCCGGTCGCTGATATCGCAACTGCCTTGAACTGACGCGCACCATCCGCCACCCCATTGCGGCGAGAAACTCGAGCCTGTCGATGTCGGCCGCGTAATTGTCCGGATTGGTCCAGTGCTGTTCTCCGTCATACTCGACGCCAACCTTCCACTCTGGCCATCCCATATCGATGCGGCGGACGACGGCACCCCACTCATCACTGACCTGAATCTGAGTGACAGGGCGCTCGATGCCCGACCGCACGAGCAGCAATCGCAGGCGAGTCTCCTGGGGTGACTCGGCGCCGGCGTCGACGTACTCCAAGGTTTCGCGCAACTGACGAATACCGCGCGCTCCGGGATACCGCTTGGCCACCGAGATAACCTGCGTGAGATCGGTTTTCGTTGCATGCAGCAGATCGTCGATGCGTATGACACCCGATTCGAGTCCAAGTCGGCGGCCGAGGTCGTAGGCGGTGCGGGCTGCAGTCGTGCAACTGATCCCGTCGATCTCACAGAGCTCGTCGTCTCTGATCTGCCCGCTGTGGATCCTGATGCCCGGCGCTCCCGGCCTGCGGATCCTAGCCAGCTCGACGGGTGCGTCGTACGGTATCCATCTAGCGCCGAGCAGCGCTGCGGCTGAATGGCCGGAAAGCGTTGCCGTGCGGCCGGACCACAGCCATGCCGCACGCGCCCGGTCAACGGCGGTCAGCTCGGCGCCTGTCTTGCAGTAGACGTTTCGATGAAGCATTGAGTAGCTACGCATCAGGTCCCTGCGGGTGAGGTTGCCGCTCGCGAGTTCTTCGGACGCGACGACAAGACGGGTATGCACTCGTCCATCGTGGGCCGTCGGCGGGTGGGTCAGCTGCGCCAATCGCTTTGGCTGTGGATAAATCCCTCGCCGAGCGCACGCTTGTGTACACATCGCGCGAGTAAAGGCGCTAACAACCGTACTCTCGGCGCAGCGTTACGAGTCGAGGAGGCGCTTGCGTTCCGCTTTGACGTCGAAATCCGCAGGTGGGTAGGACAAGTCGAGGCCCTCGAGCGCCTGGATCAGCAGCTCGGTCACCGCGAGCCGGCTGAACCACCGGCGATCGCTGGGCACGACATTCCACGGCGCGTAATCCGTCGACGTCCGGTCGAGCACCGCCTGGTAGGCCTCCTGATACTGGGGCCACTTGAGGCGCTCGTCGATGTCGCCGGGGTTGTACTTCCAGTATTTCGTCGGGTCGTCGAGCCGCTCGAGCAGCTGCTTCTTCTGCTCCTCGAGCGAGATGAACATCGCGACCTTCACCAACGTCGTTCCGCCGTCGACGAGTTCACGTTCGAACGCGTTGATCTCGTCGTACCGCGCACCCCACACGTCCGGCGGCACCAGGTCGTGCACTCGAACGATCAGCACGTCCTCGTAGTGCGACCGGTCGAACACGCCGATGTGTCCCGCCGGCGGAAGCGCACGCCGGATGCGCCACAGGAAGTCGTGCGCCAGTTCCTCCTGCGTCGGCTTGCCGAACGCGGTATAGCGCACGCCCATCGGATTCACAACGCCGACAACGTGTTTGACGATTCCACCCTTACCGGCGGCATCCATGCCCTGCAGCACCAACAACACCGATCGGGAGTCGTCGGCGCCCTTCGAGCTGGCGTACAGCATCTCCTGCAGCTTGGCGAGGCGGTCGCTGCGGTCGGCTTGCACCGGTGCGGCGTCGGCCTTGGAGCCGTCGAAACCCGGCGTCGACGAGGTGTCGAGTTCGGCGATCTTGTCGCCGGCACGGAACCGCACGGCGTCGGCGATGGGCAACGCGCTCGATGAGCTCACCGGCTGGCTCGCGGCGGCAGGGCCGGCGACGGGTGCTGCTGACTCCGGAACGCCTCCAGCGATCCGCCCACTTCGACGATGCCGCACAACGCATTCCACGACAGCATGGTCAGGTAGTCGATCAGCTCGTCGGAGCTCATCCGCCGATTCGACATCCACGAGTGCGTGGCCAGCTGAACGCCGCCGACGGTATGGAAGGCCCACGGCTCGACGCCACCGGTGTCCATACCTGCCTCATTCATCCGGCGGCGCAGCATCACCGCCAGCATGCGGGCGATGATCTGCTCGGACGTCGCGATCGCGCGGCTTTTGCTCGCCGAGTTGTTCGCCATCACGAACTGATACGGCTCGGGTTCGGCGGCCACCGTCTCGACGTAGACGCGAATGACTTCGCGAGTCAGCTCATAACCGTCCAGGTTCGACGACAACGCGGCGGCCATGTTCGGGATCAGGGTGGTCTGGGCGAACCGCATCATCACCGCGGTGGTGAGGTCGTTCTTGTCGACGAAGTAGCGGTACAGCACCGTCTTGGAGACACCGATCTCGGCTGCGATCTCATCCATGCTGACGCCGCTTCCGCGGCGCCGAATCGCCTCCAGGGTGCCATCCACCAGCTCGTTGCGACGTTCCACCTTGTGCTTGTGCCAACGCCGCTTGCGGCCATCTGTCTTGACCGCGATCGCTTCGGACTGTTGTGCCACTATCCCCGTGATCCGTTCCCTAGTTCCCCTCGATAGTACGGCTGATCTTGACACCACGGGTTGTCGGACCGGGGCCCCCGCGCGTCGTAGCGGATGATGGAGGAGTGGCACACAGACCGAGCGCCGGGCGACCCACTCCGGCCGCTCCTCCCGCTCCGCGGAGAAGCTTCGCCGAGTCCCTAGCCGGGGCCGACTCCGCCGCCGACGCGGAGCGCCGCCGCGCCCTGCGGCGCATGAAAGTCGTCGCGCTGAGCTTCCTGATCGGTGCCACGGTCGTCTTCCTGCTCTGCACGTGGGCCCAGTCCACCGGTGACGCGCCCGGGTGGGTCGGCTTCGTGCGTGCCGCCGCGGAGGCCGGCATGGTGGGCGCGCTTGCGGACTGGTTCGCGGTCACCGCGTTGTTCAAGCACCCGCTCGGCATCCCGATCCCGCACACCGCGATCATCAAGCGCAAGAAAGACCAGCTCGGAGAGGGCCTCGGCGCCTTCGTGCGCGAGAACTTCCTGTCGCCGGAAGTCGTCTCGACGAAGCTGCGCGACGCCGATGTGGCCGGCCGGCTCGGCAAGTGGCTCTCCGATCGGGCACATGCCGAGCGGGTGGCCGCCGAAACCGCCACCGTGCTGCGGGTGCTCGTGGAGATGCTGCGCGACGAGGACGTTCAGGCCGTCTTCGACCGGATGATCGTCAAGCGCATCGCCGAACCGCAGTGGGGTCCGCCCGTGGGCCGCGTGCTGGCCACGCTGCTGGCCGAGCACCGGCAGGAGGCCTTGCTGCAACTGCTCGCCGACCGGGCCTTCCAGTGGTCGCTCAACGCCGGACCCGTCATCGACCGGGTGATCGAACGCGATTCGCCCACCTGGTCGCCGCGCTGGGTTGACCACCTCGTCGGCGACCGCATCCACCGCGAGTTGATGGACTTCACCGACAAGGTGCGCCGCAACCCCGATCACGAACTACGGCGCTCGGCCACCCGATTCCTGTTCGAGTTCGCCGACGACCTCCAGCACGACGAGGTCACCATCGAGCGCGCCGAGAACGTCAAGGAGCAGGTCATGGCGCGCGACGAGGTCGCCCGCGCGGCCGAGACCGCCTGGAACGCGACCAAGCGCATCCTGTTCGAGTCGGTCGACGACCCCTCATCCACGCTGCGCACCCGGATCGCGGACTCGGTGATGCTCATCGGGGAGTCGCTGCGCGACGACGCCGACCTGCGCGACAAGGTCGACAACTGGATCATCCGGGCCGCTCAACACCTGGTCGCCGAATACGGCGTCGAGATCACCGCGATCATCACCGACACCATCGAGCGGTGGGACGCCGACGAGGCCAGCCGCCGCATCGAACTCCACGTCGGACGCGATCTGCAATTCATCCGGATCAATGGCACCGTGGTGGGTGCACTCGCGGGCCTCGTCATCTATTCGATAGCCCAACTTATATTCTGACCTGCGCTAACTAGTGCTTGCAAAAGTTAGCACTCCGTCGTACGGTAGGGGCGTCGCTTACTGGATACCCGATGCACGGAGGGCTTCGCATGTCGCAGGATGAGAATCTTGCCGTCGTCGTGTCCAACGCTGCACAGACCGCCGCGCAGGACATCGGCACGTTCATCCGAACGCAGCGCGAGGCCGCTCAGGTATCGGTACGGCAGCTGGCCGAGAAGGCCGGCGTCAGCAATCCCTACCTCAGCCAGATCGAGCGGGGATTGCGGAAACCCTCCGCGGACGTACTGAACCAGATCGCCAAGGCGTTGCGGCTGTCGGCGGAGGTGCTCTATGTGCGGGCCGGGATCCTCGAGCCCAGCGAGAAGAGCGAGGTGCGCGACGCCATCGTCAACGACGCGGCGATCACCGAGCGCCAGAAGCAGGTGCTGCTCGACATCTACACGTCGTTCTGCCAGCAGAACGAGGCCGAAGTTGGCGAGCCCGGCAGCGAGACAGAAGAGGGGCTGACGACTGAATAGAGACTCCATCTTCTGATCACGACCGCAAATCGAACGACATCTTTAAAAGGAAGGAACACCATGGCCAAGAACACTCCCGCCAAGAACCAGCCCACTGTTGACGACCTGAAGGCGCCGCTGCTCGCCGCCGTCGGTGCCGCGGACCTCGCCCTCGAGCGGGTCAACGAGATCGTCGCGACCCTTCGTGAGCGCGCGGACGACGCCCGCACCGACTCGCGCAGCCGCGTCGAGGAGACCCGTGCGCGCATCGACCGGCTCCAGGAGGATCTGCCGACGCAGTTCGGTGAGCTCCGCGAGCGTCTGAGCTCCGACGAGCTGCGCAAGTTCGCCGAGACCTACGCCGAGGCGGCGCAGACCACCTACAACAAGCTCGTCGAGCGCGGCGAGGCCGCTCTCGAGCGGCTGCGCACCCAGCCGGGCTTCAGTGAGGCCGCCGGCCGCGTCGAGGGGTACACCGACCAGGCCGTCGAGCTGACGCAGGAGGCCCTGGGCAACGTGGCAGCGCAGACGCGTGCCGTGGGTGAGCGCGCCGCCAAGCTGGTCGGCGTCGAGCTGCCGAAGAAGGCCGAGAAGGGCGCCGCGCCGGTGAAGAACACCGCCAAGAAGGCGCCGGCCAAGGCTCCGGCCAAGAAGGCCCCGGCCAAGAAGGCTCCGGCCAAGAAGGCGGCGGCCAAGAAGGTCACCCAGAAGTAAGACTCGACAGCGGGTCTGATGGCCCAAAGTCGACCGAGGGGACGTAACCCGCTTAGTCTTGATGCGTGCAGCTCCAAGGCTTGGTGGGTTACGTCCTCTTCTTTTTGCAGATCGCCGTGCTCGTCACGACGGTGTACGCGTTCGTCCACGCGGCGATGCAGCGGCAGGATGCCTACCCGGCCGCAGACAAGCTCACCAAGCCGGTCTGGCTGGTGATCCTGGGCGTCGCCGGGTTGCTCGCGCTGGTCCTCGGTTCCGTATTGGGCCCCGCCATCGCCGCGGTCGCGTCCGGTGTCTATTTGGTCGACGTCCGTCCCAAGCTGCTCGAGGTCCAGGGGAAGTCCCGGTAGTGCGACGATCACTGGCGGTCGCCGTCCTGGCGGCCGGCGTGTTCGCGCCTGCGCTGACGGCCCCGGCCGCAGCGGCCGCCCCCGCGAATACGACGCTTCCCGCCCCGCCGTTCGTCGACCACGTCGAGTGGGCCAAATGGGGCGATCTGTCCTCTCTGCGCGTGTATCCGACGCCGGCGGGCCGCCAGGCCTCCGGATTGGCCACTTCCGCTGCGGGCGAACAGGCGTGGGCCGAGGTGCTGGTGCTCTCGCCCGATGCGGACATCCCCGGAATGAAGCCGCAATTCATCTGCCACTGGGAATTCGCCGAGTACTACCAGCCCGGTAAGACCAGCTGGAACCTGGAGCCGTGGCGGCCCGAGGTCCCCTACGACCAGATGGTCGAAACCGGTTGTAACCCCGGCGGCACCGAAGAACCGTTCTGATGGCCGGCGGTTACCGACGCGATGAGGTCGCCAAACTCGTGGACCACACGCTGCTCAAACCCGAAGCGACCGAAGACGACATCGCCGCGCTCGCTGCGGAGGCCGCCGCGCTCGGGGTCTACGCCGTCTGCGTATCGCCGTCGATGGTTTCGACCGCCAGGCGGCACGGTTCGGCATCGCAATTGGTGTGCGCGGTCGTCGGATTCCCCTCCGGTAAACATCTTTCGGCGATCAAGGCCGAGGAGGCCCGTCGCGCAGTCGAAGACGGCGCCGGCGAGATCGACATGGTGATCGATGTGGGCGCCGCATTGCACGGTGACTTCGCGGCGGTGCGCGCCGACGTCGAGGCGGTGCGTGCCGCGATCGGTGCCCGCGCGACCCTCAAAGTGATTGTCGAATCGGCCGCGTTACTGCAACTGGGAAACGAGGATACGTTGCTGGCGGCCTGCCGGGCGGCCGCGGATGCCGGTGCCGATTTCGTCAAGACCTCCACGGGATTTCACCCTGCGGGTGGTGCGTCGGTGCGTGCCGTGGAACTGATGGCGACGGTCGGTCCGCAGGTCAAGGCCAGTGGCGGAATCCGTACCGCCGCGGATGCGATCGCGATGCTGGACGCCGGCGCAACGCGGTTGGGGCTGTCGGCGACCAGGGCGGTGCTGGACGGCTGGCCGAAAATCGACCGCGGACAGTAATTTACGCGCTTTGCCAAAATTTGCCGTATGATGGCGGGGCCCCCGACAGGTAAAACCATACGCATCTGCGCACACGGGAAACCGTGGATAGGATCTGATCATGATGACCCATACTGGTTTGCTTCGTCGAACTATTGCCGGGGCAGGACTTACTGCGGTGCTCGCCACGGGCGTCTTCACCGCTGGTTGCGCCAAGGAAGAAGAGAAGGCGCCGGAGACGTCGACCACGACGACCACCACAACAACTACGACAGCGCCGCCTCCTCCCGCCACTCCGACGGAGAAGGCGCCGCGCATCAATCCCGATGAGCCGAACCCGTTCTCGCCGACGGTCCATGCGCCGCCGGCTCCGGGACCGACGCCCGGTCGACACCGCGGTCCTCACGGCCAGTAGGAGCCGGGCCTGGGCCCTGTTCACCGCCGCGCTGCTGATCGCGGCGTCGGGTGCGTGCGCATCGCGCACCCCGGCGGTGATCTCCGGGCCGTATGCGGCCCTGCTTTCGAGCTCGACCGATTTGGGGCCGTCACGTTCGGCCGACGCCCAGATCACAGTCACGCTCGGTGGACCGGATCGTCCCGCTGCCCTGATGGGTTGGGCCGACGCGCGCAGTTTGTGGGTGCGCTGGCGGCCCGGCGACCGATGGGCGATCGTCGAGGGCGGCGCCGGGGATCTCGCGCGCGCGTTTTCGGTGCCGGTTCGTGACTACCGGTCCCCGAAGGGGGAGCAGTTCTACGCATCGCCGGAGCAACCGTCGATACCGCCGCAACTGCGCGACGACATCACCGCGGTCGGCCGAATCCTGAGCTACACCCCGTACCGCATGAAGAGGCCCGACGTCGTTCCGCTCGACGTGCCCAAGGGCGGGCTGGCACCCGACGGGCTGCTGTCGGCGTACAACGCAATGCCGTTGGGGGACGCCGGTTTCACCGGCAAGGGTGCGACGATCGTCATCTTCGCGTTCGACAGCGTCGAGCAGGAGGACCTCGACCTGTTCGCCGACACGTCGGGTCTGCCGCGGTTCACCCCGGAGATCGTCGGCGGTAAGCCGTCCGAGGTGCACGGTGAGACGGCGATGGATCTGCAAGTGGCGCATGCGATTGCGCCCGATGCCCGGCTCGTCGTGGTCAACGCCAGGCCGACGGTGGAGGGCGACGGCACCTACGAAAAGCTGGGAAAGCTGTTCGAGCAGGTCGATCGCGACTACCCGGGGGCGGTGTGGAGCCTGTCGATCGGATGGGGCTGCGAGGCGTTCGCCACCGCAGCCGATCTGGCGCCGGTCGAGGCCGCACTGATGGCCGCGCAGCGGCGCGGCACGACGGCGTTCGACGCCAGCGGCGACACCGCCGGTCTGGAATGTAAAGGCGGCGAACGATGGTCGGCCCCGCCCGGCCCGGACGACATCGGCGTCGACGCGGTCGCCTCGCTCCCGACGATGACGTCCGTCGGCGGCACCACGTTGTCGACGGGTACGCGCGGGCAGTGGCTGGGCGAACACGCATGGGTGGATTCCCCGCTGTCGCAGGGCAGTAGCGGTGGGGTGTCGAAACTGTTCGCCCGACCGGCATGGCAGGGGCACGTGAACGTCGAGCGCGACACCGAGGGTCGCCGTCTGCTCCCCGACGTCGCCGCGGTCGCCGATCCGTTCACCGGTGTGCGGTTCATCTACGGCCAGCGTGAGGTCGTCGGTGGCGGCACGTCGCAGTCGGCCCCGATCTGGGCGGCGCTCACGGTACTGATGAACCAGTACCTGGTGGCCAACGGCGGGCGGCCGGTGGGCAACCTGAATCCCCTGCTGTATCAGGTGGCTTCGGGGTCGCGACTGCCCGGCTTCCGCGATGTGGGCAAGGGCGGCAACGCTGTCGACCTGGCGACGCCGGGCTACGACCTGGTGACGGGCCTCGGCACTCCGAACACCGAGAACCTCGCCCGCAACCTTCTCGACCTTCAGAAGACGTCGCGTTGACCGAAGCGCCACCACGCCGCCGGTATCGGTGGCGAAACCCGTTGACGGGCATCCTGTTTCCGAATCTCACGGTCTCTTCGAGAACGACGCTCGGGCTGGCGCTCATGGCGCATGCCGCGCTGCTCGTCGGCCTGGCAGCGCTGCGGTGGCAGGCGCCGCTGATCGCGCTCGGCGCGGTCGGCGTGACGCTGGTTTTCGCGGTCTATCTCCGTCAAGCGGGCACCGGCCGTGCTCGGCCGTTGGTGACGGCCGCCGTGCTCGCCGCGCTCCTCGGTTTCGGGTGGGCGCTGGCCACCGGCAGAATCGTCGCCGAGGCACACGACGTCGCCCTCAGCGGTGGCGAGTTCGACCGCGAGAAGTTGTTGATCGGCACCGGAATACCGGTCGGCGGCGCACTGCTGATGCTGCTTCCACCGACACTGCTGCGTTTACGGCGGCCAGCGGCCCACACCCCGCTGGACGGCTATGCGATCGGTGCGTTGAGCGCCGTCGTCTTCACGACCGCGGCGACCCTGGTGAGGCTGGCCCCGCAGTTCGCGACGGGCGTCATGGCCGAAGACCTCTGGGTCAGCGCGCTCATGGTGCAGGCCGGTATCCAGGGCCTCATCCTGCCGCTGACGGCGCTCGCGCTCGGCGGGCTCGTCGGGATCGCGCTGTGGGCGGGCAGGCGTCGAGCAGTCGCGGCGAGTGTGGTTGTGACACTGCTGCTTTACGCGATCACCGGCGTCGCCGAGTACGCCCCCGTGCCGCACGTGGTACAGCTCGCGGTGCACGCCGCGGTCGCCGCGGTGGCATTGGCTGCGCTGCGCGTCGTACAGGACTCGGCCAGCGAAGCGGTGGAGCCGCGGGCGGGTCGCGACGGGCGCGCCCGGGTGTTGGCCACGCTCGGCGCCGGCGCCGTCATCGCGGCCGCGGCCGGTGTGGTGGCGGCCGTGTTGACCACGCCGGACACACCGAAGATCGTGTGCCCACCGGATTGTGGACGGCCACCGATCGGCGAACCCATCGAGTCGAACCCACGGTTCCACGCCGCCGACGGCTCGTTCTCCGTGCAGTATCCGGGGCCGGGCAGTGCGTACGAGGCCACGTTGAACCCCGACGGAGTCGAGCTCGAGTTCACCGGCGGGGACACCGGCACGCTCGAGTTGTTCGGCCTGCCCGCCGACAACCGGACGGCCAAGCAGATCGCCGAGGACCTGATCGACGAGTACTACCCCGACGCCTCAACGGAATACGAGATTCCCAACGCGATGGTCGGCTACGAGCCGGGCTACGGCGTCGTCGCCGACGACTATCCGCAGGACGCCAGCGGGAGCTTCACCCGGCTTCGGCTGATCGTGATGGTCGCCGTCAAGAACGACTACGCGCTGGTGGCCTCGGCGATCGGCCCGTATCGCGCGTTCAGCCCCGACTTCGGCACCGGCCATCCCTCCGGCGCCAATCTGCAACTGGCGATGGATATGGGCAAGTACGTCAACAGTTTCCGGTGGGGCGGCGTCACCGACTGACGGTCACAGCGCCGCGAAGCAGGGGTCCTGCTGGCCCTTCGGGATGTCGGCGTTACGCGTCGAGAACCGGCTTTCGACACCGTCGTCGGTGACCTTCACCGAGTCGGCCTTGATACCCATCGGGTAGTTCTTCGTCAGCTCGGAGGTGAACGCGTCCAGCGCCGGTTGCACGGTCTCGCGCGGCAGCGTGAAGCCGAGCCCGGTCAGCGAGATCACCTCCAACGAGATGCCGCCGTCGGCGACCGTCGGCCGCGCCTTGATGCCGCCCAGCGCGCCCTCCAGCTCGATCGTGCCGTCGGACGGGTTGGTGGAGACGCCGGTGACGAACGCGCCGATGATCGGGATGGAGTCGGAGATGGTGCGCCGGATCCCGTCGGAGGACCAGTCGATGTCCGCGACGAGGGAGCCGACCGTGCCGCCCGAGGTGGGCGTGTCCTCGAGGCGGACGTCCTGGATGGACAGCTCGACCTTCATGCCCTTGGCGTCGCGGATCTGGTTGCCGGCCGTCTCGATGTGGATGTTCGTGTAGTGGCCGGTCATGTGCTGGATCAGGAACGGCGGCATGACGCCGAACGATGCGCTCGCCTCGTCCTCGACGACGCATGACGTGACGCCGGCGACCACCGTGTTCGCGCGGTGGCGGGCGTACAGTTCACCGGCCAGCAAACCAGCCAGCACCAGCGCCACGACGATGACGACAACCAGCACAATCGACAGCGGATCGCGCAGCAGGCCCCTGAGCTTGGACTCGGAGCGCGGCGGCTCGTTCGGCCCCTGCGGTCCCGGCGGCGGGGTCTGCCCAGGTGGCGGCCCCTGCGGGGGGAGCCCCCGGTCGGGCGGGGGAGCCTGGCCGTGGTCTGGAGCGGGTACCTGGGCGGGCTGAGTCGGAGGGACCTGGCCCTGTTGCGTCGACGGCTGGTTCGGGCGGGCCCACGGGTCGGTCACGACCGCGATTCTGCCTTACCGCGGCGGGCAAAGTCCGCGCGGTTGCGCAACACCGCGATCGTCTCGCGCACCTTGCGCCCGGCGTCCAGGTCGATGTCGGTCACCAACAACTGCGGGTCATCGCCCGCGTTGGCCAGCACCTCGCCGGTCGGGGATGCCACCAGGCTGCCACCCACACCGGTCGGGCCGAGCGCGGCGATCTCGGCCTCGGGGTAGCCCTGGTCGACCGCGGCGACGAAGCCGGTCGTGTCGATGGCGCGGGCCCGCGCCAGCAGCGTCCACTGGTCGAGCTTGCCCGGGCCGCTGCCCCACGACGCGTGCACGGTGATCAACTCGGCCCCCCGTTCGGCCAACTCGACGTACAACTCGGGAAAGCGCACGTCGTAGCACAGCGTCAGGCCGACAGACACTGGTCCCGAGCCGCCGTCGACGTCGATCAGCACGGGTTCGCGTCCGGGGGCCACGGTCTTGGACTCGGTGAACCCGAACGCGTCGTAGAGGTGGATCTTCTCGTAGTGCGCGTCGACGCCGTCGCCGGCGGCGATCAGCGTGTTCAGCACGCGTCCGTCGCCCGAGGGCACGAACATGCCGGCGACGACGACGATGCCCGCGCGCTCGGCGATGGCCCGCACGCCCGAGGCCCACGGCCCGTCGAGCGGTTCCGCGACCGGAGCGAGCGGCAC
The DNA here is from genome assembly GCF_001050035.1 of Mycolicibacterium komanii. The sequence continues at coordinate 191,728 of NZ_CVTA01000011.1, forward strand.
CCCGAACCGGCACATCGTGGCCTCGGGAAACAGCACCATCCGCGCACCGGCATCGGCGGCGCGGCGCGTGTAATCCTCGACCAGCGCCAGGTTCGCCGACGGGTCGGTCCCGCTGAGGACCTGCGCGAGGGCTATCCGCATACGGCCCAGCCTACGGCGCTACGGCCCCCAGGCCGGCCGTGGCAGCGCCGCCGCCTTGTTGCCGAGCTTCCCGGAACGCACCTGTGCGGCGAGGCTGTCGAGGATCACCCGCGAGCTCATCAGCGCGGTCTGCTCGGCCCAGTCGTACGGCGGCGAGCATTCGACGACCTCGATACCGGCCAGGCCCGGCTCGGAGACCATCTTGACCAGGTTCAGCGCCTCGCGCGGCAACAGCCCGCCGGGCTCCGGCCAGCCGGTGCCCGGGACGAATCCGGCGTCGATCACGTCGATGTCGAAGGAAAGGTACACCGCCTTGGCGTCCTTCCACGCGACCTCGAGCGCCATCTCGGCGATCTTCTCGATGCCGACCCGTTCGACGTCGCCGACGGTGATCACGGTCGACTGCCGTTCGCGCCCGACCTTCACGCCGGCGCGTGGGGCCTGCCACCCGCCGATGCCGATCTGCACGAGGTTGGTGGCCGGCGCGTTCTTGATGTTGGTCGCGTGGAACCACGGCGTGGTGTGCATGCGCTCGTCGAGGTCCGTCTCCTGCGTGTCGACGTGACGGTCGAAATGGATGATCCCGACGTTGCCGTCCAGGTACGGGGCCATCCCGCGGATGGTGGGGAAGCCGATCGAATGGTCGCCGCCCAGCACGACCGGCATGACGCCCTTGCTCACCACGTGCGCCATGGCCTGGCTGATCTGATCGAAGGACTTCTCGAGATTTCCGGGGATCGTGAACACGTCGCCGATGTCGACCATGTTGAGTTGTTCGCGAAGGTCGACGCCGGACTCGTAGTTGTAGGTGCCGAAGAGGTTGGTGGAGCGCCGAATTCCCTGCGGACCGAAGCGGGTGCCCGGACGGTAGGTGGCGCCCGCGTCGAGGGGAACGCCGAAGATCGCGACCTCGGCGTCGTCGACCTGGTTCACGTCTTCGACGAACGGACATTTGAGGAAGGTGCCCCGCTCGCCAGCGAAGTGCGGTAACTCGCCGCGCACGAAGGTCGAGATGCGGCGGTCGTTGATGGTCGGGGCGGCCTCGAGGCCGAAGGTCAGGCTGCGTTCGATCTCCTCGCGTTCGCGACGGTCGGAGAGCCGGGCCTCGGCCTGTTGTGCCCACGCGCCTTCGGCGTTGAGGGGCGCATTCTCGTCGGTCATAAGGTGCTCCTTACGCGCCGTCTTGTCGCTGACCGGGTACGGCACACCTCGTCCGGGAAGCCGATGGGCTCCTGCCGCTCATTCTTTTCCGACCCGCCGCGACGCGCCACCCGAATCGCAACAAAGCCGTAACGAGGCGAGCGGGCGGCCGTAACAGCCGGGGGTTTCGCTTGTCGGCGACTCACGTTGACCTGTGAGGCGCGTCTAGGGTTCCGCCGCGCACACGGTGTGCGGGCTGGTCCGAGAGACGCAGGCGGCCGCGGCGCAGCGGACGTTCCACGGCGGGACAAAAGCCCGGGAGACTCCATCGCGCATAGGAGCTCCACATGATTCTTCTCGGTGTGGCCGTCAGCATCGTGGTCGTCGTCGCCGTCGGTTTCTACGTGTCCAAACGCATCGAGGGTGACAGTTCGAATTTCCTTGTCGGCGGCCGCATGTTGCCCTACTGGCTGATCGGCGGCGCGTTGATGGGTTCGGCCGTCGACACCAACGCCACGCTCGGCAACACCGACCTGGCCTACGAATTCGGCTTCTGGGCCGGTGCGAGCCTGCCGCTCGGGCTGGCCCTGTGCCTGACCATCACGGGTGTGTTCTTCGCCAAACCGATGAACCGCATGGGGTTGACGTCGTTTCCCGACTACTACCGGCTGAGATTCGGCCGGTCGGTCGAGGTCGGCGCGTCCGGCTTGCTGGCCGTTGGGTTCTGCATGCTGGTGGCGGGCAACCTGGTCGCGGGCGGCTTCCTGTTCAACTACTTCCTCGGCATGCCGTACTGGCTGGGCGTCGTGCTGATCGCCGGAATCGCGGTGGCCTACACCGGCACCGGCGGACTGATCGCCGATGCGTACACCGCGATCATCCAGATGTCGCTGATCCTGATCGGCGCCGTCGGCATGCTGGTGTGGATGGCCTCGACGCACACCTTCGAGATCGCCGAGGGCACCGGCCCGTTGGCCCTCGGCCAGCTGTCGGATCCGGCGCAGGGCGCGGTGATCAACTGGGCGACGCTGATCGCGCTCGGCATCGGCGACATCGTCGCGATCGACTTCATGCAGCGGGTGTTCGCCGCGAAGTCACCGGCCAGCGCGCGCCGTGCGTGTTTCGTCGCGGCGACGGGGACGGTCGCGATCTGCGTGCCGTTCGGTCTGGTGGTGTTGGCCGCCAAGGCGTTTCTGCCCGAAGATCTCGACGGCCCAGTGCTGTTCGTGTTGCTCGGCGAGTACGCCCCGACGGTGCTGACCGTGATCGTGTTGTGCGGGCTGGTCGGCGCGTCGATGAGCACCGCCAACGGAGCCATCCTGGCGATATCCAACGTCTGCGTACGCAACCTCGGTGGGATCCGCCGCGTGCACGTGCCCGGTCAGCGCGATCCGCTGTTGCGGGCCACCCGCATCGCCATGGTCCCGATGACGGTGTTCTCGATCGCGCTGGCGATCTACGTCAAGCAGACGGGGATTCTGCTCACCCTCGCGTTCGACCTTCTGCTCGCCTGCCTGGTGGTGCCGTTCATCCTCGGGTTGGTGTGGCGGCGCGGCACCACCACCGCGGCGATGGCCGCGATGGGCGTGGGTCTGGCCGTCCGGCTGGTGCTGTTCGTCCTGACCCCGACGATCTACGGCGTCGACAACACGATCCTGTACGTCCAGAACGATCTCGTGCCGGCGAGTTTCGACGGCTGGCCGACGTTCATCGCGTTCGCCGCTTCGATCGTCACCTACGTCGTGGTGTCGCTGGTGACGCGGCCCGCGCATCTGCGGGGGCTCGACATCCAACTGGCCAAGGACGTCGACGACGCGCTCGACGTCACCGCAGAGGAGATCGAGCACGGCGTTCCGGTGTTGGCGGGAAACGCCGAAGCGCGGTAGCCGGCTCAGGTCGGCGCGACGGTCGACCACGGCACGGTCAGCACCCCGTCGCGCATGCGGCGGCGCGCCGGAGCCACCGGGAAGCCGTTGTCGCGCAACAGGTCCAACATCGCGCGCCACCGCACCCGCGGGCCGAACACACCGTGGCCCGCGACGCTGGCCCACGCCCGATCGGCGGCGGTCAATAGCGCGTGCACGGGCTGGCCGTCGACGTTGTGGTGGATCAGCGCCTTCGGCAGCCGTTCGGCGAGGTCGGACGGCCGTTCGATCGCGAACGGATCGCAGGCCAATGTCAGGCTCACCGGACCGGCGGCGTCCAACAGGATCCAGCAGCATCGCCGGCCGAGCTCATCGCAGGTGCCGTCGACGATGAGTCCACCCGGCGCGAGCTGGCGTTGCATCGTCGCCCACGCCTCGTGGACCGCGTCGACCGGGTACTGGCGTAACACGTTGAAGGCCCGCACCAGCACCGGCCGCATTCCGGCCAGCTCGAAACCGCCGCGGCCGAATCGGATCGCGTCGGTGCCCGCGGCCTGCGCCGCCTGCACGCGGGCGGGGTCGATCTCCAACCCGACCACGCGAATGTCGTTGCGCACCACCCGAAGCCGCGCCGCAAGCTCCAACGTCGTCACCGGCAGCGCCCCGTAGCCGAGATCGATGACCAGCGGGTCCTCGGCGGCGGCGAGCGTGGCGCGCACCCTCGGCGCGTGTACGAGCCAACGGTCACTGCGGCGCAACCGGTTGTAGCCGGTGGTACCCCGGGTCAGCTGACCGATGGGCCCGCTCATGGCCCGAGTGTAGGGCTCGCCGACGCGTGTTCTTCGACCCACGCCGCACGCCGTGCACGGGTATCTGACTGATTACACCGACGTAAAAGTAGAATATGACTCTCGTCAAGCAATAGTGTTGCTATGATCGCACGGTCTCTTGGCCGCCTTCGGCAGCAACGCTGCTGCCCGATCACGGGGGTACTGACGTTGGTTTCCGGTCCGCCGGGTCCGCGGATTTCGCGACCGACTGTGGCCGCGCTGTGGCATGCTCGCCGGCGACATCACACCCCGCGTCCCCCCGAGAACGAGCTGCTGCCGTGACGAGCGTATTCAGCGAAGCGACACGGATGATCCCTGACGACCTCCGGAGGCGATACGAAGCCGAGGGGTGGTGGACCCCCGATACGCTCGGCTCATCGCTGGCCGAGGCGCTGGATGCGCACCCGGAGTTGCCATTTCGGGTCTACTCGTCGTCGCGCCCCTACGCCGGGACATTAGGTGATGTGGAGACCGTGGCCCGCCGGCTGGCGGCCGGCTTGCGGGCCCGTGGAGTGCGGCCTCGCGACGTCGTGGCTTTCCAGTTGCCGAACTGGATGGAGGCCGCCGCGACGTTCTGGGCGGCCACCCTGCTCGGCGCGGTGGTCGTACCGATCGTGCACTTCTACGGGCGCAAGGAACTCGCGCACATCCTGACCACCGCGCGCCCGAAGGTGTTCGTCACCGCGACAGAGTTCGGTCGGATGACATACGAGCCCGACCTGGCCGCCGACGTTCCGATCGTCGGTGTGGTCGGCCGCGACTTCGACGACCTCCTGGCGTCGACGCCGATGACGGGGGTGATCGACACCGACCCGTCAGGTCCCGCGCTGATCGCCTTCACCTCGGGAACCACCCGAGACCCGAAGGGTGTTGTGCACAGCCATCAGTCGCTCGGGTTCGAAATTCGCCAACTGGCCGCCAACCACCCGCCGAACCCGGCGGGCTCGGTGATGGCGCTGCCCGTCGGCCACTTCATCGGCATGCTGGGCGGGCTGCTGTGCCCGGTGCTCGAAGGCGTGCCCGTGCATCTGTCCGACACGTGGGACCCCGGCCTGGTACTGGACCTCATGAAGCGCGATGGAATCGGGTTCGGCGGCGGCCCAACCTATTTCATCACCAGCCTGCTCGATCACCCTGGGTTCACGTCGGAGCATCTTCGGTACATGCCCTATCTGGGTCTGGGCGGTTCGGCGGTGCCGGTGGCCGTGACTCGACGACTCACCGACCTCGGACTGGTCGTGACGCGGTCCTACGGCAGCACGGAGCATCCGTCGATCACCGGATCCCGGCCCGACGCGCCGTTGGAGAAGCGCTTGAACACCGACGGCGAAGCGCGCCCCGGCGTCGAGATCCGCATCGCCCCGGACGGCGAAATCCTCTCTCGCGGGCCGGATCTGTGCATCGGCTATCTCGACCCGCAACTGTCGGTCACGGCCTTCGACGCCGACGGCTGGTACCGCACCGGTGATGTGGGGGTCGTCGACGCTGACGGGTACCTCACCATCACCGACCGCAAGGCCGACGTCATCATCCGGGGTGGGGAGAACATCAGCGCGATCGAAGTCGAAGAGGCGTTGCTCGCCATCCCGGGCGTGGCGGAGGCCGTCGTGGTGGCCGCGCCCGACCCCGCGTTCGGTGAGCGCGTCGCCGCGGTGTTGAGGCTGCGGCCCGAACATCCGATGCCGACCCGCGACGCCGTGCGCGCGCATTTCGCATCCGCCGGGTTGGCGCGTCAGAAGTGGCCCGAAGAGCTGCACGAGGTCGACGACTTTCCCCGCACGGCGAGCGGCAAGGTGCAGAAGTACCTGGTGCGGCACGAGGTTCGACAGTTCCACGGAATGTGAGGAGGCTTCGATGACCGGACGAGTTGCGGGCAAGGTGGCGTTCGTCACCGGTGCCGCCCGCGGCCAGGGCCGCAGTCACGCCGTCCGGCTGGCCGAAGAAGGGGCCGACATCATCGCGGTCGACATTTGCCGGCACATCGAGAACACCCCCGAACCGGGATCGTCACCCGACGATCTGGCCGAGACCGCCGACATGATCAAGGCGCTGGACCGTCGGGTGGTCACCGCCGAGGTCGACGTCTGCGACTTCGACGCCCTGAAGTCCGCCGTGGACGGCGGCGTCGAGCAGCTCGGCCGACTCGACATCGTGATCGCGAACGCCGGCATCGGCACCCCCGGCGCGATGCTCGACGAGATGGACGAGCCGCGTTGGCAGCAGACCATCGACGTCAACCTGACCGGCGTGTGGAAGTCGGTCAAGGCCGGTGTGCCGCACATCAAGGCCGGCGGTCGGGGCGGGTCGGTGATCCTGACGAGCTCGGTCGGCGGACTCAAGGCCTACCCGCACGTCGGTCACTACGTCACCGCCAAGCACGGTGTCGTCGGACTCATGCGGACGTTCGCTGTCGAGTTGGGGCAGTTCAACATTCGGGTGAACTCGGTGCACCCCACCCACGTCGGCACGGAGATGCTGGTGAACGACTCGACGTTCCGGGCGTTTCGACCCGATCTCGAGGACCCCGGTGCCGACGACATCAAGCCGATCTGCCAGATGTTCCACATGCTGCCCATTCCGTGGGTGGAGGCGGCCGACATCAGCAACGCGGTGCTGTTTTTGGCCTCCGACGAGTCGCGGTACATCACCGGCGTGCCGCTTCCCATCGATGCGGGCAGTTGCCTGAAGTGACCGACGTCGAGGGCGCGTTCGACGGCGTTCGCGTCGTCGAACTCGCGCAGTGGGTGTTCGTGCCGGTCGCTGGTGCGCTACTTGCCGACTGGGGCGCCGACGTGGTGCGGGTGGAACGCCTTGACGGCGATCCCTACCGTGGGCTGGCCACGCAGGGCATCGGAACGGATCGCGGCGGCGTCAATCTATCGATGGCGCTGGCCAATCGGGGTAAGCGCTCGATCGCGCTGGACCTGCGCAAGCCCCAGGGCATCGAGGTGCTCGACGATCTTCTCGCGTCGGCCGACGTGCTGCTGACCAGCCTGCGTCCCGGTGCGCTGCAGAGGTTGGGCCTCGGCGCCGACGCCGTACGCGAGCGTCACCCTCACCTGGTGTACGCGCGCGGGCACGGGTTCGGGGTCCGCGGCCCCGACGCCGACCAACCCGGTTACGACAGTTCGGCATTCTGGGCCCGCGGCGGTGTCGGTCACATGCTCACCCCCGCCGAGCGGGACTACCCGATCAGCCAGCGCGGGGCGATGGGGGATCGCAACGGTGCGATGGCGCTGGCGTTCGGCATCGCGGCCGCGCTGCTCAAACGGTCCCGCACCGGGACGGGTTCGGTGGTGGACGTCTCGCTGCTCGCCACCGCCATGTGGATGCTGTCATCGGATCTGCTGGCGGCCCTCAACGGCGGTGAGGCGCAACCGGTTCGGGGGCGCGGCCCCCAGGTGAACCCACTGACCGCGACGTATCGGACCAAGGACGACCGGCACATCCAGCTGATGTTTCTGCAGGGCGACCGGTACTGGGGCGACTTCTGCCGCACGGTCGGCCGGCCCGACCTGGGCGAGGATGCCCGGTTCGCGGACCTCGCCGCCCGACGCACGAATGCCGCGGCGTGCATCGCCGAGCTCGACGCGCTGTTCGCCGAACGGACGCTCGACGAATGGAAGACGGTGCTCGCGACGCTGGATGCGCCGTGGTCGCCGATCCAGACCATTCACGAGGTGGTCGACGACCCCCAGGTCGCCGCGAACTCCTACGTCGGCGACGTGGTCATCGACGACCATGTCGCATATCGGTTACCCACGGTGCCAGTGCAATTCGACGAGCAGCCGCCGAGGCTGCGCCGTGCGCCCGAACACGGTGAGCACACCGAGGCCGTGCTGCTGGAGCTGGGCTACGACTGGGAGCGCATCGGCGGGCTGGCCGAAGCGGGCGTCATCCCGTGACTTCGCAGCGCCCGTTGCCGGTGCCCGACGACACCTCTGCTCCGTATTGGGCCGCGGCGGCCCGGCACGTCCTCACGGTTGCGCGGTGCACGGCGTGCGGAACCCTCACGCTGCCGCCGGACGTCTTGTGCACGGCGTGCGGCAGCACCGACCCCCGGTTCGAATTCACCCCGGTGAGCGGCCGGGGAGTGGTGCGATCGTGGACCGTTGTGCGCCAATCCTTTCTGCCGGGCATCGAGGTGCCGTTCACCCTCGTCGACGTCGAACTCGAAGAACAGTCCGGCCTGCGGTTGATCGGCCGGTTGCTCGGTGCCGACGGGTCCGAACCGCACATCGGCGCACCGGTGGCGGTGACGTTCGAGGATGTGAGCGCGGACATCGCCGTACCCGCGTTCGAGTTGGCGCCGTGAGCCGCGACCGCGTCGCGATCGCCGGATACGCGCACAGCGCAATAGAGCGTCGGTCGGCGCGTCCACTCGGGGCGCTCGCGGTGGACACCGCACGCGCCGCGATCGCCGATGCGGGCCTGACCGTGGACATGGTCGACGGTTACGTCGGCTCGAGCATGCTGCCCAGTGCGGGCGGGCATCAACCGGTGGACGGCGTCAGCATCGTGTCGCCGATGTGGTTGGCGCGCAGTCTCGGTGGCACACCGCGCTATGTCGCGGGCTTCGACGGCATCGGCCAGGTCAGCGGATCAGTGGGCATGGCGGTCAATGCGTTGAAGAGTGGGGCGGCCGACTACGTCGTCGTGCATCGCGCCCTGCACAACCCGGCGGGCAGTTACCACGGTAGCGCGATGCGCGAGGCCCGCGGTGCGCAACAGTGGACGGCGCCGCAGGGATTCTTCGGCCCGCTGGCGATGATCGCCCTGCCGTACAACGAGTACCTGCTGCGGTTCGGTGCGCGCCGCGAGTCGATGGCCGCCGTGGTGACGGAAGCCCGGAAGAACGGCGCGCGGCTGCCGTGGTCGTATTGGCACGGTCGGCCATTGACGGCGGAGCAGTACCTCGCCGAACCCACGCTCGTGGATCCGGTCTGCCGGCTCGACTGCGACATACCGGTCGACGGCGTCGCCGCGTTCGTGTTGACGACGGGGGATCGCGCGGCCGACTCGCCGAACCGACCGGTGTACGTGGCGGGTTTCGCGAACAGTGTCGGCGGCAGGCGACGACTGCCGCTCCACTGGCCACTCGACGACATCCTCGATGGTGGTTTCGACACGGTCCAACGGCTCTGGCGGCAAACGGGATTGACCATCGGCGATGTCGACCTGCCCCAGGTGTACGACGGCTTCTCGCCGTTCGTGTGGTTCTGGTTGGAGGTGCTCGGCGTCTGTCCGGTCGGGGAGGCGCACCGGTTCGTCGACGGCGGCGGCATCGACGCCGACCGGCCCGGTGCGGTACCCGCGCTGTCGGGTGGCGGTGCGCTCGGCAACGGCCGCATGCACGGTGTGCCGCAGATGCTCGAGTGTTACCTGCAGCTGTCGGGACGCGCCGGTGAGCGACGGCGTGACGCGTCCATCGGCCTGGCCTGCCAGGCTTCACCGCACTTCGGTGGCGTGGTGGCGTACTCGTCGCACTAGCTCACCGCGGGAGGAGGTCCTGCCACGATGACGGCTCGCCGGCCGCGCTCAGGTCGGTCTGCTGATAGACCTGACCGTCGGCGCCGATGTAGCGCCCGGTCCTCGGGTCGTACCTGGCCGTCGCCGCGGCGACACCGTGAGGTGCGGTGTCGGGCAGCGCATTCGGTGTGGCCGCTGGTGGTGGCCCGGGCGGAGACTCAACAGGGACGGGCAGAGGCGGCGGCGTCCCCTCGACGGGAGCGAAGATCCTTTCGTCGGCATCCACGCGGGAGTCGGGTGCCACACCCTGAGCGATCAGGTTGGGGTCGAAGGGGCTCGGCCCCAGCACGTGCTGGCGCATCGCGGTGGGTTCGAAAGGCCGGTCGCTGTTGCAGATCTCGACGGTGGGGGCACGCTTGCCCGGGTTCGACATGCACGGATTGTTCCGGACACCGCGCACCGCGATCGGGGAGTCCTGCGGCAGTTTGCAGTACAGGTTGTCCGGTGTGTCGATGACGGTCTCGTCGTCGGGCGATCGCCATTCCGAGGGCGGAAGAAAGCCGACCGTACAGGGGGGCGGGTCACCGTTCATCAGCGAGAAGCCACCGTAGGACAGCCCGAGGGGGTTGTTGAGCTGTGACAGCGATCCGAAACCCGCGACATACGGCGGCAGCAGCACCAGCAGTTGGCGCAGCGACGGGTTGTAGGTCACCCCCACTTCGCCGACAGTCGTGAGGTTGGCCAACAGCACCGGCAGGGTGGGCTTGACCTGCTCGAGGAGTCGGGAGATCTCATCGGCCATGCCGGGGCCGGTGCCGAGCACCGTACGGAATTCCGCGTCGTTGTCGACCATCTGACCGGTGACGGCGGCCAGGCTGTGTGTCCAGACCCGCAGCGCGTCGGTGCTTTTCGCCTGCGCATCGATCAGCGGTTCGCTGTCCTCGATCAGCGTTCGGGTGCGCTCCGCGGTGGCGTTGCTCTCGGCCGCGATCCGGGAGCCGGAGTCCATCAGCGAGCCGAGGTCGTAGCCGGCACCGTTGAATGCCTGGTACGACTCGTCGAGCAACTCGGTCAACGCCTGCTTCGGCACGCTCTTCACCAACGCGCTCAGCTCGTCGAGCACCGGCCCCACGCGCAGCGGAATCGTGGTGTCCGACTTCGGGATCACCGCGCCGTCGCGCAGAAAGGGCGGCCCGTCTGAGCGCGGCACCAGGTCGACGTACTGCTCGCCGACGGCCGACACACTGCGCACGTTCGCCTGCACGTCGGCGGGGATCTTGGGCGAGGACCGCAGGGACAGCGTCGCGGTGGCGCCGCTTGCGGTGGGCGAGACATCGGTGACCTTGCCGATCTGAACGCCGCGGTAGGTCGCGTTGCCGAAGCGGTACAGCCCGCCGGTGCCCGGGAGGTCCACGGTGACGGTGATGTGGCCGATACCGAACCACGTCGGCACCCGTAGATAGCCGAAAATCATTGCGGTCATGGCGACGACCGACGCGATCGTGAACACGATGAGCTGTGTCCGCACCGCCCTGGTGAGCATCAGCCACCACCCGGGAACGGGCCGGCGAATATGGACGACCCGGGTGGCGGCGCGTCGTCGAACGGAGGCGGTGTGACCGGGAGCAGGGGAGGCGGCGCCTCGGCACGCATGGGCACCATCACCGGGGGAGCGCCCGATTCCTCCGGCGGTGCGGGCAGGTTCAGGCCCGAGATCAGGGGGTCATAGGTGTAGTTCAGGTGAACCGGGTCACCCGGTGCCGGAACCAGTGCGATGTTCGGATCACCCCACCGCGTACCCAGGAACAGCGACCGCTTGAGGCGGGGGACGGTGAGGTCCATGGTCGCGAAGATGTTGATGTAATCCCCGCGGATGGCCCGGTCGACGAAGTTCTGCGTGAAGGGGAAGATCGGTAGGTAGGCGATGACCGGTCCGATCTGACCGACGTCGGCCAGCGCCTTCAACGTGGGGTCGAGGTTGGACAGGTTGCGCACGAGATCGTCACCGGCCGTGTTCACCACATGGGTTGCGGTATCGCTGAATTCGCCGAGCTTGCGCATGGCGGTGACGAGCTGGTCGCGGTCCTCCAACAGCACGTCCATCGCGGGCGGAACCGTCCGCAGCGCCTCGGTGATGTCGCCCTGCTGAGCGGCCAGCGTGGCGGTGAACCGGTCGAGTTCGGTGATCGACGTGTTGAATCGGTCCCGCTGCGCGTCGACGGTGCCCACAAAAGTGTCCAGCCGCGTGATCAGATCGTGAACGTCACCCTCGCGACCGGACAATGCCGTCGCGGCGCTGTGAACGAAGTCGCCGAGCTGCCCGAGTCCGCCACCGTTGACCACCACGGACAACGACGACAGCGTCTGCTCGGTGGAGGGGTATGTCGTCGACCGGTTCAGCCCGATCGTCGAACCCGGCGCCAACCGGCCGGTCGGGGGTTGGCCGGGCGGCGGGTCGAGCGCGACGTGCATCGAGCCGAGCAGGCTGGTCTGCCCTATCGTGGCCACCGCGTTCTCGGGTACGGTGACATCCGGGCGCACGCGCACCTCGACGTCGGCGACCCAATCGTGTACGTCGAGCCTGCCGACACTGCCCACGACCACGTCGTCCAGCATGACCGGTGAATTCGATTCCAACGTACCGATGTTCGCGAACCGGGCGTGATAGACCGTACCGTCGGACCCGCTGGCCACCGCACCGGGGAGCGGCAGCGAGTTCACCCCCTCGAAGCCGCACGACGTGGCGGCCACCACGACACAGAGGGTGGCCGCCGCGCGGCGCAAACGTCGCGCGATCACGGGGCACCCCCGTCGGCAGGCGGCGGTGCTCCGGCGGGCAGCAGGACGTCGTGCAGCGTCGGTGCGGGGCCTGGCGGATCGGAGTAACCCGGCGCCGGGCCAGGCAGCCCCGAGTACGCGGAGACCGCCGGCGGTTGCGACGGTGGCACGGGGGCGCCACCGGATCCGCCGGGCGCCAGCGCCGGATCGGTGTAGGACAGTTTGTCGGGGGTGACGGCCGGCATCAGGAACGGGTTCAGCGGCGGTTGAGGTAGCGAGTTGAAGTTGAGAAGCCGCAACGCAGGCCCCAGGTATTTGGCGCACACCTCGGCCGTCTCGGGCGCGGTGATGTTGGCGATACCCCCGATCGCTCCGCAGATGAACGCGACGGGATTGGAGAAGTTGCTGAACACGAAGGTGCCGAGCGCGCCCGGTACGTTCGGGTTGAGGATGTTGTAGGAGTTCGCGAATGCGGTCGGCGCGACATGCAGGATGTTCTCCACGTCCAGGCGATGGTCGGCCAACACCTGCGTCACGTTGGCCAGCCGCTGAACCTGTTCGGCGGTCTTGTCCCTGGTGCCGGCCACGAACCGCTGCACCTCGCCGACCGCGACGGCGAGTTCCGATAGGGCGGCATCGAGATCGCTTCTGCTGTCGTCCAACACGGTGGAGAAGGTCGCCAGGCGGTCCTGAAACAGCACGAGGTCGTCGCCGCTGTCCCGCAGCGCGGTGACGAAGACCTGTAGGTTCTCGATGGTCGCGACGATGTCGCCGCTACCGTCGGACAGGATGCGGGCCAGTTGGGACAGCTGCGCGAAGGTCTGGCGCAACTTCTCTCCGTTGCCGTCCATGGCGGCGGCGGTGGACTCGATGAACCGGCCCATCGATGTCGTGGACATGGCGCTGTCGGGTCCGAGTTCGGTTGCCAGCCGCGACAATTGATTCTTCACCTCGTCCCATTCCACCGGCACGGCAGTCCGGGACTGGGGGATCACGCCACCGTCGGCCATGCGCGCCTCTCCCGGCCGATACAGCGGGGCCAGCTGCACGTAGCGCGCGGCCACCAGGTTCTGCGCGACGATGACGGCCTTGGCGTCGGCGGGCACACGGATGCCGTGATCGACCTCCATGACCACTTCGGCATCGTTGGCGCGCGGGGTGATGGCACGGATCGTGCCGACCTTCACCCCGGCGATGCGTACGTCGTCGCCGGGATAGAGGCTCGTCGCCGAGGAGAAGTACGCGGTGATCCGTTGCGCCGGGAAATACATCTGGCGGATCAACACCACCGCGCCCGCGACCAGGACGGCGACGAGCACTGCCAACAGCAACTGCTTTGCAATGGGCCTCACCGTCAACCCCCCGGTATTCCGTTGCGCGGCCACGGAAACAGGGCCCGGGGCATGTTCGGGTCATTCGCGCGGAAACCGAAGGCGTAGTCGAAGAACGGCTGAAGGAACTGCGGCGGGATCAGATTCGGCACGAACGCGCTGTAGTACGCGCCGCTCGCCACGGACTCGCTGGTGGTGATCTCGAACTTCTTCAACCCCGGCAGCGCCTTCGACAGGTTGTCGCGGTTCTTCTCGAGCATCGCGGTCACGGAGTTCAGCCTGTCCAGTGTCGGGGCGAGTTCGGCCTCGTTGTCCTTGACCAGGCCGGTGAGGTGCCGAGCCACGGCCGCTACGTTGGCCAGCAATTCGCTGATGGCGTGCCTGCGTTCGACGAGCACTGCCAGCAGATCGTTGGCGTTGAGAATCAACGTGTTGACCTGCTCGCTGCGCTGGGCGAGCACGTGAGCCACTGACGCGGCGTTCTCGAGCAGCGTGTTGAGCCGCTCGCTGCGGCTGTTCAGTGACCGCGACAGCCGGGTCAGGCCATCGAATGTCGGGCCAAGCCGCGGCGCGACCTGGTCGAGGGTCGCCGACAGCAGGTCGAGCGACTGGTTGAGCGCGGTCGTGTCGGTCGCGGCGACGTTGGTGGTCAGGTCGTTGACGGCTTCGTTCAGCGAGTAGGGCGATCCCGTTCGAGACTGCGGTATGACGTCGCCCACCCGCATCGCGCAGGAGCCCGCCGGTTCCACGGTCAGCACGCGTTCGCCGAGCAGCGAACCGGTCCTGATGTGCGCCGTGGTCTGATCACCCAGGCGCACAGTGTCTTTGACCGTGAACGTGACCACCGCGCCTCGCTCGCCCAGCGCGACGTCGGTCACACTGCCCACCCGGACCCCCGAGACCTTGACCTCGTTTCCCGCGCTGAGTCCGCCCGCCTCGGCGAACTCGGCACGATAGGTCAGCGCGGTGGCCCAAGCGATCAGCCGTTCCGGTTGCAGCCCGACGGCGATGACGAGCACGATGAGGACCACACCGATCAATCCGGTTCGAGTCAGGTCGGCGGCGCGGTATCTAAGCATCGGGCTCGGCGCACCTTCCGTACCGCTGCTTCACCCACGGGAAGACCGCGGTCCTTCCCTGCAAATCGGTGACGCGGATCGTGATGCCGCACAGGTAGTAGTTGACGAAGCTGCCGTACGAGCCGACCCGCGCCAGCTTGCGGTAGTTCTCCGGGGCGCGCTGCAGGGCGACGTCGATCTGACCCTTGCCCTCGTCGAGTTGCGGCGCAAGCCGATTGAGCTGATCGACCGTCGCGGCGAGCGGGGGACGGGCACCGGACAGCAGCTGCGCGACGGAGGCCGTTCCGGTGCTGAGTGAGTCGATGGCGGTGCCGATCGTGTCGCGGTCGGCGGCCAGTTCCGTCGCCAAGCGCTCGAAGCGGTCCAGCGCACCGGAAAATCGTTCGCCCTCCCTGCCCAGGGTGGCCAGCACGGAGTCGAGGTTGTCGATCAGCTGTTCCAGGGCTGCGTTGTTGTCCGCCAACGTATTCGAGAACGACGACGTCTTGTTCAGCAGCGAGTCCAGCGTGTCGCCCTGGCCCTGGAAGATCTGGAGCAGTGCACCGGTGAGCGCATTGACGTCGGTGGGGTTCAACCCTCGGATCACGGGCTTGAGCCCGCCCAGAAGCAGGTCGAGGTCGAGGGCGGGCTGCGTATGGCCGACGGGAATCTGTGCGCCAATGGGCATCACGCGCGTTGAGCCCGGGCCCTCGACCAGCTCGAGGTACCGGTCCCCGACGAGGTTGAGATACCGCACCGCCGCCCTGGTCCCGGTGGTGAGGACGACGTCGTCGTCGGCGTCGAACGACACCACCACGGTGTTGTCGGGGCGCAGTGCCACGTCGTGCACGGTGCCCACCCGCACACCGGCCACCCGCACCGAGTCGCCGGGTTCGATGCTGGAGGCATCGGCGAAAACAGCGGAGTAGCTTCTCGTCGACCCGCCGCGGAATTCGCCGAAGATGAGGAAGAGGCTCGCGGTCAACGCCGACATGACGGCCACGAAGACGCCGAACTTGGCCGCGGTGCGCGCCGCGCTCATCCGGGCTGCCCGTACTGCGCGGTGTTGCGCGGCGGTCCGTCGATGGGCCCGAACAGCCATTGCTTGAGTCCGTCGGAGTTGAGTAGGAGGCCCTGGTTTCCGTAGCGCGCGGGATTGGTCCCCACGTCGGCGATCACCTTGGCGGGAAACTCGTTGTAGCGCAGGGGCAATTGGCCCTGACACTGCGGGCCGCCGGAGGCGGCGACCTTCGGGAGGTCCTGAGGGTAGCGGTAGCGTTCGATGCCCAGCACCAGGGCGCCGATGTCGTTGACGCCGGGCACGGGGGCCGGCGGCTTGGCGACGAAGTTTTTCAGGATTCCGGTGAGCGAGCAGTTGAGCGCTTCGTGATACTCGTTGGTGAGGTCGGTGGTCGGGACCATCAGATGCACGAGGTTGGCCAACGATTCCTGGTTCCCGCCGATGACGTCATTGCCGACATCGGCCAACCCGATGGCCGACACCAGAAAGCGGTCAAGGTCGGATTGTTCCTCGACGAGCGTGCGACTGATCGCGCTGGCGTGCCGGAATATCGTCATCAGGTCCGGGGCCGCGTCGGCGTAACCCGTCGCCACCTCGGGCAGCATCTGCAGCTCCCGGTCCAATCGGGGCAGGCTCGGTTCGATTTTGGCCAGGAAAGCGTTGAAGTCGGAGAGTGACCGGCCGAACGTTTCACCGCGGCCGCTGAACGCCGTCGACATCGCTCCCAGCGTCTCGTTCAGCTTCACCGGATCGATGTGAGAGAGCACCGAATTCAGCTCGGTGAAGATCGTGTTGGTCTCCACGGTGACGTGCTCGGAATCGAGCACCTGTCCGGCCCGAAGCGTCGCCCCGGACGGTTGTGGGGGCGGGAGGAACTCCACCGATTTCGCGCCGAAGACGGTGTTGGCGCCGATCTCGACGCGGGTGTTGTCGGGGATGAGGCCGAGGCGTACCGGTTCGATCGCCAACGTGAGTTTCGCTCGGCCATCCTGCGTCTGATCGACGGCAGCGACGGTGCCGATCTGTGCACCGTTCAGCTTGACCTTGGCGCCGCGGTCCATGAGCAGACCGGCGCGGTCGGTCATGACGGTGATCGGCGCCGAGGGCGTGAAGCGTCCGTTGAACATCGCGACGGCGACGGCAATCACGCCGACGATGGCGCTGACGGCGAGCAGCCCGACAACGGGGCGGCGGTAACTCCTGGCCCCGAAGTCGCGACCGGGAGCCGCGGCCACCGGGCGTGAATCGGTCGCCGCACTCCACGGCGCGCGCCTCAGATTCGGGCGCATCCGAGCAAAGTGCCGGCGGCGATCAACACTGACCCCCTAAGATGTGACCGAAATCTCATACTCGCAGTGACGAGAAGGGTACACAGCGAAAATCAGAACATCAACATACTTTGGCCAAGCTATTTACTATTGTTTAAACGAGAGTTACGTTCTACTGCGAAGTGCACAGTCTTGTGACAGTGGCCGAGGGAGAGCGACGTGCCGATTCTCGATGAGAACCGCACCTTCGTTGCCGGGCGCTGGGTGACCGGGCAGGACGTCATCGGTGTGGAGAACCCCGCAGACGAGAGCCATGTCCACGACCTGACCGCCACACCGTTGAGCGAGGTCGAGCGGGCGATCGCCGAGGCCCGGCGCAGCTTCGATGCCGGCGTCTGGGCGGACCAACCCGTCGCCGAACGGGCCCGCACACTGCACGCGTTCATCGACTACGTAGAGGCCAACGCCGCGACGGTCGTCCCGACGCTGGTGGCCGAAGCCGGCCAGCCGACACGGTTCGCCGACATGACCCAGATGCGGTCGGGCGTGGCGGTCGCCCGCCAGACCATCGACCTGTACACGTCGATGTCGCACGAGGAGCCGAGCCCCGTCCCGGTCGACGATCTCGTCCGCGGCCGGGTGGCACTGAGCGTCCGCCGACATGAGCCCGTCGGCGTGGTGACCGCGATCACGCCCTACAACGCTGCGCTCATCATGGGGTTCCAGAAACTCATTCCGGCGCTGATGGCCGGCAATTCGGTCATCCTGCGGCCGAGCCCCCTCACCCCGATCTCGTCGCTGATCTTCGCCAAGGCCGCCGAGGCGGTCGGCCTGCCGACCGGGGTGCTCAGCGTCGTCGCCGAAACCGGCACCGCCGCAGCGGAACTGCTCACCAGCCATCCCGCGGTCGACATGGTGTCCTTCACGGGTTCGACGCTCGCGGGCCGCAAGATCCTGGCCCAGGCAGCGCCGACGGTGAAACGGGTATCCCTGGAGCTCGGCGGCAAATCGGCACAGATCTACCTGCCCGACGCCGTCGACCGGGCCGCGGTCGGGGCGGCCATGGTCGTGATGAGCACCGCCGGGCAGGCGTGCGTCGCCGCTACGCGCATGCTGGTCCCCGAGGAGCAGCGCGCGCAGGTGCTCGAGGCGGTGGGCGCCGCGTACCGCAACATCAAGGTCGGGCCGCCTGGCTCGGCGGACGCCGCGATGGGGCCGGTCATCAGTGCGGCACAACGTGATCGGTGCGAACGCCTCGTGAGTGCGGCCGAGGAGAACGGCGGAAAGGTGGTCTGCGGCGGAGGCCGCCCCGCCGGCCTCGACCGCGGCTACTACTTCGAGCCGACGGTGCTCGACCTACCGGACAACGCCAATCCCGCCGCGCAGGAGGAGATCTTCGGTCCGGTCATCGCGGTGCTGGGCTACCGGGATCTCGACCACGCGGTCGAGATGGCCAACGACACCATCTACGGCCTGTCCGGTCAGGTGTACGGCGCGGATGTGAGCGCGGCCGTGGGCGTCGCACGCAGGCTGCGCACCGGCGCGGTCAACGTGAACACCACGGTGTTCTCCGCGTACGCGCCCAGCGGTGGATACAAGCAGAGCGGCCTGGGTCGAGAACGCGGCCCCGACGGCATCCGCGAGTTCCAAGAAGTCAAACACATGTCGATAGGGGAGCTTTCACGATGAGCGCGAACGGGAACGGGACCGGCACCTACGATCTCAACTGGTTGATCTCGGTCGACGACCACATCCTCGAGCCGCCGAACCTCTGGGTCGACCGGGTCGCCGCCAAGGACCGCGACAGGGCACCGCACATGGAACCCGACGACAACGGGGTGGACATGTGGGTCTACGACGGCAAGCGCTACCCGAACTCGGGCCTGTCCGCCGTGGTCGGCAAGTCCAAGGAGGAGTTCAGCCCCGAGCCGTTGTCGTACTCGGAGATGCGGCCCGGCTGCTATGACGCCAAGGCCCGCGTCGAGGACATGGACCGCTCGGGTGTCCTTGCGTCGCTGTGCTTTCCGACGATCACACGATTCTGCGGCCAGCTGTTCATGGAGGCCAGCGACCGGGAATTCGGCTTCGAATGTCTGCAGCACTACAACGACTGGCTGGTCGAAGATTGGTGCGCGGCGGCCCCGGGGCGCTACATCCCGCTCATGCTGATCCCGATGTGGGATCCGAAGCTCGCGGCCAAGGAGATGGAGCGCATGGCTGCGCGGGGCGTGACGTCTTTTGCCTTCTCGGAGAATCCGGAACCGCTCGGGCTGCCGACGATCCATGACCCCAGCGGTTACTGGGAACCGGTGATGGCGGCGGCCAACGAAACCGGGATGGTCGCCAGCATGCACGTCGGCTCGTCGTCGCAACTGCCGAAGATCTGCAAGGACGCGCCGTTTATGGCGAACCTCACCTGGGGCGCCTCCCGCACGTCGGGAACCATGCTCTCCTGGCTGTTCAGTGGCTTGTTTCAGCGCTATCCCAACCTGAAGATCGCCCTCTCCGAGGGCGAGATGGGGTGGATGCCGTACTTCCTCGAACGCGCGGAGCAGGTGCTCGACAAACAGCGCTACTGGGTCAAGCGCGGAACCAAGTTCATGGGCCATGCGGGCAACGATGCCGATCTCGACACCCTCGACATCCGGGAGACCTTCTGCAACCACATCTTCGGTTGCATCATCGAGGATCGGCACGCCATCAAGAGCCTCGACGAACTCGGCGAGGACAACATCATGTGCGAGACCGACTATCCACACTCGGACTCGACATGGCCGAACTGCATCGACGTCGCCCGCGACACGATGAAGGACCTGCCCGAAGAGGTCCAGTACAAGCTGCTTCGCGGCAACGCCGAACGGCTGTACCGCTTCACCCCGGCGGAACCTCCGGTCCTTGCGGGCGTGTGACGTCGTGAGGCTGGACGGCAAGAGCGCCATCGTCACCGGTGCCGGTTCCGGGGTGGGGCGCGCGTCGGCGGTCCTGTTCGCGCGGGAGGGGGCGCGCGTCGTCGTCGCGGACATCGACCTCGAACGCGCCAAGGAGACGGCCAACGAGATCGAGGCGGGGGGCGGCACGGCCGTGCCCGTCGACGTCGACGTCGCGGACGAAGACCAGGTGCATCAGATGATCACCACCGCCGTCGACCGGTTCGGCCGCCTCGACATCCTGTTCAACAACGTTGGCATTCCCACCCCGCGGCTGGGCATGTCGTTGGAGGACCACACGCTCGAGGACTTCAACCGGCTGGTCGCGGTGAACCTCGGCGGGGTGTTCCTGGGGTGCAAACACGCTGTGGTCCAGTTCAAGAAGCAGGGCGACGGCGGGGTCATCCTCAACACGGGATCGGTGGCCGGCCTGGTCGCCTGGGGCGGGACGGTCTACGGTGCGACGAAAGGCGGTGTGCTGCAGCTGACCCGGGCGGTGGCCGTCGAGGCGGCGCCGTTCGGGATCCGGGTCAACGCCATCTGTCCCGCGGCCATGCCGCTGACCGGTTTCATGGCCGCCGGCGGTCTGCAGGTCGATGAACAACAGCAGGCGCAGATCGCGGAAAAGGTTGGCGCACAACATCCTCTCGGCCGTGCGATCACCGCGGAGGACTGCGCCGACGCCGCGCTCTACCTGGTTTCGGACGCGTCGCGCAACATCACCGGGGTGGCGCTGCCGGTCGACGGGGGGTACGTGGCGCGATGACGACCTCGGAGCTTGACTCGGCGGCCCACCCGCCGGCGCTCGACCGGGACCGACTGCGGGAACTGTTCGACCTCCGCAGCTCGTACAACGAGTTGAGCGGCGGGGCGTACCAGGACGATCCGTATCCCATCTGGCACCGATTGCGCGAACAGGGCCCGGTACTGCCCGGCGTCCTTCACGAACTGACCGGTTGCACCGCACCGATGTACTTCCACGGGCTGCCGTATCCGGACCGGCCGCACTTCACAACCTTCGACTACGAGAACGGCTTTGCGGCGCACCGTGATCCGGAGGTCTTCGCCTCATCGCCGGAGCCTATCGACCTCGACAACGGACCGCTGGCCATCACCAACAGCATGCTGTCCATGGACGGTGCGGAGCACCGCCGCTACCGCGCCCTGGTCCAGCCGTCATTCCTGTCGTCCAACGGCCAGTGGTGGATCGACAATTGGATCGCCTCCACCGTCGACCTGCTCATCGACGGATTCGCCGCAGACGGTCGTGCGGAGCTCAATGTGGACTTCTGTGCGGCGATTCCGATCCTCACCATCACCGGCAGTTTCGGGCTCCCCGTCGAGCAGGCGTTGGAGGTTCGGGCGGCACTCGCGCACGAACCGCAGCGGGTTGTCGAGCTGATCCGGCCGGTGATCGCCGCGAGGCGCGAACAGCCCGAGGACGACCTCATCAGCGTTCTCGTGGACGCGCAGATCACCGACGAGGACGGCAACACCACCCGACTGACCGAGCGTGAGATCGACTCGTTCGTCCTGCTGCTGCTCGGCGCCGGGTCGGGCACCACCTGGAAGCAGATGGGCACGACGCTGACGGCGTTGCTCCAACGGCCCGAGATGCTCGACGCCGTGCAGCAGGATCGCGCCCTGCTGCGTCCGGCGATCGAGGAGTCGGTGCGGTGGATGCCCACCGATCCGATGTTCTCCCGCTGGGTCACCCGCGACACCGAGCTCGGGGGCGTCGAGATCCCGGCCGGTTCCGTGGTGCACATCAACATCGGTGCGGCCAACCGTGACCCGCAGCGGTGGGACAACCCGGACGACTACGACATCCACCGGCCGCTGCGCCCGAACCTGGGCTTCGGGCAGGGCGCCCACATCTGCCTCGGCATGCACCTGGCGAGGGCCGAGATGGCGGTCGCCATCTCGGCGCTGCTCGACCGGTTGCCGAACCTACGCCTCGATCCCGACGCCGAACCGCCCCGGTTCGTCGGCCTCTACGAACGAGGGGCCACCGCGATTCCCGTGCTCTTCGACCCCTCCTGAGGACACCATGAGCGAAACCGACTACACCGCACCCGATCTGACCCTGGTAGGCGACGAGCATGTGGCCGCCTACCGCGAGACCGGCGGCGAGGTCGGATATCTGTGGAACGGCGTTCCGACGCTCCTGTTGACGGTGACTGGCCGGCGCAGCGGCCGACCGCTGACGTCGGCGCCGATCTTCGGACGCAGCGGAGACGACTATCTGGTGGTCGCATCGATGGGCGGAGCTCCCATGGACCCGCAGTGGTACCTCAACCTGAAGGCGAATCCCGACGCCGAGATACAGGTGCGCGATCGCCGGATCGCCGTTACCGCGCGCACGGCCGGGCCGGACGAGAAGCCCCGACTATGGCAGGTCATGACCGAGGTCTGGCCGAATTACGATGTCTACCAATCGCGTACCGAACGCGATATCCCCGTCGTGGTGCTGACCCCCACATGAGCACGCCGGACGTTCCCGCGGTGACGTGGGTCGAGCGCGCCGTGGAGCGCTCGGCCGCGGTGCAGCGCTCGCGACTGCGCATCGCCAAGCAGGTCCGACAGATGCTCGACGCGGCGCGCCGCCTGATCGCCACCAAGGGTGACGAGTTCACCACCGGAGAACTGGTGGCCGAGGCGGGCGTCGCATTGCAGACGTTCTACCGCTACTTCGGCAGCAAGGACGAACTGCTGCTCGCGGTGATCGGTGACGCCATGACCGAGGCGTGCAAGCGGTGGACCACAGCGGCCGAGGAGTTGTCCGACCCGTTGGCGCGGTTACGGTTCTACCTGACTGCGACGCTCGAGCGCCTCAACGGCGACAGCCGCAACGCCGCGATGGCGCGCTTCGTGGTGTCGACGCGGTGGCGACTGCATCGGCATTTTTCCGAGGAACTCGCCGAGGCGGAGAAGCCGTTCGTCGACCTAGTGCGTCGCGCGGTCTCCGACGCTGTGGTCGCGGGCCAGCTCAATCCGCGCGACCCCGAATGGGATTCGTGGTTCCTCGGCGAACTCGTCCGATCGGTATACCACTACTACGCGTTCGTCGAGCACGAGGGTGCCGAACTCGAACTCGCCAAACAACGATTGTGGCAGTTCAGCTTGGCGGCGCTCGGCGGTGCCGCCCGTGCAGAGAAAGGTGAGCAGTGACAGACACCGGAATCGAGGCCGAGACCGACTTCGACGCCATCGACTTCTTCACCAGCCCCACGTTCGTTCCGGATCCGCACCCGTACTTCGATCACCTGCGCAGTAAGGGGCCGGTGGTCCGGGAGCCGCATCACGGCGTGGTCGCGGTCACCGGCTACCTCGACACGCTCGAGGTGTTCAAGGACGCGACGCTGTGGTCGAACTGTGTGGCGGTGGGCGGGCCGTTCCCGCCGCTGCCGTTCACGCCTGAAGGTGACGACATCCGCGCCCAGATCGACGCCCACCGCACCCAGATGCCGCTGTACGAACACATGGTGGCGATGGACCCGCCCAACCACACGCGGGCGCGATCACTTCTGAGCCGGCTGCTCACGCCGAGCAGGCTCAAGGCCAACCAGGACTTCCTCTGGGGGCTAGCCGACGATCAGCTCGACGAGTTCGTGGACGCTGGTGAATGCGAGTTCCTGACCGCCTACTCGAAGCCGTTCTCGCTGTTGGCGATAGCGGACTTGCTCGGCGTCCCGCGCGAGGATCACAAGGAGTTCCGCGACGCGCTGGCCAACCCGCACCTGATGGGCAATATCGAGGGTGAGGGAGCGGCGATCAACCCGCTGGAATTTCTCGACGAGAAATTCAGCGCGTACATCGAAGAGCGGCGCGCCCATCCGCGCGACGACGTGCTCAGCGAACTGGCGAACGCCACCTACCCCGACGGAACTCAACCCGCGGTGACCGATGTGGTGCGCACCGCGAGCTTCCTGTTCGGGGCAGGTCAGGAGACCACCGCCAAACTGCTCGGCGCCGCGTTGAAGATCCTGTGCGAACGGCCGGAACTGCAGCAGACGCTGCGTGACGACCCGGCTCTGGTGCCGACGTTCATCGAAGAGACGTTGCGCATGGAGAGCCCGGTGAAAACCGAGTTCCGCCTTGCGGTCCGCACGACCGAGCTGGCGGGTGTGACGATTCCCGCAGGCACCACCGTGATGATCTCGGCAGCGGCGGCCAACCGCGACCCGGACCGGTTCGAATGCCCGCACGAATTCCGGCTCGACCGCAAGAACGTCCGAGAGCAGATCGCGTTCGCCCGCGGCGTGCACTCCTGTCCCGGTGCGCCGCTGGCGCGTGTGGAGGGACGCGTCTCGTTGGAGCGGATCCTGGCTCGCATGAGAGACATTCGCGTCGACGAGCGGTTCCACGGATCGGAGGACGGCACCGAGTTCACCTACGAGCCGACGTACATCCTGCGCGGGCTCACCCGACTGCACCTGCGGTTCACCCCGGTCGGTTGATGCGAACGGTCGGTGCGGCGCTGGCGGTCACCGCGTTCATCGCGGTGACCATGCCTGCGCTTGCTCCGCGCGCCCACGCCGCCGACGCCGCGCTCAACGGCCGCTACCTGGCGACGTCGAATGGCGACTGGGCGATGACCAACGACGTCTACCGGGACCTGCCGAGCGTGCGAACCACGTGGACGATCGCGATGACCTGCACCGACGATGTCAACTGCAGCGGAACGGTTTCCAGCGATGCCGGCTGGAGCGCCGGCATCGTGACCACCAACGGTGAGTACATCGTCAAGCGCGAACTCCCCGGCTGGCAGCACTGCGCGGACGGCACCGGCCGGACGGTGACCGGGCACCAGAGCTACCGCTTCTTTCCGGTCGGCGACGACGGGTTCCTGCTACCGGGATCCCGCGTCTTCGCCGGGTTCGACAAGACGTCGGGGGAGAGCGGCGCCTGCAGCCTCAACGAGATGACCGAGATCGAGATGCCGTTCCGGCTCGAGAAACTGGACTGATGCCACGACAAGGAGAATGCCCATGCCGGTGAGCAGGCTCGACGAACTACCGATCGGCGGCGACGGCCGATGGCCCCTGTGCGGCAGCGGATTCCGCTCCGCTCAGTGGGGCGACATGGAGGTCGGGTACACGACCACCGGGGTCGGCGACCACACCGCGTTGTACCAGGGGCTACCGGGCGGGGTGTGCCCGTGCCCGCATTACGGCTACGTCTTCAAGGGCCGCATCCGATGCCGGTTCCCGGGAAGCGAGCGGCCCGACGAGGTCGCCTCCACCGGCGAGGCGTACTTCTTTCCCGCCGGCCACGTCCTGATCTACGAAGAAGAGACCGAGGCCCTCGAGCTCAACCCGGCCGCGGCCCTGCAGACGCTGATGGACCACATCGAATCGGTGGCGCGGCGCCACGTCGGGCCGAGCGCCTGACGACGGCGCATACTGCCCGGCCGGCGGAAGCGCTAGCATTTTCCGGTGTCCTGGGTGGAGCGTGCCGTCGAGCGGTCGGCGGCGGTGCAGCGTTCGCGGGAGCGCATCGCCCAGCAGGTCCGCCAGATGCTCGACGCCGCCAGGACGTTGATCGGCGCCAAAGGCGACGACTTCACCACCCAGGAGCTCGCCGCGGAAGCCGGCGTCGCATTGCAGACGTTCTACCGCTACTTCGCCAGCAAGGACGAGCTGATCCTCGCGGTGATCGGCGACGCGATGACCGAGGCCGTCGAGCGCTGGAAGGCGGGCGCCGAGGAGCTCCCCGACCCGCTGGCACGGCTGCGGTACTTCATCACCTCGACACTGGAACGCCTCGACGGTGACACACACGACGCCGCTATGTCGCGGTTCGTCGTGTCCACCCGCTGGCGCCTGCACCGCCAGTTCCCCAAGGAGCTCGCCGAGGCGGAGAAGCCGTTCGTCGATCTCGTCCGTGCTGAGGTCACCGCCGCGCGCGAGGCCGGTCTGCTCAATCCCGCAGACCCCGAATGGGATTCGTGGTTGATGACCGAGCTCGTCCGGTCCGTCTACCACTACTACGCGTTCGCCGACCATGTCGAAGGCGAACTCGAAACCGTCAAGGAACAGCTGTGGCGGTTCTGCGTCACCGCGCTCGGCGGCACCCCCGAATGATCCCGCGTATCAAGCGTTCTCGGTGATCCACTGCGTCGTGAAGCGCTGTTCGGCAATCAACAGGTCGACCAGTTGGCCGCCGATGAAGTTCTCGATCTTGCCGCCCACCAACGGAACTCGCACCTCGACCTCGACGGTGAACTGGAGGCGCGAACCGCTTGCCGCGGGCTCCAGCACCGCGGTGCCCGTCAGGTTCGCCGGAGCCCCGGGGATCGACCCCTTGACCGTCGCGGTGGCCTTCCCGTCGAGCACCGGGGTCCACGCCTCCTCGCGAACGAAGCTCAGGTCCCCGCGGTGGAACTGGGTCACCACGCCCGGCAGCCGATCGGCGCGCAGCGTCTGCGTGGTGACCACGTCGATGCCGCCCTGCTCGTCGCGGACCATCGAATCCAGCGAGTACATGTCGGCGCCGGAATCGGTGAGCCGCGCGAGCCAGTAGCGCTCGTCACCGAACGCCCGGTGAACCTGCTCGACGGTGCCCCCGTATTCGGCGGCCATGTCGAATGAGCGCGGCATAGCTGGTCAGGCTACCGTTACCGCCCGTGGTCGGTTCGCAACTAGGGGGTGCCTCCGTCGAGGAGCGGGTGCCGCTCGCGCCGTTGACGACGCTGCGGATCGGACCCGTCGCCCGGCGGCTGATCACCTGCGACACCACACAGAAGGTCGTCGACGTGGTCCGCGAGATGGGCCCCAACGCCGACGCGCTGGTTCTCGCGGGCGGCTCGAACGTCGTGCTGTCCGACGAGCTGACCGACCTGTCGGTCATCCATCTCGCCAACACCGAGATCACCGTCGACGGCGAGGTGCTGCGCGCCGAGGCCGGTGCGGTGTGGGACGACGTCGTGGTCACCTCGCTGGCGCATGGGCTCGGCGGCCTCGAATGCCTGTCGGGCATCCCGGGGTCCGCGGGCGCCACACCGGTGCAGAACGTCGGCGCGTATGGCGCCGAGGTGGCCGACACCATCCGGCGGGTGCGGCTGCTGAACCGTCGCACCGGAGAAGACCGCTGGGTCGCGCCCGAGGCGCTGGGGTTCGGCTACCGCACCAGCGTCCTCAAACACGCGAACGACGCGATCGTGCTCGAGGTCGAGTTCGCATTGGACGGGGGAGGGCGCAGCGCGCCGCTGCGCTACCGCGAACTGGCCGCCGCGCTGGGCGCCGAACAGGGCGCCCGCGCCGATCCGCTCGCGGTTCGCGACGCGGTGCTGGCGTTGCGGTCGAGCAAGGGCATGGTGCTCGACGCGGACGACCACGACACCTGGAGCGTGGGCTCGTTCTTCACCAACCCCGTCGTCTCCGCCGCCGAATTCGACCGGCTGCGCGCCTCCTTCGACGGGCCGGTGCCCAACTATCCGGCGCCCGACGGCGTCAAACTCGCGGCGGGCTGGCTGGTCGAACAGGCCGGCTTCGGCAAGGGCTATCCGGGCGATCGTGCCCCCGCCCGGCTGTCGACCAAGCATGCCCTGGCGCTGACCAACCGCGGCGCGGCCACCACCGCCGACGTGATTGCGCTGGCCAGGGCGGTACGTGACGGAGTCCGAACGAAATTCGGGATCGACCTCACACCCGAGCCGGTCCTGGTCGGGTGCTCGCTGTAGGTACGCTCGGTTCACGTGAGTACTCCCGAACCCCAACCGCCGGGGTTCAATCGGCGGCGCGCCCTGGCCGCACTGGCGGTCGGCGTCGTCGCGCCGGGCGTCCTGGCCGCGTGCACGTCGAAAAAAGACGGCTCGCCTGCGTCGCAAGCTGATGAAGCGCCCGAGGGCCCTTCGCTGAAGTTCACGCCCGACAACGACGCCTCCGACGTCGCGCCGACCGACCGCGCCGGGGTTCAGGTCGTCGACGGCTGGTTCCAGCGCGTGACGCTGACCAACTCCAACGGAAAGGTCGTCGCCGGTTCGCTCAACCGCGACCGCACCGAGTTCACGATCACCGAACCGCTCGGCTACGGCGTCGAGTACACCTGGAAGGGTTCGGCGGTCGGCCGCGACGGCAAGGCGGTGCCCGTCGAGGGCTCCTTCTCCACCGTCGACCCCAGCACCCAGGTGAACGGCAGCTTCCAGCTGGCCGACGGTCAGGTCGTCGGGGTCGCGGCGCCGATCATCATCCAGTTCGACGCGTCGATCAGCGACAAGGCGTCGGTCGAGAAGGCGCTCAAGGTCACCACCGATCCGCAGGTGGAGGGCAGCTGGGCGTGGCTACCCGACGAGGTCGGCGGCTCTCGCGTGCACTACCGCACCCGCGAGTACTACCCGCCGGGCACCAAGGTCAGCGTCGACGCGAAGCTCTACGGCGTGCCGTTCGGCGACGGCGCCTACGGCGCGCAGGACATCTCGCTGCACATCGAGATCGGCCGCCGCCAGGTGGTCAGGGCCGAGGCGTCCTCGCACCGCATCCAGGTGCTCGACGGTGCCGGCGCGGTGATCATGGACTTCCCCTGCAGTTACGGCGAGGGCGACGTGGACCGCAACGTCACCCGTAGCGGCATCCACGTCGTGACCGAGAAGTACGAAGACTTCTACATGACCAACCCGGCGGCCGGCTATGCCAACATCCGGGAGCGGTACGCCGTGCGGATCTCCAACAACGGCGAGTTCATCCACGCCAACCCTGCCAGTTCCGGGGCCCAGGGCAACAGCAACGTGACCAACGGCTGCATCAACCTGTCGACCGAGGACGCGCAGCAGTACTTCAACACTGCGGTCTACGGCGATCCCGTCGAGGTCACCGGTACGCGCATCCAGCTCTCCTACGCCGACGGCGACATCTGGGACTGGGCCGTGCCGTGGGATGAGTGGAAGGCGATGTCGGCGCTGTCGGACGCGAACGCGCCGGACATCCCGAGCACCGCGCCCGCGACGCCGTCCGGCGCACCGGAGCCGGTGAACGGCCGCCCACCCCGCTAGCTTTCCTTCTGGCGCGAACGTGGGTTACCCGCACGCCAAAGCGGGGTTAAGCGTGACACAACCCCACACTCGGCGGGTATGCGAGCGGCGGCGGATATGCGAGCGGCGGCGGCGCTCGGCGGGGCGGTCGAGCTAGGTGCGGCGGTTGAACCGTGAGCCGCTGGCCCCGCTGACCTGATCGCGCGGCCGCACCACGATCAGGTCGAGGTCGACGTGCGACGGCCGGCTCGCGACGAACCCGATGATCTCGGCGATGTCCTCGGCGACCAGCGGAGTGACGCCCTCGTAGACCTTGGCGGCGCGCTCCTCGTCGCCTTCGAACCGGTTCAGCGAGAAGTCGGTCTTCACCATGCCGGGCGCAACTTCGGTGAGCCGCACCGGTTTTCCGAGCAGCTCGCTGCGCAGCGTGCGGTGCAGCACGCCCTGCGCGTGCTTGGCGGAGGTGTATCCGCCGCCATTGTCGTAGATCTCAACCGCCGCGATCGACGTGACGGTCACGATCAGTCCGTCGCCGGACGCGATCAGCTTGGGCAGCAGCGCGCGGGTCACCAGCAGCGTGCCGAGCACGTTGGCCTCCCACATCCAGCGCCAGTGTTCGACGTCGGCCTCGGCGACGGGATCGAGTCCGCGGGCCCCGCCGGCGTTGTTGACCAACACGTCCACCCGGTCGACGGCCGCCGCCAGCGCCGAGACGGCCTCCTCAGATGTGACGTCCGCCACAATCGCGGTACCGCCGATCTCCGCAGCGAGGGCCTTGATGGGAGCCTCTCGGCGGGCCACGCAGACGACGTGAAAGCCTTGTGCAGCAAGAGTTCTCGCGGTTACTTCACCGATCCCGGCACTGGCACCGGTGACCACCGCGACACGACCGTCGGCCTGAAAAGTCGTCATCTGCCCAACTTTAGTTGGCGTGCTAAATTCACCGGGTGTTGTCCAGTCAGGCCTGTATGCGGCGTGCGTGTTGTTGTTGTCGCACGCCTCGCCGCGCCTGACTGTTTCCGGACGACATCGCTGTCCTGCTGAATCGCCGGGTGTGGCTCGAAGACCCCCCGCAGGCCGATTTCCCCGAAGGACAAGCAGATGCGCACTTCCGTCACCACCACCCTCCCCGCCAAGAGTCCGGTGCGCAGCGCCCAGCATGCCAAGCGCACGCTGTCGCCCGCGACGCCGCGGTATCCGCAGGCCCGCACGCGGATCGTCGCGCCGTCGCTGAAGGTCGCCGACGCGGCCGCCGGCTCGGTGTTCAGCGCCGCTCGGCTGCGCGGACCCATCGCCCGTGACGTGATCGCCCAGGTCACCGGCCTGAGCATCGCGACCGTCAACCGTCAGGTCACTGCGCTGCTCGAAGCCGGTGTGCTGCGGGAACGCGCCGACCTCGCGGTCTCCGGCGCGATCGGGCGGCCCCGGGTTCCGGTCGAGGTGAACCACGAGCCGTTCCTCACGCTCGGCATTCACATCGGCGCGAAGACCACCAGCATCGTCGCCACCGACCTGTTCGGTCGCACCCTCGACGTGGTGGAGACACCGACCCCGCGGGGGACGCAGGCCGCGGCGCTGGCCACACTGGCCGCCAGCGCCCGCCGCTACCTGAGCCGCTGGCATCGTCGCCGCCCGCTGTGGGTCGGGGTCGCGGCCGGCGGCGTCGTCGACAGCGCGACCGGCTACCTCGACCACCCGCGGCTCGGATGGACGGACGCGCCGGTCGGGCCCGTGCTCGCCGAAGCGCTCGGACTGCCGGTGTCGGTCGCCTCGCACGTCGACGCGATGGCGGGCGCCGAACTCCTGCTCGGGGTGCGCAGGCCGCCGTCGTGGCCGGACGCACTGCTGGCCCCCGCCGGGACCAGCCTCTACGTCTACGCCCGCGAGACCGTCGGCTATGCGCTGTCGATCGGTGGCCGGGTGCACTCACCTGCCAGCGGCCCCGGCACCATCGCCGGGCTGCCCGCCCACTCCGAATTGCTCGGCGGCACCGGACAATTGGAGTCCACCGTCAGCGACGAGGCGGTGCTGACCGCCGCCCGCAAGGCGCGCATCATCGCGGCCGAGGGTCCGGGTTCGACCATGCAGGCGCTGCTCAAGACGGCGCGCCAGGGCAACGGACCGGCGCAGGAACTGCTCGCCGAGCGCGCCCGCGTGCTGGGGGAGGCGGTCGCCCTGCTGCGCGACATGCTCAACCCCGACGATCTGGTGGTCGGCGGTCAGGCGTTCACCGAGTACCCGGAGGGCATGGCCGCCGTGGAGGCCGCGTTCGCGCAGCGTTCGGTGATGCCCGCCCGCGAGATCCGGCTCACCGCGTTCGGCAACCGCGTGCAGGAGGCCGGCGCCGGCGTGGTGTCGCTCGGCGGGCTGTACGCCGACCCGATCGGCGCCATGCGGCGCGCTCAGCCGCGCGTGCCCGAAGCCAGGCCCGAAGCCACGGCGTGACGGGGCCCTTTCCGTCGACGGTGTAGACATGTCTGTGTGCGCCTAGCGACGGATTCGCCCCGCTTCGATGCCGCCGGACTGCCGGTCCCGAAGCGCGTGGCCGTGCTCTCTGTGCACACATCGCCGCTGGCCCAGCCCGGTACGGGTGATGCGGGCGGAATGAACGTCTACGTGCTCCAGAGCGCGCTGCAGATGGCCCGCCGCGGCGTCGAGGTGGAGATCTTCACCCGTGCGACGTCATCGGGCGACCAGCCGATCGTGCGGGTGGCTCCCGGTGTGCTGGTGCGCAACGTTGTTGCCGGGCCGTTCGAGGGCCTCGACAAGTACGACCTGCCCACCCAGCTGTGCGCGTTCACCGCGGGGGTGTTGCGGGCCGAGGCCACCCACGAACCCGGCTACTACGACGTCGTCCATTCGCACTACTGGCTGTCCGGTCAGGTCGGTTGGTTGGCCCGCGACCGCTGGGCGGTGCCGCTGGTGCACACCGCGCACACGCTGGCCGCCGTCAAGAACGCCGCGCTCGCCGACGGCGACTCACCCGAACCTCCGCTGCGCGCGGTCGGGGAGCAGCAGGTGGTCGACGAGGCCGACCGGTTGATCGTCAACACCGAACATGAAGCGCAGCAACTGGTTTCGGTTCACCACGCCGATCCGGCGAGGATCGATGTGGTGCATCCGGGCGTCGACCTCGAGACCTTCACACCCGGGGACCGCAACGCCGCGCGCGCCGCGCTGGGACTCGACGTCGACGAGCAGGTCGTCGCGTTCGTCGGCCGCATCCAGCCGCTCAAGGCGCCCGACGTCGCGCTGCGCGCCGCGGCCAAACTGCCGGGCGTGCGTGTACTCGTGGCGGGCGGACCGTCGGGCAGCGGGCTGCAGGCCCCCGACGGGCTGGTTCGACTGGCCGCCGATCTGGGTATCTCGGACCTCGTGACGTTCCTGCCGCCCCAGTCGCGCGAACAACTCGTCAACGTGTACCGGGCCGCCGACCTGGTCGCCGTGCCCAGCTATTCGGAGTCCTTCGGCCTGGTCGCGATCGAGGCCCAGGCGTGCGGAACGCCGGTGGTGGCCGCGGCGGTCGGCGGGCTGCCGGTCGCCGTGCGCGACGGCGTCACCGGGACGCTGGTCGACGGGCACGACGACGACGACTGGGCGCATGCGATCGGCGATCTGCTGCAGCGCGCCGACGACCTTCGGCCCGCGGCCGTCGCGCATGCCGCCACGTTCTCGTGGGCGCGCACCGTCGACGCGCTGCTGGCCAGCTACGGGCGCGCGATGGCCGACTACCGGGGCCGTCATCAGCTGCGCGACGGCGCCCGCCGCACCGGCCGGCGATTCGCGAGGCGGCGGGGGGTGCGCGCGTGAGCACAGACGCGGCGAAGGTCATCGAGCAGGCGTGCAAGGAGAACGACCTGGTCTGCACGTATCACGAAGGTGCGCACGGCGGGTTGCCCGGCATCATCGTCGAACTGCCCGGCGAGCGCCGACTCAAGACCAACACCATCCTGTCGATCGGCGAGCACTCGGTGCGGATCGAGGCGTTCGTCTGCCGCAAACCCGACGAGAACCACGAGGGTGTGTACCGGTTCCTGCTCAAGCGCAATCGCCGGTTGTACGGCGTCGCGTACACGCTCGACAACGTGGGCGACATTTATCTCGTCGGCCGGATGTCGCTGGAGTCGGTGACGTCCGACGAGGTCGACCGGATCCTCGGCCAGGTGCTCGAAGCCGTCGACAGCGACTTCAACACGTTGCTGGAGTTGGGTTTTCGCTCCTCGATCCAGAAGGAGTGGGAGTGGCGGGTGTCGCGCGGCGAGTCGCTGAAGAACCTGCAGGCGTTCGCCCACCTCATCGACGACGAGGACGACTGACCGACCTCCGATAGGCTTCGGCGCATGGGTGACTGCACGCTGATCCTGCTCCGCCACGGCGAGAGCGAATGGAACGAGAAGAACCTGTTCACCGGCTGGGTCGACGTCGACCTCACCGAGAAGGGCCGCGCCGAAGCCGTGCGCGCCGGCGAACTGATCAGAGAACTCGACCGTCAACCCGATGTGCTCTACACCTCGCTGCTGCGCCGTGCGATCACGACCGCGAACCTGGCGCTGGACAAGGCCGACCGGCATTGGATCCCCGTGCACCGCGACTGGCGGCTCAACGAGCGGCACTACGGCGCGCTCCAGGGTCTGAACAAGGCCGAGACCAAGGAGAAGTACGGCGAGGAACAGTTCATGGCGTGGCGGCGCAGCTACGACCCGCCGCCGCCGCCGATCGAAGAAGGCAGCACCTACAGCCAGGACGGCGACCGCCGCTACGCCGACGTGCCGGGCGGCCCGCCGCGCACCGAATGCCTCAAGGATGTCGTCGAGCGGTTCGTGCCGTACTACACCTCGACGATCGAACCGGATCTGCGGGCCGGTAAGACCGTGCTGATCGCCGCGCACGGCAACTCACTGCGCGCGCTGGTCAAACACCTCGACGGCATGTCCGACGAGGACGTCGTGGGGCTCAACATCCCGACCGGCATCCCGCTGCGCTACGACCTGGACTCCGATCTGAAGCCGACGATCGTCGGCGGCACCTACCTCGATCCCGAGGCCGCGGCCGCCGGCGCCGCCGCGGTGGCGTCGCAGGGCGCCAAGTAGGCGCTGTTCCGCGCGACGGCGAACGGACGGTTAACGGGGAAGGACGAGCGGCCGAATTTCCGTCTTTCCGTCTGTGACTTGTCCCGGTTTGGCCGCACGCTGCTGGGATGACGTTCACCCGATGCGTACGATTTTCGCGTGAGTGTCGTCTCGGCACTGCTGCTGACAGCGGTGGTCGCACTGCTCGCTCTGGCGACCGGTGTCGCGCTCGGGGCGAAGCGCAGGCCCCGTCTCATGGACCGCCGACAGCGGCGCACCACCGCGCAGACCGGAATCACCGTCTCGCAGATGCTCTCCCACATCGCATCGCGCGCGCCCACCGGGATCGTCGTGGTCGATCACTTCCGTGACGTCGTGTACGCCAACGACCGGGCCCGCGAGCTGGGCCTGGTGCGGGACCGGCTGCTCGACGACCGCGCCTGGCGGGCCGCCGAACGCACGCTGGCCACCGGCGAGTCGGTCGACGTCGACCTCGCGGCCGACAAGCGGGCCAACCCCGGCCGGTCCGGCCTGTCGGTGCGGGGACACGTCCAGCTGCTCACCGACCAGGATCGCCGCTTCGCGGTCGTCTACGTCGACGATCACTCCGAGTACGCCCGCATGGAGGCCACCCGGCGCGATTTCGTTGCCAACGTCAGCCATGAGCTCAAGACGCCGGTCGGTGCGATGGGCGTGCTGGCCGAGGCGCTGCTCGCATCGTCCGACGACCCCGAAACCGTGCGCCGGTTCGCCGAGAAGATGGTCGCCGAGTCCAACCGGCTGGCCAACATGATCGGCGAGCTCATCGAGCTGTCCCGGCTGCAGGGCGCCGAACGGCTGCCCGACCTGACCGCGGTCGACGTCGACACCGTGGTGGCCGAGGCACTGTCGCGGCACAAGGTGCCCGCCGACAACGCCGACATCAAGATCACCACCGATTCGCCGACGGGCTTCCGCGCCCTCGGTGATCAGCCGCTGCTGGTCACCGCGATCGCGAACCTGGTCTCCAACGCGATCGCCTACTCACCGCACGGGTCGTCGGTGTCGATCAGCCGCAGGCGCCGCGGAAACAACATCGAGATCGCCGTCACCGACCGCGGTATCGGTATCGCCCGCGAGGACCAGGAGCGGGTGTTCGAGCGATTCTTCCGCGTCGACAAGGCGCGGTCCCGGGCCACCGGCGGCACCGGGCTCGGGTTGGCCATCGTCAAACACGTGGCGGCCAACCACAACGGAAACATCCGGCTGTGGAGTCAGCCGGGAACGGGATCGACGTTCACCCTGTCGATTCCGGCCTATCCCGATCACGAATCGGACGACCGAGAGGACCAGCGAAACCAATGACCAGTGTGCTGATCGTGGAGGACGAGGAGTCCTTGGCCGATCCCCTGGCCTACCTTCTTCGCAAAGAGGGCTTCGAAGCCACCATCGTCACCGACGGACCGGCGGCCCTGGCCGAATTCGAGCGTTCCGGCGCCGACATCGTGCTGCTCGACCTGATGCTCCCCGGAATGAGCGGAACCGACGTGTGTCGTCAATTGCGTTCGCGCTCAAGTGTTCCGGTGATCATGGTGACCGCCCGCGACAGTGAGATCGACAAGGTCGTCGGGCTCGAGCTCGGCGCCGACGACTACGTCACCAAGCCGTACTCGGCCCGTGAACTGATCGCCCGCATCCGCGCGGTGTTGCGGCGCGGCGCCGACAATGAGGACACCGGCGTCGGCGACGGTGTGCTGGAGGCCGGACCCGTCCGGATGGACGTCGAACGCCACGTCGTTTCCGTCAACGGAGAGCCGGTTACGTTGCCGCTCAAGGAGTTCGACCTTCTCGAGTATCTGATGCGCAACAGCGGACGGGTGCTCACCCGTGGCCAGCTCATCGACCGCGTATGGGGTGCCGATTACGTCGGCGACACGAAAACCCTTGACGTCCATGTGAAGCGGCTGCGGTCCAAGATCGAGGCCGATCCCGCCAACCCCGTACACCTGGTCACCGTCCGCGGCCTCGGCTACAAACTCGAGGGCTGATTTCCTGCCCTCGCGCATATCAAGGCGCGTTAACCCGTGGTGCCGCCCATGATCTCGAGGACATCGAATGTGTTGACGCCCGCGGTGACCGACGGGTCGCGCTCGGCGATCGCGATCACCTCGGCGCGGTCGGCGGCGCGCAGCACGCCCAGTCCCCACACGCCTTCCGGATCGGCGACCCCCGCTACGCCGACGTGCCGGGCGGCCCGCCGCGCACTGAATGCCTCAAGGATGTCGTCGAGCGGTTCGTGCCGTACTACACCTCGACGATCGAACCGGATCTGCGGGCCGGTAAGACCGTGCTGATCGCCGCGCACGGCAACTCACTGCGCGCGCTGGTCAAACACCTCGACGGCATGTCCGACGAGGACGTCGTGGGGCTCAACATCCCGACCGGCATCCCGCTGCGCTACGACCTGGACTCCGATCTGAAGCCGACGATCGTCGGCGGCACCTACCTCGATCCCGAGGCCGCGGCCGCCGGCGCCGCCGCGGTGGCGTCGCAGGGCGCCAAGTAGGCGCTGTTCCGCGCGACGGCGAACGGACGGTTAACGGGGAAGGACGAGCGGCCGAATTTCCGTCTTTCCGTCTGTGACTTGTCCCGGTTTGGCCGCACGCTGCTGGGATGACGTTCACCCGATGCGTACGATTTTCGCGTGAGTGTCGTCTCGGCACTGCTGCTGACAGCGGTGGTCGCACTGCTCGCTCTGGCGACCGGTGTCGCGCTCGGGGCGAAGCGCAGGCCCCGTCTCATGGACCGCCGACAGCGGCGCACCACCGCGCAGACCGGAATCACCGTCTCGCAGATGCTCTCCCACATCGCATCGCGCGCGCCCACCGGGATCGTCGTGGTCGATCACTTCCGTGACGTCGTGTACGCCAACGACCGGGCCCGCGAGCTGGGCCTGGTGCGGGACCGGCTGCTCGACGACCGCGCCTGGCGGGCCGCCGAACGCACGCTGGCCACCGGCGAGTCGGTCGACGTCGACCTCGCGGCCGACAAGCGGGCCAACCCCGGCCGGTCCGGCCTGTCGGTGCGGGGACACGTCCAGCTGCTCACCGACCAGGATCGCCGCTTCGCGGTCGTCTACGTCGACGATCACTCCGAGTACGCCCGCATGGAGGCCACCCGGCGCGATTTCGTTGCCAACGTCAGCCATGAGCTCAAGACGCCGGTCGGTGCGATGGGCGTGCTGGCCGAGGCGCTGCTCGCATCGTCCGACGACCCCGAAACCGTGCGCCGGTTCGCCGAGAAGATGGTCGCCGAGTCCAACCGGCTGGCCAACATGATCGGCGAGCTCATCGAGCTGTCCCGGCTGCAGGGCGCCGAACGGCTGCCCGACCTGACCGCGGTCGACGTCGACACCGTGGTGGCCGAGGCACTGTCGCGGCACAAGGTGCCCGCCGACAACGCCGACATCAAGATCACCACCGATTCGCCGACGGGCTTCCGCGCCCTCGGTGATCAGCCGCTGCTGGTCACCGCGATCGCGAACCTGGTCTCCAACGCGATCGCCTACTCACCGCACGGGTCGTCGGTGTCGATCAGCCGCAGGCGCCGCGGAAACAACATCGAGATCGCCGTCACCGACCGCGGTATCGGTATCGCCCGCGAGGACCAGGAGCGGGTGTTCGAGCGATTCTTCCGCGTCGACAAGGCGCGGTCCCGGGCCACCGGCGGCACCGGGCTCGGGTTGGCCATCGTCAAACACGTGGCGGCCAACCACAACGGAAACATCCGGCTGTGGAGTCAGCCGGGAACGGGATCGACGTTCACCCTGTCGATTCCGGCCTATCCCGATCACGAATCGGACGACCGAGAGGACCAGCGAAACCAATGACCAGTGTGCTGATCGTGGAGGACGAGGAGTCCTTGGCCGATCCCCTGGCCTACCTTCTTCGCAAAGAGGGCTTCGAAGCCACCATCGTCACCGACGGACCGGCGGCCCTGGCCGAATTCGAGCGTTCCGGCGCCGACATCGTGCTGCTCGACCTGATGCTCCCCGGAATGAGCGGAACCGACGTGTGTCGTCAATTGCGTTCGCGCTCAAGTGTTCCGGTGATCATGGTGACCGCCCGCGACAGTGAGATCGACAAGGTCGTCGGGCTCGAGCTCGGCGCCGACGACTACGTCACCAAGCCGTACTCGGCCCGTGAACTGATCGCCCGCATCCGCGCGGTGTTGCGGCGCGGCGCCGACAATGAGGACACCGGCGTCGGCGACGGTGTGCTGGAGGCCGGACCCGTCCGGATGGACGTCGAACGCCACGTCGTTTCCGTCAACGGAGAGCCGGTTACGTTGCCGCTCAAGGAGTTCGACCTTCTCGAGTATCTGATGCGCAACAGCGGACGGGTGCTCACCCGTGGCCAGCTCATCGACCGCGTATGGGGTGCCGATTACGTCGGCGACACGAAAACCCTTGACGTCCATGTGAAGCGGCTGCGGTCCAAGATCGAGGCCGATCCCGCCAACCCCGTACACCTGGTCACCGTCCGCGGCCTCGGCTACAAACTCGAGGGCTGATTTCCTGCCCTCGCGCATATCAAGGCGCGTTAACCCGTGGTGCCGCCCATGATCTCGAGGACATCGAATGTGTTGACGCCCGCGGTGACCGACGGGTCGCGCTCGGCGATCGCGATCACCTCGGCGCGGTCGGCGGCGCGCAGCACGCCCAGTCCCCACACGCCTTCCGGATCGGCGACCGGCCCGTAGACGACGACGCGGCCGTCGGCCAGAAGCTGCTGCCAGTACTCCTGATGCTCGGTCATGGCCTGCTGTTCGGCGGGCGTCATGGTCTGCGCGAAATCCGCGCGCGGCGGGATCAGTCGGAACAGAAAGAGGCTCATCCGGCCAGGCGTGTTGCGGGATGTACGGCGATGAGCCCTAACCCGCTGCGCCGCTTGCACATTGCCGCAAGCTCCGCGTACGCCTTCTCGCCGAGCAGCTCGGTCAGCTCGGGTCCGTAGGACTCCCAGACCTGCTTGCTGCCGACGTGCGCGTTCGGATCGCCGGTGCAGTACCAGTGCAGATCGGCGCCGCCCTCACCCCAACCGCGACGGTCGTATTCGGTGATCCAGGTCTTGAGGATCTCCGTCCCGTCGGGCCGCTCCACCCACTCCTGCGTGCGGCGGATCGGCAGCTGCCAGCACACGTCGGGTTTCATGGTCAGCGGTTCGACGCCGAGCTTGAGCGCCTTGCTGTGCAGCGCACAACCGATGCCGCCTGGGAAGCCGGGCCGGTTCAGGAAGATGCAGGCGCCCTTGTGCTTCCGGGTCCGAAGGTTGGGCTTGTCGTCGAACTCGTCCATCTCGAGGTAGCCCTTTTTGCCGAGCCCCTTCTCGCGGAACTGCCAGTCCTCGTCGGTCAGTGTCTTGACCGCGTCGTCGAGGCGGGCGATGTCGTCGTCGTCGGACATGAACGCCCCGTGCGAACAGCATCCGTCGTCCGGGCGCCCCTCCACAGTGCCCTTGCACGCGGGCGTTCCGAAAACGCATGTCCACCGCGAGAGCAGCCACGTCAGATCGGCGGCGATCAAATGCTCGGGATTGTCGGGGTCATAGAACTCGACCCACTCACGGGCGAAATCGAGTTCGACCTCTCCACGGTGCGGTGCAGTCACAATTCTCAACGGTAGACCCATTAAGTTGGATGAGTGCGAT
This sequence comes from Mycolicibacterium komanii, assembly GCF_001050035.1. The sequence continues at coordinate 231,283 of NZ_CVTA01000011.1, forward strand.
TAGGCGTGCTCGACGTGGGCAGCAATACCGTCCACCTTCTGGTGGTGGACGCGCGTCGTGGTGGCCACCCGACGCCGATGAGTTCGACCAAGGCCTCGCTGCGCCTCGCCGAGGCCATCGACAGCGACGGCAAGATCACCCGCAAGGGGGCCGACAAACTGATCGGCACCATCGACGAATTCGCCAAGATCGCCACGAGTTCCGGCTGCGCGGAGCTGATGGCGTTCGCCACCTCCGCGGTGCGCGACGCCAAGAACTCCGAGGAACTGCTCGCCCGGATACTCGCCGAGACCGGAGTGGCGCTGCGCGTGCTCGCCGGCGTCGACGAATCGCGGCTCACGTTCCTGGCGGTGCGGCGGTGGTACGGGTGGAGCGCCGGACGCATCATCAACATCGACATCGGCGGCGGTTCGCTCGAACTGTCCAACGGCGTCGACGAGGAGCCTGAGGTCGCGCTGTCGCTTCCGCTCGGCGCGGGCCGGCTCACCCGCGAATGGCTGCCCGACGATCCGCCGGGCAGGCGGCGGGTGGCGATGCTGCGCGACTGGCTGACCACCGAACTGGCCGACGCCGGCGCCGAGATGCTCGAACCCGGTGCTCCGGACCTGGCCGTGGCCACCTCGAAGACGTTCCGCTCGCTGGCCCGGCTCACCGGCGCGGCCCCCTCCGGGGCCGGTCCGAGGGTCAAACGGACGCTCACGGCCACCGGGTTAAGGCAGCTCATAGCTTTCATCTCTAGGATGACCGCGGCCGACCGAGCGGAATTGGAAGGAGTGAGTGCCGAACGGGCGCCACAGATCGTGGCCGGAGCTCTGGTTGCTGAGGCGAGCATGAAAGCCCTCGGCGTCGAGAGCGTGGACATCTGCCCCTGGGCGTTGCGGGAGGGGCTGATTCTGCGGAGACTCGACAGCGAAGCCGATGGCAGCGGTTTCGTCGGCGGTGCCGACAATCCGGCCTCAGTACAGACGTTTGTGCGCAATGCTGGACGATAGGTGACGAGGCCCGAAGGCAAACACGATGACAGGAACTGAAGACGATCACAGCAACACGCGACCCATCTCGGTCGCGGAGTTGCTGGCGCGCAACGGAACGATCGGCGCCCCGCCGGTCGGCGGTCGGCGCCGTCGTCGCCGCGGCGCGGACTCGATCACCGTCGCCGAACTGACCGGCGAGATCCCGATCGTCCGCGACGACGACGACGCGCCCGCCACGGGCCGCTCCGCCGCCGCGTTGGTCGAGGCCCCGGCCGAGGCCGAGCCTGTCGCTGACACGGAGACCACCGAGACCGCCGAGCCCGAAGCCGCCGCTCCTGCCGAACCGGAGGAAGCCGCGACCACCAACGGCGCCGTCGACCACGTCGAGGACCCCGTCGACGAGGCCGAGGCCGAGGTCGAGGAGGCTCCCGAGGCGGCAGACACCTCGGAGGCCCCCGAGGCGCCGGCGGACGAAGACGACGACTACGCCGAAGCCGTCGCCGACTACCAGAGCCACATCGAACAGCGCGCCGCCGACGAGGACCTGGACTTCTTCGCCCCGCCGCGACGCTCCTCCTTTGCGCGGCGGCGCTTCGGCATCCTCGGGCGCAGTGCGTCGGCCGGGCGCAGCGAGCCCGAAACCGCCGAGCTCAACGAGGTGGTGGACGAAACCACCGTGCTCAGCAAGGTAGACGAGACCACCGACGAGGCGACGGCGGACAGCGACACCGCGGTCGGCGCCGAGGAGATGAGCCCGGACCCACTCGACTGGGCCGATCCGCAGGCCGACGAGGACGAGGCCGAAGACGCGGCCGTCGCCGTGGCCGAGCCCGAAGACGAGGATGACCGCGAGGACCTGCCGTCGTACCTGCGGTCCCCGGACAACGCGTTGTTCGGCGGACCCGATGCGGCCGACGACGTGGCCCGCCGCGGCAACGGCCTGAGCCCGGCCGGCATCGACCTCGACGAGGATGAGGACGAGGACGCCGCCCCCTCGGGCGCGATGTCGTCGTTCCTGCGCGGCGCGCTGGTCGTCGGTCAGTGCGTGATCGCTGTCGCGTTCGGCGCCGGGCTGTTCATCGCCTTCGATCAGCTGTGGAAGTGGAACAGCATCGTCGCGCTGGTGCTCGGCGTGCTGGTGATCCTCGGCCTGGTCGTCGGCGTGCGGGTGGTCCGCAAGACCGAGGACATCGGCAGCACCCTGATCGCCGTCGCGGTCGGCGCGATGGTGACGTTCGGGCCGCTGGCACTGATGCAGGCGGCCTGAGGCGCCCTATAACCCGTGCGTCCAGCCATCAAGGTCGGTCTGTCGACGGCCTCCGTCTACCCGCTGAGAACCGAGGCCGCCTTCGAGTACGCGGCGAAGCTCGGCTACGACGGCGTCGAGCTCATGGTGTGGGCCGAAACGGTCAGCCAGGACGTCGACGCGATCGAGGAGCTGTCGAAGCGTTACGAGATGCCGGTGCTCTCGGTGCACGCGCCCTGCCTGCTGATCTCACAGCGGGTGTGGGGCGCCAACCCGATCACTAAGCTCGAACGCAGCGTGCGCGCGGCCGAGCAGCTGGGTGCCCAGACCGTCGTCGTGCACCCCCCGTTCCGGTGGCAGCGCCGCTACGCCGAGGGGTTCTCCGACCAGGTCGCCGAGCTCGAAGAGTCCAGCGATGTCATGGTGGCCGTCGAGAACATGTTCCCGTTTCGCGCCGACCGCTTCTTCGGCGCGGGCCAGACCTCCATCGAGCGCATGCGCAAACGTGGCGGCCGACCAGGACCCGGCATCTCGGCGTTCGCTCCGTCCTACGATCCGCTCGACGGCAACCACGCCCACTACACCCTCGACCTGTCGCACACCGCGACCGCCGGATCCGACGCCCTCGAGATGGCGCGCCGCATGGGCGAGGGCCTGGTGCACCTGCATCTGTGTGACGGCAGCGGGGCCTCGACCGACGAGCATCTGGTGCCCGGACGCGGCACCCAGCCGACGGTGGAGGTCTGCGAGATGCTGGCCGCCAGCGACTTCAACGGCCACGTGATCCTCGAGGTGACGACGTCGGGCGCGCGGACCGCGGCCGAGCGCGAGGCGCTGCTGGTGGAGTCGCTACAGTTCGCCCGCAGGCACCTGTTGCGCTGACCGCCCCACACCTCGCTCCAGAAGGATTCACCAGATGGCCGGCTCCACCCTGTTCACCGACGCCATGGCGCTCACCAAGGCCGACGACGGCGTGTATCACGGTGAGCTGAACGAACATTGGACGATCGGGCCGAAGGTGCACGGCGGCGCGATGCTCGCGCTGTGCGCCAATGCCGCCCGCACCGAGCACGGCGAGGACGTTCAACCGATCGCGGTGTCGGGAAACTTCCTGTGGGCGCCCGATCCGGGGCCGATGGAGCTGGTCACCACGGTGCGCAAGCGGGGGCGCCGCGTGAGCCTGATCGACGTCGAACTCAAGCAAGGAGTCCGCGTGGGCGATGAGCGGTCGCGCGAAGAGCAGAAAGTGGCGGTGCGTGCCGCGGTCACCCTGGGTGACCCGGAACACCATGTGGCGCCGCTGCTCTCGGTCAATCCCGTGATCCCGCTGATGCAACCCGAGCCCCCACCCGGCCTGGAGCCGATCGGCGAGGGCCATCCGATGGCCGACATCGTCCATCTCGCGCACGGCTGCGACATCCGGCCGTCGCTGACCACCATGCAGCCGCGGTCCGACGGCGGACCGCCGGTGATCGAGTATTGGGTGCGGCCCAAAGGCGTTGCCCCGGACGTCCTTTTCGCGCTGCTGTGCGGCGATGTGTCGGCCCCGGTGACCTTCGGCGTCAATCGGTTCGGTTGGGCGCCCACCGTCCAGCTGACGGCCTATCTGCGCACCCTGCCCGCCGACGGGTGGCTGCGCGTGCTCTGCACGACGGTGCAGATCGGCCAGGACTGGTTCGACGAGGACCACATCGTCGTCGACAGTGAGGGCCACATCGTCGTGCAGACCCGCCAACTCGCGCTGGTGCCGGAGACCTGAGGCGGCTCCGCCGGTCGCTGAACGTGCACTCAGAACGGAAAACCGGCCCGGAGCTCGCACTGAGTGCACGCTCGGCGCACCCGCGGTGGGTGGTCGCCCGCGCCGGTGCCCGCCCGTCTGCAATGCTTTCCGGCATGGCCAGAATCGCAATCGTCGGCGGTGGAAGTATCGGTGAGGCGCTGCTGTCCGGGCTGCTGAGGGCCGGGCGACAGGTCAAGGACCTGGTGGTCGCGGAGAAGGACCCGAACCGTTCGCAGTACCTCGCCGACACCTACTCGGTGCTGGTGACGACGGTGGCCAACGCGGTGGACCACGCGAGCTACGTGATCGTCGCCGTCAAGCCCGCCGACGTCGCCGGGCTCGTCGACGAGATCGTCGACGCGGCCACCAACGCCGAAAGCGACACGGCCGAACAGGTTTTCGTGACCGTCGCCGCCGGGGTCACGACCGAGTACTACGAGAACAAGCTGCCCGCAGGCGCGCCGGTGATCCGCGTCATGCCCAACGCCCCGATGGTCGTCGGCGGCGGTGTCAGCGCGCTGTCCCCGGGACGCTTCGCCACCGCCGAGCAGATGAAGGAGGTCTCGGCGATCTTCGACGCGGTCGGCGGGGTGCTCACGGTGCCGGAGTCCCAACTCGACGCGGTCACCGCGATCTCGGGGTCGGGGCCGGCCTATTTCTTCCTGATGGTCGAGGCGCTCGTCGACGCCGGCGTCGACGCCGGGCTGTCGCGATCGGCGGCCACCGATCTCGTCGCACAGACCATGGCCGGATCCGCCGCGATGTTGCTGGATCGGCTCGACCGGGCCGCGGGCGCCGGAGGCGGCGCATCGGGTCCGTCGGGCGCCGGAATGGACACCACGCCCGCCCAGCTGCGCGCGACCGTCACTTCACCGGGCGGGACCACCGCGGCTGGTCTGCGTGAACTCGAGAGGGGCGGATTGCGGGCGGCGGTTGCCAGGGCGGTCGAGGCGGCGAAAAAGCGCTCTGAGCAGCTCGGAATTACAACTGAGTAATTCTATAAATTGCCCACACCCGTCGCAGTAACACCATCTGCCACGCTATTCTCCTCGTGTAAGCACGGGTCGGTGCCAGCGGTGGGGAAGCCGCTGGAACTGCCCGTGCCTGAATGATTGGGTTGCGATGACGTCTATGAACGGGCCATCCGCGCGGGATTCGGCCAGTGGGAAGTCGGCTCGGGACTCCGGATCCGACGGTCAACAGCCACGGGCGCAATTCCTCACCGTCGCCGAGGTGGCGAGCCTGATGCGGGTCAGCAAGATGACGGTGTACCGACTGGTGCACAACGGCGAGCTGCCCGCCGTCCGGGTGGGCCGCTCGTTCCGGGTGCACGCGAAGGCTGTTCACGACATGTTGGAGAGCTCGTACTTCGACGCAGGCTGATCGACTCCCGCGTACTCAAGGCGACGCTCTTCGGCCAATGGGCGCGTTTCGCGGTTACCTGCGCAGCCCGGTAAAGTGGCCGGGTCAGTCAACGATGCTCATCGGGCAGGTAAGGCGTAGGTAGCGGAGTTCATGGGTTCAGTCATCAAGAAGCGGCGCAAGCGCATGTCGAAGAAGAAGCACCGCAAGCTGCTTCGTCGCACCCGGGTCCAGCGCAGAAAACTCGGCAAGTAATCGCCACCCGCGGTCGCTAGGCTGACCGGACATGGATTCCGAGGGCCGTTCCAATGGACACGTCAACGGGACTGACCCCCGCGACGCCGTGCAGTATCCGAAGGTCGTCCTGGTCACCGGGGCGTGCCGGTTCCTCGGCGGCTACCTGACGGCCAGGCTCGCGCAGAACCCGTTGATCAACCACGTGATCGCCGTCGACGCGATCACGCCGAGCAAGGATCTGCTGCGACGGATGGGCCGCGCGGAGTTCGTCCGCGCCGACATCCGCAATCCGTTCATCGCAAAGGTCATCCGCAACGGCGACGTCGACACCGTGGTGCACGCCGCCGCGGCGTCCTACGCGCCCCGTTCCGGGGGCCGCGCGACGCTCAAGGAACTCAACGTGATGGGCGCGATCCAGCTGTTCGCGGCCTGTCAGAAGGCGCCGTCGGTGCAGCGCGTCGTGCTGAAGTCCACCTCGGAGGTGTACGGCTCGAGCGCGCGCGACCCGGTGATGTTCACCGAGGACACCAGCGCGCGGCGGCCACCGGGGGAGGGCTTCGCCCGCGACAGCATCGACATCGAGGGTTACGCGCGTGGACTGGGCCGTCGCCGGCCGGACATCGCGGTCACCATCCTGCGGTTGGCCAACATGATCGGGCCCGGGATGGACACGGCGCTGTCGCGCTACCTGGCCGGCCCCGTGGTGCCGACCGTCATCGGGCACGACGCCCGCCTGCAGCTGTTGCACGAGCAGGACGCCCTCGGAGCGCTCGAGCGCGCGACGATGGCGGGTAAGGCGGGCACGTTCAACGTCGGGGCGTCCGGCATCTTGATGATGAGCCAAGCGATCCGGCGGGCCGGGCGGATCGCGTTGCCCGTGCCGCGATCCGCGCTGGCCGCGGTGGATTCGCTGAGGCGCGCGACTCGCTACACTGAGCTCGATCGTGAGCAGCTGAACTACCTCAGTTATGGCAGAGTGATGGACACATCGCGGATGCGAAACGAACTCGGCTATAACCCGAAGTGGACGACAGTCGAGGCCTTCGACGATTACGTCAGAGGTCGCGGATTGACTCCGATCGTCGACCCGCGATGGGTACGCTCAATGGAGAGTCGCGCCGTTGCTGCGGCGCAACGGTGGGGACGCTAGGCGCATCAACTAAACGGGTGGGGAGAAGGAAACGACCGTGGCGGGCGAGTCCAAGGCGAAAGTCATTCCGCTGCATGGCAATTCGGGTCGTGCAGCGGCTCAGCGGCGGAATGCCGCTCGAGCGCAGGGCGCACGCCGACATCCCTCGCAGCTGTCCGACCCGGTGACCGGCGCCTCCGCAGAGGAGATCGCCGCCGTCGTCCGCGAGATCGACGAGCACCGTGGCGGCGTAACCGGCGGGGCACCGACCGTCGACGAAACGCCCACCGAGCTCGCGAAGAACATCGCGGCCGTCGCCGAGTTCGTGCGCAAGCGGATGACGGGCGATTACACCGTCGACGAATTCGGGTTCGACGCCCACCTCAACAACGCAATCTTTTTGCCTTTGCTGCGGGTGTTCTTCAAGTCGTGGTTCCGGGTCGAGGTCAGCGGCATCGAGCATTTGCCCGAGACCGGCGCCGCGCTGGTGGTCGCCAACCACGCCGGCGTGCTGCCGTTCGACGGGCTGATGGCCTCGGTGGCGGTGCACGACCACCATCCGACTCACCGCGACCTGCGCCTGCTGGCCGCCGACATGGTGTTCGACCTGCCCGTGGTCGGCCAGGCCGCCCGCAAGGCCGGTCACACCATGGCCTGCACCTCCGACGCACACCGGCTGCTGGCCGCGGGCGAGCTGACCGCGGTGTTCCCCGAGGGGTACAAGGGTCTGGGCAAACACTTCAAAGACCGCTACAAGCTGCAGCGATTCGGCCGCGGCGGTTTCGTCTCGGCGGCGCTGCGCACCAAGGCGCCCATCGTGCCGTGCTCGATCATCGGGTCCGAGGAGATCTATCCGATGATCGCCGACGTCAAGCTGCTGGCCCGGCTGCTCGGGCTGCCGTACTTCCCGATCACGCCGTTCTTCCCGCTGGCGGGTCCCGCGGGGATGATCCCGCTGCCGTCGAAGTGGCACATCCAGTTCGGTGAGCCGATCGAGACGGCGGACTACGACGAGTCGGCGGCCGACGATCCGATGGTCACCTTCGAGCTCACCGACCAGGTGCGCGAAACCATCCAGCAGACGCTGTACCAACTTCTCACCCAGCGCAGGAACACGTTCCTCGGCTGAGCGGCGGAAAGAGGCTAGCTCTCCGAACTACTTTGCTTGGCAATCATTTTCGCGATCGCCTCGTCGCGCGCGGCGGCGATGCGCTGGCTCACCTCGTCGGCCTCGGTGTCCGACTGCGCCTCACCCATGACGGTGACGACGCTCGTGAGGACGGGCTTGCCCTCGGCGTCGGTGACCTCACCGCGGACCTCGGTGACGATGGCGCCGTGCGACTCGGTGACCGAGTCGAGGTAGGAGTCGAAGTACAGCTTGTCGCCGGCCAGGATCGGGCGGTGGAAGGTGATCTTCTGGTCGCGGTGTAGCACGCGTTCCATGTTGATCGGCACGTCGAACTGGTTGAAGATCTCCAGCTGGACCCGGCGGCCGGCGACGGCGAGGAAGGTCAGCGGGGCGATCAGCGAGTCGTAGCCGTACTCGGCGGCGGCCTCTTCGGTGAAGTGCGCCGGGTGCTCGTTCTTGACCGCCTGCGCGAACTCACGGATCTTCTCCCGGCCCACCTCGAAGTAATCGGGGTACCGATAGTGCGTTCCGATGATGTTCTCTGCGATTGCCATCCCTGACCTGCTCCTCGCCTGCGCGGGCTGCCGTCCCTCCTCGTCGGAGTCAGCGGCGCGAGCCTATCAGCGGGTCGCGATCACCAGCGCGACCAGAGCGGGCCCTCAGCGGCCTTCCTGACGGCGGGAGACCACCGCCGCCAGGGCCCCGCCGGCCGCGCCGAGCGCCAGCGCCGACGGCACCCCGATGCGCGCGGCCTTGCGCGCGGTGCGGAAATCCCGGATCTCCCAGCCGCGCTCACGCGCGAGGTCCCGCAGGTCGGCGTCGGGGTTGATCGCCACCGCCGTGCCGACCAGCGAGAGCATCGGCACGTCGTTGAAGCTGTCGGAGTAGGCCGTGCAGCGGCGCAGGTTGAGCCCTTCGCGGATGGCCAGCGACCGCACCGCGTGCGCCTTGCCGGTGCCGTGCAGGATGTCGCCGACCAGGCGGCCGGTGAACACCCCGTCGACGGATTCGGCGACGGTACCCAGCGCGCCGGTGAGCCCCAGCCGTTTCGCGATGGTCGCGGCCAGCTCGTACGGGGTCGCGGTGACCAGCCACACCTGCTGGCCGGCGTCGAGATGCATCTGCGCGAGCGCCCGGGTGCCGGGCCAGATCTTGTCGGCGATGATCTCGTCGTAGATCTCCTCGCCGACCGCCATCAACTCGGCCGTCGAGCGGCCCTCGATGAACGCCAGCGCCTTGCGCCGGCCCGCGGCCACGTCCTCGCTGTTCTCGCGGCCGGTCAGCTGGAACTTCGCCTGCGCGTAGACGAACCGCGCGATATCGCCGTAGGTGAAGAACTTGCGGGCGGCAAGGCCGCGGGCGAAGTGCAGCAGCGACGACCCCTGCACCAGGGTGTTGTCGACGTCGAAGAACGCCGCTGCGGTCAGATCCGGTGGCGGAGCGGGCGGGGCCGGGGCGGTTTCGGCCGCCAGGTCGGTGACGGCCGCCTCCGCGCTCGCCTCACCGGCAAGTTGCTGTTCAGCAGCTTCGCGGTCGCCGATTCCAGACACGAATCAACCCTAAGTCACCGGTGCGGCGATACTGGCGAGGTGGAGCACGCGGTGGAGTTGCTGACGCGCGACGGGTGCACGATCTGCACGGGTGCGGCGGCGCGGCTGGCCCAGCTGGCCGACGAACTGGGGTTCACGCTGGCCGTCACCGACGTCGACGCCGCCGCGAAGGCGGGCGATCCGGCGCTTCGTGCGGAGTTCGGCGACCGTCTTCCGGTGGTTCTGCTCGATGGGCGCGAACACAGCTACTGGGAGATCGACGAGCCACGCCTACGGGCCGATCTGGCCACCTGACGGGGGCCGCCGCGAACCGGGATACCAGCGCGGGTTTCGCCGTCGGAATAGGGGTGCGACGAAAACTGCGCGGAATTTGGTGAGCTAACTGTTCACCGACTACCTTGGATGACGTGGTGATGAAGCCGTGAGCGTGCTGCTTTTCGGGGTTTCGCACCGCAGCGCGCCGGTGTCAGTGCTCGAGCAGCTGAGCACCGACGAGTCCGATCAGGCAAAGATCGTCGACCAGGTGCTGCAATCCTCCCTCGTCACCGAGGCCATGGTGCTGTCGACGTGTAACCGCGTCGAGGTCTACGCGGTCGTCGACGCGTTCCACGGCGGCTTGTCGGTGATCGGGCAGGTGCTCTCCGACCATTCCGGGATGAGCCTCAACGACCTGACCAAATACGCCTACGTCCGGTACGCCGAAGCCGCCGTCGAGCACCTGTTCGCGGTGGCCTCCGGCCTCGACTCCGCGGTCGTCGGCGAGCAGCAGGTGCTCGGCCAGGTCCGCCGCGCCTACGCCGCCGCCGAGGCCAACCACACCGTCGGGCGCACCCTGCACGAGCTGTCGCAGCGCGCGCTGGCCGTCGGCAAGCGGGTGCACACCGAAACCGGGATCGACGCCGCGGGCGCCTCGGTCGTTTCGGTCGCGCTGGACACCGCCGAAAGCAAGCTCGGCTCGCTGGCCGGCCGCACCGCGGTGGTCATCGGCGCGGGTTCGATGGGCTCGCTGGCCGCCAAGCACCTGGCGCGGGCGGGCGTCGAGCGCATCCACGTCGTGAATCGCAGCCAGCCCCGGGCCAAACGGCTCGCGGCCAACGTCCGTGAGCTGGGCATCGAGTCGCAACCCTTCCCGTTCGACCACCTGCCGCCGCTGCTCACCGACGCCGACGTGGTCGTCTGCTGCACCGGAGCGGTTCGGCCGGTGGTCTCGCTGGCCGACGTCCACCGCGGTCTCGCGCACGGCCAAGAGCCCAAACAGCTGGTCATCTGCGACCTCGGCATGCCGCGCGATGTGGACCCCGCGGTGGCGGGTCTGCCCGGCGTCTACGTCGTCGACATGGAGCGCATCCAGCGCGAACCGGCGGCCCGCGCCGCGTCCTCCGACGCCGAGGCCGCACGCGCGATCGTCGCCGCCGAGGTCGCCAAATACCTTGCCGGCCAGCGGATGGCCGAGGTCACCCCGACCGTCACCGCGCTGCGTCAGCGCGCCGCCGACGTGGTCGAGGCCGAGCTGCTGCGCCTGGACAACCGGCTGCCGGACTTGGACACCGCGCAGCGCGACGAGGTCGCCAGGACGGTGCGCCGGGTCGTCGACAAGCTCCTGCACGCCCCGACGGTGCGCGTCAAGCAACTGGCCAGCGCACCCGGCGGGGACAGTTACGCCGAGGCGCTGCGCGAGCTGTTCGAGCTCGACCAGCAGGCCGTCGATGCCGTCGCGGGGCCCGAAATGCCTTTGCTCGCATCGGATCTCGACAAGGCCGAGTAACGCTTGACTGTAATTAGGATAGGCACTCGCGCCAGTCTTCTGGCGACCACCCAGGCGGGGACGATTCGGGACGCGCTGATCGCGAACGGGCACGCCGCCGAGCTCGTCCCCATCTCCACCGAGGGCGACCGCAACCAGGGCCCGATCGCCGACATCGGCGTCGGCGTGTTCACCGCGGCCCTGCGGGAGGCCATCCACGAGGGCCGGGTCGACGCCGCCGTGCACTCGTTCAAGGATTTGCCGACCGCGGTCGATCCGCGCTTCGTCATCGCCGCCAGCCCCCCGCGCGAAGACCCGCGAGACGCCCTGGTCGCGCGCGACGGACTGGTACTCGGGGAGTTGCCTGCGGGGTCGGTCATCGGCACCTCGAGCCCGCGACGGGCCGCACAGCTTAGAGCACTGGGTCTCGGTTTGGAAATCCGCCCCCTAAGAGGCAACCTGGATACCAGGTTGAACAGGGTTAGCAACGGTGATCTCGACGGCATCGTAGTCGCACGGGCGGGACTGGCCCGCATCGGGCGGCTGGCAGATGTCACCGAGGCTCTCGAGCCGGTGCAGATGTTGCCAGCGCCGGCTCAAGGTGCGCTCGCGGTGGAGTGCCGCGCAGGCGACACCGAGCTCGCCGCGCTGCTGGCGGAGTTGGACGACGCCGACACGCGCGCCGCAGTCACCGCGGAACGGGCCCTGCTCGCCCGACTGGAGGCGGGTTGTTCCGCACCGGTGGGAGCGATCGCGGAGGTGGTCGAGTCCATCGATGAGGACGGCAACGTCTTCGAAGAGGTGTCGCTGCGCGGCTGCGTAGCGGCGCTGGACGGATCCGACGTGATCCGCGCGTCCGGCGTCGGCACTCCCGACCGGGCCCGGGAGCTGGGGCTCTCGGTCGCCGAGGAGTTGTTCGACCTCGGGGCGCGCGAACTCATGGCGGACGCCAACTGAGCTGTAGAGCGGAGTGAGTGAGATGACAGGCCAGACCAGCGGGCGGGGGCGCAAGCCGAAGCCGGGCCGCATCACGTTCGTCGGTTCGGGTCCCGGTGACCCCGGACTGCTGACGACGCGGGCCCACACCGTGCTCGCCAACGCGGCCCTGGTGTTCACCGACCCCGACGTGCCGGAAGCGGTGCTGGCCCTGGTGGGTTGCGAGCTGCCGCCCCCGTCGGGGCCCGAACCTGCGGAGACCCCCAAAGACGGCGAGGCCTCCGACGCCGAAGCGCCGGCCATCCCCGGCGGGCCCGACATCCGGTCGGCCGTGGGCGATCCGGCCGAGGTGGCCAAGACCTTGATCACCGAGGCCCGTACCGGCGTCGACGTGGTGCGCTTGGTCGCGGGTGACCCGCTGTCGGTGGACGCAGTGATCACCGAGGTGTCGGCGCTGGCGAAGTCGCACCTGAACTTCGAGATCGTGCCGGGCCTGCCGGACACCACCGCGGTGCCCACGTATGCGGGTCTGCCGCTGGGGTCGGCGCACACCGTGGCCGACGTCCGCGATCCCGACGTCGACTGGGCCGCGCTGGCCGCCGCACCCGGCCCGCTGATCCTGCACGCGACGGCGTCGCATCTGCCCGACGCGGCGCGCACGCTGATCGAGTACGGGCTGACCGACACCACGCCGTTGGTGGTGACCGCGAACGGCACGACGTGCCAACAGCGTTCGGTCGAGACGACGCTCGCCGGGCTGCTCGACAAAGCCACCCTGGCCGGCGCCGAGCCGACAGGCCCCTCCCCAGCTGGCGCGTGGGCCCAGGCCGGTCCCCTCGTCGTGACCATCGGCAAGACCGTGGCCAACCGCACCAAGCTGAACTGGTGGGAGAGCCGCGCCCTGTACGGCTGGACCGTGCTGGTGCCGCGCACCAAGGACCAGGCCGGCGAGATGAGCGAGAGGCTGGTGGGCCACGGCGCACTGCCGATCGAGGTCCCCACCATCGCGGTCGAGCCGCCGCGCAGCCCCGCCCAGATGGAGCGCGCGGTCAAGGGTCTGGTCGACGGCCGGTTCCAGTGGGTGGTGTTCACCTCCACCAACGCCGTGCGCGCGGTGTGGGAGAAGTTCAACGAGTTCGGCCTCGATGCGCGGGCCTTCTCGGGCGTGAAGATCGCCTGCGTCGGCCAGGCCACCGCCGACCGGGTTCGGGCGTTCGGCATCAACCCCGAGCTGGTGCCCGCCGGTGAGCAGTCGTCGCTGGGGCTTCTCGACGAATTCCCGCCGTACGACGACGTTTTCGATCCGGTGAACCGTGTGCTGCTGCCGCGCGCCGACATCGCCACCGAGACGCTGGCCGAGGGCCTGCGTGAACGCGGCTGGGAGATCGAGGACGTCACGGCGTACCGCACGGTGCGTGCCGCACCGCCGCCCGCGCACACCCGCGAGATGATCAAAACCGGCGGCTTCGACGCGGTCTGCTTCACCTCGAGCTCCACGGTGCGCAACCTGGTCGGTATCGCGGGCAAGCCGCATGCGCGCACCATCGTCGCGTGCATCGGGCCCAAGACCGCCGAGACCGCAGCGGAATTCGGCCTGCGCGTCGACGTGCAGCCCGAGGTCGCCGCCGTCGGTCCGCTGGTGGAGGCGCTCGCCGAGCACGCCGCCCGGTTGCGCGCCGAGGGCGCCCTGCCCCCGCCGCGTAAGAAGAGCCGCCGCCGCTGACCGCGATGGGTTTTCCCAGGCATCGTCCCCGCAGGTTGCGCGCGACTCCGGCGTTGCGCCGGCTGGTCGCCGAAACCGCCTTGGAGCCAAGGCAACTGGTGCTGCCCATGTTCGTCGCCGACGGCATCGACGAACCACGCGAGATCGCCTCGATGCCCGGCGTCGTGCAGCACACCCGCGACTCGCTGCGACGCGCCGCCGCCGACGCGGTGGCGGCCGGTGTCGGCGGCCTGATGCTGTTCGGTGTTCCGCGCGAGGAAGACAAGGACCCCACCGGTTCGATCGGCGTTGCCGAAGACGGCATCCTCAACGTCGCGCTGCGCGACCTGGCGGGCGACCTCGGCGACGACACCGTCCTGATGGCCGACACCTGCCTCGATGAGTTCACCGACCACGGCCACTGCGGAATCGTGGACGGATCGGGCCGGGTCGATAACGACCTGACCAACAAGCGCTACGTGGAACTCGCGGTGGCACAAGCTGATTCGGGTGCCCACGTCGTCGGTCCGAGCGGCATGATGGACGGTCAGGTCGCCGCGATCCGCGACGGCCTGGACGCCGCGGGGCACGCCGACACGGTCATCCTGGCCTACGCCGCGAAGTTCGCCTCGGGTTTCTACGGCCCGTTCCGCGATGCGGTGGGGTCGAGCCTGCGCGGCGATCGTCGTACGTACCAACAGAACCCGGGCAACGCACGGGAGGCGTTGCACGAGATCGAACTCGACATCGACGAGGGCGCCGACATCGTGATGGTCAAACCCGCGATGGGGTATCTCGACGTCGTGCGCGCGGCGGCCGACCTGTCGCCGGTTCCGGTGGCCGCCTACCAGGTCTCCGGGGAGTACTCGATGATCAGCGCCGCGGCCGCCAATGGCTGGATCGACCTACAGACGGTCGCCCTCGAGACGCTGACCAGCATCCGGCGGGCCGGGGCCGACATCGTCTTGACGTACTGGGCGGCCGACGTCGCCGCCTGGCTGGCGTGAGCCCGGAGTTCCAAGGCCGGCCGGACCCTGCCGGACAGCCGCCACTCGAACCCGGGACCCGCCCCGACGACGTCGACACCGGTTTCTGGCTCTGGGTCGCCTCGCTTCCGCTGCTGGTCATCGGCCACATCGTCGACGTGCTGGTAGACGAGCGCACCGACAAGCTGCCGGCACCGGTGCTGGCGCTCTCGGTGGTGTTCATCGTGATCATCGGCGCCGTCGTGCTGACCTTCCAGCTCCTGATGCGCCAGGGTTACCGCTGGGCCCGCACGGTGCTGACCGGCACGGGCGTCGCGGCGGTGGTGTACGTCGCGAGCAACCTGTTCAAAGGCGACCGGCCGCCGGTCGCTGCGGTCTCCTACGCGGTCACCGCGATCCTCGGCTCGGTGCTGATCGTCGGCGGCGTGTACCTGTTGCACCGCAAAGACGCCAACGACTTCTTCACCCGGTGACCCGATAGGCTGACCCGACCATGACCGCTCCTGCGCCGCGAAACCGCGTCGTCACCGCCGCCTTCTGGTGCTGGGTCGTCGCTTCGGTGATGTTGATGCTCGGTGGTCTGATCGCCGCCTCGGTGAACCTGCCGACGCTGTTCCGCGGCGCGGGAATCCTCACCGTCGCCGCGGGTGCGGGGATGGCGTTTCTCGCCGGCCGCAGTCGCACCGGCGATGTCCGGTTCCGCCGGGCAGGCGTGGCGTTGGCGTCGACCATCGTCGTGTTCGTCGCACTGCTCGCCCTGAGCGGCGTCGTCCATTTCGTCACCGTGCTCGCGGTGCTCCCGCTGATCGCGGGGGCGGTCCTGATCACGCGGCCCGCGGCCGACCAGGGGGAAGCCACATGACCGAGAAGGCGCCGCAGGTGCTGTTCTACGAGCAGGGAGCCAGCTGGTGGTGGTTGGCGGCCGGACCGGCCTCGGCGATCGCCATGGGGCTGATCCAGGCGTCGGCCGGTTACGGCTTCCAGTGGATGGTGCCCGGCATGTTCCTGCTCCTCGTCACCGGCTTCCTCGGCATCCAGGTCAAGGCCGCCCGCATCCACACCTCGGTCGAGCTGACGCCGGAAACCCTGCGCCAGGGCACCGAACGGATCCGCACCGACGAGATCGTGCGCATCTACCCCGAGCCCACCGGGGCCGAGGCCCCGAAATGGCAGTCGGCGCGCGCGCTCGGTGAGCTGACCGGCGTCCCCCGCGGCCGCACCGGCATCGGGCTGAAGATGACCAATGAGCGCACCGCGCAGGCCTGGGCCCGCAAGCATCAGAGGCTCAGGCAGACGCTGACCCAGCTGATCGAAGAGCGCATCCCGCCCGCATGAAGGTCCGGGCAGCGCTCGAGCTGGTGCTGGCCGTCGCCGCGGCGGTGGGCAGCGTGGTGAGCGGGACGGCGGCAGCGACGACGGTCGCGGTGGCGCCGGTGCTGGAAGGCGAGCCCGAGACGACGTCTGTCGAGTACAGCGCGCCGATGCTCGGGCTGGCGTTGCTGCTGGCGGCGGTCGCCGGGGTGCTCGTGGTGCTGGCCGTCGCCCACTGGCGTCGCGCTCGCGCGGCGGTCTGACGCGAAATAGCATTCCCGGTCGCTGATCGGCACTTTTCACAGCCATGGCTTCTCTTTCGCGGCGTTTCTCTTGCCCGGGCGGATCTCGCCCGCGTGAGGCCGCTCACAGCCACTTGGTACAAAGTGCGAATTTTGTAACACTGTTTCACATGACCGAGTTGGTGGAGAGAAACAGGCCTGTCGACGACGCGCTGCCGCTGGGCCCGCAGTCGCTGGTGTGGCGCTATTTCGGGGACAACCGGATGTACCTGATCGGGCCGCGGCCCGCGGTACTGCAGAACATGCTCGCCGAACTCGGCCAGGGCGTACTCGACCACTCGGTGTTCTTCGACGACACCGCCGCGCGGGTGAAGCGCTCGCTGCCGCCGATCTTCAACACCGTCTACGGCTCCGACGACGACAACCCCGGGACACAGGTCCGCGACTTCCACACCGAGATCAAGGGCGAGATGCCCGACGGCAAGCGCTACCACGCGCTGGATCCGGAGACCTACTTCTGGGCGCACGCGACGTTCGTCGAACAGGTGCTGTACTTCGCCGACACCTTCGTCAAGCGGCTGAGCCGCGAGGAGAAGGAGCAGATCTACCTCGAGTCGAAGACGTGGTACCGCCGCTATGGCGTGAGTGAGCGGCCGATGCCGGCCACCTACGACGAGTTCGAGCGGTACTGGGACCGCATGCTCGACGAGATCGTCGTCGCACACAAGACCGCCGCGTACGGCGTCGGCTACGTGACCAAGGGGTTCCCGTGCCCCAAAGGCGTTCCCGCGTGGGCATGGCGGCTGATCGGACCGCTGTTCAACCCGCTGGCGGCGTTCCTGACCACCGGCGGGTTGCCGCCTCGCGCCCGCGAGCTGCTGCAACTGCCGTGGAGTGAGCGCCAGGAACGTCGCTACCAACGCTTCGCCGCGCTCTGGCGCTCGCGTCCGGTCAACTGGGTGTGGGATCGTCTGCCCATGAAGTGGCGCTACAACGGCTACGCCCAAAAGGGTTATGCCCGAGCCTGACCCGGCGACGGGGTCCGACCCGGCCATGGAAGCCATCCTCGACGCCGCTGTCATCGAGTTCGAGCGGCACGGCTTCCGTCGGGTCGCGCTCGACGACGTGGCGCGCCGCGCAGGCGTCAGCCGCACCACGATCTACCGGCGCTTCGCCAACCGCGACGAGCTCGTGGCCGCGGTGATCGAGCGCGAGAATATCGCGCTGTTCGCCGACATCGCCGAAGAGGTCAAACGGGTTGGGCCGCAGTCGAATTACTATGTCGAGGCGTTCACCCTGTCGATCTTGAAGTTCCGCCGCCACCGCGTGCTGTACCGGATACTGACCGACGAGCCCGCGCTGCTGCTCGAACTCGCCCGCAGGCACTACGACGCCGCGATCGTCCGGATGGCCGCAGCGTTGCGGATCATCTTCCCCGCCGGGTTCGCCGAGCGGATCGGGGAGGAGGCCGTGCAGGAGTTGGCCGACACCATCCTGCGGTACGCGGCGATGGTGTTGCTGCTGCCCAGTTCCCAGCCGCTGGAGTCCGCCGACGACATCCGCGCTTTCGCTCGCAAGCACTTTCTTCCCAGCCTGCCCGCCGCTTTGCGAACGGTTCCCACCGGTTAGCCGAAACCGCGTTTCGTAATTCGGCTCTCCGGGCAGTCGTAGTCCATGACCAGCGAACAAGGGCAAAGCGAAGAACAGCAGACCCCGGAACCCGAAACCGACGACCATCATCAAGTGCTCGACGAGCCGGAGGATCGGCCGCCGACCGAGAAACCCGAGATCACCGACGAGCATCGGGAAAAGGCCAAAGAGATGCACAAGGCCTACGAAGAGGAACGGCCGACCACCAAGATGCCCGGCACCGGCGGCGCCGTCGCGGGCACCGCGGTCAACGACTGGCTCGACGACGACGGAAACCCCAAGTTCAGCAAGGAATCTGCGGGCAGCGGGGGCTCGGAGAGCGGCGGCGACTAACCGTCCGGGCGGGCACGTGCCTACGCTGGGCAACCGTGACCACCCTGGAACAGATCGCACCCGCGTTCGTCGAGATGGCCCATTCCATCGTGTGGGCCTCGGTGGCCACGGTCGATGCCAACGGCAGGCCGCGTACCCGCATCTTGCATCCGATCTGGGAGTGGGACGGCACAGACCTGTTCGGCTGGATCGCCACGGTGCCGTCACCGATCAAGAAGAGCCATCTCGCCGTGCACCCGGAGGTCTCGGTGAGCTACTGGACCACGAACCACGACACCTGCAGCGCGGAGTGTCTGGTCGAGTGGTACGTCGACGACGAAACCAAGGCAGCGGTGTGGGACAAGTTCGCCACTGCGTCCGCACCGGTGGGCTACGACCCGCGGATCATCCCGATGTGGCAGGACGGCCCGACCTCCGAGCAGTTCGCCGCCCTCCGGCTGTCGCCCTACCGCATCCGGGTCATGCCCGGGGCCGTGATGATGAAAGGTGAAGGCGCGCCGCTCACCTGGTCGGCGTGAAAATCCCGTACCGGTGCCGAGCCGACGCGCCAGGGGTGATGATCTGCACATGACCACCACGCTCGACGTCAAGGCGTTGCCGCTGGTGCCCAAGAACCCGCTGCCGATCTGGCGGCTGGCCCGACTCCTTCGCCGGCTCGATACCGGACAGGACGTCATCCGCGACGCAGGCGGCCCCATCACGCGCATCCAGATCGCGCCGAAGTGGGTGTATCCGCCGATCGTCGCCGTGATGTCGCCCAACGGCATGCGCGACGTGCTCACCCGCTCGGACAACTCCTCGGAGCGGTGCATCTACCACGACGAGGTCCGCAACATGGCGGGCGACAGCCTGTTCGTGCTGCCCAATGACCTGTGGCGACCCCGCAAGCGGGCGCTGCAGCCGGTGTTCACCAAGCAGAACGTCCGCAACTTCGGCGGTTACATGTCCGCGGCGGCCCAGGGGTTCGTCGATCGCTGGCCCGAGGGCGGCGAGATCGATCTCGACGACGAGTGCCGCCGCGTCGCGATGCAGTCGCTGGGACACTCCGTGCTCGGCATCGACCTCAACGAGCGTGCCGACACCATCGCCCGCTGCATGCACGTCGCGTCGTCCTACACCGCCGACCGTGCTCTGCGACCGGTGCGGGCACCGCGCTGGCTGCCCACACCCGCCCGCCGCCGGGTGCGCCGTGCGGTCGCGGAGATGAAGGAGATCACCGACGACATGGTGCGCGCGTGCCGCACCGACCCGACGCGCGACGCGCCCCTGGTGCGGGCGTTGATGGCGGCCGTGGACCCCGAAACCGGGTTGCCGCTGTCCGACGACGACATCTCGAACGACCTGCTGATCTTCATGCTCGCCGGTCATGACACCACCTCGACCGCGCTGACGTTCACGCTTTGGGTGCTCGGACGTCACCCCGACATCCAGGAACGCGTCGCCGCGGAGGCCGCCGCCATCGGCGATCGTGAACTGACCCCCGACGATGTGCCGCGCCTCCAATACACCGTGCAGGTGTTGCATGAGGCGATCCGGCTGTGCCCGCCCGCAGCCGGCGTGGCCCGGATGGCGACCCGAGACATCGCGGTCGACGGCTACCGCGTCGAGGCCGGCACCCTGGTGGCGCTCGGCATCTACGGCCTGCACCACGACCCGGCCCTGTGGCCGAACCCGAAGGTCTTCGATCCCGACCGGTTCAGTCCCGAGAACACCCAGAACCGCGACCGCTGGCAGTTCCTGCCGTGGCTGGCCGGCGGACGGCCGTGCATCGGCGAGCACTTCGCGCGGCTGGAGACGACGCTGGCGCTGGCCACGATCGTGCGCGCCGCCCGGATCGAATCGCTCGACGACACCTTCGAAACCGACGTGCCGTTCACCACCATCGCCAAAGGCCCGGTCCGGGCGCGGATGCGGCCGCGGCGCTGACGTCTACCGTAGGGCGGCCGCACCCATATGCACCGTGCCGCCGGGCATCTCACCGCGGTGCCAGTCGGCGACCGCCTCGGCGATCGGCCCTACCTGCCGGTCTGATTCGACCACCGCATACGACGTCACGACCCCGGTGAGCCCGTTGATCGAGGCTTCGTAGCCGATCCGGTGCGCGAGGTCGCGTAACCACCTCTCGGCGCGGGCTCCGCCTCCGAACGACAGGCCGCGCACGTCGCAGACGACGAGGACACGGCGTGCGCCCAACTCGCGGGCCGCGGTGCCCGCGGTCTCGCAGATGGCGTCCCCGCACTGGCGCAGCCTCCGGCGCGAAGCATGGAGCCTGTCGAACAGGGAGCCGACGCAGTCGGCATCGACGATCGCGACGACGGAATCGAGCGACGTCGCGTCGTGCGGGAGTTTCGGTGCCGTGGCCGCATCAAGCCGGTGTCGGATCACCGCGATACCGCGGTTTCGGCAAGCCGCGGCGATCGCCTCGGACAGGCTCGATGCTCGTCCGACCACCATGACCGGCGCGTCGCCGGGATCTCGAAATTCCACCCACCCACCCTCCGCTCACTCAACTCGCGATTCGTTCCTGTTCGCCGTCGATCCTTTCCAGCACAACCGCCGTCGCGTCCCGGTAGCCGGCGGCGTGGTCGTCCGCGCCGAGGACGAACTCGTCCGTGAGTCGTGCCGCGATGCGCCGCAGAGCCGCACGGGTGCGTGCGCACTCGCGCCGCGCACGGGGCCCGCCGTTGAGCGATGCTCGGATGAAGCTGCCCGAATTCGCCGCGATCTCATCGAGGACGCAGATGCGCCCGAACCGGAGGCCCATGTTGAACCCCCGTCGGTAGGCGTCGCTGCGGCCGGACGGGGGCGACGCTTCGGCAAGGGCGTCGAGGAGCCCTACCAGCGCTGGGTCCGCCGACGATCCCCCTTCGTCGTGCATCGCGTCCGGTTCACTCATCACGCCCGCACGCATGCCGACATCCAGTGCCCCTCACACATGAAAACTGTCCTCCAAAAAATGCACAAAAAATGGCGCATCGCTTTTAGCGACGCGAGATATGCGATATGCGGAATTTCAGGATTGAAACGCGACCAACCGGTTCGAACGGCCACGCAACAGTTCGCCGGTGAATACCGGCGAACCGTCACGTCAAATCCGGCTACCGGCTATCAGCCAGTGCGTTTGCGACGCGGTAGGAATTCGTCCACCGCTTTTTCGCGTTTGGCGGCGCGGCGTTCCTTCAGCGTCATCGCCGGCTTTTTCCGTTCGCGACTCTGCGACTTACTAGCCATTTTTTCCCTTTCGCTAGCACCCGCTTCCAATGCGCGACCATACCCGAGAAAAAAACAAAATCCAGTTCCGCAGCTGAATGCGCTCGCGCGCCCGAAGAAGGGCAGGGCGTCCGGGGTTCGACGGCGCCTCGGCACGGGTTCAGCGCTGAGTCAGACCCGCGTCAGCAGCACCGCGTACTCAACCGGCATCACCGCGTACATCGGACGCATCCACCCCGTGATCCACGGCGCGGCTTCACCCTTGGCGACCACGCGCGGATTGCGGACGTCGAATGTCCGGCCCCATCGCGTGATCCGCCCACCACCCGCCGCGGTGATGTTCTTCAGCCAGTCGCGGTCCGGGCCGTAGGTGAGCAGGATGGCCACCCCCTCGTGGGTGGGGAAAACGGTCAACGGCGTCCGGTAGCGCTTGCCCGACTTTCTGCCGACATGCTCGAGGATGCCCATGCCCGGGGCCCACCCCGCCGTCAGCCGCTGGAACGGGTTGGTGACGCGGCGGTTGAACCGCGCGAGCCATTGCGGTAGCTGCATGGGTCCATCCAACCCGGCGCCGGAACCCGCCTCAAGGGATCACCCACTACACCCTGTAGTTGACGGCTTGCACGAGGCTGGGACACTGGTGGCCATGCGTGCTGACCAGATCACCACCGAGGTGTCGGCGCGGTTGTTCGCCGAGGCGTCGGCCGTCATCCCGGGCGGGGTGAATTCGCCCGTACGGGCCTTCACCTCGGTCGGCGGCACCCCGCGGTTCATCACCTCCGCCAACGGCTACTGGCTGACCGACGCCGACGGTAACCGCTATGTCGACCTGGTCTGCTCGTGGGGACCGATGATCCTGGGTCACGCGCACCCCGACGTCGTCGCCGCGGTGCAGAGGGTGGTCACCGACGGGCTGTCGTTCGGCGCGCCGACCCCGTCGGAGTCGGAACTGGCCCGCGAGATCATCGACCGGGTCGCGCCGGTCGAGCGCCTGCGGCTGGTGAACTCCGGCACCGAGTCCACGATGAGCGCGATCCGGCTGGCCCGCGGCTTCACGCGCCGGGCCAAGATCGTGAAGTTCTCCGGCTGCTATCACGGCCACAGCGACGCGCTGCTGGCAGACGCGGGTTCCGGCGTCGCCACGCTCGGGCTGCCGTCCTCGCCGGGGGTGACGGGCGCCGCGGCCGCCGACACGATCGTGCTGCCCTACAACAACGTCGCCGCGGTCGAGGAGATCTTCGGCCGGTTCGGTGACGAGATCGCCTGCGTGATCACCGAGGCCAGCGCCGGAAACATGGGCACCGTACCGCCGCTGCCCGGGTTCAACGCCGCGCTGCGACGCATCACGGCCGACCACGGCGCGCTGCTGATCGTCGACGAGGTGATGACCGGATTCCGGGTCAGCCGATCCGGTTGGTACGGCATCGATCCCGTCGACGCCGACCTGTTCACCTTCGGCAAGGTGATGAGCGGCGGGCTGCCCGCGGCGGCGTTCGGCGGCCGCGCCGACGTGATGGACCGCCTCGCGCCGCAGGGGCCGGTGTACCAGGCCGGCACGTTGTCCGGGAACCCCGTCGCCATGGCGGCCGGACTGGCGACTCTGCGCGCAGCCGACGACGCGGCCTACGCCAAGCTCGACGCCAACGCCGACCGCCTCGCCGAGCTGCTGGGCCGTGCGCTGGCCGAAGCCGGTGTGGCGCACACGGTTTCGCGGGCTGGAAACATGCTCAGCGTGTTCTTCACTGATCAGCCCGTCACCGACTTCGCCTCGGCGCGTGCCTCGGAGACGTGGCGCTTCCCGGCGTTCTTCCACGCGCTGCTGGACGCCGGTATCTACCCACCGCCGAGCGCCTTCGAGACCTGGTTCGTGTCAACGGCTTTGGATGACGAGGCGTTCGACCGCATTGCCGCCGCGCTGCCCGGTGCGGCCCGTGCCGCGGCTGAGGCGGTCAAACCGGCATGACCGACCAGCCGAACGAGGCCGTGACGACCGTCGTGCATGTGATGCGTCACGGCGAGGTGCACAACCCCGAGAAGATCCTCTACGGTCGCCTCCCCGACTACCACCTCTCCGAGCGTGGCAGGGCCCAGGCCAAGGCGGTGGCGGACTGGCTGGCGTTGCGCGACATCGTCTATGTGGTCGCATCGCCGCTGGAGCGGGCGCAGGAGACCGCGGCCCCGATCGCGGCGGCGCTGGGGCTGTTCGTCGACACCGACGACGAGCTCATCGAGTCGATGAACATCTTCCAGGGACAACGGGTTTCGCCGGGCGACGGCGCGCTGCGCGACCCCCGCAACTGGTGGCATCTGCGCAATCCGCGCACACCGTCGTGGGGAGAGCCGTACCGCGAGATCGCCGAGCGGATGACCGGCGCCGTGCACCGGGCCAGGGCCAAGGCGGCCGGGCACGAGGCGGTGTGTGTCAGCCATCAACTGCCCGTCGAGACGCTGCGCCGGGCGATGACCGGTCAACCGCTGCACCATTTCCCGACCCGGCGGCTGTGCAACCTGGCGTCGGTGACGTCGTTCTACTTCCACGGAGACACCTACGTCGGCTGGGGCTACGCGGAGTTGGCCGGGCAGTGAGGCGGTGGGTCCTCCTGGCCTGCGCGGCGATGCTCGCGCTGGCCGGCTGCTCCACCGGCGACGACGCCGTCGCACAGGGCGGAACCTTCGAATTCGTCGCACCCGGCGGCCAGACCGACATTTTCTACGACCCACCGCAGGACCGTGGACGCCCCGGTCCGTTGAGTGGGCCCGATCTGATGGACCCGGACAAGACCATCTCCCTCGACGACTTCGCCGGCAACGTCGTCGTGCTCAACGTGTGGGGCCAGTGGTGTGGTCCGTGCCGCACGGAGATCGGCCAGCTGCAACAGGTTTACGACGCCACCAAGGATCGCGGGGTGCAGTTCCTCGGCATCGACGTCCGGGACAACAACCGGGACGCGGCGCGGGACTTCATCGTCGATCGCAAGATCACCTTCCCCTCGATCTACGACCCGCCGATGCGGACCATGATCGCGTTCGGCGGCCGGTATCCGGCGACGGTGATCCCCTCCACGGTGGTGCTGGACCGCGAGCACCGCGTCGCCGCGGTGTTCCTGCGCGAACTGCTCGCCGAGGATCTGCAGCCGGTGGTGGAACGCGTTGCGGGTGAACAGGATAACGCGGGACCGGGGGAGAAGGCCGGCGCATGAGCCTCGACCAGGTGGATCAGTTGATCGCGGGCGGCCCGGTCCTGCTGGCCCTTCTGGTCAGCGCGCTCGCCGGGCTGGTGTCGTTCGCCTCGCCGTGCGTGGTGCCTCTGGTGCCCGGATACCTGTCGTATCTGGCCGCGGTCGTCGGCGTCGACGACACCGGGGCCGCGGGTTCGGTCAGCACCAAGACCACTCGGCTGCGGGTGGCCGGCGCCGCCGCGCTGTTCGTCACCGGCTTCACGGTCGTCTTCGTGCTCGGCACCGTCGCCGTGCTCGGCATGACGACGTCGTTGATCACCAATCAGCTTCTGCTGCAGCGCATCGGCGGGGTCGTGACGATCGTGATGGGGCTGGCGTTCGTCGGGTTCATCCCCGCGTTGCAACGCGAGGCCCGCTTCACCCCGCGGCAGATCTCGACGCTGGGTGGCGCGCCATTGCTCGGCGCGGTGTTCGCCCTGGGCTGGACGCCGTGCCTCGGGCCCACCCTCACCGGCGTGATCGCCGTCGCCTCGGCGACCGACGGCTCCGACGTCGCCCGCGGTGTCGCGCTGGTCGTCGCGTACTGCCTGGGCCTCGGAATCCCGTTCGTGCTCTTGGCGTTCGGGTCGGCCCGCGCCGTGCAGGGTCTGGCATGGCTGCGCAGGCACACCCGCGCGATCCAGATCTTCGGCGGGGTGCTGCTGATTCTGGTCGGCGTCGCGCTGGTCACGGGCGTCTGGAACGACTTCGTGTCCTGGGTGCGAGACGCCTTCGTCAGCGACGTGACGCTGCCGATATGAGCAAAGTGATTGCGCTGGTGCGCAACACCTGGCGGACCCTCACGTCGATGGGTACCGCGCTGGTGCTGCTGTTCCTGCTCGCGCTCGGCGCGATCCCCGGGGCCCTGCTGCCGCAGCGCAGCCTCAACGAATCCAAGGTCGACGAGTACATCGCCGAGCATCCGACGATCGGGCCCTGGCTCGACCGGCTGCAGGCGTTCGACGTGTTCTCCAGCTTCTGGTTCACCGCGATCTACGTGCTGCTGTTCGTCTCGCTGGTCGGCTGCCTGACCCCGCGCCTAATCGAGCACTTCCGCAGCATGCGGGCCAATCCCGTGCCGGCCCCTCGCAACCTGAGCCGGCTGCCCAAACATCACAGCGCCGAGGTGTCCGCCGAAGCGGACGATCTGGCGGCGACGATCAGCGAGCGGTTGCGGGGGTGGCGCAAGGTCACCCGCGAAGACGACGGAACGATCGAAATCGCCGCGGAGAAGGGCTATCTGCGTGAGTTCGGCAACATCGTCTTTCACTTCTCACTACTGGGCCTGCTCGTCGCGGTCGCTGCGGGCAAGCTGTTCGGTTACGAGGGCAACGTCATCGTCATCGCCGACGGCGGTCCCGGATTCTGTTCGGCCTCGCCCGCGGCGTTCGACTCCTTCCGTGCGGGCAACACCGTCGACGGCACCTCGCTGCATCCGATCTGCCTGCGGGTCAACGACTTCCAGGCGGACTATCTGCCGACGGGTCAGGCGACGTCCTTCGCCGCCGACATCGAATACCAGGCGGGCGCCGACCTGCAGTCGGGCGAATGGCGTCCGTACCACCTGAAGGTCAACCATCCGCTGCGTGTCGGCGGTGACCGCGTGTACCTGCAGGGCCACGGATACGCCCCGACCTTCACCGTGACCTTCCCCGACGGGCAGGAACGCACCCAGACGTTGCAGTGGCGGCCCGAGGACCAGATCACGTTCCTGTCGTCGGGCGCCATGCGGTTCGACCCGCCCGCGGGCACGTATTCGGACCCCGACGACCGTCGCAAGAACCAGCTCGCGATCCAGGGCCTGTTCGCGCCGACCGAGCTGCTGCACGGCACGCTGCTGTCCTCGAGCTTCCCGGCGCTCAACGATCCCGCCGTCGCGATCGACGTCTACCGCGGCGACACCGGCCTGGACACCGGGCGGCCGCAGTCGCTGTTCAACCTCGATCCCCGCTTAATCGAGCAGGGCCGGCTCACCAAGAAGGCGCGCGTCAACCTGGGTGCGGGCGAGTCGACGCGGCTCGACGACGGCACCGTGGTGCGGTTCGACGGCGCGGTCCCGTTCATCAACGTTCAGGTGTCCCACGACCCGGCGCAGGTCTGGGTGCTGGTGTTCGCGCTGACCATGATGGCCGGGCTGTTGGTGTCGCTCGTCATCCGTCGTCGCCGCATCTGGATTCGGATCAACCCCGCAGGTCCGGGTACCGTGACCGTCGAGCTGGGCGGGCTGGCGCGTACCGACAACTCCGGGTGGGGCGACGAGTTCGAGCGGTTGACGCAGCGTCTGCTTCCCGACGCGGAGCGGGCGAATCGTGCAGGAGAGAAGGTCACATGAACGGCGAGCGAGAAGCGAAGGCGGATCGCGCATGAACGGCGAGCGAGAAGCGAAGGCGGATCGCGCATGAACAGCGTCGAGATCGATATAGACCTGGCCCGGTACTCGGACTGGGCGTTCACGTCGTCGGTGCTGGTCCTGGTGGGCGCGCTGCTGTTGCTCGCGGTCGAGCTGGCCTACAGCCGCGGCCGCAAGGTCGAGGCCCGCGAACTCGTAGGGGCCGGCGTGCGCGCGGACAGCGCCGCGCCCGGTGTCGTGTCCGATGCGCCGCGACGCCCGCTCGACGAGCGGATCGGTGGCGCCGGTCTCGCGCTGACCTATCTCGGCATCGGTCTGCTGCTGGTCTGCATCGTCTTGCGCGGCGCCGCGACCGCACGGGTGCCGTGGGGCAACATGTACGAGTTCATCAACCTGACCAGCTTCTGCGGGCTGGTCGCGGCGGCGGTGGTGTTGCGCCACCGGCAGTACCGCACGCTGTGGGTGTTCGTGCTCGTTCCGGTGCTGATCCTGTTGACGGTCTCCGGCCGCTGGCTCTACACCAACGCCGCACCGGTGATGCCCGCGCTGCAGTCCTACTGGTTGCCCATCCACGTCTCGGTGGTCAGCCTCGGCTCAGGGGTGTTCCTGGTCGCCGGTGTCGCGAGCATCCTGTTCCTGCTGAAGATGTCGCGGTTCGGCGACCCGCAGCGCCGCGGCGGCTCCGACGGCGTGCTCGTCCGCGCCCTGGACAGGCTCCCCGATCCGCAGACCCTGGACCGAATCGCCTACCGCACCACGATCTTCGCGTTCCCGGTGTTCGGGTTCGGCGTCATCTTCGGCGCGATCTGGGCCGAAGAGGCGTGGGGTCGGTACTGGGGCTGGGACCCCAAGGAGACGGTGTCGTTCATCGCATGGGTCGTCTACGCCGCGTATCTGCACGCGCGCTCGACGGCCGGTTGGCGGGACAAGAAGGCCGCGTGGATCAACGTCGTCGGCTTCGTCGCAATGGTGTTCAACCTGTTCTTCATCAACCTGGTCACGGTGGGCCTGCACTCCTACGCCGGAGTCGGCTGAGTCGCGGTATCGCGCTTGGTTAAGATCGGGCGCGAAAGCCTTTGAAGCGATGGGGGACCGCCGGCGTGTCTGAAGATCGTCTCGGAAAGGACGCGACTTCCGCGGCGGTCATCCCCGAAAACGCCTACGCGCCAGGTGGTTTCCGCGCGCAGAGCCGCTTCAGCGACCCCTCGGCCGATCCGCCGCCGGAGTGGACGGCGCCGACCCCGCCCGAGGGCGTGCCGCTCGTCTCCCGGCCGCAGGACAACGCCGCAGCGGACCCGCCGCCGTATCTCGATCTGTCGACGGTCGCGCTGCAGGGCCGACCCAAGCGCGCCCCTTCCGAGGGCTGGCGCAGGTGGCTGTACTACGCGTCGTTCACGTCGGTCAACCTCGGCGACGGGCCCAAGGCGCAACGCCGACAGCAACTCACGGCGCAGATCCAACGGCCGTTGCGCGGGTGCCACCGCATCGCGGTGCTGTCGCTCAAGGGCGGGGTGGGCAAGACGACGACCACCGCGACACTGGGCGCGACGCTAGCGTCGTTGCGCGGCGACCGCGTGATCGCCGTCGACGCGAATCCCGATCGCGGCACGCTGAGCGAGAAGGTCCCGCTGGAGACGCCGGCCACGGTGCGTCACCTGTTGCGCGACGCCGAAGGCATCCAGGCCTACAGCGACGTACGCGCCTACACCTCGCAGGGCCCGAGCAGGCTGGAGGTGCTCGCCTCCGAAACCGACCCGGCGGTGTCGGAGGCGTTCAGTTCCGACGAATACAGCCGCACGCTGGAGGTTCTCGAGCGCTTCTACAGCCTGGTGCTCACCGATTGCGGCACGGGTCTGATGCACTCGGCGATGGCCGCGGTGCTGGCCAACGCCGACACGCTGGTCGTGATCAGTTCAGGTTCGGTCGACGGAGCCCGCAGTGCCTCGGCCACGCTGGACTGGCTGGACGCCCACGGACACCAGGACATGGTGCGCAACTCGATCGCGGTGATCAACGCGGTGCGGCCGCGGTCGGGGAAAGTGGACATGAAGAAGGTCGTCGACCACTTCAGCAGGCGGTGCCGGGCGGTGCACGAGGTGCCCTTCGACCCGCACCTCGAAGAAGGCGCGGAGATCAGCCTCGAACGGCTGAAGCCGGAGACCAGGGAAGCGCTACTCGAACTCGCCGCCGCCGTCGCGGCCGGATTTCCCG
Organism: Mycolicibacterium komanii; assembly: GCF_001050035.1. Next base: position 260,583 of record NZ_CVTA01000011.1, read on the forward strand.
CCGCCCGACGCTGAGACGCTAGAACCGCGCCGTCACGGTCGCGGGTTGTCCTCCTGGCCGAGCCGACGCAGAAACTCTGGATCGTCGTCCGGCCCGATCACCCGGGTGCGCGGACGGCTCGACGAGACTCGCATCAGCCGCCAGCCGACATACGCCAGCGTGCCCAGTACGAGAATCAGGAGCAGATACGCCACGAGAACAAAACCTCCTTTCTTCGAATATACGCGCCGTCGGTAGGCTCGGTTCGTGTCTGACGGTCGCCAAGGAACTCGGCTCGTGCTCAACGTGCTGGCCTATGTGCTGGCACGGCTTCTGCTCGTCGCGGCGCTGGCAGCGGCGATTGTCGGCGTCGGACATCTGCTCGGGCTGCGCGAGTTTCCGCTCATCGTCGCGTTGCTCTTCGCGCTGGTGATCGCGCTGCCGCTGGGCATTTGGCTGTTCGCGCCGCTTCGTCGCCGCGCCAACGAGAGCATCGCGGTCTTCGATGAACGCAGGCGCCGCGACAAAGAGCAACTCCAGGCCAGATTGCGCGGCGAAGAGCCACCCTCGCAGCGATGACCGGCACCGCGGCGCGGGAGGCGTTCGGGGCCCGATTCGCCGGTGCGGCAGGCTATCTCAACAGTCCCACCTACGGTCTGCCGCCGCATTTCCTCGTCGAGGCGCTGGGAGACTGCATCGGCAGATGGCAGGCGGGCACGATGGACGTCCCGTCCTTCGACGATCATGTGCGCGCCGGACGCGCCGGCTACGCCGCGTTGACCGGCGTACCCGTGGAGTCGGTGACCATGGGCAGCACCGTTTCCGGGGCACTCGGACTGGTCGCGGCCGCGATCCCCGACAACAGCCGCGTCGTCGCGCTGCCCGGGGACTTCACCAGCACGACGTTCCCGTTCGCGGCACAAGCCGCCCGCGGCGTCACGGTCACCGAACTCCCCGCCGATGAGCTGGTCTCGTCGGCCGCGGACTTCGACGTGGTGGCGGCGAGCCTCGTGCAATCGGCGACCGGGGCGCTGCTCGACGCCGACGCGCTGCGCCGCGCCACCGCGGGCACCGACACCGTGACCGTCATCGACGTCACCCAGGCTGTCGGGTGGAAGGCGCTCGATCTCGGCTGGGCGGACGTCACCGTCGCCGCGGCCTACAAGTGGCTGCTCGTGCCGCGCGGCGTCACCTGGATGTCGCTGAGCGAGCGCGTGAGTCGCACGATGACGCCGCACGCCGCGAACTGGTACGCCGCCGAGGAGCCGTGGCAGGCGATCTACGGACTGCCGCTCCGGCTCGCCGGCGACGCGCGACGGTTCGATATCTCGCCGACCTGGTTCAGCGCGCTGGGCGCTGGGTTGACGTTGCCCTGGCTCGCCGCGCTCGACCCGGTCGCCGTCGAGCGCCACACCGTCGGCCTGGCCGCCCGGTTGCGCGCGGCGCTGCAGCTGCCTCCGCAGGAGTCGCCAATCGTGTCGCTGCCCATCGACGGGGCGGCCGACAGGCTCGCCGCCGCCGGCATCCGCGCCTCGGTCCGGGCCGGGGCCGTGCGGGTCGGGTTCCACCTCTACAACGACGACGACGACCTGGACCGGCTGCTCGACACGCTGCAATGAGGCCGAACGAACCGTCGCTTCTGCGGTCGACGCGTTCGTCGGGCGGATTGCGTACCCCTGCGCCGAGCCGGGTAAGACAGCATCATGATTTCGCCTGAAGAGCTCTACCGACGGTGGATCGACGAACTGTGGGCAGGTGAACCCGTGGCGGCCGAGCTGGTCACCGACGATTTCGTGGGGCATTGGCCGGGTCGGGTGGTGCGGGGCCCGTCGGAGCTGCAGGACGTCGTCGGGGAGACCCATCGCATGCTCAGCGACCTGACGTTCGTGGTCGAGGTCGAGCCGTTCGTCGTCGGCGACATGCTGGCGGCGAGGTGGGTCGGGACGGGCGCGGCCCAGGACGGGCCGAAGCGGTTCACCGGAAACGACATCCTGCGCATCGAGGACGGGCGGTTCGCCGAGTACTGGACCGGCACCAGCAACGGCTAGCCGGCGGCGTCGCGCAACACCTGCTGCAGCTTGTCGAGTGGATCCCCGGCGCCGGGATCGAGCCGCAACGCGTCCCGGGGCGAGTCGGGGTCTGGTGCCGCCGGTGCGGGCGCCGGGGCCTGGGGTGGCGGAGGCGGGGCCATCGGCGGTGCGGGTGGCGGCGGAGGCGCAGCGGTCAGCCCGGCCAGCTTGGCCTGCAGCCGCGCAGCGGCGTCGTTACGCACCGCGCGCCGCTCGGGATCGGGATCGGCGTTGCCGGCAAAACAGCCGTCGGGGGCGTTCTCGACGAGGTCCAACGCGCTGAGGTACCGCTCGCGGGCGGTGTCGGGCCGATTCTCCCAGGCGTCCACATCGCCCTGCCGTTCCCGCACGAGTTCCAGGTTGACCAGCACCGGACACGAGTCCTGGGGCGCGGTGCGGCTGCGCGCCTCCGAGAAGTGCGCATCGGCGTCGGCGAGGCGGTCGTCGAGCACCGCGAGAGTGCCCGCGGCGAACGGTGCCCTGGCGGGTTCGATGAAGTTGAGCAGGTTCATCACCGCGACATCGGTTCGCAGCGCGTCGGCGTCGCGGTCGGCGAAGTTCGACACCGCGGAATTCCCGGCCAGGACCGTGGCGATGAGCTTCAGCGCGATCGCCAACACGACGAGCACGACGGGGGCCGAGAACACCAGCAGCCTGCGACGCAGGCGCAACCGGGACGGACGCATCAGATCACCTCGTCCCGGCGTGCCGCCCGGCTGGTGCGGAACTCGCGCAGCGTCAGGTAGATCTCGAACAGCAGCAGCACCGCGGCGACCATGGTGAAAACCCAGTAAAGGTCGGTGTGATCGGGTGCGGCCGCGCCGGCCTGCGCCGACGCGACTCCGCCCACCTCGGGCGCGTCGTCGGTGACCGGCCGCGCACTGTCCCGCGGCACGAACGGCACGCCCAATTGATCGGCGATGGCCGCCAGCCGCTGCTCGTCGCGTGCTGCGCCGTAACCGAACACCGCGCCGCCGTCGACCGAACCGGGCACCGGATCGAATTCGCCCTGCGGGGCTTGCGATCCGGGGGCGCCTGATCCGAAGTAGAACACCAGGTTCTGCGCGGCCGGGGTGCGTTGGCCCGCTGCGATCAACTGATAGCGCAGCACGTTGGCGGCGGCGGCGGCGTTCACCTCGCCCCCGCCTGTGTCGGGGTATGCGGTGACGGCCGCGACCACCGGCTTGAGGCTCCAATTATCTTCGGACAGCGGCCATTCCAGCGACGAGCGCGCGGCGAAGGTGATCATCGCGAACCGGGCCTGCGGGTAGTGGTCCATGAGCGCGGCGATGTCGTCGCGGATGTCGGCGATCGGCGAGTCGGCGGACCGGTCGACGATCAGGAACACGTTGGCCGTTGTGTCGCCGTCCGAGCTCGTCGCGGACGATTGCTCGGTATCCCCTCCGAGCATGGGTCTGGCGGCGGCGATCAGCATCAGCACCACCGCCAGTGTCAGCGCCGACCATCGCCACACCGTGGTCCATCGCTGACCGGGGCTGCGAGCCAGCTGGCGCATGGTGATGAGCCGCAGCACGAGCGCGGCGGCGGCGATCGCGATCAGGAGCACGGGCGGTACGACGGGTGAGAACGTCATCGTCGCAACACCGCCAGCGACAGGCAGAGCAGCGCCGACACCGCGACCGCGATCGCCAGCGGCACGGTCGGGGTGTCACCGCGGAATCCGGCGACGGTGGCGGCGCTTTCGGCGTCCGGCGGATGCGCGCGGATGCCGTCCAGTTGCGATTGCAGGTCGGCGCCGATGGGTGCGTACCGGCCGCTGGTGGCCGATACGACAGGCCGCAAGCCACCCGGTGACGACACCAGCGCGTTGACCTGGATTCCGCGCTCCTGCGCCATGTCGGCGACCTGCTGTTCGGTGAACAGCGAGGGCCGGGTCTCGTCGGGTACGCGAAGCTCGCCGGGGCCGAGATAGATGATCGAACGCCTGCGCTCGCCGGGGGGTTCATCGGCGGGGAAGCCGGCGACGCACAGCGCGAGGATGTCAGCCACGCTGGTCGCGTAATCGACATACGTCACCGGCGCGGTGAACGACGCGACGCTGTTGCGCTTCGCCGACAGCTGGGCCGGTGAGAGCGCGCCGTCGTCCGGCAGATTCGCCAGAGACGCTGCTTCGCCGAGCTGTTCGACCGCGAACTGATGATCGCGGGTGAGCGGGATCACCCTGCGGTTGGCGGAGGTCAATCCGATCCGCTGGGTGCCGAACGTTCCCGCGCGCTGGGCGAAGTAGGACAAGAACTCCCCGGTGCTCGGGGCATCGACCGGTTCGCCGACGCAGAGCATGATGTCCTCGGGCACCTCGGACGCCTGCAGCGACCACCACAACCCGCTGGGTCGCGCGCTGGCCAGCACGGCCGTGCCGAACAGCAGCACGAGCAACACGATCGTGACGATCATCGACACTGTCCGCGCCCGAGCCACCCGCGCATACTCCGGCAGACGGGTCAGGCGGGCGGTGTTCGCCAGCGGCCGCAACTGTCTCTGCGCCTGCTTGGTCGAAACCAGCAGGGCCAACGCGACAGCGCCTGCCAGACAGGCCAATCCGATCACCGCGACCGGCCACCAGTTCAGGGCCACGAGCGGATCAGCTCCTCGGCCTGGGCGCCGACCTCATCGACGCGCACCGGCGAAGCCGCGTTGAACTGCGCGTCATCCAGGGCGGCGAGCGTCGGCGCGGCCGGTGCGAGCTCCCCGGACGCGATGTCGCCGAGCTGCATGTACTGCGCCCGCGTCCCCGTCGCCTGATGCAGGAAACTGCGCAGGGTGCGGCTCATCGCGGCGCCGGCCTCGGCGCCGGTGAGCTCACCGCTGCGGTGTCGGGCGGCGACGCGCTCGACGGTGCGCGTGAAGCGACGCCGTAGGAGCCGGGCGTGCAGGGTGCGCACGACGGGCAGGCGGCGCAGTTGCCGCGACGGCAGCGTCCACACGAAAACGCCGACGTACCAGGCGATCACCGCGACGATCAGTAGCAGCCCGAGCCACAACCATCCGGCCGAGTACGGCGAAGGACCGCCGACGAACCGCAACAGGTCATCCGGCACGGGCGAACACCTCGGTCAACGCGACGAGCCGGGCGCGGATCTCACCGCTGCCGGCGATCCTGGCGTGTGGCACCGCGCGGGCAGTCATGAACTCGTCGAGTCGCTGGGCCCGTGCCTGTTCGGCCTTGCGGTACGCGGCGACCACCCGCGACCCCAGCGTGGCCGTGTCGAGGACGAACCGGCCCGTCGAGACGTCGAAACCGGCGCGGTCGTCGCCGCCGCCGACGGCGGGCATATCGGAGACCGTCGCCCACAACACGTCGTGCCGCGCGGTCAGCCGGGTGACGGCATCGGTCAGCCGATCGTCGACCTCCGGCTCGTCGGATACCACGACGACCAGCATCGGATGCCGGTAATGGGTTGCCACATAGTCCAACTGGCAGACGATGTCGCTACGACCCGGCGTGGTGCAGGCGTGGGCGTAGTACCGGTGCAACAGGCTTTCGATGTGGGTCTCACCGCGGCGCTGCCGGATGTTGACGCAACCGCGGGTGTCGCCGAACACCATTCCGATCTGATCGGACCGCCCCAGCGTGATGAGCCCGAACGCGCCCAGGATGTTCACGGCCACATCGCGTTTGAGCTCACCGCTCGGCGTGAGGGCGCCCATGTCGCGGCCGGCGTCCGCGACGAGCAGCAGCTTGTGGTGCTTCTCGGAGACGAACCGTTTGATCAGGACGTGACCCGAGCGTGCCGACGCCTTCCAGTCGATGTCGCGGACGTCGTCGCCGGGAACGTAGGGCCGCAGATCGTCGAATTCCAAACTGCGGGTGTGCAACAACGCGTAGCGGCCGCCTTCGAGCATGCCGCGGGTGTCGGTGCCGAAGTGCGTCCTCGCCGAGGTGAGGTGTTTGCCCATACCGGCCCTACGGCACTCGAACCGCTTGCAGGACAGCGTCGATGATCGTCTCGGAGGTGACGCTCGCGCTGGCGGCCTCGAAGCCGAGGATGAGCCGGTGCCGCAACACGCGGTGGGCGAGCTTGGCGATGTCGCCGGGGATGACGTGCCCGCGCCCCGACAGCAGGGCCAGCGCCCGCGCGGCGTTGCAGAACGCGATGGTGGCGCGGGGGCTGGCGCCGTACTCGATCAGCCGGGCGAGTTGGCGGGGCAGGTACTGATCGGGCTCACGGGTGACGGTGACGAGTTGGCTCGCGTAATGCATCAGCGCGCGGTCCATGTGGACATGGCGCACGACGGCACGCAGCCGGCGGATGTCGTCCAGGCCGGCGACCGGCCTGCTGCGGTGATCCTTGTCGTAGAGCCCCGCATCCATCCGGAACATCACCTCCACCTCCTGTTCGGGAGTGGGGTAGTGCACCACGTCCTTCAGCATGAACCGATCGGTCTGCGCCTCCGACAGCGGATACGTGCCCTCCTGGTCGACGGGGTTCTGCGTCGCGATCACTAGGAACGGCTCGGGTATCGGGTACTCGGTGCCCGCGATCGTGGTCTGGCGCTCCTCCATCGCCTCGAGCATCGCGCTCTGCGTCTTGGCGCTGGACCGGTTGATCTCGTCGAGCAGCACGATGTTGGTGTGCACCGGCCCGAGTTGGGTGACGAAGGAGTTGGTGGCGGCCTCGTAGACCTGGGTGCCGATGATGTCGCTCGGCAACAGGTCCGGGGTGCACTGGATGCGGCGGAAGCCGCCGTCGATGGCCTCGGCGATCACCCTGGCGGCGGTCGTCTTGGCCAGCCCCGGAACGCTCTCGATGAGGATGTGGCCGCCGGCGAGCAGGCCGATCAGCAACGATTCGCGCAGGTTCTCCTGGCCCACCACCTTGGCCGAGAACGCGTCGGAGACCGCGGCGACGACGCGCTGCGCTTCCGCGAGATCGCGCTGGTCGAGTTGGGTTCGTGCTGCGGTCATGAATGCCTCTCGTCTCCGGCTGCCGGATGCGGATACCCGGGCCAGGGTATTCACACACCGCCGATCCGGCGAACGGCCGACGTGACCGCTGGGGTGTCAGGCCAAGAACCGCTCCACGTACGGTGCGAAGCGGGCCTGAAGGTCGTGGGGGTCGAGGCCGAACATCTCCGGCGACGTCGCCACCCGTCCGAGCCGGCCCCGCTGGTGCCCCGCGAGGTAGTCGGCCATGGCAGCGCGGGCGTCGTCGGTCATCGGCTCGCCCGCCAGCTCGTAGATTGCGGCGGCGGTGCCCATTTCGTCGGCCATGAAATCGTCGAACCGGACGTCGACCGAGCGTTCGTCGCTGATGACGTCGCGGTCGCGGATCAGCGCGGCCAGCATGAGTTCGAGCCGGTCGATCCAGCACGCGGCGATGTCCTCGACCGGCACCGGCGCGCAGTGCATGCGTGCGGAGTAAGTGAGCATGGCGAGCATCGACAGCACCACCGGGACGGGATCGCGGTGGGTCGTGATCACCACGACGCCGGGGAAGACCTTTTCGAGCACCGGTAACTGCTCGAGATGCTGTGGCGACTTCAGCAGCCACCGCCGCCCGCCACGCAGGAATTGCAGCGCCTTCAACTGCAGGGCCAGGTGCTCGTAGTGAGGCGTCTGATCGTGCGTCAGGTAGTAGTCGCGCCACCGCGGCACGTGCGCCAGCGTCTCGAACAGCATCGAGGAGAAGTCGTTGGCCAGCAGCTGGATCTCTTCGTGGACGTGGTCGGTCGTCATCTCGTGCATCAGCGCGAAGTGCGGCATCACGGCGTTCATGAACTCGACAGCGGCGTCCATCCGGGTGCGCCGGGGGTCGGGTTCGATCCCGGCCTCCGACGGCAGCGGGAACGGCTCGTTGCTCTCCCAGTACGGGAGCGTGCGGAAGGTCGGTCCCGCGGCGAGCAGGTTGTGCAGGTGGGTGGTGCCGGTGCGCGGCAGGCCGGCGATCACGACCGGTGGCTCGAGTTCGATGTCGCGGATCTCGGGGTGCCGGGTCAGTAGATCCGTCATCAGCAGCCGGTTCTTCAGCAGCTGCACGAGCTGGGCATGAAAGTTCACGATCCCGGCGTCGCTGAGTCCCGGAATCTCGTGCAGCGCAGCGAGATACACGTCGAGACGCTCTCGGTAATCGTCGGGGCCGAAGTCGTCGAGCCCGGTCTCGGCGCTGGCTTTGGCGTGCAGCGCGTCGGCGTCGAGGGGGCAGTCGGGCGCCATCGACGCCATCATGTCGCGTATCGGCTGGATCGCCGCCGGGAAGCGTGGCTCGGCGAGATCGTCGAGGACGACCGGCGGCGCGGATGAGATGTCGGTCACAGGCCGTTATGTTACTGTCAGTTTCGTAATGACGACGGAGATTGGTCGACCTCGCGACAAACGCATCGATGACGCTGTTCTGAGGGCGACGGTCGACCTGCTCGGGACGGCCGGATATGCCGACCTCACCGTGGACGCGATCGCCCGGCGCGCTGGCACGAGCAAGCCCGCCATCTACCGCCGCTGGCCAGGCAAGGCGCACCTGGTGCACGAGGCGGTCTTCCCGCTCGGCGCAGCGACCGAACTCCCCGACACCGGATCGCTGGCCGGCGATGTGCGCGAGATGGTCAGGCGCACCGTCGGCGTGCTGACCACGCCCGCCGCCCGCGCCGCGCTGCCTGGCCTGGTCGCGGAGATGGCCGCCGATCCGACACTGCACGCCGCGCTGCTGGAGCGGTTCTCGAACACGCTTTCACGCGGGCTGACCGAACGTCTTGTGGCGGCCGCCGCCCGCGGCGAGGTGCGCCCGGAGGTGTCGGCCGCCGACGTCGTCGAGGCCATGGCCGGCATGACCTTTCTCGCCCTGATCACCCGCGGGGACGGTTTGGACAACGGGTGGGTGGACCGCACCGCCGAATTCATCACGAGAGGAATCAGCGCATGACGCACGAATCTTCGGCCGCGGCGAGCCGCGAATCGACCAGAGCGTGGCGTGAACTGCTCGACACCCTGGGTGGCCTGGACCGATCGTTCCTCGAGGGGGACCGCGCGGTCACCGACGACCGTCACATCGCCGACGGCTACCGCATGCTCGCCACGACGCTCGGCGTCGCCTTCGACACCTACCTGTTCGCCGAGCCGAGCCGGCCGGTCTGGGTGGAACTGAACACGCCGTTTCGCCGGGACCGGCGCTGGGGCGGCGACAACACCGACGCCTACTACTTCATGTGCCCGGTCGACCCGAAGCGCCGGTATCGAATCAGCGGCAACAAGGGTGACAGCGTCTACTTCTCGGTGACGGCGTACAACGAACCGTCACCGGGTGCATGGTCGGATCGGATCGTGGCGCTCGTGCGCGACGACGACCTCGACATGGACGCCGACGGCAACTTCTCCTTCGAGTACGGCCCGACCGACGGCGGCGTGGTGCTCGTGACCCGCGACTACCAGGCCGACCCGCTGACCGGTCGCCCGGTGTCGTGGCGCATCGAGGCGCTCGACGAGCCCGATCCGATCCGGCACGGCGACGCGGAGACCGCCGCGGCCCTGCGGGCGAGCGCGGCTTGGCTGCGCACGATGTTCGCGATCGTGCCGCTGGCGGTGGGAGTGCGGGTCGACGATGCGCACACATTGGGTCACGAAATATCGCAGGTGGCAAATCAATTCGCCGATCCGTACCAGGTGCCGGACGCGAACTTCGGTTGGTCGGCGCGCGACGCGTGTTACGCCTACGGCAGCTTCGTGCTCGAGGAGGACGAGGCGCTGGTCGTCACGCACCGGCCGCCCGCGTGCCGGTTCTGGAACCTCGTCGTGTGGAACCAGTTCATGGCGGGGGTCCCCGACGCCAAGACGTCGATCAACGGCTACAGCGCGGTGCCCAACTCCGACGGCTCGGTCACCGCCGTCATCTCCCGCGGTGCGACGTCGCACCCGAATTCGATTACGACCGTGGACTATCCGCGCGGCAACCTCGCGTTCCGGTGGTTCCTCGCCGACGCGGTGCCGGCCAAGCCGGAGGTGACGTTGGTCAAGGTCGCCGACGCCCCGACCGCCGTCACGTGATTTCGGTGCACTACCGATCGCTCGGCGATGGTTAGTGCACCGAAATCCCAAGGGCAAGAGCGACGGCGACGGCCCACACCAGCATCGTCAACCCCGTGTCGCGCAGCACCGGGATCAGGTCCTTGCCGCCGCGGCCCCGGCGCACCGGCGCGGCCGCGCGCACCGCGAGCGGTAGCGCCACCAGACCGACCGCCGCCCACGGCGTCGCGAGCATCAGCACCAACGTCAGCGCGAACGCCACCATCAGCAGCGCCTGGTACAGCAGCCGGGTGCGGGCGTCGCCGAGCCGCACCGCCAGCGTGATCTTCCCCGACTCCTTGTCGGTCGGGATGTCGCGCAGATTGTTGGCCACCAGGACCGCCGACGACATGCACCCCATCGCCACCGCGATCGCGGCGCCCACCCAGTCGATCCGCTGCGCCTGGGTGTACTGCGTGCCCAATACCGCGACCAACCCGAAGAACACGAACACCGCGACCTCGCCCAGCCCGAAGTAGCCGTACGGCTTCGACCCGCCGGTGTACAGCCATGCCCCCGCGATGCACACCGCGCCGACCGCGATCAGCCACGGCGCGCTCACCACGGCCAGCACCACGCCGGCGATCGCCGCCACCACGAGGCTCACTACCGCGGCCGTCAGCACGGCCCGCGGGCTGGCGACCTTCGAACCGACCAGCCGCAGCGGACCCGCCCGCACGTCGTCGGTGCCGCGGATCCCGTCGGAGTAGTCGTTGGCGTAGTTGACGCCGACGATCATCGCGACCGCGACGACCAGTGCCAGCAACGCCTTCCACCAGCACGCGGCCTGCAGCCACGCCGCCGCTCCGGTGCCCGCGATCACCGGCGCGATCGCGTTGGGCAGTGTGCGCGGTCGCGCGCCCTCGACCCACTGCGCAAATGTCGCCACGAGCGCCAGTCTCGCATGGCCGCAGACCGTGGCAGACTGAGCGGCATGGAGGACCGACTCAGCAAGGCGGAGATCCGCAAGGACGCCGTGCAGGAGATCTTCGACTCCGGCGTATCGACCGTCGGCGAGGTGGCGTCGATCATCACCACCGCGGTCAAGGACGTCGTCAATGCGATCGGCGGCTTCGCGACCGACGCGTTCGAGATCCGCGACACCGTGCGGCGCGCGTCGCAGCAGCTCGACGAGACCGAACAACCGTCCGCCTAGACGTGCTGGGAGTCATCGGCGGAAGCGGTTTCTACAGCTTCTTCGGGTCCGACGCGCGCAGCGTCAGCGTGGACACACCGTACGGCGCGCCGGCCGCGCCGATCACCGTCGGCACCGTCGGCGCACACGAGGTGGCCTTCCTGCCCCGCCACGGCGCCAACCACGAATTCTCCCCGCACACCGTGCCGTACCGCGCCAACATGTGGGCGCTGCGCAGCCTCGGGGTGCGGCGCGTCTTCGGGCCGTGCGCGGTCGGCAGCCTCACCCCTGACCTCGGGCCGGGGTCGATGGTGGTGCCCGACCAACTCGTCGACCGCACCAGCGGGCGCGCCGACACATACTTCGACTCCGGCGGCATCCATGTCGCGTTCGCCGACCCGTACTGCCCGACGCTGCGTGCGGCGGCCGCGAACCTGCCCTGCGTGGTCGACGGCGGCGCCATGGTGGTCGTGCAGGGGCCGCGGTTCTCCACCAGGGCCGAGAGCCAGTGGTTCGCGAATCAGGGCTTCACGCTGGTCAACATGACCGGCTACCCCGAGGCGGTGCTCGCCCGTGAACTCGAGATGTGTTACGCCGCAATTGCGTTGGTGACCGACCTGGACGCCGGCATCGACAGCGGGACGGCCGTGCGCGCCGTCGACGTGTTCGCCGAATTCGAGCGAAACCTGGTGCCGTTCAAGAAGCTCGTGCACGAGGCCATTAACCAGGTGGCCGTCGAGCGGACCTGCACGCACTGCCTGGCGCACGACGGCGTCCGCCTGCCGTTCGAACTCCCGTGAGAGTCCTGCTGACCGGCGCCGCCGGTTTCATCGGGGCCCGGGTCCACCAGGCGCTGCGCGACGCCGGCCACGACGTGATCGCCGTCGACGCGATGCTGACCGCCGCGCACGGGCCGGGCGCGGAGCCGCCGCCGGGCTGCGACGTGGTCGACGTCCGCGACGCGGCCGCGCTGGCCCCGCTGATGAAGGCCGTCGACGTCGTGTGCCACCAGGCCGCGGTGGTGGGAGCGGGCGTCAACGCCGCCGACGCGCCGTCGTACGGCTCGCACAACGACTACGGGACCACGGTCGTGCTGGCCGAGATGTTCGCGGCGGGCTGTTCGCGGCTCGTGCTCGCGTCGTCGATGGTCGTCTACGGCCAGGGCCGCTACGACTGCAACGAACACGGACCGGTCGACCCGCGGCCCCGCACGCGCGCCGATCTCGACGCCGGCGTGTTCGACCACCGCTGCCCGGTCTGCGGTGAGATCGTCGCGTGGCGACTGGTGTCCGAGGACGCGCCGATGCGGCCGCGCAGCCTCTACGCCGCGAGCAAGACGGCGCAGGAGCACTACGCGCTGGCATGGGCGGAGGCCGTCGGCGGCGCGGTCACCGCGCTGCGCTACCACAACGTCTACGGCCCCTACATGCCCCGCGACACCCCGTACTCGGGAGTGGCCGCGATCTTCCGGTCCGAACTCGAATCAGGCGATGTACCAAGGGTTTTCGAGGACGGCGGGCAGATGCGCGATTTCGTGCACGTGGACGACATCGCCGCCGCCAACGTGGCGGCCGTCGAATCCGAGCGCGGGGGGTTCGAGGCGTTCAACGTGTGCTCGGGTCGGCCGATCTCGATACTCGAGGTGGCGACAGCGCTGTGTGAGACACGCGGTGACGCACCGCCGGTCGTCACCGGTCAGTACCGCAGCGGCGACGTCCGACATATTGTCGCCGACCCCGCGCGCGCCGCCGAGGTGCTCGGTTTCCAGGCGGCGGTGGACCCCCTCGACGGGTTGCGCGAGTTCGCGTTCGCGCCGTTGCGAACCTGATGCGCCGGACCGTCCGCGTCCTCGTTATCGTCACGCTCGTGGCGTCCGGTCTTCTGAGTCTTCTGTGGTCGCAGCAGCGGCGGCTGGTCTACTTTCCGTCGCCGGGCCCGGTACCGTCCGCCGCCTCGGTGGCGCCCAACGGGCAGGACGTGGTGATCGAGACCGACGACGGATTCCGGTTGAACGCCTGGTATTTCCCCGTCGACGGCGACGGACCGGCCGTGCTGGTGTTGCCTGGCAACGGGGGAGACCGGTCGATGCGCGCGCCGCTGGCCGTTGCGCTGAACCGGATGGGCTCCTCGGCGCTGCTGGTGGACTACCGCGGATTCGGCGGCAACCCGGGCCGACCGTCGGAGGACGGCCTGGCCGCCGACGCGCGGGCCGCCCAGGCGTGGCTGGCCGCACGGGAACAGGAGATCGCCTACTTCGGCGAATCCCTCGGCGCCGCGGTCGCTATCGGGCTGGCGGTCGAGCGGCCGCCGCGTGCGCTGGTGTTGCGCTCGCCGTTCACCTCGCTGCCCGACGTCGGGGCGGTGCACTATCCGTGGCTGCCGGTGCGGTGGCTGCTGCTGGACCGTTACCCATCGCTGGAGCGCATACCGTCGGTGCGGGTGCCGCTGCTGGTGATCGCGGGGGACCGCGACGACGTCGTTCCCGAGCCGATGAGCCGGCGGCTGTTCGACGCGGCCAACGAGCCGAAGCGCTACGTACTGGTGCCCGGCGCCGGGCACAACGACCTCGAGCTGCTCGTCGGCAGGAAGATGCTCGACGCGATCTCCGGACTCCTGTCCCAGGCGTGAATCGGCCTCGCCATACTGGCCGGGTGAAACCAGCGATTTGTGAGCAGTTCGGCATCGACTTCCCGTTGTTCGCGTTCAGCCACTGCCGCGACGTGGTGGCCGCGGTGTCCAGCGCGAGCGGCTTCGGCGTGCTGGGCGGGACGGCGTACACGCCCGAGCAGCTCGACCAGGAGCTGTCCTGGATCGACGACCACGTCGGCGGCAAGCCGTACGGCGTCGACCTGATCGTGCCCGCCCGCTACGAGGGCAAGGGCGAGGACCTGACGATGAGCGACCTCGCGGGCCGGATCCCCGACGAATACCGCGGCTTCGTCACCGAGTTGCTGGCCGCCCACGACATCGACCTGGACGATTCGCCGCGCTTCGGCAATGCCGCGCTGTCCGGCAACACCGGCAAGGACCTGCTCGATGTGGCGATGAACCACCCGATCCGGTTGATCGCCAACGCGCTGGGCGTCCCGCCGGACTACATGATCAAGGCAGGCAAGGAGAACGGCGTGCCGGTGGCCGCACTGGTCGGCGCCAAGGAGCACGCGGTCAAACAGGCCAAGGCCGGAGTCGACCTGATCGTCGCGCAGGGCACCGAGGCCGGCGGCCACTGCGGTGAGGTGACCACGCTGGTGCTGGTGCCCGAGGTGTTGGAGGCACTGGCCGCGATCGGCAGCGACGTCCCGGTGCTCGGCGCGGGCGGCATCGTCACCGGCAGGCAGATGGCGGCGACGGTGGCAATGGGCGCGGCGGGCGCCTGGACGGGTTCCGTGTGGCTGACCACCGAGGAGGCCGAAACCGCGCCGTACACCAAGGAGAAGTTCCTGGCCGCGTCGTCGCGTGACACCGTCCGATCGGCGGGTCGGACCGGAAAGCCTGCGCGCCAATTGGTTTCGGACTGGACGCAGGCGTGGCTGCCGAACGAGGGCGGACAGAAGCCGTTGCCGCTTCCACTGCAGTCGATGCTCGCCGAGCCCATCGTGCGCCGGATCGACGTGCTCGCCGCCCAGGGGCATCCCGGTGCGCAGGCGCTGGCGACCTATTTCGTCGGCCAGGGCGTCGGGCTGATGAACAAGGTCAAACCGGCACGCGAGGTGGTGCGCGAGTTCATCGAGGACTACGTCGCCGCCACCGAACGCCTGAGCAACTCGCTGCCCGACTAGTGGCGATTTCGGTGCACTAACCGTCGCTGGGCGATCGGCAGTGCACCGAAATCACCGGGCGTCGTAGGTGATCCGCACCGAGATCGGGTCGCTCTCCATCGCTCGCATCGTCACGGCGGTCGCCGACTGACCGAGCCTGCTGTCGCCGAAGCTGCGGGCGCGCGCCCGCACATCGTCATCGGGCTCGAATGTCGCGATGCCCGTGCGCCATTCGTCCTTGACGCGGACGCGCACACGGGGGTTCGCATCGATGTTGATGGCCCATCCGGCGCGGCGGCCGTGCTGCGAGATCACCCACACGCCGGTGTCGTCGGCACGCCCCAGCAGTGGCACGCGCCGCGGTTGGCCGCTCTTGCGGCCGATCGTCTCCAGTTCGACCACGTTGGCCGTCCGGATGCCCACGCGGTCGAGCGCGGCGAGCACCGGGTTCATCAGGACGCGACCCAGTTGCCGCTCGAACTTGAACTTGCGCACCGCCCTGTCGACGCTTCTCGTCGCCATCGCAACCTCCTCTTTCGGTTCCGGTTGACGACGATAGTTGAGTGATCACTCAAAAACAACAGTCAAGCGGCTATCGGGAAGCCGGACTCGTGAAAAGCGCTGGTCAACGACCCAGATTTCGGCGATGCGACGAGGGGGCGGCGTCAGCCGGTCGCCAGCGGCAGGCGCACCTCGAAGCGGGCCCCGCTGCCCAGGTTGTGCGCCGACAAGCTGCCGCGATGGGCCTGCACCAGGCCCGCGGCGATCGCCAACCCGAGCCCCGATCCGCTGGGAAGCGACGAGTCCTCGCGCGGCACGCGATCATTCGACCCGCGGTAGGCGACGTCGAACACCCGCGGCAGATCGGCTTCGTCGATGCCGACGCCGGTGTCGTCGACGCGCGCCCACGCGCCGTTCTCGTCCGACCCCAGCGACAGCGACACCCGGCCGCCCTGCGGGGTGTGTGCGATCGCGTTGGCCACCAGATTCGACAGCACCCGCACCAGCGCGCGGTCGCTGCCCAACACCCGGACCGGCGTCTCCGGCAGGTCGGCCGTCAGCGTCACTCCTGCACGCTCGGCCGCGATTCGGTGCGCGGTCAGCACGTCGTCGACGACCTCGTCGAGCGCCACCTTGTCGAACACCGGTTGCACGGCGCCCGCGTTGATCTTCGACATCTCGAACAGGTCGTCGACCATCTCGGACAGCCGGATCGATTCCTGCTCAATGGTTTTGGCGTGCACGCGGACCTCGGAGTCGGGAACCACGCCGTCGGCGATGGCCTCGGACACCGCCCGTATCCCCGCCAGCGGGGTCCGCAAGTCGTGGCTGACGAATGCGACCAGCCTGCGACGGGACTGCTCGGCGGCGCGTTCGGACTCGCGGATCTCCTGCTCCCACACCGTGCGTCGGGCCTGATAGCGCGCCAGCATCACCGCGGCGGGGATCGTCACTACCGACACGATCACCAGGACGATCGCGGTCTTCTCGAAGGTCTCGGTGATCATGAATCGGCTGGCGCCGAGCACACCGGTGAACGTCGCCAGCACCGGGATCAGCACCAGCGCGACCATGCTCACCGCCAGCGACCACGACCGGGCGAGGCGGATGACGAGTGCACCGGCGAGCACCACCGGGACCGAGCACGCCAGCGCCAACCCGATGATCTCCCACAGGTCGGCGGGCACTAGGCGCTCTGGCCTTCCGGCGAACGCACCTCGCTGCTCCATAGGTAGCCGCGGCCCCACACCGTCTGCACGCGGTGTTGCTCACCGAGCTTGGACCGCAACCGCTTGACGTGCACCGTCACCGTCGACAGATCGCCGAAGTCCCAGTGCCACACCTGCTTGAGCAGTTCCTCGCGGCTGAACACGACGTCGGTGTGGGTGAGGAAGAACAGCAGCAGGTCGAACTCCCGGTTGGTCAGCGACACCGGCGAGCCGTCGACGGTCACGGTGCGCGCCGCCGTCGACACGGTCAGCCCGCCGACGGTGATGTCCAGCGCCCTCCTGCCGGTCGGCGCGGGTGCGCGCCGCAGCACCGATCGCACCCGCAGCGCGAGTTCACGCGGGCTGAAGGGTTTGGTCAGATAGTCGTCGGCGCCCGCCTCCAGGCCCGCGATCCGGTCGTCCTCCTCGCCGAGCGCCGTCAACAGGATCACCGGCATCGCGTATCCGCCGCGCTGGCGCAGATTGCGGCACAGCGTCAGCCCGTCCGGGCCGGGCATCATCACGTCGAGCACCGCGACGTCGATCTGTTGCGAGCCGAGCAACCGCAGCGCCTCGGCCCCGTCGTGCGCGATCGCCACGTCGAGCCCGTCGCGTTCGAGGTAGCGACGCACGACGTCGCGCACGACGCTGTCGTCGTCGGCGATCAATACGCGCGTCACAATTTTCGAGCGTAGCCCTGTGCGGTCACTACCTGCGCCGATGTCACGGATTCGTCATCGATGGACTGGTCGGTGCGCCGGCGGGCTGGTTAGCCTCGAACCCATGCCCGACTGTCCGGTGACCGTGGTGCTGCCGTGTCTCAACGAGGCGCAATCACTGCCCGGCGTGCTGGCGGCCATTCCGGACGGATACCGGCCGCTGGTGGTCGACAACAACAGCACCGACGGCACCGCCGAGGTCGCCCGCGAGCACGGCGCGCAGGTGGTCGCCGAGGAGCGCGCCGGTTACGGCGCCGCGGTGCATGCCGGCGTGGTGGCGGCGACGACGCCCGTCGTGGCGGTCCTGGACGCCGACGGCTCACTGGACCCGGGTGACCTCCCGGCCCTGGTCGACGAGCTCCACCGCGGGGCCGACATGGTGATCGGGCGGCGCAGGCCCGTGCCGGGTCTGAAGTGGCCGTGGCACGCCCGCCTCGGCACCGCGGCGGTGTGCTGGCGGTTGCGGCGCCGCCACGGCCTTGCGGTGCACGACATCGCCCCGATGCGGGTCACCCGCCGCGAGGCGCTGCTCGACCTCGGCGTCACCGACCGCCGCTCGGGGTATCCGCTCGAACTGCTGGTCCGGGCGGCCGCCGCCGGGTGGCGCGTCGTCGAGCGCGACGTCGACTACCGGGCGCGCACCGGCGGCAAGTCCAAGGTCAGCGGGTCGGTGCGCGGTAGCGCGGTGGCGGCCTTCGACTTCTGGCGGGTGATCTCGTGACGGCGCTCGGAGTGACGGTGCTGGTGGTGGCCAAGGCGCCGGTGCCAGGGCTGGCGAAGACGCGGCTCGCGGCATCGATCGGCGACGAAGCCGCGGCCGACCTGGCCGCCGCGGCACTGCTCGACACCCTCGACGCCGTCGCCTCGGCACCCGTCGAGCGCAGGGTGGTCGCGATGACGGGCGATCTGGGCCGGGCGAGCCGCAGCGCCGAGATTCAGCGCCGCCTGGGCGAATTCACAGTCATCCCTCAGCGCGGCGGCGACTTCGCCGACCGCCTGGCCAATGCGCACGCCGACGCCTACACCGGCGACCCCGTCCTGCAGATCGGCATGGACACCCCGCAGGTGACCGCCAACCTGCTCACCGCGTGCAGCCGAACACTCGTCGAAAGCGATGCGGTTCTCGGGCCCGCCGCCGACGGCGGGTGGTGGGTGCTGGGCGTCTCGCGGCCGTCCCTGGCCGAATGCCTGCGCGCGGTGCCGATGTCGCGGTCCGACACCGGCGCACTGACCCTGGCGGCGTTGCGCGGCAACGGTATTCGCGTCGACATCGTTGAGCGGCTCGCTGACTTCGACACCGTCGACGACGTCGATGGAGTTCGCGGGAGCTGCGCACCCGAGAGCCGGTTCGCCGTGGCGGCCGAGGCGGTGCTCGCCTGATGCTCGGCAACCTCTACGACTGTGCCCTCGACGGTGAACGCTGCTGGATCCGAAGCGACGACGGTGAGGTGCAGGCTCTTCCCGTGCACCGCTGGATCGGTGGCGCACACGCCGATTGCCGATTCGACCGCGCCGTTGTCGAGCTGTGCGACGGGCCGACGATCGACTTGGGTTGCGGCCCCGGGCGGTTGGTGATCGAGCTGATCCGCCGCGGTGTGCCTGCACTCGGGGTCGACCAGTCGGCCACCGCGGTCGGGCTCGCGCGTCGCAACGGCGCACCGGTGCTGCGCCGCGACGTGTTCGGCCAACTACCGGCCACCGGGCGATGGCAGACCGTGCTGCTGGCCGACGGGAACGTGGGGTTGGGCGGGGACCCGTTCCGGATGCTGCACAGGGCCGCCGAGCTGCTGCGCCACGGCGGTCGGTGCGTCGCCGAATTCGAGGCGCTCACACACGGAATACACAACAAGTGGGTGCGGCTCGAGTCGACGCGCACGGTGGGGCCGTGGTTTCCGTGGGCGTCGGTGGGCATCGATTGCGCAGCCGAAGTAGCCGAGCACGCGGGGATGGCGCTGGACCGGGTCCATCCGATCGGCGACCGCGTGATCGCCAGCCTGACGCTGGCTTAGCTCCTGGTCGTCGCCAATCGCGCGGCATAGACGATCGCACTGATGCCGAACATCGCGGCCGTCAGCAACAGCCACCTGCCCAGGAACGGTTCCTGGGTTTGGCCGGTCGCAGCCAGCACGGTCGGCGCGCCCTGCTTGATGATGCCGGGCAGGAACAACAGCAGCGTCAGCGCCGAGCCGAGCGCGGGCACCCGCAGGTAGTTCACCAGCGGGACGCGAAGCCGAGGAATTCGGCTGCCGCGCAGCAGGATCCGATCGACCAGCGCGTAGAGCGGGAACAGCACGAGGTCATGCGCGATGATCGCCGCGGCGAACCACACCAGGATCGACTGCCACCAGACCCGCGTGTTCCACAGAGCGGCAGGCGTCAGCGTGGCCGCCACGTACCCGAACAACGCGAACCCCGCCACCAGCGTCAGCAGGTGCAACGGATGTGACCCGTAAACCGCGCGGAACCGACGCATGTCAGTCATCCGTCCGGAAGTCGATCGAGCCCACCCACTTGGTGTTGTGCACACCCGGAAGCGCCGGGACGATGATCCGGGCCGGAAACCCGTGATCGGGTGACAGGTCGACACCGTTGACCCTCAACGCCAGCAGCGCGTCGGGGTGTAACACCTGATTGCGTTGCAGGCTCGCGCGATTGAAGGCACCACGTCGTTCCACCGACCGGACGAACGCCGACGTCGGCGAGGGCACACCGGCCAACCGCGCCAGGTCCCGCAGCGGGACGCCGGTCCACGTCTCGGTCGTCGACCAACCCTCGACGCAGGCGATCGGCAGGCGGACGGTGTGCTGAGGCATGGCGGTCAGGGCGGCCCGGTCGAGCACCGCCGGCGACGGCCCTCCGGTCAGGGTGAGCCGCCAGCGGTCGCCGGTGCTCTCCGGCGTGATGCGCGCGGCCGCGGCGGTCCTGTTGACCTGGAAGCCGTTCGGGCCGTCGCCGCGGGTGCGTCCGCGGGGCAACAGCAGTGCGGCATGCCTGGTCCATCCGCCGATCGTCTGCCCGGCCGTGAGCGCGGCCACCAACGCCGCTCCACCACCGACCAGCGCGAGCGCGCCGCGGCGGCTGATCGTCGCCGCATCAGGGTCGGCCGGTGACAACCCTTCGGGCTCATACGGATCCGCGACGGTGTCCTCACGGGACGTGCGCAGCACCGCACGCATCGATCGTGACCGCAATCCCTCCCGCAGCCGCGGAAGCTTGATCGCGACGTGCATGACGAACCCGGCGATGAACACCCAGGCGCCGAAGTAGTGGGCGGTGTAGAAGCTGAAGCCGAAGATGTAGTCGTACTGGATGTTCAGCACGCCGGTGATGGTCTCGAACAGCACGCCGCCGACCAGCATCAGCAACGAAACCCGTTCGAGCAGTTGGGCAACCGAGCGTACCGGGGGCGATGCGAAGAGCCGGGGGATCACCGACCACAGCTTCGCGAGCACCACCGGAACCAGCACCAGCCCCAGCCCGACGTGCAGTCCCTGGGTCAGCCGGTACAGCCACGACGGATTCGCGGGCCAGTCGAAGGTCGGGAGCTTGAGCCAGCCCACGTCGCCCGGAATGGCCTGCCCGAACTGTGGGCCGTAGGCGGTGTAGGACAGCAGCCCGGTCAGGATGACCACCGGCAGCCCGACCAGCAGCACCGAGCCGAACACCGACGTCAGCCACAAGCCGCGCAGCGGACTACGCCAACGGACGAGCTGCCGCGGCCGGTTGCCGGGTTCCATGTGTCCAGGGTCCAGTTCCACACCCATGGGTGTGCGTTTGACCCACGACCGTTACCAATTCGTCAGAATGAAGTGATTGAGCAGCAGGGCGCCCACCACGTTGACCGCCAACCACCAGCGGTGCGACCGCGGCGGCAGCAGCGCACCGGCGGCGGTCAGCCAGACCGTGAACGGCAGCCAGATCCGTTCGGTCTCGGCCTTGCTCAGCATCGACAGGTCGGCGAACGCGATCGCGAGCAGCGCACCCACGAGCACCATGGGCAGTCCCGGCCGCCGCCGGATCGCGTTGATGTCGAAAACGCGACCGATCCCGGCCACGCTACCGAAGCCGATCGCGCACACCACCGACGCCAGGTTCGCCCACCCCCAGTACTGGAACGGCCGGTCGTTCGCGATGCCCTGCCAATATCGTTCCTGCACCAGGTGGTAACCGTCGAACCACCAGAATCCCAGCGCCACGAAGATTCCCACCACCGTGATCACGACGACGACCGCGGGCACCGCCGCGCGTGCAGCGGCGCGCCAATCCGCTGCGCACAACAGCACCGCCAGCGCAGGCAGAACCATCAGGCCCAGGCCGTAATTGAGGAAAAGACCCCACCCCAACAGCAGTCCGGCGCCCGCCGCGGCGGCGACGGGCCGGCGCGCCGTGCCCCCGACGGCCACCGCCAGCAGCGCGATGCCCCACGCCGCCACCCCCGCGAAATAGCCGTCGGCCGACACCGCGATCCAGATCGCCGTCGGTGCAACGGCGACGAACGGCGCCGCCAACCTTGCGGTCGCCTCTCCTGCCAGCGCGCGCACCGCGATCACGATGGCGGCCGCCGCGCTCGAGCCCACCAACAGGCACAGCAGCCCCGCCCACGCACCACCGCCGAGACCGATGCGGTCGAGCCAGACGAACGTCAGCAGCGCCCCCGGGGGATGGCCCGATACATGGGTGATCCACGAATCCGGTTGATAGTCAAGGATTCTGTCCGAGAACGTCCGTAGTGCGTGCGGAATGTCGGTGATGGTGGGGACCTGACGCAGGTATTCGTGGCGAGCGGTCAGGCGCCCCGCGAAACCGCGCTGCCAACCATCGACCATCGCCAGCGAGAACGCCCACGCGCACGCCGTCGCCCATGTCGCCCATGGCAGCGCGCGCCATGGCAGGCGTTGTGCGATCGTGGGGCCCCACAGCACCGCCGCTGCGCCGATGACGACCGCGGGGACCGTGCCCCACCCGACATGCGTGTTCCACCACCCGAAGATCGGCGCGGTGTCGGCGAACTGGTGGAAGCGCGCAGGCGTGGCGTTGATCAGCGGTGTGACGATGCCCAGGCTCAGGTGCGGCACGACGAACGCGGCGACCACCAGCACCACGCCGACGGCGACCGCCACGATCTCCCTGCGACTGGCTCGCATTCTCCTCACCCTATTCGCCGCACCGACCGTAAGGTGACCTCCGATGAGCGATCAAGATCCGCCGCTGTTCGCGGGCACGTCGCTGGCCGAGCGCATCGAACGCGCCGAGACCCAACTCATCGGGGCCGCGACCGAGGCGGCGGGCCGCCGCACCGGCGGTCACACATTCGTCATCCCCGTCGCCGGCGGCGCCGCGTGTTTTGCCGAGGCCGGGTCGCCGCTGAACAAGGTGGTGGGGCTGGGATTCGCCGGGGCGCCCGGCGACGCGGAGCTGACCGAGATCGAGCGGGCGTTCGCCGCGCTCGAGACGCCCACGCAGGTCGAGGTGTCGAGCCTCGGCGACCCGCGGATCGCGGCGATGTTGACCGGTCGCGGTTACCGGTTGGTGTCGTTCGAGAACGTGTTGGGCCGGCCGCCGGCCGACGTGACGCCACCCGTCGTGCCGGACGGCGTCGAGGTGCGGCGATCCGGCGACCTCGCCGCGTGGATCGACGTGGTGGTCGAGGGTTTCGCCCATCCCGACACCGAAGGCGTTCCGTCCCATGAGGAGTTTCCGCGCGAGATCGTCGAGAACGCCGAGCGCGACATGATCGAGGCCGGGGCCACAACGTATCTCGCGTACCTCGACGGAGTCGTCGCCGGTGGGGCGGGGATGCGAATGTCCGAGGGTGTGGCCCAGCTCGTCGGCGCGGCGACCGCGCCCACGTATCGCCGCCGCGGCGTGCAGGGTGCGTTGTTGGCCGCCCGGCTGAACGACGCCGCACGGGCGGGCTGCGACATCGCGGTGGTCACGACGCAGCCGGGCTCCACGTCGCAGCACAACGTGCAGCGGCGCGGTTTCCACCTGCTCTACACCCGCGCGATCCTGGTCAGATGAGATACGGACCGACCGGTCCATAATCGGCGTACGCTGGAATCATGGCGCGCCCCCGCAAATTCGACGAAACCGAGGTGATCTCCGCGGCCCGCGACGAGTTCTGGTCGCGCGGCTACGCGGGCACCTCGGTCGACGACCTGACCGCGGCGACCGGGCTCGGCAAAGGCAGCCTGTACGGCGCCTTCGGCGACAAACACGGTTTGTTCCTGCGTGCCCTCGACGATTTCATCGGCGGCGCGATGGGCGAGGTCCGCGCTCAGCTGTCGGATCCCCGGCGCGACGCCTACGATCGCCTGGTGCGCCACGTCCGCGCGCAGACGAAGGCCGTCACCGCCGACAAGACGCTGCGCGGCTGCATGATGGCCAAGAGTGCGGCCGAACTCAGCGCCACCGACGCGACCGTCGAACGCGCGGTCGAGCGCGCGTACCGCGAATGGCACGCCCTGCTCGTCGACTGCATCGTGCTGGCCCAGCGCGACGGCACGATAGACCCCGATCGCGACGCCCGCGCACTGGCGACCACGCTCCTGGGGTTCATGCGCGGGATCGAGGCGCTGCACAAGGGCGGCGCCAAGTCGGCCCAGCTCACCGCCGCCACCGAGGAGATTCTCACCCTCATTCCGAGCGCGTGACCTCGGCGTGGAATAGAACCGCGGGCGCCTGCGTCGTTAGTTATTGACCATTTAGTCCAGAACTGGGGAGAGCGAACGACCATGGCACTACTCACAGACAAGACAGCGGTGATCACCGGCGGTACCACCGGCATCGGACTGGCCGCCGCGAAACGACTGACCGAGGAGGGCGCTCACGTGTTCATCACCGGGCGCAGGCAGGCCGAATTGGATGATGCGGTCAAGGAGCTCGGCGACAACGCGGTCGGGGTACGGGGAGACGTGTCCAATCCCGAAGATCTGGATCGGTTGTACGCAGCGGTCACCGACAGCGGCAGGCGCATCGACGTGGTGTTCGCCAACGCCGCGGTGATCGACGTCGCGCGCCTCGGAGAGATCACCGAGAAGCACCTCAACCATCTGCTGGACATCGACTTCAAGGGTGTGGTGTTCACGGTTCAGAAGGCGCTGCCACTGCTCAACGACGGCGCGTCGGTCATCCTGAACTCGTCGAACACCAACGCCAAGGGATCCGACGGGATCGGCGTGTACGCGGCGATCAAGGCCGCGGTGCGTTCGCTGGCCCGAACGTGGGCAAGTGAGTTGCGGGAGCGGGGGATTCGCGTCAACGTCGTGAGCCCCGGTGCCACCGACACCCCCGGGCTCGACGACTTCGCCAACCTGATGACCCCCGGGCCGAACGCCGTGGCGGAGCTCGCGAAGCAGCAGAGCAGCGTGATACCGATGGGCCGCCGCGGTACCCCCGACGAGGTCGCCAACGCGGTGCTGTTCCTGGCGTCGGATCTGAGTAGCTACACCACCGGCGCCGACATCCCCGTCGACGGCGGCATCAACCAGATCTGAACCGTGCGTGGTCAGTACAAGCGCTCGCGGGTCTTGGCCTCGCTGTAGTAGTCCTCGAGTTCGGCGTCGCTCCAGTCGTGCCGGATCGCCTTGAGCAGCTGTGCGACGCTGGGCAGCGCCGAGGGGTTCCAGGTCGCCGGATCCCAGGCGTCCGAACGCAGAAAAGCCTTGGCGCAGTGGAAGAACACCTCTTTGACATCGATCTCGAGGGCGAGGATCGGGCGCTTGCCCTTCACGGCGAGCGCGTCGAAATAGTCGGCGTCCGAGAGGATCTTCGCGGTGCCGTTGATGCGCAACGTGTCACCGCGTCCAGGGATCAGGAAGAGCGTGCCGACATGCGGGTTCTGCAGCACGTTGAGATAGCCGTCGACCCGCTTGTTGCCGGGCCGCTCGGGAATCGCGATGGTGGTGGCGTCGATGACGTGGACGAACCCGGGTGGATCGCCCTTCGGTGACACGTCGACGCGGCCGCGCGTGTCCGTCGTCGCGACGAAACACAGCGGTGAGTGCGCGAGCCAGTCCCGCTGTACCGGTGACAGTCGGTCCTTGACCTTGTTCGCGACGTAGTGGTCGGGTTGCCCGACGACGGCCCGCAACTGGTCGATGGTGCTGACTTCGCAACGCATGACTCCATCATGCTCGACCGCGTCCACGCCGATGCCGCGACGGCCTCGACCCGCGGGCTAGGTGAACCACGCCGTCAGCGCACGCCGGTCGATCTTGCCGATCCCGCGCCGCGGCAGTTCGTCGACAATGTGAACCTCGCGTGGGGCTGCCGTGGGGTCGAGGGCCGCGGCCACGTGCTCGCGGAGCTCGGCGGGCGTGGGGGCGACGCGACCGGCCCTGAGTACAACGGCCACGGCCACCCGCTGGCCCAGCCGCTCGTCGGGCACGCCGAATACCACGCACTCTGCGATCGCATCGTGGGTCGCCAACACGCCCTCCACGATCTGCGGCATCACCGTCAATCCACCGGTGCTGATCGCGTCGTCGGCCCGGCCGAGCACCGTCAACCGTCCCTGGTCGTCGAGCGTCCCCACGTCGTTGGTGCGGAACCACCCCGGCTCGGCGAACGGGTCGGGGTCGACCGGATTGCGATACCCCTTTGCGATCGTCTGCCCACCCAACGCGACTCGGCTTCCGTCTACGATGCGCACCCGCACGCCGTCCAACGGCACGCCGTCGTAGACGCATCCGCCGGCCGTCTCGCTCATTCCATACGTCCGCACCACCGAAATGCCCGCCGCAGCAGCGTGTTCGGCGAGCGCGGCCGGTATCGGTCCGCCCCCGATGAGAACAGCGTCCATCGTGGCCAGCGCCTCCGCGGCCCGGTCGTCCCGCAAAGCCTTGTCCAGTTGCACGGCCACCAACGACGCGTAACGACGGCCCGAGCCCAACGCTTCGACGGCAGAGGGCAATTCGGACGGCTCGAATGTCGGGTCCAGTGCCACCGGCGCGGTGCCCGCGACGACGCTGCGAACCAGCACCTGCAGCCCGGCGATGTGGTGGGCCGCCAACGCCAGCAGCCAGCTGCCCGGCCCGCCGAGCCGGTGGTGTGTGGCCTCGGCACTGGCGCTTAGCGCGGCGGCAGTCAACAACGCGCCCTTGGGAATTCCGGTGGTCCCGGATGTCGGCACCACCACCGCCACGTCGTCGTCGACCTCGGCCCCGGCGCGCAACGAGGTTGTCAGGAGCGAGGATTCGCGCTCGTCGTCGGCGGGCACCGGCAACACGGAGGCGCGGCCGGTCAGCATGTCCTGCACGACGGGCAGGATCTCCAACGCCGCGGCACCGGACCCGACCGGGACCGGCCGCAGGACGGCTATGAGTCCCCCTCGGCGTCACGCGGGTCGTCGAGCGGCCATCCGCGAACCGCCAGCCGCTTGCGCACCCGCTCGACGTCTTCAGAGGTCGGCAGCGCATCGGTGATCTGGGTGATGAGCACACCGATGTCGGCGTCGTCGAATTCCCCGTTGCGTTTCAGCTCCACCGCGACGGTTCGGACCTCATCCTCGGTGAGGCGTCGCCGCAGGAGCGAGAACAAGGGGACCCGGTCCGGCCCGGGCACTCCCTCGGGGTAGCCCGCTGTGATCCACGCGACAATTTTGGCCAGAAACTTCGTCACTGTGCCTCCCGCGTGTCGCATCTCCTCTACCCACTCTCGATTGGATGATGCTAGTGCGCGACCCGAATAAGACGAGTTTTGCGCTGGTGGGAAACGCTCGACCGCCGGCGGGTGAACAATGGATGAACACATTGCCCGAGATGGCAAAAGGCCTGATGACACACCGGTCGAATGTGGCCGAGAATTAGGTGAAACGACCGCTATGGCCGCAGAATTAGCGCTGTGAGCGCTGAGTTGATCGTCCTCGTGCTGTTGATCACAACCGCACTGGCATTCGACTTCACCAACGGCTTCCACGACACCGGCAATGCGATGGCCACCTCGATCGCCACCGGTGCCCTCAAACCCAAGACCGCGGTCCTGTTGGCGGGCGTGCTCAACCTCGTCGGCGCGTTCCTGTCCGTCGAGGTCGCGGTCACCGTCACCACCTCGGTGCTCAAGCTCCAGGACGGCAAGACCGGTGCCCTGCTGCCGTCGATCGACGCGTCGACCGGTCTGACGATCATCTTCGCCGGGCTGATCGGCGGCATCCTGTGGAACCTGCTGACCTGGCTGTTCGGCATCCCGTCGAGTTCGTCGCACGCGCTGTTCGGCGGGCTGATCGGCGCGGGCCTGGCGGCGATGGGCACCGCGGGCGTCAACTGGAGCGGCATCAGCCAGAAGGTGCTCATCCCCGCGGTCGCCGCGCCGGTCATCGCCGGCCTGGTCGCCGGGTGCGGCACCTGGCTGGTCTACCGGATCACCCGCAACGTGGTGGAGAGCCGCCGCCGCGACGGCTTCCGCTGGGGACAGGTCGCGACCGCCTCGCTGGTCGCGTTGTCCCACGGCACCAACGACGCCCAGAAGACGATGGGCGTCATCGCGCTCGCGCTCATCACCACCGGCCACCTGACCGGCGACGTCAAGGAGAACGGCCTGCCGTTCTGGGTCGTGTTCAGCTGTGCGGTGGCGATCGGCCTGGGCACCTATCTCGGCGGCTGGCGGGTCATCCGCACGCTGGGCAAGGGGCTCGTCGAGATCCAGTCGCCCCAGGGGTTCGCCGCCGAAGCTTCATCGGCCGCAATCATTCTCAGCTCGAGCGCCGCGGGTATGGCGCTGTCGACCACCCACGTCGCCACCGGTTCGATCCTCGGCAGCGGCGTCGGCAAGACCGGTGCCGAGGTCCGCTGGGCGGTCGCCGGCCGGATGGCCGTCGCGTGGCTGGTTACCCTGCCGGCTGCGGGACTCGTTGGCGCGCTGTCGTTCTGGCTGTCCCACGGCATCGAGGTGCTCACCGGCTCCGACCTGGCGGGCGACGGGTTCATCTTCCTCGTGCTCGTCGGCCTGTCGTTCTACATGTGGTGGCGCGCACAGCAGCAGAAGGTCGACCACACCAACGTCAATGCCGAATGGGACGACGCCACCAATTCCGTGGTCCCCGCAGAGTTGCGGGCCGCCATCGAGGAAGCGATGCCCGAACCCAAGCCTGCCGCGACGGTCTGAGGCCGAGAAGGTATTCGATGATCCACCTGGAGAGCATCGTCAAGGTGCTGGTGATCGGGCTGCTGCTCGGGGCCGGCCTGCCCGCGTTGTTCGCCGCCGGGCTGATGGCCCTCTCCAGCGGCGCGGGTGAGGAGTCGGCCGACGGCACCGTCACCGCGCCGAACCCGGCCCGCAAATACCTCGGTATCGCGTTGTTCGTGTTCGTCGGGTGGGTGATCATCACCGCGGTGCTGTGGATCACCAGGGCAACGATCATTCACCACACGGGTATCGACCTGTTTCCCTTCATGCCCCGGAAATGAGTTGCGCGACATCATGACCGAGAACCGCAACGTATTGGACAGCGTGCTCAACTGGCTGCGCCGCGGATATCCGGAGGGCGTGCCGCCGAAGGACTACTTCCCCCTGCTCGCGCTGCTCAAGCGGTCGTTGGCCGAGGACGAGGTGATCAGCGCCGCACAGACGGTGCTCAGGGGCGCGACCTCTGACACCGTCACCGAGGACGACATCCGCGCGGCGATCCACCGGGTCACCGCTCAGGAGCCGAATCCCGAAGAGATGCACCAGGTTGCGTCGCGGCTGGCGTCGGTCGGCTGGCCGCTGGCGAGCCCCGCACGCTGATCCGTCACTGCCGGGTGTCGCGCCGCAACGGGTGCGTCTCGGGCACCTGAACGAAGATCAGCAAGACGCCGTCGGGGTCGTTGACGTGCATCTCGTGCAGGCCCCAGGGCTCCTCGCGGGCCTCGCGCGCAATCGGAACGCCGCGACCCGCCAGCTCCTTTTCGGTGGCGTACACGTCGCGCACCTGCAGCCACATCGTGCCGCCCGCACGCGGACCGCCGTGACCGGCGAGCTCGATCAGCGACTGTCCGGCGTAGAACACCGTGCCCGCACCGTAGTCGCGGGCGATCGCCAACCCCAGCTCGTCGCGGTAGAACGTCAGCGACCGCTGGTAATCCGCCGGCCGGATGAGCATCCGGCCGGCCAGAATCTCCATGCCCTCGTGTCTATCACGCCGGTTCAGCCGATCCGCCGCCCGACACCTGCCCAGTACGGTTCGCGCAGCGCCCGCTTGAGGATCTTGCCACTCGGGGTGCGGGGCAGGTCGTCGGCGAACGACACCGATTTCGGCAGCTTGAACCCGGCCAGCCGGTCGCGCGCATAGGCGATGAGTTCCGCCTCGCCGGGGGAGGCGCCCGCGGCGGGGACGACGATCGCCTTGACCGCCTCGCCCCACGCCGGGTCCGGTACGCCGATGACCGCGACGTCGGCGACGTCCGGATGCGTCATCAGCACGTTCTCGATCTCGGTCGGATACACGTTCTCGCCGCCGGACACGATCATGTCCTTGATGCGGTCGTGCAGGTACACATAGCCCTCGCGGTCGACGTAGCCGGCATCGCCGGTCTTGAGCCAACCGTCCGCGGTGATCGTGGCGGCCGTCGCGGCGGGGTTGTTCCAGTAGCCGCGCATGTTCTGGCGCGAGCGGGTCCACAGTTCGCCAACCGTGCCCGTCGGCACATCGCGTCCGGTGTCGTCGACGATGCGCACCTGGACCCAGGGAAACGGCTTGCCGCAGGAACGCAGCAGCTCCGGGTCGTGGCGGTCGAGTTGGGTGATGGAGCCGGTGGTTTCGGTCTGCCCGTAAACCTGCAGCAGATCACAGTCGAACCGCTCCAGCGCCCGGACCAGGACGTCGTCGGTGATCGGCGATGCACCGTAGACGATCGCGCGCAGCGCGGAGAAGTCCGTCGTCTCGACACCGGGGGTGTCCAGCAGGCGCTGGATCACCACCGGCACCAGCAGCATGTTGGTAATGCCGTGCCGCGCAACGGCATCGAGTACCGCGGCGGGGTCCACGTCGCGCAGCACGACCGTGCGCGCACCTTCACACAACCCCACAAAAGCCCAACCCGAGCCCGCCATGTGGAACATCGGCATCACGGCCAGGCTCACGCTGTCGGCGTCGAAGCGCCATTTGCCGACGATCCCGGTCGCCTTGCAGAAGTAGTTGTCGTTGGTCAGCATGACGCCCTTGGGCGACCCGGTGGTACCCGAGGTGTACATCAGGAAGGCAAGGTCGTCGGGTTGCGTTGTGACACACGGGTCTTCGGCCGGGTAGTTCGCCGTCAACTCGTCGAACGCAGGCCAGCGTGGGTGCGCACCCACGGCGACCAGGGTGGCGGTCAATTGATCCTCGATGGCTTCGACGTGACTGAAGAACTCGGCGCCGACGATCACCACCAGTGCGCCGGCGTCGTCGATGATGTGCAGCATCTCCGGTGGTGCCAGCCGCCAGTTGACGGGAACCACGACCGCGCCGAGTTTCGAGAGCGCACAGGCGACTTCGAAGAACTCGATGCCGTTCTTCTCGATGAACGCGACCCGGTCGCCGAACCCGACCCCGGCGGCGCGCAACGCCTGGGCGACCCGGTTGGATCGGGCGTCGAGTTCGGCGAACGTCGCGGTGCGCTCGCCGGCGATCAACGCGACCGCATCCGGACGCTCGGCGCCGAAGACGCGTGCGATGTCGGCGACGGTCGCGATGTCGGGATGCGGCATCTTATTTGTTCGGTTGTACGCGTTGACGTTTCATCACAGCGTCAACCATCGCGGGTGCGAAGCTGTTGAGCACCTGGGCGCTGACGGCCATTCGCGGAGCGATCCGCACGGGCCGCGTCTTGGCGGCAGTGACCATCCAGTCGGCGGCCTCGTCGGCCGTCAGCCCCGGCAGGCCGTCGTAGGCGCGGGTGGGCGCGATCATCGGTGTGCGCACCAGCGGATAGAACAGCGTCGTCGAGTGCACTCCGTCGGAGCTCCACTCGGTTTCGATGACTCGGCTCACCGCGGTCAGCGCCGCCTTCGACGCGTTGTACACCGAGAACAACGGCGACGACTCGCTGAGCACACCCCAGGTGGACACGTTGATGATGTGGCCGTCGCGCCGCGCGCGCATGCCCGGCGCCAGGCCGCGGATCAGCCGCAGCGGCCCGTAATAGTTGAGCGCCATGGTGCGTTCGACGTCGTGCCAGCGATCCAGCGATTCGGCCAGGGGTCTGCGGATCGACTTGCCGGCGTTGTTGATCAGGATGTCGACGCCCCCGAGTTCTTCAGTGACCCGTTCGGCGAGGCCGTCGACCGCGTCGAGGTCCGACAGGTCGCACGCGTGCGCCCAGGCGTCTCCGCCGCTCTCGGTGATCCGGTCGACCAGCGCGTCGAGCAGTTCCTGCCGGCGTGCTGCCACCACGACGGTTGCCCCGCGGCGGGCGAACTTCTCCGCGGCCGCCTCGCCGATGCCCGACGACGCGCCGGTGAGCAGGATCCGCTTACCGCGCAGGTCGACGACGTCGCGGCCGGGTTGGTACTGCAGCAACTCGGGCACGACCGGGGGACGCATGGTGGTCAGGACGAGTTGGTCGGCCAACCGCCGCAACGGGTTCTTGCTCACGACCCGGAGTCTAGGCGAGCGATTTGTGCACAAATACGCGCGCTCACCGCTCCCAATCGTGCACAAATCGCTCGGTCTCGGCCGCCGTTCTAGAAGTAGCGCGGGAAAGAGCTCCAGTCCGGGTCGCGCTTCTCTAGAAAGGCGTCGCGGCCCTCGACCGCTTCGTCGGTCATGTACGCCAACCGGGTCGCCTCCCCGGCGAACAACTGCTGGCCCACCAGGCCGTCGTCGCTGAGGTTGAACGCGTACTTGAGCATCCGGATCGCCTGCGGCGACTTGCCGTTGATCTCCGACGCCCACTGCAGCGCGACGGTCTCCAGTTCGGCGTGGTCGACGACCGCGTTGACCGCACCCATCGCGTGCATCTGCTCGGCGGTGTAGGGCCTGCCGAGGAAGAAGATCTCGCGGGCGAACTTCTGGCCGACCTGCTTGGCCAGATACGCGCTGCCGTAACCGCCGTCGAAGCTGCCGACGTCGGCGTCGGTCTGCTTGAACCGGGCGTGCTCGCGGCTGGCCAGCGTCAGATCGCACACGGCGTGCAGGCTGTGCCCGCCGCCGGCAGCCCACCCGTTGACCAGGCAGATCACGGGTTTGGGCATGAACCGGATCAGCCGTTGCACCTCGAGGATGTGCAGGCGTCCGGCGCGGGCGGGGTCGACGGTCTCGGCGGTCTCGCCTGACGCATACTGGTAGCCGCTGCGCCCGCGGATCCGCTGGTCGCCACCGGAGCAGAACGCCCATCCACCGTCCTTCGGCGACGGCCCGTTACCGGTCAGCAGCACGACACCGACATCGGACGACATCCTGGCGTGGTCGAGCACCCGGTACAGCTCGTCGACGGTGTGCGGACGAAATGCGTTGCGCACCTCCGGCCGATCGAACGCCACCCGCACCGTCGGCTGCGGCACGCCGTCGACGACGTGGCGGTGGTAGGTGATGTCGGTCAGGTCGAAGCCGCCGATGGACTGCCACTGCGACGGGTCAAAGGGGTTGTCACTCACGGGGATACCTTATCGATGCGGAAAACGGGGCACCGTCCCGCGAGTGCCTCGAACTCGTCGGGGTTGGGTCCGGTGACCAGTCCGGCGTTCTTGATGAAGTCGACGCCCGTGGGCACCTTGGTCGGGAACTGCCGCAGCAACGGCCGCGCCTCCTCGGCGGGCATCTCGGCCATCCTCACCCGTTCGCTGCGGCGGCCGATGTGCAGCGTGGCCTCGCCGGCGGCCCGCACGTTGGCGGCCCAATCGGAGCCGGGAACCCCGCCGACCACGTAGCGCTGCCCGTCGACGTCCATCGGCGTCACCGGGGTCTTGCGCGGTTTACCGGTCTTGCGGCCGGGCACCTCGAGCACGACGGGGCCCTTCTCGCCGAGGACACCGAGCCTCTGCAGACCGATCATCACCTTGTTGACGTACTTCAGCCACCACGGCAGACGAATGTCGGACATGCTCGAAACGCTACGTGATCGCCTCGACGCGGAACACCGGCAACCGCGCGGCTCAGACCGTGACGCCGAACTCCGACAGCGCGGTGCGCAGGCCGTCGGGCCGCTCGGTCGTCGGAAGCGGATCGACCAGCGCGAAGCCGCAGCCCACCGCGCGGGCACCGCCGTCGGCCTCGTCGCTGTCGCCGATCATCAGCGCGGACTCGGCGGCGACATCCAGGCGGTTCAAGGCGGTCTCGAAGATCGCCGGGTCGGGTTTGACCGCACCGACTTCGAACGAGAGCACGAATTCGTCGACGAACTCGGCGGCACCGATCGACGTGAACGCCGGCCGCACGTCGAACGCGATGTTGGAGACCACCGCGGTCCTGATGTTTCGCCGGTGCAGGCCCCGCAGCACGTCGGCGGTGTCCGGATACGGCGTCCAGTTCAGCGGGTCGATCAGCAGCCCGTACAGCGACTCGGCGTGCTCGTCGGCCAGCCCGGACTCGCGCAGCACGTGCAGATACGCCTCGCGGTGCAGGTGTGGTGCGAGATCGCGGTTCACCCAGACGTGGTGGGCTTCCGGTGTCATCTCGACGTGGTGGCCTGTCGGCGCGGTCATCCGGCGCATCAACTCCGCCTGGACGTGGCCGTCGACCTCACGGTCGTCGACCTCCATCCCGTGAAACCAGCTCTCGTCCTCCTCGAGCCGGAACAGCGTTCCCGAATAGTCGAACAGGACCGCCTTGATCTCGCCCATTGTGTCGATCCTACCGAGGAATCTGACTTGCCTTGTCGTGCAGCACGTCTCGTTCGCGCTCGTTGTCGGTGAGGGCGGCGGCCCGCTCGAACTCCGTCGCGGCCTCCGCGCCCCGGCCCAGGCGGGCCAGCAGTTCGCCGCGCACACTGGGCAGCAGATACGAGTCGTCCAGACCCGTCAGCGAGTCGACGATCTCCAACCCGGCGGCCGGGCCGCTGGCCATCGCCACCGCCACGGCCCGGTTGAGCGCAACCACCGGCGACGGCGCCGCTTGAATCAATCCGTCGTACAGCGCGACGATGCGGTGCCAGTCGGTATCGGCGGCGGTCGGCGCGGTGGCGTGGCATTCCGCGATCGCGGCCTGCAGTGCGTACGGTCCCCAACCGGTACCCTTGCGCTGCACCACATTTGCCGCACGCTCGAGTGCGGCCACGCCACGCTGGATCTGCGCGCGGTCCCACTTGGTGCGATTCTGATCCTCCAGCAGGATGGGCCTGCCGTCGCCATCGGTGCGCGCCGCGAAGCGCGACGACTGCAACTCCATCAGCGAAACCAGGCCGTGCACTTCCGGTTCATCGGGAACCAGCGCGGCGAGCACCCGACCGAGGCGCAGCGCCTCGGCGCACAGCTCGTCGCGGATCCAGCGCTGCCCGAACGACGCGGAATATCCCTCGTTGTAGATCAGGTAGATCACGCTCAGCACCGCCGAGAGCCGCTTCGGGAACTCCGAGCGGACCGGCACCTCGAAAGGCACGTTCGCGGCCGAGAGCGTCTTCTTGGCGCGGGTGATTCGGGCGGCGACTGTCGGAGTGGACGTCAGGAAGGCGCGGGCGATCTCCTCGGTGGTGAGGCCGCCGACCACCCGCAATGTCAGCGCGATCCGGCCTTCCCGCGAGAGGACCGGATGCGCCGAGATGAAGATCAGCCGGAGCACGTCGTCGTCGATGCGATCGGGGTTCCACGGCTCGTCGACGTGGGTCTCGAGTTCGCGAGCCATCGCGGCGTATTTGCTGTCGAGGTTCTCTTGTCGCCGCCACAGGTCGATGGCCTTGCGTTTGGCGACGGTGGTCAACCATGCGCCGGGGTTGCGCGGAACACCCGACGAGGGCCACTGCTCGAGCGCGTCGACGAGCGCGTCGGCGGCCAGGTCCTCGGCGAGCCCGACGTCGCCGACCGAACGCGTCAGTGTCGCGACGATTTTCGCCGCTTCCATGCGCCACACCGCGTCGACGGTGGCCTGCACGTCGCTCACGCCTTCATTGTGCAGAGCCGACGCAAACAGGTGTTTTCCTGCGGCGTGTCGCGCTGCATTCGGTGAGGTCGCGACGGAAAGTTAGGAGATATGACCCACAGGTTGGTCACCGCGTATTGGGAAGGTCGCAAGGCGTTCCCGCACACGCTCGTCAACCCGTACGCGGGGTTGGGGGACCGGGCGATCGCGAGGATGTGGCGGTTGGGCTGGCAGCGCGCCGCCGACGAACAGGAGGGCATCCCGAGCGAAGAGGAGCGGCTCGCTCGCTTCGCCGCGGAGATCGATGCCCTCCTGGACTAGTCGCCTCGACGCGCTACGGCGCCGTCACCCTCGCGCGGTACTCGGTGTCACCGGTCCGCCCGGTGCGGGCAAGTCGACACTGGCCGAAGCGATCGCGTCCGCGGTCGACGGCGCGGTGTCCGTGCCGATGGACGGCTTCCACCTCGCCGACGTCGAACTGGACCGGCTCGGCCGCCTCGACCGCAAGGGCGCCATCGAAACATTCGACGCCCACGGGTATCTCGCTCTGCTGCAACGCATCAGGGCCCAGCGCGACGAGATCGTCTACGCGCCGGCGTTCCACCGCGATCTCGAGCAGCCCGTCGCGGGCAGTATCCCCGTTCTGCCCGAGCACCGGCTGATCGTGACGGAGGGCAACTACCTTCTCGACGACGACGACCCGTGGCCGACGGTGCGTGCGCTGCTCGACGAGGTCTGGTTCGTCGACGCCCCGACCGACGAGCGGCGGCGTCGCCTCGTCGCGCGTCACATCGCTTTCGGCAAGTCACCGGATCAGGCGCAGGCATGGGTGCACGCCGTCGACGACCTCAACGCCGCGCGCATCGAACGCGCGAAACCGCGAGCGGATTGGGTGCTCACGCAATGAGAAAGAGCGTCAGCCGACCGCGCGCTCCGAACCCGCCCAGAACTGCGCGCGTACGGCCTTCTTGTCCGGCTTGCCCAGCGCGGTCACAGGCACCGAGTCGACGACGATCACCTGCTTCGGCGACTGCACCGAACCCTTGCGTTCCTTGACCGCGGACTGGATCTCGGTGGTCATCCGCGCGACGGCGTCCTCGGAGTGGTCGGCGTCGGGGCGAAGCACGACCACCGCCGTCACCGCCTCACCCCACTTCTCGTCGGGGGTGCCGATCACGCACACCTGGGCGACCGAAGGATGTTCGGCGACAACGTCTTCCACCTCACGCGGGAACACGTTGAAGCCGCCGGTGACGATCATGTCCTTGGTCCGGTCGACGATGTAGTAGAACCCGTCCTCGTCCTCGCGGGCCAGGTCGCCGGTGTGCATCCAGCCGTTGCGGAACGTCTCGGCCGTCGCCTCGGGCTTGTTCCAGTAGCCACCGGACACCAGCGGACCGGACACGCAGATCTCGCCGACCTCGCCCTGCGGAACCGGTTTGTCGTCGGCGTCGAGCAGCGCGACCCGCGCGAACACGGTCGGCCGTCCACATGAGGTCAACCGCTTCTCGTCGTGATCCTTCTTCGCCAGGTAGGTGATCACCATCGGCGCCTCGGACTGGCCGTAGTACTGCGCGAAGATCGGTCCGAACCGGTCGATCGCCTCGCGCAGCCGCACCGGGTTCATCGCCGAGGCGCCGTAGTACACGGTCTCCAGCGACGACAGGTCGCGGGTGTGCGAGTCGGGATGGTCCATCAGCGCGTAGATCATCGACGGCACCAGCATGGTCGCGGTGATCTTCTGCTCCTCGATCACCCGCAGCACCTCGGCGGGATCGAACTTGGTCAGCACGACCAGCTCGCCGCCCTTGATGATCGTCGGCACGAAGAACGCCGCGCCCGCGTGCGACAGCGGGGTGCACATCAGGAATTTGGGGTTCTCCGGCCACTCCCACTCGGCCAACTGGATCGTCGTCATCGTCGTGATCGACTGCACGGTGCCGATCACGCCCTTGGGCTTACCGGTGGTGCCACCGGTGTAGGCCATGCCGCCGATGTGGTCGGGTGGCAGGTCGGCCGCCACCAGCGGCTGCGGCGAGTACTTCGCGGCCTCGGCGGTCAGGTCGACGGCGACGCCCTCCAGCTCGGCGGGCACCGGCCCGATGGTGAGGATCTGCTTGAGCCCGGGCACCTTGTCCAGCAGGCCCCGCGCGCGCTCGACGAACATCGGGTTCGGGTCGATGATCAGCGACGTGACCCCGGCGTCGTTCAACACGTACGCGTGGTCGTCCAGCGAGCCGAGAGGGTGTAGTGCGGTGCGGCGGTAGCCCTGGGTCTGCCCGGCGCCGATGATCATCAGCACCTCCGGCCGGTTCAGCGACAGCAGACCGGTGGCCGTCCCCGAGCCGGCGCCCAGCGCCTCGAACGCCTGAATGTACTGGCTGATGCGCTCGGCGAGCTGCCCGCCGGTGAGCGTGGTGTCCCCGAGGAACAGCACCGGCTTGTCCTTGTTCCGCTTCAGTGCCCCGACGGTGAGGTGGCCGGAATGGATGGGATGGCGCAGGAGGGCATCACTCATGCCGATCAGACTAGAACGTGTTCCAATTCCAGTCACGAAGTCCCCGTAACTGACACCTCGTGCGGCAGGCGCGGAAGCGTAGATTCGGCCGAGTGAGCGACCGTCGGCGGCTGCGCGAGACGATCCTGAAGCTGTCGCGCGAACGGGGACCGGACAAGACGATCTGTCCGTCGGATGCCGCCCGCGCGATCGGCGGCGACGACTGGCGCGACCTGATGGACGCTGCCCGCGAAACCGCGCGCGAGCTCGCCCGCAACGGCGATGTCGAGATCACTCAGAAGGGCGAAGTGCTCGACCCGAACGCGGCGTGGCGCGGACCCATCCGGATCCGCGCCACCTAGCCGATCGTCACGCCAGCCGGTCGGCCTCGGCACGGGCCTGCGCCGCGATCTTTTCGGCGAGGTCGGCCTTCCACTGGATCTCCTTCTTGACCCACGGATTGTCCTGCGGGAACTGGTCGGTCTCGCCGACCAGCCGGACCTCGAGCCGCACGCCCGGTCCAAGCGGGCACTTCTGGGCCCACTGCTTGGCCTCCTCCTTCGAGGACACGTCGATGATCCAGAAGCCGTTGAACAGCTCCTTGGCCTCGGTGTACGGGCCGTCGGTCACCACCGGCGGGTCGTTGTCGAAGTCGACGACGAAGCCGTCCTCCGGCCCGGTCAGGCCCTCGCCGGCGAGCATCACCCCGGCCTTGATCAGTTCCTCGTTGTAGCGGCCCATCGATTCGATGACCTCGTTGAAGTCGATTTCGGCGTCGGCGAACGCCGCCTCACCCTCGGGGGTGACCCGCATGATCATCATGTATCGCGCCATCAGTCCATCTCCTCGTGTTGTCGGTTCGGTCGGGGCGGGTTTCGCGCCCTCACAACTACGTCGAACGGGGTTCCACTGAATTCGACACGCGCCGCGAACTTTCCTCATCGGAGTTTTCGGAGAATCTTTATCGCCTGGCCAGAGCGGGCTTAGACACCCCCGCCGACAATCGGTCATGAGGATCGCGCGCTCGATCGCTGTCGCCGTGGTGATCAGCGGCACCCTGGTCGGGATGTACGCCGTGCCGCGGGTGCTCGCAGGACCGCTGTCCAGCATCGGTGCCGTCGTCGGCTACGCGACCGTCGGCGGTCACCCCGCCGTGCTGGCCGCCTACGGTCGCGTCGGTGGTGCGGGCTCGGCGCCGTTCGGCGTCGGCGACCACTGGCAGGAGCGGTTGGCCGCGGTGTCGCTGCACACGGGGGACCTGCTCTGGGACGTCCAGTTGCACGGCGAGAGCGGCTGGGACCGTGCCGTACTCACCGTCGCCGACGGCCTCGCCTACGTCGCCACCGACTACGGGCTATCGATCGTGGACGTCGAGGATGGCCGGATCGTCGCGCAGAACGACCAGATTTCCGGTCTCGGCAACGACTACGCGAAGGCCTACACCGCCTACCACGTCGATCCGCGGACACGAGCGGTCGTCGCCCTCACCCAGTCGGGCGATGTCGTCGAAATCCCGCTCGGTACAACGGAAGCCGCGCCTGCACCCGTCGCAGTGGCCGATGTCTGGCGGGGCACGCTGATCGCGGACTCAGCGCCCATGCGCGACGCGACCTTCGACATGATCGACGTCGACCCGGCCGCCACGCCGAAGCGCATGGCCCTCCCCGGCGGCGGTGCGGTGCGACTGTCCCGGCAGACGGGCACCCTGATCCGGGAATGGCCCGACGGGCGAACCGAGTTGCTCACCCGCATCGACGATCTGACCCGGCCCGAACTCGTCTACGAGATCGTGCGCACGCCCGCGGCGCTCGCCACGGCCGAACAACTCGCCGAGGGCACCGGCATGTTCACGAAGCACCACTCGGCGGCGTCGCCACTGGGTACCGTGAGCGGCGTCGTGCTCGTGCGCGGCGACGACCCGAACGCCGCTGGGCGAGAGTCGCTCCGGCTGATCGACGTCGGGTCGGGAGAGACGGTGGCGGCGGTGCCTGACCTCAACGACATCAAGCGGGCAACCGCCACACCCGACGGGCAAATCCTCGTCGTCGCGACGCCCGCCTTCGACGCCTCCGACGGCAACCGCCTGATCGTTCTGCGCCCCGACGGCCGGGTCGTGTCGACCGACATCGGGTTGACCGATTTCTGGGGCCGGCCCAGGGCCGACACGAGGAGCGCCGATGCCCGCTGACCTTGTCATCCGCGGAACCGTCCTGACCGTCGACGAGAACCGGCCGACCGCCGAGGCGCTCGCCGTCAGCGACGGGCGCATCGTCGCGGTCGGCAGCCGCAGCGAGATCGACGGCTGGGTGGGGCCCGCCACCGAGATCCGCGACGTCGACGGCTGCGTGATGCCGGGCTTCGTCGAGGCGCACGGCCACCCCCTGATGGAGGCGATCGTGCTGTCCGAGCGGATGGTCGACATCCGGCCGGTCACACTGCCCGTCGCCGATGACGTGGTCGCCGCGATCCGGTCGGAGGTCGCCAAGCGCGGTCCGGACGGGGCCTACCTCAACGGCTGGGATCCGTTGCTACAAACGGGATTACCGCAGCCGACGCTGGCGTGGCTCGACGGCATCGCCCCCGACGACCCGTTGGTGATCGTGCACAACTCGGGGCACAAGGCCTACTTCAACAGCGCGACCGCGCGGCGGATCGGGCTCACCCGCGACACCCCCGACCCCAAGGGCGCCCGCTACGGCCGCGACTCAAACGGCGACCTCGACGGCACCGCCGAGGAGACCGCCGCGGTGTTCAGCCTGCTGGCCGGGGTGATCGACCCGGCCGACTACCCGGCGATGCTGCACGCCGAACTGGAACGGCTGAACGCCGCCGGGCTGACGACGTGTTCGGAGATGGCGTTCGACCCGGTGTTTCGCCCGGTGATCGAGGGGCTGCGCGGCGGCCTCAGCGTGCGGCTGAGGCTCTACGAGAT
This sequence comes from Mycolicibacterium komanii, assembly GCF_001050035.1. The sequence continues at coordinate 301,363 of NZ_CVTA01000011.1, forward strand.
CTCCAACGCCCAGATGTCCACCGACGCGACACCGGGCAACGGCGATGATTTACTGCGTCAGGTCGGCATCAAGATATGGGTCGACGGCTCACCGTGGATCGGCAACATCGACTTGTCGTTCCCGTACCTCGACACCGACGCGACCCGCACCATCGGCGTCTCGCCCGGCTCGTGCGGCTGCGCCAACTACACCCGCGAGCAGCTCACCGAGATCGTGCACTCCTACTTCCCCCAGGGCTGGGCGATGGCCTGCCATGTGCAGGGCGACTCGGGGGTTGACACCATCCTCGACGTCTACGAAGAGGCATTGCGGCGTTGGCCCCGTGACGATCACCGGCTGCGCCTCGAACACGTCGGCGCCATCCGCGACGATCAGCTGCAACGCGCGCACGACCTCGGCGTCGTGTGCAGCATCTTCGTCGACCAGATCCACTACTGGGGCGACATCATCGTCGACGGCTTGTTCGGCGCCGAGCACGGAAGCCGTTGGATGCCTTGCGGATCCGCGGTTGCCACGGGTATGCGGATCTCGCTGCACAACGATCCGCCGGTCACCCCGGAGGAACCGCTGCGCAACATCAGCGTCGCGGCCACCCGCACGGCGCCGAGCGGACGCGTGATCGGACCCGAACAACGCATCCCCGTCGAACACGCGATCCGGGCGCAGACGTTGGACGCCGCCTACCAGTTGTTCGCCGATGACGTGGTCGGCTCGCTGGAAGTGGGCAAGTACGCCGACCTGGTGGTGCTCTCGGCCGACCCGCGCAGCGTCCCGCCCGAGCAGATCGCCGATCTCGAGGTCCGGGCGACCTTCCTTGCGGGACGGCAGGTTTACCCGAAAGCGGTCTGACCGGACGGCGGTCATGGCACCCTTCATGGCATGTCTGACCTGCATGACCCGCGATTTCTCGACGAACGGCTCGCGCATTGGGCCGAAACCAAGCCCGACGCCGAGGCGATGACTTATCTCGAGCGCACCTGGACGTGGTCCGAATGGAACGACCGGGTCCGCCGGCTGGCCGGCGCGCTTCACCAAGCCGGCATCAAACGCGGTGACGTGGTGGCGTTCCTGGACAAGAACCACCCCGCCTGCGTGGAGCTGACGATCGCCGCGGCATCGTTGGGCGCGGCGAACGCGATCATCAACTTCCGCTTGGCCGCCGACGAACTCGACTACGTGCTCAACGACTCGGGCGCCAAGCTGCTGGTCGTGGGTGAAGAGCTGAAGCCGACGATCGACAGGATCCGCGACAAGCTCACCAACGTCGAAAAGATCATTGAGGTCACCCCAGAGGGCGGCGACGGCGACGAATACGAGTCGCTGCTCGCCGACGCGACGCCGGTCGGGCGTGCCGACGACGTCCAGCCCGACGATGTCGCGATCATCATGTACTCGTCGGGGACGACGGGACGCCCCAAGGGCGTGCAGATCACCCAGGCCAACCTGATCGCGCACACGATCCACGCGCACAACGGCTGGCGTTTCGACGAGGGCGACAAGAGCATGGTGTCGATGCCGCTGTTCCACGTCGGCGGATCGTCCTACGTACAGTTCGGCATTCACGACGGCGTTCCCACCGTGATGACGCGGGACGTCGACGGTGCGGCGCTGGCCGGTGCAATTCTCAAGGGCGCCAACCGAACCTTCCTCGTGCCGGCGGTGCTGGCCAAGGTGTTGGAGTCCGGCGAGGATGCGGTCAAGTTGTTCGGGGCCCTCAAGACCTATGTCTACGGCGCCTCACCGATGCCGCTGCCGCTGCTGCGGGCGGCGTTGGAGGCCTGGCCCGACACCGATTTCATCCAGGTGTACGGCTTGACCGAGGTGTGCGGGGTGATCAGCCAGCTGCTGCCCGACGACCACCGATCCGGCACCGAGGAGCGGCTCGTCAGCGCGGGCCGCGTGATCCCCGGCGCCGAGGTCCGGGTCGTCGACCCCGACACTCTGGAAGATGTGCCCGCCGGCGAGCAAGGCGAGTTGTGGTTCCGCACACCACAACTGATGAAGGGCTATCACAACAAGCCCGAGGCGACGGCCGAGGCGATCACCGACGACGGGTGGTTCCGCACCGGAGACATCGGCCGCATCGACGGCGAGGGCTACATCTTCGTCGAAGACCGGCTCAAGGACATGATCATCTCCGGCGGCGAGAACATCTATTCCATCGAGGTCGAGCGCGTCATCGCCGAACATCCCGCGGTGACCGACGTCGCGGTGATCGGCGTCCCCGACGACAAGTGGGGCGAGGTGGTCAAGGCCGTTGTGTCGATCGAGGATTCGGTGACGCCGGAGGAGATCGTCGCCTGGTGCCGGGAGCGCCTCGCGGCGTACAAGTGTCCGAAGTCGGTCGACATCACCGACGAACTACCCCGCAACCCGACCGGCAAGATTCTGAAGAAAGAACTGCGCAAACCGTATTGGGAGGGCCGCGACCGCGCGACGGTCTAGTCGGTCGGCCGCACCGGGATCGCGATCTCGTTGCGGCGCCGGAACGGCAGCGTCCACGGCGGGTCGTAGAACCAGGACTGCGCCGACCCGACGGACTCGATTCCGTTGGTGCGCAGGGTCTCCGAGAGTTCACGTGTGCGCTCGGCGACGGCGCGCGGGCTGCGGTCACCAGTGAACCGCAGCACCGCGACGGTCTCACCGGGCACCTCGACCAGACGCACCTTGTCGTCATCCGGTGTGGGCAGCGTATCCAGCGTCCACTTCGATGGCATGTAGAAGCGGATCGTCGAGTTCTGACCGTCGCGGGCCTGCGCCACCGGAGCCGTCATCGCGATCTTTTCGCGGGACTGCTGGCTGACCGGGGCGGTCATCGCGATCGTCTCGTCGCGGTGGTTGCCGCCGAAGATATAGCCGGCCAGGCGGCGGAACCCGATGTTCCTGGCGCGGTCCTCGTCGGCGTCGACGGTGGTCTCGGCGGCGATGCGGGGACCGTACCGCCGGATCTCCACCCGGTCGGACAGTTTCGTGGTCAGGTGGTGCGGCTCTTCGGTGCCCACCCTGATGCCGACGAGCGAGAACACCGACTCCGCGACCTGGCGCGGGATCTCGAGCAGCTTCATCGGCGCCGGTTCAGGAACCAGATGTGCGACGACAGCGCGGTCGCGAACGCACACCACAGCGGATACAACGCCAGCGGCGCCGCCTGGGCGCCTTTCACCTTCACCGCACGGCGCGTGAGGTCGGCGCTGCTGACCGCGAGCGCTCCCGCCGCCACGGCCGACGTGCCGAGCTTGCCCTGGTTGAAGAACAACCATGACCAGCCGCCGTTGAGCACCAGGTTCACCCCGAGCGCGGCGATGTAACGGCGCCGCTCGCGGGTCTGACCGCGGCGCTCGAGCTCGTCGAGGGTCGCCGCCGACGTTGCGGCGATGTCGGCGTACAGGATCGGCCATACGATCGGAAACGCCTGCGGCGGCGGCTGATACGGCGGCTTGCGCAGTTTCGCGTACCACACGGACTGCGAGTCCTTGCTGGCCAACCCGCCGACAACTGCCGTCGCCGTCACCGCCAGCGCCGTCGGGGCCAATGTCTTCAGTTGCACGATGTGCTCCTACTACGAATCACAATTAGTTAAGCAACTGAAAGGTAGCCGCGAACCGCGATCGGTAAACCTCTCGATCCCGACCCGGCAGGATGGTCCGCATGCCGCAGCTCGACGACATCCTCGATCGGATGCATGTGGTCGCGCTTCCGATGCGGGTCCGGTTCCGCGGGATCACGGTCCGCGAGGTCGCGCTGATCGACGGTCCGGCGAGCTGGGGCGAGTTCGGGGCGTTCCTCGAATACGAGCCGCCGGAGGCCGCGCACTGGCTGGCGTCCGCGCTCGAGGCGGCCTACGAGCCGGCCCCCGAGGTCCGCCGCGACCGTATCCCGATCAACGCGACCGTGCCCGCCGTGGAGGCCGCGCGGGTGCCGGAGGTGCTGGCGCGATTCCCGGGCGCGCGTACGGCGAAGGTCAAGGTCGCCGAGCCGGGGCAGTCCCTGGCCGACGACGTGGCGCGCGTCAACGCCGTACGGGCGGTGGTGCCGACGGTGCGGGTCGACGCCAACGCCGGTTGGAGCGTCGACGAAGCGGTGGCCGCGGCGACGGCGCTGACCGCCGACGGACCGCTGGAGTACATGGAGCAGCCGTGCGCCACGGTCGCGGAACTGGCCGAGCTGCGACGGCACGTCGATGTTCCGATCGCCGCCGACGAGAGCATCCGCAAGGCCGACGACCCCCTGCGCGTGGTGCGCGAGAAGGCCGCGGACGTCGCGGTGCTCAAGGTCGCACCGCTGGGCGGGGTGCGCGCGCTGCTGGCGATCGCCGCGCAGATCGACATCCCGGTCGTCGTCTCCAGCGCGCTCGATTCCGCCGTCGGGATCGGCCGCGGCCTGCTGGCCGCCGGCGCGCTTCCGGAGCTCCGCCATGCGTGCGGCCTGGGAACGGGCGGGTTGTTCGTCGACGACGTGACCGAACCGATGCCCGCGGAGGACGGATATCTGACGATCGGCCCGGTGGTGCCCGACCCGGCGCGCCTTGCGGCGCTGGCCGCGACACCCGACCGGCGGCGATGGTGGGTCGAACGCGTGCGGGAATGCCATCCGTTGACACGTTGAGCCAAATCACCAGTCCGCCCCGCTCGTGTGGTGAGCTGACCCCGTGAAACCGCGACGCTTCCGGCTGGGCGTCATGGACCCCCTCGTCCCGACGGTCACCGCCCCCGAGGCGCTGACCCGACTCGACTACCTCGGCGCCGCGGCGGCCCGCGTCGACTCGTTCTGGGTCCCCGACCATCTCAATTCGCTGCTGCCGCGCGCACTGTGGACGCCGGAGCACTGCGGCGCAAGCCGATTGGCTCCCCGCATCGACGCCGTCTTCGAACCGTGGACGATGCTCGGGCGCATCTCCGCGCGCAACCGGCTCGCCGGTCTCGCGCTCGGTGTCGGGGTGACCGATACATCGCGGCGCCATCCGGCGGTCACCGCGCAGGCGGCTGCCACGCTCAACCTGCTGACCCGCGGCCGGATGATCCTCGGCATCGGCGCGGGCGAGCGCGAGGCCAACGAGCCCTACGGCATCGACTTCTCGACGCCCGTCGCGCGCTTCGAGGAGGCGCTGGCCACGATCCGTGCGCTGTGGGGCTCCAAAGGTGCTCTGGTGAACCGTGATTCGCCGCACTTCCCGCTGCGCGACGCGGTCTTCGACCTCCCGCCCTACCGTGGCCGGTGGCCCGAGGTGTGGGTGGCCGCACACGGGCCCCGAATGCTGCGCGCTGCGGGACGATACGGAGACGGCTGGTTCCCCGCCTTCCCGCAGCGTCCGGCCGACTACGCCCGGCGACTGGACGCCGTGCGTGCCGCGGCCTCGGACGCGGGCCGCGACCCGTCGTCCCTCACACCGGCGTTGTGGATGCCGGTCATCACCGGACGCACACGCGACGACGTCGACGAGGCGATGGCCTCGCCGCTGGTGAAGTCGTTCGCGCTGAACGCCTCCGATGACCTCTACCGCCTACACGGCGCCCGCCACCCGCTGGGCGCGGGCTTCACCGGCGCCCTGGACAACCTGCCGTTCACCCTGGACCGGGACACGGCCCTCGCAGCTGTCGAGCGCATTCCGGACGCGGTGACGCGCGACGTGTTCCTGTGCGGCACGCCGGACGAGATCGCCGACCGCGCCGCGGAGTGGCGCGACCACGGGGTGCGCTACCTCGTCGTGGCCAACCAGAGCCCGAGTCAACGTCGAATCGGCAAGTCCATGGCGTCCTCGCTCGTCTTCCAGCGGCTGCTGGGTCGCCTGGAGCGGCTCTGAACCCTCATGTCCTGATCTGTGGGATACATGGCGTAGACGCCACGGCGCCGGTGGCCAACACTGAGTTCATGCGATCGGTGGTGATTCTCGGTTTCGCCGGTGTCCAGGCTCTCGACCTGGTCGGGCCGTTCGAGGTGTTCACGGGAGCGTCCCGCTATGTGCACGAGCACGGGCGCGACGGATACGACGCCAGGGTGGTCACGCTCGACGGTGAACCCGCGACCACCGGCACCGGCCTCGCGCTCGTCGCCGAACCCCTACCGGATCCGCGCGAACCGATCGACACGCTGGTGCTGCCCGGCGGGGTCGGTGTGCACGAAGCCCGGGCCAACCTCGACGTGGTGAACTGGATCCAGACCGTCGCGCCGAACACCCGGCGGATCGTCAGCGTGTGCACCGGCGCCTTCCTCGCCGCCGAGGCCGGCCTGCTCGACGGCTGCACCGCCACCACACACTGGGCCTACACCGAGCGGCTCGCCCGCGAATTTCCGACGGTGACAGTGGATCCCGAACCCATCTTCGTGCGCAGCAACGAGCGCACCTGGACCGCTGCCGGTGTCACCGCGGGTATCGACCTCGCGCTGTCGCTGGTCGAGGACGACCACGGCACCGACGTCGCGCAGACCGTCGCGCGCTGGCTCGTCATGTATCTGCGCAGGCCGGGCGGCCAGACGCAGTTCGCCGCGCCGGTGTGGATGCCGCGCGCCAAGAGGGCGCCGATCCGCGAGGTGCAGGAGGCGATCGAGACCGAACCCGGTGGGACGCACAGCATCACGGAGCTGGCGCGCCGCGCCGCGATGAGCCCGCGACACTTCACCCGGCTGTTCACCGAGGAGGTCGGCGAGGCGCCGGGGGCCTACGTCGAGCGGATCCGCACCGAGGCGGCCCGGCGCCAGCTCGAGGAGACCGACGACACCGTCACCGTGATCGCCGCGCGATGCGGGTTCGGCAGCGCCGAATCGTTGCGGCGCAACTTCGTCCGCCGCCTGGGCATCTCGCCCGATCAATACCGCAAGACCTTCGCCTGACAAGGAGACGACCCATGACCCAGATCGCGATCATGGTGTACCCCGGGTACACCGCGCTCGACTTCATCGGCCCCTACGACGTGTTGCGCAACCTGCCCGACGCCGAGGTGCGCTTCGTCTGGCACGAACCGGGACCGATCGAGGCGGATTCCGGCGTGCTGCTCATCGGCGCCACGCACTCGTTCGACGAGACGCCGTCGCCCGACATCATCCTGATCCCCGGGGGCCTGACGAGCTTCGAGCACGCCCGCGACGAGCGGGTGCTCGACTGGGTGCGCAAGGCGCACGAGACGTCGGCCTGGACCGCGTCGGTGTGTTCGGGGTCGGTCATCCTGGCCGCGGCCGGCCTGCTCGACGGGCGTCGTGCGACATCGCACTGGATGGCGTTGCCGATGCTCAAGCCGTTCGGCGTCGAGACCGTCTCGGATCAGCGGGTGGTGCATGAGGGCAAGATCGTCACCGCCGCGGGGGTGTCGGCCGGTATCGACCTGGGCCTGTGGCTGTTCGGGCAGATCGCGGGCGAGGCCAAGGCCAAGGCGGTACAGCTGGTCATCGAATACGACCCGCAGCCGCCCTACGACTCGGGGCACATGTCGAAGGCGTCGGCCGCGACCAAGGCCACCGCGTCGACGTTCTTGAGCCGCGACACCGTCAAGCACGGGCAGCTCGCCCCGACGGTGGCGCTGCTGTGGACCGCCGCTCTGCAACGGGTGCGCAAGAAGGCGGTCTCTGCGCGCTGACCCGGGGGGCGCGCCTGAGATAGCGTCGCGAGGATGGGGATACCCGAAGTCCGACCCGATCCGCCGACACCGCTGGTTCGCGCGGGCGCCCGTCTCATGGGCACGGCGCCCGCCCGATGGTTCCTGGGCCGCATCGGCTGGCGGATCGACCGCGCGGTGATCAAGCTGACCAACGGCCACGTGTCGATGTCACTGGTGCTGCCGGAGGTGCTGCTGACGCACACCGGCGCCAAGTCCGGCCAGCAGCGCAGCACACCGTTGACCTACTTCACCGACGCCGGCCGCGTGATCGTCATCGCGTCCAATTACGGCGGCGATCGGCATCCGGCCTGGTTCCACAACGTCAAAGCCAATCCGCGGGTGACGCTGTCCGCGCGTGGCTATCGGGGCACATTCGTCGGCGAGGAGGTCACCGGGGCCGAACGCGACCGGCTGTTCGGGCTGGCCAAGCAGTTCGTGCCGAACTACGCCGACTACGAGAAGCGCGCCGGGAAGCGGCGGATCCCGGTCGTCGCGTTCACCGAGGTGACGGCGTAGCGCTCAGCCGTCGGCGTGTGAGCGCTCGGTCAGCTCCCGGTGGGCCGCGGTGAACGCGCGCGCACCTTGCATCAGCGCCGCGATGTCGGCCTCGGTCATGTGCCGGGTGACCGCGCCGAACGCCTCGACGCGCAGCCCGATCAGCTCGTCGAGCACGGCGCGTCCCGCGTCGGTCAACTCGAGCAGCGTCGCGCGGCGGTTGGTCGGGGCGACACGACGGGTGATGTACCCGGCGTCGGCGAGGCGGTCGCTGAGCCTGCTCGCGGTGGACGGCAGGAGTCCCAGTTCGTCGCCCAGCTCGGTGACCAGGCTCGGCCCCAGCCGATCGAGGGCCTGCAGCGCCCGCAGCGGCGCGAGGCCGATCCGCTGCTCCATCTGCTCGAGGGCGGACACGTTCAGCGCGAGCAGCCCGCGGGTGGCGCGCTCGAGTTCCGACAGTCTGTCCTCGGCGGGCTTGTTGATCGACGGCATCGCTTCCTCCCGTCCCGCAACGGTATTCGACCGCGCGCCGTCGTGCGTCATCTTCGCGGCTTGATCTCCGGCAGCTCGTACTCCGGCAGCACGATGTCGTCACGCAGGGTGCGGCCCATCACCAGGTTGCCGACCGGAGGAATGTCGAAGGTGCGTATCGCCAAGTTGCGCAACCAGATACCGAGCTTGGTGCGGGTGGCGAAGAAGGAGATGAACCGCTGTGCACCGACCTGCTTGGCCTCGATGAAGCCGCGCAGCCGATTCTCGTACGCCTCGAACGCGGCGCCGATGTCGTCGCCGGCCCGGGTCAGCTCACCGGCGAGGACGTAAGCCTCGGCGATGGCCAGCCCGGTGCCCTCGCCCGCCAACAGCGAGACACACGCCGCCGCGTCGCCGATCAACGCGACGCGCCCGGTCGACCAGCTGTCCATGCGGATTTGGCTGACCACGTCGAGATAGATGTCGTCGACTCCGTCGAGGGCTTCGAGGATCCGCGCGGACTCCCAACCTGCGTCGGCGAACTCCCTGCGCAGCAACGCTTTACAGGAATCGAGGTCCGCGGGCAGGGTGGGTGTCGGCGAGCGGAAGATGAACAGCACCAGGGTGCGATCGCCGCGCAGTGTGAACCTGCCGATCTGACGGTCGGGCACATTGTGCGTCACGTACACCAGGTCGTCGGTTGGTCGGTAACCGTCGATCAGACACGCCGCGACCTGGCAGCCAAGATAGTGCTCGTACCACGCTTCCGGGCCGAAGGCCAGCGCTCGGACGTTGGAGTGCAACCCGTCCGCGCCGATCACCATGTCGAATTGCCGTGGCGGGCCGTGCTCGAACTCGACCGCGACGCCATCGGGTCGGTTGTCGAGCGCGGTGATGCTCTCGGAATAGACGGTCTCGATGTCGTCCTCGACCGTCCGGTAGATCGCGGCAGCCAGGTCCCCACGGGCCAGGCTGACGTAGCGGTCGCCCACCGCGCGGCGCAGGGGATCGACCCGCAGCCGGGCTGACGTGCGGCCGTCGTCGTCGACGATGCGCAGTTCGCGCACGCGGTAGCCGGCCGCAAGGAGGTCGTCCTCGATACCCATCTTCTGGGTGATGGCGTAACCGAGCCCCCAGAAGTCGATCAGATAGCCGCCGGTGCGGAAGGTCGGTGCTTTCTCGATCAGGGTGACGTCGTGGCCGGCGCGCGCCATCCAGTGGGCGAAGGCGGGCCCGGCGACACCGGCGCCGCTGATTGCGATTTTCATTTCACGTTCCTCCTCGGAATCGTCGAGGGGTGGTGGTGATTGATGCTACGCGCATATCGTGCGGTATGCACGAACTTTCCGATGGCCCGGCCCGCGCCCCGCGTCGAAGACTTGAGTACCGTCGTTCGAGTGAATCTGGCCTACGACGATCGCGGAAGCGGCCCATCGGTCCTGTTCATCGCCGGTCATGGCGGAGCGGGCAGAACCTGGCATCTGCATCAGGTGCCCGCGTTCCAGCGCGCCGGCTACCGCTGCATCACGTTCGACAACCGCGGGGTGGGCGCGACCGAAAACGCGTCGGGCTTCACCACCGAGACGATGGTGGCTGACACGGCGGCGCTGATCGAGAAGCTCGACGCCGCGCCGGTGCGCATCGTGGGGGTGTCGATGGGGTCGTTCATCGCGCAGGAGCTGATGGTGGCGAGGCCCGACCTGGTCGATCGGGCGGTGCTGATGGCCACCCGCGGCCGCGAGGACAGGACCCGCGAATTCTTCCGCAGCGCCGAGCGCGACTTCGTCGACTCTGGAGTCGAGCTGCCTCCGATGTACGACGCGAAAATCCGTCTGCTGGAGAGCTTTTCGCCCAAGACGCTCAACGACGACGTCAAGGTGCGCGACTGGATCGACATGTTCACGATGTGGCCCACCAAGGCCACACCGGGCGGGCGCGCGCAGATCGAGGTCCGGCCGCAGGGCAACCGGCTGCCCGCTTACCGAAGTATTACGGCGCCGACGCTGGTCATCGGGTTCGCCGACGACCTGGTGCTCCCGCCGCACCTGAGCCGGGAGGTCGCCGACTCCATCCCGAACGGCCGCTACCTGGAGATTCCCGACGCCGGTCACCTCGGCTTCCTGGAGCATCCGGAGAAGGTCAACAAAGCGGCGCTCGATTTCTTCGCCGATAGGCTGTAGTGGTGAACCCCTCGACCGCGCAGGCCCGCGTGGTCGTCGACGAACTGATTCGCGGCGGCGTACGGGATGTCGTGCTGTGCCCCGGCTCGCGCAACGCCCCGCTGGCCTTCGCGCTGCAGGACGCCGACCGCGCCGGCCGGCTGCGGCTGCACGTCCGGATCGATGAGCGCACCGCGGGCTTTCTGGCCATCGGGTTGGCGATCGCCGAACGCGCTCCGGTCTGCATCGCGATGACGTCGGGGACCGCGGTGGCCAACCTCGGGCCGGCCGTCGTCGAGGCGAACTACGCGCGGGTTCCGCTGGTCGTGCTGAGCGCGAACCGGCCCTACGAACTCTTGGGCACCGGCGCGAACCAGACCTTCGAGCAGCTGGGGTATTTCGGAACGCAGGTGCGGGCGTCGATCAGCCTGGGCCTGGCCGAGGAGTCGCCCGAACATCTCGACTCGCTCAACGCGCAGTGGCGTTCGGCGGTGTGCCGGATCCTGGTGGCCGCCAGGGGTTCTCGGTCTGCGAACGCGGGCCCGGTGCAGTTCGACATACCGCTGCGGGAGCCGCTTGTACCCGATGCGGACGAGACGGTGACCTACGTTCCGGAGGGCAGGCCCGGCGGCAAGCCGTGGACGCACACCCCGCCGGTGACGTTCGATCAACCGCTCGACATCGACCTGACCCCGGACACCGTCGTGATCGCCGGGCACGGTGCGGGCGAGCACCCGAACCTCGCCGCGCTGCCGACCGTCGCCGAGCCGACGGCACCGCCGGCCGACAACCCGCTGCACCCCTTCGCGCTGCGGCTGGTGCGGCCCAAGCAGGTCATCATGCTCGGCCGCCCGACGCTGCACCGGCCGGTCTCGGCGCTGCTGGCCGACCCGTCGGTGCCGGTCTACGCGCTGACTACGGGGCCCCGCTGGCCCGACGTGTCGGGTAACTCGCAGGCCACCGGCACCCGGGCCGTCACCACGGGCGCTCCGGACCCCGCCTGGCTCAACCGGTGCGCCGAGGTGCATCGGCACGCGATGGAGGCGGTGCGCTCTCAGCTGCGGGCGCATCCGCTCAAGACCGGCTTGCACGTCGCCGCCGCGGTGGCCGATGCCGTCCGGCCCGGCGATCAGCTGGTGCTGGGGGCGTCGAACCCGGTGCGCGACGCCGCGCTCGTCGGACTGGACACTCACGGGCTGAAGGTGCGCTCGAACCGGGGCGTCGCGGGCATCGACGGGACGGTGTCGACGGCGATCGGCGCCGCGCTCGCGCACGACGGCCGGACGATCGCGCTGCTCGGTGACCTGACGTTCGTCCACGACAGTTCGGGGCTGTTGATCGGTCCGACGGAGCCGACGCCGCGCAACCTGACGATCGTGGTGTCCAACGACAACGGCGGCGGCATCTTCGAACTGCTCGAGCAGGGCGATCCGAGATTCTCCGACGTGTCGTCGCGGATCTTCGGCACACCGCACGACGTGGACGTCGGCGCGCTGTGCCGGGCGTATCACGTGGAGAGTCGGCAGCTGGAGGCCGACGACCTGGTCGAGGCGCTCAACGAACCGCACGACGGGATGCGGGTGTTGGAGGTGAAGGCCGACCGGTCGTCGCTGCGGGCGTTGCACGCATCGATCAAGGCTGCCCTGTGAGCGGGGCGAACAATCCAGCTCCTGTGAGCGGGGCGAACAATCCAGCTCCTGTGAGCGGAGCGAACAATCCAGCTCCAGTGAGCGGAGCGAACAAGCTTGCTCCGGTGAGGGCCGCCTTTGCGCACCGCCTCGCCACGTCCACCCGGTGGGCGCGCCGGTTCCTGCCCCGGCTCACCGCCGATCCGAACGAGTCGCGCCGACAGCGGACATTCCGACGAATCCGTGTGGGCATCGTGATCGTGGCGTGCCTGGTGACGCTGCAGTCGGTGCTGATGGTGTTGGGCGCGTGGCGCAATGATCGCCAGATCTCGCGGCACATGGGGGTGGCCGCCGCCGAGGTGCTCGACGCCGGACCGCGCCGGTCGACGATCGAGTTCGTCACTCCCGACCGCGTGACCTACCGGCCCGAACTGGGCGTGCTCTATCCGTCGGAACTCGAGACGGGGATGAACATCTACGTCGAATACGACAGGAACAACCCGGACCTCGTTCGCGTGCAACACCGCAACGCGGCTTTGGCGATCATCCCGGCGAGTTCGATCGCGGTCGTCGGCTGGCTGATCGCGAGCGCCGCGTTGGCCGGTTTGACGCTGATCGAGCGTCGACGGCCGCAACGTCCGACTCCTGATCCGGAGCCGGGCGCCGACATCACGACTGGATGAGCTTGTCGAGCCAGTCGTTGTCGTAGATGTCGAGCTTCTCGCTGGACACCAGGTCGTACACCGTCGGCGTACCCGCGGCTCCGGGATCGACGTCGAACAGGAACCCGAAGTTGTTCTCGTCCATCTCCGGAACGTTGACCGCCGACCCGCCGCTCGCGATCCGCTTGATCGCCTTGTCGGGCATGCCCGCCGCGCGCGCCATATCGGCCATCTCGTCGTCGCTCGGTCCCGATCCGCCGGGATCCTGGTGGGCCCAAAGCTCTTCGACGAACCGTTGGAACTGCGTGCCCGTCGCGCCGCTACCGGTCGCGAGGAACAGCGCGTTGCTCACCCGCGCCGAGTACCCGTGGCTCACTTCGTCGAGGAAGATCAACGGCCGGTAGGTGACGTTGAGTTGGCCGACGCCGATGTAATAGGCGAGTTGATCGCCGAAATCGGCTTGCAGGTCGGCGCAGTGGCTGCACTGCGGTTCGGTGAAGATCTCGATGCGGGCCGGGGCGTCGTCGAAACCGGCGACCACGCCGTAGCCGTCTTCGCTGACCTTCAGCGGAGGCTGCGCCGGGTCGCGCTGCGCATTGCCTGCGACGTGGCTGGTGCAGCCGGCGGCGGCGAGCGCAATGATGACCGCCACGGCAGCTAGTGCCCGGGAGATTCGCATGTCAACCGCCCTTTCTCTGGTCCGCACGATACTCGACGGAAACGCTTCGCAGCACCCGTTGGCGCACCAGGTTTTCGTGTGCCATACGCCTGCGTGCAACCTTCGCGACAGGTGGCGCTGAGACGATTCCGGCGTGCGCGTGGCAATCGTCGCAGAATCGTTCCTCCCGAATGTCAACGGCGTCACCAACTCGGTGCTGCGGGTGATCGAGCACCTGCGTCGCACCGGACACGAAACCCTCGTGATCGCTCCCGACAACCCGCGCGGGCAGCCACCCGCGGACCGTGTGCACGACGGTGTCCGCGTGCACCGGGTGCCCTCGCGGATGTTCCCGAAGGTCACATCGCTGCCGCTTGGTGTGCCGCGACCCCGGATGGTCGGTGTGCTACGGGGATTCGACCCCGACATCGTGCATCTGGCGTCGCCGGCGCTGCTCGGCTACGGGGGCCTGCACGCGGCGCACCGCATCGGCGTTCCGACCGTGGCCGTATTCCAGACCGACGTCGCGGGATTCGCCGAGAGCTACGGCGTCGGTTTCACCGCGCGCGCCGCATGGGCGTGGACGCGGCACCTGCACAACCGCGCCGACCGGACCCTCGCGCCGTCCACCACCGCGATGGAAGACCTGACGCGACACGGCATTCCGCGGGTGCACAAGTGGGGGCGCGGTGTGGACATCACGGGGTTTGCGCCGTCGGCGCGCGACGACGTCCTGCGGCACCGATGGTCACCCGACGGCAGGCCGATCGTCGGGTTCGTCGGGCGGCTCGCTCCGGAGAAGCATGTCGAACGACTGGCGGTGCTCGCGCGCCGGGACGATCTGCAGCTCGTCGTCGTCGGTGACGGAGTCGACCGGCCGAAGCTCGAAAGGTTGTTGCCCTCAGCTATTTTCACCGGTGCGCTGTACGGTTCGCAGCTGGCCGCGGCGTACGCGAGCATGGATGTGTTCGTGCATCCCGGTGAGCATGAGACCTTCTGTCAAGCCGTCCAGGAGGCGATGGCCTCGGGGCTGCCGGTCGTCGCCCCGAACGCCGGCGGACCACGAGACCTCGTCGCTCCCTACCGCACCGGCCTGCTGCTCGAGGTCGACGAATTCGAGGCCCGACTGGTCCGTGCCGTCGACCATCTGATCGCCGAGCGGCAGCGCTATTCGATCGCCGCGCGTCGCAGCGTGCTGACCCGGACCTGGCCGTCGATCTGCGACGAACTCCTGGCCCACTACGAAGCGGTCATCGGCCTACGGCGTCGCCGCGTCGCGTAACGCCACCCTCGCGGGAGATCAGCCTTGCGCCTCGATGGCGACCGGCTGCCATTGCTCCCACGTCTTGAGCCGGTTCTCGTAGTCGGCCTTGGCCAACTGCAACGGCAACTCGCCGAAAAACACCCGCAGCGGCGGATTTTCGGCGTCGACGACCTTGAGCAACGCCCGCGCCGACGCCTGCGGATCACCCGGCTTGGCCACCCGCTGACTGCGGATCCGGTCGGCTTCCTCGTGCACCTCTTTGTAGTCGGGCAGCGGCGTCGACCGGCGAGACGACGAGCCTGCCCAGTCGGTCGTGAAGCCGCCCGGCTCGATCAACGTGACATGCACCCCGAACGGCGCGACCTCCTGCGCCAGCGCCTGCGAAAACCCTTCCAGCGCCCACTTCGACGCGTGATAGATGCCGACGTTCTGGAACGCGACGATCCCGCCGATCGACGACACCTGGATGATGTGCCCGCTGCGCTGCGCCCGCAGGTACGGCAGCGCGGCCTGCGTGACCCACAATGCGCCGAAGACGTTCGTCTCGATCTGGTCGCGCGCCTCCTGTTCGGTCACCTCCTCGACGAAGCCGAAGTGCCCGTAGCCGGCGTTGTTGACGACGATGTCCAGCCGGCCGAAATGATCGTGGGCCTGCTTGACCGCCGCGAAGTCCGCCTCGCGGTCGGTCACGTCCAGCGCCAGGGGCAGCAACGCATCCCCGTACTTCTCGACCAGGTCGTCCAGCGAGGAGACGTTGCGGGCCGTGGCCGCGACCTTGTCGCCGCGCTCCAGCGCGGCGATCGTCCATTCGCGTCCGAAGCCCCGCGATGTCCCGGTGATGAACCAAACCTTTTCGCTCATGCTCGTATATCCCCTGTCCGCGGGCTCCGCATTCCCGCTTCAAGCATCTTCACAGCTACGGTGGCCACATGAGCCGCGCGACGCTGGAGAAGAACCCACGCGATGTGGCGTCGATGTTCGACGCGGTGGCGCGCCGCTACGACCTGACCAACACCGTGATGTCGCTGGGTCAGGACCGGTTCTGGCGGCGGGCGACGCGAGCCGCACTGGGCATCGGCCCGCGGGACAAGGTCCTCGACCTCGCGGCGGGCACCGCCGTGTCGACGGTCGAGTTGGCCGGCTCCGGGGCGTGGTGCGTGGCCGCGGATTTCTCCGTCGGCATGTTGGCCGCCGGGGCCGAGCGCGACGTGCCGAAGGTCGCAGGCGACGCGACGCGACTGCCGTTCGGCGACGGTGTGTTCGACGCCGTGACAATCAGCTTCGGTCTGCGCAATGTCGTCGACCACGCGGCCGGACTGCGCGAGATGGCCCGCGTCACCCGACCCGGCGGACGGTTGGTCGTGTGCGAGTTCTCCACGCCGACGAACGGGCTGTTCGCGACGGTGTACAAGGAGTACCTGATGCAGGCGCTGCCGAGGATCGCCCGAGCGGTGTCCTCCAACCCGGAGGCCTACGTCTACCTGGCCGAGTCGATCCGCGCATGGCCCGACCAGGCGCAGCTTTCGCGACAGATCGCCGACGCGGGCTGGTCGTCGGTGCGCTGGCGCAACCTCACCGGCGGCATCGTCGCCCTGCACGCCGCCACCAAACCCCTGCGCTGATTGCCGGTCGGACGCGGCGACGCCGCGCTACGGTCTGGGCATGCACGGACGCCTGGTCGACCCGGACTCCACTCTCGCCACCGATCCCCGCGCGGACCCGCGAATGGTCAAGGCGTTCGCACAGTTCGGCCTCGACGGCCGGCTGCCCGCCGCGCCGCTGACCGTCGACGCTCCGCTCGAGGAGCGCATCGCGTTCGCGACCATGAGCGAGCAGGGGATGGGCGCGATCCTCGAAGCGTTGGCCAAGGACCTGCCCGAGGTGTCCGGGGTAACCACATCGACGACGACGATCCCCGGGCCCGACGGCAACGACATCACGCTCTACATCAGCCGCCCCGACGACGCGGGCGACCGGTTGCCCGCGGTCGTGCATCTGCACGGCGGCGGGATGGCGCTCGGCAGCGCGGCCGACATCGGCTACATCCGGATCCGCGACTGCCTCGCCGCCACCGGGCTGGTCGTGGTCGGCGTCGAGTTCCGCAACTCCGGCGGCGAACTCGGTCCGCATCCGTTCCCCGCCGGCCTCAACGACTGTGCCGCCGCGGTGCGCTGGGTGGCGGCCAACCGCGCCGAACTCGGAGTCAGCCATCTGATCGTGTCGGGGGAGTCCGGCGGTGGCAACCTCACACTCACCGTCGCGCACAAGGCCAAGCGTGAGGGCTGGCTGGACGAGATCGCCGGGTTCTACGCCCAGTGCCCTTACATCTCCAACCGCTGGCTCGAGGACTGCGAGGATCTGCCGTCGCTGGCCGAGAACGACGAGTACTTCGTCAGTCGCCAACAGCTGGCGTTGCTGGGTTCGATCTACAACCCCGACGGTTCCCATGCCGACGACGCGACGTGCTGGGCGTCAGTGGCCAGCGACGAGGAGCTCAACGGGCTTCCACCCCATGTCATTTCGGTCAACGAACTGGACCCGCTGCGCGACGAGGGCCTGGCCTACTACCGCCGCTTGGTGCGGGCGGGCGTTCCCGCGATGGGTCGAGTAGTCGCGGGCACCTGTCACGGCGGCGACCTGCTGTGCGGCGCTTACATGCCCGAGGTGTTCGACGCATCCATCCGCGACGTCAGCGGATTCGCAAAGTCGTTGGGTTAGCCCTCGTCGATGTCGATCGCGGCCTGCTGGCTGCCGTTGGCCGGTGGCGCACTGTTGACGGCGGGCAGGGGTGGTTCGGACTTGGCGTTCGACGACGGCTTTCCGGTCGCACCTCGATACGGTGTGCACACCCCGACGAAAGGCACGTCCTGACACGGTCCTTGCGGCAATGCGGGGGCAACGGGAGCAGAGAACAGCGCGGCAGCGCCGACCGCGAACGCGGCTACTGCCGATCGAACCGTCAGACCGAGCATCGTTGGTTTCCTTCCGCCGATGCTTATGTGAACGCCCTTGCGCTTCAGGGTAATCCCTGCGCGACGGTGAAAACAGGTCGTCTAGCTGGGCTTACAGTTAGCCTGCTTACGAATCCTGGTCGGTGCGGGTGTCCCAGAGCCGTTCCGTCTGCCGCCCGACGTCGGGGTCGTGGGTCTGTTGGAAGTTACGTCCACCGCGTCCGAAGGTCGCGAGAACCGCTGCGGGAACGTCGGGTTCGAGTATCGGCTCGTCGAGCCAGCGGCACGGTCGCACATGCACCAGATCGACCGCGACGGCGTCCGCGTCGTCGTCACGGTGGTACGGACCGTCGATGCGGCCCAGCCAGTAGAGCCCGTCCGCATCGCGGGTCCACACGAACGAGCCGTCTTCGACATCCGCGAACCGTTCGACGCGGCGAGCCAGCCGGTCGCCGAATCCCACGTCGCCGAAACCGACTACGCCCGTCGCCAGCGCCCGGTCCAGCGACGCCTGCGGGTCGATGTCGTCACTACGGGATCGCATTGGAGCCCGGTACACGGCGGCCATCCGCGTTATTCTGCCTGCGACATGGAGACGTTCAAGCGCTACCTGATGTTTCAGGGCATGATGTTCGTCTTCGGCATCGTCGGGCCGATCTTCCTCATCATGTACTTCGCATCCCAACCGGATCCGACGGTGCGGTGGGCGTACTGGATCGGGCTCTTCATCACGACCGCTGACGTTTTGATTGCCCTGGGGCTCACGGCATCTACCCAGACCAACCAGAAACCCGGCGTCGCGGTGAAGCTGCTCGAGCGGGGCCAGGGCGACTAGGCGAACGGCGCCCGCTCGTCGATACGCCGCGACAGCCGACCGGCCCCGCGCCAGACCCGCGCGGTCCAGTCCTCGTCCTCGTCGGTGACAAAGTTGCCCATCACCCGCACCGCGATGTTCATCAGCGCCGCCGACCTCATGGCGAGCGGTCCCGTCGACGGCAGGAACCGCGGGAACGTCAACAGCAGCGCGAGCCGACGGGCCACCGAGAACCCGCGCGCATAGTGCGCCGAGAGCACCGCGGGCCACGCCTGCGAGAGGTCACCGGTGCCCAGCAGCTCGGCCGCCAGCCGTCCGGTCTCCAGCCCGTAGTCGATGCCCTCGCCGTTCAGCGGGTTGACGCAGGCCGCCGCGTCGCCGATCAGCATCCAGTTCGGCCCGGCCACACCCGAGACCGCGCCGCCCATCGGCAACAGCGCCGACAGCCCGGCGCGCGGCTCCCCGACGAAGCCCCACTCCTCGCGACGCAGCCCGGTGTAATAGGACATCAGCGGCCGCAGCGCGGCGTCGGCCGGTCGCTTCGCCGTCGCCAGCGCGCCGACGCCGATGTTCACTTCGCCGTTGCCCAGCGGGAAGATCCAGCCGTAGCCGGGCAGCACCTTGCCCTCCGGCGAGCGCAGCTCCAGGTGTGACGTGATCCACGGTTCGGCGGCGCGCGGGGTGGCGATGTAGCCGCGGATCGCGACGCCGTACACCGTTTCCTGGTGCCATTCACGGCCCAGCATCCGGCCCAGAGTCGAGCGGGCCCCGTCGGCGACGATCAGTTCGGCGCATCCGATCTCGGCACCCGAGTCGAGCGCCACCGACTCCACGCGACCGGCGGAATCATGGCGCACATCAACGGCTTTCACGCCGAGCAGCATCTTGGCGCCCTCGTCGACGGCGACCATGCGGATGCGGTCGTCGAGCTCGGTACGTGGGACGGCGCTCGAGGTCGAGGGGAACGACGGGCCCGGCCACGCGATTTCGACGTCCGCGCCGAAGCCGGACAACCGCAGACCACGGTGCCGCACCCGCCCGTCCAGCCACGAACCCAGGCCGAGCCGCTGCATCTCCAGCACCGCGCGCGGGGTCAGCCCGTCGCCGCAGGCCTTGTCGCGCGGGAACTGCGCCTTGTCGATGACGAGCACCTCGCGGCCGTTGCGCGCGGCCCACGCGGCGGCGGCCGAACCCGCGGGCCCGGCCCCGACCACGACCACGTCCGCTCGGGTGTCCATGGTTCCCAGTATGTTGGCAGGGTGAGGACGCCAGCGACGGTGGTAGCCGGGGTGGACTTCGGAGATCCCGAATTCGCGCAGGAAGTGCGCGACGGGGTCGCCCGCATCGAAGACCTGATGGCCACTGAGCTCGGCAAAGCCGACGAACTGATGGCCGAGGCGGTGCAACACCTGTTCCAGGCCGGCGGCAAGCGGTTCCGCCCGCTGTTCACCGTCCTCTCAGCCCGGCTGGGCCCGGACCCCGACGCCTGGCAGGTCACCGTCGCGGGGGCGGTCATCGAACTGGTCCACCTGGCGACGCTCTATCACGACGACGTCATGGACGAGGCGCAGGTCCGCCGCGGTGCCGACAGCGCCAACGCCCGCTGGGGCAACAACATCGCGATCCTCGCGGGCGACTACCTGTTCGCCACCGCATCACGCCTCGTCAGCCGACTCGGACCGGAGGCCGTGCGCATCATCGCCGACACGTTCGCCCAGCTGGTCACCGGTCAAATGCGCGAGACCCGCGGCGCGGCCGAACACGTCGACTCCGTCGAGCACTACCTCAAGGTCGTCTACGAGAAGACCGCCTGCCTGATCGCGGCCTCCGGACGGTTCGGGGCGACGTTCTCCGGCGCCGACGAGGAGCAGATCGAGCGGTTGAGCCGCCTCGGCGGCATCGTCGGAACGGCCTTCCAGATCAGCGACGACATCATCGACATCGACAGCGACCCGGAGGAATCCGGCAAGGTGCCCGGCACCGACCTGCGTGAAGGCGTGCACACGCTGCCGGTGCTGTACGCGCTGCGAGACGACGGGCCCGACGCCGACCGGCTGCGTGAGCTGCTCGCCGGCCCAGTGGAGAACGACGACGACGTGGCCGAGGCGCTGCGGCTGCTGCGCGCCTCGCCCGGCATGGCGAAGGCCAAGGAGACGGTCGCGCAGTACGCGGTGCAGGCCCGCGAGGAGCTCGCGCAGTTGCCCGACGGCCCCGGTCGCCAGGCCCTGGCGACGCTGGTGGATTACACCGTGAACCGGCACGGCTGAACAGCCGGAACTTGCGGAGCCTGACTAAGCGTTGACTCATCGGAGTCTCTGGGTCTGAAGGAGGAAGCGATGACTTGGCATCCGCACGCGAACACCGCCAAGACGTTCGCTCTGCTGGTGGGGTTCTCGGCGCTGATCGTGTTCATCGCCTCGTTGTTCCGCAATACCGCGCTGATCGGCCTGGCGGTGCTGTTCGCCGTCGGCATGAACGCGTACATGTACTTCAACAGCGACAAGCTGTCGCTTCGGGCAATGCACGCCCAGCCGGTCACCGAGATGCAGGCCCCGGTCATGTACCGGATCGTGCGCGAACTGGCGACGACGGCGCGCCAGCCGATGCCGCGGCTGTACATCAGCGACACCGACGCCCCGAACGCGTTCGCCACGGGTCGCAATCCGCGCAACGCGGCGGTGTGCTGTACGACCGGCATTCTGCAGATCCTCAACGAACGCGAACTGCGCGCCGTGCTGGGCCACGAACTGTCGCATGTCTACAACCGCGACATCCTGATCTCGAGCGTCGCCGGTGCGATGGCCGCGGTCATCACCGCGCTGGCCAACATCGCCTACTTCGCGACGCTGTTCGGCGGTAACCGGGAAGGCGGCGCGAATCCGTTTGCGATCCTGCTGGTTTCAATGCTGGGCCCGATCGCCGCGATGGTGATCCGGATGGCGGTGTCGCGCTCGCGCGAGTACCAGGCCGACCAGTCGGGTGCGGAGCTGACCGGCGATCCGCTGGCGTTGGCCAGCGCGCTGCGCAAGATCAGCGTCGGTGTCGAACAGGCCCCGTTGCCGCCCGACCCGAAGCTCGCCGATCAGGCGCACCTGATGATCGCGAACCCGTTCCGGGCCGGCGAGAAGATCGGCAAGCTGTTCTCGACGCACCCGCCGATCGCCGACCGCATCGCGCGCCTGGAGTCGATGGCCGGCCGCGGCCCGGGCTACTACTGACCGCCTCTTGGCGATTTCGGTGCACTACCGGTCGCCCAGCGATAGGTACTGCACCGAAATCACCCCGTAACAGCGCGCCGACCTGCGGCGATGTGACCTGTGTGCTGCGATTTCCCTCGCCACCCCTTAGGGTGTGGACCGTGCTGAACAGGGTGTTGATCGGCGTCGTCGGGTCTGCGGGGGCGGCCCTCATCGGCGTGCAGGGTATCGCCGCGGCGCAGCCGTCGGAGCCGCCTGCGCCACCGGCGCCGAACGTCAACGCGTTCGCGCCGGTGAAGCTGTCGGAGTTCGCGAAGATGGACGGCAACTGGTACGCGTTCAAGACGCCGGACGGGTTGACCTG
Source organism: Mycolicibacterium komanii (assembly GCF_001050035.1). The sequence goes on from NZ_CVTA01000011.1 coordinate 323,616, forward strand.
CGTGCTGCAGCGCAACGGCGGCTACGGCTGCAGCGGCGCGATCCCCGCGGCGCCGAACGGCGCGAACTTCGTCAGCGGCGGCCCGGGTGTCCCGCAGTTCTCGGTGACGACGGGCGACGTGTTCGCCGTCGTCGCCGATGCCCAACCGCTTCCGGCCGGCTCGCGCATCAGCTTCCAGACCGTCAGCTGCGGCAGCGATGGCGGCGTCACGACGTGCTCGGACAGCCGCAACCAGTCAGGCTTCGTGTTGAGCCCGGCAGGCAGCTACATCATCAACGGCGGCAGGGATCCGCTGCTGGAACGGCCCGAGGGCACGAACCCGTTCTTCAACTGACGTCGCGCGCCGAGCGTCGTGTTGATGACGTAAATCGGCCGAAATCCGTCATCTTCGCGACGCTCGTTGAGGCAGTAGGCGACTAGAACCCGGCGCCGTGCACCTCGTGGCCGGGCTTTTCGACCATCAGGCCGCGGTAGGCCTCTTCGACGCTGGAGCCGTGGTTGACCACGGAGTCGACCTCGCGCGCGATCGGCATCGAAATGCCGTACTGGTCGGCGAATTCCATGATGACGCTGGCGGCCTTGACGCCCTCGGCGACCTGGTTCATCGACGAGATGATCTCGTCGATCGGCTTGCCCGCCCCCAACTGCTCGCCGACGTGGCGGTTGCGGCTGCGCTGGCTGGTGCAGGTGACGATGAGGTCGCCGATGCCGGCCAGGCCGGCGAACGTGTCGCGGTGACCGCCGGTCGCCTCACCGAGCTTGGACATCTCGCGGATCGCGCGGGCCATCACCATCGCGCGGGTGTTCTCCCCGATACCCAGCGAGTAGCCCATACCGACAGCGATGGCGTAAACGTTCTTCAACGCCCCGGCCATCTCCACGCCAACCACATCGTCGGTGGTGTACGTCCGAAAACGCTTGGTGCGGAACAGTCTTGCCAGGTCCGCCGCGAGTTGCTGGTCGGGCATCGCGAGCACCGCGGCAGCGGCGTACCCCTCGGCCACCTCGCGCGCGATGTTCGGCCCGGCCAGGATCCCGGCCGGATGCCCGGGCAGCACCTCGGCGACGACCTGGCTCATACGGAAGTTCGTGCCCTGCTCGAGGCCCTTGACGAGCGACACCACCGGAACCCACGGCCGCAGCTCCTTGGCCAGCTCGGTGAGCACGCCGCGAAAGCCGTGGGACGGAACGCCCATGACGATGACGTCGGCGCACGAGGCCGCCTCGGTGAAGTCCGTCGTCGCCTTCAGGCTCTCGGGAAGCGCGACCTCGTTGCCCAGGTACTTCGAATTGCGGTGGTTGACGTTGATGTCGTCAGCGGTCTCCTGCGAGCGCACCCACTGCAGCGTCGGCCCGCGGCGGGCGCAGATGGACGCCACGGTGGTGCCCCAGGAGCCTCCACCGAGAACGACGACTTGCGGTACACGTTGCTGAGGTGCCATGCCGATCAGGGTAGGTCGGACGGCCGCGTTTTCACCGGCAGTTGGTCAAGTGCGCCCTCACCGGTCGCCGAGATAGGCGCGCACCGCCCGTTCCAGCACGAGCACCGCGGTCACCATCGTGTCGACGGCGATGCTCTCGTCGTACACCGCCCAGCCGTCGTCGCCGGGTCCGAAGGTAACCGCGGGGATTCCGGTGTGTCGGAACCGGATGGTGTCGTTGAACGCGGGCTTCGTGTAGTGACGCACGGCCTCACCGGTCACCGCGCGATAGGCGTCGTCGATCGCGGTGACGAGCGGGTCGGAGGCGGGCACCTCAACCGTCCCGGCGACGAACGTCGGCCCCGGCACGTAACGCACCTCCGTGTCGATACCCTCGGGCGACAACCGGCTGACCCGCTGCTGGAACGCGAGCAGCAACTCGCCGGCGGAGACGTCGGGTCCGATGTTCACCGCCGCCACCCGCGCCCGCGCCTCGAGCGGGGTGAACTGCGCCATCCCGGCCTCGCCCGCCGACAGGCCCACCACGGAGATGGGCCAGTCGCCGACCGGGTCCTGGCGGATCTGCGCGAGCGCGTCTGCGAGGAACTGCGCCGGGTTGGCGCCGGTGTCCGGGCGCCAGATGTGGCTCGACCTGCCCCGCGCGACGATGTCGAACAACGCGTGGCCCGTCTGCGCGGTCGCCAGCGCGATCCCGCTGCGCACGCCTTCGGACCACGCCGTCGGCTCCACGGTGATGGACGCGTCCGGTCTTAGGCCGCGCTCGTCGAGCAGGTAGCACGCCCCCTCCACCCCGTTGCGTTCCTCGTCGACGGTCAGCACGACCGAAAGCGTTCCGCCCGAAGGGGGATCGGCGGCGATGCGGCGCGCCGCAGTCAGCAGTGCGGCGAGGTTGGCGCGCGTGTCGGAGGTGCCGCGAGCGTAGATGCGGCCGTCGAGTTCCGTTGCCTGATAGGGGCTCTCGGGGACGGTCCAGCGGCTCGGCGGCCCGGAGGGATAGGTGTCGAGATGGTCGTTGAGCATCAGCGTCGGGCCGGGACCGAACACCTTGGTGGCCAACACGTTTTGGCGGGTCGGATGGCGGCCGGCCAGTTCGACGTCGAAGCCCCACTCGGTGAGCAGCGCTGCCACGGGTTCGGCGATGCGCGTCTCCTCCGGCGGGCGGGTGGGTCCGTCGAGGCTGTTCTCGCACCAGGGTTGCCCGGCGGACACCAATGTCTTGGTGAGCGCCACGAGTTCGGTCCGGTCGACGTGGGTCGCGGTGAGGGTCATGCTGTTTCGCCTTCGATAAGTTGTCGCAGGCCGGAATGGTCGCGTCCCTGCGCGAGTCCGAGCGTGACGAGGAGGCGGGCCCGATGCGGTGTCAGCCCGGCCGCCAGGACCGCGCCGCCTGCCGCCAGCGTGGCGACTCCGCCGGGATATCCGTACCGCGGCGCGACCCGTGCGTCGGGCGCCCTGGTGGTGATCACGACGAGCGTCCCCTCTCCGATCAGGCGCTGCGCGGCGGCGGCCTGACCGGGCGGGAGGTTGCCTGCGCCGTTGGCGGCGATGACGACTGCGGGCCGCCCGCTGCCCGCGAAGGCGAGCACCGAACCGTCGTCACCGAGGCTGGCGAGCACCAGTGGCACCGGCTCGATCGGCGACGTCGGCGCGCCGTGCGCCGGTCGCCGCGGTGATGTGCGGAACCACTCGACGTGCCCGCCGCCGACCACCCCGACTGGTCCGCGTCCCGGCGCGTCGAACGCGTCGCGGGCCACCCCGGACACCTTGAGGACCTCCCGGGCGGCGAAGATGCGCCCGGCGAACACCACGACGGGGTCGATGTCGGCTCCCGAGGAGGCGACGGTCAGCGCATCGAAGAGGTTGGCCGCACCGTCGCTGTCGGGTCGCTCGCCGGCGATCATCGATCCGGTGACGACAACGGGAACCGGCCAGCTCCCGCGGTAGGCGAGCCAGGCCGACACCTCCTCGATCGAATCCGTACCGGTCGTGGAGACGACGCCGCCCACGCCTTCGGCCACCAGCGCACTGATCCGGACGGCGAGGCGTTCCATCAACTCGAAGTCGACCTCCGAGCCACCGACCAGGGCCAGGTCTTCGGCACCGCCGAACCCGTCGACCCGTTCGGCCAGAGCGGTCGCGCCGCGGAATGGCACTGCCCCCGAGGCGGTTTCGCGCATCGAAATGGTGCCGCCGAGCCCGATCAACCGGATGTCGCTCACTGGGTGTCACCTTCGAGCGGCGCGCGGACGATGATCGCGTCATAGTCGGGGATCTGGGCGTCGGCCGGGACCCGACCGATACCCTGCGCCCATCGCGCGCGGTCGGCGAGGTCGCCGGCGAGTTCGGGGCCGAGGGCGGTTCTGAACTGGAACTCACCGGCGACGTTTTCGATGAGGCCCCCGTCGAGTCCGGTCGATTCGGCGACGGCGGTCAGCGCGGCGGGTTCCCCGTTCGTCAACGGGGCGTCGGCCTTCTTCACCGCTGCGAGGAAGCTGGTGAGCGCGGCCTGCTTGGTCGACAACGTGTCGGCGTTGGTGAGGTAGAGGCTGTGCTGACTGTACTTTTCAGGCCCCTGTAATTCGACGGCGTCGTCGCCGAGCGCCGCGACGGACTTGGCGAGTGCAGGCTGGAACACGGCGACCGCATCGACGCTGCCGTTGCCCAGCGCGGTGGGGATCTCGGCGGGGCCGGTCTGCACCAACTGGGCGTCGACGCCGGCCTGGTTGAGGAACTTCGTCGCGAAGTAGTGGGCGCTGCTGCCGAGCGGAACAGCGATGGTGCGGCCTGACAGGTCAGGGATCGAGGTGATGCCCGCCGAGCGCCGGGCGACGAAACGCCCTTCGGCCCAACGTGATCCGTCGGCGATGATGCGTAGGTTCGGGTTCTTCAGCGCCGCAGCGGACGTCGGGACGTCACCGCCGTTGGCGACGTCGACCGCGCCGCCGGCGAGCGCTTCGAGGGCTGCCGCGCCGGTGGGGAACGGCACCACTTTGATGTTCACTCCCGAATCGGCGAAATAGCCGAGCTTCTCGGCGACGGGAACCTGTGACCAGCACGGGTCGACCACCCAGCCAACGGTCAAAGTATCGGCGGCTTCGGCGGATTCGGCGCGGCTGCAGCCGACAAGCGCGCCGAGCATGGCGACAACGGTGACCGTTGTGGCGGTGAAGCGTCTCAGGTTCATATCATCTCCGGGTTAGACGATGGGGCTGGGATCGGGACGCAGGAGGTCGTGCAGCCGCCTGCGAAGCGTTGAGTAATCGGCGAATTCGGCGAGTCGGCTGGCGGGCCGCGGTTGAGGCAGGGGATTGTCGAGGTGGTCGGCGATCGAGCCGTCCGAAGCCATCACGACGATCGACGACGCGATGCGGACGGCCTCGTCGACGTCGTGGGTGACGAACACGATGGTGGTTCCGGTCTGCTCCCAGAGGTCGATGACCAGGTCCTGCATTTGCGAGCGGGTCAGCGCGTCGAGCGCTCCGAAGGGCTCGTCCATCAACAGCACCTGCGGACTGTTGGCGAGCGCTCGGGCGATACCGACGCGCTGGCGCATTCCGCCGGAAAGCTCGTGCGGCAGCTTGTCCGCGACGTCGCGGGACAGCCCGACCGCGTCGAGCAACGCTGTGATCCGTCGACTACGCTGCGCGCGCGGCACTTTCGCGGCACGCAGTGCGAAGGAGATGTTGCCGGCGACCGATGTCCAGGGGAACAGCACGTCGCGCTGAAAGACGACGCCGCGTTCGCGGCCTGGTCCTGTCACCAGCGCGCCGTTGAATGAAACCTGGCCCTCGGTCGGCGTGACGAAGCCGGCCATGCAGTTGAGCAACGTCGACTTCCCGCACCCCGACGGGCCGAGCAGGGCGAGGAAAGCGCCGGCGTCGACGGTGAGATCGAGGTGGTCGAGCACCCGGTTGCCGGTCGCGTATTCGACTGTGAGGCCGGCGATCCCGATGCCACCGGCCGTCACGATTGTTCCTTCGCCCAGCGGACGAGTCGATGCGTGCCGCGGTGGAACAACTGGTCAGCCAGTGCGCCGACGACACCGAGCGCGATCAGGCAGGCGAAGAGCCGGTCCGGCTGGCTGAACAGTCGCGCCTGGTCGAGGCGAAAGCCGAGACCTTCGGTCACGCCGGCCTGTTCGGAGGCGACGATGAGGATCAGCGACATCGCGATGCCCTGCCGAAGGCCGGTGAGGATGAACGGCAATGCGGCGGGCAGGACCACCGAGGTGAAGACCTGGTGTCGCGGTGCCCCGAGGCACGCCGCGACGCGGAGGTAGTCGTCGCGGGTCGAGGAGATCCCGGCGTGGGTGTTCACCCAGACGGGAAAAAACACGCCGAGGGTGGTGATGAACAGTTTTGATTCCTCGCCGATGCCGAACCACAGGATGGCCAGGGGCACGAGGGCGATGGCCGGAATGGGCCGGATGACCTGGATGGTGGGTTCGAGGAGCACGCGCGCCACGCGGCTGCGGCCAGTCAGGCTGCCCGCGACGATGGCCAGCGTGGAGCCGAGGAGGAAGCCGCTGAGTGCGCGGCGGAAGCTGGCCAGGGCGTCGTCGACGAGCGTGCCCTGCGCATACATGTCGCCGGTGGCGTTGACGACGTCAACGGGGGAGGGCAGCAGTGACGGCGAGAAGATCTGCAGTCGGGCGAGCAGCGCCCAGAGGGCGACGACGCCGAGAAGGCTGAGTCCCGCGAGGAACCCGAATATGTAGCTTCGCGTCGGTCGAGGAACGCCGGCGGTTCTCGGCGCTCGTGAGGTGCGAAGTGTCGGCGTTGCCGCCATCGCGCCATCCCTTCGAGCCGGTGACCTGGATGGCCGTACCGTAAAGGGAAATCAAGGCCACGGTGCGGGCGCGAATGCTGGGTCCGGGTAGCCCCGCGTCAATGCGCCAGGGGCGGCTGTGCCCGACCTGCATGAAAGCGCGCACGTCGCGGCATTGCGCCACCGCCCGGCGTCACCAAGAGTTTCAATCAGATTGATCGCGAGGCGGGCCTCAAAGCGCTCAGCGGTAGTTGACGAACTGCAGCGCGACGTCGAGGTCGGCGCCCTTGAGCAGCGCGATCACGGCCTGCAGGTCGTCGCGCTTCTTCGAGCTGACGCGGATCTCGTCGCCCTGGATCTGCGCCTTGACGCCCTTGGGGCCCTCGTCGCGGATGATCTTGGTGATTTTCTTGGCCTGCTCGCTGGTGATGCCCTGCTTGATCTCGCCGCTGACCTTATAGGTCTTGCCGGACGCCTGCGGGTCCCCGGCGTCGAACGCCTTCATCGAGATGTCGCGGCGGACCAGTTTCTCCTTGAAGACGTCGACGGCGGCCTTGACACGCTCCTCGGTCGAGCTGGTGATGACGACCGTCTCCTCGCCCTGCCACTCGATGGATGTATCGGTGCCGCGGAAGTCGTAGCGGGTGGCCAGCTCCTTGGCGGCCTGGTTCAGAGCGTTGTCCACCTCCTGGCGGTCGACCTTGCTCACGACGTCGAACGATGAATCCGCCATTGGATCCGTCCTCCCTGATGGTCTGGTGCCGTTTTCGTCTTAGGCCCATCCTCGTTGTACCCTGCAAGTCGCACCAAACCGGGTCGCCCGGCGGTGCAGCACCCAGGCAGGTTGCCCGAGCGGCCAATGGGAGCGGACTGTAAATCCGTCGGCTTACGCCTACGCAGGTTCGAATCCTGCACCTGCCACCATGCTCCGAGGCGGCTGCATTCACATTCAGGATGCGGACCGTCCGCAAGTGCCGCAGCGGCTATCCACCGGCGCGAGCGCGTGTCAGCAAATAATAGTCGGCAAGCATAGGGAAATCCCTGATTCCAACGACGTCGCCCTCAGCTAACTTCGAATGAGTGGGGCACGGGCGGGGGCTGTGCCCCACCTCATCGATCATCGATTTTCTGCGGGCTTAGAGGCCTAGCCGTGGGGGACTGCGAAAGGATGTGCATGGCGCACAAGGGGTGGATTGTGGCGGTCGCATTAGGTGCGATCTTGTCAGGGTGTTCGAGCACGCCGGCGCCGCCGGCGGAGACCGTCACCGTGACAACGGAACGACCAGTCGCGGCCGCACCGGCGCCGGCGATCACCACGCCGAGCGCACCTGCGCCTGTGTCGCCGGGTGTACCAGCTAATACAGCGAGTCAATCGTGGACCATGCCGAACCTGATCGGCAGCAATCTTCAGGATGCCCAGGATGCTATCCAGGCTCTGACCAACAACGAGGTCTTCTTCTCGGGATCTACCGACCTGACCGGCCAGGGCCGCAACCAGATCATGGACGCGAACTGGCAGGTGTGCACTTCGACACCGCCGCCCGGGGCCACCTTCACGAAAGAGACCATGATCGATTTCGGTGTGGTGCGGATCGGCAGCGAGGATTGCCCGTGAGAACGGCTGTCCACGCTAGTCAAAAGGCCCGCGCGTAGGCGATGAGCAACAAGAGTTCGGACGACGTCGCCAAAGGTGTTGGCGCTCTGATCTTTTTCGTCTTCGTGCTGATCGCACTGATCCCGAAAGAGGTCTGGATCGCGCTCGGCGTGGTCGTCGGGGGTGCAGCCCTTGTCGGATTGATCTGTTGGGCGATAGTCGCGAACGACAGGCGCCTCGCTGCGAAGGAGAAGCGGGAACGGGAGGAGCGGGTAGCCCGTGAGGCCGCCGCGAAACGGGAACGCGAGGAGAGGCTCCGCAGGGAAAAGCAGCAGCGCATCAAGTCCATGGGAGCGGAGAATGCCGCGCTCGTCGAATCTGCTCTGGCCGCTGTGAAACAGGTGCATGCATCAGAGGCCGCCCGCACGGGATGGCTCGGCGATGTCGACTTCACCGCGGACATCCAACAGATAACTGACAATTTCCAGAAGGCACACGCGCTACGCAAGGTCGCGGAGAAGCTCTCCGCGTTGGACAAGCCCACCGCCGACGATCGCCGAATCCTCGCGGAGGCTAAGACGACTATCGCCGGCCTGGAACTGGCTGCGGTCGAACGCGTCGAGCTGATCCAGAGGTGCGCGACCGAGGCGCGCCTCATCGACAAGTCGCTACGCGACGAACGGAAAGACGCGCGGACGGCGGAACAACGCGCGGAACTCCATGCGAAGTTGAGCGGTCTGCTCTACGGGATCGAGGCAACGCCGGACACCTCCGCCTCGGACTCGGCGGCGGATGCGGTGATGGCGCGAGTCCAGGCCTTCCGCGATATCAAGAATCAAATTCAGCTCGCCCGCGATTCCTGCTGAGTACCGGCGACTTACCGGCTGAACGACTACGTCAAGGGGGACTTGCCGCCGGTGTGGTCGCGAAAGACGTAGCTGCGAACGGGGATTCGCGGCTAACGTGTCCGGCTCACAGTGCGTCGGCGGGAAAGACCTCGTCGGCCAGCGTGAGCCAATCGATGCTGCCCGCCTCGGTCGTCTCGTCGACGGTCGAGACCTTGGTCGTGACGGTTCTGGTCATGGCATCGATCGTCGCGCCCGACGGGCGCCCCGCGGAATCGCCGCGGGGCCAGACTTCACGCGCGCGAGGTCAGCATTTCCTATCCGCCAGGTAAGCCCGGCGGCCGCGTGATGGCGCGGCTGACCACCTCGGCCACCTCCTCGTCGGTCAGCGCGCTGTCCTCGATCAGCGTGTGCGACAGGACGGTCCGGACGACGACTTCGGCAGCGGCGACCGGAGTCAGGACGAGCTGGTCGGAGTCCGGAATTGCCTGCGCGACCATCGCCGCCACCGTCCGCACCAGGTTTAATCGATCGTTGCCGACGGGCATGCCCGCATCGAGCAGCCAGTGAGGTTCGTGGTCGCGGATGTAGACGAACGCCCGATGATTGCGCAGGTACCGCAGCGTGGTCGTGACGACAGCGGCCGTCTGCGCGCTGGGGTCGGCTTCGGGATCGAAGGCCGCGAGCGTCGCCGCGATCATGGCCCCGATCTCCTGCTCGGCGATCGCGCCCAGCAGCCCATCCTTGTCGCCGAATTCGCGGTAGGCCGTGGCGCGCGAGACGCCGGCACGTTCCGCGACCTGGCTCAGGGTCAGCCGATCCAGGCCGCTTTCGCTGATCAACTCCAGTGCGGCCTGCACCAGCTGTGACGACGAACGAGTCCTGGCCACCGACTCTTTGTACCCCAGCACCATTGCGCCCGGACCCAAACTGAGACTAGATTGCTGATTAGTCTCAGCAGAGGAGCGCCCGGTGACCCAAACGCCGATGCAGACCAGCGCGTCGACAGGCGGGCCCGACCTCCCCGAACTCCACCGCTATCTCGGGACCCTCCGGGTCAGCGAGCGGGACCAGCTGATGGCCCAACTCAGGACGCTCAGCGATGCCGACCTCCGCAGCCTCGGCGTCAGCGAGCCACAGCTGACCGAATACGAGTACCGGGTCGACGACACCGACGGGACCATTCCGGCCGAGCTCGACGGAACCCTGTACCGCAACGGCCCCGGCCGGTGGCAGGACCACAGCGGTCGGCCTCTTCATCATCTCTTCGACGGCGACGGCATGCTTTCGGCCTTCACCATTGCCAACGGCTCGGTCCACTACAAGAACAAATACGTGCGGACCAATCACTATCTCGGCAAGACCGGGCTCAATCACATGGGCACCGCCGCGCCCGGCGGCATCAAGTCCAACATCGGTCGTCTTCCGCCGAATCTGGCGAACACCAACGTCATTCAGCATGCCGGTCGGCTGTATGCGCTGTGGGAAGGCGGACCGCCGCACGAAATCGACCCCGAGACACTGGAAACGATAGGTGTCCGCCGGTTCGGCGGTGAGTTGCGCTGGGTGGGCTCATATTCGGCGCATCCGAGTTTTTGCCCACGTACCCGCGAGATGTTCAACTTCGGCGTCGAGTTCATCCCGCGGCCGCACCTGCGGATCTATCGCACCGATCCCACGGGCCGGCTGAAGCACTTCCGATCGGCCCGGCTGCCCTACGTCGCCATGGTGCACGACTTCGCGCTGACGGAGAGCCATCTGGTGTTCGTGGTCTCGCCGATCATCCCGGCCGCGCTACCAGTGTTATTGGGGCTCAAGCCGATGGGCGACGCCATGCGGTACCGGCCCGAGCGTGGCAGCGTGTTCGTCCTGGTGCCGCGGGATGGTGGCAGAATTCGCACGATCGAGTACGACGCCGTCCTGATGTTCCACCTCAGCAACGCCTACGACGATGACGGCGACACCGTCATCGATGCGATCACCTACGACGACGGCCGACTCCTGCAACGGCTCAACCGATTCCACGTCGCTCCCCTCGACGACGCCCCCTCGACGTTCACGCGGTACCGCCTCACACGGTCGGGACGCGTCCTCGCCGAACCGCTCTCCGATCTTCCCTGCGAGTTCCCCCGCCACAATGACGCCGTCGAGGGGCGCAAACACCGGTACGCCTACCTGAACACGCGTCAGCATCTCGTTTCGTTCTACGACTCGATAACCAGAATCGATCTGAGCGACTCCTCCGCGTCGACATACACCACCCCCGAGGCCGGAAACAGCTTCTGCGAACCGGTATTCGCCGCAAAGCCCAACGCCACGGCAGAGGACGACGGCTGGGTGCTCTCCGTCGAATACCAGGCCCGCACGCACACGTCGCGGTTGGTGATCTTCGACGCCGCCGACCTCGCCGCCGGCCCGATCGCAGCCGCCAACCTGCGCCACCACCTCCCGCAGGGATTTCACGGCAACTTCGCCGCGCGCACCCGCTGAAGCGCCGTCACCGGCCGCCGCATGTGAATCCGACGACGTTTTCGGCCCGAATCCGTCGCCAGATTCACACACGACGCAGCGAGCAGACCCCGAATGTCCTTGACCCGTGCCCGAGCGAGGTCCACTGTTTTGCATAAGACCGATTCGCAGGGGAGGGCTGCTGATGAGCATCGACGACGAGCCCGTCACCACACTGGAGGACCTGCGCGGCGATCTGGCGCGCCGCTACAAGTGGACACCGACCGGCGGCTCCGAGGTGGACCCGACGGTCGTCGACGCCGACATGGCGGCCCTCGACCGCGACGGATATCTCATCTGGGAGAACCTGCTCAGCGCCGACGAGTGCCGGCAGATCAAGGAGACGGTCGCACCGTGGCTCGCGCATACCGGGCGCAACGCGTTCGAGGGTCGGCACACGCAGCGCGTCTACAGCTTGCTGAGCCGGACGCGGATCTGCGACCGGCTGGTCGACCATCCGCGGGTGCTGGCGGTTCTGGACCGGCTGCTGATGGACAACTATCTGTTGTCGGCGTTGCAGGCCATCAACATCCAGCCCGGTGAGACCGCGCAGATGGCCCACCACGACGACGGCTTCTATCCGATCCCGCGGCCGCGTGACCCGCTTGCCGCCGCGACGATCTGGGCGATCGACGACTTCACCGCCGACAACGGCGCGACCGTGCTGTATCCCGGCAGCGACCGCTGGGGCAGGCGCCGCCCCGAACCGGACGATCCCGCGATGCCCGTCGTGATGCCCGCGGGCTCCTGCGTCTTCTTCGTCGGCACGCTCTGGCACGGCGGCGGCGCGAACGCCACCGACACCGACCGCCTCGCCGTCACCGCGCAGTACTGCCAGCCGTGGCTGCGGCCGATGGAGGCGTTCACGCTGTCGATATCCCGCGACACCGCGCGAGAGGTGTCCGACGACATCCGGCGAATGATCGGTTACAGCATCCACCCGCCGTTCGTCGGCGCCGTCGACGGCCTGCACCCGCTGCGGCTGCTAGATACGTAACCCTAAGCACACCAGCATAATTCGATTATCCGACCGGACGCGACACCCGTACGCTCGCCCGTCGTCCCCGACGAGAGCCCGGACACGTTTTTCCGGAACGTCAATTTCCGCGTTTTGGCGTGACTCGATCTGTACGTTCGTAGGACTGACTCCAGGCTGAAGGGTCGTCATGACGGACGTTGTGCGAGACGCAGAAGGCGCAGACGACTTCTGTGAGGACTGTGGGTACGAGCCGGAACTCAAACGCTCCCTCGGCGCGTTTCAGGTGTTCGCGATCTCGTTCGCATTCATCTCCGTTGCCGTGGGTGTCTTCGCGACCTACGACGACGTGCTGCAGAACTCGGGGCCGGTCGGGATCTGGCTCTGGGTGATCGTGGCGATCGGGCAGACGCTGGTGGCGCTGGTGGTCGCGCAGTTCGCCGCCCGCATCCCGTTGAGCGGTTCGTCCTACCAGTGGGGTTCACGCCTGGCCAACCCGAAGGTGGGGTGGTGGTTCGGTTGGTTCAGCTTCTGCATCCTGGCCACCGGCGTGGTCGCGATCGACAACGCGCTCGCCAGCGAGGCCCTCATGCCGCTGCTGGGCATGGCCGAGGACGAAGGCACCGCGCGCGTGATCACGGTGGTGCTGTTGATCATTCAGGCGGTGATCGCCATCGCCTCGACGCGGCTGGTCGCGTTGATCAACTCCGGCGCGGTCGGACTCGAACTGACACTCGTCGTGGTGTTGACCATCGCGCTTTTCGTCGCGGTCGCGATCACCGGTAAGGGGTCGGTGGACAATCTCTTCTCACAGGGGATCGTCGAAGACGCTCCCAACTACTTCGCGATCGGTGGCGGGCTGATGCTCGCGACGGTGCTCGGCATGACGACGCTCGTCGGTTTTGAGGCGGCAGCGAACCTCGCGGAGGAGGCCAAGGATCCGTTCCGCAACGTGCCGCGCGCGGTCATCGGCTCGGTGGTCGCGGCATCGGTGCTCGGGCTGATGTTTCTCGTGGCGATCACCGTCGCGATCGACGATATGGCGCGGATCAGCGCAAGCGACTCGCCGGTGGTGCTGATCATGCGCGACCAACTCGGTCCGGTCATGGAGCGGGCCCTGCTGGTCGCCATCGTCTTCGCGTTCTTCGGCGCCGGCGTGGTGACCCTGACGACCGGCTCGCGAATCATCTACGCGATGGCGCGCGACTCGCGGTTTCCCGCTCACGCGTTGATGCGCCGGGTCGACCCCCGCACGCAGACCCCGATTCCGGCGACGCTCCTCATCGTCGTGTTGGGGATCGTACTGATGCTCGTGATGCCCGGTGATGCGCTGCTGAAGCTGATCACCACCGGAACGATCCTCGGACCACTCCTCTACGGCGGGATCATCGTCCTGTACCTGTCGGTGCGTCGACGACTGGACCGAGTGGAGGGCGCATTCGATCTCGGTCGCTTTGAAATGCCCGTCGCGATCTGCGCGCTGATCTGGTCCGTCGTCGCGGTGTTCATCATCATGACGCCCCAGTCGGCGCGGATTCCGGCGGTGCTCGTCGGCGGATTGTTCGTCCTCGGCGGGCTGTACTTCTTCAAGCTGCGGATCTTCAACCGCGACGTGCTCGAAACCGAACCCGGAGAGCTCAATGTCTTCAAGCACTGACCGGTTGGCCGCCGAACTCACGGGAGACGTTGTCCGGCCGCAGGATTCGGGATACGACGCCGCCCGGCTCGGCTACAACCACCTGTTCGACCTGCGCCCCGATGCGGTCGTGTTCTGCGCGAACACAAGGGATGTCGTCAACGCGCTGTCGTGGGCGCGACGCAACGACGTCGCCGTGCGGGCCAGAAGCGGGCGGCACTGCCTCGAGGGCTGGTCCGCGGTCGACGGTGGACTGGTCATCGACGTCAGCCGGATGAAATCGACCGCCATCGACGCCGCCTCACAGACCGCGACCGTCGGCGCTGGACTCAACCAACTCGAAACGGTCACCGTTCTCGGTGAGGCCGGCTTCGCCGCGCCGACGGGAACCGAGGGCACCGTCGGTCTGGTCGGTGCGACCCTCGGCGGTGGCTTCGGACTGCTCACCCGCAGGTACGGCATGGCCTGCGACAACCTCCTCGCGGCGGAGGTCGTCGTGGCCTCGGACGACGGCGGCGCGACGGTGATCAGCGCCGACGAGCAGACCCACCCCGACCTGTTGTGGGCATTGCGTGGTGCGGGCAACGGCAATTTCGGCATCGTCACGTCGCTGACGTATCGCATTCATCCGCTGACACAGACGATCCATGTGGTGGCGACATGGCCGGGCCTGGAGAAGCTGTCGGAGGTGTTCGACGCCTGGCAACGCAGCGCCCCGCACGTCGACGATCGTCTGACGAGTCAACTCGAGATCCGCCCGGAAGAGATCGTGATGGTCGCGATACTGGCCTCCGGTTCGCAGACCGAGGCGTGGCAGATGCTGGCACCCGTCCTCGCCGTCGGTGAACCCGACGTCTGCACCGTCGACGGACGGTGGGCCGATGTCTACTCGGACTTCCAGATACCGCCGGCCGAGGAGGCCGCGAACTGGAAATTCGTGTCGCAGTTCGTCTCCGAGCCGTTCCCGCCGGAGGCCATCGGCCTCGTCGAATCGTTCATGGCCACAGCGCCGACGCCGGACTGCAACTACTTCACAAACGCCCTCGGCGGCGCCGTCCGGAAACGTGAACCGCCCGGGGGTTCGGCGTTCGCGCACCGCGGCGCGCTGTTCTACGCCGAACCGGGCGCCGGCTGGGGCGTGCGCGGCGGAACACCGGCCACCAAGGACCCGCTGACCGCCGAGTGTCTCGCGTGGTGCACCGAGTTCGGCCACGCGCTACAGCCCTACACGACCGGCGCCTACGTCAACGTCCCGAATGCCGGTATGCCGCAGTGGGAGTCGGCCTACTGGGGGCCTAACGTCGAGCGACTCCGCGCGATCAAAGCGACGTACGATCCGCAGGACCTGTTCAGCTTCGAGCAGGGCCTGAGCGGCGCCGGCTGATCAAACGGGACTGAACCGCACCGCGGCGATTCGTTCCCGGCGCACCACGTCGGCGAAATCCTCAACCGACGGGATGCCGCCGTCGCGGAACTTCAGCCCCATCATCGCCGGCGCCCGCTTGGGCCCCCAGGCTTTCGCGCAGCGGTGCGACAACTCGGCGACGAGCGCGGTGTCGGTCAACAGTTCACCGCGCATCTTCGTGGTCCGACCGTCGAACACCACGTCGGCCGTGTTCCCGTCGCGGAAGTTGTTCTTCCACGGCGCCGACGTCAGCGCATACAGTTCTCCGTCAATCCTGTGCGCGCTCACCGGAATTGAGTACTGACGCCCGCTCTTGCGGCCGACGACGTCGATCACCATCATGCGACTTCGCAGCGGCCCGGCCAGGGGAGTGCGCAGCAACCTGCCGAGCAGGGGATTCACGGTTCGCAGCACCTTGTCCGGCGGATGTGACGACACCACAGCGGCGGTTTGTTCGGCCATGCGTTCACGGTAGGACGGCCCGGTCGCGCCGACGGCGTTCTGGCGAAAGTGGGCTACAGCGACCCCAGGTCGTCGGGCACGTCGACGGCGTGTTCGCGCAGCGCCTCGAGCGAGATGATCTCGAGCGTGCGCTCGTGCGTCGACGCCAGCACCACCGGCGCGGCGAACCCGTCCTGATAGGCCTTCAGCCAGTTCACCGCGGTGACGCACCAGCGGTCACCCGGCTGCAGACCGGGGAAGCTGTACTCCGGGCGCGGGGTCGACAGGTCGTTGCCGATCGACCGCTGATGCAGCAGGAACTCCGCGGTCACCACGGCGCAGATGGTGTGGCTGCCGAGATCCTCCGGGCCTGTCGAGCAGCACCCGTCGCGGTAGAACCCGGTCATCGGGTCGGAACTGCACGGCTCCAGCGGCTCGCCGAGCACATTGAGTTCAGCCACAGTTCGTCCATTGTCTCGGAGGGGTCCTAATATTCAGTACTACCCGAAAGTTTTCAGGCGATCAGACGAGGAGCATCCGGCATGGCCGCGCTCAGGACTGGCGACGGATTTCCCGACATCGTCGTGACGGCGGTCGTCTCGACGACATCGCTGGCCACCGACGCCGAAGAGACCTGGCAGCTGCTCCAGCAGGGCCGCAGCGGCATCCGGGCGCTCGACAAGTGGTTCATCGAGGAGTTCGACTCCCCGGTGCGCATCGGGGGCACGATCCTCGAAGATCTCGACGAGCAGCTCGACCGCGTCGAACGGCGCCGCACCTCGTACATGCAGAAGATGTCCACCGTCTTGAGCCGTCGTCTCTGGGAGATCGCGGGCAACCCCGACATCGACACCCGCAGGCTGGCGGTGTCGGTCGGGCTCGCGCTGGGCAGCACCGAGGAAATCCCCCTGCAGCACGACCTGTGGCGGCAAAAGGGCCTGCGCGCGGTGTCCCCGCTGACGATCCAGATGTACATGCCCAACGGCGCGGCCGCCGCGGTCGGACTGGACCGCAAGGCGAAAGCCGGCGTCATATCACCGGTGATGGCCGATGCCTCGGGCGCAGCGGCCATCGCGCTGGCGTGGCGACAGCTCGTCCTCGGCGAGGCCGACGTGGTGATCTGTGGCGGGGTCGAGACCCACATCGAGGCCGTGCCGGTCGCGGCGTTCGACCTGCAAAATCTGTTGTCGACCAACAACGACGACCCCGCGGGCGCCTGCCGGCCGTTCGACAAGGACCGCGACGGCATGGTGTTCGGTGAGGGCGGGGCTTTGATGCTCATCGAAACCGAGGAGCACGCCAAGGCGCGCGGGGCGCAGCCGCTGGCCCGGTTGATGGGCGCGGCCATGACCTCCGACGCCTACGACTTCACCGAGCCTGATCCCGACGGGGAGCGCGCCAGCGACGCGATCACGCGGGCGATCGAACTGGCCGGCCTGTCGCCGACGGACATCGATCACATCAACGCGCACGCCACCGGTACGGTCCACGGAGACCTGGCCGAGGCGCGCGCCATCCGCAAGGCGTTCGGTGACCACTCCCCGGCGGTGTACGCGCCCAAGGCGGCGCTGGGCCACTCCCTGGGCGCCGCGGGCGCCATCGAGGCCGTCCTGACCGTTCAGGCGCTGCGCGACGGGGTCGTCCCGCCCACGCTCAACCTCAAGGATCTCGACCCGCAGATCGACCTCGACGTCGTCGCCGAGAGCCCGCGCCGCAGCGACTACCGCTACGCGGTCACCAACTCGTTCGGGCTCGGCGGCTACAACGCCTCGCTGGCATTCGGCGCCTACTAGGGATTTGTGTGCGTTTCCGCGCGCTCACCGCGCCGAAACGCACACAAATCGCTTACTTGGTCAGCGTGAACTGGCCGACGTAGCTGACGTTGCGCGAAAAGAAGTCCGAGCAGCCGCGCAGGTACTTCATGTACCGGTCGTAGACCTCCTGCGACGTGGCCGCGATCGCCTTGTCCTTGGCGGCCTCCAGGGCATCGGCCCAGGTGTCCAGCGTCCGCACGTAGTGCGTGGTCATGTCGTCGAAGTCCGCGACCGTGAAGCCCGCGTTCCCGCCGTACTCGTAGACGTCCTCGTCGCACGGCACCGCGCCGCCGGGGAAGATCTCCTTGGCGATGAACCGCATGAACTTCAGGTCCGACATCACGATCGGGATGCCCAGCTCGGGCCAGCGCTTGAGCGGGTGCCCCATGATCGTCTGCAGCACCATCCGGCCGTCGGCGGGCATGACGCGGTAGCAGGTGTCGAAGAACGCCTTGTACTTCGACTTCGGCCACGCCTCGAACGCCTCGATCGACACGATGCGGTCGACGGGCTCGTCGAACTCCTCCCAGCCCTTGAGCAGCACCCGCCGGGAGCGGTCCGTGTCGACCGCGTCGAGGATCTGCTGACCGAGCGCGTGCTGGTTGCGGCTCAGCGTCAGGCCGACGACGTTGACGTCGTAGGTCTGGATCGCGCGCTTCATCACCGAGCCCCAGCCGCAGCCGACGTCGAGCAGCGTCATGCCCGGCTTCAGGTCGAGCTTGCGAAGTGCGCGGTCGATCTTGGCGTACTGCGCCTCTTCGAGCGACATGTCGTCGCGTTCGTAGTACGCACAGCTGTAGGTCCGCGTCGGATCCTGGAAGAGACCGAAGAAATCGTTCGAGAGGTCGTAGTGGGCTTGTACGTCTTCGTACGCGACCTTCATCGTCGTTCCCGAACTATCCGACATCTCTTTGGCCTCCTATGCGGTTACGCGACCCCGACGACCCCGTAACGACCAAGTGTTATATCGCACTTTCGCTAACCCGGCTAAGCAGCCGCCTTTTCGCACGTGAACTGAGCGACGTCGGTGTACCCGTCGCGGAAAAGATCGGCGCAGCCGGTCAGGTATTTGCGGAAGCGCTCGTAGATCTGCTCGGAGGTGATCGCGATCGCCTCGTCCTTCTTGGCTTCCAGGTTCGCTGCCCAGGTATCGAGCGTCTTGACGTAGTGCGGCTGCAGGTGCTGCTCGCGGGTGACGGTGTAGCCGGCCTTGTTTGCGTGGTCACGCACCATCGATGCCAGTGGCAAACGTCCGCCGGGGTAGATCTCGTCCATGATGAACTTGATGAATCTCACCCGGGACATGGTCAGCGGCAGGCCCTTTGCCTTGATCTCCTCGTCCTCGGGAATGATGATCGTGTGTAGCATCATCACGCCGTCGTCGGGCATCCAGCTGAACGTCTTCTTGAAGTAGTCGTCGTACTTGTTGAAGCCGAAGTGCTCGAACGCACCGATCGACACGATCCGGTCGACTCGGCCCTCGAACTCCTCCCACGGCTGCAGCCGGACTTCCATCTTGCGGTCGCTCTTGATGTTGGCGAACCGGTTCTCCTCGATGTGACGCTTCTGGTTCTCCGAGAGCGTCAGACCGATCACGTTGACGTCGTACTTCTCCACCGCCCGCTGGATCGTCGACCCCCAGCCGCAGCCGATGTCCAGCAGCGTCATACCGGGCTGCAGGCCCAGCTTGCCGAGGGAGAGATCGACCTTCGCCTGCTGCGCCTGTTCGAGGGTGTAGTCATCCTTCTCGAAATATGCGCAGCTGTAGGTCTGGGACGGGTCCTGCCAAAGCCTGAAGAACTCGTTGGAGATGTCGTAGTGGAACTGGACTTCCTTCTTGTCCGAGCCGCGGGTCTGCGAAGCGGACTTGGACAGCCACTTCGACTGGGCCTCCGGTGTCGAGCTCTGCTGTGTATCTGAGGTTTCTGCCACGGTCCACCCTTAAAACTGATCGACGGACGAATATTCGGCTAATCGCGCAGTTCTGTTCGACACGATGTGAGAAACAGTACCTCCGACGATGACGGTGTCGGGGGGTGGCACCACGACATTCGGCTTAGATTTTCGAATTCCTCGTCATCCACCGCATCACCTGCCAACCGACGAACACCGGCAGCCACGTCGTCAGCACCCGATAGAGCAGAACTGACGGCACGGCGACCGACGCGGCCATGCCGAATGCCGCCAATCCGCCGATCAGCGCCGCCTCGACGGCCCCGATACCGCCGGGCGTCGGCGCGGCCGAGGCCAGCGTGCCGCCGACCATCGTCACCACCGTCACAGTGATGAAAGACGTGTCGCCGCCGAACGCCTCGATCGCGGCCCACAGCGCGAACGCGTTACCCAGCGTCGTGGCCGCACAACCCGCCATGATTATCGCCAGCCGCCGCGGTTCCCGCGCCAGCGCGATGAGGTGCCCGATGACCTCCTGGAGCCGCGGCCGCACCGCCGTCGCCAACCACCGGCGCAGCTTCGGCACCAACAGGAACGTGCCGACCAGGCCGAGCAGCAGCCCGCCGATCAGATACAGCAGCGTCACGTTCGGGACGAACCGCGACAGGTCCGCCGACACGCCCGCGGCCGTGGAGAAGAAGATGAGCAGGCCCAGGTGGGTGATGACCTGAACCGACTGTTGCAGCGCGACGGCGGTGGTCGCGCGCATCGGGCTCACGCCGCCCTTCTGCAGATAGCGCGCCGACAGCGCCAGACCGCCCACACCCGCGGGCGTCGTCGTCGCGGCGAACTTGTTCGCCACCTGCATGACGATCAGCCCCCACAGGCTGACCAGCCCGTCGGCGCAGGCCCAAAGTGCCGCTGCCGCACCGAGATACGTCAAGCTCGACGCGGCAAGACCCAGCAGTGCCCACCACCAGTTCGCGGTGCGCAGTTCGGTGATGAACGTCGGGACCGAGGACAGGAACGGATAGGCGACGTAGACCAGCGCGGCCAGCAGCACCAGCTGGATCACCTGGCCGCGGGTGAACCGCGTGACCGTCTCGGTGCGGATCTCGTCGACGCGGGTCTGGCGTTTGACCTCGTCGCGGGCGGCGGAGATGACGGCCTTGGCCCCGGTCACCGAGCTGCGGATGCGCAACGGCACCGCGGCCATGGTCAACCGGCGCGACGCGCTCAGCACCGTGTCCTTGCCGAACGCGTCGATCGCGGCGCGCACCGCCGACTGGGCGTCGTAGAGATGCGTCGTCGTCACCAACAGCTGGGCGATGTCGCTGCGCAGTTGGGCGTCGGTGGCGCCGTACTCGGCATTGTCGAAGCCGCCGAACAGCACGGCGTCGTCGTCGACGGTGATCTCGCTGTTGCGCAGGTCGCCGTGGGAGATCTGGCAGTCGTGCAGTTCGCGCAGCGACTCCCACACCCGGCTGACGGGCATCGAGTCCACACACTCGCTGATCGGGATCCCCCGGGGCGGGGTGTGCGCGTACAGCGTCCAGCCGCGGTCCAGGGCGGCGACGGCGATCGTCGACGTGTTGGCGATCTTGAGCTCACCGATCGCGATGGCCATCAGCGCGCGGTGTTCGACGAGGCGGCGCATCGACGCGTGCAGCGGCGCGGTCTCCCGGTCGCGGAACCGCACCTTGCGCCACAGCTGCAGCAGCACACCGCCGCCGCGCTGGTGCGGGCCGTACAGCTCCATCACCGCCGTGGCCTGCTGATCCTCGCAGCTCGCGTTGAGCACCAGCGGTCCGGCGCCGGCCGGCCGCAGCACCCGGAGACCGGTGACGACGCAACCGCGGCGGGCCATCGCCCGCACGGCGCCGTCCAGCGGCACCTCCAGTCCCGGGGTTCCGACGACGAGCACCACCAGGGCGCCGACGAACCAACCGGCGGCCAGCCCCACGAGAGAGCGGGCCGGCACGACCGCGCTGACCACCAGGGGGATCGGCACGAACGCCAGCAGCAGCGTCCACCACCAGCGCCGCCAGCGGGCGGGCAGCCACGGCCCGGAGACGGTGAGCACCGCGGCGAGCATCGCAATCCAGCGCGGGTCGTCGACGAACTGCGAGGCGAACGTGTCGAGCCGGTCCGACAGGTCGAAGTGCCAGCGTGGCGCGGTCAGCCCGAAACCGCTGATGGACAGCGCGGACCCGGCGATGACGGCGGCCGCGGCGTATGCGCCGAGCAGCTTCCATTGGCGCGAGAGGATCAGGCTGACCAGGATCACGAACGGCAACGCGACGATCGCGACGCCGTAAACGAGGTAGACCAGGTTGGCCTGGGTCGGCGTCAGCACCGCGACGATCTCGGAGATCGAGCGTTCGAGCGCCACCCACTCGTTGCGGGTGATCACGGACCCGGTGATGACGACCGCGAGGAACAGCGCGGCCAGCACGACCCGGACGATGTCGTTTGTACGCCGCGTCAACGGTTGCAGCAGGCTGCCGGAGACGGTGATGTCCCGTCCGTCAACGCGCATGTATCAACGATCTTCCCGATCCGGGGCCACGTCGGTAGCGACCCGCCGACAACTTAGCCGTTGACCGGTCGGAAGCGGTTCATTGGCCGATCGGGGACCTCGAGGTCAGATGGAGGTCAGATCGCGTACTGCCTCGGCTCGTGCTGGACCGAGATCCAGTGTTCGGTGGTGAACTCGTCGACGGCCCATTGGCCGCCGAACCGGCCGATGCCGGACGCCTTCTCCCCGCCGAACGCGGTGTTGGCGTCGTCGTTGACCGGTGCGTCGTTGACGTGGGTCATCCCGGTGTCGATGCGACGGGCGAAGCGCACGGCGCGCTCGACATCGCGGCTGAACACCGCCGACGACAGTCCGTATTCGGTGGCGTTGGCCAGGGTTCACGAGCGGGCTACCCGGAGCCGACGGTGTTATGCGGGGGGTGCGTCACAAAGCGATGCGCCGTAGCTGTTCCATTTCGCGCGCGCCGCTCGTACGCTATTAGGCATGAGTCCAACAACGCGGTCGGCTCTACCGCCGGGTCCCCGGTTACCGTCGTTCGCGATCCTGTTGTTGATGATGCGGTGGTGGCCGCAGATGGTGGCGCTGTGCCAGCGCCGCTACGGCAACGTGTTCACGCTGACGAATTCCGTGATGGGCTCGATGGTGTACCTCGCGGATCCGGCCGACATCAAGACCGTCTTCGCCGGTGATCCGCGGATCTACCATGCGGGCGAAGCGAATTCGATGTTGGTAGGACTGCTGGGGGACAGCTCGGTGCTGGTCGTCGACGACGAGGTGCACCGCGAACGCCGGCGGTTGATGATGGCGCCGTTCCACCGCGACGCGGTCGCGCGCCAGGCGGGTGTGATGGCAGAGATCGCCGCGCAGAACATCGCCGGATGGCCGGTGGGCAGGCCGTTTCCGGCCGCCCCGAAGATGTCGGAGATCACCCTCGAGGTGATCCTGCGGACGGTGATCGGCGCCAGCGACCCCGATCGACTGGCCGCGCTGCGCGAGGTGATGCCGAAACTACTGAACATCGGGCCGTGGGCGTCGATGGCGATCGCGAAACCGAAATTGCTGAAACATCGCCTGTGGCAACGGTTGCGAAGCAACATGGACCACGCCGACGAGCTCTTGTACGCCGAGATCGCCGACCGCCGTGCCGATCCCGATCTCGAATCGCGCACCGACGCGCTGGCGATGCTGGTGCGGGCCGGGGTGGACGACGGCGCCGGGATGAGCGACCGGGAACTGCGCGACCAGCTCATGACGCTGCTGGTCGCCGGGCATGACACCACAGCGACCGGGTTGTCCTGGGCCCTGGAGCGGTTGACCCGTCACCCGAGCGTGCTCGCAAAAGCGGTGCGAGCGGCCGAATCCGGCGACGACGACTATCTCGACGCGATCGCCAAGGAGACGCTGCGCATCCGCCCGGTCGTTCCGGATGTCGGTCGGATCCTCACCGAGCCGGTCGAGATCGCCGGCCACCGGCTACCCGCGGGTGTGATGGTGGTTCCGAGCATCACACTCGTGCACGACGACGCCGACATCTATCCGGACCCCGACCGCTTCGACCCGGACCGGATGGTCGGCGCGACGCTGAGCCCGACGACGTGGCTGCCGTTCGGCGGCGGCAATCGGCGGTGTCTCGGTGCGGGATTCGCGATGGTGGAGATGCGCGTGGTGCTCGGCGAGGTATTGCGCCGCGTCGAGCTGGCGACCACCGACTCCGCCGGCGAGCGGCAGAAGCTCAAGCACGTGATCATGACGCCGCACCGCGGCGCGCGAATCACCGTGTCGGCGAAGAAGATTGCCGTGCCGACAGCGGGGGGTAAAGCTGCATCAAGACCCGCCGCCGCCGACACATCACCCGCGAATCAGAACTGATCAGGGGATGTCGGTCGCCGGCACACTGCCGCAACCGACTCCGGGGATGCAGCCGGCCGCGCCCTGCGGGCCCGCCGCGCCGGACGGTCCGCCGGGAATCGCGCCTGCGGCGCCCTCCGGCCCGGCCGTGCCGCCCGGTCCGCCCGGAATGGCGCCGGTCGCGCCTTCCGGTCCGGCAGCACCCGCGGGGCCGCCGGGAACGGCACCCGCAGCGCCCTCAGGTCCGGCAACGCCGGCCGGTCCACCCGGAACCGCGCCCTCAGCAGCGGGCGCGCCGGGAGGCGGCGGCGTCCACACACCCGGTGCGGGTGCCGGAGCCGGCGCGGGGGCCGGTGCGGGAGCCGCACAACCCGTGCCTGCGGAGTCGACGCAGCCCGACGGGCCACCGGTCGGAACGAACGACGGCGAAGCAAAGCCAGCAGGCGCGGCTGCGATCGCGGCTGCCGCCGCGCCGGCCACCAAGAGCGGTGAATACTTCTTCAGGTTGGTCAACATGCCGGTGCTTTTACCACCGAGGGCAAACCTCAAACCTCCAATTCCCGCGCGCTCCCTCGCGCTCGCGGGCCTGAGGGCGGTCAGGGGCGCCGGTTAGGCGTGCCGCCACCGTCGGCGAGGCTGTCGATATCGCGGTCCCACGCCGCATAACGCACCCGCCTCAGGCATGGCCGAGCGGCGGCGACGAGCATCGCCGACACCGCCGTCACCGCGAGCCAGAACGACACCGCCGCGACCGAGGCGTCGACCCCCGCGCGCCACCACGGGTCGAGCGGCGGCGCCCGTCGGCCGTCGGGATAGACCGACATCTGGATGGTCTGCCCCGCCTTGACCGGTTGGTCCCAGCGGAAGCGCTCCGTGCGCTGAGCCCCCGCGAACTGCCAATTCGCTTGTACGACAGACACATCGGTACCTCGAAGCGTAGGGCTCGTCGCGGTGACGATGGCCGTGACCGGCTGGCGATGCTGCGCTTCGGCGACGTATGCCCGCCCCCGCTCTTCGTGGATCGCGGTGGCCATCGCCCCGGCGACCGGTATGGCGATCAGCGACGCCATCACCGCCATCACCATCACGAGGGTCTCGACGCGGTCGGTCATCCGGACCAGGGGATTTCGACCGATCGCCTGGGTCATCCGCCAGTGCCACCATCCGCATGGGACCGTCTGCATGGTGCCTCCCTCGGTCGAACGAGGAATTGACCGCCACCGCCCATCCAAACCTGTCCCCGCGGCTTCGCGAGCGCCCGTGTTTGCCCACGACACACCGCGAAAAAACAGCACTCTGCGCACTTTCGCGTCCCCGCGACTGTGCGCACGCTGCCGGCAATGCCCAGCAACCTCACCAACCGATCCCGACCACCCCGCCGAAAACCCGAGTGTGGCAGGCCCGCGGCCGCCCCCGCAGAACGGCCGAGATTATTAAGAGATTCTGGCAAACATGATGTAACTTCAATCGACACACCGATGCGGAGTTGGCCGCTGTCGAGGGGTTTATAGAGACGGTGGACGCGACACCATTCGGGCACTACCAGCTGCAGGAGTTGATCGGCCGCGGCGGTATGGGCGAGGTCTATCGCGCTTACGACACCAAGACGGACCGGATCGTCGCGCTCAAGGTGCTGCCGCCCAGCATGGCCGCCGACGAAACCTTCCAGCAGCGGTTCCGGCGCGAATCGCAGGCCGCAGCGGGGCTCAACGACCCGCACGTCGTGCCGATCCACGGATTCGGCGAGATCGACGGCCGCCTCTACCTCGACATGCGGCTGATCGAGGGCCGCAACCTCGGCACGATCCTCAACGACGCCGGCAAGAAACCGCTCGACACGACGCTCGCGGTCAAGATCGTCGAGCAGGTGGCGATGGCCCTCGACTCGGCGCACGCCACGGGCCTGATCCACCGCGACATCAAACCGTCGAACATCTTGGTCACCGACCACCAATTCGTCTACCTGATCGACTTCGGGCTGGCGCGCAGCGCGGGTGACAAGGGGCTGACCACCGCGGGCAGCACGCTCGGCACGATGGCCTACATGGCCCCCGAGCGCTTCGAGGGCAAACCGGTCGACAAGACCGCCGACATCTATGCGCTGGCCTGTGTGCTCTACGAATGCCTGACCGGCGTGCGGCCCTATCCCGCCGACAGCCTCGAGCAGCAGATCGCCGGTCACATGAACAAGGACGTGCCGAAACCCTCGGCGGTCGATCCGCGGTTGGCGGCCTTCGACGGGGTCATCGCCAAGGGCATGGCCAAGTCGCCTGCCAAGCGCTACGAGACGGCCGGCGAACTTGCCGCCGCCGCCCGCCGGGCGCTCAACGCGCCGGTGCGCACCGCGGGCAGCGGCAGGCATCAGGCGCGACGGGCGCCGGCACGCGAGAGGCGGGTGCCGCGCAAGGCGTTGGCAGTGGCCGCGGCCGTGGTGCTGCTCGCGGCGCTGGGCACGTTCGGTGTGCTGCAGTGGCGCGGCGGCCAAGACGGCAGCGCCAAACCGGCAGGCATCGAGGAGACGACGACGCCGCCGACCGCCGCCGACGGTGCGGTGGAGTCGATCGCGGCAACGGTGCCCGAGGAGATCCGGTCGACGGGCAAGCTCGTCATCGGCGTCAATACCCCTTACGCGCCAAACGAATTCAAGGATGCCGAGGGTCAGATCGTCGGTTTCGACGTCGATCTGATGAACGCGATCGCGCGGACGCTGGGCCTGGTTCCCGAATACCGCGAAACCGCGTTCGAGGCGATCCTGCCGTCGGTGCGGGCCGGTGATTTCAACGTGGGTATGTCGTCGGTGACCGATACCAAGGAGCGCGAGGAGTCGGTCGACTTCGTCACCTACTTCCAGGCCGGCACGCTGTGGGCACAGCGCACCGGGTCCGACATCACTCCCGTCGACGCGTGCGGCCTTCGCATCGGCGTGGCCTACGCGACGCTCCAGGAGACCGAGGAGATTCCGGACAAGAGCGAGGACTGCGTAGCCGCCGGGTCGGCCCCCATCGACAAAGTCGTCTACGTGACGCAAGACGACCTGACGAAGGCGCTGATCAACGGCGAGGTCGACGCCATGGCCACCGATTCACCGGTCGCCGGGTTCGCGATCAAGACCTCCGGAGGCGCTCTGGAGGCCGCCGGAGACGTATTCAACTCGGCGCCGTACGGCTGGCCGGTGCCGAAGGGATCCGGGCTGGCCGAGTCGCTGCGTCAGGCATTGGCGCACCTGATCTCCACCGGCGAGTACCGCACGATCGCGGTGATGTGGGGCGTCGAGAAGGGCATGATCTCGACGCCGCAGATCAACGGCGCGACCCGTTGATCAACGGCATCAGAAGCCCTACGTGTAACCTGGAGTCAGACCGTCTCCGGTTAGCAGCCATCTTCGACACGATGGAACTGCGAATTTGATACCGCGCGCCCCTTCCGACATCGGCCGCTGCGGAACGTAACGAAGGACTTGCGCTATGCAGTCGAACGACCTGTTCTCACACCCTCAGGAGCCCGAGTTCGTCTCGAACGACCGCTCCACCGAACCCGTCACCAATCCTGTCTTCTCCGACCGCCCCGATCGCGGTTCGTCCAACCCGTCGTCGTGAACGGCCTGACGGGCACGCGCCGGCTGGCCCGGCCGGTTCGCCTGGTGCTCGCATCGCAGCTGGGCTCCGATATCGACGGCGCCTGGTGGCCCCACACGGGCTCGGTGGCCGGTGAACTGCCCGAGCTGATCGAAACCCTGCACAAGGCGCTGGGCGAGGTCATCGACATCCAGGTCAACTGGGCGGCCACCGACGGCACGCTGGACTACAACTCGATCCTGTCGAGCACCCGAACCAAGAATCCCGGACCCCGTCGCGCACATCGACTGATGGTCGTCGTCGGACGCTCAGCGTCGGCGAAACTCCTTGTGATACCGCATATGACGACGCCCGCACTCGGCGCGATGGTCATGCGGTGCGCGGTCGGCAGGCCGAACGACGGTCTGCCGGAATGCAGCCAGTGGAGCGAAGCCGCCGACGCCGTCATCCGCGACGCGCAGTCCGACAGCGCCGCGTGGGCGGCCCGCGCCTGACTCTCAGCGCACGATGATCGTGTGCTCACCCCGGGGCACCAGTTCGCCGATCACGGGCGCCCCCGGTATCTCCCCGGCGACCAGCAGTCCGCCCGACGTCTGCGCATCCGCCAGCAGCAGCGCCTCGTTCTCGTCGACCGCGGTCAGGTCGACGTGCGGGGCAACCCATTCGAGGTTGCGCCGCGTCCCGCCGCTGACATAGCCCTGCGCCAACGCATCTCGCGCACCGTCGATGTACTGCACCGCCGCGCTGTCGATCACCGCGGTGACGCCGCTGGCGCGGGCCAGCTTGTGCAGATGCCCGAGCAACCCGAAACCCGTTACGTCCGTGGCGCATTCGGCACCGGAGTCGACGGCGGCCCGTGCGGCGTCGGCGTTGAGCGTCGTCATCACCGCGATCGCCTCCGGGAACCTCTCGCCGGTGTTCTTGTGCCGGCTGTTGAGCACACCGATGCCCAGCGGCTTCGTCAACGACAACGGAACCCCGGGCTTGCCTGCGTCGTTGCGCAGCAACCGATTCAGATCCGCGATACCCGTGACCGCCAGCCCGTACTTCGGTTCCGGGTCGTCGACGCTGTGCCCGCCGGCCAAGTGGCAGCCCGCGGCCCCGCACACGTCCAACCCGCCGCGCAACACCTCGCCGACCAACTCGAACGGCAACACCTCGCGCGGCCAGCCCAGCAGGTTCAGCGCGACGACCGGCCGCCCGCCCATCGCGTACACGTCCGACAGCGCATTGGTGGCCGCGATCCGGCCCCAGTCGTACGGGTCGTCGACGACCGGGGTGAAGAAGTCCGTCGTCGCGATCAACGCCACGCCCCCGTCGATGCGCACCGCGGCCGCGTCGTCGCCGTCGTCGAGGCCCACCAGCAGTTCACCGACCGGATCGCGCGGCGCCGCGCCCGTCAGACCCCGCACCGCGTCCTCGAGCTCACCGGGCGGGATCTTGCACGCGCAGCCGCCGCCGTGCGCGTACTGGGTCAGTCGGTAGGTCATCTGCTCCGTCACAACCTCCATGCTGCCTGGCATGATCGTGCGGTGGGTCAGGGAGGCGTATCCGGTCTGGTGACCGGCGCGGTCTTCAAAATCGCTGAGCGGCAGATCCTGTCGCTGGCGGGTTCGATTCCCGTCCGCCTCCGCCACCTTCGCCGCTGATCAGCCGTCCCACACCACGAGCCCGTCGTCGCGGATTCGGGCACCCTCCGACGGCGTGTGCGCCACGAGACGGCCGTCGTGCATGAGATGGGCGACCGGCACCTCGAACCGCAGCACCGCGACGTCGGCGACGATGCGCCGGTGGCAGCGCCACCACACCGACTCGCTGCACATCATCGCGGTGTGCCGATCCTGCGACTGCTCCACGAGCTCGCCCAGCGCGTCGCCGAACTCGTCGGTGCGCGTGTACGCCGAGTACGCGGCGAACTGCTTGACGCGCCACCACGGGTCCTCGGGCTCGGCGCCGGCGGGCAGGCTGCGCCGTCCGCCCAGCCGCTGCTCCCAGCGGTAGGCCAGCCCGGCCTCGGCCGCCCACTCGGTGATCGCGGCCGTCGCCACGTCGGGGTTGTGCCGGCTGTTCGGGTAGCGACGGATGTCGACGAGCGCCTCGACCTCGGCCCCGCCCAGCAGCCGCACGAGCGCCGACCTGTCGAGCGCACCGTGGCCCACCGACGTCAACACACCACCGTGTGTACCCGATCGCCGCCGTTGCGCCATGATGACTGCATGCGGGTTGTGTGCGGTTTGTTGCGCTGGTCGC
Organism: Mycolicibacterium komanii; assembly: GCF_001050035.1. The sequence continues at coordinate 353,149 of NZ_CVTA01000011.1, forward strand.
AACAATGCGCACACAAATCACAGGGGCGACGGTGACCGATCCACGACGACGGGTGCCACGCACCGACGCGCTGCTCGCCGACCCACGCCTGGCCGAAGCATCGCGGGTACTGGGCCGCACGCTGGTGAAAACCGTTGTCGGACAGTCGCAGCAGCGGGCACGCGCCGGTGAGATCGAGCCGGATCGAGTGGCCGACGACGCGGTCGCCTCGCTGCCGACGAGCGCGGCGACGCTGCGGCCGGTCATCAACGCTACCGGGGTCGTCGTGCACACGAACCTGGGGCGGGCGCCGCTGTCGCGGGCCGCGGTCGACGCGGTCGTCACGGCGAGCGGCGCGACGGACGTCGAATTCGACCTCGAGACCGGCAGGCGGGCCCGTCGCGGTCGGGGTGCGCTGGCCGCCTTGGCGCGGGCCGTCCCGACGGCGGGCGGCGTGCACGTCGTCAACAACAATGCCGCCGCGCTGCTGCTCACCGCGATGACGTTGGCGCCCGGAAAGGAGATCGTCGTCAGCCGCGGTGAGCTGATCGAGATCGGCGACGGCTTCCGGCTGCCCGAGCTGATGGAGTCGACGGGCTCGCGCATCCGCGAGGTCGGCACCACCAACCGCACCCACCTGCGCGACTACGCCGACGCGCTCGGCCCCGACACCGGCTTCATCCTCAAGGTGCACCCGTCGAACTACTCGGTCAGCGGGTTCACCTCGACCGTCGAGGTGCCCGAGCTCGCCGAGCTCGACGTCCCCCTCGTCGCCGACATCGGCTCCGGCCTGCTCACCCCGCACCCGCTGCTGCCCGACGAGCCCGACGCCACGACGATGCTGCGCGACGGCGCCGACCTCGTCACCGCCAGCGGCGACAAGCTGCTCGGCGGCCCCCAGGCGGGCCTGCTGTTCGGCGCGGCCGAGCTGATCGAGCGGCTCCGGCGCCACCCCGCGGCGCGGGCGCTGCGGGTCGACAAGCTCACCCTCGCGGCGTTGGAGGCCACGCTCGTCGGCCCGCCGCCGCCGGTCATGCAGGCGCTCGACGCCGACGTCGCCGATCTCCGGATCCGCGCGCAGAAGCTGGCCGCCCAACTGCCCGGCGCCGAGGCCGTCGACTGCACCGCCGCGGTCGGGGGTGGCGGCGCACCGGACGTCGCGCTGCCTAGCGCCGCGGTCAGCCTGCCCGAGTCCTACGCCGCGCGGTTGCGCACCGGCACGCCCGCGGTGGTCGGGCGGCTGGAGGGCGGGCGGTGCCTGCTCGACCTGCGCACGGTCGCACCCGACGACGACGGCCTGCTCGCCCAGGCGGTGCTGGCGTGTACGTCGTAGCGACCGCGGGCCACGTCGACCACGGCAAGTCCACGCTCGTCGAACGCCTCACCGGCATGTGGCCCGACCGGCTGGCCGAGGAGCAGCGCCGCGGCCTGACCATCGATCTCGGCTTCGCATGGACGACGCTCGACGGCCGCGAGGTCGCGTTCGTCGACGTACCGGGCCACGAGCGGTTCGTCGCGAACATGCTCGCCGGCGTCGGGCCCGTGCCCGCCGTGATGTTCGTCGTCGCCGCGACCGAGGGCTGGATGCCGCAGTCCGACGAACACCTCGACGCGCTGCGGGCGCTCGGGGTGCGGCACCTGCTGGTGGTGATCAGCAAGGCCGACCTCGCCGACCCCGCATCCGCTTTGGCGCAGGTGCGAGAGCGGCTGCCCGATGCGCCGGTGGTGCTTGGTACCGACCTGGAAGCCGTTCACGCAGCCGTGGTTTCGCTTGTCGACGCGTTACCCGCACCCTCGCTGGACGCCGATGTGCGGTTGTGGGTGGATCGGTCGTTCACGGTGCGCGGCGCGGGCACCGTGGTGACGGGCACGTTGGCGGCGGGCACGCTGCGCGTCGGCGACGAACTCGAGCACGCCGGGCGGCGGGTCACGATCCGGGGCCTGCAGTCGCTGGGCCGGGACCGTCGCGAGGTCGGCGCGATCGCTCGAGTGGCGGTGAACCTGCGCGGCGTTGACCGCCAACGGATCGGTCGCGGGGACACCATCCGTAGGCCGGGCGCGTGGCTGAACAGCACCGAAATCGACGTCCTGCTACGGGAATCCGGTGAACTGCATCGGCAACTGGTGCTGCACATCGGGTCGGCCGCGGTGCCGGTGCACGTGCGCCCGCTCGGCGCGAAAGGTGCGCGACTTCGACTGACACGTCCGCTGCCGCTGCGCGTCGGCGACATCGGGCTGCTGCGCGACCCCGGCGAGCATCGCATTGCGGCCGGTGTCGAGGTGCTCGACGTGCGACCACCGGTGCTGCGGCGTCGCGGCGCGGCCCGTGAGCGTGGGGACGAGCTGGCGACCGGGCGTGTCAGCCCGCCACCGTGTGCCCGCGTACGCGAGCTGCGTGCCATGGGTTTTGACGCCGACGGCACACGCGTCGGCGACTGGGTGGTCGACGACGGGTGGTGGGCCGAGCGCCGTCGACAGATGACCGCGGCGCTCGACGCCTGGACCACCGGACACGACGTCGCCGCGGGGATGCCGTTGGAGGCCCTACGGCAGCAAGCCGGGGTGCCCGCCGCGGAACTGCTGCTCGCCCTGCTGGACGGCACCGGACTTCAGGTGGTCGACGGTGTGGTGCGACGACCGGACGCCGAGCTGACCGCACGCGTCGACAAGGCGGTGCGCACGGTCGAGGAGTGGTTGGCGGCCGAGCCGTTTCGCGCACCGGCGGCCGACGAGCTCGCCGACTTGAACTTGGGCCCACGCGAACTCGCGGCGGCGATCCGCGCCGGACGGCTCACCCGGATCGCCGACGGCGTGGTCCTCGGGCCCGATGCTGTCGAGCGCGCCGCGGAGGTGCTCGCGACGCTGCGGCAACCGTTCACGGTCGCCGAGGCCAAGCGCGCGCTCAACACCACCCGGCGGGTCGCGGTGCCACTGCTCGAACTCCTCGACGCGCGCAAGGTCACCCGCCGCGGCGCCGACGGCACCCGCACGCTGCTCTGACACCCGTTCCGCGAGCGCTCATCCTTGTACGGTCTGAGGCGCGAAATCTGTACCTGAGTGAGCGCTCGGCGACAGGCTCACAAGCCCAAATCGCTGAGACCAGGATGGTCGGCCGGTCGCGGACCGGACCGGTCCCATCCGAACAGCCGCTGCTCCTCACTGATCGGCACGTCGTTGATGCTGGCGTGACGCGTCTTCATCAGCCCGTCGGCGGCGAACTCCCAGTTCTCGTTGCCGTACGCGCGGAACCATCGCCCCTCCGCATCGTGGTACTCGTAAGCGAACCGGACGGCGATGCGGTCGTCGCCGTAGGCCCAGAGCTCCTTGATCAGCCGATACTCGAGCTCGTGGCGCCACTTGCCGGTCAGGAACTCGATGATCTGGTCGCGCCCCTGGATGAACGTCGACCGGTTGCGCCACCAACTGTCCGGCGTGTATCCCAGCGCCACGCGCTCAGGATCGCGCGTGTTCCAGTTGTCCTCCGCGGCACGGACTTTGGCGACGGCGGTGTCGTGGGTGAACGGCGGCACCAGTGGTGTACTCATCGCAGCTCCTTCCCGAAGCCCGTCGAGCGTACGGTTTCTTCCACCCCGTCCAGGGAGTTTACGTACAGAACCGTACGCTCGGCGCCGACGGTCAGCGCTCCGACCTGATCACCTGCGCCAGGCTGAACTGCCACCGCTCGACCAGCCGGAAGCCCATGTCGTGGCTGACCGCAAAGGCTCGCGTCCCGCCGAACAGGGGACCCGGGGGGATCGCCACGCCCTCTTCGCGTTCCGGGGCACCCGGGTCGGCCTGCGTGATGATCCAGACGACGGCGCAGTGTTCGAGCGGTCCGACCGACGCCTCCGGGATGAGGTTGGTGTCGAACACGTTGCGGCGGTCGGCGGCGCGCTGCCACAGGCTGACGTCGACCAGGCGGAGGTAGGCATCGGGACGTGCCGCCATCAGCGGTCGCATCGGCGCCGGGTGGAAGGTGACGGTGTCGTTGACCAGCAGGCAGTCACCCGCAGCGGCCTTCGCACTGATCAGGTCGGCCACCTGGCTGTAGTCCATGTCGTATTTCGCATACGGGCCGCGTTGCACGGCAATGAAAGTGGGGGCAGCGACGAGTGCGAACACCAGCACGACGACCGCCGCCATCCACGCCCGACGCGCCACCGCCATGATGCAGACGCCCAGCAGCAACGCCATCGCGGGCGCGGTGAAGCACAGATACCGCGGCGTGTAGAGCGGTTCGCGCACGGCCGAGTACGCGACGATCAACACCGTCGGGATCACCAGCCAGGCGACCGCCAGCACGGCCGCTTCGCGCTCCCCGACGCTGGCCCGCCTGACGAAGGCCCACACTGCGACCGCCGCCAGCGCCACCACCGCCGCCAACGCCGCGAAATACGGATTGCGGTCGAAATACTGTTGAACGGCAACGTCTTCGAACGTGCGCGTGCCGATCGGCGTGATCCAGCTGATCTGCTGCGCCTGCCCGGCGACCACCTTGACGAACGGCGCCATCACCGCGACGCCCACGCCCGCCGCGATCGCAAACGGCAGCACCACCGCGCGTCGTCGCCGGAAGACCAGCACGAACAACGCGTGCGCGGGAACCAGAAGTGCCAGGTAGACGTCGAATAGAATCGACACGGCCAGCAGAGCGCCGTATCCCGCCCATGCCCAACGTGATTCGCGCCCGGACGCCCAGACCAACGTCACGGTCAGCCACACCGCGAGCACCATCGTCAGCGCGTACGGCCGTGCCTCGATGCCCGCCCACGTCGCCCGGGGCAGGATCGCGCACACCAGACCGGCCGTCAGGCCGACACCGCGTGACGAGAGCTGCCGCCCCAGCACCACCACTCCCGCCGCGGCCACGCCGACGGCCAGACCGCTGGGCACTCGCGACCAGAACTCCGTCGGCGGCGCGATGGTGAACCAGCCGTGCATCAGCACGTAGTACAGGCCGTGCACGGCGTCGACGTCGCCGAGCATCTGCCACAGCGCAGACAGCGGGCGGCTGTAGGACGCCGAGATCGTCGCGGCCTCGTCGTACCAGAACGACGGGCGTCCGGCGCCCGCGAGGCTCACCACGGCGCCGAGAATCCCGACGAGCAGCGGTTCGAGCCGCGTGAGCCGGCCGCGGCCGGACACGTCTACCAGACGCGGATGTAGTCGACGAGCATGACCGACGGGTAGGGCGCCCGACGCGGGTCGCCGCCACCCGAACCACCGACAGCCAGGTTGAAGATCGCCTGCAACCAGTACCCGGGGATACCGAACGGCCATCGCAGGTCGTCGGGCCGACCGTGAACCGGAATCGGCTTGGCCGGAACGGTGAAGTACGGCTTGGCGCCGTCGGTGTAATCACGCCAGAAGCGGAACCCGTCCTCGCTCCACTCGGTACGCCAGGTGTGCCATGCGGGATCCACCAACTGCGGGATCGACATGCCCTCCCACGTCTTGCCGTTGGACGCGGCGTGGACGGTGGTTCCGGGTGGCCACGACTCGTTGCCGTAGTACTCGACGATGTCGATCTCGCCATCGGGCAGCGGATCCTGGTTCAGCAGCCAGTACGCCGGCCAAAGACCGGGGTGCATGCAGTCGAGCTTGATGCGCGCTTCCCACGTCGTGCCGATCTGGCCGCGGAAGTGGCTCAGCACCTTACCGCTGAAGTATTGGTCGCCTTCTTGGGTGGCACACAGCACCAGGTTGGAGTTGCCGTCGACGAACACATTGCGGCGGTCGTCGCGGTAAATCCCCACTACCGGGGGCCATACCTCGTCCTGCCAGTTCTGGACGAGCCACTTCGCCGGGTCGGGAGCGGAACCCGCCGGGCCGTCGAATTCGTCCACGAAGAGGTAACCGCCGGAGGCCGCATCGGGCGGCGGCTGCGCCGGCGGCGAGGGCCGAAGCGGCGAGGCGTTCGCCAGCGGCACGGGTAGCGCCGCGCCGAGCGCGGCGACTCCGGTCATCATCATCAGGGTGCGACGGTCGATTTCGGCCACAGCAGCACCATAGAGGGTGCGAACCTTGATCGCGTCGGGTTCCGACCACCGTGGCGCGAACGGCGGTCATCCGACGGCGACGCGCGATCGCAGCAAACCGCTCCTGACGAGCCGCAACGCCGACATAAGTTCGCTTCGTGGCAACAGGCCCGTGTTCACGGTTTGATGGGAGGCGCGTCGGGTAAGGGAGGCACTGTGGACCTCAAAGGGTTGTTCCAGTCGTGGCCGGTGTACCGGCAGCTCACGGGTGAGGACCGGCTGGGACGTGGCCACGCCGCCCAGTCCAAGCGCTCGTCGACGCTGACGCCGCGCACCACCGATGCCGACCGGGTCGCGCACTCCGTGTGCCCGTATTGCGCGGTCGGATGCGCGCAGAAGGTCTACGTCAAGGACGAGAAGGTCATCCAAATCGAGGGCAACCCGGACAGCCCGATCTCGCGAGGTCGACTGTGCCCCAAGGGCTCCGCGAGCAAGCAGCTCGTCACCGGCCCGCAGCGGCTGACCAAGGTGCGCTACCGCCCGCCCTACGCCACCGAGTGGCAGGAGATCGATCTCGACACCGCGATGAACATGGTCGCCGACCGGGTTCTCGACGCGCGCGAGAAGGGTTGGGAGCAGTTCGACGCGGACCGCAACACGTTGCGCCGCACCATGGGCATCGCCAGCCTGGGCGGCGCGACGCTGGACAACGAAGAGAACTACCTGATCAAGAAGCTTTTCACCGCGCTGGGCGCCCTACAGATCGAGAACCAGGCGCGTATTTGACACAGCGCCACGGTTCCCGGTCTGGGAGCCTCCTTCGGTCGCGGCGGGGCGACGGACTACCAGCAAGACCTCGCCAATGCGGACTTCATCGTGATCATGGGTTCGAACATGGCCGAAGCCCATCCGGTCGGCTTCCAGTGGGTGGTCGAGGCCAAGGCCCGCGGCGCCAAGGTCGTCCACATCGACCCGCGGTTCACCCGCACCAGCGCGCTGGCCGACCGGCATCTCACGTTGCGGGCCGGCAGTGACATCGCGTTCCTCGGCGGTGTCATCAACTACATCCTGAGCAACGACCTCGACTTCCGCGAGTACGTCACGGCGTACACCAACGCCGCGTTCATCGTGGACGAACGGTTCCAGGACGCCGAGGACCTCGACGGCCTGTTCTCCGGCTACGACGACGAGACCGCCTCGTACGACCCGTCGACGTGGCAGTACGAGAGCACCGACCCCGAGAGCGGTGGCGCCGAGGCCAAAGAGCACGCCGCGGCCGACGAAAGTGGTTCCGGCGGACCGCCGGTCGAGGGCGGGGCGGGCCAAATCCCGAGCGACCCGACGCTGAAACATCCGCGTTGCGTCTACCAGATCCTCAAGCGGCACTACGCCCGCTACACACCGGAGATGGTGGAGCGCGTGTGCGGCGTCCCGGCGTCGGACTTCCTCGACATCGCGCGCGCGTGGACCGAGAATTCCGGACGCGAGCGCACCGCCGCGCTGGTCTACAGCGTCGGGTGGACCCAGCACACGATGGGCGCACAGTTCATCCGCGCCGGCGCGATCATCCAACTGCTGCTCGGCAACATCGGCCGCCCCGGAGGAGGGGTGTTCGCGCTGCGCGGGCACGCCAGCATCCAGGGTTCGACCGACGTGCCGACGCTCTTCAACCTGCTGCCCGGCTACCTCGCGATGCCTCACGCCGGTCAGGAGTCGCTGGCCGACTACCTCGACGACATCAAGAGCCGCAACCAAAAGGGCTTCTGGCACAACGCCGATGCTTACATGGTGTCGCTACTCAAGGAGTACTGGGGCGAACACGCGACAGCGGACAACGACTTCTGCTTCGACTACATGCCCCGCATCAACGGTGACCACGGCACCTACCGCACGGTGATGGACATGGTCGACGGCAAGGTGTTCGGCTACTTCCTGCTCGGCCAGAACCCCGCCGTCGGATCGGCACACGGGCGGCTGCAACGCCTCGGCATGGCCAACCTCGACTGGCTGGTGGTGCGCGACCTCGTCGAGATCGAGAGCGCGACGTTCTGGAAGTCGGCCCCCGAGATCGAAACCGGGGAGATCAGCCCGGAGACGTGTCGCACCGAGGTGTTCCTGTTCCCGGCCGCATCGCATGTCGAGAAGTCGGGCACGTTCACCCAGACTCAACGCAAGCTGCAGTGGCGCGAACAAGCGGTCGAGCCGACCGGCGACGCCCGCTCAGAGCTGTGGTTCTTCTACCACCTCGGCCGGATCCTGCGCGAAAAGCTCGCCGGCTCAACGGATGAGCGTGACCGCCCGCTGCTGGACCTGTCCTGGGATTACCGGATGGACGGTGACGAGCCGTCGGCCGACGACGTGCTTCGGCGCATCAGCGGCGTGGATCTGACCACGGGCCGCGCCGTCGACAACTACCTGTCGCTGAAGGCCGACGGGTCCACGATGTGCGGCTGCTGGATCTACAGCGGCGTGTACGCCGACGAGGTCAACCAGGCGGCGCGACGTGAACCGCACGACGACGCCCAGTGGGGCTGGGTGTGGCCGATGAACCGTCGCGTGCTCTACAACCGCGCCTCGGCCGACCCGCAGGGCAGGCCGTGGAGCGAGCGCAAGAAACTCATCTGGTGGGACGCCGACAAGGGGGAGTGGACGGGTTACGACGTCCCCGACTTCGAGAAGACCAAACCGCCGGACTACGAACCCCCCACGGACGCAGTCGGTGTCGAGGCGCTGCGCGGCGACGACGCGTTCGTCATGCAGGCCGACGGCAAGGCGTGGCTGTTCGCTCCCAACGGTGTGCTCGACGGACCGCTGCCCACGCATTACGAGCCGCACGAGTCGCCGATGGCGAACGCGTTCTACAAACAGCAGGGCAACCCGGCGCGCAAGGTGTACGGGCGCGCGGACAACCCGTCGAACCCGTCGCCACCCGAGTTGCACGGCGAGGTGTTCCCGTTCATCTTCACCGCGGCCCGGTTGACCGAGCACCACACCGCTGGCGGCATGAGCCGCCAGTTGCCGTACCTCAGCGAGCTGCAGCCGGGGCTGTTCGTCGAGGTGTCCCCGGAACTGGCCGTCGAACGCGGTCTGACGCATATGGATTGGGCGCACGTGGTGACCAGCCGGTCGGCGGTCGACGCGCGGGTGTTCGTGACGGACCGGATGCGGCCGCTGCGCGTCGAGGACCGGGTGGTGCACCAGGTGTGGATGCCGTACCACTGGGGCAACGTCGGGTTGATCGACGGCGACGTAGTCAACGACCTGCTCGGGGTGGTCGCCGATCCGAACGTGTTCATCCAGGAGAGCAAGGTCGCGACGTGCGACATCCAGCCTGGACGCCGGCCCAGGGGTGCGGCGCTGCTGCAGTACATCGCGATGTACCGCGAGCGGGCGCGCATCACCCCCGAGACCGGTACCAACCTGGACACGACCTCGGCGTCGGCCGATCACACCGAGGAGACGCCATGAGCAACAACAGTTTCTACGGTCCGCTCGACGATGTGGCCGCCGACGCGGGATACGGCGAACACCCGCCGCGGACGGGCTTTTTCACCGACACGTCGGTGTGCATCGGCTGCAAGGCGTGCGAGGTCGCGTGCAAGGAGTGGAACGAGGTCCCCATCTCTGGGGACGGGGACGGGTTCAACCTGCTGGGCATGTCGTTCGACAACACCGGCGAACTGGGCGCGAACTCGTGGCGCCATGTGGCGTTCATCGAGCAGCCATCACGCGAGCGTGTCGACCTCGGCATGCCGGGCTTCGAGCGGCCGGGCGACACGATGAGCGCCGAGACCCGTCAGGATTTTCGCTGGTTGATGAGCAGCGACGTCTGCAAGCACTGCACCCACGCCGGATGCCTCGACGTGTGCCCGACGGGTGCGCTGTTCCGCACCGAATTCGGGACCGTCGTTGTGCAGCAGGACATCTGCAACGGCTGCGGCTACTGCGTGTCGGGATGCCCGTACGGTGTGATCGAGCGGCGCGAGGGCGACGGTCGCGCGTGGAAGTGCACGCTGTGCTACGACCGCCTGCGCGACGGGCTCGAACCGGCCTGCGCGAAGGCGTGCCCGACGGACTCCATCCAGTTCGGCGTCCTCGACGAGCTGCGTGAACGAGCCGCGCTGCGCGTCAACGAGTTACACGAACGCGGCATCACCGAGGCGCGGCTGTACGGCGAAGACCCGAACGACGGTGTCGGCGGCGACGGTGCGTTCTTCCTCCTGCTCGACGAGCCGGAGGTGTACGGGTTGCCGCCCGATCCGGTGGTGCCGACCCGCGACGCCGGGGCGATGTGGCGCTATGCGGGCATGGCGGCGTCGGCGCTGATCGGCATCGCGATGTCGTCGTTCTTGGGGAGGCGACGCTGATGCCCCGCGAGCAACTCAACGTGCCCAAGGCCGAGTTCCGGTCCTACTACGGCAGGCAGATCCTCAAGAGCCCGGTGTGGAATTGGATGATCGCGGCGTACCTGTTCTGTGGCGGGCTCTCCGCGGGATCGGCGATGCTCGCGGCCGGCGCGGACCTGACAGGACGCACGCAGCTGTGCAAGGTGACCCGAATCGGTTCGCTGGTCAGCATTTTGGCGAGCCTGTACTTCCTGATCGCCGACCTCGGCCGGCCGGAGCGGTTCCACCACATGCTGCGGGTGGCCAAGCCGAGTTCGCCGATGAGCATGGGCACTTGGATCCTCTCGGCGTACGGCCCGGGCTCGGGTGTGATCGCGGTGGCGGAGCTGATGCCGCGGCGACTGCGGCGCACGGCGTTGGGCAGGCTGGTCGACTGGGTAGCGCGACCGGCCGGGTTGTGGGCGGCGGCGACGGCGCCGGGAGTGGCGTCGTATACGGCAGTCCTGTTGTCGCAGACGGCGGTTCCGGCCTGGCGAGAGGCGCACCCGTATCTGCCGTTCGTGTTCACGGGTTCGGCGGCGGCCAGCGGTGCCGGCCTGGGGATGATGCTGGCGCCCTACGGCGAGAGCGGTCCGGCCCGACGGATGGCAGTCTTGGGCGCGGGTATGGAAGTCGCGGCGTCGCGGACGATGGAGCGGCGGCTGGGCGTCGAGGGCGAGGCGTACACGACCGGGCGTCCACATCGTTTGCGCCAACTGTCGGAGGCGCTGACCGTCGGCGGAGCTGTGGGCGCGGCGCTGGGGCGGAACCGCGCGACGATGGTCGCGTCGGGGGCAGCGCTGCTTGTCGGCAGCGCACTGCAGCGGTTCGGGGTGTTCGAGGCCGGCGTGGCGTCGACGCAGGACCCCAAGTACGTCGTGGTCCCGCAACGCGAGCGCCTCGATTCCTCCCGCCGAGATTCTTCCCGCCGAGCAAACGCAAACCTGTCCGAAAACGCGTGAAAATGGGCGAGTTTGCTTCTGCTCGCGGATAGGGTGGCCCGGGCACCCGGCTCGGTGGGAGGTTGACGATGGCCACGACAACCCAAGCGGAACCGCCGCGGTCGACAGCCGCGGAAACCCGGCGGGCGATCTGGAACACGATCCGCGGCTCGCTGGGCAACCTCGTCGAGTGGTACGACGTCTACATCTATACGGTGTTCGCCTCGTACTTCGAAGGGCAGTTCTTCGCCGAGTCCGAGAAGAACTCGACGGTGTACGTGTACGCGATCTTCGCGGTGACGTTCGTGATGCGGCCGGTCGGGTCGTGGTTCTTCGGGCGCTTCGCCGACCGGCGGGGCAGACGCGCCGCGCTGACGGTCAGCGTATCGCTGATGGCGCTGTGCTCCATGGTGATCGCGCTGGTGCCGTCGCAGGCGACGATCGGGATGGCGGCGCCGATCGTGCTGGTGCTCGCGCGCCTGGTGCAGGGGTTCGCGACCGGAGGCGAGTACGGGACCTCGGCGACATACATGTCGGAGGCGGCGACCCGCGAGCGCCGCGGCTTCTTCTCGTCGTTCCAGTACGTGACGCTGGTGGGCGGCCACGTGCTGGCGCAGTTCACGCTGCTGGTGCTTGACGCGGTCCTCGACGAAGACCAGTTGCACGACTTCGGCTGGCGCATCGGTTTCGCGATCGGCGGTGTCGCGGCGGTCGTGGTGTTCTGGCTGCGGCGCACGATGGACGAATCGCTCAGCGAGGACGTCATCGAGGCGACGAAGTCCGGCGAGGACAAGGGTGCCGGGTCGATACGCGAGTTGTTCACCCGCTACTGGAAGCCGCTGCTGATCTGCTTCCTGATCACGATGGGCGGCACCGTCGCGTTCTACACCTACAGCGTCAACGCGCCCGCGATCGTGAAGACGGCGTACAAGGGCGAGGGGATGACGGGCACCTGGATCAACCTGATCGGGCTCATCTTCCTGATGCTGCTGCAGCCGGTCGGGGGGATGATCAGCGACAAGGTCGGACGCAAGCCGCTGCTGCTGTGGTTCGGCTTCGGCGGCCTGGTCTACACCTACGTCCTGATCACCTACCTGCCCGAAACACGTTCTCCGCTCACATCTTTCCTGCTGGTGGCCGTCGGGTACATCATCCTCACCGGCTACACCTCGATCAATGCGCTGGTCAAGTCGGAGCTTTTCCCGGTGCACGTGAGGGCGCTCGGCGTGGGCGTGGGCTACGCGTTGGCGAACTCGATGTTCGGCGGTACGGCGCCGCTGATCTACCAGGCGCTCAAGGCCCGCGATCAGGTGCCGCTGTTCATCGGCTACGTGACCGTGTGCATCGCGATCTCGCTGCTGGTGTACATCTTCGCTTTGAAGAACAAGTCGGAGACGTTCTTGGACCGCGAGCGCGGTTCCGCGTTCGTGCGGTGATCTTCACACGCGCATGAGACTCTTACCATCTAGACGAATCATGTGATGCGCCAGCGCACTTGAGTCTCAAACCTAGTTGATGCTGGGTGGTCATACCACCACCATTCGGCGTGTTCGCCGAGGGGTCCGGGGTTGAGTGGTTCGCCGTCGCGGCCGGGTCCGACGAGTTTGGCCGTCAATCCTCCAGCGCGCGCCCGACGATCAGCGGATCGGGCTCGCCGACCACCTCGTGGTCCTTGTCGTCATAGTCGAAGCGCGACAACAGGTATCGCATCGCGTTGATCCGGCCGCGTTTCTTGTCGTTGCTCTTGACCACGATCCACGGGGCGTAGTCGGTGTCGGTGGCGACGAACATGTCCTCTTTGGCCTGGGTGTAGGCCTCCCACCGGTTGACCGCTTCCATGTCCATCGACGAGAACTTCCACTGCCGCAGCGGATCGACGAGCCGGATCGCGAATCGCGTCCTCTGCTCGGAGGGTGACACCGAGAACCAGAACTTGGTGAGATGCAGTCCCGAGTTGACGAGCATCTCCTCGAATGCCGGTGCCTGCCGCATGAACTCGGCGTGTTGTTCGGGTGTGCAGAAGTCCATGACCCGCTCCACCCCGGCGCGGTTGTACCAGGAGCGGTCGAAGAGCACCATCTCCCCGGCGGTCGGCAGATGTTTGACGTATCGCTGAAAGTACCACTGCGACTTCTCTTCTTCGGTCGGCTTCTCCAGCGCGACGACGCGGGCGCCCCGGGGGTTGAGGTGCTCCATGAACCGTTGAATCGAGCCGCCCTTGCCCGCCGCGTCCCGACCCTCGAACACGATGACGTGTCGCGCACCGGTGCGCTTGCTCCAGTTCTGCAGCTTGAGCAGTTCGATCTGCAGGCGCCGCTTGGTGCGCTCGTATTCGTCGCGGCTCATCCGCTCGTCGTACGGGTAGCGCTCGCGCCAGGTCTGGATCGGATTTCCGTCACGGTCCAGCAGCACCGGGTCGTCTTCGTCCTCGTCGTTGACGGTGTATCCGTGGTTGTCGGTCGCGAGGGCGTCCAGGTCGATCTCTGAGTCTGCAGTCGTCATCACCGGCTCCTAATGAGCCTCGCCTACCCGCATGCCTCCGCGGCTAACCGCGCTAACCTCAGCGGGTGCGGCTTCTCCGCGCCGTCGCCGGCGCCCCGTTGAGTTTCGTGTGGCTGCTCGTTCTGCTCGTCACGACGCGTGTGCAGCGCTCGGCCGGTCGTCGGGGTTCGCGTCGGATCCAGCGCAGGAACTCCACGAACCTGCGCCGCCTGCGCTCGGAACCGCATCGGGTGCTCACCACCAGCCTGTTCTGGCTCGACGACCACCGGTGGTGGCCCTACGTCCCGGTGTTCGTCACCGTCGTGGCGCCTGCGGAGCGACGATTGCGTTGGTGGCGTTGGCTTCTCGTGGGCCTCTGCGCCCACGTCATCGGCACCTACGTCGGGCAGAGCTACCTGCGGCTGCTGATTCGGAAGGGCCGAGCGCCGCAGCGGCTCGAGAACGCCCGCGACGTCGGGGTGAGCTACTTCGTGCTCGGGGTGGCCGGCGCGCTGTCGGGCTATACCCGCAAGCAGTGGCGACCCGGAGCCCAGGCTGTCGCGACGCTGGCGCTCGCCGGGAACGCCGCCGCACGGCCGACGTTCACCGAAGTCGGGCACCTGACCGCGTTCCTCGTCGGCCTCGCCGCGGTCCCGCTCACGCCGGACCGCGACTCGCAGCCCTATCCGCCGCTACCGCGTCACAGGTTCGGCGGCGGCGGGTAGCGCCCGTAGACGCCCTCTGGATCGCCCTCCGCGTAGAGCCTGGTCTCGTGATCGGCGCGCGCGGCTAGGACGTCGCGGCGATACTGCTCGCGAAGCTCGTGGGCCTTCAGATCCGCGGCAGTCTTGTGTTTCCAGAAGAGGAAGCCACCAACGCCGGCCATGGCTACCAGTACAAGTAGCAACCACGGGTGCTCGGCGATGTTGCCGAGCACTATGAGGCCGAGGACCACACCCGCGACGATGAGTGGGGTGCGCGACCGAGTGCTCACGTTCACGCCGCCGGCACCACCGCCGACCGCGACCGACGCACCGGACGATCCGCTGAAGATGGCGCACAAGATCCAAATCGGGAGCCAGAGCCCGCAGGACAGAAGCGTCAGCACGAGATGCAGTGCATGGTTTGCTCCTCCGCCAGAGGACACCGCCACGGCCACCGCTGACGGTGCTGCGACGCTCGGCGGAGGCGTGGGCGCGAAGTGCTGAGTCCACCGCTGACCGTCGTAGTAGCGCTGCCCCGGCTGACCGCCGGGATCAGGGAACCAGCCGGCGTTCACTGGGCGTGCCATTTCACGTCGCAAGTGTTCGTGCGCGGGGCGGAATGTCGCCCGGCCAGTCTTTTCATCTTCCCGCGGCACACAGTGCCCCCCTCGTTCGTCGACGGTCATCAAGGTGGCCACCGATCCGACGCCTGCACTGAAAGGCAGTGTTGAGGTGCCCCCCGACAGCACTAGAACCTGATACGCACGACGTCGGATCGGCTGGCCCGGTACAGAAGTTACGGAAAGTCGGGCCCCCGGGAATCAGGGATTTCCCTATGATCAGTTTGCTGGACCGATCCGCTGCGGCCTCCGCGCTCGCGGCAGCGCACACCGGCACGGGCCTGCCACAGGCACCTGACCTCGGCGAATCGGCGTTGAGGTTTCACGATCGCCGCCTCGGGAACGATGGGGCCATGGATTGGGAATGTGCCGTAGTCGGGGGAGGGGCCGCCGGGCTGAGCGCTGCCCTTGTGTTGGGACGGGCGAGACGTCGCACGGTGGTCATCGACGCCGACGAACAGAGCAACCGCGCCGCGAGCGTCATCGGCGGCTTGCTCGGCTACGACCAGCGTGCGCCCGCCGAGCTGTACGCCCAGGGGCGCCGCGAGCTGACCGCCTACCCCAGCGTCGAGTACCGCCACGGGAAGATCATCAGCGGCTACCCCGTCGACGACGGCTTCATTCTTGAACCCGACGATGGCGATCCGATCCTCACCAAACGCGTCCTGCTCGCCACCGGCATGCAGTACTGCCCACCCGACCTGCCCGGCCTCGCGGAGCTGTGGGGCACCTCGGTGTTCCAGTGCCCGTTCTGCCACGGCTGGGAGATGCGCGACAAGCGCCTCGCCACCATGGCCGCCGGTGAAGAGGCCATGCACTCGGCACTGATGCTGCGCGGCTGGAGCGACGACGTCGTTCTGCTCACCGATGGGCGCACCGAACTGTCACCGACCGACAAGAAAGTGCTGGAAGCCGCCAACGTCACGATCGACGACCGACGCGTCGTCGAATTGCTCAGCGAGGACGGACAACTCAGCGCGGTTGCCTTCGCCGACGGCGACCGACTGGCCCGCGATGGCTTGCTCGTCGAGGCGCCGCTCAAACAACGCTCACAGCTCGCCGACCAGTTGGGCGCCGCCTGCACACCCGGCCCGCTGGCCGCCGACACCATCAGCATCGATCCGATCCACCGCACGGAGGCCAGCGGCGTGTTCGCCGCCGGCGACCTCTGCAGCGAACAGCCTTACGTCGCAGGGGCGATCGCCGCGGGATCGAAGGCGGCGATGATCATCGTGCAGAGCCTGCTGGCCGACGAGTTCAGCCTGCCCTACCCGCCGATCTGACCCAGCAGCGCGTCGCACGTCACCGGCAGGTCCCGCACCCGAACCCCGGTGGCGTGGTAGACGGCGTTGACGACTGCGGCGGGCGAGCCGACGATGCCGATCTCGCCGGCACCGCGTGATCCCATCGGATTCGAGTGCGGGTCAACGTCATCGAGCCAGATCGCGTCGATGTTGGGAACGTCGGCGTGCGAGCTGATGTGGTAGGTGGCGAGGTCGCGGGTGACGACGTGTCCGAACCGGTGATCGCGCACGCTCTCCTCGTGCAGTGCCATCGACAGGCCCATCGTCATTCCACCGATCAACTGTGATCGCAGCGTGGTCGGGTTGATCGCCCTGCCGATCGAGAACACGCCGAGCATCCGTGACAAGTGGATCTCGCTGGTGTAGCGGCTCACACGGACCTCGGCGAAATGCGCACCGAACGAGTACATCGCATGTTTCTGCGCCTCGTCGTTTTCCGGAGCCTCGGTGAGCGTCGCGGTGCCGACCTCCGGATCCTCGCCGTGGTCGTGGCGGAATTGTCGAGAGGCCGCCACGATCGCGCGGCCCCACGAGCTGATGCCCGACGAACCACCCTCCACCGACGCGGCGGGCAGTGCGGTATCGCCGATCTGCAGCTCGACCGCGGACAACTCGCATCCGAGTGCGTCCGCCGCGATCTGCGACAACGCGGTCCAGGTGCCGGTGCCGATGTCAACGGCACCGATCTGTACCGCATAGCGCTGCGGGGCAACACATTCGATACGGGCACTGTTGCCGGGCTGGATCATCGCCGGATACACCGCCGAGGCCACACCCGTCCCGATCAGCCATTCGCCGTCGCTGCGGCTGCGGGGCTTCGGATCGCGCGGCGCCCAGCCGAACCGGTCGGCGCCTGTCAACAGGCACTCGACCAGCCGACGGTCCGACCACGGGTTGCCGGTCTCGGGGTCGACGTCGGGCTCATTGCGGATGCGCAGCTCGATCGGATCGACGCCACACTCCACCGCCAGCTCGTCCATCGCGACCTCGAGCGCGTACGTACCCGGACACTCGCCCGGCGCACGCATCCAGAACGGCACGGGTACATCGAGTTTGGCCAGCCGGTGCGAAGTCTTGCGGTTTGCGCCGACGTACATCATGCGCGACGGGACCGCCGTCTGCTCGGCGAACTCCTTGACCGTCGCGGTCTGCTCGACCACCTCGTGGCTGACGCCGGTGATGTTCCCGTCACGATCGGCCCCAAGGCGGATGTGCTGGATCGTCGGGGTGCGGTATCCGACGACGTCGAACATCTGCTGGCGCGTCAGCGCAAGCTTGACCGGGCGACCCGCGGCACGTTGTGCAGCCATCACGACGAGGGTGTTGTGCGAATGCGGTGCACCCTTGGATCCGAATCCGCCGCCGACGTGCTTGGCGATCACGCGCACCTGCTCTTTGTCCAGCCCGAACATCATTGCCATCTGCTGGCGCGCGATGTGCACACCCTGCGTCGAATCCCACAGGGTGAGAGAGTCGTTGTCCCACTGGGCAATGCAGGCGTGCGGCTCCATGGGGTTGTTGTGTTCGTGCGGCGTCGTGTAAGTCTGGTCGACGGTGATGGCCGCCTCGCGCAGCGCGGCCTCGACGTCGCCCTCGGAGGTGTCGGTCGGAAACGACGGGTTGACCTGCTCGGGCGCGTACAGCCCTGGGTGGTCACCGCGGATCTCCGTATCGTGGTCAGCAGCGTCGTAAGAGACCCGCACGAGACCCGCCGCGTGGTGCGCGGTTTCGGCGCTCGTTGCGATGACACCGCCGATGATCTGCCCGCGATAGTCCACCCGATCGTCCTGCAGGATCGTGAGGTCACCGTCGGACGCGTCGGCAAGCCGCGGAGCGTCGAACACCGTCAGCACGGCGGTGACGCCGTCCACCGCCTCGGCCGCCGAAGCGTCCATTGCGGTGACGCGCCCCTTGGCGATCGTCGATTGGACAGGGTGAACGTACAGCGGTGCGTCGACGCGATGCTCGAACGCGTAGGGCGCCGTACCGGTGACCTTGGCCGGGCCGTCGAGGCGGGTGACACGGGTGCCGACGATGCGGGGTTCCAGCGCGGTCATCACTGCGCCCCGTTCGTCAGCGCGGTGAGCGTGGCGACGATGGCGCCGCGCGTGAGTCCGACCTTGAACTCGTTGCCGGGCAACGGCTCCGCTTGTGTCAGCTCGGCGTCCGCCGCTCTCAGGAACATGTCCTCGGTGGCGAGCGCGCCGACGAGCGTCTCTTCGGCGCGACGGGCGCGCCACGGTTTGTGCGCGACGCCGCCGAGCGCGATGCGGGCGCTCGTCACGGAACCGCCGTCGACGACGAGCTCCGCGGCGACGGACGTCAACGCGAACGCGTACGACGCGCGGTCGCGCACCTTGCGGTATGTCGACCGAGCACCCGACGGTGGCGGCGGAATCTCGACCGCGGTGATCAGCGCGCCCGGCGGCAGTTCGGTGTCGCGCTCGGGGCGGTCACCGGGCAGCCGGTGAAACTCGGTCAGGGGGACACGGTGCTCGCCGGAGCCGTCAACGAACACCACCGTTGCGTCGAGGGCGGCCATCGCGACGGCCATATCCGAAGGGTGTACCGCCACACAGTGTTCGGAGGCGCCGAGGATCGCGTGGTAGCGGACGTAGCCGCCGATCGCCGAACAACCGTCACCGGGATTGCGTTTGTTGCACGGTGTGGTGACGTCCTGGAAGTAGACGCATCGCGTGCGCTGCAACAGGTTTCCCGCAGTGGTGGCGAGGTTGCGCAACTGGCCCGAGGCGGCCGACAGCAGCGCGCGGGCGAGCACCGGATAGCGGCTGCGCACGACGGGGTGCGCGGCCAGATCGCTGTTGCGGACGTCGGCGCCGACGCGCAGGGTCCCGTCGGGAAGCTGGTCGACGTCGGTGAGGGGCAGGTGGCCGACGTCCACGACGAGGGATGGCTCGAGGATGCCGAGCTTCATGTGGTCGACGAGGTTGGTGCCGCCGGCGAGGAACACGGCGTCGGGACGATCGGCGACGGCGGTGACGGCGTCCTGCACGCTGGTGGCGCGGTGGTAGTCGAAGGGGATCATCGTGCGGCCTCGCTGATGGCGGCGACGATGTTGGGGTAGGCGGCGCAACGGCAGAGGTTGCCGCTCATCCGTTCGCGGATCTCGTCATGGGACAGTTCGGGCGCCTGTTCGAGCTCCGCGGTGACGACGCTGGGCTGGCCGGCCTTGACTTCGTCGAGCATGCCGACGGCCGAGCAGATCTGACCGGGCGTGCAGTACCCGCACTGGAAGCCGTCGTGGTCGAGGAAGGACTGGGCGACCGGGTGGAGTGCGTCGCCGTCACCGAGGCCGGACGCGGTGACGATCTCGGCGCCGTCGTGCGCGACCGCGAATGCCAGGCAGGTGGTGGCGCGGCGACCGTCCAGCAGAACCGTGCAGGATCCGCACTGACCGTGGTCGCAGCCCTTCTTGGGCGCGGTGACGCCGAGGTGTTCGCGGAGCAGGTCGAGCAGGGTGACGCGGTTGTCGACGGTCACGGAGTGTTCGGTGCCATCGACGGACACGGTGATACCGGTGAAGTGGGCTGACTCCATTGCACGCAGGTACCCGTGCCGGGCCTGGTGAAACGGCCGCGGGTGTCACTCCTCGTGTGGTTCGCGGCCGAGGATCTTCTGAAGCTCGTCGGTGAGATGGTAATGCTGGTGGTGATGCTTGGGCCTCGAGAAGTCCAGCCCCACGTGTTCTGGACCGTAGGTCGTGGCGCCGTCCTTGAAGGTGCCGACGACCATGTGCTCACAGGGCAGGCGATACATGACGCCGCCTTCGGCGTTCGTCACCCATTGAATCTCTTTCTCGTCAACGCTCTCGCCGCATTCCGGGCATGTGACTGTGGTCATCGCTGGCGTCCTTCCGCTGTCTTCACGGCTGAGTCTGGCGTTTGGCCACACACCGCAGACAGTGACGAAAGGCCTCCCCGGGACGCCGAGAGTCACAAGTCGAACGGGTCCTCCGCACAATGGACGGCATGCCCCCGCAAACGTGGAACCTGGATCAGTCCGACGGTGAGTTGACGATCCGCACCGGCGTCGAAGGCCGTGCGGCAAAGATGGGTCACCGCCTGACCATCGCCGTGAACTCCTGGCATGCCACGGCCGCATGGTCCGACGGCGAACCCGCCGGGGTGACGCTCACCGCGGAGGTCGACTCGCTCGAGGTGCGCAGCGGCGAGGGTGGCATGACGCCGCTGACGGGTCCGGAGAAGGCGCTCGCGCGATCGAACGCGCTGAAAGTACTGAATGCGAAGCGGTTTCCGCGAATCGAGTTCGAAACCAGCGGCATCGAGAAGACCAGCGACGGATACCGTCTGACCGGCACGCTGCAGATCAACGGCAAGGCGCGCGACCAGGTCGTCGACCTGACCGTGCAGGACATCGGCGGTGTGTGGCGCATGTCATCCGAAACCGAGGTGCGGCACTCTGACTTCGGTCTCAAGCCGTACTCCATGCTGATGGGCTCGATGAGGGTCGCCGACGCTGTGACCGTCGCATTCACCGCGAAACGAAATAGCCGGTAACCTGGCGCACTGAGGAAATCGCCTGTGCTGCTGCGACATCGGAGTCGCCGGCGATACCCGCTGCGGGGAGCGGGTTACGTAAGACGGCGTTGCGGGAACACCACTGGTTGCTGCGCTGGTGTCGAGAAGAGAAAGGATGGCATGTGAGCTCCCCGAAGGGCGGTTCCCGTCTGGGCACGCGATTCGGGCCGTATGAGCTGAAGTCTCTGATCGGCGTCGGCGGCATGGGCGAGGTCTACCGCGCGTGGGACACCGCAAGGGAACGGACCGTGGCCATCAAGCTGCTACGTCCGGATATGGCGGCGGACCCCAACTTTCAGGAACGCTTCCGACGCGAGTCCCGCGTCGCAGCGCGCCTGCAGGAACCGCACGTCATCCCCGTTCACGACTTCGGCGATATCGACGGTGTGCTGTACATCGACATGCGCCTGGTCGAGGGGGCCAGCCTCAAGGAGCTGCTGCGGACCAACGGCCCGTTGCCGGCGACGCGGGCAGTGTCCATCATCACGCAAGTGGCGTCCGCGCTGGACGCTGCGCATTCGAACGGGCTGGTGCACCGCGACATCAAGCCCGAAAACGTGCTGCTGACCCACGACGACTTCGTCTATCTCGTCGACTTCGGCATCGCCCACGGCGGCGGCGAAGCGACGGTGACCAAGACCGGCCTGGTGATCGGGTCGTGCGCGTACATGGCGCCCGAACGCATCAGCGGCGAGCGCGGCGGCCCGGCCTCCGACATCTACTCGCTGACCTGCCTGCTCTACGAATGCCTGACCGGTCGTGCGCCGTACGACTCCGGCGATCTGCGCGAGATCATGGGCGCGCATCTGTTCTCGCCGCCGCCGCGGCCGAGCATCATGCGGCGCGGGATCAGCCGGGCGTTCGACGAGGTCATCGAGCGCGGCATGGCCAAGAAGCCCACCGACCGGTTCGCGAGGGCCGGGGAGCTCGCCAGGGCCGCGGCAGCCGCAACGGAGCAGGCGCCACCCACCACTCCGATGGCGCCGCCTCCGCCGCCGCCACCGTCGACGCGCCAGTTCTCGGCGGTCGACCCCAACCCGGTGAGCACCCGCCATCAGCCGGCGTACGCGCCGCTGCCCCCGCCACCGGCGAACCGCAAGCGGTTCACCCCGACGCAGATCGGCCTGGTGGCGGCGACGATCGCGCTGTTTACGGTGGCGATAGTGCTGGCCATTGTCCTGGCATTCAGCAACAACGATGGCGGTTCGGCGCCGCAGACGCGGCTGGCCGCGCCGCCGTCGTCCACGACCGAGACGACGGCCCCGTCCACGACGGAGACGACCACACCGTCGACCACCACGACGACGAGCCCGACCCCGACCACCAGCGGACCGCCGATCCCCGGCGTCTCGGGCACCGATTCGCAGGGGTTCATCGGGCACACCACGCGTTGCGAATCGGGCAGCACGCCGGTCGCGGCGATCCGCACGTCCCAGTCGCTGGCGGTGATCTGCGAGACCGGCCAGGGCACGTACCAGTACCGCGGCGAGCGTCTGCGCGACGGCGCGAACGTCCAGCTCAACGCGCAGCAGATGGGCGGCGGCTTCGTCGCCACCAATCCGGCGGACGGCGCGCGCTACGACGTGCAGCCCGGCCTGCTGACGATCTCGAGCAACGGCAAGGTCGACTCGGCCGAACCCGCGCTGGAGTACGGCTCCGCCGCCCGCTAACGGGCGATTTGTGCACGTTCGGGAGCGCTGAGCGCTCGTTTTCGTACACAAATCGCGCAGGTCGGCCCTCTTGTCCACAGCTAACCGCGTTGCTGCAAAGACTCTGGCGTCTTCAGAGGAATACTGAAGTCAATGACCAGAGAGTCGCGCCCCGATCGTCAAATACCGCGTCATACACGGGCGCCGGAGCGACGTTCGAGGATTTCACCGCTGTATGCCGGGCTGATTTTCCTAGTCGCTCTTGCCATCGTGGCGGGTGGCGCGGTGCTGGGTCGGCAACTGTCAATCGGCTCAGCGTCGGTTGAGCGCAGCGGCACGGCGTTGCCGAAGCCGACACCCATTCAACTCCCCGCAGCGCATCCATCGACGGCTGAACCCGACGCCTCACCCGACGGCAGCAATGACCGGTTTGCAACTGAGTTCGAGGCGCTAGCGGCGGAGTTACCGGCCGACCTAGGCATCGTTGTCCATCCAGTCGGGGAGGGACCCCCGCCGGTGGCTGCTGGCGAGTGGAGCGTCGGCCCGGCTTGGTCCACCATCAAAGTGCCCCTCGTGATCGCTGGGCTGCGGGCGACTGATCCGCCGACGGTGAGCGACGCGATGCGCGCGGCGATTACACAGTCGGATAACGCCGCAGCTGAGTCCATCTGGCAGAGCCTCGGCGATCCGGCCACTGCGGCTCAGAAGGTGCAGGAAGTCCTCGCCGCGGCCGGTGATCCCACCGTCGTTGAGTCGGTAAAGGTAAGACCTGAGTTCACCGCTTTCGGGCAGACACAGTGGTCTCTCGCAGATCAAGCTTTGTTTCTATCCTCGGCTGTCTGCGACGCCCGCAACGAACCGGTCCTGGCATTGATGAGCCAGATCGGACCAAGCCAGAGCTGGGGACTGGGGAGTATCCCGGGAGCCGAATATAAGGGTGGTTGGGGACCGTCGGAGACCGGCGAATACGTCGTTCGCCAGATGGGCGTAATACCAACTCCTGGCGGTTCCGCTGTTGTGACCGTGGCTGCAGAACCTGATTCTGGTTCTTTCGACGATGGCGCCACGGTCTTGACCCAAGTCGCCGAATGGCTAAGTCAGCATGCAGGCCTGCTACCGACAGGCAATTGCCTCTAATAGAGGTAGACGACGGCCTTCCTGCCGCCGGTGCACGTTATGTACGCGTCACCGGGGTGGGCAGCGCAGTGCATCACGAAATTCGGTCCTGCACAGCCAGATCCGGGGCCGAGAACCGTTCGGCAGTCGACAGCGCCCGGAGCCAATACTTCACGAGGCTCGCGGCTCGCCTCGTTGTACGTTGTCCAATAGGCGGTCAGCACGCTCTGGGCGAAAAAGCAGGATGTTTCGGCGGAACCGCGGCGCGAATGAGTTCCGGCCCCAGACCGATCGGTGAGGTAGTAATCGTCTTCACAACTCTGCGGGTTCCTACTTGAGTCGAACCCGACCACCGCTGGCGGAGGCGGTGCTCCAACCCCGAGCGGATTTCCCACAGGGCGAGGAGGCTGCACCGACGGGGTGGGCTGCGCCGTTCGGGCGTCCGTCTGCCGTTCGGTTCGGTCAGCGGTGTCCGGAGCCGCTGCGATCGGCGCGTTAGACCCGCGGCCGGCCAGGAGGCCGATCACGACTCCAATGCCACCCAGCAGCAGCGCTGCGACGACAGCAATCGCCGCGGGTGCTAGCCACTGTCGGTTGGCCGTGCTGGATGCGGTCGCCGCGGTGGGAACCGCGATGTCGGTTGGAGGATCCGCGGCTCGACCGTCGTGGCCACCACTCTGGAAGGCCGACGCATGCATCGTGGCGGCCGATGCCGCGGCGATGACGCTGTCGGATCCCAAGGCTCGCTGGGCCGCTCGGCCCAGCGCCCCGCAGCTTCCATAGCGGTCGTCTGGTTCTTTCGCCATTCCGCGGGTGATTACTTCATCGAACGCGGTGGGGACAGCGCGATTGGCCACACTCGGCCTCGGTGGCGGAGACATCAGGTGTGCCGACATCATCTGCTCAAGGCTGGCCCGCGGAAACGGCTCATCGCCGGTTAAACATTCGTAGAGCACGCACGCTAGTGAGTACACGTCTGCCGCAGGTGTGACCCCTTGGTCTCGGAACCGCTCTGGCGCCATGTAGTCGAAGGTGCCAATCTGCATACCGGTAGTAGTCAAACCGCTATCGCCCTTGGCCTCAGCTATCCCGAAGTCCACCAGGTAAGGAAAATCAGAGGGAGTGACGATGATGTTCTGCGGTTTGACATCTCGGTGAATCAAGCCAGCGGCGTGAGCCGCGTCGAGCGCTGCTGCAACCCCGCTTATAAGAAACGCCGCTCTTGCAGGATCGAGCGGCCCATTGCGAAGGAGTTGCTCTAAGGTCTGGCCGTCGACCAGACGCATGTCGATGTAAGGGTGACCGTCGATTTCGCCCCAGTCGTGAATGGGGATGACGTGAGGCTCTTGAAGGATTGCAGCCGCACGCGACTCCCGCTGAAAACGGCTTCGGAATCTTTCGTCTTGCCAGTACTGTTCGGCGAGGATCTTTAGCGCGACGACCCGGCCCTTCTTGGTGTCCTCCGCTCGATAGACCTCTCCCATCCCCCCGCGGCCCAGTAGGTCGGTGATTTTGTAGTGACCGAACATCTGCCCAACGCGCGGACCCCCTATTGCCACACCGGCTCCTCCTCATGACCCTGCATTCCGCTGCGGCTTCCACGTCATGCCCGAGCGGCTAGCGAGAGTCGCTAGTAGTGGGTACCCATGCAGGTGTAGCAAAGCCTCACCGTTCGGTTGAAGGATTCACGAGCTTGGAGGCGAATCTCACGGCAAAGTGGCTAGGGCATCAAGCGACAGGAGAGAGCCGTGATCTGGATCAGGAACGCCGCACGATGCATGGCTGTCAGCCATGTTGCCTTCGTCGACAACGCGCGCATATCGGCGCCGATAATCGCGCGATAATATGCACCGGCTCGTATTCGCCACCGTGATGCTCTTGGTGCTGGTTGGATGCTCGGCGCCCACCAAAGTGAATGGTCGCGCAACGTCGATGCTTTTCAATCCTGAACGAGTAGGCGGGCTGCCGGTCGAGGAAGGTCCGAGTGGCGTAAGGGCCAACTCACCACAACCGATAGGCACAGTCGAAAACACAGACCGAGGTGCAGCGGACCGCCTGGCGCTGTTAGCGGTGAACGATATCGAGGAGTTTTGGCAGGCACGCTACTCGAAGTACCTTCCCGGCCAGTTCGAGCCGGTAGGCAGTCTGGTTTCCTACGACTCCGAGGATCCAGGTAGCCCGATGTTTTGCCTGCATGACACTTTCCGCATAGCGAATGCAACGTACTGCGTTCTCAGCGAGTCCATCGCGTGGGATCGCGGTGTGCTTGTGCCTGTCGCTCGTGAGTACTTCGGAGAAATGGGTGTCGTCGGAATACTCGCGCACGAGTACGGGCATGCGCTGCAGTACATGGCTGGTTTGGTTGACCTCGATACGGATGTGCTGGTGAAAGAACAGCAAGCCGACTGTTTCGCCGGCGTGTACATGCATTCGGTCGCGGCGGGTGAGTCGCATCGTTTCACTCTGAGCACCGGTGACGGGCTCAACCGGGTACTCGCTGGGCTTATCTATATCCGCGACCCGGTCATGTCCGACGCAGCCGGTGATTCACATGGGACGGCGCTCGATCGAGTGAGCGCTTTCCAGATGGGCTTCACCGGGGGCGCCGACCAGTGCGCCGCCATCGATCTCGCCGAGATCGAGAAGCGACGGGGTGATCTCCCACAACAGTTCAGCTACGACTCCTGGGGCGAACCAGTGCTCGACAGCCCGATCGATCAGGACACGCTGACTCAGCTCATGCGGGTGTTGGCCGAGATTTTCCAACCGAGTAGTAAGCCCAGGTTAACTATCGAGCAGCTCGGCTGCTCATCTGCTCAGGTGACGACACCGACGTCATACTGCCCCGCAGACAACGTGATTCACGTCGACCTGCCAGCGCTCCAGGAGGTGGGCGAACCCAAGAACGAGGACGATGACGGTGTGTTGGTTCAAGGTGATAACACTGCGCTCTCCATGGTGACCTCCCGGTATGCGTTGGCGGTACAACAGGAGCGAGGTGTCAGACTCGACACTCCTATTGCCGCGCTTCGAACGGCTTGCCTTACAGGGGTGGCACAGGGACGAATGACCGACGAGGCCGGATTCGACTTCGTGTTGTCGCCTGGTGACGCAGACGAAGCGGTGTCTGGGCTCTTGACTAATCCAGTTGTCGCGAGCGATGCGAACGGACGGCCCGCGCCGGCTGGGTTCACGCGCATCCTTGCTTACCGGTTGGGTCTCTCGAGTGAGGTCGATGAGTGCTTCCAGCGATTCGCATAGGCCCAGCATGACGAGAGTGGATTCATGACCGTGCCTGCGGGCCAACCGTGGTGGGCGCGCCCCGACGGTGCACCGCTTCGGGGCCGACCGCCGCCCCAGCCGCCTCATCACGAGCGCCCCCGGGTTCCAACGCCCCCAAGACAGGAGAGCCCCCCAGCTCCACCGCCGCCAAGGCCGAGTCCTAGCCCAACGCGGCGTTTCCCTCGCCGAACCTTGCTCTTGGCAGGAGCCGCGATCATTGCGTTCGAAGCGGTAGTACTGGCCGTTGCGCTTCTCTACTTCGGATACTTCGAAGGCGGCACAGTCTTGGACGTTCGAAAGGCTGAGGCCGGGGTTGTGCAGATACTCAGCGACCCGATCAACGGCTACGGTGCAAACCGGGTCACCGCGGTCCGCTGTAACGGCGGCGAGGATCCGGAAGTGGGAAAAGGAAACGCCTTCGCCTGCGACGTCACTGTCAACGGTGCCTCGCGCCAGGTACGGGTCGTTTTCCGGGATGAGGCTGGCACATACGAGGTTGATGGACCGCGCTAGCCACGGTGCCATAGCCGTGACGACGTTCACGAGTCTTCACGTTTGCTGTAACGCGTTCGGTACGATCCTGACATGTCACTGGGGGAGGGGCAGAAGTTCGCCGGATATACGGTAGTCCGGCGACTGGGCGCCGGCGGGATGGGCGAGGTTTACCTCGCACGACATCCGCGATTGCCTCGACATGACGCCATCAAGCTGCTGGCCGGTGACGTCACGGCTGACGCGAACTTCCGAGAGCGATTCCTTCGGGAAGCCGACCTGGCATCGACGTTGTGGCATCCGCACATCGTGGGCGTCCATGACCGCGGTGAGCATGAGGGTCAGCTCTGGATCTCGATGGATTTCGTCGACGGCGAAGATGCGGCCAGTCTCCTTCGCAGGAAGTACCCCGCTGGTATGCCGGCCGAAATGGTTGCCGAGGTCATCTCAGCAGTTGGCGCCGCGCTGGACTATGCACACCAGAAGGGTCTGCTCCATCGCGACGTGAAGCCATCCAACATCCTGCTCACTCAAAGGGACGGCCAAGACGCGCAACGAATACTCTTGACCGATTTTGGGATAGCCCGCACCGTCGATGACAACAGCGGCCTGACAGATACGAACATGACTGTCGGGACCGTGGATTACGCCGCTCCCGAGCAGTTGATGGGCTACGACATGGACAGCCGCGCGGATCAATACTCACTAGCTGCTACCGCCTTCCATCTCCTTACGGGAACGCCACCCTTTCACGGTTCGAATGCTGCTGTAGTGATTGGAAAGCACCTCAATTCAGACCCGCCGAGTCTGGCGCACGCGCGGCCTGAACTCGGGTCGTTGGATCACGTTCTTCGGGCTGCTCTTGCAAAGGACCGGACATACCGATTCGCAACGTGTAGCGACTTCGCGAACGCGCTGAAGGAGCAAGTTTCGGGAAGTGGCGCTGCCGCCCCTGCGGCGCCGACGGCGCAGGCGCCGATCAAACGCCCGGTCCAGGGCAAGGAGCGAGCACGTCTACCGGGCCCGCTGCCTCCAGGCTGGTATCCAGACCCGAGCGGTGGGAACGGAACCCTATATTGGGACGGCCGTGGATGGCACACGGCTCCGCTGCCCAAGGCAGGACCGCGAGATGGAGACGCATCGGACGACCCGTCTCGAAAGCATTTAGGTGCTTGGCTTGTGGTCGCTGCGGTCGCGGCTGCTACAGCGCTAATCGTTGTCGCTTTAGTGGCGGTTGGGAGAGATGATTCGAATCCATCAGAGCCGTCCGCGTCGACCACCCCAGCCTTCACAGAGCCTACGTTCCCGACATCGCGGTCGGAGAGTAGCTCGGCGGTGACAACGCCACCATCTCGTGAACCCGCCACGCACACAGAGACGGTGACCGTTCCGCCGCAACCCAGCATCACGCCCAGCCCAACAAGCGTGCCGTATTGGGCCGCGACGATTGTCGGTACCTGCGACGAGGGCGGCTCGTGCGGCGTCAAGCAGCGTCGGGCTCCATACATCGATGCTGACCGCCTGTATTCGAATGACCTGAAAGACGGGATGACCGTAAGGGCGGTCTGTCATGCGATGGGTGATACGCAGGTGAGTGGCGGAATGCCGAGTTACGTCTGGTATCAACTGGTTAATGGCGCTTACGTGAACGCGGTCTATACCGACTTGAGGTCGCCGATTGGTATGCCGCCGTGCTGACTCGTGCTTCGACCTTGCACGTGGCAACCGCGGTCACGCTGGCTCTTGTTGGTACGGGACTGTTCGGGTGTGGCGTCCCGGAGGAGACTTCGAAACCGATCATCAATCGGAACCAACCATCGGTGGAGGCCACCAGCGCCGCTAGACCTCCCGCGTCAGAAGTGCCACCGCCGCCGCCGATACCTGCGGTGGGCGGATGGGAGACCATTGGGAGCTCAGTCCGCGGGGCTCCGATTCGCGTTCTCACCGTCGGCCACGGACCGCGAAAGGTGTTGTTCATCGGCGGAATTCACGGTGACGAACCAGAGGGCGCAGTGATGACTGCCGAACTGCGGTCAGCCTTCGATGCAGCAGACCTCGCGGACGCTGTCACTCTCACCATCCTGGAAGATGCCAATCCTGATGGACGTGCCGCTAATACGCGCGGCAACGCCAATGGGATTGACGTCAACCGTAACTTTCCTGCCAAGAATTTCGTCCCGGGGGACCCCTCCAACGGTGGAAACCCCCTGAGCGAGCCCGAAACTCGCGCCGTTGTCGAGACGGTCGACCGCATCTCTCCCGCACTCATCCTTGTAGCCCATTCATGGGCTGGGCGACAGTTCATCAATTTCGACGGCCCCGCCCGCGAGGTTGCCGAACGTTTCTCGGAAGACAGTGGTTTACCAGTGGAGGAGTCGAGCGCGTTTGCCCCCACGCCCGGTTCGCTTGGTTCTTACTTTGGCCGCGACCGCGGAACGCCTGTCTTGACCATCGAGGTCCTCAAGGGCTCGGACCCGGAGGCAGTATGGAACCGGTTGCGACCAGCTCTATTACAAGCGATCGCCGGTTAGGGCTACAGTCCGGCCTCGATCTCGGCCACACGCTGCTGAGCTTCCGGTCCGCACAGCGTTACTAGCTCGACTGGCCCATTGGCTAATAGAGCGTCTACGCGGCCGCGAAGATCATCCGACGTGACGTATTGGTACAGGCTGGCGCCGGGACAAGCGGTATCCCCGCTCTCGTCCCGGTGTCCGTGCAGCGTCTCTGTTGGGATCCCCCACCGCGAGGCTGCCCACGCGAACGCAAGTGCCGCTCCATCCAGCTGTGCCTGGGTCACCTCTTCCTCGTCGAAGTTTCCTTCACAGACGACCAGGAAGTGACCCGTGGGGTCGTAACTCGTTGCGGTGTCACCCACGATCTCGGGATCGCGCAGTTGATAAAGATTGCCGTTGCGGTCGACGCTGACGTGGTACGCGATGTCGATCCAACCGTGCGTGTCCTGGTGATAGCGCTGGTGTTGGCGAAGCCGCGAGGGGGCGTTGCTGTTGTCCCCGAGCGTGACAGCGGTGTGGTGGACCGTCATGCGGTTGAGGGGGTTCGGTCTTCCGCCCGCGCGTGCGGGCGTGGCTCCCCACGCGTCTCGACAAAGCAAAGGCTGAGACGCGGGGATGACCGGCGGCGTGGTCGTGGGCGCGGGAACTGGGGGCGGAGCAGCCGTCGGAGATGAAGCAGGACTGGCGGGCGCTGGCGGGGCGGAGGGCGCAGGCGTTCCGCGGTATCCGGGTGGAGCCTCACAAGCAGCGATCGCCGCAGCCGCCAGTCCCGCGCTTCCTAGCTCCAGAAGCCGGCGCCGGGTGATCCCAGCCTTGGCTGTATGGCGGCCGGTTGGAGTGCTGTCCACACGGTCACGATACGTAATTGTCGCGCGAGGAGATGCGGTTCCGTCAGCCACTGCCGAGGCCGATTTCCGTTCCCCGCTGCTTGCTGAGCCGGAGTTTGTAAGATTTGGTCATGCCCATTGCTGATGGGGCGGAGTTTGCTGGCTACACAATCCTCCGCCTGCTGGGTACCGGGGGGATGGGCGAGGTCTACCTTGCACGACACCCTCGGTTACCCCGCCTCGAAGCCCTCAAGATTCTGCCCGCGGATGTGAGTGCGGATCCCGAGTTTCGTCAACGCTTCGCGCGAGAGGCGGACATCGCCGCATCGCTGTGGCACCCGCACATAGTTGCCGTCCACGACCGCGGTGAGTTCGAAGGCCAGTTATGGATCGCGATGGACTACGTCGATGGCACGGACGCTGCGCGGTTGGTTCGCGACCGGTATCCACACGGATTGCCGCCGAAGGATGCGGTGGAAATCGTTTCGGCAGTTGCCGAGGCTCTGGATTACGCACACGAGCGGTACCTTCTTCACCGCGACGTTAAGCCGGCGAACATCCTGTTGACCGACCCACGTGCGGGGGACCGTCGGATCCTTCTCGCTGACTTCGGAATCGCCAAGGCCGCGAACGAAACGCATGGGATCACGGCGACGAACATGACTGTCGGCTCCGTCGCGTACGCGGCGCCGGAACAGCTGACGGGCAGGAAGCTCGACGGGCGGGCAGATCAGTACGCTCTCGCGTGCACGGCATTCCACCTGTTAGCGGGTCATCAGCCGTTCGATTATTCGAACCCGGCGACGGTGATCGGCAGCCACCTCTCGGCGCCACGGCCGCGGCTGTCGAGCGTGCGGTCGGATCTACCGTCAATGGACGACATTTTGGCGAAGGCTATGGCGACCGAGCCCTACCAGCGGTTTGACACCTGCCGAGCATTCGCCACGGCATTGAGTCAGGGCGACGTCGCGTGGACCGCCTCCACCGCTGACACGCAGTACGCCTTCCCTCCGGCGGCAGCTCCGCCGCCACCGCGCCCTCGGGAAGACTTGGATGCGACAACGAACGCAACGTCGTCGAAGCCAGCGGATCTGCTGTCCTCGAAGAGCGCCGCACTTATCGCGATGGGTGCCGCGGCCGTCTTGGCAATCGTGACCGTGGTTCTGGTCGCAGCAGTCATCGATCGAGATCCGCCACCGCAGCCCGCGACCGCTACGCCGACGTCGACGTGGGATGAACGGCAGCCCACCGCCATGCCGCTGCCTCCACCCGAGACGGTGACCAGAACCTCAACCGTGACGCACTCTCCACCGGCCCCGCCTCCTCCGCGGCCCATGCCCCCTTCTCCGCGGCCTACCTCCGACCGGCCGTCCGGCGATCTCGGCCTGCCGACGCCGATCAGCACTCCGCCCTGCAACGGGCAGGGGATCGTGGTGCTAGGGAATGTCACAACGCCCGGCATGTATAGGGAAGGGGTGGCGCGGCTCCTGAGCCAGTTCCCCGGTTCGTCCTACCTTCGCACTGATCAATCGTGTCCATCGCTCCGCCAGGCAGATGACGAGGGTGACGCGATTTATGCGGTGTATCGCCACGCAGGCTTCACTGGGCCCCAGGTGCGCTCTGCCGTCTGCGCAGCGGGTGGCGGGGCATACGGGAAATGGATGGACTACACCACACCGCCGCACATACAGATTTTGTGCTGACCGGTCCGTTTCGATCACGACCAGACCGCTCTTCGCTAGGCTCTCAAGATCGGCGAACTCGCAGATCGGGGATCCTCATGGACAACCGCAAGTACGTCCGCGAGAGCGAAGAGGCTCGCAGACAGGAAATCGAACAGGACGCCCGACGGCTTCGGGAGTTCGAAACCTTCTCCAAGTTCTCCGACAGCGACCTGCGACGCCTGGTCGAAGCGGCGCACCGCACGTCCACATCGGGGCCGTGGCCACTGATCCAGGAGCAGACCCCGTCGGACGCCTGCTACATCCTGCTCGAAGGCGAGGTCGGCGTGTACGTCGGCCACAACCGCATCGCCGTCGTCGGCCCCGGCGAGGTGATCGGCGAGTCGGTGCTGCGCCGCGGTTCGCTGCGCAACGCGACCGTGACGACGACGGGTCGGGCCCAGGTGCTGCACATCAACCGCGATGACCTCGCCCGCTTGGTCGACGAGATGCCGGCGCTGCGCAAAGCCATGGACGAGACCGTCGCCCGCCACGCCCCGCAAGCCGCCTCCGAACAGAGCTGACCGAACCTAACCTCCCTCATGGTTTGACGCGCGTGTCAACGCGGGTACGCCGCGTGAATGGAACGGCTCAGTGCGTTCGACGCGACGATGCTCTACAGCGAATCATCCAGTGTCCCACTGAATGTCTGTTCCATTGCCTGTCTCGATACGTCAACCGTCCCCGGTGGCTACGACTTCGAACGACTCCGCGACCATCTGGCCACGCGGTTGGAGGCACTGCCTGAATTACGGGCAAAGCTCGCCAACAGTCAGCTGAACCTCGACCATCCGGTGTGGGTCGATGACGACGATCTGGACCTCGAATACCACTTGCACCGCATCGCGCTTCCCGCTCCGGGCGGGCGCAACGAACTGGTCGACGTCTGCTCGCGCATCGCGGCCGCGCCGCTCGACCGCAGCAAGCCGCTATGGGAGATGTGGGTGATCGAGGGCATCTCCGAAACCGATCCGTTCAACGGCGGCGACGTCGCGTTGCTGATCAAGGTGCACCACGCCGCGGTGGACGGAGTGTCGGCGGCCAACCTGATCAGCACCCTGTGCGACCTCGAACCGGACGGCACCGCACCCGAACCCGTGAAGGGTTTCGGCGGCGCGAGGCCGTTCGAGATCGCCGCGGGCGGTCTGGTGCGCGCGTTCATGCGTCCGCTTCAACTAACCCGCGCGGTGCCCGCGACGATGCAGACACTCGTCAGCTCCATCACCCGTGCACGTAGCGGCAATGCCATGGCCGCCCCGTTCTCGGCCCCGGCGACGGTGTTCAACACCGAGATCACCTCCGATCGCACCATCGCGGTGGCGCAGCTCGAGCTCGACGACGTCAAGAAGGTGAAGAACGCGTTCGACGTCAAGGTCAACGATGTGGTGATGGCGCTGTGCGCCGGTGCGCTACGCGAGTACCTGCTCAAGCGCGGCGAGCTGCCGGACAAGCCGCTGATCGCGGTGGTCCCGGCGTCGGTACACGACAAGTCCGACCGGCCCGGCCGCAATCAGCTTTCGGGCTTCTTCAACAACCTGCAGACCCACATCGAGGATCCCGCCGAACGGCTCCGCACCATCGCCGAATCCAGTTCGCGCGCAAAGGCTCACAGCGCCGACATCGCCCCGACGCTGCTCGCCGACGTGACCCAGGCGCTGCCCCCTGCGCTGTTCGGGATGGCGATGGACGTACTGTCCCGCACGCCGCTCAAGCGCGCGGCGATCCACAACGTCGTGATCTCGAATGTGGCTGGGCCGCAGGACAAGCTGTACGCGATGGGCGCCGAGATGAAGGCGCTCTACCCGCTGGGTCCGATCTTCCACGGCTCGGGGCTGAACATCACGGTCATGTCGTTGGGCGGCAAGCTGAACGTCGGGATCATCTCCTGCCGGAAACTGGTCAATGATCTGTGGGATCTGGCCGACCGCTTCGACACCGCGCTCGACGAGCTACTGGCCGCCTGCTGAGCGCTTCACCGGCTTGATCAACCACAGCGCCAGGATGATCGCCGCGATCGGTCCGACGGCCATGATCAAGCTCAACGTGTGGATCGCGTCGACGGCGTTGTGCGGCGCCTGTTCGACCACCAGCCGCGCCTGTTCGGGGTTCACCAGCTGCGCGCCGTGACCGCCGTGCACGGTCAGCAGCGCTTCACGCGTCTCGGCGCGGGTGATCCCCGAGTGAGACAGGTCGTGTGCGCTGTCGGTGAGGAACAGGTTGATGCCCACGAGCGCGAAAAGCGCGGGCCCGAGCGAATATCCGCCCTCGTTGACCGCGCTCTTCACCGCCGACACCGCGCCGCCGAGATCGTCGGGTGCACTGCTCATCATGATCATGGCTTGCGGCGTCGTGACCAGAGCGCCGCCGACCACGATCAGCGCGGTGGTGACGAATACCGTGGTGCGCGTCGTGTCCAGGTCGTAGAACCGCATCGTCAGCAGCCCGCCGAGCATGACCACTAGGCCGGTGACCATCACGGCGCGCGGACTGAACCGGTTCGCGGTGGGCCCGGCGGAGGTCGCGGCGACGGCGGCCAGCGCGGTGGCCGGAATCAACAGCAGGCCGAACAGCTCGTGTGACTCCTTGTGGATCGTGACGAGATAGAACGACAGCAGCACCATCGATCCGCCGAGCACGACGTTGAACATCACCCCGGCGGTGACCGCCGCGTTAAACCGGCCTGTGCGGAACACCCGCATGTCGAGCGCGGGATCGGTCGTGCGCAATTCCTGTGCCACGAAGGCGCATCCGGCCAGCAGCCCGATGCCGATCGCGACCAAACCCACGGCGTTGATCCCGGTCTCGATGCGCGAGACTCCGAAGATCAGCCCCAGCAGCGCGACGGCGAACAGCGCCATCCCGAGCACGTCGAGCCGACGCACCGCGCGCACCGTCTCCGGCACGAATCGCCACGTGACGAGCAGGCCAAACGCGCCGACGATCGGAACGACGAAAAAGCAGGCGCGCCAATCGATCGCGTGGCCCAGCATTCCGCTGATCGCCGGCATCGGGGTGGCGACGGCATATCCCACGCCGAAGTAGGCGGCGATCGCCGCGGCGCGCCGGCCCGGCGCGAACACCGCATTGGTGATCGCGAGCGAGAGACCGATCAGGAATGCCGACATCACGCCCGCGCCCGCTCGCGCGATGATCAGCACCACCAGCACAGGTGACACGGCGGCGAGCACACTGAACGCGATGGCGCCGGCCATCCCGAGCAGGTACATGCGGCGCATGCCGTACAAATCGCCCAGCGCACCGGCGCTCAGGACGGCGGCGGCCATGGTGAGCGTGGCCAGGCTGGCGACGAACGTGGACGTGGTTCCGCTGACTCCCAGGCCCGTCGAGATGAGTTGCAGGTTGGCCGAGAACGTGGTCGGGTCGCCGATCGCGATGGCGTAGCCGAGGCCCATCGCGATGACCGTCATGACAGCGGCGAGCCCCGATACCTGACGCTGCTCGGCGTCGACACGAGTACCGTCCGGCACGCGCGGGATGTTACCGGCGGAGAAGCGCCGCCATCACCTCTTTCGGAACAGGCTCAGCAGGGCGCCTTGATCTGGAAGGGCATCGTGCGGGTCTGGCCGGGGTGCTTCCCATCGGCGCCGACGACGGTCCCGGAGATGGTGTAAACGTTGCCGCTGGTGGTCGCCTCGGCCTTACCGGCATCGCCGCCGGCGGACCCGTTGATCTCGTTGACGTTCTCGATGTTGACGGTCCGCACCACCGGCTTGTCACCACCGAGCTCCAGGAACACGCTCGCGCTGCCGGTCTTCGCCTTGGCGTTGATCTGCATCGACCACTGATGCTGGGTGCACTCGACCGATTGGGTGTCGACGCCGTTGCCGTCGATGACGATTCGGCCGGATTGGGCGGGTTCCTCGGACGGCGTCGGCCCGACCAGTCCGCAGCCCGAGACGACGGCCACCGTCGCCAACACCGGTAACGCACTCGACCGGAATCGCATGAGACACCTCCACCCTGGCGTGGGGAGGTTACCGCGGCCGGGCACCGCCGAGGGCGGTCATCGTCTGTTTCGCCCGAAAACGGCCCGGGTAATAAAGCCGGGTGTCAGGCGGTCCGGCGCCAGCATGAGCTTCAAGGGCGCAGTCAACGAGGCCACCGAGAGTCGAGTGGTTCAGTTTTTCGCGCGTGCCGGATATCCGGTCAGCGGGACGCTGCACCTGCTCGTCGCGTACACGATCGTGCGGATCGCTATGGGCTTCGGCAGTGAGGCCGACCAGTCCGGCGCCCTGGCGACGCTGGCCACTGAGGGCGGCGGGACGTTCTCGCTATGGATCGTCGCCGGCGGGCTGATCGCGCTGGCGATGTGGCGGTTCGCCGAGACGGTGTTGGGCCTGCACCCTGGGGAGAGCACGGAGGCGCACAAACGGGACTCGCCACTCATGAACCGGCTCAGGGCCTTTGGGTTGGGCCTGGTCTACTGCGCGGTCGCCTTCACCGCGGTCCAGACCGCGTTGGGGGCGAGGAGACGGGGTAGCGAGCAGACCGCCGGCTTGAGCGCGAGGCTGATGCAGTCCGACGGCGGCAAGGCGGTGTTGCTGCTGGCGGGGTTGTTCATCGCGGTGATCGGGGCCTACTTCGTGCACAAGGGCGCGTCGCGGAAGTTCCTCAAGGACCTCACGGTGCCGGGTGGCAGGCTGATCACGGTGCTGGGTGTCTGCGGTCATGTCGCGGAGGGCGCAGTCCTTTTCGCGGCGGGCATGTCGATCGTCGTCGCGACCTACGTCAGCGATCCGACCAAGTCGACGGGCCTCGACGGCGCGGTCAAGGCGCTCGGGCGCGCGCACTACGGTCCGCTGATCCTGATCGTCGCGGCGGCGGGCTTCGCGGCGTACGGGCTGTACAGCTTCGCGCTGGCCCGCTACTCCCGCATGTGACGTTTCTCTTTCGGCCCGTCGAGGTATCCGAGCGGAAATCGAGCCCGAGGAGGAAACATCGTGAGCGCAGCGGATAAGGCGAGGAACAAGGTCGACAACCTCGCCGGTAAGGCCAAGGAAGCGGTCGGCAACCTGACCGGCGACGCGCGCACCCGCGACGAGGGCCGCAGCGACCAGGCGAAGTCCAACTTCAAGGACGCTGGCGAGAAGATCAAGGACGCGTTCAAGAAGTAGCCGTTTCGGTTCAGTCGTAGATGACGGCAAGGGCCCGGCGCCGGAGGTCCTCCAAGCCGTCCAGCATGGCCTGAATCTGCTCGGGTGTATGTCCCACCCAGTCGGTGATCTCGCCGACGATCCTCACCGGTTCGCGGGTGCGGTAGGACCGTGTCGGGTTGCCGGGCAGCTTCTTGTCGGTGACGTTGGGGTCGTCCTCGACCTCGCCCAGTGGTTCGACGATGTAGATGCGCCCCCGTCCCTCGCCGGCCGCCAGTTCGGCACCCCAGGTGGCGGCGTCCAAGGTCTGCGTGATGTAGACGTGGTTGGAGATGCGCCCGTCTTCGAAGTTCGACGGGCGCCCGGGCACCAGCAGATCACCCACGGCGAGGTCGGCCTTGGTGCCGTGAAGGTAGGCACCAGACTCGTGGACTTCGAACGGTTTTGGCGGGTTCGACACACTGCTCCTTCGTCCGTTGCGTGCGTGGCCGGACGATTGTGCAGCAGGTCAGGGGCCTTGCCGCAAGCCCCACCCCCTGACGTAAAGTGAGAGTGGGAAGACATTCAGGCTCTATCCCCCAAAATCCTCGTCGACGAAGAACTTGAATTCTTCAGCCGCGGAGCTTATTCGGGCTTCTCGAAGTGCTGGTAGTCCTTCGGGGTCTCCCAATCGCCGCCCCATGTCCACCCGCGCTCGGTGAAGATCTTCACCGCGGGATCGCCATCGTGCAGCAGGCCCGGGTCGATGCGGGAGCGGTCGAGATAGGGCCCGGCGGTTGCGGGCTCGAGGCCACCGCTGTCGTCGATGTACGGGTTGATGAGCGGATTGATGTCGATGGCCCTGCCGTAGGCGTGAAAGGACCAGTTGCCCGATCCGGGGATGCCGCGGCAGCTGAACGCCGACGTGTTGTTGTCGCGCATCGACAATTCGTCCTCGGCACCCGGGTAGTGATCGGGCGTCTGCATCTTCTCGATCGGGTAGCGCGCCTCTCGCAGCTGTCCGAAGATCTCGATGACCTCGGGTACAAGGTCCTCGTGTACGACCAACTCCCCGCGATGGATCTGGGAATCCATTCCGAGGTAATCGATTTCGATGCGTCGCAGCCGCTCTGGAGCCAGAGGACAACCGGGACGCCAACTTTCACCGAGGTCGGCGGCGGTGACGGGAAAGACTTCGGCAGGGGCTGCGGTGGTGGGCGGCGGGGGAGGAGGCGCGGCAGTGGGCTGTGGCGCGGTCGTCGTGCTGGGCGGCGGGGTGGGCGCGGCCGGCGGCGGCGAGGACGCGCACTGCACAAGCAGCGCAGCCGCCGCGGCGATGGCGGCCAGCCTGGTGACCGCGAATATCCGACCGTAGTTGCCCACGGCCGGATCGTACTGTCTCCGTGTAGGCGTGCTCGGCAGATCGCGACGCTGTGGCGAGCCGGCCCGGTGCTAGGCCGCCGGCTTGGCCGGAAACTCCGCGTTGTCCTCGAGCACGCCGCGATAGGCGTGTACCCGTCCGGGGATCGTGCTGAGCACCGCGACGGTGCGCCCGCCACGCCCGTACGCCGCAACGAACTCCCACTGGTCGAGGTCGCCCTCGATGATCTCGACCGCATCGTGATCGGTTGGCAGACCCAGCATCTGGAGTTTCACGTCGTACTGGTCCGACCAGAAGTAGGGAATCTCGTCATAGCTCTCGGCGTGCTGCGGACCGGCCAACAGCGTCTGCGCCGCCGCCTCGCCCTGGCGGTTGGCGACGTCCCAGTGCTCGATCCGCAGATGGCGCTCGTAGCGCGGATGCCACCACCGCGCGACATCGCCGGCGGCGACGACGCCGCGGACTCCCTCAACTCTGCCGGTAGCGTCGCAGAGCACGCCGTCTTCTAGGCGCACTCCAGAGCCCTCGAGCCAGCCGGTCGCGGGCGTGACGCCCAGCCCGATGACGACGAGGTCGGCCGCGACCCGGGAACCGTCGGTCAACCGAACCGCCTTCACCTTGCGCTTGCCCACGAATTTCTCGACACCGACGCCGAGCCGCAGGTCGACACCGTGCCGGCGGTGCAGCTCCGCCCAGTGTGACGCCAGCTCTTCGCCGAGTGCCGAC
Organism: Mycolicibacterium komanii; assembly: GCF_001050035.1. Next base: position 392,900 of record NZ_CVTA01000011.1, read on the forward strand.
AGCAGCGGGTTCGAACCCCGTTGGATCAGCGTCACTTTCAACCCGAGCGTTCGGCAGGTTGCCGCCACCTCGACCCCGATGAAGCCGCCGCCGACCACCGCGACACGAGGACGAGAGGCGAGCCGTTCCCGGATGGCGAGGCAGTCCTCGACCGTGCGCAGCATCATCACGCCGTCGGGCACCGGACCGTCCGGCCACTCGCGGGGAACGGCGCCGCTGGCGATCACCAGCCCGTCATACCGCAGAGACAGCTCCCGGCCCTCGTCTCGAACGCGGACGGTGCACGACTTGTCGTCCAGCCCAACCGCCGAGGCGCCGCGCAGCACCCGGGCGTCGAGGTCGAACTGCGGCGCCATGTCGATGCCGGCCCGATGGATCTCGCCGGACAACAGTTTCTTCGACAGCGGTGGCCGGTGGTACGGGGGTTGACGCTCGTCGCCGACGATCGTCAGTGCACCGTCAAAGCCCTTCTGCCGCAGCGTCTCTGCCGCCCGCACACCGGCGACCCCGGCGCCGACGACAACCACGTCTCGCAGTCCCGTCGCCATGGTCAGTCCTTCACCAGGATCGCCCGGGTGGGGCAGGAGACCTCCGCACCCTTCAACTGTTGGCGGAGTTCCTCGCCGGGCGCGTCTTGAAGCACGTGCAGACCGTCCTCGCGCACGTCGAACACTTCACGGCAGATGCTCATGCACACGCCGTTGCCGTCACAGGTGTCGAGATCAACAATGACCTTCATCGCACTCCAGCCCCTTCCTTCGCCTGCTCCGTGGTGGCCTGTCGACTGGGAGAACCGGCACGTTCGCGTGCGGCCCGCGCCGCCGGGGAGTGCTCCAGGTAGTCGATGGCCATCTGCGTGTTGGCTTCGTGGCTCGGGTGATGGCTAGGGCGCATGTATCGCAGCGGCACCGTCACGAGAAAGTTCCACGGGCCCGGCAGCTTGTACTCGCGGGCCGCGCGCAGCCAGTCCCGGAATCGCCATTTCTGGTCGATGGTCGGGTCGTTGGCCATGAGGTAGCGCGCGCCGGCGATCCACCAGCCGACGAACAGCGGGGCGGTCATCAGCATCGAGAACGCGCGGATGAAGTAGTTGCCGCAGACGTGCTGGTACACGTCGAAGACGAGCGAGCGGTGCTCGACCTCCTCGGCGCCGTGCCAGCGGAGCAGATCGAGCATGACGGGATCGGTGCGCGCGTAGTCCAGCCCGCGGTTCTGCAGCACCCACTGGCCCAGCACCGCGGTGAAGTGTTCCAGCGCCGCCACATCGGCCAGCCGACGGTAGAGCCACCACCGCTTCAACGGTGGCGGGAAGAACTTCGGCGGGTCGCCCAACATGACTGACAAGGTCCTGCCGAGTCGGTCGGTGTAGGGCTGCGTCTCGATGCCCTGCTCGGCCAGGTGGTCGAGCACCACCTGGTGCGCCCAGGCGTGCCAGGACTCCTGCTGGATGAACGGTTTGATCGACGCCTCGAGTTCGGGATCGTCGACCAGAGACGACGCCTCCAGGACCGCCTTGATGAAGTGCCGTTCACCCTCGGGCAGGAGCAGGTGCAGGACGTTCATCATGTGCGTGGCGAACGGATCGCCGGGGACCCAGTGGATCGGCGTCTCCGACCAATCGAAGCGGACCATCCGGCGGTACTTCGGATATCCGTCGTGGTGCTGCGCGACTTCGGGCATCGGTACCTCTTCCGCCAACCGACAGCGGGCCGTCGGTTCCTTCCTCCTTGGAGGTTCGGTCGCACACCGGTAGCGACGTGCGGTGGGCGACCGTCCCGTGAGGTCGCGTACCCCGCCGAACCGCCCGGTACTCATCCCGAGGATGGCGGTTCCCTGTGAATCGACTGTGTGCCGACTTTCGCGCCGGCACGTCCGGCTACCTGTTGTAGTCCGTGCTGCCCTCGACGGCGTGCGTGGTGCTGACCAACTTCGCGAAGCAGTGGTCACGGTCGAATCCGTTGCTCCTACACCACGCCAGGGCGCCCTCGGCGGTGGGGAACGTAGACCCCGCGACCGTCACCCAGAAGTTCGAATGCGAGAACGTTGACCAGTCCCCTGACCACAGGAGACGAACACCCGGGTAGGCCTGTCGGAGTCGTTGGTGCTCGGCCAGGATCGCGGCGTTGGTCCACGTGCGTCCCTCGGCAACCAATCCGAGCCACTTGGAACTCAACTGCGGGACCCAGGTATCGGCAAGGGTTGCCAGGACCATCGGCTTGTCGCTCGCGGCGATCGCGCGCAGTTGGTTCCCGCTTGCGGTCTCGGCATCGGGCTGCGCGGCCGGGTACGTCGGGGCTGGCCGGTACACCGGACGACTCGTGCTGTCGATGATGTTGGCCGTCAACGACGGCACGGTCATCGATCCGCCCATCTGCGTCTCGTAGGTCGTGGCGCCCTGCACCTCGGCGTACAACGTCACCCTGTCCTTCTCGACGAAGTTGGCGACCATGTCCGCGTCGTGCGCGGTGATGAGCGTGTTTTGGTCGTAGTCGTAGACGTTCGTCATCGGCGCGGAGGCGGTGTCCGCGCGGAACGTCGACGCACCCGTCGCGGCGTCGAACTGCGTAATCACCCCGTACACCACGACCTTTCGGCCGGCCCACGCGTCGGGATCCTTCGCCATGAGGGCGAACTCGCGCGCGGTCAGCGAGTCGTAGGCCGACCGGTCCAGACGCGTGGGGTCTGCCGGCGGTCGGCTGGAACGGCCGACCGGCTCCCGCGGCACCGTGGGCGCCGGGGCGTTCGGAGCGCTTGCGACAACGGTCGGTGCCGGGCTCGGTGGGGCCTTATCGTCGGTACCGGATCCTGTCAGCTGGAGTCCGAGCAGGACACCCACCGCCAGGACGAGTACCGCGATGCCCCCGGACAGCGAGGCGGTGACGACAGGACTCCGCCTGTCGCGCTTCGCATTTGAATCGTCGTAACCGTCCGGCCACGGGACGGTCGGCTGCTGGTAGTCGTAGTGCGAATAGACCATGGTGATTCCTATGTTGCGAAGTGTCGGCGGCTAGCAGAGGTACGTGTTGGCGGCGATCACCACGGCCTGGGCTTGCGTGTAGGTGACGTTGTTGTGCCAGGCGACGTTGTCGACGGTGGCATTGAGTGGGACCCACATCGACTTGTCGGCGCAGATGGCGTAACCCACGCGCAGCAGGGTGATGTAGTTGCCGTCCGTGGGCGTGATGCCGAGCCGGGCCATGGCGTTCAGGTAGCTCAACTCGTCGGCGGACGCCGGGGCGGCCGCGCCGATGGTGGTGCCGATGCTCAGGGTCAGCGCCAGCGCGAGGCCGGCAAGCAGTTTCTTCATGGCTTACTTCTTGGTCGTGCGGATACGTGCGGTGATGCCGTGCCCCAAAGATTGCTGCGACCGGTAGCGTCGCCGCTTTTTGGGCGCGGTTCATCTGGCTGTTCAGTGGTGCTTGATATTGAAAAGTTCGGCGAACTGCATGTTTCAGGGTCCGTCTGATGAAAACGGTACGGAGATACATCCAGCGAGGAATCAGGGGTTTCCCTACCAATAAGTTTGCTGGACGACGACGGCGCCTCATGCGTCACACGCGTAACGCAGGGATGACGTCAGTGCTCGTCGCGCGAAGAAGTCCGTCGTCCCCGCGGCGGTGGCATGCTCGGAGAATGGCGGCCAGCCCCGAAACCGTCTACGCCCGGGACCGCGACGTTCACCTCGCCTATCAGGTGGTCGGTGACGGCGGGCCTGATCTTTTGTGGGTCCCCACCGCTACGTTCCCGATCGATCTGCTGTGGGACGAGCCGACGGTCGCCGGCCACTTCCGCAGGCTGTCGTCGTTCAGTCGGCTGATCTTGACCGACCTACTCGGGGTCGGCAGTTCGGACTCGGTGCCGATCTGCGATCGGCCCGCGATGCAGTCGTGGGTCGACGGCCTGCTCGCGGTGCTGGATACCGTTGGCTCCGAGCAGGTTTCGATCTTCGCGATGTCTGAGTCTGCGTTGCCGGTCATGCTGCTGGCGGCGAGCCATCCCCACCGCGTGAAGTCCCTGGTGCTGTGGAGCCCGTTCGCGAACTTCGCCCGGACGCCCGATCTGCCGTTCGGAATGCCCGAGCCGACCCTGACCGACTATGTCCGGTGGTGCGAGGAGAGCGTCGGACGAGGGACGTCGGTCCACCTGACGCCGAGTTGGACATCGGATCTGGCCAAACGGCGGTGGATGGCGCGAGGTGAGCGGCTCGTGGGCGGCCCGGGGTACTTCGGGGACATCTTCGATCTGTTCGTGCGCACCGACGTTCGGCCGGTACTGGAGAGCATCCAGGCGCCCACGCTCGTGATGCACCGCCGCGGCGACCGCCACGTGCGCGACGGGCATGCGCAATACGTCGCCGAGCGGATTCCACATGCGCGGCTGGTCGAGTTCGACGGTGACGATCATGTGTGGTTCGCGGGAGACGCGGACGTCGTCATCGACGAGATCGAGTCGTTCCTCACGGGTGGACGCGGCACCGTCCCGTCCAATCGCGTGCTGTCGACGGTGATGTTCACCGACATCGTCGGGTCGACCGAACGCGCGGCGCAGGTGGGCGACGAGGCGTGGTCGACCGCGCTTGCCGCGCACGACCGGGTCGTCGAGCGTCATGTGGCCGGTGCGCGCGGTTCGGTCGTGAAGTTCACCGGCGACGGCGCGTTGGCGACGTTCGACGGCCCGGCCCGGGCGATCCACTGTTCGTGCGCGATCCGCGACGCGCTGGACGATCTCGGGCTGACGATCCGCGCCGGCCTGCACACCGGCGAGGTGGAGATGGCCGACGGCGATGTGCACGGGATCGCGGTGCACATCGCCGCGCGGATCATGGGTCTCGCGGGGCCCGGGGAGGTGCTGGTGTCGGGCGCGATACCGCCGCTGGTGCTTGGGTCGCGGATCGTGTTCGACGAGCGGGGCAGCCACGAACTCAAGGGTGTGCCCGACCGGTGGCCGGTCCTGGCGGTGCGCAACGCCTGAGGGCCTCAGCGCAGGCCGGACTCGATGTCGGCGACGGCTTGCGACGCCTGGGGTCCGCATATGGTGCGAAGGTCGACGGACCCTCCGGCAAGGATGCCGTCGATGCGGTTCTTGAGGTCGTCGTCGACGACGTGGGCGTAGAGGTTGGCGCCCGGACATGAGGTGTCGTGGCTGGCGTCGCGGTGCCCGCCGCGGGTGTCGGTCGGGATGTCGAAACGCTGTGCGGCCCAGGCGAAAGCGAGCGCAGCGCCGTTCAGCTGTTCCTCGGTGACCTCCTCTTCGTCGAAGTTGCCTTCGCAGACGACGAGGAAGTGGCCGGTCGGGTCGTAGTTGGTGGCGGTGTCGCCGACGAGTTCGGGCTTGCGCAGCTCGTAGATGTTGCCGTTGCGGTCGACGCTGAGGTGGTAGGCGATGTCGATCCAGCCGTGGGTGTCTTGGTGGTAGTGCTGATGCTGGCGCAGGCGCGCGGGCGCGTTGGCGTTGTCGCCGAGGGTGACCGCCGTGTGGTGGATCGTCATGCGGACGGGGGTGTGGGGCGTGCCGCCTGGACGCGGCGGCTTGGCGCCCCAAGCGCTGCGGCACAAGACGCTCGGGGTGGGCGGGGCCGCCTGCGCGACGTCCAGGGGCAAGCCGCTGGCGACGGCGCCCAAGCCGGCGAGCTGCAGGAGCCGTCGACGGCTGAGCGCGAAGCCGTCATCTAACACAGCAGGTCGATCCTGGTGACGTAGGTGGCCACGGCCGGAGCCTAACGCGCTGATCGACGCCGGGCTGTCGGTTCAGTGAGGTCGCTGTCACGGGTTCGGGGCCGTGAGTTCGAACCCGAAACGGCAGGTCTTCCGACGACGTGCGAGAGTCTTGCCATGGCGGGTAGGGGCGAGACCGGCATCGTGTGGGGTGGGAAACCGTGGCGTTAGAAGAAGGGGACACCTTCGCCGGATACACGGTGGTGCGACCGCTGGGTAAGGGCGGCATGGGCGAGGTCTACCTCGTGCAGCACCCGCGGCTGCCGCGTTACGAGGCGCTCAAGATCCTGCCGGTTGAGTTCACTGTCGACCGCGAGTACCGCGAGCGGTTCAACCGCGAGGCCGACATGGTGGCGCGCCTGTGGCATCCGAACATCGTCGGTCTGCACGACCGCGGCGAGTTCGACGGGCAGCTGTGGATCACGATGGACTACGTCGAGGGCACCGATGCAGGCCAGGTGCTGCGTGAGCGAAAGGGCGCCGGGCTGCCGCCGGACGATGTGGTGCGGATCGTGTCGGGTGTCGCCGACGCGCTGGATTACGCGCACCAGCGGGAGCTGCTGCACCGTGATGTGAAGCCTTCGAACATCCTGCTGGCGCAGGACGGCCAGAAGTACAGCCGAGCCCTGTTGGCGGACTTCGGAATTGCGCGCTGGGTGCAGGATTCGTCGGGGCTGACCGCCACCGACATGACCGTCGGCACCGTGGCGTACGCGGCTCCCGAGCAGCTGATGGGACAGGCGCTCGACGGCGGTGCCGACCAATATGCGTTGGCGGCGACGGCATTTCACCTGCTCACCGGACAGCAGCTGTTTCAGCACGACAACCCGGCCGTCGTGATCAGCAACCACCTCACGGCGCAGCCGCCGGCGATCGGTGAGCGCATCCCGGAGCTGTCGGGGTTGGGCCCTGCCTTCGAACGGGCGTTGTCGAAGTCGCCGGCCGACCGCTACGACACCTGCACCGAGTTCGCCGAGGCGATGGCCGAGGGATTGTCCACGGCAGCACAGCAATTGGGTGCCACCGATCCGACGGCACCGGCTGTGGCGGCCCGAAAGAAGAGCAAACACGCGAAAGCGGCGCCGACGCCACGACGGTCGCGGCGAGTGTTGTTGACGGCAGGAGCCGTCGCGGTGCTGCTCGGAGTGGCGATCGCGGTCGGCCTGGGCGTGGCGAAATGGGACGAGTCGTCTGAGAGGGCTGAAGCGAAGCCGGATGTGCCGGTCGTCCTGATCGGTGCCGATTGCGCGACCCTCGGCGCGGCGGGAATGACGACAAACGGGCAGGAGGCGTTCTGCTCGCGCCTGCCGGTGACGGGCGATGAGGTCTGGTCGATCTACAAGGGCCCGGTGCCCAGTCCGACGGCTACGCCTGAGCCGTCCGACGAGGTGTTCCCTGCCGGTATCGAGGAGCAGGTGCAGGTCTGCGTCAGCCAGACGGGCCAGACGCGGGCGCAATGTCGCGACGATGTCCGCAAGGGCAACCTGGAGGGGCCGGCGTAGTCGAGGACAGTTCGCGTCCCTCGAAAGGCGGTGGTTCGTGAGCGAGCAGGATCGCGTCCGCTGGGAAGAGCGCTACCGAAGCCGCACAACGCCCGGCCTCTCCGCGCCCGGTATCCCTGCGGCGTTCGCTCCCTATGAATCCGAGTTCCCCACGCGGGGAAGGGCACTCGATCTGGCGTGCGGGACGGGCGTCGCCAGCGTGTGGCTCGCCCGTCGCGGGCTCGACGTCTGGGGTCTCGACATCTCGGCGACGGCCATCGCTCAGGCTTGGGAACTGGCGGCCCACGCCGGTGTGGGGGAGCGGTGCCGGTTCGATGTCGTCGATCTCGATGATGGCCCACCGGGCGGTCCGCCCGTCGACGTCGTCGTCTGTCACCGCTTCCGCGATTCTCGGCTTGACCGGTCAATCATCAACCGCTTGGTCCCTCGTGGGCTGCTGGCGGTCTCCGCGCTGAGCGTGGTCGGCGCCGCCCCAGGGCGCTTCCGAGTGCAACCGGGCGAGTTGGCGACGGCGTTCGCGCAGTTCGAGATCATTGCCTCGGGCGAAGGTGACGGTGAAGCGTGGCTGGTGGCAAGGAAGCCGGCGTAACAGCGATACCGTCGGACGAACCAGTGACTATCGAGGCGGTCTACATCGAGTGTTTGAGATGCGTGGCGATCGGTCAATCTGTGGTGCGATTGCCGCGCCGCTACGGCCGCTGGGCGTGCGTCACATTCTCCCGTCGTTCATGACGTATGCCACGCAGCAAATCGTCGAATTATTTGCTGACGGCTAACAGGTGGCCGTACAAATCGCGCACAGACGAGCAATATTGACGTTTGTCCGTTGTTGTCCAGCACATTGCTGGCAGGTCTGCGGGCGATTGGTCACCGCATAGGGGCGGTGGGTATCGTCCGCCGGCGATGGGAAGACACTCACTTGCCAAGATGCGGCGGTCTTCGCGCTTGGCGGTAGTGGCGGGCGTGATTTCAGCGGTCGCTTTGTTTGGCGTCGGCGCAGACAGCTATTCGCAGGTCCGTAATTCTGAAGCGTGCTGCGAGGTCGCCGCGGCACCACAGCCGCCGTCACCGGCAGTAAACCTGATGGCCGCGCGACCGCCCGTCCCAGTTCCCCCGCCCACATTGCCGCGCGGCAAGGCGCCGGAAAACGGACTGCAGGTCGATACCGTCCTAGCGGCGCGTGCAGTCAGCGCGGAGTTTCCGGAGATCCTCACCATCGGCGGCGTCCGCTCCGATTCCTTGAAGTGGCATCCCCACGGGTTGGCGATCGACGTGATGATCCCGGATCCCCGTTCGGCGGCGGGCAAGGAGCTCGGGGACAAGGTGGTCGCCTACGTCTTGGCGAATGCGGAGCGCTTCGGCCTCGAGCACGTCATCTGGCGGCAGACGCTTTACCGGCCGGACGGCTCGAAGAAGGTCATGTCGGACCGCGGCGGAGACACCGCCAACCATTACGACCACGTGCACGTCGCGACGGCGGGCGGCGGATATCCGCAAGAGGACCAGGTCTACCTCCGCTGACCCTGACCGCTGAGGTCGTCAAGCACCTGGTAGCCGGCGTTGTATCCGGGGATGAAGGTGATGCCCGGTCCGCCGTGGCAGCCGGCGCCACCAAGGTAGAGCCCGTCGATGCCGATCGGTAGATCGCGAAAACCTTTCGGGCCGGGTCGGTTCGGGCCCATTAGATCTGGGTGCAGCAGGCCGTGGCAGAAGTCGCCGGCGGGAGCGGCGAACATGGTGTTCATGTGGTACGGCGCGAAGGTGATGTGGCGTATCTGGATGTCTTTGAAGTTCGGCGCGTAGCGGGTGATCTTGTCGATGACGCGTTGTGCCATCTCGTTTTTCAGGTGGCCGTGCTGGTCGCGGGGCGTCTCGACGGGGAACGCGTAGGCGTAGGCGCTGGCGGCATGCTTGCCGGGCGGGGCCATGTTGGGATCGTGCACGGACGGGATCTGGATGCCGAGCGACGGGTTGTCGGGCACGACGCCGTGGCAGGCGTTCTCCCACTGTCGCTGCTGCTCTTCCGGTGATCCGAAGATGCCGACGGATGGCTGCATGCCGGGCTCGTTGAGCAGGTCGTAGGGCGGGGCGAACTCGGGGAGGCCGTCGAGCGCGAAGTGCATCTGAATGAAGGAGGCGCGGTGGTCGCGCCCCTGGAGTCGTGCGAGTAGCTGGGGCGAGAGGTGCTCGGGTTCAACCACTTCGGCGAGAGTGGTGTCGGGGGAGAGGTTCGACACGACGACGGGTGCGGTGATGGTGCGGCCGTCCTTGCAGCGGACGCCGGTAACCTTGCCGTTGTCGACGAGGATCTGCTCGACCCTGGTGCGGTAGCGGATCTCGCCGCCGCGGCTTTCGAACATCTCGCGCAGGTGCTCGGTGAGGGCACCGATGCCGCCTTCGAGTTTGGTCATCATCGCGGTGCCCTCGTCAGGGACGGCGAGGGCGAAGGCCAGACAGGTTGCGCTGCCGGGGGTGTAGGGCCCGCGATAGGTGGAGTTGATGGCGAGAAAGGCGAGCATGCCGCGCATGACGGCGTGACGCTTCCTGTCGGGCAGGTAGCGGTCGATGACGTCCATCGCCGAGCCGAACAGGGTTTCGTGGATGGCGCGTCGCTCGGATTCGTTTGTGGCGCAGGCGTACATCTCGTCGAGGGTCTTGGGTGGTTTGCGGACGTCGAAGCGGCCGAGCGCGCGGGCGGGGCCGTGGCTCCAGGCGATGAGTTCGGCCATGCCGGTGACGGCGTCGGTGCCGTGCCGCTCGGCGAGGTGGGTCATCAGTTGCATGGGGTCGCGGTAGAAGACCATGGCTTCTTCGCCGGCTTCGCCGATGTTGACGCTCATGACGTCGGCGTCGACGGTGGGCAGGGTGTCGAGGCCGAGGTCCTTGGTGATCTCGCTGGGGGTGGGGAACTGGACGGACCCGGCGATCTCGTAGCGGAAGCCGTCGATGAGTTCGACGGTGGCGGCCATGCCGCCGGCGTAGGTGTTGGCCTCGAGGCACAGGGTGTGCAGGCCGGCGCGTTGGAGGATGGCGGCGGTGGTCAGTCCGTTGTGGCCGGCGCCGACGATGATGGCGTCATAGTCACTCATGCGGGCAGATTATGTCAGTACTGACATAATTGTGGCGGTTCTGACAAGTTTGTGGGATACGATCGCGGGACTATGGCGACGCCCATGAACTTGCATCAGCAGCGCAGTCAGGCGACCAAGGAGGCGCTGCGGCGGGTGGCGTTGGCGCGGTTCGCGAAGGACGGGTTGGCGAACGTGACGGTGTCGCAGCTGGCCGAGGAGGCCGGTGTCACCGAGCGGACGTTCTTCCGGCACTTCCCGACGAAGGAAGCGGTGCTGTTCGCGGACTACGAGACACACTTGGAGTGGCTGGCCGAGGCGCTGGCGCGGCGGCCGGCGTCGGAGTCATTGTTCGATGCGGTGATGGCGAGCGTCGGCAGCTTCCCACACGACCTGGAGGTGGTGCGCCAGGCGGCGCTGCTGCGCTCGAGCTTGATCGGTGAGCGGGCGGCCGGTCACCTGCGGGTGGTGCAGGCGTCGTTCGCGGCGGTAATCACCGACTTCGTGCGAAAGCGCTATGCCGATGTGCCGGGCATCGAATTGAAGGCCGAGGTGGCGGGTGCGGTGTTGGCAGCGGCTTTGGTTGTGGCCGTGGAGAACTGGGGGCGGAGCGGGTGCGTTGGTGATCTCGGGGAGATCGTGTCGGAGAGTGTGGAGTTGGTGCGGTCTGGTCTGGCGCCGATGCAGTGATGACCAACCTCCTTATCGGTCGGAAGTTCGACTCGGTCGCTCTACACTTCGCACGGTCGGCTTCGAGACGTAGACCTATTCAAAGCTGAAGATAGCTGCTATTGAAAGGCGCCTAGCGCGGAGACGCAGACTGGCGCGCGATCCTAGCCGCGGCTACTCGGAGCGCATTACCCCTCGAGCTGCAATTCCGAATCTAACGATGCAATCCCGACCCCGAACCGTCCAGACCGGCCCGGGCGGATCATCCTCTCGCCAGCTGGCCTGGTCGACGTCCGCCCTGCAATCTTTCTCGCCACGGAACAGGTCGATGCCTCAGCAAACTAACGCGACGACGGTTCGTGATCTGGATAATGCCTCCGCTGAAATCCATGAGAAATCGCCATCCATCCTCATAGCGAGGCTGCTCAGCCTCGAGCGATACGTCTTAGCGGAGAATGGAACGCCGATATTCGCAGGGGGTAGCTATGGAGAATGGTGCCGTAGGCCTTTAGGTCAGAGAAGAGTTCCTTACCTCTCGATTAGTGCAGATTTTCGAGATCGATAGCTTTGCGAAATAGTTCGCCTCGGGAATTGGCGCTGGCGGCGAGGACATCGCTAGTGACTGACTTTGGTCCCTAGATTTGACGGTTCTGGCATGGTTTCATGGCGGCCAAGGGGGTTTTGTCGGTGCTGCAGTCTATCTTCGGTCGGCTGTGCTGAGACTGCCACGTGGCAACGTCGGCAACGTCAAGGGGAGGAGTCTGTCGTGGACGATCGCGGCTATCACGCGACTGTCGGCGAGGTCATCAACATCCTTATTGGTGGACTGAAACCGTTCGTCGATCGGGTGATGTCAGCGGCGCTTCCGCCAGGCATCGAATGGACCGAACTGCTTCGGCGGAAGGACGCAGTCGGAGGTCGGCGGGCCGGGGGCGACTACCGAAGCGGCGACCTCTCGCTGGTGTTGCGTGCCATGACCGAGCGGCTCGGCGATATCGGGTACCCCTTCAGTCACCACATGTCGCGACAGGCTCAGAACTATGCGAGCGAGTTGCGCGACGTTCGGAATCGGTGGGCCCACAACGAGCACTTCTCGGCGGCGGAGGCTTACCGCGCAATCGATACAGCCGAACTGCTCCTCCGTGCAATCGGTGCACAGTCTGAAGCGGCGCACGTAGCGCAGCTCAAGTCTCGCGTGACTTCGAGACCGAGCAGTAAGCATTCTGCTGAGCCGGAACAGATCGATACCCCAGCCGTCGAAGAGCTCCGGTTGCCTCCGCCGCCGAAGCCGACACTGTCGCCGCAGACCGCGCCGGCAGCTGCTCCGCGCATCGAGATACACGCAGTCACCGACTTGAGCTATCCGATGGCGCACTGCCGTATCCCAGTGATCGATCACATCACAGTGGAGTCCAAGGGGCCGGATCTCCACGGCGCTGTCGTGCAGGTCGACGTGGTCAGCGCGCAGGGCTCACACGGTGGGCCACAGGAAGTGTTTCTCGACTTGGCAGCGAACAAGCCGACGATCCTGCGCGACGTCGACTTGAAGCTGGATCCGGCGGCGATGCTGCAAGTCAGCGACCAGTGCCCAGGTTCACTTCGGGTGGTGCTGCGCAACGCGGCAGACGACGTGCTGGCCGAGGCGTCCAAGGACGTCAACATACTTGCGTCGAACCAATGGAAGGCAACGCCGCTTCAGCTGGCGTTGGAGATGTTGGCTGCGCACGTCCAGCCCAACTCCGTCGCGGTCAATGCGCTCATGAGGGACGTCTCCGATCGCCTTCAAGCGCTGACGGGCAACTCGGCGATTGACGGCTACCAAAGTGAGAGCCCGGAACGCGTCGACGCGATCGCTCAGGCAGTCTTCGAGGCGATGCGTGGCCGAGATATCCGCTACGCGGAACCACCCGCCAGCTGGGGCGACGACGGCCAGAAGACCCGCACACCGGCCGACGTTCTGGAAGGACGGCTCGGCACCTGTCTGGACACGACGCTGACAATGGCCGCGGCGCTTGAGCAAGCCGGTATCAATTCGACGATCTGGGTTCTGAAAGGGCACGCGTTTCTCGGCTATTGGCGTCACGACGCAGCGCTGAGCGCGGTGTCGTCGACGGAGGTCGTCGACGTCGTCAACCAGGTGGACCTTGGGAACATTCGTCTGGTCGAGACCACGATGGTCACACAATCCGCCGATGCGACGTTCGCCGATGCCACTAGCGCGCCACGCGTTCGTTATCTCGCAAACGACCTCTCTGAGATTCTTGGCGTCACCGACGTTCGGCAAGCCAGGCTGGCGCGGATTTATCCGCTGCCGAGCCGAGCGACCGACGCGAGCGGCAATGTTGTTGTCACTCACTATGAACCGGGCGTCGGGCCCACGATCGAGCCGTACATGGCTCCACAGGGCACGGAGCGATCCGGTGCCGGTGAAGTCGTGCCCGCTCGTGTACGGCAATGGAAAAATGCCCTGCTCGACCTGAGTCTGCGCAATAAGCTCATCAACTACACCGAGCGCGCCGGCTACCGCATCGAAGTGCCGGGTCCCGCGCTTTGCAGATTCGAGGACGACGTCAACGCGGGAGCCACCATACATCTGCTGGCGTCGGACGCGGTCAAATCGGTCGACCGCGCGAGGGGCATCCGGTACGGCCGCGACTTGCCCGAGCGTGATCGGGAGCTTCTCCTCGCTGACAAGCGAAGCGTCCACATCGACATCACGGAAGCGGCGTACCAGGGCAAGCTTAGGTACTTGGCCTATAAGGCCAAGACCATCGTGCAGGAGACTGGCTCCAACAACCTTTACCTGGCGTTCGGGATGCTTAGTTGGCGCTTCAGCGATCGCGATCTGCGATCGCCGTTGATCCTAGTTCCGGTAACACTGTCGACCGCCAACCGCGGACAGCACTACGTTCTCACCATCGACGAGGCGGGCGTCTCCACACCAAACTACTGTCTTGTCGAAAAACTTAGGGTCGCTTTCGGATTGGAGATTACTGGCCTGGCTAATCCGACGGAAGACGCCTCCGGAATCGACCTAGCCCAGGCGTTCAACTCAGTGCGGAAGGCCGTCGCAGACGCAGGGCTGAGCTTCCGGGTCGAGGAGACGGTGCACCTGTCCGTCCTGCAGTTCGCGAAGTTCCCCCTCTGGAAGGATCTCGACGAGTCATGGAACGAACTGTCACACAACAGCCTAGTCACGCATCTCATCACTTCACCGAATGAGAAGTTCACCGACCCGGTGAGTGAGTCGCCGGCGGTCGACCTCGACGCGCTCGGCGCCTCGGTGCCCGTACCTGCAGATTCTTCGCAGCTGAATGCTGTCGCTGAGGCAGTGGCGGGCCGCACGTTCGTTCTCGAGGGGCCTCCGGGAACGGGCAAGTCGCAGACCATAACGAATCTGCTGGCTCACGCGATGGAATCGGGCCGCCGCGTTTTGTTCGTCGCGGAAAAACGGGCGGCCCTCGATGTCGTCAAGAAGCGATTGGAAGCGGTTGGCCTGGGCGACCTTTCGCTAGATCTGCACGACAAATCGGCACGCCCCGTAGCAGTACGCCAGCAGATTAAGCAGGCGCTCGAATTGCGGGTCAGTCATGACTCTGGAGCGCTGCGTACCAACCATCAAGCTGCCGAGTCGAGCCGGGGCAGCCTCGCTCGCTACGCTGAGCGGCTGCACGAAGCTAACGCGGCAGGACTGTCGCTGTATACCGCTCGTTCGTCAGAGCTGGCCGCCGATCAGGATGTGGCTCCGCTCGCCGTCCCCGAGCCTCTTGTCGCAAACGGCAAGCCGGAAACGCTCGATGCGATCAGCGACCTGTTTCGCACCTTGCCCGAAAAGGTCGACCTGGCCCGTCCGCAGGCCGGCCATCCGTGGGGCTTCATCGACGTCCTGAACCCGCAATCACTTGAGCCGGCTGAAATCCACAGGGCTGCGAGAGATTTTGATAATGCTCTCGGCGAGCTACTCAGCCTTGGACTGGATATAGAACAGGTCGCACGCGCCGACGATCCCTTCGAGGTGTTCATATGGGCTGACCTCGCGACGACACCGCGTTACCCACTCTCCAATCTCGACGAACTCAATAGCGACGCTTGGAAGGCGGAACTAGCCGCTATCAGAGAGCGCACGAAAGAGATCGCGGCTTCGACACCGTCTTGGATGACTACAGCAACCGCTGCGGCCGTGGATCTCGATGTTCGGGTGATTCATCAGGAAGCTGTAGATGTCGATAACTCTGGATTCTTCGGTCGGAAGAAAAGGCGCCGTGCGGTCCTTGACCGGTTGACCGGCGTCCTATCCGTCGATGAGAAGACGGTCAAACTCAAGTCACTGTCCACGCTCACGGGTGAGATGTTGCAGTCGTTCGAGGCTGTGAGCGAAGTGCGTTCTCGCGTCGCCAAAATTCCATTGGACGTGATGCCGGCTTCCTGGAATCCGCTGATCGCTGAAGACGCGGCAAAGCTTGCCGACAACTTGGACGTCATCGGATGGCTGGTCGCCACGCTGTGCGAGGAAAGCGACGACGCGTATGTCGTTGTGCTGCGGGAGTACTACAGCGCGACACCCACCGAGACGCTAGCCGGACCGCTGGACCGCTTGGCCAAGACGTGGGAGCGCCTGACAAGGGTGATTGGAGTTGAGCGCTCGCAACAACAAGCGTGGGCACAGCCAGACTCGTTCCTGGCTCGATGGTGGATGACGCGCGAAGCGCGGCGTCTGGAGTCGACTGCGACGATTGAGCGTTGGGTTGATTTATTGCACCACATCGAGCCGCTGCGTCAGGTCGGAATGCTTGAAGCTCGTTCCGACATCCTGGCCGGCAAGGTGGTCGCCGAGGATGCGGCGTTGGCGTTCGATCGAGGGACAGCCCTCGCATCGATCGCGGAAAGATTGCAGGCGAGCGCGCTCAAGGATTTCGACGTCACAGCGCACAACAAGGCGATCAAGCGATTCGCGGCAAGTACTCGCTCCCTTCGCGGCGAATTGTGTCGCGCCATCCCGGCGAAGCTGCTCGATAAGCGTCCGTTCGACGTTGATGCGGCGGGTGGCCAGATCGGTGGGCTGCGCCGTCAGCTGGACCGCAAGCGCGGCGGTATGGGCGTTCGCGCTCTCATGGAGAACTACGGCGACCTGATCACGCAGATCTTGCCATGCACATTGATGAGCCCCGATTCGGTTGCTCGGTTCTTCCCGGCGCGGCCCGACCTTTTCGATATCGTGGTGTTCGACGAGGCGTCGCAGATCCGCGTTGCCGATGCTGTTGGAGCGATGGGCCGCGCCAAATCTGTTGTGGTGGTGGGTGATAGCAAGCAGATGCCGCCAACGAGTTTCGCCGAGGCCAGCGCGACGATCGACGAGGACGAGGAGTACAACCAGGACGCCGTCCCGGATGAAGAGTCGATCTTGACGGAATGCGTGCAGGCGCGGGTTCCGCGTCAGTGGTTGTCGTGGCATTACCGCAGCCAGGACGAGGCGCTCATCACGTTCAGCAACTATCACTATTACGAAGGGCGTCTGGCGTCTTTCCCTGCACCGCTATCCGCATCCACCTCAGGGTTGTCCGGGCACGGAATCTCGTTGGTACGGGTCAACGGTCACTTCGAACGTAGCGGGCGGGGCAAGACACTCCGGACAAACCGTGTCGAAGCGGAACGGATCGTCGAGGAGATCAAGCAGCGATTCTGGGATTCGCCGGATAAGGCACCGTCCTTGGGGGTCATCACGTTCAACGCGCAACAGCGCGATCTGATCGAGAACCTGTTGCGCGACGCCGACGACGATCGAATAGTGCAGGCTCTTGACGAACCGGATGGTTTGTTCGTCAAGAACCTCGAGAATGTGCAGGGCGACGAGCGCGACACGATTCTGTTCTCGGTCGCCTTCAGCGCCAATGAGAAGGGCGTGGTGCCGTTGAACTTCGGTCCGCTCTCAAGACCTGGGGGAGAGCGACGCCTAAACGTGGCTATCACGCGGGCGCGGCGAGAGGTCTTGCTGTATACGAGCTTTGACCCGTCCGAGTTGCGCGCCGAAGAGACAACACAGGTTGGTACGAAGCATCTGAAGGCCTATTTGGAGATGGCGGCGCGCGGCGCCCAGAGCGTGACTGACGGAGGGCGAAGGCAACCAGTCATTGATCGTCATCGCGACGATATCGCCAATGCGCTCCGCGACGCCGGCTTGATGGTCCAGACGGACGTGGGGTTGTCCGACTTCCGGGTCGACCTTGTTATCTCTGCACCCGAGCAACCGGAGCAACCGCTCGTCGCGGTTCTGCTAGACGGCACGGACTGGTACGGGCGGCGGACGGTCGCGGATCGAGACGGCCTGCCGGTCGATGTTCTGGGCAACCTGATGAAATGGCCTGGTGTGGAACGGGTGTGGCTACCGGAGTGGCTGCACCACCGCGGGGAAACTATAGCTCGACTTCGGAACGCGGTGGAGGAGGCGAAGGAGAGGCTGGCGCGGCGCGAAACTGAGCCGGAGTGCGAGCCAGCTCCTCCGGAGGCGGCGCCACGACCGGTCATTGTCGCGCCCCCGACAAGATCAGTGAAGTTCAGATCTGCGCGTCCGCCCGCGGCCGGATCCAAACGTCATTCGATGATTCGAACTTTCCAGGAATGGCAGCCTCGGGTCGAAGGGGACGTTTCAATCTTGAACCAACTGCCGGACTCCTGGGCTACCGCCGAGGTTCGGACCGTGGTACACGCTGCGATCGATGCTGAGGCGCCGATACACAAGGACAAACTCGCGAGAGTTGTCGCGGCCGCGTTCGGTCTGGGCCGAGTGAGCGAAGAACGCAAGCGAGCTATTCAACGCACCGTCCCCGCCGAATACCGGCGGGAAGCAGAAGTCGACTTCTATTGGCCGCGAGATGTGAACCCGGCGGACTGGCGGGCTGTCCGTTGCCCAGCTGGTGGTGAGAGCCGGCCGCTGGACGAAGTGAGCATCATCGAGATCGGCAACGCAATGCTGGTGGTTGCCGAGCAGACGGGTGGCATCAGAGCTGATGAGTTGAAGCGTGAGGCGCTGACCTTATTCGGTGGCCGTCGAATGACGCAGGCCGTCAGTGCACGACTGGGTCAGGCACTCGATCGCGCACTCGGTGCGGGTCTCTTGGTTAGGTCGGGCTCAGGAGTGATCACGATTGCCCATCATTGAAATTGGCGAAAGTCCAAACAATCTGCGGAGGTGCTGTGACGAAGACGATTGTTGATGTCCCGGTCCAAGTAAACGAACCGTCACTCTTGATACGGGGATGGCGGGCCATCGAAGCCCGCGCAAGGGTTACATCTGATATGTGGCATACCTTGTCGCTGTCGACGACATTTGAGTTCTCTGAACGAGAGTGGTCCGCGCGCTACACAGATTCTGACCGGTTAGCTCCAGTAGTTCTCGAGATAAGCAACCCAAGGCTTGGGGAAACACGATACGTCAATCTCTACCTGCCGAATCCGAAAGATACGCGTGCAGGGAAAGTCAGGTCATCGATATCTGACACGATTGGCTACGACATTCCTGACTTCCGCGCACTCGATCTACAACTGAAACTCACATGTTTTGATGACGTAGATGTGAGTGGCCAGATCGCACCGTTGCCTAAGCTTGTTCGTACTCTCGCGGCGGACTTTGAAGAGAGCTCCATGCTATTGGATGCTTTTGACATTGAACTCGACGTGGATGCTTACATTGGCGGCAGCGATGAGATCAACGAGGCAGTCGTTTGCATTCGGGGACAACTGACTCCGGCTTCGTACGGAAAGCTCGTCGAGGTGACTCACCGCCGCGACGAGTGGCGGGACGAGGGTGAATTCGATATCCCGCTGCCCAACGTCGAAGTCGATATCCTCGACGACACAGACTTCCTGTTGACCAAACTCGATGCCTATCACCTCATGAGGCTCGAGGGAACTTCAGACGGCGCCGTTCCAGATAGACCGGCTGAGTGGCTCGATTACCTAACGATAGGGGTCGACGAGCTGGCGGGCGAGCCTACCAAAGTGGTTGTGCGGTTGGTGGACCAGTGATGTCCGCAGATGATCCCGCTTCCAAGCGAAAAGTGACGTACCAAGAACTGCTCGAGATTCGTGAGAGACAGTGGCGCCCGCGCGCGGAAGCGGTCTCACTCGCGGCAGAGACGCTTGATTCGATCCCCGTCCATCGACGTGAACAAGCGCTGGAAGCCTTCGGCCGCTTACAAGACAGGTTTGGCCCCGGAAGTGCCCGGGAGAGATTGCTGAGACGTTATCCCGCGGTGCACGTTCTCGCAACGGCTGGCTTTGCCGCCGAGCACTACGAGCGTGGCACCTTCTGGCCGAAGCTGATCGCGGTACTGGATATCGCGCCCGATCCGGCATTTCAATCAGCATGGGGAGACGCCTTTCTCGACAACCTTCGAACGCTCGGTTTACCTACCTTTGAGAAGGATGATGATGCAGGGTCAAGATATGTGGGACGCATCTTGCTCCACGCCGGCATCCCGACATACTGCCTAGCAGACTTTTTCCGCATCCTGTCGTGGAAACGCAGTCATACTCCAGGCCTGACACCGGAGGAGTTCGTTTCCTGGGCGGCTGCGAAGGCTGCCGGCCCTGGCTTCCAAAGCCTGGATATGCCGGTGCAGAGGTTCGTGCGTTACGGCGACGAATTCGCCGTCGATGTCGCGGATCGCGCTTTCGAACTTCTCGATGCCGTTGCCGCTGGAGGTCCTCATGACGAGGTCCTACTGCCGCAACGATTCTGGACTGTGGCGCAAGAACTAGTCGACAGAAGCGGAATCGAACGGCCAGCGGACCACCGGCCGTCGGACACCGCCAAGATTGATATTCGTCCGCGTTTAGTGCTGGACCCCTTCGGCCTCGGCTTATTGTTGAGATTGCCGCCAGTAGGGGATGCGCCGGACGGAAGAGCGGTCTGGGTCGTCAACCTCGATGATGACGTGCAGCGAGTCGCCACGGAGTCGTTATGGCCGGGCTCTACTGAACCGGCACCACAAACCGACGTAGCGATCACCAAGCCGGTCCGCATGGCTTCAGTTGCTCTAGCGGGAAGCGAGCATCTGCAACTGCCTGTGCTGGTCGTGAACGACGAAGATCCACTCTTGGTGTTTGGCGAGGATGGCGAGCTACTTCCCAACGGATTGCCACTGCCAGCAACCAAATTGTGGTTGTTATTTCCGGGTGAGCCTGAGTCTCTTCAAGTGATGGGGACGATTCCAGTTCTGGCCGAAAGCCCCCTGCCGCCCCGCTGGTCCGGTTTCTCCCTAGTGCAAGTAGATCTATCGGGCATCACAGCAGTCTCGGTCGGGGGAAGCACCCGTACCGTACGGAAGTTTGAATCGGCACGAGTGGAGACAGCCCTCCCTGTCAGGGGTCTTCGTACGACAAGCGGTCTGCCAGTCGTCGCTCAGTTGCCTCGCCTCTCCATTCCGAGCAGCATGGCCAATTCTGTTTGGGATGTCACGTTGCATGACAGCGCAGGAGAGGTGATCGCGCGTACGCGACTTACCGGCACTGAAGATCCGAATAAGATCTGGGACGAAGTACCTCGGCCTGTAGTAGGCACATTCGCGGTCCGCATTCGCGGGCCTTGGGGCCGCGGAGCAACCAGATCTTTCACTGTGGTCGAGGGTGTTTCGGTTTCGTTCGCACCGGCATGGCGCCGATTCGTATCCGGCGGTCTACAACCGTGCATCGCTCAGGTGCGAGCAGCAGACGGAATTAATCTGTCACGTAGGCAGCTGGAATTCAGCCAACGTGACCGTGAGCAGACGCTTCGCGTTGGGCTAGACTCGAAATTCCGGTCCTTGGTGGTCTCGCCGCCGCACATGACGGTCGCTTACCAAACCGATGCTTTCACCATCAACCCGTCGGTGAGACCTCTGACGTTAATGCGCGAGGATCTCTGCGATAGTCCAGGCGAACTGATCTTGGACATCGGCGCATCAGCTCAGCCGGTATTGCATTTGATTGCCGGTGGCCGAACACTTCAGACGCTTCAGGCTCGCTCAGCGCGAGCAGGCGTATACCACTTCAACCTCGCCGGAATCGTCGATACGCTCCGAGATCAACCGCAAGCCAGCCTTGCGTTGAGCGATGACGGTGAACTCGTCGTTGCTACCGTTCGACCACGAGCACTGTTTGGCAGTATCGAGCTTGATTCTAGAGAGTTGAAGTTCACAGACTGCATAAACGTCGACGGCTTGACTGCGTATGTCTTCCCTACTCGAGCGCCATGGATCGAGCCGGCGTCTCTACCCATCGCCGATGGAAAGGCATCTTTGCCCGACTGGCTGATCGATGCCGGTCCCATGCGAGTGGTGGTCCGAATCGAGGATCCATGGGTTCCGCTGCCCATGCCAGAATGGCCACAGCCCGGCACCTCAACATTCGTAGACGCAGACGGATGGGTCATTGGAAATGATCAGGAAGAAACCGCCGTCTCGATGTTCTTAGCTGGAATCTCACAACTGCCGGAACGCATTACAGATTTTGTGAGGTTGTGGACTGCTAGGTCCCACCTGTCCGCGCTAGGCCTCGGCTCTCGCGTCGAAGAGGTATCGAAAGCGATTGATGCAGCGGTGTACGCAGAACCCGCAGCTGCGCTGGGCGCTCTGACCAATGCCGAGGTGAGTGGCGACTCCATCCCATGTCTGATGATTCGCACTGGTCTAGCGTGGGCGAACCTAGCTGATGCGCATGAAAACGCCGCTCCGCCATGGACGATGCGAGGTGCAATACCTGCCGCTCTACTTTCTGCCGCTGACTCGGTCTGGTCCGACCAGGAGATCGAAGCTGCGATCAGCATCTGTGGTGAGTCTGTAACCGGACTCCTAGACGGATGCGATCCACACCCCGCCGCCGGACGGATGGACGAGTCAGCGGACCTGTTGGATCAGGAGCCGAGTCTCCGCGAGCAGTACATCAAGCAAGCGAGCCTCATCCCAAATGGGTTACTCTCCGCGGAATCTCGGGTCCTCGCTGCGATGGAACTGGTGGAGAAGCGGCGGCATCCATCGTTGGAATGGTTGATGAAGCATGCCCATAGTGTGCTCCGTGAAGGCGAGAGGTTAATCCGCATCATTGGAGATCCCGCGACACAGGCTGCGTTTGATGCCCGGCGCCATCATGCGCGGTCCGGCGGCTGGCACGTCGTTCCCGCCATCTCGATGGCATTGGCTCTAGGCGCGCGTCACGCATCACGAGGTCATGTTGAAGCTTCGAGGTGGATGATTCGTGAGCAACGGCCCTGGGCGGACCTCGCGGCCGTGGTCCCGCAACTCGTCACGATCGATCTGATTATCGCTGAACTCGTCGTGGGCCGACGGGCTGGTAAAGAAGAAGAGATGGAATCGGCATGACCCTAAGCATCGACGCTGTTTCAACCTCAGAGGAGATTAAGGCGACTTATCGCCGCTATTTATCGTCCTTATTGGCTGTACGCGACCCGAAAATTGATGCTGCACTTAGGGAAGCGATCGACGGCACGGATATGCTAGATAAAGGTCCCTACCTCGAAGCGACGCCGCCATACGCCCCTGGTAAATCATTGCGCGAACTCATCGCGGAGGGCGTTATCGCTGACAGCTTCGGCGGCCTCGAGAGCGATGCGCTACCCCTCAATCGACCGCTCTATGTGCACCAAGAGCATTCGATCAGGAAGGCGGCGGCCGGACGGAATTTCGTGGTGGCCAGCGGAACTGGATCGGGTAAGACGGAATCCTTCCTGATACCGATTCTCGACAGTCTCACCCGCGAGCGTGAGAGTGGAAACCTCGGGCCCGGCGTACGGGCACTCCTGTTGTACCCCATGAATGCCTTGGCTAATGACCAAATCAAGAGACTGCGACACCTGCTAGCGAGTTACCCAGATATCACCTTCGGGCGCTACACCGGCGAGACGGAGTCGGATCCGCTTAAAGCCCGAGAAGCGTTTGCAGATCTGAATATTGGCGAACCATTGCTGCCTAATGAGATTTTGAGTCGGCAAGAGATGCGAGAGCGTCCGCCGCACCTGTTATTGACGAACTATGCGATGCTTGAGTACTTATTGCTTCGGCCGCTTGACATGGATCTGTTTGCCACCGGAGCAGAATCAAAATGGCGTTTCATTGTCGTTGATGAAGCGCACGTTTACGACGGAACACAGGGCGCCGAGATTGCAATGTTGTTGAGGCGCGTACGCGATCGCGTAGCGCCGCACCACGCAATCCAATGCATCGCGACTTCCGCAACAGTCGGTGGCGACAGCGACCCCGGCGCCGTAACTCGATTCGCATCGAACCTTTTCGGCCAACCCTTTGAATGGGCTCAAGACGACCCGGCGCGTCAGGACGTTGTCATGGCGCAGCGTGTCGAAGCCCCGCCAGGCCCATACTGGGGGCCGTTGTCCGGAAGCGAGTACGAAAAGCTGGCCACTGCATTCGAGCCCAATTCCGCAGTGCTCGAGGCCGCGCTCAAGCTAGGTTGGCCGGGCGCGAGTGAGGAAGGGATGACGGCAGCGACGGCTCTGTCGCATGAGAAATCACTATCCGTAATGCGTTCGATGCTCGCAAAGGGACCTCAGACGTTTACGGCTGTTGCGTCGGCGACGTTCGGAAACACAGCCGACGGAGCGGCTGGCCTTGCCGCAATGGTGGATCTCGCAAGCTCATTGAGGGAACCGGACGGAACAACACCGCTGTCGGCTCGTTACCACCTGTTCCTGCGAGCAACCGAAGGCGCATTCACATGCCTATCGCCGCAGGGTCCGCATGTTCATTTGGCTCGGCATGAAGTATGCCCGGA
The DNA here is from genome assembly GCF_001050035.1 of Mycolicibacterium komanii. Next base: position 416,633 of record NZ_CVTA01000011.1, read on the forward strand.
TTGCGACGCACCGGTATTCGAGATCGGCTCGTGCAAACGTTGTGGAGCTGTCCACGTGTACGGCACGCCAACGGCGGAAGGCGGGTGCGTGCGCCTGAGGCCGCGCAAGGCTGGTAGCAAAGGAATTTGGCTTGTCCTGGGTAACCACGATGGGCTTGATGACGAAGATGAAGCGGCCGTGGTTGACGATGGGGCCGAAGTATCGGGCGATGAAGCGAAGCTGTGCACAAAATGTGGCGCCCTCGCACAGGCGGGCGAGCAGTCTTGCGGCACCTGCAGTGCCTCTGACCTGCGCCCCGTCCGCAAACTCAAGCAACGGGGCGAGGAAATCGCGGGATGCCTTGTTTGTGGTGCGCGAGGAGCAGCGACAGTTCGCATGTTCGAGACCGGCTCTGATGCCAGTGGTGCCGTCATCACCACTGCCCTATACCAAAATCTTCCTGTTGCGGATGATCCACACGGAGCGATGTCGCCCGGCGAAGGGCGGAAGCTATTGGCTTTCAGCGATAGTCGACAATCGGCCGCATACTTTGCGCCGTACCTCGAAGATTCCTACGCAAAGCTGCAACGCCGCCGTCTGATATCGCAGGGCATGCTGGCAGCGCACGCCGACGAAGAGGCAGTAGCGGTCGAGGACGTGGTATTCAAGACACGTGCGAAGGCCGCGGCCGTCAAACACTTTCCGAGCCGGATGACCGCACAGCAGTCGGCCCGAATCGTCGCACCATGGGTGATGGCTGAGGTTCTAGCCACCGACGACCGTCAGTCATTGGAGGGCCTCGGACTCATCAGCGTTGAGCTCTACCGCGATCCGACCTGGCGCGCGCCAGCGCCGCTTCTGCAACTCGGCCTCACAGAAGACGAGGCATGGGCCTTCCTTCAGGAACTGGTACGAACGCTCCGGCAACAGGGGGCGGTGACGATGCCGGAGGACGTACCGCCAAATGATGAGATTTTCGCGCCCCGGCTTGGTCCTATCCGAGCACGCCTGTCAGGACCGGAAGCGATTCGCAAGGTTCTGTCCTGGTTGCCAGGCCGGGGGACAAACCGTCGAGTCGATTACACCCGCAGAATAGTTGCTGCCCTCGGTCGGGAAGCGGACGCGGAGACAATGTTGAAGGGTGTCTGGGAGTTTCTAACCCGAACGGAGACTCCGGTGGATTGGCTGACTAGCACCGCTGAGTCTGGTCTAGGTCGGGTCTATCAGATCGATCATGAGTGTTTGCGGCTGAAATGGGTGAACGCCGAAGCGTCGGTTTATCAGTGCAGGATTTGCCGGCGCGTGACGTCGTTTTCCGTGCGTGGAGTCTGTCCTGCGCTGGGATGCGAAGGTTCGTTACAGGAATTCGTTCCGCCACTAGAAGGTGACCGCGACCACTACCGGACGTTGTATCGGTCGATGAATGCTGTCCCAATGGCGGCGAAAGAGCACACGGCTCAATGGGTTAACACTGAAGCAGCATCGATCCAACATCAATTCGTACGCGGCGAGATCAACGCACTTTCCTGTTCAACCACGTTCGAACTTGGCGTCGATGTCGGTGAACTGCAGGCTGTAATGCTGCGGAACATGCCGCCAAGCACGGCCAACTACCTCCAGCGAGCTGGGCGAGCTGGACGGCGTTCAGGTGCGGCGGCTCTGGTCGTGACTTATGCGATGCGCCGATCTCATGATCTCACGAGGTTCAACGAGCCCGAGGTGATGATCGCTGGACACGTACGGGCACCGTATGTGCCCCTGAATAATGCGCGGATCGATCGCAGGCACGCGCAGTCGGTCGCGATGGCCGCTTTCTTTCGATGGCTGTTCGAGACCACAAGCCGTATCGACCGGAAGGCGGGAGAATTCTTCCTGCACCAGGATGGCAACGAGCCCTCGGTGAGCCTCGTCAGTGGCTTCCTGACTCCTATCCCGGCAGAGATCACCCAAGCTCTTACTCGGATCCTTCCATCCGACGTTGCGGCGGAGTTGCATGTCGAAAGCGGTGACTGGGCAGGCCTGCTCATCGACCATCTCGAACTGGTACGCAAAGAGCTGGACGACCAGGTCAACGCGATGCGTGACTTGGAGCAAAGGGCGTCTACCGAGGGTAAGCATTCGCTGGCTCAGCGTTATCAGCGTGTCGGTAAGACATTGCGTGAACGGGACCTGCTCGGGTTTCTGGCGAATCGAAACATCCTGCCTAAGTACGGTTTTCCTGTTGATTCTGTCGAGTTACGAACAAACTTTGGCACCGGCAAATCCAAAGGCGGATTGCTCGACCTCAGCCGAGATCTCTCGCAGGCGATCTACGAATACGCGCCTGACGCAGAGATTGTTGCGGGAGGCAACCTTTGGGTGTCGCGAGGCATCTATCGACTGCCGGGTCGCGACCTGCTCGAGTACTACTACCACGTATGCAAACGTTGCGGTGGGTTCCGCTACGGCGTTGAGTCGGCAGATGAGAAATGCCAGTACTGCGGCGAGGTCGCACAGAGTGCGGTGCGACGACTTACCATACCCGAGTTTGGTTTCGTAGCGGCACCTGAGCCGACGAAGCCGGGTCCACGCCCGCCTCGACGGACATGGAGTGGAGACGTCTACGTTCTCGCGCAACCGCCAGAGGTTCGTTCCTACACGAAACGGCTTCACGGCGGCTCGATCGTAGTTAGCGCTGGACCGCGGGGCCGGCTCATCGCACTGGCCGATGGGCCGAACAAGATGGGCTTTTGGATCTGCGATTGGTGCGGACACGGTTCGCAAAGGGTTAAGAGCCCGCAGAAGCCGCCCAAGCACAACCACTTGCTCAAGAATCAGCCGTGTCCCGGCCCGCAGCGGCTGCTTGATCTTGCCCATTCCTACGAAACGGACCTTCTGTCGATCGATGTCGACATCTTCGGTGTTCAGCCGACGCAGTCGGCTTGGCTTTCGGCGATGTACGCGATCGTGGAGGCGGCGTCAGAGAAATTGGAGATAGCGCGCGAAGACATCGGGGGTTCGTTGACGCCCGCTGGTGCTGATCGCTGGTCGATAACGCTTTTTGACGCCGTGCCGGGCGGCGCAGGACACGTGCTCCAAGTTGAACAGAACCTCGAGAGGGTGATGCGCGTTGCACTCCGGCGCGTCAGTGAGTGTGAGTGCGGACCGGAAACCTCGTGCTATGGCTGTCTTCGTAGCTACCAGAACCAGCGCGATCACGACTACCTCTCACGCGGTGCCGCCGAACAAGTTCTGCGGAGGCTGGTCGAGAACCAGGGCGAGGTCGACGTTCAGATCACGGAGGAAGCGATACCGGACTCGGTGCCAATGGATTGGGTGCCGGTTTACCGGTCAGCGGTCGGGTCGGAGCGAGAGATGGTTCTCGCTCTTGCCGAAGCGGGCGTAGTCCGTCCGGAGCTCGGCTTCGAAAGCGCAGGTGGCATCCCCATCTCGATTGCCTGGCCCGACCGGCTCATCGCCTGCGAATTTGGGCTGGAGGCAGCCGATCGCGCCGAGCTGGAGGCCGAAGGATGGAGGGTGCTCACACTCAAGGAATTGTCGGGACAGCTCGCGGGTGCTGGAGGTCGGCGATGAACGATGTGCGAACTGGCGGGCGGCGATTAGTCCCGTATGCGCATCGGAGCTCCCGACCGTCGCTAATGTTTGTGTTCAAAAGCGTCTTGGGGGTGTTTTCGACAATCATCGAGTGGACATGCAGTGCCTAGATACAAGTTTCGCTGGTCGAACCTGCCGACATCGCTTCTCGACGAGCTTTGCCACGGGCTCTTCGAGAACACCGACGGGCTGGACCCATGCGATGTACTCCAAGACGCTTACGGAGCGCGCCCAACCGAGGACTTCGTGGTTGAAGCATGGGACCTGCTTCGTGAGCAATGGCTGCACCACGACAAGCCGTCTCGAGAACAGGTGGTCGAGACTCTTCGCGAACTCCGAGATGAAGATGGGCAGATTACGAATCGCCGCGCTCAAATGGAGTATTTGCGGGAGCTTAGGAATGCCAAGACGTTGCGAGCCGTCGTGCTGCAGACGTTCATCGAATTGGGTGAAACGGAGCGCGACGAAAAAGAACTCGAATTGGATGGCGATCCAACACCCCCGCCAGCATCCCCAGCGCCGCCCAAGCCTCGTCCGCCAGTAGACCTTCCCGGAGAAGATGTGACCGCAGCTCCCCGCGCCGCGACGTTCAGCGCCGCGCCGGGCTCCGTCGTGCTGGTCCGCGACGCCGAGTGGCTGGTGACCAAGGTGGAGCAGGCGACCGACGGCTATTTCGTGCACGTCATCGGGCTTTCGGAGTTGGTCCGCGACACCGAGGCGACGTTCTCCACCGCGATCGACCAGGTCGTCACGGTGGACCCCGCAAAGGTTGCGGTGGTGGCTGACAAGTCGCCGAACTTCCGTCGTTCCCGCCTCTGGCTGGAGGCCACTCTGCGCAAGACCCCGATCCCGGTCTCCGATCCGGAGCTGTCGGTCGCTCGACAAGGACTGAGTCACCCCCTCGACTACCAGCACAAAGCGGTGCGCAAAGCGCTCGACCCCGACAAGCTGCGGCCGCGCATCTTGCTCGCCGACGCGGTCGGACTGGGCAAGACCATCGAGATCGGCATGATCCTCGCCGAACTAGCACGCCGCGGGCGGGGTGAGCGGATCCTGATCGTCTCGCCGAAGCATGTGCTCGAGCAGATGCAGATGGAGTTGTGGACCCGGTTCGCGTTGCCGTTTGTGCGCTTAGATTCCACCGGCATCCAACGCATTCGGCAGATCCTGCCGGGCAACCGCAACCCGTTTACCTATTACAAGCGGGTGATCATCTCGATCGACACGCTCAAGAGCGACCGCTATGTTGCCCATCTGCGCAAGCAGTGGTGGGACGCTGTCGTCGTTGATGAGTCGCACAATGTCACCAACAGCGCGTCGCAGAATAACCGGCTGGTCCGGCTGCTCGCTGAACGTACCGACGCGCTGGTCCTCGCGTCGGCCACGCCGCACAACGGCAAGGCGGAATCGTTCGCCGAGTTGGTCCGCATGCTCGACCCGTCGGCTGTCGACCCGGCCGGCAATCTCGATCTCGATCAGGTGGCCAAGCTGGTGATCCGCCGGCATCGCCACCACCCGGATGTCGCGGCCGAGGTTGGTTCGGATTGGGCTGAACGCCAGCCGCCCCGCAATATCAGCGTCCCGGCGTCCGCCGCCGAGGATGCGATCGCGCGCGAACTCGAAGACGTGTGGCTGTGGCCCGCGTCGGGCGCATCACCGTACTCGGGAAGCAACGCCGCGCTGTTCCCGTGGGTGTTGGCCAAGGCGTTCCTGTCGTCACCCGCCGCGCTGGCCGAGTCGATCCGCGAACGGATGCGCCGCCTCGACAACCATGAGCCCAAGGCAGCCAAGGAGCGAGCCGCGCTGCAGCAGCTGGCCGACCTGACCGATAAGGCGCTCACGGCCGGCTCGGCCAAGTACGACGCGCTGCTGAAGCACCTGGGGAAGATCGGAGTATCACGGACCGGCGACCGTCGCGTGGTGGTGTTCGCCGAACGCGTCGCCACACTGAACTGGCTGGCCAAGGCGGTCGTTCGCGATCTCAAACTCACCCAGGATCAGGTCGCAGTCCTGCATGGTGGTCTCAGCGACCAGGATCAACAGGACATCGTCGAGTCCTTCAAGCTGGAATCGTCCCCGATCCGCGTGTTGATCACCGGTGACGTCGCCTCCGAAGGCGTGAACCTCCACACCCACTGCCACCATCTTGTGCACTACGACATCCCGTGGAGCTTGATCCGCATCGAGCAGCGCAACGGCCGCATCGACCGGTACGGGCAACGGCACCGCCCGGAGATCACCGCACTGCTGCTAACCCCGTCGACGCAACAGTTCAGCGGCGACATCAGAGTTCTCACGCGGCTCGTCGAACGCGAGCACGAGGCACATACGGCGCTGGGCGACGCCGCCTCGTTGATCGGCACTTACGACGTCAAGGCCGAAGAGGAAGCCATCCGGCAGGTCCTTGCCGGCAGTGCCGAGCTCGACACCGTGGTGCGCAGCGTCGACGAGGTCGCCGAGTCGGGCGGTCTGGACGCCTTCTTGGCTGGATTGGCGACGGGCTTCATCACACAATCCGCCGACCAACCAGCACCGCCGCAGCAGGCCGACGGCACCGGTGTATACCCTTCGGATTTCGCCTTCCTCTCCGACGCGGTATCCGAGTTCGTCACCACGCCGCAGCTGCCACCGCCCAACGGCATCAAATGGCAAGTGCACAAACTACATTCGATCGCCTCGCTGGTGCCGCCAGCCGACCTCCGGCAGCGATTGCAGGTGCTGCCGCAGTCCTACCTGCGTGACCGCAAGGTGGTCGAAGCCTTCAAGCTGGCGTTGACGCCGGCGCGTGGCTTCGAAGAATTGGTGCAGGCGCGGTCAGGGGCGTCGCATACGACGTGGCCGGAGGCGCACTTCCTCGCGCCGCTGCATCCGGTGATTGAGTGGGCCGCCGACCGAGCGCTCGCCGAGTTGACTCGCGACGAGATCTTCGCCGTGCGTGGTGGCGTGGATTTCGTGACGGTGTTAGTGGTGGTAACGCAGTCCAACCTTCGTGGCCAAGTGGTGGCCGCTTCCTATTACACCGTCGAGTTCCCCGATCCGGCGCAGCCGTCGATCGGCATGGCGACACCACACGCAGGTGCCCGCGATGCGATCGCGGGGCTGCAACTGGCAGACGTCAACGCCGGCGATCTCACCGATGTTGCCGATCTGCAGAAGCTGGTCGCCACCGCGGTATCTGTGACGGACTCGGCGGCCGCTCAGCACGCCGAGGCGATCCGCTCCGAAACCGCGCGACGGATTCAGGAGTGGATGGGACGGACGCAGCGCTGGAAGACCCAGGCTCAGAGCATGACTCAGCACAGCGGGCTCCGCCAGCGCACCCGCCGCATCGACGATGAACAGGCGCTGGCGCAGGACATGAACCCGGATCGACGATTGGTGCGGCCACTGATTGTGGTCGTTCCCTCCGACTTCGGCCGCGCAGAGTAGGGATCGGCATGGCTACTTCAGATGCATTGATTCTCGGTGAAGAGTTCCTCAGCGAGCATTACTTCACCACCGATGCGCGGTCACAGTCGTTCCAGGCCAAGGTCAATGAGCGACGCAAGGCGTGGGATTCCGAGCGTGAGGCCGGCCAGCCTACGCCGCGGTCTCGGTACACCGAGTCCCGAGGTGAAATGGAACGTGCATTCATCGGCTTGGCGGAGAACGCCGACGTCGACGTGCTCGACGCGTTATATGCCCGGCTGCGTGAAATCTTAGGTTTCGACAACGACATTCGTTGGGAGACAGAGCGGATCGGCGGAGTCGACGACGAACCAGGTCCCGTGATAGCGGTCCGTACCCGCGGCCTGACCGGTTCGGCGCCGCTGGTGATCGTGGAAGCCCGCGGCGCGCTGGCGCTCGAAGATCTGCTGGCCAAGGACGAGAAGACTCTGCTGCGCAGGTTTCACACCGACGACGACGAGATCGCCTCGGCGGCGCGGTTGCTGTCGCATCTGTTCGTCGCCGACGACAGCCCGCAATTCGCGCTCGTGCTGGCTGGTGACCTCGCGCTGATCACTGAGCGGGAACGCTGGCCGGAGGGACGTTACCTGGCCGTCAACCTGCAGCTGGTCGGTGAACGCAACGACGACAAGCGTGGCGGTGAGATCGACCGTGCGCTGACGTGTTTGGCCGCCGATTCGCTGGCCCCTGATGCCGAGGGGGCCGTTTGGTGGTCGACGGTGATCGAGGAGTCGATCAAGCACACCGTCGGCGTGTCGGAAGACCTGCGTGAGGGTGTGCGGCTGTCCATCGAGATCATCGCCAACGAGGTGGTGTCTCGCCGTGCCGCACAGGAACTTCCGCCCCTTCCGTCCGAGCAAGCTCAGCCACTGGCCCGTCAAGCCCTGCGATTCCTGTACCGAATCCTGTTCCTGCTCTACGCCGAGGCATCTCCGGAGTTGGGCGTGTTGCCGGTCGGTGATCCAGCCTACGAACGCGGGTACAGCCTCGACCGTTTGCGGGAGTTGACACTTTCGGAACTGGTGACACCGCGAGGTCGCAGCGGAACACACCTGTATGAGTCGCTGCGGGTGCTGTTTGAGTTGGTCGACCGCGGTCACGACGGCAGCGGTGACGAGCCGGCCGCGGCTGAGGGCTTGACGTTCCGCTCGCTGCGTGCGGACCTGTTCAAGCCGGAAGCCACCGCGCTGATCGACGAAGTGCAACTCGGAAACTTCGCCCTGCAGCAGGTGTTACGTCATCTCCTGTTGAGTAAGGAGGCCAAGGGGCGCGACCGCGGGTTCATCTCTTACGCGCAGTTGGGCATTAACCAACTCGGCGCGGTCTACGAGGGCCTGATGAGCTACACCGGCTTCTTCGCGACCGAGGACTTGTACGAGGTGGCGAAGAACGGTGACGCCTCGAAGGGCTCGTGGGTTGTGCCAGCAACGCGGATCAAGGGCATCTCGGAAAGCGACTTTGTCCGCGTGCTGGACGAGGACACCAAGGAGAGCAAGCCTGTCGTGCACCGGCGCGGCACATTCGTCTTCCGGCTGGCCGGCCGGGAGCGCCAGCAGTCGGCGTCGTACTACTCACCAGAGGTGCTCACACGGTTCGTCGTGGGTCAGGCGCTCGAGGAGCTGCTCGACCAGAACGGCCAGAAAACGCCGGCCCGCGACATCCTCGACCTGACGGTGTGCGAACCCGCCTTGGGCTCAGGGGCATTCGCAGTCGAGGCGGTGCGCCAACTCGCCGAGGAGTATCTGTCGCGACGCCAGGCAGAACTGAACGAACGCATCGACCCCGATAAGTACGCCGAGGAGCTGCAGAAGGTCAAGGCATACATAGCGCTGCATCAGGTCTACGGAGTCGACCTCAACGCGACCGCAGTCGAGTTCGCGGAGATCTCGCTGTGGCTTGCAACAATGGGCGAGGGCTTGGCCGCGCCGTGGTTCGGCCTGCATCTGCGCCGTGGCAACTCGCTGGTGGGTGCGCGGCGCTCCATCATCTCAGCCGCGTCGTTGCGTGAAAAGGGTTGGCTGCAAGCAACACCCGTCGATGCCCCGCTGTCCACTCTGGCCGAGGACCTGTCCGGTGGAGTGCACCATTTCCTGCTGCCGACCGATGGTTGGGGCAGTACGGTCGACGCCAAAGAAGCCAAGGAGCTGGCGCCCGAGGCGCTTGAGCGGGTGAAAGAGTGGCGGAAGTCGCTGCGGCCCAGGCTGTCCAAGACTCAAATCTCGGCTCTGGCGGCGCTGGCACGCCGGACGGATCGGCTGTGGCAACTGGCGCTGCGACGGCTGCAAATCGCCGAATCGGAGATCCGTCGGGCGATTCCGATATGGGGAGCTGAGCGACTGCCGTCAGGGGGCGCGGTAACTCGCGAAGAGATTGAGGCATCTCTCAACGACCCGCGCGGTGCATACCGACGACTGCGCAGGGTGATGGACGCTTGGTGCGCGCTCTGGTTCTGGCCATTGACCGACGAGATCGCCACAGTGAATGGGGAAATCGTGTCACCGCCAACCGTCGCTCAGTGGGTCGACGCGCTGCAGCAATTGCTCGGCACCGAGGTCAAGGTGCGAGCTCGCGATGCGGAGCAATACAGCCTCACCGAGATTGACGACTGGAGCGAATTGGAGGTTGCTGAATCGAACGACCTTGCGTTCGCCCAGGCTAAGGACCCGGATGACGTATTAGCCGCGCATCCGTGGCTTGTGGTGTGTGAACGATTGGCCGACCGACACGGGTTCTTCCACTGGGAGCTGGACTTCGCACCCGTGTTCGCTGAGGGCGGCTTTGATTTACAAGTTGGGAATCCGCCGTGGGTGCGGCCCCGGTCCGACGTCAATGCGCTGCTTGCCGAAGGGGATTCGTGGTTCCAGCTAGCAAGTAAGCCCACGCAGGCCGAAGTGAGAGCCAAACGCTTAGCCACACTGGATGTCCACGGCGTTCGTGAACTTGTTGTCGATGGAGTGGCTGAGGTGGCTGCTCTTGCAGCCTTCGTGGGTGACGCACGGCAATATCCGCACCTCGTCGGTCTTCAACCGGACCTTTACCGCTGCTTCATGGAGCAAAGTTGGCGGAATATGTCACCACAAGGGATGGCAGCGCTGATCCATCTCGAGTCGCACTTCACCGACGAGAAGGCTGGGCCCGTCCGAGCTGAAACATACCGCCGACTACGGCGACACTGGCAGTTCGTTAATGAGTTAGGTCTGTTCGAAATCCAAAATCAGAAGACATACGGCGTAAACGTTTATGGCGCCGCAAGGACGCCCGAATTCCTGTCCTCCGTCTCGCTGTATCACCCGGATACCATAATGAGATCCTTGACTCATGATGGTTCGGGGGAAGAACCAGGCATCAAGGACATCAGTGGCAAGTGGGATCTGCGTCCGCACGCCGGGCGGATCTTCAGAGTGTCCAATGACAGCCTAGCTATTTGGAAAGACATGCTTGAGTCCGCCGACGTTCCGGCAGAGCAAACGCGGATGGTATACACCGTGAACCGGTCCGTTGCGAGCGTGTTGCAGAAGCTGGCAGGAGCTTCCCGAATCGGTGAGTCAGGCCTGAGGTTCTCTCGCGGTTGGGACGAGTCGATCGACCGAAAGAAGGGCTTTTTCGATATCGATTGGGGCCTCCCAAATTCGTGGGATGACGTTATATTGCAGGGCTCGCACCTTTTCGTCGGAACACCTTTCTATAAGTCGCCCAATCCGACAATGGCTAATCACCGCGATTGGTCCTTGACAGACTATGAAGCATTAGTTGAGGACGCCCTTCCCGTCACGATCTACAAGCCCCGGGGGTCGCGAGAACGGTACGATACCGACTACACGTCTTGGACGATTGCCGATGGGACAGCCGCGGAACGCATCGTGCGAGCGCGAGATTGTTACCGAGTCGCCTGGCGGAAAATGGCTGCCAACACAGGCGAACGAACTCTTATTCCAGCGCTCATCCCACCTGGGTCTGCACATATTGACGGTATCTTTAGCGCTGCACTTCCAGGTGACGTCTTCAAGCTGATCGTCTGCGCTGCGACACTTCAGTCGTTAATTGCCGACTTCGCGGTGAGAACTGTTCCGAAAAGCGATATCCGCGGCGCGACGATTTCACGACTACCCGTAGTCGACCGGCTGGCAATCGAGATGTTGCTCGGATTGCGAACGCTCAGGCTTAACTGCGTCGCCAACGCCTACGCCGACCTTTGGCGGGAATGCTTCGATGACGTAATGCAATCCGATGAATGGGCAGGCGGATTCGCACACGCTCGTCGCCGCGCGCTCGGCGACATCGGCCCCGAGTGGAGGCACGACACCCCGTTGCGCATCGCGGCCGATCGTCGTCAGGCACTTGTTGAGATCGATGCGCTCGTCGCGCTCGGACTCGGGTTGACTGCCGATGAGTTGTGCACCGTGTACCGCACCCAGTTCCCGGTCCTGTACGGCTACGACCGCAACACCTACCTGTACGACGCCAACGGCCGATTCGTCCCGCAGGAAGTCCTCACGGTGTGGCGCACCAAAGGCGACAACCTCAGCGTCGAGGACCGCACCGCCACCAACAAAGCCGGGAATACCTACACATACGAGCCGCCGTTCCGGTTCCTCGATCGCGAGGTTGACATGCGCGAAGCCTACGCCGAATTCGAAAAGCGCTTGCAGTCAGAGGGATCCGGCTGATCATGGCCGAACTGCTACCCCTTGCCCAGGCCAACCGGATCACCCATAGCCTGCTCGACTACCTCGGCACCACCTTCGCGCTCGCCGATCCCGACGCGCGCCGCGTCCTCGCCGACTTCCTGTCGCACCCCCAGACCGGAATGTTCCGTGGGCCGTATGTGCGTGTGCGGCTACCGTTTCGCCCCGCGGCCGAGGGTTGGCGCGACCACCTGGAATGGTACGAGGGCTTTCCACCCTATGGGCACCAGGCCGCGGCGTTCGCCCGGCTGAGCAGCTACCGACTTTCAGCCGAACGACCTCCTCCCCAGCCCACCTTGGTCACGACCGGTACCGGCTCCGGCAAGACCGAGGCGTTTCTCTACCCCATCCTCGATCACGTCCAACGCGCCAAACGCCAAGGCGTCACCGGGATGAAGGCGCTCATCCTCTACCCGATGAACGCCCTCGCCAATGACCAGGCGCTGCGCCTCACCAGCTTGCTCACCGAGAACGCCGCGCTTGCCGGCATCACCGCCGCCCTCTACACCGGTGAGGGCGGCCCGCAACGCACGAAGGTCACGTCTGACGGACTGATCACCGACCGCGCGGTCATCCGGGACCTCGCACCGGACATCCTGTTGACTAACTATAAGATGCTCGACCAGCTGCTGCTGCGCCCGGCCGACGCCGACATCTGGCGTCAAAGCGCACTCAGCTTGCAGTACTTGGTGCTCGACGAGTTCCACACGTACGACGGCGCGCAGGGTACCGATGTGTCGATGCTGCTGCGCCGCCTCGGCCTCACCCTCAAAAGCCATTGGCAACCAACCGATTCCACACTCACTGAGGAAGACTGGCAACGCCCACTAGGCCGGATCACCCCCGTCGCGACATCGGCAACACTCGGCGACGGTGGCGATCCCTCGGCGATGCTGGAGTTCGCCAAGACCGTCTTCGGCGACCACTTCGACACCGACGCAGTCATCACCGAGTCCCGGCTGACCTTCCAGGAATGGGCCGACGACGCCCCGCTGCGCATACAAGCCGACGCGTGGCAGCCCGCGACGCTGGACGAGTCACGCGTCAACGACATCGCCAAATCAGCGGCAGACCAAACGGATCTGGCGGCGAGTGCACTCGCAGTCCTGCGCGGCCTCTACGACGGCGGCGACGACACTGCCCTAACCACAGCGATCACCAGCGACCGCCAGCTGGTACTCGATCTTGTCAAGGCGCACCCGGCCTTCGCCAAACTCGCCGACACCGCACGCGTAGCGGTCACCGTCGACGACCTGAGCCGGAACCTGTTCGACTACACGGTCCGCGACGATCCCGACGACACAGCTCGCCGGCACACCGTGACCACCGCGCTCGTCGACACCCTCAGTCACGTCCGGGCCCGCCACGGCCGCGGCGCCCTGTCCGTCGACGTCCACCTATGGGTGCGCGAACTGACCCGCCTCGCCCGCGCCGCCACTGGCTCCCCCCACTTCCTCTGGGAGGATGACGGCATTCAAATTGGCGACGACGACTCCGCCGCAACGACATTCCTGCCCGCCTTGTACTGCCGCCACTGCAACCGCTCCGGATGGGGCGTGACACTGGCCCCCACTGGTTCGGATCTTGACGCCGAGGATGTCACCATTCGACGGCGCAAACTCCGCAACGACGACCGGTTCCGTGCGCTTATCCATGCACCGGTCGAGGCCGAGAAACACGATCCCGCCGACGAGGAGCAGAAGAACGCCCCGTCGCGGCTGGCATGGCTATTGGTTCCCGAGCGTCGCATCGAGTTCTCCACGCCGCCGGAAGATAAGCTCGCGGAGGGCACCGCGCTGCCGGTACTCGTGCACTGTTCCGATGCCGCGGGCCAGGACTCGGTCAACGACACCTGCCCGTCGTGCCGCCAACCCGACGGCATCCGCTTCCTGGGCTCGGCGATCGCCACCATGCTCTCGGTGTCGCTGTCGACGCTATTCGGTACGCCCGAACTCGACAGCTCAGAAAAGCGCGCCCTCGTATTCACAGACAGCGTCCAGGACGCCGCGCACCGCGCCGGATTCGTTCAGGCCCGATCTCACGCCCTGACCCTGCGCACCCTGGCGCGCCAAGCACTCGACAGCGGCGAGACCGACCTGGCGTCGCTAGCACACCGGATGATCGACCTCGCCGGCAACGACCCGGGCGCAAGGTACCGGTTGCTGCCACCGGAACTCGCGGAACGCGAAGCGTTTACGGCGTTTTGGCGGCCCCGCACCGTCTCGGCCAAGGTGCGCACTTTGGTACGTCGGCGGTTGCTGCTCGACCTCCAGCTCGAATTCGGGTTGCGCTCCAGCGTGGGCCGCACCCTGGAGACCACCGGCAGCGCCGTCGCGCACGTCGAGGTAGCCGACTCGGTGTTGCAGTCCTGCGCGACCGAAGCGCTCGAAGCGGCCGGGGTGCAGCTGACCTTCGGCAGCGCCGACGACGCCCGGCAGTTGGCATGGGTGCGTGGTGTCCTGGAGCGGATGCGCAGCCGTGGCGCGATCGAGCACGAGTGGTTCGACAAGTTCCGCCGCGAGGATGGCAGCCGCTGGTGGGTCACCGGCGGGCGGCGCCGCGACCAAGGCATGCCAGGATTCGGAAAGGGCAACTCTGCACCCGGTTTTCCGGTTCTGGGTGGCAGCGCTCGCGACACCGACCTCGAACCCGTCAGCTCGGCACGCGGCTGGTACGCGATGTGGACCGCCAAGGTTCTCGAACTCGGCGCGTCCGAAGCGGCTGTGCTAGTACGGTTACTGTTCACCCGGCTTCGACAGCGCGACGTCGTCGGCGAGATCGTCTCGTCCAGTGGGGCGCAGACCTTTCACCTGCCCGCGACCACCGTCGTGGCTCGCAGCGTCGATGACGAAGAGCTCGCCTCGGGCTCGATCGCCCTGATCTGTGATACCTGCCGCAACACCGTGCATAGCTATACCGGCACCATCGACCAACTCGACGGCGCCCACTGTCTGGTCGCCCGGTGCATCGGTGTGATGCGGCGACACACGGTGGAGGACAACTTCTACCGGCAGATGTACGCGGCTACCGATGTGCGTCGAGTGGTGTCGCGCGAGCACACTAGCCTGTTGCCCGCCGAGACCCGGTTGCTCTACGAGTCGCAGTTCAAGCAGACCGACCCGCCGCCAGATGCACCGAATGTCCTCGTCGCGACACCAACTTTGGAGATGGGCATCGACATCGGCGACCTGTCGGCCGTCATGCTCTCGTCATTGCCGCGCACGGTCGCCTCATACCTGCAACGCGTGGGCCGCGCCGGACGACTCACCGGCAACGCCCTTGCCCTGGCCTACGTAACGGGCCGCGGCGACCAACTGCCCCGCTTCAACCAACCCGAGCGCACCATCAACGGCGTAGTCCGTCCGCCCGCCACCTACCTGGATGCCGAGGAAATCCTGCGCCGCCAGTTCACCGCCTCGGTCGCCGACGTGCTGGCCCGCCGCCCCAATGCGCCCCATCCGCGCACGACGCCCGACGCATTGCAGTCCAGCGGTCCCGGCAGTTACCTCGATGCCCTGATTACCGAGGCCGAGTCCCGCGCCGACGAGCTGGTGGACCGCTTCCTGGCGGGCTTCCCGCCCCTGGACGACGACGTGGTTGCACGGCTTCGCCGCTTCCCGACGCCGACTCAGTCCGGCAAGGGAACAAGCGAATTCGCCTACCGGTGTCATGTCGCCAGTCAGGTGTGGAACCGTCGGGTGGAGACCCTTTCGCATCGCAAGACCGCCGCCGAGAAGACACTTCCCGGGCTCCTTGAGCGTGCAAGCTCACCGGCTGCCACCGACGACGACAAGCGTGATCTGCGCACCGCACAAGCCTCGGTGCGCTTGATCGGAAAGCAACTCGCCAATCTGCGCTCCGAATACTGGATCAGCGCACTGGAATCGTTCGGCCTGCTGCCCAACTACACATTGCTTGACGACTCGGTCACACTGTCGGTCTCAGTGAACTGGCAGAACCCCGAAACCCAGGAGTACGAGCACTCCGAGTTCGAGCTCAGCCGTGGTTCGGCGCAGGCGCTGCGCGACTTCGCACCCGGATCCACGTTTTACTCAAGGGGTTTCGCGATTGCGATTGACGCGATCGATCTGGGCCCCGAGGGTGAGCATGTTCGTGACTGGGCCTGCTGCTCACGATGTGGCTTTACCAAGGAAGTCGAGGGGCAGGGCGGCGCTCCTACGCAATGTCCGCGGTGCGGTTCACAGGTCATCGCCGATGTCAGTCAACTGTTGCCCGTGGCCGAGCTGACCAGTGTGTCGGCGATCATCCGGCGTGAAGAGGCCACCATCGACGATGTCAGCGACGAGCGCACACGGGAGCGGTTCACCGTGCAGCCGCTGGCCGACATCGACCACGCGAATGCAACCAAGCACTGGTTCGTCCAGTCTTCCGGTTTCGGAGCCAAGCATCTACGCAACCTGACGATTCGGTGGGTCAACCTGGGCCGCAGCGGTGTTGGCGGCGCGAAGCGGACGATCGCGGGCAACGAGATCGATGCCGCCTTGTTCCGCGTCTGTTCGGAATGCGGCAAGCTCGACACCAGCAGCGGGGTGAACCGTCGCAGCGAACATCGGCCCTGGTGTTCGCGACGCGACGCACACGAGGAGTCCACCGTCGAACTGGCTCTGGCGCGGACACTGGTCACCGAAGGCCTGGTGCTGCGACTGCCACAGTCCGTCACGCTGGGTGATGCATTTGCCATTCCATCGTTGTCGGCGGCAGTGCTACTCGGACTGCGCGAGCACATCGGCGGCGATCCGGACCATTTGCAGATGGCCACCATCGTCGACCCGTCACCCAGCGGGCACACCGAACATGCGCTGCTGCTGCACGACATCGTCCCAGGCGGCACCGGCTATCTCAGCGACTTCACCGATCCGTCCACGGTGTGGGATCTGCTGTACCGCGCCTGGCAGGTGGTGCACGACTGCGGGTGCCGCGAGGACGGCCGCCTCGCGTGCGAACGCTGCCTCCTGCCCTTCGCCGCGCCCCCAGACATCAAATACACGTCCCGATCGGTGGCCGAGCGTCACCTCGCGGGTCTATTGATCGGACGCGAGATCAAGGCCGGCGACGATGTCGCAGTCCCTACGTCGATGCCATGGACGCTCACAGAAACCGAACCGGGCGTCGACGATCCGGAATCGAACCTGGAGAAGCGCTTCCGGGTCGTCCTCGCCAAACGGCTCAAGGCGCTCGGGGCAGCGATCACCGAGAAACCCACCGGCAGCGGTGTGGCGTGGGATATCGCTTTGGGCTCGACACACCGGTGGACGCTACGTCCGCAGGAATACGTGCTCGGCTGCCAGCCTGATTTCATCCTCACCTACGCCGGAGGTGGGATCCCGCCGACGGCGATCTTCACCGATGGCTGGCTGTATCACGCCTCGCCGGCCCACAATAGGCTCGCTGACGACGCGGACAAGCGGCGCAATCTGCGGGACGCGGGGTACCAGGTCATCGCCGTCACCAACGACGATGTGAACGAGATTTCGATCGCCTCACCCGCACTGCGTCCCGAGGTCGAATCGACGTTGCTTTCAGCTGCAGGAGACCAGCTGTCCAAGGCCATGATCGGCCTGGTGTTCGGCACCGCTCTCGACCTGTTGGTGGCGTGGATCCAACAACCGATGCGCGAGGCGCGAGAACGGCTGGCCAACTGGCTGCCCGCCATGGCGTTGATGGGCACGAATCAGTCGGGCAAGCGGGTCGGTGATACGGAAGCGCTTGCTCCCCTTGCGCTCCAGGTGATCGATGGCACCACCGTCGAGGAGCCGTCCGGGAACACGTTCGTGTGGTCGTTCGGTGGCTTCGCGTTCGCCGTGCGGATGACCGGCAAGCCGTTCTCTGCCGAGACCGCGATCGTCATCGACGACAACGACGACGCGCTGCACCCCGACACCCGCGACAGCTGGCAGGAGTGGTTGCGATGGTCAAACCTCCTGAACTTCCGCACCGTACCGGCGGTCATCACGACGCGCCACCAATCGGCCTATGCGACACCGGAAGAGCTCATAGTCGCGCCTGCCACGGAAACCGTGGAGCCCACGAGTCTTACCGGTGCCTGGCTGGAGGCCTACGAGCAGGCAGACGGCGACGGTCAGGAGCTGATCGTCAAACTTGCCGACACCGAGGTGCCCACCCCCGACGTGGGCGAGGAGATTGACGGAATTCCGGTCGAATTGTCCTGGCCGACATGGCGCGTTGCTGTCGACCTCGGTCTCGACGACAGCGACCGTCAGCGTCTGACAGCAGCCGGGTGGACCGTATTTCCGCCAGATCTCAACTCACTCACAGCGGCCCTGCAGAACGGAGGCGCGTAGTGCCCCAAATCATCCTCGGTCCAGGATTGAAGAAGCTCGACGGCAGCCTGCAGAAGGCGACCTACGGGTTCCTGACCAAGCTAGCCGCCGACGACACTGCGCCCGGGCTGCACATAGAACCGATCAACAACTCTGTCGACCCGCGAGTCCGCACCGGGCGTGTCGACATCTCCTACCGCGCCGTCTTGTTCAAACTTCAAGGAAGTCAAGAGGATGCGTCCTATGTATTCGCTGGAACGTATCCGCACGACGAGGCAATCGAGGTAGCCCAGAAGTCCAAGATTCAGATCAACCCGCGGAACGGCGTTGCCGAACTTATCCCTGTCGACGATGTCGTTGCGCCGCCCACACCGGTGTCATTACCCCCCACTGCACCAGCTGCCGTGGAAAGCGCTGAGCGGAGCCTACGACAACGCGAGTACGCCGTTGATGACCTGACGGCTCTCGGTATCGATGCGTCCTATGCTGAAGGCGCAATGGATCTGGTGGGCGAGGACGCGGTGCTCGAATACGCCGATTCTGCTCCGGCGTCATGGCAGGGGCATGCCCTGATCGACCTCTACACCGGCGAGTCGTTCACCGAAATCAAGGCGAAATACCAACTGGAAGAACCTGTTTCGGTTGACACGGCAGACGACGACGCGGTGCTCAAAGCGATGCGGCACCCGGCCGCCAGAATGGAATTCGCCTTTATCGAGGACAACGAGGAGCTGCGGGCAGCGATCGAGAACCCGGACTTCGCGGCTTGGCGGATCTTCCTGCATCCGGAGCAGCGCGACTACACGACCCGTGATAGAAGTGGCGCGTTCCGTCTGACGGGTGGCGCCGGCACCGGTAAGACCGTGGTACTGCTGCACCGAGCGCGGGAACTGCAGCGTCGAAACCCCGAGGCACGGATCGTGCTCACGACATTTAATCACACACTCGCCGAGGGGCTTACGGAGCAACTGAGGATTCTCGACTCATCCATTGCATTGGCGAGCGACCTCGGGAAACCCGGAATCTACGTCGCCGGCGTCGACAGTATCGCCCGCAGAATACTGGCGCTCTCCACCACACTGGGAGGCGGCAACGGGGAGCCAGGTCCTGTTGCCCGCGTCCTCGGACCGCGAACGGCCGAGGTGCTCAAGGTGACGCAGGGGCACGCGTGGAAAGCCGCCGCGGACCAACACGCTGGTGAACTTCCCGATGCGCTTCGAGCGCCGTCCTTCCTTGAGGCCGAATACTCGACGGTGGTTCTGCCCAACCGAATTACTACTCGAGACGAGTACCTGAAGGTTCGCCGACCCGGCCGCGGTGTAGCTCTGAACCGCGCACGTCGTAACGCGTTGTGGGACATCATCGAAACGTATCGCGCCGGGGCGGCAGCGGAGGGATCGACGGATTTTGATGAGAAGGCGCTCATAGCGGCACAGGTTCTCGATGGGAATGGCGCACGACCTGCTGATCACGTCCTCGTCGATGAAGCCCAGGATCTAAGCCCGTCGCGACTGCTTCTCGTGCGCTCGCTAGTTGCACCCGGTCCGAACGACCTGTTTCTGGCAGAAGATTCGCATCAGCGGATCTATGGTCAGCGGATCACGTTGAGCCGCTATGGAATCCACATCGTGGGGCGGTCACGCCGCTTGACGTTGAACTACCGGACGACGCAAGAGAACCTGCGATACGCACTCAACATCTTGTCAGGCGAGGAGTACACGAACCTCGCTGAGGAGGCCGAGACCTCGGCGGGTTACCGTTCTGCACGACGCGGTCCGAAGCCCGTGATCGTCGCGGCGGAGTCATTGACCGATCAGTACGACAAGGTCGCCGAACTGGTACGCGGGTGGCTCGACGGTGGCACAGCCCCGGAGAGCATTGGCCTCTTGGTACCAACACGGAAGGACGCGGAAAGTCTCCCTCGCGCGCTTGGCGACAGAGACGTGACAGTCGCATTTGTCGACCGTGACAAATCCGGTCCGCCTAAGACGCCTGTCGTGATGACCATGCACAGAGCCAAAGGTATGGAATTCGCCAAAGTCGTACTCGTCGGCGTGGGGGAGAAGTCCCTGCCGCGGGCCTATGTAGTGGACTCCCTGCCCGACGAAGAACGTGACGACATGCTGCGTCGAGAGCGGTCGTTACTGTATGTGGCAGCGACTCGTGCGCGCGATGAGTTGGTGGTGATGTACGTCGGCAAACCGAGCGAACTGCTGCCGACTGCCAGCTAGCTTCTCAGGCGAGGAAATGTGTCTTTGATGATTTCGAGGAGCTTCGCAGCCGATTCTTCGTCGAGCTCGATGATCTGGCTCGGCTTAGGTTCGGACTTGCGTTCGTCCGAACCAAGAGTGGCTAAGCGCAGCAGCTTTGTTCCGTTAGCCGTATAGACGATGCTGTGGGTGCAATCCACGTCCGTACGCGGCGGACGCGCTGCCGTCGGGTCTGGCCGGAAAGAACGGATACGTGCCATATGCGTAAGCTACTTCAAACTATCTGATATGCGTGGGAAATCGTCGCCAGACAGCCAAGCGGCGACATGGTGCGCCAAGTCATCGGCCGCCTTGCCTGGGACGGACTCGGTATTCCAGTTGAACCCGTTGACTTCCACAGGACCTATGCGGACGTGCTCACCGATTTCCTTGGGGCCAAATGCAATTACCGCGGCCTTGCTGACTCCGTAACCAGTCGCGAACGTGGTTACTTGGTTGAGGTCGCTACGTCGGATCAGACCGTCCGATGCCCACTTGTACTTGACGTCGCCGACAGCGGCCGTGTTGCCGAAGAGAAGATCGGGATACAGCGTGCGCTTCTGATCGCCGGCTAGTTGCAAACCACGCTTCGTGATCGGACAGGTGGAACTCAGGCGTGTGGAAAGAGTGTTGCGAACACCTGCCTCGACCGCGTCCGGCGTACGGCAAAGGAATGTCCACATGTTGGCCGCCCCTTCGTGCATCGAGACGCCGCCGGCATTGAGGATGAGCATTGCCAACGGATGGACGTCGGTGTAGCTGCGCGTCAGCGCATCGGGTCGTGCCCGAAAGTCGTCGTGCCGAAGGTCACCGACATCGCTCAGGCGGTGCTGGATTCGCCTGCACCGCGCACGAAGGTCGTCGGGCAGGCCCGGAAACCCGAGCAGCCTGAGTGCGGCCGCCTTCACCACTCTGTTCAAACTTGTGTCGTCACCGCGTACTTCGTATTCGCAGCGGATCGTTGGTCGACCTACGAGCACGGATCGCGCCGTGGCTATCGTGTGGATTCGTCCGCGCGCACATGTGATGTCGTTCGTGATGCGGGTGTAATCGGTCACCAGTCCGTGGCGAAGAAGCGTTTCGCACGTTTCGACGAACCAGGCAGCGATGACAAGGAAGAAATTCGGGTCGATGCCGAGCCGTGACCGCTCGAGGAGATGTCTGGGAAGCTGGTCGGATTCCGCGAACAGGTAGAGCAGGTGGGGTAGCGGAATCTTCGGGTCGACGATGAGTTGGGTTTGCCCGAGGCCGATCACCCCGATCGCATCCGACACGCGCACCGAATATTCTCCGTCCGACAGCCCGGTGCAGCGCACCACTGCGCGGGCCGGAGACTCGTCGGTTTCCTCGGGATCGTCGCCCCACCAGCGCTTCTGAGATGCGAGAACCTTGCCGATCCGCCGCAGCCCGGCAGCTTCGGCTGGTGTCAGCGCCAGACGCTTATCGGTGGACTCGATCAGTCGAAGCGTTCTCACGTCAATTGCTGGCTCGGCCATAGTTCCGCGAGACTGAACTCGTCGACCATCCTCGGTTGATCAAAGAAGTATTCGGCGATAAGCGGCAGAATCTGCCGATACCACGTCCGGCGAAGGTCGCTAGCCGTGTACAGGCGTCGCATGAAGAAGCTATGGCCCACGGTGTGGTGGTCGTCTATGTGCTCGCGGAGCTTCGTGTTCAGGCTCTTGAAGCCATCGATGAGATCATCGACCTCCGAATGGTTGCCTTCCTTGTCGTAATAGCGTTCCAGAATCTCGGCCCGCGGCGGGCAGTCGAAGATATCGAAACGGCGGCGCAGAGCCGTGTCAACGCTTCTGATGCTGCGGTCGGCAGTGTTCATCGTGCCAATGACGAAAAGGTTTTCGGGCAAGGAGAACTTGTCGCGGTGCAGCAGCTGGATTTCTCTGCCGCGGTACTCAAGCAGGTACAGCAGCTCACCGAAAACGCTCGGCAGGTTCGCACGGTTGATCTCGTCGATGACGAGTACGACGGGATGGTCAACACTTCGGGCGAAATCAGCGATCTTGATGAGCTTTCCCTCGATTACCTCGAAGGACACTTGGCCCTGGTCAGTAGCGACAGGGCGGAGCCCCTCGACGAAGTCTTCGTAGGAGAAGCTCGGGTGAAACTGGACCAGCTGTGACGTGCCTGGGCGGCCACCTGTCAGGTGCGCGGCCACTTTCTCGGCGACATATGTCTTTCCGGTTCCGGGCGGCCCGGCGAGGATGACTTGGGGCCTGTGCGTAAGCAGTGTTTCGACGAGGTCGTCGACTTCGTCTTTGTTCCAATAGATCTCACTTATTAGCCAGTCGTGAGAGGGAGCGACTTCCACCGGCTCCGCAGAGCGATCGAGCAGGGTGCGCAGCATCTCCCACTGCTGGTGCGTCACCGGGAAGTTTGTGCCGTTCGGTTGTTTGATGATCTGGAGATCCCTCAAGATCGGGTGGTTGACGAGATCGCTGCGTCTAACCGGATGATCGAGGAGGTTCTGATCGAGCCGGTATCCGATGGCCCGGCTTTGTGCGGGTGCATCGTCCGGCTCCCAGTCCTCGCGCGGACGGACAAAGCTCTCACCGACGACCGTCCCCGTCGCGTAGACGCCGGCGTCCGGGCCCGACACCCACAACAAGACCGTGTCGCCGTCCGCGACCTCGTCGACATGCTGGCGTAGCAGCCAGCTGTCGGTTGTACCGGGTCCGACATTTGGCTTCTTGAGCATCTCGCGCAGATCGAACAATTGGGGATTCGACTGAAAGATCCAGACCTTACGATTCTTCGGAGATGGTTTCCTCCACCGCTTCTCGTACGCGGGGTCGCGGTAGAAGTCGACGGGACGCGCGGCCTCTTGGGTCAGTGTGGCGTAGATGCGATGCAGATCGACGTCGACATCGTCGGTCGCTCCTTCCGGCAGGCACTCCTGCGCGAACGCATCGCGAATTTGCTCCCGTTGGCTCTGCGTGATGATCGGCAGGTAGAACCAGGGGAATGCTAGATACAGCAGCGCCTGTCGTTGTGCCGCTTCACTCGCGCCTGGAGCGTTGCGCACGAATGCCCGAAAGGAGAGCGGATCACCGAGGGCATCTCGACGCACCTGCTCCGGCTGGCCGCATGCGTAGTGGGCGAAGGTGATGAGCCACCGCAGTCGGGCGAATCGACCACTCTTGAACCCGACTCCGCCGCGAAACATGCCGTGGGACAGCGCCGCTTCGACTTCCGGGGGGATGGACACCGGTGGGTCGAGGTCCTCGATCGGCAGGCAGATCAGCTCTCGTTTTCGGACCCGACCGTAGTCGCCAAGCGGCAGAAGGTTCAGCAAGATCAGATCTGCGAACAGTAGCCGGGCTTCCCGCGAGGTCGTACTGACCTGCTTGCGCAGCTTGTTGTCGAAGCTCTCAGACGACTCGTCGGGACTGTCGACGTACACGCTCACCAACTCCGCGGCGGCTGATTGAGTCCAAGCCTGCTCGGAGGGTGACAACGTCGAGTTGCCGTTGAGCAGTCCGTCCGTCAGGATTCGCGGCCCTAGTGTCTCGATGAATGGGGTGCCTTCGCGCCCCATTCCGCTGTAGGCCTTGGTGCCTAGATCGGTGATTTCCGGCATTCAATCCCCCAGTGCTCTGCTGTGCCCGTCTTGTCCCGAGACTGATTGCGCTCACATGGCGCCCGAGCCGATTCCGCCGCGGCTAGCGATCCGTCGTCTCGTCAATGGACTTGCGCCTCCTGAAGGCAAACTCGCCGCTGCGCGACGATTTCAGGAACTTGCTGACAGCCGTGTAGCCCTCGGTGGCCGCGGAAAGCGCCTGCGTTGCAGTCTGATTAGCGATCTCGGCGGCAGCCTGAAGGGCCTGCTTTGGGGTAGGTGCGGTGAACTCCGACCACTCCAAGAGCTGGGCCCTTCGAGCATTGGCAAACCGGTCGAGGTCTTCACGCAACTTTGGAAGATCTCGGGCAAGGCCTTGCACTGACCAGAATCGGAAACCGTCGATAGCCTCCGTCCGCGACACCGCATCAAGCACTTCCTGCGCTCGTCGATACAACTCACCATCGGCAACCGTCTGGCGAGCAAGCAGGTCCCGCGCGTCGTCGAGAACCTTCTGGAGATGCTGCGGCTCACTCGCCTCGACCCGGGCGATACGCAAACGCTGCCACTTGAACAGAGATTCCTCAGCCACAACGAGCAGGCTCAATGTCTCACCCAGTTGTTGGTTTTCGACCGCTGTGACCACGAATTGGGCACGGTCCTGAATGGGCCGTGTCGGATCGAAGGACTTGAGGGTAGCCAGTGCGTGTTGGCGCAGTTGTTCAACGGTGCGATTCAAGCCCGGTCCGATGCCCGATATCCAGTCCCAATCGGCGTCGGAGAATGATCCGTGCTTTTCCAGGTAGGCGACCATTCGGTCCACCGACATCCTGTCGCCGAGAACATCGCCAGATCTGCTCGCCTGGGCGAGGCGCAACACCTCCTCCACTTTGTCCTCGACCCGCGCTACTGCATCCTCCACTTCACTGATAGCAGTTTTGAGGGCCAATTGGACGGCAAGCATCTGAGCCGACATCATCCTGGCGGGGTTGACGTCGGTCGGCTTCCACTGCAGCTGGCTCCGGAATCTGTTGTCTGTGCCCCGCGTCATCATCCGGAAGAACCCGTCGGTGCCCGGTATTAACCGCCCTTTGCGGATCGCTTCGAGACTGTCAGGGTGGAGTTGCACAAACTTCGCCGATTGACCCAGGAATGACGCCGCACCGGCGGCCGCGCCCGTTGCGTTACCGATCCCTGCCTTGTCAATGCCGACGACCTGGACAGCATGACCCACGGTGTTCTTGATGTGCTCGAGGTAGGCATCGACTCCGCGAGGATCGCCGCCGACAAGCACACCCTCCGGCTGCACTGAGACCACTACTTCCGCGGTCTGATCGCCCGGTCGATCGACCCCTCCGCCCGCCTCAACCTCCTCGTTAGGCACACTAATTCCTTCCCCAATTAGCCGGCTACGCCAGCAATCGGCCGATGTGCCTCAGCCGCTCGCGGTCTTTGGTAAGTGATTGACATACCAAAGCGTGCTTGAAACATTCAGGTCCAGAAATTCCGATTAGCTTTGTGATGGGAGTCGACGTGGGCCCGCGGTTGACGAAGGAAGTCCGTCTTGACCGCCTCGTGGAAAAGGTCCGTCGGCGGGTGGATGAGACTCCGGCCTCGGCAAGGTCGCTTAAACACATGCCCAGCAGCAAGCTGAGCGTATTGGTCCGGGAGGCGGGGTACGAGCGGAAGTCGCGTCCACTGCTCGATGAACTCAGCGACCGGCTGCGCGCCGTCGGCGTTGAGTTCAGCCCCGACCTGCTGGACACCGACAACACCCCTGAAACACAGATCCGCTTTTTTGATGCCAACCGGCGCGTTAAAGGGCCGCAACCCGCTCGACAGCTGTTCAAGGAAGAAGCCCAACTTTCACAGTTCCTCTGGATGAACAAGCACTTCCTGACTCAAGCGATGAAGAATCTCAGGCTGAGGGACCGTGAGAAGGTACTTGCGCCAGGCTGTAGGCCGGACCTCGTCGCGATCGACAGGAAGAGCCGGGAGCTTGTTGGTATCGAATTGAAGGCGGGGGAGCCCGACCAGGGGATCGTCGCCCAAGCCGCTAGATACATGTCAGCCCTGAAGCAGCGGGCCGATGCTGAGGGGCTTCGAGGCGCCCGTCTGGTGATCATCACCGGCCAAGCGGACGAGAGCCTGGAAGAACTCGTGCGGATACAGTCCACGCACATCGGCGTAAAATGCGAATGGTTCATTTACCGCGTGCGCTTTGAGTTGAGCAAGCCATAAATAGCGCTGTGTACCCACGCGTTGGAGCCCGACGGCACGGTGCGGACCGTCCGGCTGGTACCCACCGTGTAATCACGGCCAGACCGGCTGGCAGGTCCGTGCTTGCGGCACCACGCGCGTCCGGTCTTGCTGTTGTCGAAGTTCACCCGGTCGGCCCCCACTCCTCTCAACCTCCGAAACCTAGCGTCATCTGCCCGCCGTGCGGCTCGTCAACGCGCAGCGCGGGAGCCGCAGAGTCATCGAAATACCCTTGAAGATAAGAAAGTTCGGATAAATCGTCCGCGCCTCTCTCGATCAGCGCCTTGTTGCCGGGGCCACTGCCGGCGCCGTTCCAGACTGCCACGCGGCCGTAGTTGTGCTTGAGCGCTTCCACTGCGCCTGCCCACGTCCCGCCGGTCTCCAGATCGCTGGCCACGACGAGCGTGACCCGGGACAGGCCGTAGATGACCTTGTTGCGATCCATCGCGTTGCCCACGGAGAACGGTGCACTGGGAGTGA
This sequence comes from Mycolicibacterium komanii, assembly GCF_001050035.1. The sequence continues at coordinate 443,206 of NZ_CVTA01000011.1, forward strand.
ACGGTGTGAGGAGGCAGATGCGTCCTTTGGTCACACCCTGGCGGGTGCCACGCCGGGTGATCGCGCGCTCCAACGAATCCGCCGGCAACCCGACTACCTGGCCGCCCGCCTCGAAGGCGGCGTTCATCGCGTCCCGGTCGACGCCACGCGCAGCCCCGGACACGATCGGCAACCCTGCCCGGACGGCACACTCACCAATTTCTCGAGCCACCTGTGCCCCCTCCTCTGACACGCTCCTGGAACCGACGACACCCACCCCGTCCGTTCCGAGTAGCGAAATGTCACCGACGCCGTGGAGTACAGGTGGCGCCGCGTCGCGCAGTCGGCCACGGAGTCGCTCCGGGTAGTCCTCGCCGACGCCGGTGACGGTCCAGATCCCGGAGTGGTCCAGCTTCTCCAGTGCCATCGCCAGCCCGGCCGCACGGTCGAACAACCGGGCAATTCGATCGGCGTCTTCGCCGGTAACCGCCGAGTCTGCGGCGATCTCCGTCGCGGTCCTTCCGTGCAGGACAGACGGCTCGACTTTGCGGCGCAGTGCCCAGAACTCGCGAGCGGACAGGGGCTTCGCCTCCGACTCGGTCAAGCGGCTGGTCAGGGCCAGCACCGCCAAGTCCCGTTCGTCGAGCATCGTCATCCCTTTATCTTCCCCACCGCGAATGGGTACACCGCGCTGCTACCGGAGGAAAGCAAGAGGTCGCCCAGTACCGTCATTGTCCACCTCGAGTCGACAATGTCATCGACCAGCAGCACCGGCCCGTACGGCGTGTTTCCGCGGACACCGAACACCCCGTCGACATTGCGCAGCTGTTGCGCGCTGTTCTCCCGCGTCTTTTGGGGAGCGTTTTGTCGCAGCTTGACCAAGCAGTCCGACAAGCGGATGCCAAGGCGTGCCGAAAGCCGGCGCGCGAAGTCCGCCACCAGCGTGCGATTGGGATCGAGGGTAGGTACGAACACCACCGTGCCGTCGAAGCCCGGTAACCACCCACGGATCAGTTCGGCCGCCGCGTCGACAAGTTCATCACTCAGCAGGCCACCACTTCGCTTGTTGTCGAGCAGCTGATCACCCCACCCTGGATCGGTGAGATAGCACAAGGCGCGGCCCGGCTCGAGGAGGTTGGTGATCCTGCCCCGGCGATGGCCCACCCACTGCCGTCGCGGTTCGATGGTGATCGGCCGTTTCCTGATGAAGCTCAGCGCTTGGCCGACCAGGCTCGCATCCATCATGCGGTCATAGCGCTTGCCCGTGCAGTTGTCGCACCGCCCGCAGTCATGGACTTCGGTGTCGTCCAACTCGTTCCGCAGGAACGCCATACGACATTGTGTCGTCGTCGTGTAATCGCGCATCGCCTGGTGCTCTGCGAGGCGTGCCTTCCTTACCCGTTCGATCCTCGCCGTATCGAAGGACCACGTGCGCAGCGTGCGGCGGTATCTTGACCGTTCCTTCTCCACGGCACCTTCGACATCGAGCACCTTGAGCAGCCCGGTGATCCGGGAGGCGGGCATGTTGACATTCACCTCGATGTCGCGCTGACTGACCCAGTCCGCCTCTGCCTCAAGGTATTCGACCACCTGCTCGGCGTGCCATTGGACAGGCAAGCCGTGATCGAGGAAGTACTGCCAGATGTCCTCGTCTCGTTCGCTCCAGAGCAGGACCACTTCGGCGTGGGCCACGGCGCGGCCCGCACGGCCCACCTGCTGGTAGTACGCCACGGGGGAGTCGGGGGACTGGAAGTGGATGACGAAGGAAAGGTCGGGCTTGTCGAAACCCATGCCGAGCGCTGACGTGGCGGCAATCACCTTGACTTCGTTTGCCTTGAGTTGCCGTTCAATCTCCATCCGTTGTTCGGGGTCGGTGTCGCCGGAATAGGCCGCGGCGCGAATACCCCGGGACTTCAACCAATCCGCCACCCGCGCGGTATCGGCGACGGTGAGGCAGTAGACGATTCCCGAACCTTCCATGCGCGGGATCCACTGAGCCAGCCACGCCAGCCGCTCTACAACGGTGGGGATCTTGACGGAATGCAGCGACAAGCTCTCCCGGTCGAGGGAGCCTCGGATGACTTCGAGGTCGGCACCGAGTTGGTGGCGGACATCTTCGATGACACGGTCGTTGGCGGTCGCCGTGGTACACAGCACCGGCACCCCGGCGCGCATGAGCTCGAGCACCCGAACCAGGCGGCGGTAATCCGGCCGGAAGTCGTGGCCCCAGTCGCTGATGCAGTGAGCCTCGTCGATGACGAGAAGACCGGCGCTGCGACTGAGCGGTCCGAGGAGCCTGTCCCGGAAGTCGGGATTGTTGAACCGCTCAGGCGAGACAAGCAGGAGGTCGACCAACCCGGTGAGCAGGTCCCGCTCGATACGGTCCCAGTCGTCGGTATTGCTGCTGTTGATCGTCACTGCGTGCAAGTGCAGGCGTGAGGCCGCCTGGATCTGGTCGCGCATCAGCGCCAGCAACGGCGAAACGATGATGGTGGTCCCCGCACCTCGGTCCCGCAGCAGTCGTGTGGCCACGAAGTAGACCGCGCTCTTGCCCCACCCTGTGCGCTGCACGACGAGCAGTCGGCTGCGCTGCTGCACCAACGCCTCGATGGCCTCCAGCTGGCCGTCGCGGAACGCGGCTGTAGGGCCCAGAGCCCGTCGTAGGACGGCCGACGCCTCCTCCTCAAAGTTGGTGCTCACAGTCGTATGCCTCCCCGCATCTTTGCTGGGCGCGAGCTTAGCCAGATAGGCAGACACATTCAGAAAGCTCTGTTCCAGCGCGGCAGGAAGCTGATGTCCAACCGCTCGACGCGCTTGTAACCCGACCACGTCGGCACGCCAGCGGACTGACCCCGGTATATGCCCCGCGCGGCTGCCGCAACGCGCTCATGCTGTGTGGGCCATTGCAGCTCCGCGGTGGCACCGAACGCCTATCGCCGTGCCCTGATGGCGAAGCTCCACGAAGAGGTCGCCGAGCTCGTAGCTGAGCAAACGACCGCGACGGTGATCGAGGAGGCGGCGGATGTTCTGAAGGTTCCTCGCGGCGATCACCACGAGCACGGCGTCACTCTCGATACCATCGGCGAGGTCGCACGAAACAAGCGGGAGAAGCGGGGAGGCTTTGCCATGCGACTGTGGCTGGACGCCATCGATCCAGATCCGGGGGACCGATGACATCGACGCGTGCAGACGACGGGACGGGAAGAGGCGTCACCGACGCCCGTCTCAAGAACTACGTCCTGGCCCGCGCCGATGAGGATGCCGGCCTCAGTGAGGAGGCCCGGCTAGTTGTCCTGGCGGCTTTGGAGGGTCCGGACGACCTGTCTGAAGTTCTCGGCGAAGGCGACACGCGAACGGAGCTCGTCGAGGCCCTCACCACGCCCGCCGGCGCCGCCGCCGAGCCGACGGGCGCCTTCCTGACCTCGATCACCGTCGAGGGCTTCCGCGGCATCGGTCCGCAGGTCATACTGCCGCTCACGCCGGGGCCCGGCCTCACCGTCGTCGCCGGGCGCAACGGCTCCGGTAAGTCGACGCTGGCTGAGGGGTTGGAGCTCGCACTCACCGGAACCAACTCCCGCTGGAAGAACAAGCCCGCGATCTGGTCGCAGGACTGGCGCAATCTGCATGCCAGCGAGAAGTCGCAGATTCGCGTCGGCCTCGCCGAGGAAGGGTCAGGCACCGCGGTGATCGGTGTCGACTGGCCTTCCGGGGACGTCCCCGTCGACGAATGCAAGAGATGGGTTCAGCGCGCCGGCAAGAAGCAGCAAGGCAGCGCAACGCTGGGATGGGACACCGCACTAGAGATGTACCGCCCGCTCCTGAGCTACGACGAGCTGAGCGGTATCCTCGAGGGCACTCCCAGCGCGTTCTATGACCAGCTCTACAAGCTTCTCGGGCTCGAGCAGCTCAACGAGGCGATCACACGCCTCGATGTTGAGGTGAAGCAGCTGCGGCAACCTGCTGCCGACGCACGCAAGGCTCGGGATGCGCTCAAGCCGAAATTGGAGTCCCACGAGGATCCCCGCGCCGCCACGGCTCTGGGGCAGGTTCGCAAGACCAAGCCGCACCTCGATACGGTGCGATCGCTGATCACCGAGGGTTCGAACGCCGCTGTCCCGCAGGCGTGGTTGCGAGCTGAGCGACTGACCGCGCCCGAACCCGACGACATCGCGCTCAAGTGCGCGGCGTTGAGGTCCGCCGCTGAGAGTGAGCGTCAAGAGGTAGAGCGATCCGATGCCCTTGCCGCTGGCCGCGCCAAACTCCTGGAGATGGGGCTCGACTTCCATGAGCACTTCGGAGACCAAAAGTGTCCGGTCTGCGGCCATGGAAGGCTCGACGAGTCGTGGGCCGTGGCCGCACGCGCAGCACTCGAACAGGATCAGGAAGCGGCGCAGGCGCTGACCGCCGCCCGCGCGGCGACTGCGCAGGCTCGGTCGGCGGTGATGACCGCCGTGCGGGAAGTCGCCGCGCCGCCACCGGTTGACTCCGAGCTGACCAAACTGGGTGCTGCGCGCGAGGCCTACGACGCCTTCGTGAAACTGCCCGCGGACGGTGAAGCCGCTCTTGCAAATCACCTTTCAGAAACCCTCGAACCACTACGGAAGGCCTATACGGATCTTCGTGAAGAAGCCGCGCAACTAATGCAGCTCCGTGCGGATGCCTGGGGTCCGATCGTGCTCGAGCTAGCCGAATGGGTCCGCAGGGCCGAACGGGCCGCGGAGGCGGCACCCAAGCTGAAGGTCGCCGACGAGGCACTCAAGTGGCTGCAGGGGAACGCTGGCGAATTACGCAATCAGCGAATCGCTCCACTGGCGGAAGAGGCCAAGCGGATTTGGGCGGCACTGCGGCAGGAGAGCAACGTCGATCTCGGCGAGATCCGACTCGAGGGTCAGAAGACCTCGCGTCGAGTCGTGTTGAAGGCCGATGTCGACGGGTCCGATACCGACGCGTTCGGCGTGATGAGTCAAGGTGAATTACAGGCGCTTTCACTCGCGATCTTCATCCCGCGCGCCACCTCGCCGGCAAGTCCCTTCCGGTTTCTTGTCCTCGATGACCCGATTCAAGCCATGGACCCGTCGAAGATCGACGGCTTTCTCGAGGTGCTCGTCAGGCTCGCCGAAACTCGTCAGGTCATCGTCTTCACGCATGACGACCGGCTTCCGTCGGCCATTCGTGTTTCGCGCGCTCCAGCGCGGATCGTTGAACTGACGCGAGACGCTAAATCGGTTGTCTCGGTGACGGAGTCGACGCGCCCAGCGGACCGTCTGCTTGACGACGCCTATGCGATCGCTGTCGACGAAGCGGTTCCCGATGACATCAAGAAGAAGGCCGTTCCGGTGCTCTGTAGAGAGGCGATCGAGGCGACGGCCTGGGACGTCTACTCGTCACGTCTCTTGACGGCTGGCCGCTCACGCGTGGAACTCGAAGAAGCATGGGGAAACGCCACCACGACAAGGTTACGAGTGGCTTTAGCCGTGGATCCGATGAACGACAACGCGATTGAGAAGTGGCTCTCTGGTGGAGCTGCGCGTCGAGCGGCGATGATGGTCGCGACCAAGGGCGCCCATACAGGTGTGAAGGAATATTCGGAGGCGGTCAAGCAGACACGTCTGGCCACCGGTGACCTTCGGAAGCTTTCGTCGTGACTTCAGGGGCTACATTTCTTGACTACGCCGACCGGCTGCTCGACGGGAAGTACGGTCTTGACGCCCGCGGACCACGAGTCGCCGCGCTTCTGGCGCGATCGGTTCTGGAGAATTGGATCGAGGAGCAGAGCGCGTCGTGGTCGTCGCCGTCGCTGGGGTATCCGACCACCAGGTCGAAAATCGTTGCGTTAGGCACTGTCCGGGGTACCGAAGTTGGTGAGCAGACACGACATATCTGGCATCGACTCAGCCGCGCGGTTCATCACCACGCGTACGAGCTTCAGCCGTCTGCCGCAGAGGTTCGGCAATTGGTCCGTGCGGTCCGCGATTTACAGCAGCAGTAGGCCCGCGGGAATGTTGCTTGGTGGTCTCATCCTATTAGGCGAAGACTTTGAGAACTGTTGTGGCGCAGAGTAGTAGATTGCGAGGGTGACAATGCGCTTGCTCAATTGGAGCATCGGCCATGGCGGTGGCTCACGAATCTCGACAATCTGTCGCCACATCGAATCCATCGGGCCGGACGTGCTGGCTCTAACAGAATTTCAGAACCGGAATGAAGATGCGCTGCGCGTGCTTCTTGGAGAACTCAGTTATCCGTTCATTACCACCTCAAATCCAGCGGACAATCGGAACGGGATACTCGTCGCGTCGAAGCGGAAGTTCGCCAATTCGGGCGCCGAGCATATCCCAGAGGCCCGGTCGGCACGCCATGAATCGCGATATCCGCGACAACGCAAGCATGATCGGATGGTGTGTCTAGATTCTTAACACGCCCCCGGCGCACCGCGACGCACCAGTTTCCTCGTGGGACCGCATCGGAGCGCGGTCACGCACCGAAGCTCGGTATCTAGGAAACTGCCCGGGTGCATCGCGATCAGCGTGTCACCCGGGCGCAGCCTGCGAAGTGTCAGGCGGCTTGCCGTTCGAGCTCCCTCGTCGGCTCGGCGGGCGGGACCGTCGCGGCCTTCACCAACTGCTCGTGGTTGTCCCGCACACCGCGGTAGGTCGATAGATACCGGTCAATCTGCTCACGGCGAAGCGGTTGTGCCCAGATGTTCTCACTGGGGATGTCGATACCACTGTCGTTGGACTCCGCGCGCTTGCGGGCACCGACGCGGAAACCCACCACCGCTGCCAGCATCAACACCACCATGCCGGCTCCGATGATCCCCGCCACCGCACTTTGAGCGGCCAGCGCGTAAACGAACGTCCCGAGCGCCGCGAAACTCAGCAGCAGGGACAGGTACCCCGCAGTTGTCATCGAAACGCGTCCTAGCGCCTTCGGCACTGCAATCACCTCTTTCAGATTTAGCAACGCTACGCGTATCGTAGCGCTACGTTTAGTGTAGCGTCTTTCCGGTCGCCGATATTCCCGGCGCAATCAGGAGGGACCCATGGCGCAGCGACGCGACGTCGACGACGCCATCGTCGACACCACTCTGGCGCTGCTGCGCACCAGCGGACCCAAGTCCGTGACCGTCGAAGCGGTGGCCGCGCGTTCGGGTATCGCGAAGACCACCATCTACCGCCGTCACCGCGACCGCCGCGACATGCTTTCTGCCGCGTTGTCGCAGATGACCTCGCCCGAACCTCTCGGCGCGCACGCCGCAGCGCCGGACCGGCTCCGCTGGCTCATCGGAGAGGCGGTCAAGGCCATCGAGGTCGGCATCGGCTTCGGCGGCCTCGCTGCCATGCTCACCGACGAGGACCCCGACTTCACCAAGCTGTTCCGGCGCATCCTGGCCAAGCAGCGAGCCGAACTGGAATCGGTGATCGATGCGGCCAAGGCCGACGGATCGTTCCGCGCCGACATCGACGGCGCCACCCTCATCGACGCCGTGGTCGGCGCGATCATCGCCGAGCGCGCTCGCGCCGGCCGCGTCGCCAGAGACTGGGAAGCGCGACTGTTCGACCTGTTCTGGCCGACCGTGCGGGCCTGAGCGCTGTCGCCAACCATCGACTCCGGCATGCTCAGCTGGCAGGATGACGACCAACTTGCGCTGCCTAGTCCGAGGTTCCGATGTGATCAATCGTCCTGTCGCCGTTGACTTTCACTTCGACGTCATGTGTCCGTACGCGTATCAAACGTCATGCTGGATACGCGAGGTGCGTGATCTGACCGGCCTCGAGGTGAACTGGCGCTTCTTCAGCCTCGAGGAGATCAACCGTCAGGAGGGCAAGAAGCACCCGTGGGAGCGGAAATGGTCCTACGGATGGTCGATGATGCGCGTCGGCGCTCTGCTGCGCCGGCAGTCGATGGCCGACCTCGACGCGTGGTACGCACGGGCGGCGCGGGCCCTGCACGTCGAAGGGCTCAAGCCGCACGAAAAGGCCGTCGCTCGATCCCTTTTGGAGGAGCTCGACTTCGACCCCGGGCTGGTCGACCAGGCCATCGCCGACCCGACCACCGACGACGAGGTGATGGCCGATCACCAGCGCGTCGTCGACGCCGACGGCTACGGCGTGCCGACCCTGTTCTTTCCCGACGGCCAATGCTTGTTCGGGCCCGTACTCATCGATCCACCGACGGGCGAGGCGGCACTACGGCTGTGGGACGCCGTCGTCGCCTGGACCGAGTTCCCGCATCTCTACGAGCTGCAGCGGCCCAAGACGCCCGCCGACCAGCAGGCCATCACCGAGACGTTCCGCCCGTACCTGGAGGCCCGGGACTGGGTGTCGATCAACCGCGGCGAGGTCGTCACGTTCGACACGCAGCGTTGAGGCGCCGCCCGACGCATGTGTCGACTGAGCCGGTGCAGCGGTGGTACCACTATCGGTACTGACACTGGTACCATCGAACGATGCCTGCTTTGAACGTCAACTTCAGCGACGAGGAGATGGAGCAGTTGCGCACCGCGGCCTCGGCTGGGGAACTGTCGCTGCGCGCGTTCGTGCACCGCGCCGCCCTCGATGCCGCGAGCGATCACAAGCGCCGCGTACGTGCAGGTGCGCGAATCGTCGCAGAACGCAGCGCAGAGCTCAATCGCCGCTTGGCGTGACCGAATACCTGGATCGCGACGACGTCCTCGTCGCCGGTGCTGCCGCCGTAGGTATCGAGCTGAAGGTGGCTGACTACGGCCTCCTCGACGCGGCTGTGGCTCGGCCGCAGGCCACCGCGTTCGGGGTTGACGCCTATCCCGACCTCTTTACCAAGACAGCGGCGCTGTTGCAGTCCTTGGCGCGCAATCATGCGCTCGTCGATGGCAACAAGCGCACCGCATGGGCCGCTGCGTGGACCTTCCTATACCTCAACGGCGTCGAGTTGTACCCCGGCTTCAACGTCGACGACGCCGAGTCCTTCATGAATGCCGTTGCCACTCAAGGCGATTTCGAGCTGGGAGAACTCGCCCAGAAGCTGCAAGCATTTTCATCCGACTGACCGCACGCTACACCGCGCGGCCCGTGCGTTGATGGCTCGCGCACTCCGAAAGCAAAGGAGCTTCGAATGGGGTTCGAGCGCATCGACGGCCTGCTCAACGGCGTGACCGCCAACTGGATTCGTCACTGATTCCCGAGGAGCTAGCCACCACGGTGGTCACCCTCGCCGAGCTGAATGCAGGTGTCCTCGCCGCGCGGACCTCCGAAATCCGGGCGCGTCGCCTTCGTACGTTGGATGCAGTCGCAGATATGACCGCGTTTCCGGTCGACGAAGAGGCGGCTCAACTTTGGGGGCTGCTACGCGTCCATGTGGCCGAGACGGGGCGACGGGTGCGAGTCAATGACCTGTGGATCGCTGCCACCGCAGCCGCCAAGCATCTGCCGGTAGTGACGCAGAAGGGTGACTTCGATGTCCTAGAAGGTGTCGCGGGTCTGGCGATAGTCCATGTCTGATACCAACTCTGAGCGGCGACGCCCAGGCGGACGGTGGCAATGCTATGAACCGGCAGTGAATCGGCTGTCGCTGAGGCGCTTGAGGGCACGGCCATCGGTGAGTTCGTCGCGACAGTCGGGATGCCGCCAATAGAACCGCACCAGCTCGCGGAGGTCTCGTCCCTCCGGAGTGAACGAGGCCGCCGGGAGGGTCGGCGCGGTCCCGTCGGACATCACCATGACTACTGCGTTGGGCGTCGGCGTCGTCTGGTTCGGAGCCGCATCGGTGACGTCTAGTACCTGTGTCCAGTCACCGCACTCCGGTCGCCAGCCCTGTACGAATACGAATCCGTCGGGCGTCAGACGAAGGTAATGCAAGCTGCCTCGGCGGAGCGTCCGCCACAGGATCGGTACTCCCATGATTGCGGCCACCGCGCTGACGAACGGAATGGCATAGCGCATCTGCTCGGGCACCGGAATATCCACCATCCCAAGGGATCCGAATATCGCGAACAATCCGCTGGCCACCGTTAGTCCAAGTACCGCAATCTGGATCGGGATGTCTATGCCGCGATCGGGCCGAATGGTCGTCCCCTCGGCGTCGAATTCCCCAGCGGGGGACACCTTCCCGGGGACGACCTTCGCAAACGGAACGATGAAGCCGAGGCAGAACATCGCGAACCCAAGCGACACGACCGTCGTCAGGTACTCGCCCCGCCCAACGCTGATGACCGCCCAAACCGCCGCCAGAATGCCCACAGGGCCGGCAAGCAGCGCGCAGAGTATCGCGATTGGCAGGATCTTCATTTGGGACACACGATATTACCGATGATGCCGCCGACATAACCGAAAGTCCATGAGCCGGCAATGCTTAAGCCCCCGGCGGCAAAAGGTGCCAGCTGGGGGAGGCCGAGCGCTGAAATACCTGCGGCTCCCGCTGCGCCGCCGCCGTAACCGCCCGCGACACCGGCTCCTCCCGAGATGGCGGCGACGCAGGCGTCGTGAAATGCTTTCGCGGTCACCGTGTCGTACAGTGCTGCCGCCACGCCCAATGTCGGCCCGCCGTACTTCGCCGCCTTCCCGAGGTTGTCCACCGACTGGGGGGTAAGCATCGGGATTCCGCGCTTGGCCTGTTCCTCCAGTCCGGTGAGCGCACCGCCAACAGTCGTAAGCGATGGGTGAGTGAAGAATTCGTCAGGGAGAACACCATGTCGTCCGTCGGCAGCGGTCACTCCGCCGGTGGTCTTGCCATCCGGGGTGTGCGTCATGGTGACTTCGGTTCCATCAGCGAACTTGATGGAGGTGAACCTGGTGCCGTCGTAATTCGTCTTGTCTTGTGAGAATGTGCTCGACACCTCGTTGCCGTTCTTGTCGTAGTAGGTGTCCTCGACACAGGGGGCGAATTCGTTCCATTCGTATATCTCGTGCCGACCGCCGTCCATCATCAGCAACGTCTTTCGCACCTGCCCATCTTCAGTTATCCACTCGCGGCTCTCGCGGACCGTTTGCGCCATGTCGTTGTCGCGCAGGACACCTTGCTGGATAAGTCCGGTCAGCGACACCGGATTCGGCACTTCATCGGCGGGAGGCGCCAAGCCGAAGGCCGGGTTCAGACTCCGAGGATCGCCCGGGCCGGGAAGTTCGAATCCGAAGCCCTCAGCGGCGGCCCGCACCGCTTCCGCCGTTCCGTTATCGGCATCACCCACCGCGACCAACAACCGGTTGATTTCTTTCTGCTCTGCTTCTGCCTGCGCCGCCAAGCTGGCCGCCTTTTCTGCCGATACACGCGCTGGCTTTATGAGCACCACCCACATGTCGGTGACCTGCAGTTCACCGGCGTCGACAGCGTTCGCGTGACTCAGTAGGGCGGCCCGCGCACCGCCGATCGATCCGCTGCCTTTGCTCAGAGCTGTGGCCACCGCTTCGGTGTAGTGGGCGAAACTGGAGGTGGTGTCTGTGGCGCGTCGGAACATCTCTGCCGCCGCATCGTGCGCCCGGCCTGACCACGTCGACGCCTCGGGCATCCGGTCGATCTTGTCGTCAAGGTCGCGGACAGAGATATATACCGATTGGCCTGCGCTATTCAGCACCGACGCAGCAGGTGAAAGTGAGTCGGGATTCCACCCTTCCAATCGGGGGCGCGAGGGCAGCACTCAGAACAATCCATCGAACGCGCCGGCGAGGGCATTGTCGGTCACCTCGTAGCGGTCGCCTGCTCCACGCACCGCGGACCCTAGCTCCTCAACATTTTTCGCCAAAGCGTTCGCCTGCTCGGCGATGTGCTCGCCGACGAGTCGCATCGCCCACTGGGTAGTCGAGCCGGCAAGTCCATCTGCCGCTGTGGCGGCCTTGGTACCAACGTCGGCAACCTTCATGGCTGTGGAAGCTGTGTCTACTTGTCGCGCGAAAGCACGCAACAATTCGGGATCGACCAGCAACAGCGCTCCTTCAAAGTTCGTCCAAACGGCGGCAACCTCGCGTCAGTCAACTCTATCGAGCCCTATTCCATGGTCCGAGCGGAGATTTCTCGCCCAGCGTGGCCTCTTTAGCCGGCACACGCCAGCTGACCTGGGCGGACTCTGATTGCTGACCGTCGACTTCTATGCCGCCACCAGAGACCCCAGCTTGACGTCGGGGTTGTCGCGCTGAAAACCCTCCAGCCGCCACGGCGTGGAGAACAGCACGAGCATGACGCCGTCGCTGCGCGTCAGCACCTCCGCCGACACCTGCTTGTCCATGAACTCGGCGTCGGCGGGGTCGACGACGCGCGCGACCTGATACGGCAACGATTCCAACGCAATCGGGGTGCTGAACTCGGCGGCCATCCGGTGCACGGCCACCTCGAACTGCATCGGACCCACCGCGGCCAGCACCGGCGCCTGATCGCCGCGACGGTTTGAGCGCAGCACTTGCACGACGCCCTCCTGCTCGAGCTGCTCGATCCCGCGGCGAAACTGCTTGTGCTTACTCGGATCCGTGCCACGGGCGACCACGAAGTGCTCGGGGGAGAAGCTTGGTATAGGCGGATACTGCACGGGCACATCGCGATACAGCGTGTCGCCCGGGCGCAACGCGGCGGCATTGGCCAGCCCGATCACATCGCCCGGCCACGCGGTATCCAGTGTGGCGCGCTGCTGACCGAACACCGACTGCGCATACTTGGTCACGAACGGCTTGCCCGTCGCCGCATGGGTCAGGACATCGCCACGCTCGAAGGTGCCCGAGACCACCCGCGCGTAGGCGATGCGATCGCGGTGTGCCGAATCCATGCCCGCCTGCACCTTGAAAACGAAAGCGCTGAACGGCGATTCGACCGCGCGCCGTTCTCCCTCGACGTCATGCGCTCCGCCGGGCGCCGGCGCGATTCCGACCAGCACGTCGAGAAGCTGATTCACGCCGAAGTTCAACGCCGCCGAGGTGAACAGCACCGGTGACGCCTCGCCGCTCAGAAACTGGTCACGGTCGTAATCGGCGCCGTCGGCGGACAGCAGTTCACTCTCCTCGACGGCGGTGTCCCAGTCGTCGCCGGCAGCGGCATGTGCGTCGGTTGCCGCGATGTGCTCCTCGGGGGCCGCGGTGGCACCGCCCGCGGTGCGGGTGAACCGGATGAAGTTCCCGCTCCGCCGGTCGAGCACACCCTTGAAGTCGCCTGCGATCCCCACCGGCCACGTCAAAGGCGTGGGGCGCAACCCGATTCGTTCCTGGATCTCGTCCATCAGTTCCAGGGCGTGACGCCCGGGTCGGTCCCACTTGTTGATCACCGTGATGATCGGAATCCCGCGGTGCTTACACACCTGAAACAGCTTCAAGGTCTGGGGCTCAAGGCCTTTGGCCGCGTCGATGAGCATCACCGCCGAGTCGACGGCCGTCAGCACCCGGTAGGTGTCTTCGGAGAAATCGGCGTGGCCGGGGGTGTCGAGCAGGTTGATGACGCAGTCGCGGTACGGGAACTGCAACGCCGTCGAGGTGATCGAGATGCCCCTGGCCTTCTCCATCTCCATCCAGTCCGACACCGTCGCGCGCCGCCCCGCCTTGCCGTGCACCGCGCCGGCCTCGGTGATCACCCGGGCGTGCAGCGCCAGCGCTTCGGTCAACGTCGACTTGCCGGCGTCGGGGTGGCTGATGACGGCGAACGTCCTGCGGCGGCCCGCCTCGGCGGAGATACGGCCAGATGGCGAGGCGTCGCCGCTGGGCGCAGCGGTCAGGGCGGTGTCGGTCATAGCGGTAGCGATGGTATTGGCTCGCCGGGGCAAACCAGTAATCGCGCGGCGGTGTCCTGGTCGACTACAGGTGCTATGACGTCGCGCTGACGCCCTCCGACCGCGTCGCCTGCTGCCAGTTCGTGTAGACCTCGGCGAGGAACTGCTCGACGGCGACGGCCGCGTGTGCGGCGCGCGCCGAGCCGAACATGTCGAAAGCGTGCTGTGCGAACGGCAATTCGGCGTACACGACCGGCTGGGTGCTGACCTCCCGCAGCTTCGCCACGAACGCGCGCGCCTGTTCGACCGGAACCAGCGAGTCGTTGGTCCCGTGCAGGACGAAGAACGGCGGATCGTCAGCAGTGATGTGGTTCACCGGCGACGCGTCGTAGTACGTCTCGAAGCTCGACTTCTGCGGCTGCTTGATCACCATCTGCTCGAGCAGCTCGGGCATCGACGGATGCATCGCGTCGTCGAAGCGGGTGAAGTCGTAGACGCCGTAGAACGGGACCGCGGCCTGCACCCGGGTGTCGACGTCTTCGAAGCCCGGCTGATACCGCGGGTCGTTGGGCGTCAGCGCCGCCAGCGACGACAAATGCCCGCCCGCCGAGCCGCCGGTGATCGCGATGAAGTCCGGGTCGCCGCCGTACTCGGCGATGTGCGTCTTGACCCACGCCAGCGCCCGCTTGACGTCGACGATGTGGTCGGGCCACGTGTTGCGCGGGCTGTGCCGGTAGTTGATCGCCACGCAGACCCAGCCGAGCTCGGCGAGATGACTCATCAACGGATGTGCTTGTCCGCGTTTGTTTCCCGTCACCCACGCCCCGCCGGGAATCTGGAACAGCACCGGCGCTTTGCCGTTGCGGTCCAGATCGGGGCGCCGCCAGATGTCGAGCTGGTTGGCACTGCTGAACTCGCCGTAACTGATGTTGCCGTCGTGGGCGTAGTCGCGGTAAATCCGCATCATCCGCAGAGCGCCCGGAGTCTTGGCGGTGCCATCCCCGGCGGGCCGGCGCCACAGGCCGGTCGAGTCCCTGCGGCGATCGGCACCCAGGCCGCTGTCTAACGCCTCGGTCAGCGGGGCGGCGGCCTTGTGACCCGCGCGACTGAAGTTCAACAAGCCGATCGCCGACAGCCCGGCCACCACCCACGCGAGGACGCGCACCGGACGACTCAAGCGGCGCGCGGTCAATGCCAGGCCGCCGAGCTGGCTGGCGAGCGTCTGGAGCGGGAACTCGCTCACCACCAGACCGAACCCGAACGAGAAGATCGACGGGTAACCCTTGCGCGCCAGCGGTCGGTAGCCGTTGAGCGTCGAGGCCGCGGTGACTGCCGTGACGGCCAGCGCCCCGACCTGGCGGGCGATATGGCCGATTCGCGCCTTCTGCATGCGGTCACCATACGAGGCGATGCTGGACGCGGTCATGACTGATCCTGTCGACCCGCCCACGAGGCGTCCACGAGGAACAGCCGACGCCGCGCTGTGGGAGAATTCGGCATTCGCATCGGCGTGATGGTGCGTTCGCGGGGGGTTCCGCCTGGCACATTGCCGACAAGGCCGTCGGTAGCGTTCTGTCACGCCTTGACCTGCACGAAGATGTTTGGAGTCTGAATGGGCGTCCACAGGAATTCCGAGGTCGGAACCGACGCCTCGCCGATCGCGGCGGGGCTCATCTGGCTCGGTGGCGGTGAGGAGCGCGACGTGGCGGCCCGCCATGAGCGGTCGACCCTGGTCAGCGCCGGCGTGGTGGTGCTGGTCACCGCGCTGCTGGCGTGGCTGGTGGCCGCTGCCGCCCTGGCCCAGTCGACATCCTGGCCGCTGGCGGCCGTCATCGCGCTGACCTCGGTGTTCGGCCTGCTGATCGGCGCTCTCAGCCGCGCGATCGCCACCGGAGCGATTCGCGGGTCCGGGGTGGCGGGACGTGCTGCCGTCGCGGCCGCCGTCGGGCTTGTGGTCGGTGAGCTTGCCGCCGTCGTCGTGTTTTCCGGATCCGCCGATCGGCTGCTCGACGAGCGGGCGGCGCGCACCGCCGCGTCCAGCCCGGTCGTCGCGCAGGCCGCAGCGGACCTGAACCGCAGCCGGGCCGCGCGCGGCGAACTCGATGCTGCGGTCGAGCGGGCCTTGCAACGCCGCCAGGACGCGCTGGTGGTGGCTCGCTGCGAGTTCAATCCGCGGCCCGAGTGCCCGCAGACCGTCATCACCGGTGTGCCCGGGGCCGGGCCGGAGAACCGGACCGCGAACGACTACCTCGCCGACGCCCAGGGCAGCCTCGACGCCGCGCTGGCCGAGCGTGACCTTCGCGCACCCGCGCTCGATGCCCAGATCATCGACGCCGAGCAGGCGCTGGGGGAGACCCGGCAGGCCGCGATGGCCGACGTGGATCGGGGACTGGGCGCGCGGTGGGTCGCGATGAACGACCACACGCTGGCGAATCCGGGTGCACTGGTGCTGCGTCTGCTTGTCGACGGCTTCTTCGTTCTGCTGAGCCTGCTGCCGCTGATCCTGCGGCGGTGGCGCGGTGAGACGTCCCAGGATCGCGGGATCGCCGCCGACGTCGCGCGGGATCGCGCTGAACTGGAGGCCGACACGGCGGTCGCGGTGAAGCGCGCCGAGGTGCGTGCCGCAATCGACACGATGTGGGCCGAGCAGCAGCTCGCGAGCGCGCGCATGGCCGTCGAGGCGCAGTTGGAGATCGACCGCGAGCAGCAACGCCGGCGGGTGATGGAGGCGATCGAACCGGCGATTCCCACACGCGCCGAACGTGTTTCGATGCCTGAGGACGTGTATCTGCCGATCGCCGCGGAAGCCGAGAGGGCGAGCCTGGTTGCGGCCGAGACACCCGTACCCGACACGGAGGCAACAGAGAACCTGCCGTCGCGCGTTGAGGAGGAGCGTTCGGTGGAGCCAGTCGCTGAGGCCGGACGTCCGTTGATCCCCGGCATTCCGGATGTCACCCGCGCGGCTGCGCGCTGGATTCGCCCGCTGGTGCCGCCGATCATCGTCAACGCGATCGACACCACCACCAAGCCGTTGCGAAGCGCGCGGCAGATTCTCGAGGAGACGGAGGAGATCCACTTCTCGATGCGCCGCACCCGCAAGGTGACCACTCAGGTTGAGGAGAGTGAAGGCGCTGCGGGAGGGGATGATTCGGCGACGTCTGATCGTGGGCGGACCGTGTCGAGCGTTCGAGGAGACGATCGCCATCAGGGTCAGGCTCATGTTGGCGCTGGTGGGGACGGCGCGTCGCTCGCGATGATGAGGGGAGAGGACCGTGCCGAGCTGGCCGGCCGCTCGCCGCGGGAACTGAGCGAACGTCGTGGTCCACGGGAACTCCCGCCCGGGCAATAGCTTTGGCGGACCCGGAGCCGGCTAGTGCCGCGGCTTCGACGGCCAACCCATCAGTGCGAGGTCTGCGATGGCGTGGAGATCGGCCCGATCGGCCCCACTTCGCGCCTGGATCGCGATGCCTTGGCACACGGCTGCGATCCACCGTGCCAACGCGACAGTGTCGACATCCGGTAGGTCACCGTCGGCCACCGCCGTTGCGAATCGTTCGGCGAGCGCGTGCACAGTCGCTTCCCGCCATTCGGCCAGGCCTGGTGCTTCGCCGACGGTCAGGCACCCCAGCACCTCACCGCTGACCGCGTCGGCGGCACCATGCACCATCGCTTCGGCGACCCCGCGGGCTGTCGGACGGTTCAGCGCCTCGGCGGTGTAGCTGCTCGGCCCTGCGAGGTATCGCCGCATAGCTCGCTCGAAAAGCTGTTCCTTGGAGCCGAATTCGGCGTAGATGCTGCGCCGGTTCAAACCGGTCGCGGCGGTCACGTCGGAGATCGAAACACCGTCGAAGCCGTGCGCCCAGAACAGCTTCATCGCGGTGTCCTCGACCTGTTCGGGGTCGTATCCCCGCGGGCGACCTACGGCCACCGTCGCCCACCTCCTCTACTGTGATGCCGGTCACATCAGGGAATGCTGACCGGACGAACGGGCTTGACCTGAGCATACTAAGTAACAAATCGGTTCGAAACTGCCAGGAGGCTTGATTATGAGTGCAGCACCACTCGCCGGACGCCGAGCATTGGTCACGGGAGGATCGCGCGGAATCGGCGCTGAGATCGTTCGGCGGTTGAGTGCCGACGGTGCGGCCGTCGCGTTCACCTATTCGGCGTCGGGCGCGAACGCCGAGAAGCTGGCCGCCGAACTAGCCGGCAATGGCGCGACAGTGGTGGCCATCCAGGCGGACGCCGCCGACGGCGCGCAGAGTCGCGCCGCCGTCGAACGAGCTGTCGCTGACCTCGGCGGGCTGGACATCGTGGTGAACAATGCCGGTGTCGCGCACATCGCGCCGATCGACGACTTCCCGCCGGAAGAGTTCGAGCGTCTCGTGGCGATCAACATCGGCAGCACCTACTGGACGACGCGGACGGCGATCAAGCATCTGAGCGAGGGTGCCCGCATCATCAACATCGGCAGCATCAACGCCGACCGGATCCCCGGCCCCGGGTTGTCGGTGTACGGCTTGACCAAGGGCGCGATGTCGTCGTTTACCCGCGGGCTCGCGCGTGACCTCGGCGACCGCGGCATCACCGTCAACAATGTGCAGCCGGGGCCGATCAACACCGACGCGAATCCTGACCACGGCGACTTCGCCGAGAGTCTGAAAGCCGTTACGACGCAGGGCCGTTACGGACACACGACCGACGTCGCTTCACTAGTGGCGTTCCTGGCCGGTCCCGAGTCGGGATACATCACCGGCGCCAACCTGAACGTCGACGGCGGGTTCACCGTCTAAGTGAGTCGTGCGCGTCGTTACTCAACCGGTTCGCGCCGCGGCCTGGGTGGTCGCGAGATGGCTTGCAGCAGAGTTACCAGATCCCTTGTCTGACTATCTGCTTAATCTCATCAGGTGACTTCAGCATGACATGACTGAAAACCGTCGCCTGTGAAATCGGGAGGATAGCCCGGCCTGTCGGCGCTCGAAGCTCGACAATGTATTCGCGATCTGTCGGAACAATCTCTACGTCCGGCGCTACCCCCTGCGCGTGTAGACGAGCGCCGAGAGTGCTTCGTATCACGGAAGCCCATTCCCAAATGAGGTACGTTTCAACGAGAATGAACGCGGACAACTGGGCCGTCGAGTTATACCGTTTCCCGCGGTCGTTGACCGCGTCAATCGTCCACCACTCACGAACGTGCCGCAGGTGAAAGGATTGATCATCGGATGCAAATGCGATGTCGCAGTCGTCGCACTCTGAGGAGACCGAGACTCGAGTCATTCGAGCCAAGCGTGTCCATTCGATCCAGCTCTCGGACAGCCGAGAGAAGTCTACCGCTCGTGAGTGAGTCCGAAGTCGTCTGAGAGACGCGCGTAATGACCGTTTACGCAATGCCTTCCCTTACCAACTGCTCAATCTCGTCGACGGATTTCGTCATCAGGTGACTGAAGATCGTCGCGTCTGGCTCAGCGAGATGAGCTTGGCCCTCGCTTGACTGGAGTTCAAAAAACCACTCTTTATCGGTCGGCACCACAACAACGTCGGCGTTAGGACCCAACGCATATAACTCAGGGTCAAACATCTTCATGCCGAGAACATCGCGCATAGTGGAACCCCACCGCCAGATGAGGAACTTTTCAGCAAGCGCGAATGTGGAGAACTCGGCGATGCCGTCGTATCGCCTGCCGCGATCGTTAACTACGTCGACCGCCCACCAGTCGTTCTCTTCTCGGAGGTAGAAACGCTGGTCCGTTGAAAGGAAACCTATTTGGGTGTTGTCCTCGGCTAACTCCACCGAGACGTCCGTCATTCGCATCAGCGTTGACCAATTGATCCAGTCATGTGATAGGCGTGAGAAGTCTGGCACGTTATTCACCCAATCTCTTCAGGTAACCCGCTCGACGTAGAGCCTCTACGGAAGGCTCCATGCCTGGTGGTGCGATAATTCGGTATTGCGTTCCGCCGCCGGGTTGGTTGAACCACGGCGCTGCCTGTGATTGTTCAATGCGCCAGCCCGGCGGGAGTTTCGAAGGGTCATCGACGACGTACTGATAGTAGGGCTTGAAAGCGCTATCGGGGGGAAGTGCGCGTTCGGCGAACGGCACGCCTTCCGGCGACAGGTAAGTCCCACCGGGATGGCCGAACCGGTCGAGGACGGTGCCTCTCGACAATTCAGCGTTGTCGACAATCGTGCCAGGAATGGCATAGGGCTTACTGTTCAAGCTGTCGTCGGGGTAGATCAATCCACCATCAGGATTGGTGAAGTGCGGCCCCGGGGGGATCGGATCGTAGCCGTCGAACAACGGTGACTCTGGCGGCAGCGGAGGCGGCGGCGAATTGATTGGTGCGTGAGTGCCGGGGTGACTCGGAACATCGGCAAGCGGCGTCGAGTGCTCCATTCCGTGTGTGTGACTTGGCATGTCGATGACATCGTCGGGAATGGCAGCGCGTGCCCCGAGGGCGGCTTCGCCGCCGAACAGCGCGCTCGGCGCGGTGAGCGCCGTACTCCCGGCCACCTCGCCCAAGTAATGCTCGGGGTACTTCGTCAGGTGCTCGAGGTCTTCCTTCACCGAGTCGATGGGGTGCGTCACCCGTTGCCAAGCGCCCTTGGCCAAGTCGGTCCACGACTCTTTCAAGTCGTCCCACCCGTTCGCCCCGATGAGGTCCTTGATGCTCTCTTCGGTGCCGAACCAACCGTCGGCGAAACCGTCTTCGAAGCTCGGTTTCGGCGGGGGTGTCGCATCGCGTTCGGTGGGCTTGTATGCGGGTAGCGGTTTCTGCGCTGCGGCGACCATCGCGTCGAGCCGCTGTTCGATCTGCTCAGGCGGGACCCCGTCGCGCAGCATCGTCTCGCGCGCGAGCGCCTTGAACTCCTCGACCTTCACCGGGTCCAACGGCACCGGCGCCGCCGGTTGACCAACAGGCTCGCTCAGCCGGTCCAGTGCTTCATCGAGGTTGCGCGGCGTCGGCGACCTGTCGTCCGGTTTCGTTTCGTCCTGCGGCTCACCAGGCGAAGGCAGCAGCATTTCCTCCAGCGAGCCAGCCGTTTTCACCACTCGTTCACCGCTGGCCGTGGTGATCGCACCCGCGAGTTCGGTGTCGATGCGCTTGCCGTCGGCGAGTGCGTCGGCGATGCGCGCCTGGAGGTCGGCGACCTTGCCCGCCACCTGCGCGGCGTACTCCTCCGTCATATGACTCGTATCTGGCGGAATCACCTGATTGGTGGACTCGTCGATGCCCACCGCCGGTTGCGCCGCCGCATCGTCGAGGATGCGCTTGATCGTCTCGGCGAGCGCCTCCGCGTCATGGTGGACGCGTTGCATCCTGCTCGCCGCTACACCGAGATGGTCGGCCACCGCGTCGTGGTCGGCCGCCGTCGCCGTCATCGCCGACCTGGCTGCCTCTGCGCCCTGGCCCTCCCAGGTCGACACCGTGATCAGCGAACGATAGAACTCCGCCGCACCGGTGTGATTGTCCGCGGCCTCCTGTGCTGCCTGGGCTAGATCGGCGATTTCGGGAGGCCACTCCTTGAGCTCCCCGAGGTTCAGCGTCATGCCCGTACCTCACATCGCAGAGCCGGCGTCCTCTACCGCCTCGGCGCCGCCGGCGTCGGTGCGCACATAACTGTCTGCCGCGTCGCGATGCCCCCGCGCGTGCTTGGCGAAATCCTTCGCGAACCGAGCCCCGTCGGCCTCCCAAGCAGCCAACATCTTCGGCAACGTGGCAGCTGCCGATCCCGAGCCGAGGGCCGCATTGCCCGCCCGTGAATGCGCCGCTTGATGTGCTGACCGAAACCCGCTCGCCTGGTCGTCGAGCCGATCTGCGGCCATGCGCAGCTCGGTCGGATCGACCTTCAGCGGATCGTTCGAGTCAGACACCTTGCCCCCTATTCCAGCGTTAGCCGCACACTAACACCGCCTAGGCGGGCCCCAACGCAGCAAATTTCCGTTCAGGACTTCCCCGCTACACGCTAAGCTTTCCCCATGGAGCTACTACGCAACGTAGTTGTACTACTGCACATCGTCGGCTTCGCGATCACGTTCGGCGGCTGGGCCGCCGAAGCCCTGGCCCGGCGCTTCCGCACCACCCGCGCCATGGACTACGGCCTTCTGCTCTCACTTCTCACCGGCCTCGCCCTCGCCGCGCCGTGGCCCGCCGGGATCGAGCTCAACTATCCGAAGATCGGCATCAAGCTCGTCATCCTCGTGATCCTCGGCGGACTGCTCGGCATGGGCAGCGCCCGTCAAAAGCGCACCGGCAATCCGATACCTCGCGCGATGTTCTGGTCGATCGGCGTCCTGTCCTTCGCCGCCGCCGCCATTGCGGTGCTCTGGTGAATCAGCGCTGCGAAATCTGCTGCGCCACCTCGCCGTAACGCTCGAACCGCTCCGGATCCGCCAGCGCGTTGTACAGCACGACGCGTGACGCCACCGGTCCGTACTTCTCGATCAGCGCATCCGCCAACCCATCCCACGTCGACTCCGTCGCGAACCTCGCGATGTGCTCATCGGTGATCTGCTCGGCCATGCCCTTGTAATCACCGGCCTTCTGCCTCTCCCGAATCCGCGCCGTCGTGCCCTCGAACCCCGCCTCGTCCCAGATGAACGCGTAGTTCGGCGTGCTGCCGTAGAAGCTCATGCTCGTGCGCACCAGCTCGCGCTCGCGATGACGCTCCTGCTCGGTGTCGCCGACGATCGTCATCACCGGCACGATCACCGCGATGTCGTCGACGGAGCGGCCCGACTTCTCCGCTCCCTCAGCCAGATTCGGCATCACATGGCGCTCGATGTACCCCGGCTCGCCGAGCGGATGCACATGGATTCCGTCGGCCACCTCGCCGGCCATCCGCAGC
The DNA here is from genome assembly GCF_001050035.1 of Mycolicibacterium komanii. The sequence goes on from NZ_CVTA01000011.1 coordinate 465,687, forward strand.
ATCCACGGATTCACCGCCGCCACATCGACCTTGGGATCTGGCGCGTCGATCGGCCCCGCGCTCCACTGCGGCGTGATGAAGTCCAGGCTGTAGAAGTCGCCGCGGTGCTCCAGCTTGCCCGTCCGGAACGCATGGAAGCACGCCTTCACCGCCAGCACGTAATCCCGCAACCGCGGCCCCGGACGCTCGAACTCCATCCCATAGCGCCGCACCACATGCGTGCGCACCTGCGTGCCCAGGCCCAGACGAAACCGTCCGCCCGACGCCTCCTGCAACTCCCACGCCGTCGCCGCCGTCACGAACGGGCTGCGGGGAAACGCCACCGCGACGCCCGTCGACAACTCCAATCCCGGCGCCGCCTCCGCCGCCACCGCCGCGTTCATGTACGGCGTGCGGCCTGTCTCGGTGAACAGCAGTCCGGAGAAACCCGCGCTCTGCGTTCGCCGGGCTAGGTCGCCGATCTGGAGAAGGGGTTGGGGTGTGGTCATCACGTCGACGTGCACAGTCGCACCCTACGCCCGCCGGCAGCAGGGGCCCCCGACGCGGCTACCGTCTTTGGCAAGGCTTCACTTAATACCCGCGCCAACGCGAACTTTCGCAACATCGACCGCTTTCGGACGCGCTTCGCTACGTTTACAGGACGCTGTGTTGCGTGGCCGTCTCACACCGGGGGTGTGGCAATGACAGAGCAGTTCTTGGAACCCGCGCCGAGCAAGGCCGAACTCGCGATCTCGAAAGGCTGGGTCCAGGGCGTCGCTCTGGTCATGGTGTTCGGCTTCCTGATCATGGGGATGCTGGCCGCCAGAACCTACTCGGACTCGATGCCGCTGCCCCAGCGCGTCGTCGGTCCGGACGGTCAGACGCTCTTCACCGAGCAGCAGATCACCGCGGGTCAACAGATCTTCTTGCGCCGCGGACTGCAGCAGTACGGCTCGGTAGTGGGTCACGGGGGCTACCTCGGTCCGGACTACACCGCCGAGTACCTCCGACTGTCCGCCGACCACATCGGACAGGAACTGCGGGACTCTGGAGCGCAGGATCCCACTGCCGCCGTCGTCGAGATGATGCGGACCAACCGCTATGACGAGTCCACCGGCGCACTGCAGTTCACCGCCGAGCAGGTCAGCGCCTTCGAAAAGATCCGCGCCTACTACGCCGACTACTTTGGAACCGACAGCACCGAGCACGGCCTGATCCCACAGGTCATCACCGATCCGCAGGAAATCCAGGACCTGACAGCGTTTTTCAGCTGGACCGCCTGGGCCAGCGCGGCCAAACGCGACGGCCACTCCTACTCCTACACCAACAACTGGCCACCCGAACAGCGCGTCAACAACACCCCGACGGCAGACATCCTGGTTTGGTCGGCGATGTCGCTGATCGCGCTACTGGCGGGGCTCGGCGCACTCTTCGCCCTCTACGGCCGGTGGAGCCGCAAGATCGGTTGGCACGCAACGGAAACACCGTCATTGGCGTTTCGCCAGCCAGGCGAGGTCGCGATCACGCCTTCGCAGAAGGCGACGGCGTGGTTCTTCCTCGTCGTGGCGGTGCTCTTCCTGGGACAAGCGGTGCTGGGAGGTGCGATCGAGCACTACCGCGCCGAGTTGAGCAACTTCTTCGGCCTCGACCTGGCCCGAATTCTGCCGTTCAACCTGGCGCGGACCTGGCACGTGCAGCTGTCGCTGCTGTGGACGGCCGCTGCCTTCCTCGCCGCGGGAATTTTTCTGGCGCCGATCATCTCCGGTCGTGAACCACGCCGACAGTCGTGGCTCACCTATGGGCTGCTCGGCGCGCTTTTCGTTGTCGTCGCCGGCACGCTGATCGGCACCGCGCTGAGCACCTTCGGCGTCGACTGGGCCAAGGGCTCCATCTTCTTCGACCAGCAGTGGGAATACCTCGACCTGCCGCGGTTCTGGCAGATACTTCTCGTCGTCGGGCTGTTTCTGTGGATGGCGATCATCTTCCGCGCGATCCGGTCGCGGCTGAAGACCGAGAGCAAGCTGAACATGCCATGGCTGTTCTTCTACGCGGGCCTGGCCATCCCCGCGTTCTACGCCGTCGGCATGCTCGCGGGTACCGAGACGCATCTGACCGTTGCCGAGTTCTGGCGGTTCTGGGTGGTGCATCTGTGGGTCGAGGACTTCCTCGAACTGTTCACCACGGTGATGGTCGCCTACATCTTCGTGATGCTGGGCGTCGTGCGACGCAAGATCGCTATCCAGCTCATCTTCCTCGACGTCATCCTCTACTCGATGGGTGGCGTGATCGGCACGATGCATCACCTGTACTTCTCCGGTACTCCGGTGGAGCACATGGCCCTTGGCGCGTTCTTCTCCGCCATGGAGGTGATCCCGCTGACGTTCCTGACTGTGGAGGCATGGACATTCCTGCAGCTCGGTTCGCGGCAGCAGTCGCGCAGCAGCGCGCCGTTCCCGCACCGGTGGGCGGTGATGTTCCTGGTGGCCGTCGGTTTCTGGAACTTCGTCGGCGCAGGCATTTTCGGCTTCTTGATCAATCTGCCGATCGTGTCGTACTACCAGATCGGCACGGCGCTGACCGCGAACCACGCGCACGGCGCGATGATGGGCGTGTACGGCATGCTCGCCGTCGGGTTGGCGCTCTTCGCGCTGCGCTACATCATCCCGGCGCATCGCTGGCCGGACAAGCTGGCGAAACTGTCGTTCTGGTCGCTGAACATCGGGTTGGCGTGGATGGTGTTCGCCACTCTGCTGCCGCTTGGCGTCCTGCAGCTGTGGCACTCTGTCAACGACGGCTATTACGAGGCAAGGTCATTGGGCTACATCACCCAATCGGGCAACGTGGTCCTGGAGTGGCTGCGCATGCCCGGCGACTTCTTGTTCATCCTCGGCGGCGTGTTGCCGTTCGTCTGGATCGCCTGGTTGGGCGTCCGCTACGGCATCAAGGCGACCACGCACACCCTGCCCGCCGAGACGTTGTTCGTCGAGGAACACGCCCACGCGGAGGAGGACCGCACCGGGATGGCGATACCGGGGCGCAGTCGTTACGCCTCCGACCGCCGGACAGTTCCCGAGGAGGGCGGTGACGGTCCGTGATCGCCGGTATCGGGATCGAAGCCTGGCTGACGATCGCCTACGCGGTGGCGCTGGTCGCGGTCGCCTACGGCATAGACAGGTTCGCGCGCCACGCCGCGACGAGGGTCGAGGGGCACCGCCTCGGCGGGTTCGTCTATCACGACGACCACGACGCATGGCAGTGCCCGGAGGATCAGTGGTTGTGGCCCACGTCCTTTGACCCCGACAACCGGGTCATGCGCTACCGGGGCACCCCGTCGATCTGCAACGCCTGCCCGGTCAAACACACGTGTACCTCGTCGCATGACGGCCGCGAGGTGAGCCGGGCGATCGACAGTTGGCCGGCGTCGGAGGCGGCACGTTTCCACCGCGGAATCGCCTGCGCCGTCAGCGTCATCGCGGTCATCCTGCCTCTGGCGACGGCGCTGACCGCCGACACGACGATGGAGGCGCTGCTGCTGTCAGGGTCCGCCCTCGCGGTCGGCCTGCTGACGCTGCCGCTGTGGTCGCACCTGCGCCGCACCACTGCATTGCCGGACGGAGTGGTGTTCCAATCGCTCGACGAGAACCTCGAGGAACGAAAGCGGTTGGCCGAAGCGGAGGTCCGACGCCGGACCACTTACGCGTCCGACCGCCGCGGCGAGCATCGGGAGGTGCGCTGATGGGTGCGTGGTGGCTAGCCGTCGTCTTCGTCGCGGTTGTGCTGGTGGCGCTGGCGGTCGTTTCGATCCGCATCATCAAGGAGTACGAGCGTGGGGTGGCGTTCCGCCTCGGTCGGTTGCGTGGACCGCTCGGGCCGGGCATCGTCGTCGTGCTGCCGGCCATCGACAAGCTCGTGCGGGTCGACCTGCGCACGGTGACACTGACCATTCCGCCGCAGGAGGTGATCACTCGCGACAACGTCACGGCGCGCGTCAACGCCGTCGTGCTGTTCCGCGTGACCGACCCGACGAAATCGGTGATGGCCGTGGAGAATTTCGCCATCGCGACGTCACAGATAGCGCAGACTACCCTGCGTTCGGTCGTAGGGCGCGCAGACCTCGACACGCTGCTGGCGCACCGAGCCGATCTCAACGAGGATCTCGCCGCTTCGATCGCGACACAAACCGAGCCTTGGGGGATCGTCGTCGAAGTCGTCGAGATCAAAGACGTTGAAATCCCCGAGATGATGCAGCGCGCGATGGCCCGCGAGGCCGAGGCGGAGCGGGAACGGCGAGCGAAGGTGATCAGTGCGCGAGGTGAACTGCAGGCGTCGGCGGAACTGCGCGACGCCGCGATCACGCTCAGCGAGAGCCCGGCGTCATTGCAGCTGCGCTACCTGCAGACGTTGCTCGAGCTCGGCGCCGACCAGAATTCCACCGTCGTCTTCCCGCTTCCGATGGACATCGTGCGGCCCTTCCTCGAGGGTGCGCGGTCCGATCGGGCCGACACCGGGGTGGGTCCCAGTGATGCGGTGCCCCACATCAGGAGGGTGAAATCCGATGAGTAGCACGACACCTGACCCTGTGACCGCCCACTATCCCGGCGACGTGACCGACGATGTTAGCGACGATGGCCGTCCCGTCGTGCTCGAGCCCACACCGCCCGGCATGTGGCGTGCCTTGTTGGGCGCGGCGGTCGCCGTGCTGGCACCGCTGTTCGGCTTCCTTGTCGGTGGGATGTTCGGTGCGGGAGCGGTTGGGGAGTCGGTCGACCCGATGTTCCTGTCGCTGTTCACGGGCATCGTCATCGGCGGTATCGGTGTGCTGGTGGGGATCTCCGGCGGCGCGCGATTGTGGCGACACTTCCACCGGCAGGACGTCATCGACGGTCGGTGAGGTCCGCGCTCAGGCAATCGCCATCGCCTCGCGTTCGATGACCTCGGCGGCCGCCCGCTCGCCGGAACGCACGGCCCCGTCGATGAACCCGTACATCACCGCCGACGTCTCGGTACCCGCCCAGTGGATGCGCCCGCACGGTTCGCGAAGCGCCGGACCGAACTCGGTCAGCACGCCCGGCGGGGTGTGGGCGATCATTCCGCCGCCGGAGTACCGCTCGATGGTCCAGTTCTGCTCGACGTAGTCGACCGGTGAAAGTGCTTTGTCGCCAAACCGTTCCGCAACGGCGGCGAGCACAGCGCTTCTGCGCTCGTCGTCGCCGAGGCTGGTCAGTCGCCGCGCCACCGGTCCTTCGGTGATGACCGTCAACATGCCGGGGTTCCCGGTGTCGGTGCACGAGTCGATCGTCAAGTTCGCCGGCGACCCCGGACCGAACGACTGTCCCGACAAACCGTCGGCGCGCCAGAACGGCTCGTCGAAGACCAGCGCGATCTTGTAAACCGCCCCACTCGGCATCCGCTGGTGCAGGAACGACCGGTCCGCGGGAAGCATTGGCTCGTAGACGATCTGGCTCGCTATCGAGATCGGCACCGTGACGATCGCCCGACGCGCGTTGACCACCATGTCCTCGGAGCGCACGATCACCCCCTCGGCATTCTGCTCGATTCTGCGCACCGGCTGCGACAGATGGATGGCGTCACCCAGTTCCGCCGCGACCGCACGGTGAATCGCGCCCATGCCGCCGACCGGCCGCGCATCCTCGGCCGCGTCCTTGACGCCCAGCACGAAGCTCGGGCCACCGGCCGCCGCCATCTGGTACAGCACGAACAGCAGCGAAATCTCCGACGCCGCAGAGGTATACAGCCCGGCGACGGCGCTTTCCAATAGTTCACGGGCGGGCTTGGACAGCGTGTTCCGGTCCAGCCACCCCGCCCAGGTGGTCTGGTCCCACTTCTGCGCCTTGCGCGCGGTCCACGGCGCCTCGACTGGAATCGCCTTGCACATCTGCGTCAGCTCGAGGAAGACCGTGCCGATGTTGGCGACCGCCCACGGGCTCATCGACAACGGAATGGTCCCGGTGTAGCGGAATTTCTTGCCGTCGACGAACATCATCGCGTCGCCCTCGGTGTACTGCTTGTAGCTCGGCACCCCGAATTCCTTCATGAGCCCGTAGATCGCGTCCTGTCCCGGGCCGATCCACGCGCCGCCGCGGTCGATCCACGAACCGTCGTCGCGCACCTCGGTGAACGTGCGGCCACCCACGCGGTCGCGGGCTTCCAGCAGCGCCACCGAATGACCCGCCTGCTTCAAGCGCAACGCCGCGGTCAGGCCGGCGAACCCGGCACCGACGACGCAATAGTCCACGTCCGCCATGAGCAGCCCCTTCGATCGATTTGCGCGGGGCCGGGCGGCCGGGTGCACGCCTCGGCGCGCCCTCAGGCGGACGCGAAGGCACCTAGACTCAACGCCTGATTGTCGCTGGTGTCAATAAACCGTTGCGTCGGCAAGGGTTTCGCAGCTGTTGGGGACCAGGGCCCTAGCCGAGGCGTGATTTAGTCTGCGTCAACGATGGTGTTGCTCAACGGCTTCCGGGCCAACGGCACGACGCGTAAGCCCTCGTACGCCGCACGCACCAGCTGTTCGTCGGTGAATCGCGGCCGATCCAGGTGCGCACCCGGGATCAGCAGGGCGATCTCGTCGCGCAACGCCCACAACATGCTCCGCGGGGGCGCCTGTACCAGGAACCGGAGTCGCTCGGTCGCCGACTCTTCGCGGACCCGGCGAATGACGTCGAGGATCGCCGTCTCGACCGAATCCGCGTGCACGCTGCCGGTCCAGCGGTGCTCGTCCGAGCAGGCCGAGTAGCGGATCGCGGATCCGCGGGGACGGGCCACGGCGACGGCGACCGAAGTAGTCATGGCCGGCACTGTATGTGCGGGGTCCGACAAGTCGATCTGTCAGGCGACGCAGCGGAATCCGATGTGCGTGGTGGCGCTGTCCTGCGACTGGGACGACCGGGCGGCCGGCCGATAGCGGTGGCAGTACTCGGGTGCGCACAGGTGTGAGCCGCCCTTGAGCGTCTGGAACTTCGACGGATCACCGGTCGGCGGCGCGCAACAACCGGACTTCTGGGGGCGCTGCCGCGGCGCGTACGGCGTGGTCGTCCACTCCCAGACGTTGCCGATCATGTCGACCAGACCAAATCCGTTGGGCGGGAACGTGCCTACCGGTGACGTGCCGGCCCAACCCAGCGCGCCGTCGTTGCGGTACGGGAAGCGGCCCTGCCACGTGTTGGCCATCAGGCGTCCGTCGGGCTGCGCGTCGTCGCCCCACGCGTAGCGCGACGCAGACCCTGCCCTCGCCGCGTACTCCCACTGCGCTTCGGTGGGCAGGCGACGGCCCGCCCAGGCCGCGTAGGCCGCCGCATCCGGGTACGCCACCTGCACGACAGGATGGTCGGGGCGGTCGTCGATCGACGATCCGGGCCCGAACGGATGGCGCCAGCTGGCGCCGGGCATCCACGTCCACCACTGCCGCCAGTCGCGCAGGTCGACCGGCCCGCTGGTGGGGCGGAACACGAGCGCGCCGGGAACGAGGTCGTCGGGCGAGGCACCCGGGTAGGCGGCGGGGTCGAGCTCCTGCTCGGCGAGGGTGACGTAGCCGGTGTCGGCGACGAACTCCGCGAACTGCGCATTGGTGACCGGCTGGCGCTCGATCGAGAACGCCTCGACCGTCACCTCGTGGACGGGCGCCTCCTCCGGATAGAAGTCGACCGATCCCATCCGGAAGGTGCCCGCCGGCAACTCGATCAGTTCGGTCAGCACCCCATCAGGCTAAGCGCAGCGAACCATCTCGCGGCGCGAAGCCCTGCTCACGTGCCACGATGAGCCGTGAGCGACGACATGGCCGCGGAGCGCGACTTCAACGAACGCAACATCGAGGAGTTCCGCCGCAACGGCGGCAAGGTCGGCGGCCAGTTCGAGGGGTTTCCGCTACTGCTGCTCACCTCGACCGGCGCCAAGAGCGGAGCACAGCGCGTCAACCTGGTCGCCTACTTCGACATCGAGGGCCGCATCTACATCGTCGGCTCCGCCGCCGGTCGCGAAGCCAGCCCGGGCTGGGTGTTCAACCTGCGCGCCAACCCAACCGCCTCGGTCGAGATCGGCACCGACCCACCGAGGCAGGTCACCGCCCGCGAGCTTCCGCGCGACGAGCGCGACCGCATCTACCGCGTCGTCGTGGAGCGCGCGCCCGGTTTCGGCGAGTACGAGCAGCGCACCGACCGCGTCATCCCGGTATTCGAGCTCGCCTAGCCGTCACAGCGGCATCAGGATGTTCTTGACGCTCGGATCGGTGGCCAGGAACTGCTGCACCGCAGGGTCTTTGAACGTCTCGACCAGCTTCTTGATGTTGTCGGTGTCGGCCCACCGGCTGCCGATCGTCAGCTGGCCCGCGAACTCGTCCGGCGCGGGCGGCGCGAATATCTGGTACTGCAGCGGCACCTTCGCCGCCAGGTAGTACTCCGTATAGCCCACGGCCGCATCAAGATCGGGAAGCGAGCGTGACTGCGCCGCGAAGTCGAGCAACGTGAACTTGAGGTTCTTGGGGTTGGCGACGATGTCTTTCTGCGTCGCGGTCCACTTGTTGACCGCGGGGTCGAGCGTGATGAGCCCCGCGCGTTCCAGCAGCCACAAGCCCTGCGCCTCGTTGGCGGGATCGGAGTACAGCGACACGTTCGCACCGTTCGGCAGTTGTGCGGCGTCGGTGTACTTGTCGGACCAGATGCCGAAGCCCCACCGGAACACCGGCGTCGCCGCCTCCTCGCGGAAGTCGGGGTTGGCCTCGAGCACCTGACCGAGCCACAGCTTGTGCTGGTAAATGGTGCCGGCCACCTCACCGTCGCTGACCGCACGGTTGATCGTGTTGCTGTCCGCCAACCCGCGGAACGCCACCGTGATCCCGTGCCTGGGCGCGACCTCCCGGGCGATGTACTCGATCAGCGCCTGCTCGGCCGCATTGCCCTCATTGGTGGCGACGACGAGCGTCGCGCCCGCAATCTCGTTCGGGGACTGCGCCTTACCGAAGAAGATGAATCGCGCCGCGATGACGAGCGCCACCACCACGACGAGGCTCAACGCGATCCAGAGCCACTTCGGTCTGTGCTTGAGTTCGAACCCGTGATCCCCGTCGACCGGGGTGGTTGTCGTTGCCATGTCTTCCTCTCAGGCTGTCGCCGCGCGGACGCGCGCGTGCGGTGTGGTGAAGCGGACAAGCGCGTCGCCGATCAGCTGAACGGCGGCGACGGTGACGACCAGGATGACGATCGTCGCGAGCATGACGCCTTGATCGAAGCGTTGATAGCCGTAAGTGACCGCGACGTAGCCGATTCCGCCCGCGCCGATGGTCCCCGCGATTGCGGAGTACTCGATCATGGCGATGACGTTGATGGTCAGGCCGCCGAGGATCGACGGCACCGCCTCGTTGAGCTGTGCGGTGCGGATGATCTGCAGCCGCGACCCACCCGACGCGCGCGCCACCTGTACCACCGACGGCGGCACCGAGCGCAGCGAGTTTTCCACGATCCTGGTGAAGAACGCGATGCCGGCCAACGACATCGGCACCACCGCGGCGGCGATACCGATGTTCGTGCCCGTGATGAACCGGGTAAAAGGCATGATCGCCGCCATCAGGATCAGGAACGGCAGCGACCGGCCGACGCTGATGATCCAGCTCAAAACCGTGTGCAGGGTCGGGTTTTCGAACAGTCCGCCCGGCGCCAGGTTGTGTACCAGCGCACCTAATGGGACGCCGACCAGCATCACGATCGTCATCACGATGCCGACCATGATCAGCGTGTCGAGCAGCGCCGGGAACAGCAGCGCGGGCAATTCGTTGAACGGGACCTTGGCATTGGCCAGGATGGTCTCGGTCACGCGACACCCTCCAGCTCGCCGACGCGCACGTCGCTCGTCGTCGCCAAGCCATAACGCCCCAACACGTCCGGTACCCGCGCGCTCAACCCGTCCGCGATGCCCAGCGTCGCGCTGCCGACGGTCACCCCGCCGACCTCCTGCACCGACGCGCCCAGGACTGAGAGCGGGGCACCGAGATCCGCCGATGCGCGAGCGATCCAGTCCGACGGCACATTTGGCGCGTCGTACACGACCTGCCACACCCGCTGACCGGCTGCCGCGCCGGCCGCGGCACCCTGCGGGCGCAGTTCCGCACCCAGGCCGGAGTTCGGGTCGGTGAGCAGATCGACCAGCCGACCCGATTCGACGATGCTGCCGTGGTCGAGGCGCGCCACCGAGTCGGCGATCTTCAGCACGGTGTCCATCTCGTGGGTGATGAACACGATCGACAGGTTGAGGTCGTCGCGCAGTTCGCGCAGCAGGTCGACGACCGACGCCGTCGTCGTCGGGTCCAAGCCGGCCGTCGCCTCGTCGGACAGCAGAACCGACGGACGCAGCGCCAACGCCCGCGCGATGCCGACCCGCTGGCGCTGACCTCCCGACAGCTGGAACGGGTAGTGATTCGCGCGCGACGTCAGGCCCACGCGGTCGAGCAGTTCGGCGACGCGTTTGCGGGTTTCGGCAGCCGTGACACCGAGGTATTCCAGCGGAAGCGCGACGTTTTCGGCCGCCGTCCGGCGTTCGAACAGCCCGGACGACTGGAACACGGTGCCGATCCGGCGGCGCGCGACGCGAAGTTTGTGCGACGACAGCGTGGTGAGGTCTTCACCGTTGACGACGACGGATCCCGACGTCGGTAGCGTCAACAGGTTGATGCACTGTGCGAGTGTGCTTTTGCCCGCGCCGCTGGGGCCGACGACGGCGAGGATCTCGCCTGCCTCGACGCGGAAGTTGATGCGGTCGAGCACGACCGTGCGGTGCTCGCCGGTTCCGTAGATCTTGGTCAGGTCGGTCAGCTCGATCATGGACGTCCTCGTGAAGGGGGAAGATACGCAGGCGTCATCGCCGTTGAGGTCACGCTGCCAAATGCGTTGCGCGGGCCGACACCTTTGCGCTCACGGTGAATCGATGCCAATGGCACTCACCCTGATCCAAACCATGGGTTTTCGCCGTTCTGTCGCCCAGACTTCCGGACACATGAGCATCGACGAGTCCGTCTCGGCCACCGAAGCACAGCCGCATGGGTTCACCATCGCCAGGCGACGCCGATGGCCGTTCCTGTTGATCGGCGCGATCGTGGTGGCAGCCGTCGTCGCCGCGATCATCATCGCGCGCACCAGCGGCACCGCGTCGCCCAACGAGACCGCCGGCGCCACGCTCGATGTCGTCTACCTCGACTCGAATCCGGCCGAGAAACTCATCATCGAGTACATCGCCGAGAACATCGCGCCGGACTACGACGTGAAGGTCGGCACCGTCGGGCTCGGCGACAGCACCCAGATCAACCAGGCCATCAGCGACGGGCGCTACGCCGGAACGATCTTCCAGCACCGGCACTGGCTGCAGCAGGTCCTCGACGCCAACCCCGGGTTCCGTGAAGAGGCCGCGACGGGTCCGTTCTTCCACTGGGTCTTCGGCATCTGGTCGGACAAATACAAGACGCCGCAGGATCTTCCGGACGGTGCCAGTGTGTCGGTGCCCGCCGACCCGGCCAACAACGCGCAGGCGATCTGGTATCTCGCGCAGGCCGGCCTGGTCACGTTGCGGCCGGACGCCGACATCACCGCGCTGACGCAGAAGGACATCGTCGGCAACCCGAAGAATCTGAAGTTCACGATGCTCGACCTCGGGGCCCAGCCGCGCGCGTTGCGCGACCTCGATGCGATCGTCGGGTACGCGGAGTCGTTCCTGGCGGCGGGCGTTCCGGAAGACAAGCTGATCTTCGCGCCGAAATCGCCCGACGAGTTCGCCTCGGTGCTGACCGTCGGCACCGACTACGCCGCCACCGAGAACATCCAGAACCTCATCAAGGCGTTCGAGGACCCGCGCGTGCAGACCTACATCGCCAACGATCCCGAAGTGAAAAAGCTGGCGCTGCCGGGTGATCTGGCATGACCGAGCGGGAGCTGCACCTCGGCGTCAACGTGTTGTCCGACGGGATGCACCCGGCGGCGTGGCAGCATCCCAGCGCTGACCCGAACTGGTTCGCCGATCCGGCGTACTGGATCGAGGTCGCGCGGATCGCCGAACGCGGCACGCTGGATGCGTTGTTTCTGGCTGACAGCCCGTCGTTGTTCCAACCGCCGGACGCGCCACTGACCGCGCCGCCCCTTGCGCTGGACCCGATCGTGTTGTTGTCGACGCTGGCGTCGGTCACCACGCATCTCGGGCTGATCGGCACGGTGTCGACGTCGTTCGAGGAGCCGTACAACATCGCGCGGAGGTTCGCGACGCTGGATCACCTGAGCCGCGGGCGAGTGGCGTGGAACGTCGTCACCAGCAGTGACCCATACGCGTGGCACAACTTCGGGCATGGTGACGGGGTTTCTGGTCAGCCGGACCGGCGCGACCGGTACCGGCGGGCAGCGGAGTTCATCGATGTGGTTCGGGCGCTGTGGGATTCGTGGGACGACGACGCGGTGCTCGCCGACAAGGCGTCGGGGACGTTCAGCAAGGTCGGCGCGATCCACACGGTCGACCATCGCGGCGAGTTCTTCAGCGTCGACGGGCCGCTGACCTTGCCCCGGTCGCCGCAGGGGCATCCGGTGCTGTTTCAGGCCGGCGGGTCGACGGGCGGGCTGGATCTGGCGGCGAAATACGCCGACGGGGTGTTCGCGGCGCAGGCGTCGTTGCCGGATGCGTTGCGCAACGCCGCTGAATTACGCTCGCGCAGCGTCGCTTACGGGCGGCCGCGGGATGCGATCCGGATCATGCCGGGGCTGTCGTTCGTGCTCGGCAGCACCGAGGAGGAGGCACGTCGTCGCAACGACGAGCTCAACGAGTTGGCGGGGGAGCGCAGGCTGGCGCACCTGGCATCGCAGCTGTCGGTCGACCCGACGGAGCTGGCGTGGGACAAGCCGCTGCCGCGGTATCTGCTCGACGGGGCGGTGACCGACCACGGATCGCAGGGCGCCCGCGACATCGTGGTGAACCTTGCCCGTCGGGAGAACCTGACGGTGCGGGAGCTGCTCGACCGGGTGATCACCTGGCATCGGCTGGTGATCGGCGGACCGGAGCAGATCGCCGACGCGATCGAGGATTGGTTCGTCGCGGGGGCGGTCGACGGGTTCAACCTGATGCCCGACGTGTTCCCGTCCGGCCTGGAGCTGTTCGTCGACCACGTCGTGCCGATCCTGCGCGACCGGGGGCTGTTCCGCCGCGAATACCGGCGCACGACGCTGCGGGGGCACCTCGGGCTGGCGCGGGTGCCGGACCGAAGCGGCAGGTCGACGCGCGACGGGAATGTGATCGGCGTCGCAGCGGTTGGCTGAGTCATGGGCAAGATGACGACCGATCAGCGTGAGAAGTTTTTGGCCGACGTCCACGTGGGTGTCATCGCCGTCGAGCGGCCCGACCGGGCGCCGTTCAGCGTGCCGATCTGGTACGGCTACAAGCCGGGCGGTGAGGTGCTGCTGTGGACGGAGGAGTCGTCGCTGAAGCACCGGCTCATCAAGGCGGCCGGCCGGTTCTCGATCACCGCGCAGGACGAGGCGCCGCCGTATCGCTATGTGACGGCCGAGGGCGACGTCGTCGGTATCGATCGGGCCGAGGACGCGATAGGTCGGGAGATCGCGATCCGCTACCTCGGCGAGCAGGAGGGCAACGCGTTCGCCGACCAGAACCTGACGCCGACGTCGGTCGTCATCCGGATGCGCCCCAAGCGCTGGCTGAGCTTCGACTACTCAACGGAGTAGCGCTCGGGTGGCGCGAGCGTGCGTGTTTGCACACGACACCCCGCTGATTCTCGACACTTTGCGCACGTTCGCGGTCGGGAGGTGTGCGTTCTTCCGCATTGGCCCCGCTAGGTACTGCGACTTCTGCGGGATGGCCGTGATTTCCGATCGATCGCAGCCCTGCCGCAGAAGTCGATGAGCTGGCATCTGCACCTGTCGTCGTGCACGCTCAGCCGGCCGCGAGCGTGCGCAAGGTGCTGACAATTCGCGGCGTGTCGTGTGCAGACACGCACGCTCGCGCCGCAGGGGGGCAGCGCGCCGATCTAGACCTGGCCGTGGCGCGGCGGGGGTGTGCCCGTCAGGGTGTAGCGGCCGATGTGTTGTACCTTCCACCGCGTCGGGTCGTGCAGCGTGTGCGTGCGGGCGTCGCGCCAGTACCGCGACAGGTTGCCCGACGCCGAAGCGCTTCGTGTACCGCCTAATTCGAACAACACGTTCGACGCGTCCAGCGACGCCCGCACCGCGGCGACCTTCGCCGCCGCGACGGCGATCGACGCCTCCGCTGCTGTCTCGTCGCTCAGGTTGACCTCCGCATGGTCGACCGCCCGCGCCGCCTCGGCCAGCAGCGCCTGCGCGCCCCGCACCGTGACCGCCAACTCGCCGGCGACGGTGATCAGCGTCGGGTCGTCGACCGCCGCGGCCACCCCCGCCTCGAAATGTGGCCGCGCCCGCTCGGCCTGACGCACACCGGCCGCGAGCGCCCCGGTCGCGATGCCGACGTCGATTGCGCTGTGCAACAACTGCGCTCGCGCGCCGTACACCGACGGTCCGCTGAAGATCGGCGAGAACGGCACCACATGCTCGACCGGCACCGCGACGTCGCCGAGCGTGACCGTGCCCGACGCCGTCGTCCGCTGCCCCATGCCGTCCCAGTCGTCGACCACCGAGAGCCCCTCGGCGCCGCGCGCGACGAACGCGACCGCCTTCGGCGTCTGCGCCGTGGGCACCTCACCGCCGTCGGCCAGCGACGCCCGCGCCAGCACCCAGTCGGCGAACAGCGCGCCCGTCGAATAGAACTTGTGCCCCGACAAGAGGTAATCGCCCGACGGCTGCCGCACCAACGTCGTCGTGTCGACGTCGATGGTGTGCGGACCCCGCTCGGACTGCGCATTGGCGAACAACGCCCCGTTGCGCACGCGGTCGTAGAAGTACGACTTCTGCGTATACGTGCCCTGTAGCCGCAGCGCCTCGAGAAACACGAAGTGCGAGTGCGGAATCTGAGCCAGCGACGGGTCGGCGTGCGCGATCCGCCGGAACACCTCGGCCAGCACCGTCGCGGGCGCGGCGATGCCGCCGTACTCGGCGGGCACCGTCAACGCCAGCAGTCCCGACTCCTTGAGCGCCTGCACCTGGTCGTGCGGCAACCGGCGGTCGGCATCGCGCCCGGAGGCCTCGGCCTCGAACTCGGCAGCCAGTTTCGCCGCGACATCGAGCGCCTCGTCCACCGACGCGATGACGGTCATCGGGTGGCGCCGATGAACGGGATCGATGCCGGGGCGGCCGTCGTCGCCGCACCCTTGTACAGCCCGCGCTCGCGCAGGATCGGCACGACGCCCTCGCCGAACCAGTACAGCTCCTCCAGATGCGGGTAGCCCGAGAAGATGAACTCGTCGATGCCGATGTCGGCGTACTCGGCGATGCGCTCGGCGACATCGGCGTGGCTGCCGACCAGTGCGGTGCCCGCACCGCCGCGGACCAGGCCCACTCCGGCCCACAGGTTCGGCGCGATCTCCAGCGAGCGGGCGTCGTGCCAACTGCCGTTGCGCCGATGTTCCTCGTGCAGTGCGAGCATCCGCTTCTGACCCTCGGATTGGCTGCGGTGCAACCCCTTCTGCGCGTTACGCACCGTCTCCTCGTCCAGCGCCGAGACGAGCCGGTCCGCCTGCGCCCACGCCTCGTCGGAGTCGTCCCGTGAGATCGTGTGCAGCCGGATGCCGAACCGGACCTGCCGGTCCTCCTCAGCGGCCAGCCCGCGGATCCACTCGATCTTCTCCCGCACCGCCGACGGTGGCTCACCCCACGTCAGATAGACGTCGGCTTGGCGGGCCGCGACCGGCCCCGCGGCCGCGGAGCTTCCGCCGAAGTACAACGGCGGCACCGGATTCGGCAGTGTGGGCAGCGCGGCCTCCTCGACGCGGATGTGCTCACCCTCCAGCGACACCGTCTCGCCAGCCCACAACCGGCGGACCACCTCGAGGAACTCGTCGCAGCGCTGGTAGCGGCCGTCCTTGTCGAGATAGTCGCCGAACGAGCGCTGTTCGTGCGCCTCGCCGCCCACCACCACGTTGAGCAGGATGCGGCCGGGCGCGTGTCGCGCGAACGTCGCGGCCATCTGCGCCGACAGCGTCGGGCTGACCAGCCCGGGCCGGAACGCGACCAGGAACGCCAACGACGTCGTCTCGCGGGCGAGCAGCGACGCGGTGATGAACGCGTCCTCGCACCACGCGCCCGTCGGGATCAGCGCGCCGGTGAATCCGAACGACTCGGCGGCACGCACGATCGAACCCAGGTAGTCGATCGAGGCGTCACGGTCGCCGTGTGCCGCGCCGGCGGGCATGCCGTGGCCGCCGCCGACGATCAGCCGACTGTCGCCGTAAGTGGGCAGGAACCAATGCAATTGGATGGTCACGCGATAACTCCTTAACGCCCGCGGGTCGGCTGGGACGCCACCGATGCCGAGGACGACGGCACCGTGGACGGCCGGTCAATGATCGTCGAGAGCGGCCCGCCGACACGATAGCGGGATGCGCGATGGTCCTCGGGCATCCGGTCCCCGTTGCCGAGGAGCTTGTGCCGCAACGTGCCTGGCGTGTACGACGTCTGGTACGCGCCGCGCTCGGTGAGCACCGGGACGACATGGTCGACGAACTCCGCGAATGAGCCAGGCGTGATCGCGTAGGCGAGGTTGAACCCGTCGACGTCGGTCTCCTCGACCCATTCCTGCAGCGTATCCGCTACCCGCACACCGGAACCCACGAAGCGCGGACCCATGCCACCGATCTTGCCCCACTCGGCGATGTCGCGGATGGCCCACTCGCGGCCGTCGGGGTCGGCGGACTGGAACGCCGCGACCGCCGACAGGATCGCATTGGAGTCGACGTTGCCGACCGGTTCGTCGAGGCCGTAGCGCGACAGGTCCACGCCCATCCATCCGGACATGAACGTCAGCGCGCCCTCCGGGTCGCCGTAGGACAGGTATTCGGCGTGGCGGGCGTGGGCTTCGTCGTCGGTGGCGGCGGTGACGATCGTCGACAGATTGAAGATCTTGACGCTGTACGGGTCGCGGCCGGCGATCTCGAGTTCCTGGCGGATGGTGCTGACCGTCTGGCGCAGAATGTCTTTCGTCGGCGACGCGGTGAATATCGCCTCGGCGTTCTCCGCGGCGAACCGCACACCCCGCGGCGACGACCCGGCCTGGTAGATCACCGGCGTGCGTTGCGGCGACGGTTCGGACAGGTGGACGCCCGGCACGCTGAAATGCGTTCCCTGATGGCCGATATGGTGCACCTTGTCCGGCTCGGTGAACACCCCGCGGGCGGCGTCGCGGACCACCGCGTCGTCCTCCCACGACCCTTCCCACAACTTGTAGAGCACCTCGAGGTACTCGTCGGCGTGGTCGTAGCGGGCGTCGTGCGCGGGCTGGTCCGTCTGGCCCATGTTGCGGGCCGCAGCGGGGAGGTATCCGGTCACGACGTTCCAACCGATGCGGCCCTTGGTGAGGTGGTCGAGCGTCGACATGCGGCGGGCGAACGGATAAGGATGCTCGAAGCCGGTGCCCGTGGTGATGCCGAAGCCGAGGTGCTCGGTCACCAGCGCCATGGCCGATACGAGCAGCATCGGATCGTTCACCGGGATCTGGGCGGCCTGCCGGATGGCGGCCTCGTCGCTGGCGCCGTAGACGTCGTAGGTGCCGAGCACGTCGGCGATGAACAACCCGTCGAAGCGTCCGCGCTCGAGCAGCTTGGCCAGCTCGGTCCAGTACTCCAGGTCTTTGTACCGCCACGACTGGTCGTCGGGGTGCTTCCACAGCCCGGGGGACTGGTGGGCGACGCAGTTCATGTCGAAGGCGTTGAAGCGGATCACACGAGTCACCCCGAAATGCTGCCCACCGTGCGCGGCGCCGTCACCGGTTAGGTTCAGCGCGATCAGAACCACCGCCCGGGCCAGTTGATGCGCGAACGTGGGGCCGGCTGGGGCGCGAACCTCGGGCCGGCTGACGCGCGAACGTGGGTTACCCGCACGCCTATCGCGGCTGATGTGTGCGGGTAACCCACGTTCGGCGACGGGTCCGGGGGAGATTCGCGTGAAAATCGGATGACCTGGGGCGTGATACCCTCTACGCGGATGTTTATCCACATCCGTTCAGAATGAGAGAAGTTGAAAAAGTATGGCACAGGGAACTGTGAAGTGGTTCAACAGCGAAAAGGGCTTCGGCTTCATCGCTCCCGACAGCGGCGATAAGGACGTCTTCGTCCATTTCTCGGAGATCCAGGGCAATGGATACCGGTCGCTGGAGGAGAACCAACGCGTCGAGTTCAATATCGAACAGGGCGCCAAAGGACCTCAGGCAGTCGGCGTAAGCGCCGTCTAAGCTTGCACGATCGGCTGTGGGCTGGTGGGAATCCCACCAGCCCACGTTTCGTTTGAGGGCACAACTGAATCCTGTTCTCGTACAAGGGTTTCGGTGTACATGGTCTCGCCGAAGTGCTGGATAGCGTAGGCTGGGGTCATATCGACGATATTCCGTACGCGACCGTTTGAGATCGCGTCGTCGGCGATGCAAGTAAGGAAGCCGTATCACGGCTCAGACGGGACCACCCCATGGCAGTACAAGAAGCCCCCACAGTTGTCGGCCGACGGCATGACGGACCAGAAAACACACCGCGGTTGCGCTTGAAGCGCAAGGCGCCGGTAAGTGGTTATGTCGACGGCGCATGGTGGCCACACAGCGAGGACCTGCAGCGGGAGCTTCCTGACCTGTTGAGCGTCCTGTCCGTACGCCTCGGACCTGTGGCGCGGGTCGCCTACAACATGGCCGAGTGGGCGGAGGCCCCGCGCAAAACGCTTGTCGATGGCCGAGTCGTCCGCCTCGACGGATACCACCGCCAGCCGGCCAACACGATCGCGGTGTCAGACGGCGGCGGCAACCAGATCATCCTGCTGGTCGTTCCCGCTGCCACCGAACCGGATTTCGCACACACGGTCGCGATGGCCGCGGCCACCCCCGGCAATGTGTCGACGGTGGACTCTCTGCTCGCGACGGGCGCGTGAGGTCGCGCACGCCTGGACAGGCGGGAACAATGGGCTCATGAGGCGAGAAGTAGGAGTCGAGCTTCAGGTCGAGATCACCGATCCGACCGAGCTGGAGTTTCAGATCGCAGTCGCGGCGCATCCCAATGCCCAAGTGCACGAGAATCTTTCGATCTTCCTGGACGGTGAACCCGTCGAATCGGTGGAGATCAGCGGCGCACACGGAAACCGAATGCATACGCTGTACGCACCGACGGGCACGTTGACGGCGGAGTACGCCGCGACCATCGTCGGCAGGGCTGATCCCGCGCCGGTCACCGACTACGACCGGTTGATGTACCTGCGTCCCAGCCGCTACGCCGAGGCCGACAAGTTCTACGGTTTCGCCGCGACGGAGTTCGGTAGCTTCGTCGACTCCACGACCCTGCTGGAGAAGGTGTCCTCCTGGGTCGGCACCCGCCTGAAGTACGTCCCTGGCTCCAGTGACCCGATCGACGGCGCCGCCGACACGCTGCTGGCCGGCGAAGGGGTGTGCCGTGACTTCGCGCACCTTGTCGTGGCCCTGCTGCGGGCGGTGAACGTGCCGGCCCGACTGGTATCGGTGTACGCGCCCGGGTTGTATCCGATGGACTTCCACGCCGTGGCGGAAGCCTTCGTCGAGGATGCCTGGCGCGTGGTGGATGCGACGCTGCTCGCGCCCCGCCAGTCGTTGGTGCGCATCGCCACCGGCCGCGATGCCGCCGACACCGCGTTCCTCACCAACCACAAGGGCACCATCACGCTGGACAAGCTGCAGGTGACGGCCGTCGTCGACGGCGAGCTGCCCAACGACTCGATCGACCAACTGGTGTCGATCGGCTGACCACCGCGCGCGGCGTAGGAACCCTCTCAGGTTTTCTCTAGACTGGTGGCAACGCCGACATGCTGCCGTTGTCCTCAACGATTCCGGCCGGTGGTCCGCAGTACGAAGGGTTCAAACTCGAGCCCGCCCCACCAACCTGACGAACACAGGACGAATCTTGGCAATCACCGACGTCGGTGCCTATACACATCTGACCAAAGCGGACATCGAGGCCCTCGGTATCGAGCTGGACACCATCCGCAGTGACATCGAAGACTCGTTGGGTGAACGAGACGCCGCCTATATCCGGCGCACCATCAAGTTCCAGCGCGCACTCGAACTGGCTGGACGGTTGCTCATCGGGGTCAGCCGGTCACGCGCCGGCTGGCTTCTCGGTACGGCGTCGCTGACCTTCGCCAAGTGCGTGGAGAACATGGAGATCGGACACAACGTGTCCCACGGGCAATGGGACTGGATGAATGACCCCGAAATCCATTCCAGCACATGGGAATGGGACATGGTCGCCGTATCAGCGCAATGGCGGTACTCGCACAACTACCGCCATCACGTGTTCAGCAACGTGCTCGGTGTGGACGACGACCTCGGGTTCGGCATCATGCGGATCACCCGCGACGTACCGTGGCAGCCCGTCCATCTACTGCAGCCCCTGCGAAATCTGTTGCTGGCAGCCATTTTCGAGTGGGGCATCGCGCTGCACGGTGTTCATTCGGAACGCGACCGCGCCGAGGGTGACACCGAGCGAGTGACCCGGGAGCGAAAAAAACTGGTCCGCAAGATCGCCCGGCAGGGCGTCAAGGACTACGTGCTCTTCCCGGCGCTGAGCGGACGACGCTGGCGCCGCGCCCTGGCCGCGAACCTGCTGGCCAACCTGGCACGCAACCTGTGGACCTATGTGGTGATCTTCTGCGGCCATTTTCCGGATGGAGCCGAGAAGTTCACCGCAGACGTCCTCGAGGAGGAGACTCGCGCCGACTGGTACCTCCGGCAAATGCTCGGCGCCGCCAACATCGACGCAGGCCCGGTGTTGGCGTTCGCGACCGGCAACCTGAGCTACCAGATCGAACACCACCTTTTTCCCGATCTGCCGAGCAATCGCTACGCGCAGATCGCGGTGCGGGTTCGGGCCGTCTGCGAGAAGTACGACCTGCCCTACACCAGCGGTTCGCTTGTGCGCCAATATCTTCAGACGCTGCGAACCATCCACAAGTTGGCGCTGCCCGACCGGTTCCTCACGGCCACTAGTGACGATGCACCTGAGACGGCGTCGGAACGGAAATTCGCCTGATCGGCGTACGGTGGTGACCACCGAGGGCGCCGAAAGTCGTTGGAAGAAGCGGCGCTTCTAGGGTTGGGCGATTTCGGCCGAGCGAGCTCAGCGCTTTTTGAGTTCGCCGACCGCATCGGCCGAAGCCGACTTCGCGGCGGCCTTGGCGTGCTTGTCGGCCCGTTTCTCCTTGAGAGACTTGCCGGATTTCTTCGTCATCGACTGCCGAGGAGACTTGTCAGACATCGCTGGCCCCTTGATTCGTGGGGGCCTGGATGGTCCCGGTGCCATGACCCTACTCCACAACCAGCTGAACCCGTCCGAGTCGAGTGATTCGCCGGGTGTAGCCTCGAAGAGTTGGGAGCCCAGCCATTCCGGAACGTGTCAGCAGACTTCCGCTGATCACGCCGAGCAACCGCTCATGCCGGACACGCCGGTACCAATACCGCAGTTGGGACCGCCTTGAACGCACTGCCCACGTCTGAACTCCGTTCGAATACAACTCAGCGTCAACGGTATTCATCGCATCTCAGTATCAGCATCCTCGGCACGCCGGCACCGCAATCCTGCGCGCTGAGCCGGTTCGCCGCCGGGCTGGCCCGCGCGCTCAGCACCCAGGGAATCGACGTCGGCGTCGTAGGGGATGCCGCCAGTCCGCATTCGACCGATCAGCCGCTCGACCAGGGCGATGTCGCGATCCTGCAGCACGACTTCTTCGCCGGCACCGACGATGTGGTCGACATCGTCGACGGATTGTCGATCCCGTCGATCGTCGTCATCGGCTCTGTCCCGAAACATGCCACCGCGCACCAGCGTTCCACATTGGAGGAGATCGCCGCTTCCGCGGCCCACGTAGTCGTGATGTCCGACGCCGCGCGGCAACGGCTGTGTGGCGACCACGATGTCGACCGCCGCAAGGTCTGCGTCATTCCGCACGGTGCGACCGTTCCTGCCGCCATCCGCATGAAACGCCCCAGCAGGCCCACCATCCTGACCTGGGGCTGGCTCGCGCCCGGAGACGGTGTCGAGCGCGTCATCGAGGTGATGGCCTCGCTCAGGGACGTCCCCGGTCGGCCCCGGTACCTCGTCGCAGGTCCCACGCATCCGCGCACCTTGGCCGTCGAGGGCGAGACCTACCGCGAAGCCAGGATCGAACAGGCGTACAGCAGGGGGGTCGCGGATTCGGTGTCGTTCGACCCCGGCTATTACGACGGCGCCATGCTTGCCACGCTCTTACAGCAGTCCTCGGTGGTGGTACTGCCCTACGACTCGACAGAGCGGGTCGCCTCCGGCGTGCTCGTCGAATCGATCGCGCACGGAAGACCCGTCGTCGCCACCGCTTTCCCTCACGCCCGCGAACTGCTCAACGGAGGCGCCGGCGCCGTGGTCGATCACGACGACTCCGCTGGGCTGGCGGCCATGCTCCGCCGGATCGTCACCCAGCCCCGGCTCGCGGGCGCGATGGCGGGCGAAGCGCGGCGCATCGCTCCGGACATGGCATGGCAGGCCGTCGCGGCGGCCTACCTTCGTCTCGCCGAGAGCGCGCTGGTTCCTTTGCCCGTGCGGGTGTGACGTTCCTTCGGGTCGGTGGCCGGCCGGGGTAATGCAGCCACATGCGCCCGATGTAGCCGCACGATATTCAGGTCACGAGCGACAACGCGTGCGCGCGTCGTAGCTTGCCCGACGGCGTCTTCGGGATCATCCCCGGCGCCAGCACCACCACGTTGCGCGGCCGCACGTCAACCTCGGCGAACACCTCGTGGGTGACTTGCCGTTCGACGCGCCGTACCTCGTCGGCATCCTCGAAATTTTTACACTCCACGGCGACCGCGAAGTTCTCGCGTGACAACCCGGCATCCAGGCGCACCGCGACGGCGCACCCGGGGCGGACCCCGTCGACACGGCCTGCGGCACGCTCGATATCGGTCGGATAGATGTTGCGACCGGCCATGATGATGACGTCCTTGAGGCGCCCGCACACCACGATCTCGCCGTCCTCGGTGAGATAGCCGAGATCGCCGGTGTCGTACCAACCCCGTTCGTCTTGCGCGGGGATGAACCCGGCCGAGGTCGTGTAGCCCCTGGTCACCGGGTCGCCGCGGACTTCGATCACGCCGACGCCGCGCGGCGGCAACTCTGAGCCGTCCTCGTCGATGACCCGCACCTCGAGACCGTCGAGCGGTCGGCCGAGCTTGACCAACCGCCGGATATTGCCCCTGGTCGCGGGCACCGCGCGGTGCAGCACGGCCAGCAGGTCGGCGTCGACCTCGTCGACCGCCATTCCGCGACCGCATTCGGAGAACGAGACGGCCACCGTCGTCTCGGCCATGCCGTACGCAGGCACGATCGCCTCGGGCCGCAACCCGAACGGCGCGCCGGCGTCCAGCAGGTCCTCGACGCCGAGCGGATCGACCTGTTCGGCGCCGGACAACGCCCACCGCAGCGACGACAGGTCGAAGTCACCGGGTGTCGCCTGCCTGCGCAGCCGACTCGCCAACAGTGTGTACGCGAAGTTCGGGGCCGCCGTCATGGTGCCCTTGTACTTCGCAATCAGCTTGGCCCACAACAAGATATCGCCCAGGAAGTCGAGCGGCGTTATCTTGACCAACTCTGCGCCGAAATACATCGGCACTGTGAGGTAGCCCGTCATCCCCATGTCGTGAAAGCAGGGCAGCCAGCTCACGATCACGTCGTTGTTGATGTCGAACTCGCAGCCGACGGTCATGGCCTCGGCGTTGGCGACGATGTTGGCGTGCGTGATCTGGACGGCCTTGGGTGACCCCGTCGATCCCGACGTCAGCTGCATCAACGCGACGTCGTCGTCGGTGGTCGGGACCGGCTCGACGGGATCGCTCGCGAGCAGCGACTCGATGGTCAGCACCGTCATGCCCAACTCGCTCAGCAGGGGCGCGGCGGCCATGAACGGTTCGCTGATGACGACGGCCTTCGCGGCGGTCATCTTGATCACGGCGGTGGTCTCGTCGGCCCAGCGCAGCAAATCGGTGCGGGGGGTTGGTTGATGCAGCATGGTCAGGCTGGCGCCACGCATCCAGGTGCCCTGCGCCGTCGGCGCGATCTCGACCGGGGCGCCGGCCAGCACGGCGATCGCGTCGCCGTGTCCGATGCCCGCCGCGGCCAGTCCGCCCGAGATCCGGCCGGCCCGTTCGTTGACTTCAGACCAGGTATGGCGCACCGGGGCGAGCGGCTCGCCAGTGACCAGCCCGCGGGTGCTCCACCGGGCGTTTCGGTACATGGTTTCAGTGAATTGGCTCATGCGATCCGCGAGCTCCCGGCGTGACGACGCCGTTGTGGGTGGGATCCGTCGCCACTCTCGATGCGACAGGCGGAGCTTGTCAGGCAAACCCGACTGTACACACTCGACGGCCTCTGGCGATGACCCACGCCGAACGGGGTGCGAACCCGTTCAGTCGCGGCGGAGCACCCGTTGCAACAGTCCGGGGCGCGCTGCGGGTGCCCGGCGCGGCGAGTACGGCCACGGGTTGTTGCGCTCGGGCACCGACTCCGCGCGCGCCTGCTTGAGTTGTATGCGCAGATGCTGTCGCAGGTCGTGCAGATCCGGGTCGGTCCACCGGTTGCGGGCCTCGGCCGGGTCGTCGGTCAGGTCGTACAACTCCCACTGGTCGTCGAGCGGTGACGTTCGGTAGGCCTCGCCGCCGATGCCGTTGGCCGCGAGATGACGGACCCCTGGCTCGGTCCACGTCGCCGGATCGTCGAACGTGCGGACCAGCTTCCACAGATGGCCCTGACCTCCGGCCTCATCGACGCGCACCACGAGGCCCTCGAAGTTCGAGGCGACGTGTGCCGGTATCCGAATGCGCAGCGGTGCAGGCGGATTCGTTCCTCGCTTGATCTTGCGCGCCAGACCCGACGCGCCGGTGTCGCCCTCGAGCACGTTGTCGCGGGTCATCAGGTACACCGCTCGCGAGTCGTCGGCCTGCGCGCCGTCCACGACGGACATCAGGTTGCGGCCCGGCAGGTCGTGCACCTCGGAGAAGGTCTCGGAGAGTTTCGCGGCGGCGGCCTCGACGTCGACACCGGCGGCGCCCAGCAGCGTCGGCACGATGTCTACGTGCGACGTCGGCGCCGTCACCGTCCGCGGTTCGGTCGCCTGCTCGCCGATCCGCGCCACCACGAACGGCACCCGCGTCGCCTCGTCGTACAGGTTGAACCACTTCTGATGCAGGCCGCCGTGCGCGCCGAGCAGGTCGCCGTGGTCGGAGGTGCGGACCAGCACCGCGTTCTCCGAGCCACCCTCGGTGACCGCGCGCCGCACCCGGTCGATCGGGTTGTCGACCTCGGCGTGCAACCGGTAGTACAGGTCGCGGTAGCGCTGCGCCTGCCGCGTGTAGGTGCGGTCGATCGCTGGCGCGGGACCGTAGCCCGAGTAGTAGGCCTCGCGGTACGCGATCTGCGCGGCGGGCTTGGTGGACAGGTCCTCGTCGGCGGTCGGCGCCGGCGGCACCGTCGGCGGGTCGAGCGGCGACGGGTGCACCGGACTGCGCCGCTGCCACGCCGGGAACAGCACGATGTCGTGCGGGTTGACGAAGCTGGCCACCAGCAGGAACGGCCGCATCGCGTCGACGTCGCCCGCGCGGCGCCGGTCGTAGCGGTCCCGCAGCCAGGCAACCACCCGGTCGGCGATCAGCGGGTCGCGCCGGATCCCCGCGTTGGCCAGCGGGGCGCCGTGCGGCTCCGGACCGACCCAACCCGAAAAGCCGTACGACGCAAGCGGATCGGCGTCGAGATAGCGCTGCACCGCTTTCGGGTCGACGACGCCGTCATCGTCGTTGGTGGCCAGCGGCTCACCGGTGGCGGGGTCGGTCAGGTCGGCGTGCGAGATGTGCCACTTGCCGTCGTAATGGGTGTCGTAACCGGCCGCGCGAAACCAGTTGCCCAGCGTCGGCACCTCGTTGGGGCGCAGCCAGCGCATTCGGGAGTCGTCGGCGGTCTTGCCGATCCCGTCGGTCTGGGTGACGCCGTGCAGATCGGGGTACTGGCCGGTGAAGATCGTCGGGCGGCTGGGCACGCAGGCCAGCGAGCCCGTGTAGTGCCGCGCAAAGCTCACGCCGTGCTCCTCGAACCACTTGCGGCCGGTCAGCGTGTCCCGGCGCCAGGCGAGGACCTCGGGCGCCTCGTACGGCGGCACCGCGCGCTCCTCATCGGTCATCACGATGATGATGTCGGGTCGGTTCGTCATCGGGTGTTCTCCAATCGCTTCGCCAACGCGGCGAGCATGCTGTCGGATCCGCGGGCCACCGCCTGACAGGTCAGGCGTTCGACGAGTTGCTGCGTTCTGCCTCTGCCCTTGCGGACGGTGGTGGTGATCGTCACGATCGTCTCGCCGCCGCTCGTCGGCTCCAGAGTCCAGCGGTTGCTGATCGTGCCAAGGACCTTGGGCAGTCCCTCGATCTCGTATGCGAGGACGTACTGCGGGTCGCATTCGGTGACGGTCTCGACCAATGCGTTGCGCCCGATCTGCACGCGTCGAGCGGTGCCGACCAGCGCGCCGTCGGGCCCGTGCGTCAGGATGCAGGAGTGGTCGGCGTCGGCCCACGAGGCGATGGCGCCGAAATCGGCGAGCACATCCCAGATCTGCGTTGGGCTCGCCGCGATCACGCGGCTGCGGTCGAGTTCGGCCACGGCCCCCACCGTACGTGAAACTGACGACGCCGTCAGGTAATCCCGCGTCGTCACGGATTGCGGTGTGGTAACCGAACTCTCAGCCACCGTGGTCGCGCTGGTTGCACAATGTCGTACCGGCTAGCCGGAAAGAGCGCGCTTTCCTGTAGACGCGCACGTCGCGCGTCCTTACCGTCGGACGGCATGAGCAACATCCTGCAGGTCGGGCCGATGATGCCGGCGCTGGCGCAGAGCCTGCGCGACGACTACGGCGCGGTCGTGCTGCCCAGCGACCCGGGGGAGCGCGAGGCGTTCCTGAATGAGCACGGCGACGAGATCACCGCCGTCGTGACGTCGGTCATCGGCGGAGCGGACGCGGAGCTGATCGCCGCACTTCCGAAGCTCGCCGTCATCGTGAACTTCGGCGTGGGGTACGACTCCGTCGACGTCGACGCCGCGGTCCGGCGCGGAATCGTGGTCAGCAACACCCCCGATGTGCTGACCGACGCCGTCGCCGACACCGCCGTCGGGCTGATGATCGACACGCTGCGACAGTTCTCGGCCGCGGACCGGTTCGTGCGGGCGGGCCGCTGGCCGCAGGGGATCTACCCGCTGACCCGGGAGGTGAGCAACTCCCGCGTCGGTATCCTCGGGCTCGGCCGGATCGGCAGCGCGATCGCCAAGCGGGTCAGCGCGTTTGGCTGCGAGATCTCGTATCACAGCCGTCATCGGGTCGCCGATTCGCCCTACCGCTACGCCTCGTCGCCCGAGGAGCTGGCGCGCGACGTCGACGTCCTCATCGTGGCGACCGCGGGCGGCGGCGACACCGCGAACCTGGTCGACCGGGCCGTGCTCGACGCGCTGGGTCCCGACGGATACCTGATCAACATCGCCCGCGGCAGCGTGGTCGACGAGCCGGCGATGGTCGAGGCGCTGGCGACCGGACGGCTGGCCGGTGCGGGCCTCGACGTCTACGCCGACGAGCCGCACGTCCCCGAGCGGCTGCTCGGGCTCGACAACGTCGTGCTGCTGCCGCACGTCGGCAGCGCGACGGTGCAGACCCGGGCGGCGATGGCGGCGTTGACGTTGCGCAATCTGGACAGCTTCCTGAAGACGGGCCGGTTGGTCACACCGGTGCCGGAGTGCCGAGCGTCGTGAAGATGACGGAAATGGGCCTGATTTCGTCAACTTTGCGACGCTGGGCGCAGGGGCCCTACCCCGTATGGGCCGGAGGCCGCGGCAGCGCGTCGCGGTAGGCGTCTTCGTAGTCCTCGATGCCGGCCTTGACCGACGGATCGATCCCGTTGAAGTAGTTGGTGAGCGCGGTCCGGAAGTCGGAGAAGCCGTTTTCGAGCGGCTTGAGCTGGCCGGTGGCCGGATCGAGCAGGCCCGACTCGACGAAGAACCGCGGATCGCCGATGTTGTTGTCGAGCAACCGTTGCGCGACGGTGTGCTGCAGCGCCTCGGAGCTCTCCTGGACGATATAGGTCGGGTCGTTGGGCGTCGGCGCGTCTCCGACGAAGATCTCCTGTAACGGGTCGACCGGGCCCTTGCCGGCGTAGTCGAGAAACGCCTTGACGCCGGGGATCTCGTTGCCGAGCGTCTTGGCGATGTCGAACCACTGGCCGCGGCTCTCGTACGCCTTGACGTCCTGCATGTTGCCGTACTTGATGGCGTCGTTGTCGGCGACGTTCGCGCCGGAGTCGATGATGCCGCGCAGCGTGCCCGCCGACTGCAGATCCGCGGTGTTGACCGTACCGCCGTCGATGATCGACTGCTGGAAATTGTTCTGGTATTGCAGGCCGTTGACGTAGGCCTGGCTGTTCAGCGTCGCCGCGGCCTCGGGATCGGTGTCGATTACCGCGAAAAGGTCACGGGTGACCGGCATTTGGGGGTTGTTCAGATCGTCGAGTGGTGCGAACCCGCGGCTGTTGTCGAGCGGGTTGCCCAGCATGTCGTCGACGTAAGGCTTGTTGGCGTCGGCGAGGGCACGGGCGAGGTCGGGGTTCACCTGTCCGAGCGACTGGCCGTCGGTGCCCGGGATGTCGAGTAACCGCGGCGAGTTTCCGCCCGCCCACTGGTCGACCGCGTGAATCGTCTGCCCGTTCTGCTCGGCCTGGAACAGCTGGGTGGGGTCGGTCAGGTCGGTCGGGACCGCACCGGTGCCGTGGAGCAGATCGCCGGCCGCCGCGCCGTTGTCGGCCCACTGGTGGGTGAACAGGTCCTCGATGAAACCGTTGTTGGCGGTGCTGCCGTCCGCGCCCGCCAGCGCGTCGTGGACGGCCATCGGGTCGCGTCCGGCCGCGCTGAGCATGTCCTGCACGGCCGGGTCGATGAGACGCTGCCCCAGATCGATGTTCTCCTTCCAGGCGATATCGGGGGCGTCGTGCATGTTCTGCAGGATCTGCTCGGACTTGTCCAGCAGCGCGTTGTCCAGCGCGGTGCCCTGCTGCAGTTTGGCGTCACCGGCGGAGACGATCGCGGCGACATCGCGGTATTCGTCGAGATGCGGGAACGGCTTGTACCAATCGGGCCACTCGAGGGTGGAGTTGCCCTCTTCGTTGGTTCCCGCGGTGGGCGCCGTCGGCCCGCGCAACGGCGCCTCGAATGCTTCCCGGATGCCCGACGGAAGGTTCTGCATGCCGCCGCGGGTGGGCACGAATCCGGCGTCGCCGGGTTTGGCGTCGGGATCGGCGCCGGCGACCGTGATGTTCTCATTGGACACCAACTGCAGGGCGTCGGCGACGCGTCCGCCGTTCGGGCCGAGCTTGTCGATCATCGCGCGAATCTCGGCCGGGCTCTTGCCATCCAGCGACCGCGACAACTGGTTGAGGTAGTCCATCTGGCTGGCCGGAAGCACCAGCTCGCCGCGCGCCAACGCCTCCTGCTCCTGCGGGGTCAGCGTGGTGTTCTCCTCCAGGCGCGCGAGCTCCTCGGGGCTGAGCTCCCCGTCCTGCAGCGACTCCCCGTCGGCGCTGCCCTGCTCGGCGGGGGTGTCGGGATCGCCGCCGGTGGCCGCGGACAGCACCCGGGCGAGGTCGCCGTCGACCTCCTCGGCGGCGGCCAGCACCGCCACTGCGCGGTTCTCCACCTCGGCCATCTTCTTCTCGAGCTGCGCGATCTCCTCATCCGTCCAGCCGGTCGTGTCGGGAGGAGTGACCGTGCCGGTGTTCAGGTCGAGCTGCACCGCCGGCACCGCGGCCGCGTAGTCGATGAGGCTGTTGAGGTCGTTCTTGACCGAGCGGGCGTCCGCGGCGGCGCGCTGAGCGCCCAGCGACACCAAAATGGCCTCTTTCTGCGTGATGTCGAGCTTGGTGGCCGACTGCGCGATGGCCTGCTGCGCGGCCTCCGCTGCCTGGCCTTTCCACGTTCCGAACACCGATAGATTGCGCAGCGCCTCGGCCGTCTCCCCGCTGGTGCGGGCGCGGTGGGCCGCCGCCTTGGACACCTCGTCGATCTGCTCGGGTTGCCAACGCTGCACGTCGGCCAACGTCATCCCCACGGGTCAAAGCCCCATGGTGCCCAGATTCGATCCCGCAGAGTCGATTTCGGTGGCGGCATTGTCATCGGTACGGACATATTTCGCTGCCGCCGAGCGAAGATCCTCGGCGTGTTTGAGGAGCCCGGTGTAATGCGCGGCGGACTCCTCTTCCCACTTCGCGGTGGTTGCTGAGAGCCCGGCCGCGCTGGTGCCGATCCAGCCGGCCTGGGCGGCGCCCATGCGCTCGTGCGCCTCGCCGTGCGCGGACCTCAGGCCGTCGGCGGCCGCATTGACGTGGTCGGCGGCCATCCGTATCTCCAGCGGGTCGACCCGCAGTTTCTCGCCCATACACCTTTCCAAACGCTCGCCGACGGTCCAAGTGTTTGCTGGCCAACCCTACCACCGCCGTGACACCCCCAAATGCACTAATTTCGGTGGCTTGGGGGCGGTGCGCGGACCGTTGGAACGAGTTTGCTAGCTCAACCGAGCGACGAGCGCGTCGGTGACCTCCGATGTCGACGCCCGCCCGCCCAGGTCTCCGGTCCGGGTCTGCGGGTCGGCCAGCGTCGCCTCGACGGCGGTCATCACGTCACCGGCGGCTTGGGTGTGCCCGAGGTGCTCGAGCATCAGCGCCGCCGACCACACCGCGCCGATCGGGTTGGCGATGCCCTGCCCGGCGATGTCGGGCGCCGATCCGTGCACGGGTTCGAACATCGACGGGTACTGCTTGGTGGGGTCGAGGTTGGCCGACGGGGCGATGCCGATCGACCCCGCCACGGCCGCGGCGAGGTCGCTGAGGATGTCGCCGAACAGGTTGGAGCCGACGACGACGTCGAATCGCTGGGGCTGCAGAACGAATTTCGCGGCCAGCGCGTCGATGTGCTCGCTGTCGAGCCGCACGTCGGGGTAGTGCGACGCCCGCTCGGCAACCACTTCGTCCCAGAACGGCAGCGTGTGCACGATGCCGTTGGACTTGGTCGCCGACGTCACGTACTTGCGGCGGGTGCGTGCGAGTTCGAATGCGAAGTCGGCGATGCGGCCGACCCCGTTGCGGGTGAAAACCGATTCCTGGACGGCCATTTCGTCGGGGAAGCCACGGTTCAGCCGTCCGCCGATCTCGCTGTATTCGCCCTCGACGTTCTCGCGGACCACGACGAAGTCGACGTCGTTTGCCGTGCGTAGCGGGCTGGCGACGCCGTCGAACACGCGGATCGGCCGCATGTTCACGTATTGCCGGAACGCGCGGCGGATCGGGATGAGCAGGCCCCACAGCGATACGTGGTCGGGGACGCCGGGCCATCCGACCGCGCCGAGGAAGATGGCGTCGAACTCGCTCAGCGTGTCGATGCCGTCGGCAGGCATCATCGCGCCTTCCTCCGCGTAGCGCTGACACGACCAGTCGAAATCGGTGTAGGACAACGAGATACCGTGCTTGCGCGCCACGGCGTCGAGCACCGCCCGCGCCGACGCGATCACCTCGGTGCCGATCCCGTCGCCGGGGATGACGGCGATTGACGATGAGCCGCTTGCGCGAAGAGCATCAGAATCGGTCATGTACCCAATCCCAGGAGGCTGATCATCAACGGCAACAGAATGATGATCAGGATAGCGCCCGCGATGTCGAACGTGACGCCGGAGCGGATCATCTTCGTGATCGGCACGACGCCCGAGCCGTAGACGATCGCGTTCTGCGGTGTGGACACCGGCAGCATGAAGCCGAACGACGCCGCGAACGTCGCCGCCAATGCGGGAACGAACGGGTTGACGCCCGCGGCCACCGCGACCGGTATCACGATCGGGACGACCACCGCGGCGGATGCGGTGTTGCTCGTGGTTTCTGAGACGATGATCGCGAGCAGCACGGCGAAGATGGTGATGGCGACGCTGCTGGTCAGGCCGAGCGCGTCGTTGACGGAGGTGCCGATGGTCTCGGCCAGCCCGGTCGACGAGATCAGCGAGCCGAAGATGATGCCGGTGCCGAACAAGATGATTGTGCCCCAGTCGATTTCGGCGGCGTCCTTCCAACGCAGCGTGAACTCACGGCTCTGCCAGTCCGTCGGCAGCAGGAACAGCAGCGATGCGCCGAACACCGCGACGACACCTTCATCGAGGCGGTCGCTGACGAACTCGTACGCATTGGACTCGGTGCCGGTGATCAACGCGACCACGCCGGGCAGGATCCACAGCGTAACGGTGATGGCGAATGCGATCAGGGTGTTCTTCTCCGCCCGCGACAGCGAACCCAGCTTCTCCCGTTCACTGGCCACATATTCGGCCACCCCGTCGATGCGTTTGATCTCGGGTTTGTTGAGCCGCAACATGATCAGCGCCAGCAGCAGGAACATCACCAGGCAGATGGGGATCGCCATCACCATCCACTGGCCGAAGCTGATCCGCTCGCCGGTGGCCTCTTCGATCAGCCCGCGCCCGATCAGGTTCGGCGGGCTGCCGACGGGCGTGAGCAGGCCGCCCACGCTGGCGCCGTAGGCGAGCATCAGCATGAGTGCGGCGCCGACCCGCAGCCGTTGCGGGTCGAAGTCGGCGTCGACGTCGCCGCGCTGCTGCAGCAGTTTGGCGATGACGGACAGGATGCCGATCGCGGTTGGAAGCAGCATGGCCACCGTCGCGGTGTTCGAGACGAAGGCCGACAGCAGGCACGTGATCGCGCCGAACGCGATGATGACCCCGGTGGTCGAGCGGCCCGCCCGCGGCAGGGCCAGGATGCGGAACGCGAACCGCCGCGCCACACCGTGTTTGAGCATCGCCTGGGCGAGGATGAAGGCGCCGATGAACGTGAAGATCGTCGACGACCCGAACGGGCCGAGCACGTCGTCGACCGGCGCCACTCCGAGGAACACCGCCACCGCGACGCCGAGCAGGCCGCCGATCGGAATCGGTACCGCTTCGCTGATCCACAGCGCGATCACGCCGAGCAGTACCGCGCCGAGCACCTGCTGTTCGCGCGGGATGTCGAGTGGCAGGACGAGGAAGACGACGGTCAACAGCGGGGCTAGGAAGAGGCCGATCGTGCGGCGGCCCTTCTCGAAGCGTTCCTCTCGCGGCGAGAGTCGCTGCTCGCCCAGGCTTCGGTACGTCGCGCTGCCGAGTAGCGCCTTGTCGACGTCGGTCGGCGTGACCTGGTTCTCCGCAGTCATCACAGGCTCCGTCCACCCGGGTGGCGTGTGCGCTACACCACAGTCGCTGGGAGGGAGTGCCCTGGACTCACGCGACGCTAAACATCGGTATCCCTCGCCGAACGTGGGTTACCCGCACGCATCAGGCGCGATAAGCGTGCGGGTAACCCACGTTCGCGCGTCAGTTGGCGCGGGTCAGTTGGCGCCGTAAGAGCCGGAAGAGAGGCGGCGCGCCAGGCCCGAGGCGCGTACCGCCCGCCGCTCGACCGCGGCGCGCACCGAGGCCGCGGGTCCGACGACGCGGATCTTCTTCTTGGCCCTGGTGACCGCCGTGTAGAACAGCTCGCGACTGAGCAGCCGCGAATCCTCCGGCGGCAGCAACACGGTGACCTCGTCGGCCTGGCTGCCCTGCGACTTGTGGATCGTCATCGCGTGCATGGTGTCGACCTCGGCGAGCCGGCTGGTCGCGAACTCCAGCCGTTCCGTGCCCGCGATGACTGCGCGCAGCACGCCGTCGCGCAGCACCGTGACGCCGGTGTCGCCGTTGTAGAGGTTGAGCCCGTAGTCGTTCGCAGTCACCAGGACCGGCCGGCCGGCGTACCACGTCGACCAGATCGGCTCGCCGGTCAACTCGGACAGCCACCGCTCCACCTGGTGGTTCCAGTACCGCACCCCGAACGGGCCACGGCGATGCGCGCACAGCAGCCGGTGTTCGGCCAGGATGGCCAGCGCTGTGTCGGCGTCGCCGAGAATCGCCGCGGTGCGCAGCGCGATCGCGTTCGGCACCAACACCTTACGGAGGTGTTCGGACGGCTCCTCGGTGTCGACCCACTCGATGTGCTCACCGCCGGAGCGCAACACCTCGACGACGGCGTCGGCGTCGCCCGCGCGGATCGCGGTGGCCAATCGGCCGATCGACTCGCCGAACCGGTGCGACGTCTTCAGTTCCGCGATGCGACCGGAGCCGAGACCGTCGACCAGATCCGCGAGTACCGCACCCGCCTCGACCGACGCCAGCTGGTCGGGATCGCCGACCAGGATGAGCCTCGCCTCCGGCCGCACCGCCTCGAGCAGTCGCGCCATCATCGTCAGCGACACCATCGACGTCTCGTCGACGACGATCACGTCATGCGGTAACCGGTTGGCGCGGTTGTGCCGGAACCGCGCCGACGTGTCGGGGCGGCTGCCGAGCAGTCGGTGCAACGTCGTCGCGTGCAGGCCGGACAGCGCCTCGCGGTCGGCCGCGTCGAGCTTGTCGACCTCCAGCTGCACCGCCTCCTGCAGTCGCGCCGCCGCTTTGCCCGTCGGCGCCGCCAACGCGATCCGCAGCCGCGTGCCGCTCGCGAGCAACGCCAGCAGGCGGGCGACCGTCGTTGTCTTACCCGTGCCCGGCCCGCCGGTGAGCACCGTCAGCCCTTGCGACAGTGCGAGTTCCGCGGCGGCGCGTTGCTCCTCGAAGCCCGGCGGGAACAACCTGTCGAGATCGGGCACCGGCTGGGCCGGCCGGGCCGCGGTCATCCGCAGGATGTCGTCGCACACCTGCTGTTCCTCGAGCCAGTACCGGTCGAGGTACAACAGGTCACCGTCGATGTGCAGCACCGGCGGCCGGCCGGTCAGCGGGTGCTCGGCGATGGCGGTGGACCAGTCGTCGATCGCGGGCCACGGCAGCCCCTCGAGGCCGACCTGCTGTTCGACGGTCCGCAGGTCTAGGCACACCGAACCGTTGCGCAACGCGCGCACCACGAGCGCAACCGCGAGCGCCACCCGGTCGTCGGGCGCCTTGACGAGCTCGCAGAGCCGTTGCGCGACATGCACATCCGACGCATCGAGGACCTCGGCGTCGGTGAAGGTGCGCAGCAGCCCGGTGGCGCTGACCGCCCGCCGCCACTCCACGCTGGTCACGCCGCGGCCCTCCCGGTGTCGAGCAGATCCGACAGCGCGGTGATCAACGCCGTCGGCGGATGCCAGCTGAACACCCCGGCCGGATGCCCGTCCTCGGTCGGTGTGTCCGGCCCGCACATCCCGCGTAGGAACAGATAGAGCACGCCGCCGAGATGTTGTTCGGGTGTGTAGCCAGCTTGCCGCCATCGCAGGAAGCGGTGCAGCACAACGCTATACAGCAGGGCCTGCAGCGGGTAGTCGGAGTGCAGCATCGCCTCGGCCAGCCGCGGCCGCGAGTAATCCGCCGCGGTCAAAGGCCGATTGGGATCACCGAGCCAGTTGGTCTTGTAGTCGACGACGAGATAGCGACCGTCGATCCGGAGCACCGCATCCACCGAGCCTGACAGGTAACCCTTCAGCGGCTGCGGTCCCAGACCCGCTCCCGTCAGTCGCTCCGCGTACGACGCCAGCGGATCGTCCGCGGGCAGGTGCGCACGCAGCAGCTCGCCGACGTGGCTGAGCCGGATGTCGGGCGCGGACGCGCGCAGATCGCCGCCCGCCAACGGGAATTCGAAGTCCATCTCCCGCATCCGGTCGCGCAGTCCGATCTGCCGCAGCGTCGAATCTCCAGCGAGCGGCCCGAGCGGCGTGTCGTGCATCGGCACCATCGCCGCCGCCAGCTCGGTGGCGTCGACGTCGACGGGCCACCACACCGAATGCTCACGGATCCGGGTCTGAAGCTCCGCGGCGAGGTCGGCGGCGAACGGGTCGGCCGTCTCGAGCACGGCGTGCACCAGCGAGCCGAACTTCGCCCCGGTCGGCAGCTCGGCCATCGGTGACGGCACGTCGGCGCCGACGGCCGCGGTGGTCAACGGGATCTCGGCGACCTCGTCGTCGAGCTCGACCAGTTCGGGCTCGCTGCTGACCGGTGTGGCCTCGACCGCGCGGATCAACCCGCTGTAGGACGTCCGGCGCCAGGCGGTGTCGATGGGCCGGTGGAAGTGTCGGGCATCGACCTCGGCCGGAGCGGCCGGCTCCCGAGGTGCACGCCTCGGACGCGGCACCGACTCCTCGATCACGGGGCCGCCGACGGCCTCCCACTCCTTGAACCGCGCCATCGCGTCATCGTCGGAAACCTTGCCGGGTACAACGACATCCGGCACCATCGGCTCACCTGGCCGCCGGCCGCGCAGCAGCCGCGACAGCCCGCCGTTGGGTTCGTCGCGGGACGGCGCCCACCAGGCGACCAGCTGCGACTGCGCCCGCGTCATCGCGACGTACATCAGGCGGCTGTCGTCGCTGGCGTCCTCCTCGCGGCCGACCTTCGACACCGCATGGAAGTCGGGGCTGTCGTTGCCGCCGATGTGCAGGCATCTGGTGTCGCCCTCGTGGTAGAGCACGATCTCGGGCTCCCACACATGGCGGTTGAATGCGAACGGCAGATAGACGACCGGAAATTGCAGGCCCTTGGCGACGAAGACCGTCATCACCTGGACCGCCGCGGCGTCGTTGTCGAGGCGGCGAAATCTTTCCGCCGCGCCGCTGCGCTCCTCGCGCTGGGCTCGCAACCAGTCCCGCAGCGCCGGCAGCGTGAAGTGCTCGCGGTGCGCGACCTCCTGCAGCAGCTGCGTCATGTGGGCCAGGTCGGTCATCTGGCGCTCACCGTTGCGCCACGACAGGACGCGATCGCCCATGCCCGCGAGTTGCGCGGCCTCGAAGATGGCTGCCACCCCGCGCTCGCGGGCGTGACCCGCCCACTCCCGCAACGTCTCTGCGATGCGGTCGGTCAACGGGTCGCCGCCCGCGACGAGCGATTCGGCGGTCTCCCCGAAGAACATGGTCGCGGCGGCCGCGCGCACGACACCGGGCCGGTGCGGTTGGTCGAACGCCTCGAGCAACGCCAGCCAGTCCTCGGCCGCGTCGGAGTTGAAGATGTCGGAGTCGCCGGTGTACACCGCGGGGATGCCCGCGTCGCACAGCGCCCGGTAGCAGACCCGGGCATCGCGATGGTTCTCCACGATGACCGCGATGTCGCCCGCACCGAGCCTGCGGCCGTCGAACGTCGCGCCCGCATCGATCAGCGCACCGATGTCCGCCGCCAGATCCTTGGGGATGTGGGTGCGGAGCTGATCGATCGGTATGACGCCGGTTCCGCTGCGGCCCAGCGTGTTCCGGGACACGACCCGAAGCCGGAACGGATCATTGCACGGCGCGCCGGCCAGCCGCGAGCCTTTGTGCCTGGCGGCTACGTCATGCACGACGATCTTTTCGTGGCCCAGGTGGGCACCACGCAGCACGGCCTGCAGCCGCGTCACCAGAGCCTCGTCGCTGCGCCAGTTGGTGGCCAGCGTCTTCTGGACATCGGCCTTGGAGGCCGCGCTCAGATAGGTGACGATGTCGCCGCCGCGGAACGCGTAGATCGCCTGCTTGGGATCGCCGATGAGGATCAGCGTCGACCGTTTGGTGAACGCGCGGTCGATCACCCGCCACTGCACGGGATCGGTGTCCTGGAACTCGTCGACCATCACGATCGGCCAGCGCTGGTGCATGCGCAGCTGCGCCGCAGAGTCGTCGGCGTCCAGCGCATCGGCCAACCGGCTCAGCAGGTCGTCGTAGCCGAGGATTCCCCGCTGCCGCTTGCGCTTATCCAGTTCGTCGAGAACGTCTTTCGCGAAGCGAACGCACACCGCGGCACGGGTATCCGGTGCGGGATCCTTGGGCCGCAGCTCGGTCGCGGGATGCTCGACGACCTGCTTGGCCAGGCGCAGCGCATCGGGATAGGTCAGCAGCGGGTTGTCGCGCTCGCGGCCGAAGTGGTGCAGATAGAGATCGTCGACGATCTCGGTGACCAGTTCCTCGAGGCTCTCGACGAGCGTCACCCGGGAATCGCTGTCACCCGCCACGCCCAGCGATTTGAGCACCAGCTGGCAGAACTGGTGCGTGGTGGCAATCGTCGCGGCGTCGAACGCGGCCAGCGCATCCCGCAGACGGCGTTCGCGCTCGGCGACCTCTTCAGCGCTGCCGTCGAACAGGTGCTCGACGATCTCGTTGACCTCGACGCTTGTCGGATCGATGAAAGCCTGGACGGCGTCGACGATCTGGCGCCTCACCCGGTCACGCAGTTCCTGGCTGGCCGCGCGGCTGAACGTGATCAGCAGCATCTGGTCGAGCGTCGCGACTCCCTCGGCGAGGTAACGCGTGACGAGCCCTGCCAACGCGAACGTCTTCCCGGTGCCTGCGCTGGCCTCCAGCACCGTGGTCGAACGTTCGGCGGGCAGCTCGCCCAGCAGATCGAAGGGCTCCATCACGTCTCCAACGCCCGCAGCATCGGCAGCCACAGCCGACCCGAGTACGCGTCCAGCCCCCGCTCCACGAGGTGTTTCAACCACGTGCCCTTGCCGAACGCCAACTGGTATGCGGGTTCGTCCTCCTCGCCGGGGTACATGCCGGACCGCCATTTGTAGCCGGCGCGCTGCTCCGGATCGCCGTGGCCATGCACTGCTTCGGCCCAGGCGTAGGAGGTCTTCACCGGCAGCGGAAGCGGTTCGCGACGGCCCTGGTCGTACATCGTCACCAGATCGGCGAGCAGGTCGCGCGCGTGCTCGGCCGGTCTGCCCATCGACTCGACCCGCGGAGTGGATCCGCGTCGGGCCCGCCCGATGCTGATCGCCTTCCACTCGCGGCCGGGGTCGTGAGCGAACAACGCCAGCAACGGAATCCACGGCTGCAGCAGATGGCGGCCGTCGAGCTTGGAATAGGTGACCGACACCAGCCGCTCCCCGTAGACGGGCGTGACGGTGCCGGTGACCCGACGGCCGGCACCGATCTCGACGTCGATGTCGACCGCGCTCGGGTCGGTGCCGCGATATGGCCGCGCGGCATCGGCGATCAGCGACGCCTGGTCGCAGATCTCGTTGGCCCGACGCCACCCGAGGTGCCCGGGCGGCAGTGTGCCGCGCCGCCACTCGGCCTGGCGAGCCTGGTCGGGATCCATGCCGCTCAACATGTCTCGCAGCATGCGGTCGCCGACCGTCCACTCCTCGAGCGCATCGATGTCGACGGGCATCGCGTCCTCGACGCCGTCGACCTCCCACGGCAACGTGTAGTCCAGGGCGCGGAAGAACCCCTTCACCGGATCGCGGAAGAACGCGACCAGGTCGGCGAGCACGACGTCGTCGGGCGGGGGAGCGGGCAGCGGGCCGGAGACGAACTTCGGCCGTTCCGCACGTTCGGCCGCGCGGGTGAGCGCCGAGCGCTTGACGGTCGAGTCGAACGTGAACGGCACGCCCGGAATCAATTCGCCGGGAATGACATTGCGGGTGTCGAACGGCTGCAGCGGATGCTTCACCATGATCGCACCGCGGACCGGGTGCTCGGTGGTGCGGTCGAGGGTGTCGAGCAGCTCTGCGAGCGGGACGGCCGGCGGGCGTTCCTGACCGGAGTACTCGTTCGCTCCGGTGTAGGTGATCACCAGTGTCTCGGTGGCCGCGCCGATGGCGTCGAGCAGCAATTGCCGGTCCTCGGAACGGATGTCGCGCTCACCGGTCATCGGTTCGCGGGCGAGCGCGTCGTCGCCGTCGACCACACCCAGCCGGGGGAACACCCCGTCGTCGAGGCCGACCAGGCACACGACGCGGTGCGGTACCGATCGCATCGGCACCATGGTGCAGACCGTCAGCGTGCCGGTGCGGAAGTTGGCGCGGGTGGGCCGGCCGGCGAGGTGGCGGTCGAGCAGTGCTCGGACGTCGGAGAGTCGCATTGCGGTGTGGGCGCGGGTGCCCGCCGTGGCGAGCACATCGGCGAATTCGCGCTCGACTTGGGCGGTCTGCCAGACGTCGTCGTCACCCACGCGGGTCAGCAAGCCGATGCTGTCGGTCAGCGCCTGCAGCCACTGCGCGAGCGGCCGTGTGCCGGTGAGGGATTGGACCGCACACCGCAGGCGGTCAATGTACTCGGCCAGCTGGCCCGCCAGGTCGACCCGGTTGCTGCTGACGTCGTCGAGGGGCAGCGTGGTGTCGATCCAGGCGTGCGAGTCGTCGGACATGGCCACCCCGGCCAACACCCGGTCGATGCCGAAACGCCATGTGTTCTGGACGAAGTCGACGCCGTAGGGTTTGCGGTGTTCGGTGTCGAAGCCCCAGCGAATGTTGGCCTGCCGCACCCAGCGGGTGATGTCTTCGAGGTTGTCGTCGGTGAAGCCGAAGCGGGCGCGCACCGGCGCGGCCTGCGCGAGGTTGAGCACCTCGCTCGAGGTGGCCCGCCCACCGGCCAATGTGAGCAGTTGCGAAGCCACGCCCAGCAGGGGATTGGTCTGCACGAGCGACCGATCGGCGAGGCGGACGCGCAACTGGTGCGCCGGATGCACACCCTTGATCATGTCGCCGAGCCCGAAACCGGCGACGATCAGAGGCGCGTAGGTCTCGATGTCCGGGCACATGACGAGGATGTCGCGCGGTTCGAGGGTCTCGTCGTCGGCGAGCAGACCGAGCAGAACCTCGCGGAGCACGTCGATCTGGCGGGCCGGTCCGTGGCAGCTGTGCACTTGAACCGAGAGGTCGGTGGTGTTGGGCGCTCGGCCTTGCGGCCGAATCGCGTTGGCGGTGATGTCGGACTGCAGCCACCCGAGAAGGGTGTCGGGGCGCTCCCGGCCGCCGAGGTATTCGTCGGCCAGAGGATCGCCCGGCAGCGCGCGCTGCAGTTCGCGAAGGTCGCGGCCGAGCGTGGCGAGCAGCGGATGGCCGACCCGCCGGTGGCTGTCGTCCTCGCGACGGGGGAGCTGGCCGTGCACCCCCTTGAGTTGCTGCCACAGATCGTCGCTCGGGTGCGGCAGCCACAGGTGCAGGTCGTGGTGGGTGGCCAGCGCGTCGAGCAGTTCGATCTCGGTGCTGGGCAGCCGGGTGTGCCCGAACAGCGACAGCCGCTCGGGTAGGTCCGTCGGCGATTCACACAGCCGCGCAACGGTTTTGGTGTGGCGTACATGCGGGGTGTCGGCGTCGACGCGTTCGATGAGCGCGCGCCACAGCGGCGGCTGCCAGGCGAGGTCGGCCGGAATGTCGCCGTCGGCGCCGTTCTCCCAGTCGATCAGCAGCTGTGGGCGTTGGCGGGCGTAGGAGGCGAACAGCCCCGCGAGCCTGCGGGCGACCGCGTAGCGCCGCCCTTGGCGCAGTTCGCGCTCTTCGCCGGCCTCGAAATGCCCGAGGTGGGTGGCCAGCGGTTTACACCAGTCCTCGGGGCAGGCGGCGTCGATGACCTCCATCAGCGGCCACACCATCGCGTCGGGCGACCACGGGTCGTCACGCTCGGTTCCGGTCAACTCCGCGATCAGCGAGCGCGGATTGCGGAACGCGATACCAGCGCAGACGCCGTCGGCGCCGGAGCCGCGCCCCAGCACATGGCTCAACCGCTGGCTCAGCCAGCGCTCGACACCCTTGGCCGGCACGATGACCAGCTCCTCGGCGAACGGGTCCGACAGCGGATGACGGAGCAGTGCGCCTAGCCCGTCGGCGAGAAGATCGGTGCGTTCAGCCCGGTGGATGTGAAGCGCCATTGCCGCCAACGATAGGTCGTGGGTCCGACGCGGACGGGGGTTTACCGTGGCGGTGGACGTTTGTAAGCGACCGAGCGAGGGAAAGCCAAGTTTCAATGAATCGTTCGATGGCCGCGATGATGACCATGGCCGCCAGCGCAGCCGCCTGTATCCCGATGATCACGACACCGGTCGCGGGAGCCCAGCCGACATGTGGCCCCGACCAGGACGACGCGTTACGCCTCGCGTTCGCCCAGCTGCCGTTCGAGCCGCTCACCGGGGCCCCTTGGGACAGCACGCCGGTGGACAGCAACTACGACCCGTGCTCCGAACTCTCCACCATCCTGGTGACGACCGAGGGCGGCACGGGAAGCTCACCGGTGCAGGCCCTGCTGTTTCACCGCGGCGAGTACGTCGGAACGGGGACATCCAAGGCGTACGGGTTCACGTCGCTGGACTCCGCGGCCAGCAGCGACGACATGGTCGTGCTCAACTACAAGGTGCCCGGCGAGTGCAACGCCTGCACGCCCGCGGCGATCCACAGCGCGCGGTATCGCTGGAACGGGGACCGAGCCGTGATGCTCGACCCGCCGCCACCGACGGCCTGAGGAAGGAGCATGAGGTGAGCGAAACGACGTCACCGCGCCTGGGCCCGAAATTCCATGAGGCGCTGGGGTTCGCCGCCGAACTGCACCGCACCCAGACCCGCAAGGCCTCCGAGGTGCCGTACGTCGGTCATCTGCTGTCGGTCGCGGGGCTGGTGATCGAAGCCGACGGCACCGAGACCGAGGCGATCGCCGCTCTGCTGCACGACGCCGCCGAGGATCAGGGCGGCGACGTGACACTCGCGACGATCGAAGAGCGCTTCGGCACCGAGGTCGCCGGCATCGTCGAGGAGTGCAGCGACACAATCGTGACGCCGAAACCGCCGTGGCGCGAGCGCAAGCAAAACTACATCGAACACCTGAACACGGCCTCCGACAGCACGATTCGCGTGTCGATGGCCGACAAGCTGGACAACGCCAGGGCGATCCTGCGCGACCTGCGCCGCTTCGGGCCGAAGGTGTGGCAGCGCTTCAACACCGATGACCCGCAGGAACATCTGTGGTACTACCGCTCGCTGCTCGAGGTGTACCGCCGGCGCAGCGACAGCTGGCTGGTCGACGAACTGTCCCGCGTCATCGAGACGCTGGCCGAGGAGATCGGCCCTCCGATCGCCGCTACCGTCTGACGAATGGCACGATCGGATGTTTTCATCACCGCCGCCGAGGTGGCGCGGCGACTCGACGCGGGTGAATCGCTGACGCTGTTGGACGTGCGTTGGCAGCTCGCCGAGCCCGACGGCCGTGCCGCCTACGAACGGGGACACCTGCCCGGGGCGGTGTACGTCTCGCTCGAGGACGAGCTGAGCGATCACACCGTCGAAGGCCGCGGACGGCACCCGCTGCCGCCCGGGACCGCACTCCAGGCGGCCGCCCGCCGCTGGGGCGTGCGGACCGGGGTGCCGGTGGTGGTCTACGACGACTGGAACCGCGCCGGATCCGCACGCGCCTGGTGGGTGCTGACCGCGGCCGGCATCGACGACGTCCGGATCCTCGACGGCGGGCTCGCGGCGTGGACGAGCGCCGGCGGCGCGTTGCAAACCGGTCCCGTCGAACCCGAACCCGGTGACGTGACCGTCGCCCACGACGACCTCTACGCCGGCGCGCGCCGCACCGTCACCGCCGACGCGCTGCTGGAACCGGGCAGGATCGTGCTCGACGCACGAGCGCCCGAACGGTTCCGCGGCGAGGTCGAACCGGTCGACCCGGTCGCCGGGCACGTCCCCGGCGCGGTCAACGTCCCGAGCACCCGCCTGCTGGCCGACGACGGCACGTTGCTCCCCGACGCCGACCTCGCCCGGGAGTTCGAGGATGCGGATGACGTCGCGGTGTACTGCGGGTCGGGGGTGACGGCGGCGGTGACGATCGCCGGCCTGGCCGCGGCGGGAGTGGACGCCGCGCTGTTTCCCGGTTCGTGGTCCGAATGGAGTTCGGACCCGTCGCGCCCGGTGGCGCGCGGGTCCGGCTAGCCCGGTACATGACGAGGCCCTCCCGGATACCCCGCCCGGGAGGGCCTCTGTGAGTGGTGCCTGGATCAGCGGCGGTAGTCCGGCTGGACCCGCTGCAGGTGGTTGATGCCG
Organism: Mycolicibacterium komanii; assembly: GCF_001050035.1. The sequence continues at coordinate 509,643 of NZ_CVTA01000011.1, forward strand.
TGGTTGTGGCGGGCCCCGGTGGCCGGGTGGGCCTTCACGTTGGGGGTGGCGACGAGGCCCGGCCGCGGCGTGGTGTCCTGCGTGTAGGTTCCGGCGTTCGCGGCACCGGCGAAGCCGAGGGCTCCGGCCAGGATTCCGGCTGCGACGACCGGCAGGGCGAAGAACTGGGCGACGCGGCGGGTGGTGTTGGTGTTCATTTCGATCTCCTCGTTGAGTTCGTTTCGTTTCTCTGCCGGTTGTTCCGGCGATGACTCAAGAGTGCTGGACCGCAGGTCATCTGTATGTCGACCGACCGGAGGGTGAACCGGACGAAATGCGTGTCCACCGATCGGGGGATACGACCTAAGCTGCAGGAGGCGGACAGGAGCACTCATGGACGTTCTGCGCACACCCGACGACCGCTTCGCGAACCTCGCCGGTTACCCGTTCGCGCCGCACTACGTCGACGTCACCGCATCCGACACCGGGCCGCTGCGGATGCATTACGTCGACGAAGGCCCGGCCGACGGGCCGCCCGTCGTCCTGCTGCACGGCGAACCGACGTGGAGTTACCTGTACCGCACCATGATTCCGCCCCTGGTCGCCGGCGGCCTCCGGGTACTGGCGCCCGACCTCATCGGGTTCGGTCGTTCCGACAAACCCTCTCGCACAGGGGATTACACCTACCTACGTCACGTCGAGTGGGTGACCTCCTGGTTCACCGCACTCGACTTGCGCGACACCACGATCTTCGTGCAGGACTGGGGTTCGTTGATCGGGCTGCGCATCGCCGCGGAGCATGACGAGCGGATCGCACGCGTCGTCGTCGCCAACGGCTTCCTGCCGGCCGGACAGAACAGGGCGAACCTTCCGTTCCGGATCTGGCGCGCGTTCGCGCGGTACACCCCGGTGTTCCCAGCCGGACGCATCGTCGCGATGGGCACGGTGACCGATGTGCCGGCCCGCATCCGCGCCGGATACGATGCGCCGTTCCCGCACAAGCGCTTTCAGGCCGGCGCCCGCGCGTTCCCCGCGTTGGTGCCGACGGAACCGAATGATCCCGCGCTACCGGCCAACCGCGCGGCGTGGGATGCGTTGGGGCGCTGGGGGAAACCGTTCCTGTGCGTCTTCGGCGCGAAGGATCCCATCCTCGGCCGCGCCGACCGTCCGTTGATCGAGCACGTCCCGGGTGCGTCCGGTCAACCCCACGCCCGCATCAACGGCAGCCATTTCGTTCAGGAGGACTGCGGCCCCGAGCTGGCCGAGCGAATCCTTCAGTGGCGCACCTAGCCTCGGGTGACGGTGTTCCTCGACGTCACGTTCACCTCGGGGTCGCCGGAGTGGTAGACAACCTGGTTGTCGAAGCCTGATGCGCCGATCTCGTCGGCGCTGTCGATGCTCACCTGGTTCTCGACGCCCGACACCGTCACGCTCAGGCAGTGACCGAGCAGCGTCACCGTGTTGTTGACGCCGCTGACGGTGATGTTGCTGCCGTTGCACTCGACGGTCTCGTTCCTTTTGACCCCGGAGACGCTGTAGTTCCCGCCGGCCGGCGCGACGGCGACCTTGGGTTCGTCGCTCGGCAGCTGGGTGGGCAGCTGGGTCGGCAGCAGGACGGTCGGCGCCTCGCGCGACGGGCCGATCGTCACGCTGCCGCCGCGGGGATCGTCGTCTCCGGTGGCGATGGAAATGCCGGGGCGACCGGTGATCTCCTCCGTCTTCGAGTTCAGCGTCCACACCAGCGCGCCGATGCCGGCGACGATGAACACCGCGACCGCGGCGACCAGTCCGAAGATCAACCCGAGTGGCACGCCGCTCTTCGTCGGTCCCGGTGGAAAGGAGACGCCGAACGGCGGCGCGCTGTACGGCGATTGCGGGGGATAGGGCTGGTGCGGCGGTCCGTACACCGGCGGGGGCAGCGCTGACGTCTGATAGTCGTCGGGCCGCTGCGATGTGCCCAATTCGACGGCGCCGCGGTCGGCCAGCGGTTGCTCCAGCTGCCGGATGCGCGCCTCCGGGTCGTCCTCGGGGTTCATGCGCAGATGGTGCCATAACGTCGTTTGCGCCGCCGAAATACCGGCAACCCGGCACGCATGCTCGGAAAGCTGCGATCAACCGTCGTCGACTGCAAGGATCCGATGCGGCTCGCCACCTTCTACGCGGGCGTCCTCGGCGGCGACATCGAGAAGGAAGACGACACCTGGGTGGTGCTCACCGATCCGGCCGGCCGACGCCTGGCGTTCCAATACTCGCCGGAGCACGAGCCGCCACGCTTCCCCGATCCGCGCGGTTCGCAACAATTCCACCTCGACATCCAGGTCGACGATCCCGACGCGGCCGAACACGAGGTGCTCGACCTCGGCGCCACACGAGTGGCCGACGCCGAGGAGGACTCGAAGTTCCGGGTGTTCCGCGACCCGGCGGGGCACACGTTCTGCCTCGTCTGGGGCATCACCGACTAGCCGCGACGGCAAATCGCCGGCGCCAGGTTTTCGAGGCGTCGAAGTTGGTACTCAGGACCCGTGGTGGCTCCAGGTTTTGTGGCCGTCGGCAGCGGTCCTGCCGGGGTGAGCGCTGCGGAAACGTTCCGGAGCAAGCACCCCGACATCCCGGTGCGCATCCTGACCACCGATCCGGCGCTGCCCTACGCGAAGCCGCCGCTGAGCAAGGACTTCCTCTGTGGTCGCGACACCAACCTCGCCCTGCACAGCGAGCGGTGGTTCGAGCGCAACGCCGTCGACCTGATCCGCGGCATCACCGTCGACCGCATCGACGTCGACCGCCAGGAGGTCGTGACGGCGGGCGGCCAGCGCTACCCCTACTGGCATCTCGTGCTGGCCTCCGGCTCCGTCCCGGTGCGGCCGCCGATTCCCGGTGTTGAGTCCGCGTTGACGTTGCGCTCGTTCGCCGACGCGGTCGCGCTGAAGATGGCCGCGCGGTACTCCGACTGCGCCGTGGTGATCGGCGCCGGACTGATCGGCTGCGAGGCCGCGTCCTGCCTCGCCGCGCGTGGGGTCGCCACGATGGTCGTCGCCGCCGAACACGTCCCGCTGCAGCGCCGGTTCGGCCTCGAGGCCGGGGAACGCGTCGCGAAGCTGCTGTCGGACAACGGCGTTCGGTTCGCCGGCGAGACGACCGTGGCCGCTATCGAGGACACCCGCGTGGTCCTGGGCAGCGGTGAGGCCGTCGACGCCGACCTCGTGGTGTGCGCGACGGGGGTACGCCCCGACATCCGCCTTGCCGAAAACGCGGGCCTGCAGACCCTCGACGGGCGCATCGTCGTCGACGAGCACATGCACACCTCGGCGCGCAACGTATACGCCGCCGGCGATGTGGCGCTGGCGCACAACGTGACCGCCTGCCGCCGAATCCCGGCCGAACACTGGCGCGACGCCGCGCATCAGGGCCACGTCGCCGGTCTGACCGCCGCCGGCTTCCCCGCGGCGTGGGACACCGTGCCCGGGTTCTCCTGCACCATCGGCACTTCCGTGCTCAAGTACCGCGGGTGGGGCGTCGGCTACGACCATGCCCGGTTCGTCGACCACCACACCGGATTCACGGTCTGGTACGAGTCGGGCGGGAACGTCGTCGGAGTGCTCACGCTCGGGGCCGACGACGATCACCGCCGCGGCGGCGAGCTGCTCACCGGTTCAGGTTGACGCAAGCCCGTGTTCGAGCGCGTACATGCTCGCGCCGATCCGGTTCGAGACGCCGATCTTGGCGTACACGTGCTCGACGTGGTTGCGCACCGTCTTCTCGCTGAGCACCAGTTTGGCCGCGATGTCTTTATTGCTCGCCCCGTGTGCGACCAGGCGCAGCACCTCGACCTCGCGAGCGGTGAGCCCGTCCGGCCGCGACGCACGCCTGGCCGACGCGTGCCCGGACGCCTGCAGCACCGCATCGGCCGCGGCGGAGTCCAACTGCCCCTTCGACACCCGCTCCCGCACTCGCCTTGCCGCGCCGGCGGGGCCCAGCGCCTCCCGGTACGGCCGCGGCTCCAGCGCGCTCTGGTAACTCACCGCGCACGCCAGCAGTCGATCGGGCATCGCCAGCTGCCGCGCGGCCAGGCCCCGCGGATACCCTGAGCCATCGAGACATTCGTGGTGGTTGGCCGCGACGGCCGCGATCTCCTTCAGGGCAGGTACCTGCGAGAGGATTCGTTCGGTCAGGTATGGATGCAGCCGCATCCGCTCGAACTCCGCCATGCTCAGCGTTGCCGGTTTCGACCAGACCTGGTTCGAGACGCCGATCCGACCGAGGTCGTGTACGTAACCGGCGCGCCGCGTCGTCGCGACCGCCTCCGGATCGAGCCCCAGCACCTCGGCGGCGGACGCGGCCAGCTCGGCGACCGCACGCGAATGCCCCAGCGTGAACGGGCATTTGAGGTCGACGAACTCACCCAGCGCCATCAGCAGCGTGTCGAGTGCGTCGCCGTCGAGATGTGTTCCGCGATCGGGGGCATACCGCAGCGCCGTCGCCCACGCGTCTCCGGTCGACGGCACCGACAAGATGTCGTCCGGATCGGCGACGAACGCGTCGACCACCACGGGATCGAATTGTCCGCCCCGCCTGCTGCGCGCCATCGTCGCGGCACCGTCGACGCCGTACTCGCGCTGGTGCACCTCGACCATGTCGGCGACCTGAGCCACCCGCATCTCGATCGGTATCCCGTCGCCGGACGCGCCGGTCGGCAGCCCGCCGCCGTCGTAGCGTTCGAAGGTGTAGCGCAACGCGTGCTGCACGTCGGCACCGAGGCCGATGCGCTCGGCCAGTAGGCCGGCCGACGTGCAGTGCGAGTGGATCAGCTGCGAGATGTGCCCGCGCGCATTGGCATACAGCGTCGCCGCCGTCTTCAGCCGGGTGAGCAGCGACTCGCCGCGGCCGAGGTTGGTCAGCAGGAAGCGGTGGTACGGCAGCCCGGACCAGTCGACGAGGTACGAGCTACGCCGCACCGCGATGTCATCGCCGAACCACCGGGCGTACTCGTGCGAGTCGGCGTGACAACCGATCCACATGATCAGCGTCGTGTAGTAGATGCAATCGCGCTGCTGTGCAGTCAGTTTCAGGCGGTCAGCCAGCCGTGTGGCGATCAGCGCGGATCGCAGCATGTGTTCGGCCGGCTGTCCCAGCCCGAGGTCGACCGCGACCGACAGCGCCGCGAGCACTTCCGCCCGGGTCGGAAGTGCCTGCGGGGTGCGCGGGCCGGCCACAGCCCGATTCTGCACCGTCGGCATGGCCGGATCAGCCCATTAGGTCAAGACGGTCGGCATCGCGGTGGCGTGAGACGTCGAACGCCTCGAACCGGCCCTGGGCCACCACGCAGATGCCGCGCTGCGGAAGCTGGAAGTCGGCCAGATTGCCCTGCGCCGGATGTGGACCGACGGGGCCGAGGTCTTCGCCCTGCACGACGGCCGACGAATCGGCGACCGCCCACACCCGCCGGGGCGCGATGCGGAACTCCTGGCCGTTCGGCAGGTTGCCGGTCAGCCGCGCCTTGCCGATGCCGAGCACCGGCCCGACGATGCGGCTCATCACCCGCAGCACCCGTCGGTTGCGGGCGGCCGCGGCGGGGATGTGTGACCCGATGGCGCTCATCAGTCGCGTGCCCGGGGTCATTCCGATGTCGACACGCCAATCCAGCACTCCGGCAATGGAAATCGCGAGCGACCACGGTGTCAGCCATTCGGCGTCGATGCCGCACACGACCGGATCGACCGGTGTCGCCGAGCTGAAGTACCGCGAGCAGCTCTGCGGACCGGGTGTGGTGGCGTAGAAGGTCCACACGCCGTTCGGTGTGCGGTGCCACACCGATTTGTAGGCGGGCGAGAACGACGTCTCGGGGAAGTCGCGGTAGGCGAGGTAGTGGCCGTTGGCGAAGGGCAGTCCCATGACGCCGAAGCCGACGACGCGCTCCTCGTCTCCGTCGGGCAGCGGCATGGTCTTGGTGGCGGCCGCGAAGGCCTGTGGTGTTTTCGTCATGGTCGTCATCGTGTGGCACCCGGCCGACCGCCCACATGGGGCAAACGCCCCAAAGTGGTGATTTCGGTGCGTTAGCAGTCGCTCAGCGATCGGTAGCGCACCGAAATCACTACGTGACGGGGCGCAATCCGACCAGCAGCGAGTGCATGCCGAGGCGCCACCGCTGTTCGATCGAGGGCGCCGACGACCCCAGCCACCGCCCGAGTTCCTGGACCGCGAGGCCCTGCGCGAGCGCCAGCAGCACGTGGGCGATGTCGGCGACGTCGCCGGCCAGCAGCCCCGCGTCGACGCAGCGCTGGATGCGACCCGTGAACGCCTCACGCACCGAGGCGCCGGCCGCCGCTTCGTCGGGTCCCGGCTCGAGCTCGGCGAACGGCCGCGCGAACATCAGCTGGGCGAGCCGCGGATACGACCGGCAGAACGACCGGAAGACGGGCACCAGCCGTTCCAGGTCGGCGAGCGGATCGTCGGTCAGCGGCACCGTCTCCAGCTCGGCGCCCAGCAGGCGGAATCCCTCGAACACCATCGCCCGCAGCAGCCCGGCCTTGTCGGAGAAAAGCTCGTACACCGCGGGCACCGATGTGCCCGCCCGCTCGGCGACCCGTCGCGTGGTGAATCCCGAGATCCCTTCCTCGGACAGGGTCTCGATCGCCACCTCCAACAGGTGGTCCCTCAGTTCGGGCGTGCGCTGCTTCGCCCTCGGCATCGGACCGACCTAGCCGAGGCTGAACTCGGTTGCCAGCCCGTCGATTCCGGCGCGGATGGCCTGCAGCGCGGACTCTCGAGCCTTCAGCTTTGTCCCGACGTGCGCGCCGGCGTGCACCGTGTTCGCGAGCTCCGTTGCGACCTCCTGCGCCCGCGCCAGTACACGATCGGCCTCGACGATCTCGTCGAGCCAGCCACCGTTGACGGCCTCGTCGCCGGAGAATGTCGACGCGAGCGCCGCGCCTCGCTGATAGACCGCGGGGGTCAACCGGAACCGCATGATCTCCAACGCGGCGATCGGAATCGTCATGCCGATCGCCACCTCGATCGCCTGGCACCGGGTCTTCGGCTGACCCACCCGGTGATCGCCGGACAGCAGCAGGAACGACCCCATCGCGATGGCCGGACCCGTCGCCGCCATGACCACCGGGACCGGGAAGGTCAGGCACCGCACCGCGAGCTCGAATCCGCCCGCGAGCATGCCGTGCGCGGCTTGCGCATCCCCGGACTGGAACACGGTCAGGTCGAATCCGCCGCTGAACACGCGGCCGTTGCCCGCGATCACCACCGTCTTGGCGGCGTCCTTCTCGGCGCGGTCGAGCGCCTCGTTGATCGCGGTCTGCATGGCCGGGCCGAGGACGTTGACCTTGCCGTCGTCCAGGGTGATCGTGGCGACGGAATCTGCGAGTTCGTAGCCAACGAGGTTGCTCATCGCTTCTCCTTTGATGCGGCGGCTAATCGTATCGATGTTACGAAACCTCGCTACGAATGCCAAGAGGCTGGGGTAGTTCTCTACGCGCGACGCCCGGTCGCCACATTTCTACCGTTTCGGGAAAGCCCGGCAGCGAGGGGTTGCCGGGCTCAACCGTGCGGTGCGTCAGGCGATGCGGTGGCGCGCCGTATTGGTTCTGAGGATCTGCGTGTGGGCATCTTCGAACTCCGCGTCGATGTCGATCGGCCGGCCGGGGGCCACCCCGTTGCGCGGGTTTCGTTGCGGGCCTTCGGTTTCCGCGCGGTAACGGTCGCGCAGTTCGTCGACCGCGGACCGCACGCGATTGATCTCCTGGCGCAGCACGTCTTCGCGGCTCTCGCCGGCCGCGTACTGGTAGTAGGTCAGCAGGTGGCGCAGCAGTTCGAGCTTCTGCTTTTCCTGGCGGGCCAGGTCGTGGGTGGTCAACAGCTCCAGTCGCTCGACCGGATGCAGCGTGGACCAGTCGAGCACAGCCGTGGAGCGGTAGCGGTGGCGGGAGTCCTTCTTCTTGGCCTGCCCGTGCCGGTCGTAGTAGGTGATCGCGCCGTCGAACCGGGACGCGATGGCCTCGCCGAGCTCGCGGCGGTCCAGCGCCGAATCCCACACGATGCGCCATTCCTGTCCCGGTGCCAGATAAGGGATCTCGGCGGGCAGGTTCAGCGGGGCGATGTCGACGTAGCGGTCGTCGTACACGTTCTCGTACTTGGCCACCGTCGGAGGATGTGCGAAGTCGAACCGGATGTTGTAGGCCGGTGTGCGACCGAAGTTCTTGACCACGAGCTCGATGAGGTGCCAGTCGTTGGCCGCCGGTTCCATGAACATCGCCACGTTGGGTTGCATCAGCTCTTCGCTCTGCCGCCGAACCCGCTGATACTGCCGCCACGCGTACACCAGCGCGGCTATCCCTACCGCAACGGCGAGCCAGGCGGCCAGCGCCGTCCACATGCCGGCCGACAGCCCGAGAACCCCATCCGAATCCACGCACCGCTGTATATCACGCAGCAGCGGATCTCACAGCCTTTGCTAATTGGCGTTGGCGTCGATTAATCGGCTGGCCGGGAACGATCGTGACCGGCGGACATGGATCACACTCGGGTCGCCGGGCTCAACTCCCCGATATTGCTGACCAGCTCGCCGAACGACGCCTCGAGTGAGACGTCGGCGACGGTCGGCGCCGTATCGGCGCCGTGAACCAAGCGCTCACCGCGCGCCGCCCAGTCGAGGTCGGACCACGTCACACGGGCCGGGAGGCGCTTCCAGTACTGCGGATGGTCACGCAGGTACAACTCGACACTGGCGTGCACAGCCGCGTTCTCGGGCAGCTTGCGGAGCGAGATCGTGTGCGCTGACTCGGCGAGCGCGTCGTACTGCCCGGGCGCGGGCAGCGCGTCGATGTGCTCCTCGGACAGCGCCAGACCTGCGCCGATCGCGCCGTCGAGCACCCAGTCGAAACTGATCTCTGCCAACGGCCCGCAGGCTCCCGGGCCGCCGGCGACGTCACAGTGGGCGCCGCGGAACCAGACTTCCTCGACGCGTTCCGACGCCGAGGTCATCAGCCGTTCGCCGGGACGTCCGTCGATCGCCACGGCGTGCCTGCCGAATTCGACGTTCGACATCGGGGCGGGTAGCGCACGGCGCGTGAAGCCGGGTATGCGGACCGCGTCCCAAAGGCCCAAAAATCGTACCGGGACGGGGATTTCGCGTTCCGGCTCCAATTGTGCGGCGATCTGCGTGACCCGCGTCCACTCCTGTTCGGTGCGGCCGGTCCGTGGCAGCGCGTAGGCGTCCAGCACGAAGTCGGCCAGCTCGGGCAGGACGCCGACGGTCGCGAGCAGTCGGGTCAGCGCCTGGGCGCAGTAGCCGCCGCGACCGACGCCGAAGAGGTAGATCGAGTCCCCGGGTTCCCAGCACTCGACCAGGAATCGGTACGCCTCCGCGATTGCCGCGCGGGCGTCCTCGACCGCGCCCCTGAAGGGGTGCAACGGCGAGCCGTGGTTTGCTGAGAGCCCCGGGTGATACCAGGCGACTTGATCGGGGCCGTCGTCGAGCAATTGAAATAGGCGAAGCGCGTTCGTGGGGATTTCGGATTCGGAATGGCCACGATTGCGGTCGAAGCACAGCACTAGCTTCTTCATCTTGGCCCCCCGGCCCGAATTTTCACCGCTAGGATCTACAAGTTTGCCCCCAAGCGGCCCTCTTGTCTAGAAATTCGAGATCTTGGCCATGTATGCCGCAGGCACGTGCGAAGACCTCAGCGCTCAGATTGTCGGCCGAGTTCATGTCACAGTTGCCGAACGGCGGCGCACCCACCGGTAAACCGCCTCCGAATCCGCTGCCGTCGGTGTACTGATGGGCCACCTTGCCCGGATACGGCGGGTTGTGGCCGTAGGCGGCGACGACGAGGCGCATGCCCGGCGGCTTGTGGGGCCACAGGGTGTTCAGGTCGCCGGTGTTGCCGTAGCCGATCACCTTCGCGGCGCTGCCGACGAACTTCCCGACCTCGCGGTAAGTCGCGTTGCTCTCCGCCGAATGGTTGCCGCGGATCTGGCCGCCCCATGACTCGACGTCGAGCATGACCGCCATCTTCGGGTGGGGGGTGCCGACCTGATCGCGGAACGTGTCCATGGTTTCACGCCAGTTGGGCCGCCATACGAAGTACACGATGAAGAACGTCAGGCGCCCGGTGTCGGCGGTGCGGCGGCACCAGTCATAGTTGTTGCGCCAGCGGCGATCTCGATACGTTCCGTCGTTGGAGCGGATGCACAACACCGGATACCGATAGCTGTCGTCGACGCCGACCTGCCACTCGGACACGTCGGCATAGAGCGTGTCTGCCACGCCCACCAGTCTGTCGGAAAGCTACGACAGCGGGATCTGCACACCCGCGCTCAGCGGATCGGCGTGCACCTCGACGAAGTCCGGCACCGTTCCCGGCGGCACGTCGTACGCGAGACCGACCTGCGCCTCGGCGCCGGAGGGAATCTCGACGAATCCGCCGCCGACGTAGAAGGTCGCCTCGTCGTCGATGGAGTAGACGGTGCCGGCGGCGTGCAGCTTCTGAAGGGTGCCGAGGAATTGCGCGGTCGCGTCGCCGTTGTTGGCCACCGACAGGCGTACGACGACGTACTCGCCGGTCGCGGTCTTCTCGACGGGAGCCTCGGTCGACGACACCGTCGTCCCGGTCTCGACGTCGACCAGCGTGAACGAGAGCGGCCCGTCGACCGTCGCCGCCCCAGCCGGCGGCAGCGCGCCGGGGGTGGGGACTTCGGCCGCATCCGCCTCGTCGGCGGCGGTCGTGGTCGCTGTGGTGGTCTCTGTCGAGACGGTGCTCGTGGCGGTGGCGGCGATGTCGTCGGTGTCGTTGAGGAACGCGCCGTAGACCACCGCGAGGATCAGTATGAGCAGCAGCGCACCGCAGGCGGCGAGGCAACCGGTCAGCAGTCTGCGGTTGTCGGGGGTCGGCGGCGGTGCGGCGGGCTGCGATGCCGGATCCGGCGAGCGGTGCTCGGTCCATGTCGAGCCGTCCCAATACCGTTGGCCACCAGAGTCGTTGGGGTCGGGATACCAGCCGGCGGGAGTGGGTGGCGTCGTCATCGCAAGCGGTCCTCCCGGTACACGGCGCGGGGGCGCCGGGCAAACCGGAGAATAGCGCAGCAGCGCTCGGACCGACGCTTTTCCGTCAATCGGACCCGGTGCGGGCGAAGGTCAGCCGCCCATCAGCATGCGCCACTGGTCGAGGTTGCTCGCCCGATAGACGTAGTTGGTCTGGCGTACCTCCGACAGGGAAGCGCTGGGCTCCGCGGAATACCAGTGGCCGGGGAACACCGTTGGGTCGCCAGAGAGCTTCGCCAGGGCCTGCAAGCTGCGGAACATGTCGTCGGCGTTGCCGCCGGGGAAGTCGGTGCGACCGCAGCCCTCCAGGAACAGGGTGTCGCCGGCGACGAGCCGCCCGTCGAGCAGGAAGCATTGGCTGCCCGGGGTGTGGCCGGGGGTGTGCAGCAATTCGATGTCGATGTCGCCGACCTTGACGACGTCGCCGTGCTGATGCCCGGTGAGCTCGCTGCGCGCGATTCCGGTGACCTTCGAAACCCAGTCCGCCTCAAGCTGGTTGACGTGTACGGGCACGCTCGTGCGCTCCAGCAGTTCGGCGAGCCCCTTGAGCTCGAAACCCATCATCGAGCCACCGACGTGGTCGGGGTGGTGGTGGGTGACGAGCACGCCGGACAGGCGCATGCCGTCGGCCTCGAGCGCGTCGACGAGATCGCCTGCGGCGTAGGCGGGGTCGACGATCACGGTGTCGCCGGTCTCGCGGTCGCCGATCAGGTAGGCGAAGTTGCGCATCTGCTGGGCGATCATGTCGCCGGTCGCGAAGTCGCGACCCGACAACAACTGACGGAAGTAGAGCCGATCCGAAGCCATGCCGTCAGCGTATCGGCGGCTCAGTCCTGGCTGCGCAACCGCACCATGCGGATGGTGCTGCTCTCGTCGAGCTCGACGAGGTCGGTGTGCGAGCGCAGGAAGTCGCTGAACGAGCGGAACCCGAGCGACTTCTCGGAGAATGACGGGTCCATCCGCTTCATCTGCGCTTTGACCGCCGAGTTGTGCAACCAGTCGGAGTCGTCCTTGCCGTGTGCGATGCGCAGTGCCCGCTCGAGCAGCGCGGTGGCCGCGGCCTTCGGGTCGGGAGCCTCGGGCTCCTGGTCGGCGTCGGCCTTGGTCCGGCGTCGCTTCGGCGCGTCCGATTCGACCGCGGGAACGCCGGGTAGCGCGTCGTAGGAGACGTACTCGTCGCACGCCGCGGTGAGTGATCGGCTGATCGATCCGGTGATGCCGATCCCGACCACGTAACGGCCGAGGCGCTTGCACCGCTGCGCGAGCGGGATGTAATCGGAGTCGCCGGCGACGATGACGACGTGGGTCAGGTCGGGCAGCCGGAACATGTCCTCGACGGCGTCGACCGCGAGCCGGATGTCGGCGCCGTTCTTGCTGTACGCGGCGGCCGGAAAGAGCTGCACGAGGTCGACCGCGCGGCCGACCAGCTGATCGCGGTAGTCGGCGTTGACGTCGGTCGACCAGTCGGCATAGGCCTTGGTCAGCACCAGCGTGCCGAACGAGGAGGCGAAGTCGATGATCGCGCCGACGTCCACGGTTGCTTGTGTCAGCCGACCGGGGTGCTTGTGGAAGCCGGCCGCTTTGTCGCGTTGAAACGAGTTGCGCCCGTGGATCTGGTCGTAGCGCGAGATCACGATGTTGTCGAAGTCGAGGTACACCGCCACACGGGTCGCACCGGGTTCGGTCACTGTTCCGTCCTATCACTCGGGGGCTAGAGTCGGGCGGTAGCGGTTGAGGTGATCAGCGGTTTGGCGCGGGAATCGGCGAGACTGTACCCTCTTTAAGGCTCGCGCCACGTGCGCGGACCTCGAAGTAGGCAGGCCCCCTTAGCTCAGTCGGCAGAGCGTTTCCATGGTAAGGAAAAGGTCAACGGTTCGATTCCGTTAGGGGGCTCGGTGAGCGGGCGGACATCCGCCCGGATCCCGGGGCGGTGTAGCTCAGCTGGTTAGAGCGCACGACTCATAATCGTGAGGTCGGGGGATCGAGCCCCCCCACCGCTACAGGCAACATCGAACGCGTAAACGAAGGACGAAGAACGTGGCCTCCAGTACCGACGTACGGCCGAAGATCACTTTGGCTTGCGAGGTGTGCAAGCACCGCAACTACATCACCAAGAAGAACCGCCGCAACGACCCGGACCGGTTGGAAATCAAGAAGTTCTGCCCGAACTGCGGCAAGCACCAGCCCCACAAGGAATCGCGCTAAGGCGAGTCACCCGTGGGCGTCGCCCGGGTTGACTAGGTAGGTTATCTAACTGTGTCTCTGTCCGAGCGGATCATCGGGATGCATCATCGCTATCCCGACCACTACGTCGTCGGCCGCGAGAAAATCCGGGAGTATGCGACGGCCGTCAAGAACGACGATCGCGTGTTCTTCGATGAGTCCGTCGCGGCCGAACTGGGCCACAAGGCGCTGCCCGCGCCGCTGACGTTCACCAGCGTCCTCGGGTACATGGCGCAGATCTCGTTCTTCGAGCACGCCAACATCGCGATCAAGGACGCGAAGATCGTGCAGGTCGACCAGGTGGTCAAGTACCTCAAGCCGATCTTTGCCGGGGACAAGCTCTACTGCGACGTGCATGTGGATTCCGTGCGCCAGGCTCACGGCACCGACATCGTCGTGCTCAAGAACATCGTCACCAACGAAGCCGGTGACGTCGTACAGGAGACACTCACGACCCTGGCGGGTCGGTCGGGTGACGGAGAAGAGGGTTTTTCAGATGCCACTGCGTGAGTTCGCCTCGGTGAAGAAGGGCGACGAGCTTCCCGAGAAGGTGATTCCGCTGACCCGGCAGGATCTCGTCAACTACGCCGGGGTGTCCGGTGACCTCAACCCCATTCACTGGGACGACGACATCGCCAAGCAGGTCGGCCTGGACACTGCTATCGCTCACGGCATGCTGACCATGGGCCTGGGCGGCGGCTACGTCACCGAGTGGGTCGGCGATCCGGCGGCGGTCACCGAGTACAACGTGCGGTTCACCGCCGTCGTACCGGTTCCCAACGACGGCGTCGGGGCGGAGATCGTCTTCAACGGACGGGTCAAATCCGTTGAGCCCGAAACGAAATCGGTGACCATCGCGCTCTCTGCCACCACCGGTGGCAAGAAGATCTTCGGCCGCGCGGTGGCCGTCGCGAAGCTGGCGTAACCGTGGCACTCAAGATCGATATCAAGGGAATGATCTGGGAGTACCCAGAGCCCTACGTCGTGGGTACGGAACAGATTCGCCAGTACGCGAACGCCGTCAAAGCCCACGATCCGCAGAGTCACAGCGTGGAGGCCGCGAAGGCGTCCGGCCACGAGGCGCTCATCGCGCCGCCGACATTCATGTCGATCTTCGCGGTGATGATCCAGCGGCACTTCTTCCAGCACAACGACGTGGGCTTCGAGACCATGCAGATCGTGCAGGTCGACCAGAAGTTCAAGTTCCATCGGCCGATCAAGGCCGGCGACGAGCTGACCGGCACGCTCATCATCCAGTCGGTTGACGAACGCTTCGGCGCCGACATCGTGACCACCCGCAACACACTGGTCGACCAGCACGGCGAGCTGGTGATGGAGTCGTTCACCACGCTGATGGGCCACGAGGGCGACAACTCGATCTCGGCGGGCTGGGACCCGGAGACGGGTCAGGTCGTGCGCAAGCCCGTCGTCCATGATCCGTCGGAGGATCCCGACGGCGGCGCGGTGAATGGCGAGGCGTCTGCTTGATGACCGGCTCGCCGGTCGACGCCTAGCGGACGGAGCGCCGGTGGATTAGTAACTCGGACCGGTGGCGCGCTACACTCGGACCTCGGGGTTTTCCCAGTCCAGCGCGCTGTCCATCGGTTTGAAGATCTGCCGATCGGGGAGCGCGCGAATTGTGTGAGCCCCGAACGGGTGGACTGTCGCAGTGCCACCCTGAAGGGGCGTAGCTCAACTGGCAGAGCAGCGGTCTCCAAAACCGCAGGTTGCAGGTTCAAGTCCTGTCGCCCCTGCTCAAACTGAATACTCGACAAGTGTGGACACTGGAAGGTGACCCACAACCAGATGACCAACCGAGGGAGCATGCGGTGAGCGACGAGCGCGACGGTGCGGGCTCCGACACCGACAACGGCCGCGGCGCTGTCGTGACCCGGCCCGCCCGCCCGTCGGGGAAGCGGACCCGGAGGGCAGCGGTCGGCGAGGACGCCGGCGAGGCTGTCGACCTGTCGACCGGCACCGCGGCTGCACCCACGAAGAACGGCTCGGGT
>NZ_CVTA01000012.1 GCF_001050035.1 Mycolicibacterium komanii
AACATTCAGAACAATCTGACCAAAGCAAGACACCAAAAACTGGCATCAAAAAACATCCACCCCTAAACGGGAAAAAAAGGGCAGACAAAAAAACAACAAACAAAAACCACCAAACACACTATTGAGTTCTCAAACAACACACCCGCTTTTGGGGCAACCCTGCCAGTCTATACCGATCTGGACAGAGACGTCAAACCCCGTCCTCCAGTCCGATTGGCCTGGGGCCGTGGGCTTCTCACAAGAGGATACGCCAGCCCCGCGGAATCCCCAAAAGGGGGGTTACGTACGACGAGCAGAACCCGCGGCGGACCGCGAAACCGGACGGAATCAGGCCACTCGCTCGATTTCTGCGCCCAGGCTCTTCAGGTTCTCGACGAACAACGGATAGCCCCGGTCGATGTGGAAGACATCGTGGACCTCGGTGTCTCCGTCGGCGACCAGGCCGGCCAGCACCAGCCCGGCGCCGGCTCGAATGTCCGAGGACCAGACCGGCGCGCTCGACAGCTGCGGGATCCCCCGGATCACCGCGTGGTGGCCGTCGGTCCTGGCGTCGGCGCCGAGACGCACCATCTCCTCAACGAACCGGAACCGGGCCTCGAACACGTTCTCCGTGATCATCGACGTGCCGTCGGCGATCGACGCCAGCGCGATGGCCATCGGCTGCAGGTCCGTCGGGAAGCCGGGAAACGGGAGCGTCGCGACGTTCACCGCCTTCGGACGCTCGTACTGGACGACGCGGAACCCGTCGTCGGACTGCGTGACGGTGGCACCGGCGTCGTGCAGTTTGTGCAGCACCAGTTGCAGGTGCTGCGGGTCCACACCCGTCACCGAGATGTCGCCGTGCGTCATCGCCGCGGCGATCCCCCACGTCGCAGCCACGATGCGATCACCGATCACCCGGTGCTCCGTGGGATAGAGCCGGTCGACGCCCGTGATCGTCATCGTCGAGGTGCCCGCGCCGGAGATCTGGGCGCCCATCTGGTTGAGCATCGCGCAGAGATCGACCACATCGGGTTCGCGCGCGGCGTTGTGGATGGTGGTGACACCCTCCGCGACGACGGCCGCCATCAGGATGTTCTCCGTCGCGCCGACAGACGGGAACTCCAGCTGGATCTCCGCGCCGCGGAGGTGATCCGCCTCGGCGACCACGCAGCCGTGCTCGATGTTGCACCGCGCCCCCAGTTGACGCAGGCCGGCCTGGTGCATGTCCAACGGTCGCGACCCGATCGCGTCGCCACCCGGCAGCGCCACCTTGGCCCGCTTACAGCGCCCGACGAGGGGTCCCAATACGCACACCGACGCGCGGAACTGGCGGACGGCGGCAAAGTCGGCGTCGTACTTGGGTTCGTCGGGCGAAGTGATCCGCACGACGTCGCCGTTCAGTTCGACGGTGGCACCCAGGCCGCGCAGGACCTCGGCCATCAGCGGTACGTCGAGGATGTCCGGACAATTGGTGATCGTGCTGGTGCCCTCTGCCAGCAACGTCGCAGCCATCAGCTTCAGAACGCTGTTCTTGGCCCCCCCGACGGCAACTTCGCCAGATAACCGGTTTCCACCGGTCACCACGAATCGCTCGCTCACGCGGGTTAGTTTAAACAGCGTCGCGAGCCGTGTCAGTTTCCTTGGCTACTGGTTCCGGTACGGTTTGACCATGGCGGTCCATCTCACCCGGATATACACGCGAACGGGCGATGACGGCACCACGGGGCTCAGCGATTTCAGCAGGGTTTCGAAGAACGACGCCCGCCTCGTGGCGTACGCCGACTGCGACGAAATCAACGCCGCCATCGGTGTCGCCATTGCCCTGGGTAACCCCGGCGAGCAAATGTCGAAGGTGCTCAAGCAGATTCAGAACGACCTCTTCGACGCGGGCGCTGACCTGTCGACTCCGGTGGTCGAGAACCCCGAACACCCGCCGTTGCGGATCACCCAAAGCTACATCGACCGACTCGAATCCTGGTGCGATGAGTTCAACGAGTCGCTGCCGGCCCTGAATTCGTTTGTGCTGCCGGGCGGTACTCCCCTCTCGGCGCTTCTGCACGTGGCTCGCACGGTCGCGCGGCGCGCCGAGAGGTCCGCATGGGCGGCGATGGACGCGCACGGCGACGCGATCAGCGTGCTCCCCGCGAAATACCTGAACAGGCTGTCGGATCTGCTGTTCATCCTGTCCCGTGTGGCCAACCCCGACGGTGATGTGCTGTGGCAACCCGGCGGTCCGGCAACGGATTAGAAGCTTCGGCGTCGCGCGCGAGGTGACGGGCGTGACTCCAACCAGGACAGAAATGCTGTCAGGGCACCACGATCCAACGCGATCTCATAGCCGCGACGACGTTCGGGGCTGGTGTCGCGCAGTTCGAGCACCACGATCTCGTCGGTCATGATGTCGAACTCGTCGCCACGCGGTCCTCGCCGCGACACGATCTCCAGGCCGCGTCGGCTCAGCCGGCGATCCGGCCACCAGCGCAGGCTCGACAACCGATAGAACCCGGCTTCGCCGCCGCGGTAACGCATTACACCGTGGCGCCAGCCGTGCCCGCCGACAGCCGGCACATCGCGAAGGATCGCCGCGGTACCACCAACCTGCCGCAGCTTCCACAGCCGGTATGACAGCGCAACGACGACGACAAGCAGCACGCAGATCAGCGCGACCATGATGAACATGAGCGCGCTCACCGGCGACCGCTAGTCGATCTGGCCCAGGGCGCGAAGCCTCGCTCGACCCTTTGCGGCTACTGCGGGATCGTCGGACTCGGAGTCCTGCCGCGCACGGTCGGCGTTGATCTCCGACTCGAGTTCGGCGGACTCCGCAAGGATGATCACGCTTTCGTCGGTGACCGACATGAATCCGCCGTCGATCGCGATGCGCAGGTCCTCCTCGCCCTCTCGCTCGACGCGCACCATGGCGTCGTCGACGAGCTGAGCGACCAGGGGGATGTGGCGGGGCAGGATGCCGATCTCGCCCGCAGTGGTGCGGGTGAAGACGAACGTCGCCTTACCCGACCAGACTTCCCGCTCGACGGCGACAATGTCGACGTCTAATTCCGCCATCGCTATTCGTCCTTGCCGGCGTCGCCGTTCGAATCCGTCTGCGCCGGAGCACCGTCACCACTTCCGGCGTCCATCTTGGCGCCGAGGCTTTCGGCCTTCTTCTCCAGATCCTCGAGACCACCGATGAGGAAGAACGCCTGCTCCGGGAGATGGTCGAAATCGCCCTTGGTCAGCTTGTCGAACGACTCGATGGTCTCCTTCAGCGGAACCGTCGAGCCCGGCTGACCGGTGAACTGCTCGGCCGCCATCATGTTCTGCGACAGGAAGCGTTCGATGCGACGGGCGCGCTGCACCAGCTGCTTGTCCTCCTCGGCCAGCTCGTCGATACCGAGGATCGCGATGATGTCCTGAAGGTCCTTGTAGCGCTGCAGGATTCGGATGACCTCTTGCGCGACGCGGTAGTGCTCGTCGCCGACGACACTGGGGTCGAGGATCGTCGAGCTGGATGCCAGCGGGTCCACCGCCGGGAAGATGCCCTTCGAGAACACCGACCGGCTCAGCTCCGTCGTCGCGTCGAGGTGCGCGAACGTCGTCGCGGGCGCCGGGTCGGTGTAGTCGTCGGCGGGCACGTACACGGCCTGCATCGAGGTGATCGAGTGGCCACGGGTCGAGGTGATGCGCTCCTGCAGCTCACCCATCTCGTCGGCCAGCGTCGGCTGGTAACCCACCGCGGAAGGCATGCGGCCCAGCAGCGTCGAGACCTCCGAACCCGCCTGGGTGAACCGGAAGATGTTGTCGATGAACAACAGCACGTCCTGGCCCTGCTCATCGCGGAAGAACTCGGCCATCGTCAACGCGGACAACGCGACTCGCATACGCGTGCCGGGCGGCTCGTCCATCTGACCGAACACCAGCGCGGTGTCCTTGAGCACGTCGGCGTCCGCGAGCTCGACCCACAGGTCGTTGCCCTCACGGGTGCGCTCACCCACGCCGGCGAACACCGAGGTGCCACCGAAATTGCGGGCGATGCGGTTGATCATCTCCTGGATCAACACGGTCTTGCCCACGCCGGCGCCGCCGAACAGGGCGATCTTGCCGCCGCGGACGTACGGGGTCAGCAGATCGACGACCTTCAGGCCGGTCTCGAGCATCTCGGTCTTGGGCTCGAGCTGATCGAAGGCCGGCGGCTTGCGGTGAATCGACCAGCGGTCGAAATCCTTGCCGTAGCCGGGCTCGTCGAGGCAGTCACCGAGCGCGTTGAACACGTGGCCCTTGACGCCGTCGCCGACGGGCACCGAGATCGAGCTGCCGGTGTCGGTCACGTCGACACCACGCACCAGGCCGTCGGTGGGCTGCATGGAGATGCACCGCACGAGGTTGTCGCCGAGGTGCTGGGCGACCTCGAGGGTCAGCGTCTTCGCCAAATCCTTGTAATTGATCTCGGCGTGCAGCGCGTTGAACAGTTCCGGCACGGAACCGCGCGGGAACTCGACGTCGACGACCGGGCCGGTGACACGTACGACGCGACCCGCGGTGTCGGTGCTGGTCGCTTTTTCAGCAGTAGCAGTCATTTGTCTTCTTCGCTTTCTGGGGCTACTTCTTGGCGGCGTCCGCAAGCGCGTTCGCGCCACCGACGATTTCGCTGATTTCCTGGGTGATCTGAGATTGCCGCTCGCGGTTGGCCATCAGGGTCAGATCCTTGATGAGGTCGTCGGCGTTGTCGGTCGCCGACTTCATGGCGCGTCGGCGAGACGCCGACTCCGACGCCGCCGCCTCGAGCAGCGCGGCGAAGATGCGGGTGGAGATGTACCGGGGCAACAGCGCGCCGAAAAGGGTCTCGGCATCCGGCTCGAAGGAGAACAGCGTATGCGGGCCGGTGTCCTCTTCGCTGTACTCCACCACCATCGGGGCGATCCGACGTGCGCTCGCCGACTGCGACAGCATCGACTTGAATTCGGTGAAGACGATGTGCAGTTCGTCGACGCCGAGGACGTTGTCCGCGCCGGGATCGTCACCTTCGTCATCCATGCCCGCGGTGAACGCGTCGACCAGCGTCGTCGCGATCTCCTGGGCGTTCTCGTAGTCGGGCCGCTCGGAGAATCCGGTCCACGACTCCTGGATGTCCCAGTTGCGGAAGCTGTAGTACCCGAGGGCTTTTCGGCCCACCACGTACAGGACTGGCTCCTTGCCCTCCGAACGCAACAGCGAGAACAGCTCCTCGGACCTGCGGAAGATGTTCGCGTTGTACGCGCCGGCGAGGCCCCGGTCAGACGAGACCACCAACACGCCGGCGCGCCGAGGGTTCTCACGCGCGACGAGCAGCGGATGATCCAGCGCGCTCGCGCTCGCCAGTTCGGTGAGCATGTTCGTGATCTCGCGGTCGTAGGGCCGAGCCGCCTCGACTCGGGCCTGCGCCTTGGCGATTCGCGACGTCGCGATCAGCTCCTGGGCTTTGGTGATCTTTTTGATCGAGCCCGCGGAGCGGATGCGGCCGCGCAATTCGCGCAGTGTGGCAGCCATCTGTTTTCAGGCCTTACTTCTTCTTCGGTGCGGGCTTGCGGACCTTCACCGATTCCTTTTCGACGTCTTCCTCGTCCATCGCCTCGACATGCTCGTCGGGCACGACCGAGCTGCCGTCGGTGGTGGCGAAGCCCTTCTTGAAATCGTTGACGACCTTCTCGAGCTTCTCCTCGAGCTCCTCGGAGAGCTTCTTGCTCTCGCGAATCTCCTTGAGGATGCCCTCCTGCGACCCCTTGACGTGGTCGAGGAACTCCCGCTCGAACTTCTGAACGTCTTCGACGGGAACGGAATCCAGGTGACCCCTGGTGCCGAGGAAGATCGCGACGACCTGTTCCTCGACGGGCATCGGGCTGCTCTGCGGTTGCTTGAGCAGCTCGACGAGCCGTGCACCACGGTCCAGCTGCGCCTTCGACGTCTCGTCCAAGTCGGAGGCGAACGCCGCGAACGACTCGAGCTCGCGGTACTGCGACAGGTCCAAGCGGAGACTTCCTGCTACCTCTTTCATTGCCTTGATCTGCGCGGCGCCACCGACGCGCGACACCGAGACACCGACGTTGATCGCCGGCCGCACACCCTGGTTGAACAGGTCGGTCTCCAGGAAGCACTGACCGTCGGTGATCGAGATGACGTTGGTGGGGATGTACGCCGAGATGTCGTTGGCCTTGGTCTCGATGACCGGTAGACCGGTCAGCGAGCCGCCACCGAGCTCGTCGGAGAGTTTCGCGCAGCGCTCCAGGAGGCGGGAGTGCAGGTAGAACACGTCACCCGGGTACGCCTCGCGGCCCGGCGGGCGGCGCAGCAGCAGCGAGATCGCGCGGTACGCCTCGGCCTGTTTGGTCAGGTCGTCGAAGACGATCAGCACGTGCTTGCCGTCGTACATCCAGTGCTGGGCGATCGACGAGCCGGTGTACGGCGCAAGCCATTTGAACCCGGCCGAGTCCGACGCCGGTGCGGCGACGATCGTCGTGTAGTCCATCGCGCCGCCGTCTTCGAGGGTCTGGCGCACGCTGGCGATCGTGGTGCCCTTCTGGCCGATCGCGACGTACACGCAGCGGACCTGCTGGTCGGGGTCGCCGGTCTCCCAGTTCTGTCGCTGGTTGAGGATCGTGTCCACACACACCGCGGTCTTACCGGTCTTGCGGTCGCCGATGATCAGCTGGCGCTGTCCGCGTCCGATCGGGGTCTGGGAGTCGATGGCCTTGATGCCGGTCTGCAGCGGCTCGCTCACGCCCTGGCGCTGCACCACCGACGGCGCCTGGAGCTCGAGGGCGCGACGCTCGGTCGTCTCGATCTCACCGCGGCCGTCGATCGGCTGGCCCAGCGGGTTGACCACGCGGCCGAGGAAGGCGTCGCCCACGGGCACCGAGAGCACCTCACCGGTGCGCTTGACCTGCTGGCCCTCTTCGATCTTCTCGAAGTCACCGAGGATGACGGCGCCGATGCTGTGCTCGTCGAGGTTCAGCGCAACGCCCAAAACACCGCCGGGGAACTCCAGCAGTTCCTGGGTCATGACCGACGGGAGACCCTCGACGTGGGCGATCCCGTCACCCGCGTCGACGACGGTGCCGATCTCTTCGCGCTCGGTTTCCGCCTCGAAGCCGGCGACATACTCCTCGATCGCGCCCTGGATCTCATCCGCGGAGATCGTCAACTCTGCCATGGCTTTTCGTCTTCCTACTTCGTGTGTGGGTCTTGGTGTGGTCGGGTCAGTCGGGTAAGCGGGTCTCGGCCGCCGCCAGCTTCGACGCCAGCGAGCCGTCGATCACCTCGTCGCCGACGGCGATCGTCAAGCCGCCGAGCAGTCCGGGGTCCACGTCGAGCTGAATCGACACCGGGCGGTCGTAGATACGGGTGAGCAGTTCGGTGAGCCGCTCGTTCTGGGCGTCGCTGAGCTCCGCGGCCGCGCGAACCTGCGCGACGACTTCACCGCGGCGGGAGACAGCCAGATTCGCGAGTTCGCGAACCGCCTCGTCCGCGCGCTCACCGTGCAGCAGATCGAGCGTCTGGCGCAGCAGGTCCGCGGTGTTCTTGTTCGCCCGTCGCCCAAGCACGTTGTTCAGCAAGCTGATTCGACCCTCCAGCGGGGCGGTGTACTCGCCGAGCAGGGAGATCAGGCGCGGCTCGGAATCGAGGATGCGGCTGAACCTGAACAGCTGGTCTTCGACGTCCTCGATCTGACCATCGCCCTCGGCCCGCACCAGGAGTGCCAACCTGGCGACGTGCTGGATGCTGTGGATCAGATCCGATGTGCTCGACCAGCGCTGCGCCGCAGCGTTTTTGAGGATGTCGAGTGCGGGGTCCGACACCTGGCCCGAGAGCAGACGCTCGACGAGCCGAACCTTGGGCTCAGCGGAGCTCGACGGATCGGACAGGTGCCGCGAGAGCACGGCTTCGCTGCGCAACAGCTTCGCCGTGGAGGCCAGGTCGTCCGCTAACCGCGTCAGCGCGTCCGCATCGAGACCGGAGACCGCCGAGTCGAAACGCTCGACCACCTGAGCCAGCGATTCACGGCTTGCGGCACGCAGTTTCGCCGTGGCGCTGTCCGAGAAGGTCGTCGTCGACGGCGCCATCTCATCGAGCTCCGCGAGGAAGCGGTCGACGGTCGCGGACTGCTCCGTGCTCTCGGACACGAAGTTGCGCACGATGTCGCCGGCCCGCTGCACGGACTCGGCGCCCAGGCTCTGCCTCAGCTCACGGACGAGCTGCTGGCGCAGCAGCTGAACCTGTTGCGCGCCTTGGGTCTTGATCCGCTCCAACTCCTGGTCGGCCTGCACCCGAAGCTGCTCGGCGATCTTCTCGGCGTCCTTTCGGGCCTCCTCGATCACCTCCGCGGCCTCGGATTTGGCCTGTTCCAGAGCCTTCGCATGCTCGGTGTCGGCGTCGGCCACCTTCTTCTCGGCCTCGGAGTGCTCCTCGAGCTGCCTGCGAACGGTCTCCTTCTGGGCGACCATCATCCGTCGCACCAGAGGCACGACGTATCGCACCAAGATGAAGACGATCAGCGCGAAACCGATGAGCTGTCCGATGAATGTCGACATGCGTTAGCTCCCCTGGCCCGTCGATACCGGAACTGTCCGAGTCGTGACGTCGACGCCTAGGACACGGCTCGCCAGATTCGCCGCCAAGGTCTCGACCGACGCTTGGAGGTCGGAGGTCAAATCCCTGGACTGTCGCGTCAGCTCCTCGTTGGCCTGCTGGAGCAGAGTCGACACCTCGGTGTGGGCGCGGGTCCGCGCCTCCTCGACGATCTGACGTCCCTCGGCGCGGGCTTCCTCACGGACATTCGTCGCCTCGCGGCGAGCGTTCGCCATCACCTCGCGGTAGTCGGCTTCGGCGGCAGCCCGCAGCTGGGCTGCCCGCCTGTTGTCCTCAGTCGTCTTGTGCACCATCGCTTCGCGCTCGTGCAGCACCTTGGAAATCGGTGGCACGACCCACTTCGCGATCACGCCGAGCACGATCAGGAAGATGAGCAGCACGAAGAAGAAAGTGCCGTTGGGGATGAGGAAGTTGCTTTGTCCGCCTTCCTCTGCCGCCAACAGAACGACGTTCGAGTCAGCCATGGCCGGGATTAACCGCCGACCGGGGTGGCGAAGACGAACAGCGCCATGAACGCCAGGTTGATGAAGTACGCCGCCTCGACCAGACCCACCGTGATGAAGAACGGAGTGAACAGTCGGCCCTGCGCCTCGGGCTGCCGAGCGATGCCGGCGATCAGGGCGTTACCCGCGATGCCGTCACCGATACCGGCACCGATTGCGCCGCCGGCCATGATCAGTCCACCGCCGATGAGCGCGCCGGCAGCGATAGTGGGATCCATTCCTTATCCTCCTTGATAACTGGTAGCTGTCCTACCAGGTTGTGGGTCCTGCTTGTTCGGTTGACTTTGTTCGGTTCAGCTAGTGGTGGTCTTCTTCGAGTTCCATCGACTGGCTGAAGTACAGGATCGTCAACAGCGCGAAGATGAAGGCCTGGATCGCGCCGACGAACAAGTCGAAGCTCTTCCAGATCGCGTTCGGCAACCACATGATGTACGGCGGGAACAGCGCGATCAGCGCGACGAGGATGCCGCCGGCGAAGATGTTGCCGAAGAGTCGCAGAGACAGCGAGACCGGCTTGGCGATCTCCTCGACGAGGTTGATCGGAGCCAGGATCGTGACGTGGCCCTTGAGCACCCGCCACGGGTGGCCGAGCGGACCGCGGCGCCAGAAGCCGGCGGCGTGGTAGGCGATGAACACGAACAACGCCAGCGCCAGCACGAAGTTGATGTCGGATGCCGGGGGCTTGAGCAGCTCGTGGATCGCACCGTGGGAGTCGGTGTACTGCACCGGCAGCACCGACAGCCAGTTGGCAGTCAGGATGAAGACGAACAACGTCACGGCGAGCGGCAGGACGAACGGGGCGATCTTCATGCCGATCGCGGCCTCGACCTGGTTGCGCGTCTGCACCGTGATGGCTTCCCAGAACAGCTGCACGCCAGAGGGAACGCCGCTCGAGGTGACTTTGGCCCGCAGATAGAAGGCGAGCCCGAGCACGATCACCGCGGCAATGGCCGTGGCGAGGACGGTGTCGGTGTTCACCGTCAGCCCGAACCAGTGCGCCTCCGTGTGGTGGCCGACCTGGATTCCGGATTCTGCGGCCAGGATCGTGGTCTGAGCCGATTGGCCTGCCACATCAAATCCCGTCATTGCTGCGGAGCCTCTCCTTCGAGTCCGTCACCGGCACCTGCCTTGAGCTTCTTCATCACAGGCAGCGCCGTGGAGATAACAAGCAATACCTGGAACAGCGCCATGCCAAACACCACGCCCAGGCCCTGGGGCCGGAAGATGAACGCGATGGTCAACCCGACGACCGTCATGATCAGCAGCCGGGTCGCGGAGTTGAGCGCCATCTTGCGCTTGAGCGGATGTTCTTCGGCCGTAATGGAATCCACCGAACGCTGCACCAGTACGGCGTTGAGCAAACCGAGGCCGAGCCCGATACCGAAGAACACCCCTACCATCGGATGTCCGAGCACGGCGGCCACGGCGGTCACGAGGCCGGCGAAGACCACGCAGATCACGAGCAGGCGCAACGGCCGGAAGGCAACCGAGGGGAACACCAACGGCGCGTCCTGCGCTGGCGTCGTCACAACTTCACCTCAATCCGCGGTCACGGTGGCTGCCCCGATGATTTGCGTGCGTGGCGCCCTGAGCGTATCGGAGGGCGGTTGGCTCGCAGAAATCACCCACGGGGCAGCTCCCTTTGTCGGTCGTGGTTCCGTGCCGATCGGTGGTGAACCGATGGCCCGGGGGCCGGCAACCCGCGAGGTTTTTTCGGGTTCTGAATGCACCCTAACACATGGTGGGAGGCATAAAAGGGGGTCTACTACTTTTCGTCGTACATTGGCTGAAATTGGCCGTTTCGACGGCGCAGAAGAGGAATCAAGGTCACCACGACGGCGACCAGAATCGCAGCCAACATCACCGCTCCGCTGTAGCGCGGATCGAAGAAGATCGTGCTGGCCGCGCCGAAGCAGACGATGCTGACCCACAGATAGATCACCAGGACCACCCGCCGGTGCGAATGGCCGATCTGCAGCAACCGATGATGCAGGTGCATCTTGTCCGGCGTCGTGAAGTGCACACCCGCCCTGGTGCGCCGGATGATCGCCAGCAGTGTGTCGAGCGCCGGAACGAACATCACCGCGACCACGAGCAGGAACGGCGACAGCAGCGCGAACACGTCACGCACCCCATACGCCGTCTGCGAGATGGGTCCGGCGGCCGTGGTCGACGCGGCCGCCAGCATCAGGCCGATCAGCATCGAACCGGAATCGCCCATGAAGATCTTGGCCGGGTGGAAGTTGTGCGGCAGGAAGCCGAGGCACACCCCGGCCAGCACCACCGAGATCACCGCGGGCGGGTAGAACAGCACGTCGCCGCCGTGGTCACGCAGCAGCCCGACCGAGAAGATGCAGATCGCCGACGCGGTGATCAACCCGAGCCCGGCGGCGAGACCGTCGAGACCGTCGATGAAGTTCATCGCGTTGACGATCGACACCGTCAGCGCCAGCGTCAGCAGGATCGACGACACCTGATCGAGCACGATCGTGCCGACGCCGCCGATCGGGATGTAGAGCACGCTCCACGCCACGCCCATGGTGACGAGCACGCTCGCCGCGGTGATCTGGCCCGCGAACTTCGTCAGCGAGTCCAAACCCCAACGGTCGTCGATCAAGCCGACGACCATGATCAGGCCGCCGGCCACGACAACCGCGGGCATGCCGCTCGAATAGACGAAACCCCGCGTCAGCGCCGGCAGCTGGGACGCGAGCAGGACGGCGAACGCGACGCCGATGTACATCGCGAGCCCGCCCATCCGCGGAATGGGTTGCGCGTGCACGTCCCGGTCGCGCGGAATCGCGACCGCACCCAGGCGACGCGCGAGGACCCGGACCCACCCGGTGGCGAAGTACGTGATGATCGCCGCCGTCAGGCCGACCAGCGCGAGCTCCCGGATCGGTACACCCGCACCGCGATCGTTGAGTGCCAGCAGCGTGTCGGTGGCGTAGACCACCGGTGAACCGTACTGCACGAAAGTCAATCTGAGCCTGTCAAAGTCGTCGGGTCCACGCCGAGCACGCCGGCGATCGCCTCCACGCTGACCGGCCCCTGGCGCAGCACGCGTGGATTCGCACCGGTGAGGTCGACGATCGTCGACGCCGCCTGTTGCTCGGATGTTCCGGCTTCGAGATACACCTCGACCTGTTCGCCGAGTTGTTCGCGCGCCGCTTCGGCGGTGACCGCCGGCGGGCGCCCGGAGACGTTGGCACTGGAGACCGCCATCGGGCCGACCGCTCGCAGCAGTTCGATCGCCACCGGGTGTAACGGCATGCGCAGCATCACGGTTCCGTGCGCGTCGCCGAGGTCCCAGTGCAGCGACGGCGCCTGGCGTACGACGAGGCTCAGTGCGCCCGGCCAGAAGGCGCGGATGAGTTCGCGTGCGCTGCTCGGCACGTTGAACACCAGGCCTTCGATCGTGTGCCATGAACCGACGAGGACGGGCACGGGCATGTCGCGGCCGCGGCCTTTCGCCGCGAGCAGGGCGGCGACGGCTTCGCTGTCGAACGCATCCGCGCCGATGCCGTAGACGGTGTCGGTCGGCAGGACGACGAGGCGCCCGCCCTTGAGCGCGCTGATCGCCGACGCGATGCCCGTCTCGCGCTGGTCGGCGTCGGAGCAGTCGAACACCTGACTCATGCCGCGGATCCTCCTTCGGCGGTCCTTCGTGCGGTCACGAACCGTGGCCGCCCGGCGAGATCGCGCCGTGCGGTGATGTCGTCGAAACACCCTGACCGGCGGAACATCTCGACGGTGTGGTCCGAGGTCGTGTCGTCGTGCTCGACGGCGAGCAGCCCGCCGGCGCGCAGCCACCGCGTCGCGAGACCGGCGATCCCCTCGATCACGTGCATGCCGTCCGGTCCCCCGAACAACGCGTGGGCCGGATCATGTTCGGCCACTTCGGGTTCCAGCTGCGCACCGTCGGGGATGTAGGGCGGATTCGCGACGACGAGGTCGACCGCGCCGTCGAGTTCGGGCAGCAGTCCGGGTTGGGTCACGTCGGCGTGGACTATCTCGACTGCCGAGCCGGCGAGATTGCTCCGCGCGTAGTCGAGCGCGGCCGCGGAGTCGTCGACGGCAACGATGCGTGCGTCGGGCCGGTTTGTCGCCAGCGCCAGCGCCAGCGCTCCGCTCCCGGTGCACAGATCGACGATCACGGGGGCGGCGGGCAGGTTCTGCGCGAGCGCCCATTCCAGCAGGGCCTCGGTCTCGGGCCGCGGGATGAACACGCCGGGACCGACGTGCACCTCGACCGGGCCGAACGGTGCGGTGCCGACGAGGTGCTGCAGCGGGATGCGGCGGGCGCGTCGGGCGATGAGTTCGTCGTAGCGATCGGCGAAGTCGGGTCCGGCCTCGACGAGGCGGATGCGGCCGCGATCGATGCCCAGCGCGTGCGCGGCCAGCAGTTCGGCGTCGACGCGCGGCGCGGCGACACCCGCCTCGGCCAGCACCGCCGCCGCGGCGTCGATGAGCCGGCTCAGCGGCGTGGATGCCGGCGCCGCGCTGGGCCGGGTCATGTGGCCTGCAGTCTCGCTTGTTTGTCGGCGGCGGCCAGCGCGTCGAACAGGTCGTCGAGGTCGCCGTCGAGCACTTGGTCGAGGTTGTGCGCCTTGAAGTTGATCCGGTGATCGGCGATCCGGTTCTCCGGGAAGTTGTAGGTGCGGATGCGCTCGCTTCGGTCGACGGTGCGGATCTGGCTGGCGCGGTCGGCCGAGGCGTCGGCCTGCGCCTGCTCCTCGGCCAGCGCCTGCAGCCGCGCCGCGAGCACCTGCATCGCGCGGGCCTTGTTCTGCAGCTGAGAGCGCTCGTTCTGACAAGTCACGACGATGCCCGTGGGCAGGTGGGTGATGCGCACCGCCGAGTCCGTGGTGTTGACGCCCTGACCGCCCTTGCCCGAGGACCGGTAGACGTCGATGCGCAGATCCGACTCGTCGATCTGCACCTCTTCGACCTCTTCGGGTTCCGGGTAGACGAGCACGCCGGCGGCCGAGGTGTGCACCCGGCCCTGCGACTCGGTGACCGGGACGCGTTGCACCCGGTGCACGCCCCCTTCGAACTTCAGCCGTGACCACACGCCGTCGGCGGAGTCGCCCTTGCTGCGGATCGACAGCGTCGCGTCTTTGTAGCCCCCGAGGTCGGAGAAGGTCTCGTCGAGCACGGTGACGGTCCAGCCGTGGCGCTCGGCGTACCGGGTGTACATCCTGGCCAGATCGGCGGCGAACAGCGCCGACTCCTCGCCGCCCTCCCCCGACTTGACCTCGAGGACGATGTCGTCGGCGTCGTGCGGATCGCGGGGCGCCAGCAGGTCGGTGAGTTGGGTGTCGAGCTGCTCGACGGTGGCCGTTAGCTCGTCGACCTCGGCCGCGAACGACGGGTCGTCGGCCGCCAGCTCGCGCGCCGTCTCCAGGTCGCCGCGGGCGGCCTCGAGCTTGCGGTACGTGGAGACGATCGGCGACACCTGCGCGAAGCGCCTGCCGACCTTGCGGGCCCGTCCCGCGTCGGCGTGCAGCTCCGGGTCGCTGAGTTGGCGTTCGAGGTCGGCGTGCTCGGCCACCAGCGCGTCGATCGCGCCCGGCTGAGCCGGGGATTCAGCGCGAGCCATGTCGACCTCCTCTTCGTGACCCCTCGTGAACGCAAACCGGCGCCCGGCCTGGCCGCTGATGCGGCAGATCGGGCGCCGGAAGGGAAGCTACTTGTCCGCTGAGCCTTTGTCGGCGGCCTTGCGCTTGCCGTAGCGCTTCTCGAAGCGAGCGACGCGGCCACCGCTGTCGAGGATCTTCTGCTTGCCGGTGTAGAAGGGATGGCACTGCGAGCAGACCTCGACGTGGATCTGTCCACTCTGCTTCGTGCTCCGCGTGGTGAACGTGTTGCCGCAGCCGCAGTGCACGGTGGTCTCTACGTAATCAGGGTGAATACCCGTTTTCATGGTTTCCTCTTCGATCGTGGCCCCGGGTCGCCCCTCCGCGCTGGAGGTGACGGGCGTGAACCGGAGCCGAGGGTCAGCGGTCCATTATGCCAGCTCAACCGCCAAGTGCCTAAACGCGTGCGCAGCGGAGGGTATTCCATGGCGGCCCTTCACCGCGAGCGCTCGGCGGTCGGTGCTCCGTCACCGGTGTGGGTGGTACTTGCTGCCGTCGCGCCGCCAGAGCCGCCTGCCGTCGGGCGTGACGCCGCGCGCGACGAGCTCGCGCTTGAGGATCTTGTTGGTCGCAGTGCTGGGCAGATCGTCGGCGATCCACACGTAGCGGGGCCACGCCTTCGGCGAGAGGTCGCGCTGAGCGGCCAGGAACTCCTCGAACGTCGCGGGATCGACGTCGGCGTCGTCCTGCAGCACGAGGGCGGCCATCACCTGATCACCGACGAGCTCGTCGGGCACCGGATAGACCGCGACGCGGTTGACCGCCGGCAGCCGCAGCAGGATCCGTTCGATGGGCGCGGTCGCGAGGTTCTCTCCGTCGACCCGCATCCAGTCGGCGGTGCGCCCGGCCAGGTAGATGAACCCGTCGGCGTCGCGGTAGGCCAGGTCGCCCGACCAGTACATGCCGTGGCGCATCCGCTCGTCGGTGGCGTCGCTGTCGTTGTAATAGCCACGGAACAGCCCGCTGCCGTCGGTGTTGACCAGTTCGCCGATCGCGACGTCGGCGTTGGTCAGCGCGCCGTTCTCGTCGAATTCCGCGACCGGGCACTCGGTGACGGTGTCGCTGTTGTAGATCGCCACACCCGGAAAGCCCTGTCCGATCGAACCTTTCGGTGTTTCCGGAGTGCGGGTGATGATCACGGCGTTCTCGGTCGAACCGAAGCCGTCGTCGACTCTGACGTCGAAGCGACGGCCGAACTCCTCGATGTCGCGGTCGGTGGCCTCGTTGCCGAACGCGACGCGCAGCGGGTTGTCGCGATCGTCGGGCTCCTCAGGCGTCGCCAGCACGTATGCCAGCGGCTTGCCGACGTAATTCATGTACGTCACGCCGTGGCGCCGGATGTCGGGCAGGAACCGCGACGCGGAGAACTTGGCCGGCACCATCGCGGCCCCGGCGACGAGCGCGGGCGCCCAGCCGCCCACCACGGCGTTGGAGTGGAACATCGGCATCGAGAGGTAGCAGACGTCGTTCTCGGCGAGCTCGAACCTCTCGGCCAGCGCGTTGCCTGCGAACAACACCATGAGGTGGGCGACCTGGACCGCCTTGGGATCGCCGCTGGTACCGGAGGTGAAGATCATCATGAACGTGTCGTCGACCGCGACCTCCCGGTGCGGGGCGAACGCTGGAGCGCCGGCGAGGAAGTCGGCCCACTCGGTGCTCGATGCGTCGAATACGGTGACGCCCGGCAGATCCAAGCCGTCGAGCAGTGGGCGATTTTCGGCGTCGGTGATCAGGAACTGGCAGTCCACCTTGGTGATGTCGCGCGCGAGCGCGTCACCGCGCCGGGTGGTGTTGATGCCGCACACCACGTAGCCGCCGAGTCCGGCTCCCGCGAGCGCGATCAGCATGTCGGGGGTGTTGCCGAGGAGCACGCCGACGTGCAGGGGCCGGTCCGGATCGGCGGCCATGATCAGAGCGGCGGCCTGCGTCTTGGCTTCGTCGAGGTATTGGCGGTAGGTCCAGGTGCGGTCTCCATACCGAATGGCGACGGTGTCGCGATCGGCGCGCTCGTTGAGCAGCTGCTGGAGTGTGTCCGCCATGGCTCACCTCTCGACCGTGAACAGATTCGCGATTGTGTCTACCATGACACAATGCTCCGACCGGCCCGCTCGCGGGCGAGTTTGATGGAGGAGTCCACCTGGTGACGAGCGGCGCCGCCACCAAGAACGTCCGCGATCGTCTGATCGACGCGGCAGAGACATGCATGCGCGCCAAGGGAATTCGTGCGACCACGGTATCCGAGGTGGCCGAAGTCGCAGGCGTCTCCCGCGGTTGGCTCTACCGCCACTTCCCCGACAAGGTGTCCCTGCTGGGCGCGGCGATCGTCCGGCTCAACAACGCCTACTGGTCCGAAGCACACGCGATGCTCGAGCGCGTGGAGGGCCTCGACCGACAGATCGCCGCCGGGATCCTGCACGGGCGCACCGCGTACGACGACCCGGGCGCCTTGCTGATGAAGCTGCGCATCGACGAGCCGGAGGAATTCGCCGCCTGCGCCGGTGCCGGTGTCCAGGGGCTGGTGCCCGACCTGGCCGACTTCTGGTCGCGCTACCTGGTCGCCGCGCGCGATTCGGGCGAGATCCACCCCGGGACCGATATCGCCGAGGCATCGGAATGGCTTGCCCGCGTACTGATCTCGCTTGCGACGGTACCCGGTAAAACGCTCGACCCCAGCGACGGCGACGCGGTGCTTCGACACCTGCGCCGCTACGTCATGCCGGGGTTGCGGGCCGATCCCGCCGGGTGATGTCACCGGGTGCCGAACGGCCGGTCAGCATCATCAGGATGTCGCGTATCGGCGCCTCGATGCGGCGGCCCTCCCCGACTCGGAAATCTGCGTCTGTCGCCACAAGTTCCATGCCGCGCAGGCGCTGTCGCGCGTTGAACGGAAACCCACTGGCCCATACGCGTTCCGCCGCGGCGACCGCCGCGTCCACCGGCATGGGCCGGTCGATGCCGAGGGGCACCGCGACGTCTTGAGTGTGGACCAGCACATCGAGCAGCGGATCGAGCTCGCTGGTGCCCGGCGGACGCTTACGTGAGCCACGCATGTTCCGCAGTGCGGCGGTGAGTTCGGCGGGTGATCTCTTGTCCCGCAGGGCGGCTCGATGAACCATTGTGTTGAACCGGAAGCCGTGCCGAAGTAGCTCGAACAACATCCTCGATTTCGGCAATTGCGAATGCGTGATGTGCGCGGCGACCTCCCGCACGGTCCACCCCGCACACAGGGACGGTGTCGTCCATCGCTCGGGCTCGAGACCCTCGAGCATGTCGGCGAGGTTCGCGCGCTGCTCGTCGATGTGTCGCCAAACGGTGTCGGAGTCCATCGCCACCTCCTCATTTAGTCAGGTTCCCTGACAATATAGTCAGGGAACCGTACTAAAATCAACGGGTGACCGACTGGGTGAGCACCGCAACTTTGATGTTCATCGGCCATCGCGCCGCCGAGACACGTGTCATGGAGGCCTTGGCCGCAGTCGGCGCCGACGACATCACGCTCGCGCAGTCGAGGCTGATGCAGCGCCTCGACCTGCGGCACGTGAATTCGAGCGGTATGCGGCTGACGGATCTCGCCGAGCAGGCGCGCGTCACCAAGCAGACCGCCGGCGCACTGCTCGATCAACTCGAACGTGCCGGATACGTCGTGCGCTCACCCGACCCGAACGATGCGCGCGCCAGGCTTGTCACATTGAGCGACAAGGGCATGGCGGTGTGCCGGGCCGCAGGCGAAGAGATCGCCAAGGTCGAGGACGAGTGGCGAAGTTTCCTCGGCGAGCGCCGATTTCAACAACTTCGCGACGCCCTGATAGCGCTACGCGAGATCACCGACCCTTATCAGTGAACCTTTCGGCGCGCTGCCGATCGACCGGCAGCGCACCCGAACCGTTGGTCAGTCCGCGTCCATCGAGCCAGGCGTGGTCTTGGAGACCTGCACCAGGAACTCGTAGTTGTTCTTGGTCTTGCGCAGCTGGCTCATCAACAGGTCGATGGCCTGATGCGGGTCCAGCCCGGACAGCACGCGACGCAACTTGTGCACGATCGCGAATTCGTCCGGCGAGAGCAACAACTCGTCCTTACGGGTGCCGGACGGGTTGACGTCGACGGCCGGGAAGACGCGCCGCTCGGCGATCTTGCGGTCGAGCTTGAGCTCGGCGTTGCCGGTGCCCTTGAACTCCTCGAAGATCACCGTGTCACCCGTCGACCCGGTCTCCACCATGGCGGTGGCGACGATCGTCAGCGAGCCGCCCTCTTCGATGTTGCGGGCCGCGCCGAGGAATCGCTTCGGCGGATACAGCGCGGTCGAATCCACACCACCGGACAGGATGCGACCCGAGGCCGGCGACGCGTTGTTGTACGCGCGGCCGAGGCGGGTGATCGAGTCGAGCAGCACGACGACGTCCTTACCCTGCTCGACGAGCCGCTTGGCCCGCTCGATCGCCAGCTCGGCGGCCTGGGTGTGGTCAGAAGGCGGCCGGTCGAACGTCGAGGCGATGACCTCGCCCTTGACCGAGCGCTGCATGTCGGTCACCTCTTCCGGACGCTCGTCGACGAGCACCACCATCAGGTGGCATTCCGGATTGTTGGTGGTGATCGCGTTCGCGATGTCCTGAAGGATCGTGGTCTTACCGGCCTTCGGCGGAGACACGATCAACGCGCGCTGTCCCTTGCCGATCGGCATGATCAGGTCGATGACGCGGGTGGTGAGCTTCTCGGTGGTCGTCTCCAGGCGCAGCCGCTGATTCGGGTACAGCGGCGTGAGCTTGTTGAACTCCGGCCGCTTCTTGGCCTCGTCGACGGGCTTGCCGTTGACGGTGTCCAGACGCACCAGTGGGTTGAACTTCTGCCGCTGGTTGGTCTGCTCGCCGTCCTTGGGCACGCGCACGGCACCGGTCACGGCGTCGCCGCGACGCAGACCGTTCTTGCGCACCATGTTCATCGAGACGTACACGTCGTTCGGGCCGGCCAGATAGCCGGAGGTGCGGACGAACGCGTAGTTGTCGAGCACATCGAGGATGCCCGCGACGGGTTGAACGACGTCGTCCTCGCGCAGTTCGGTGTCGCGGTCACCGCCGCCGCCGTCACCGCCGCGCTCACGGCGCCTACGGTCCCGGAATCGACGACCCCGGCGACCGCCACGGCCCTCGCCGTCGTCGTCATTGTTGTTGTTGCTGCTGTTGTTGCTGTTGCCACCGCCGCCGCGGTTCTGGCCACCGCCCTGCTGGTCGCCTTGCTGCTGATCGCCCTCGGACTTGGTGTCCGACTTGCTGGGCTGATCGTTCTGGCGCTCGTTGGACTTGGCGTCTTGAGCGGCGTTGTCGTTCTGGTTGCCCGAACCGTCGGGCGCGCCGGTTCCGCGGGACGCGCCACGACGCTCACGGCGCCGGGGCTGTTGTTCGGTGTCGGCATTCGAGGAACGGTCGGAGCCGCCGGACTCGGCCGACTCGGCTTTCGGAGCGTCCTTGGCGGGCTCGGCGTTCTTGGCCTCGTTCGCCGCGGGCGCCTCGCCACCGGCGGACGCCTGTCCGCGGCCGTTCGACTCGCCGCGCCGCTCACGGATCGCGGCGACCAGTTCGCCCTTGCGCATGCCGGACGCGCCTTCGACGCCGATTTCCTTGGCCAGAGCGCGCAGCTCGGGCAGCACCATGGTCGACAGCGAGCCGGAACGATTGCCGGAGGCGCCGGCCGCAGCGGTCTCCGCGGACGGCGTGGCGTTCGGCGAATCCGCCGCCGCAGAAGTTGAGGTGTCTGAATTCACGGGGTTCGACAGCTCGTTGTTATCGCTGCTGCCCCCAGCCGTGATCAGGTCCGTTTCAGTCACGGATTTCCTTTCTTTCCCTCGCCGACCGAGTCGTGCGGGGGTTCGGTGCGATCAGTCCATCCACTGAACGCATGGGCCCCACCATTGCCCCTGCAACGGTGATGGGCGGACTTCGCCGGTGTGCGGCGAACCGTCATCTACGAGAAGAATTGGTGGTGTCCTAGTGTCGGCGCAGGTAGACACGCTGCGATTGCCGGACGACTGCGAGAATATCCCGCATCGGGACGGGAAGCAAGAAAGACATGTGTGTCGTGTTGCTCCTGTGATTGCTGTTCTCGCGCGATCAGCTCCGGACCGCCGCGCCCGACGTCCACGTGACGCCCTCACCTACGGTCATGTCTTTGACGGTGAATCCATTCGCGATACCGAACTCCAGGGCTTCCGTGGGCAGCTCCGCTGACGTGCTCAGGGCGAGCACCGAAGGCCCGGCTCCGGACAACACCGCTGCCACTCCACAACGCCGCAATACCTGCAGGTATTCCGCAGAACCCGGCATCGCCGACGCACGCTGCGGTTGATGCAGCACATCCTCGGTGGCCGGCATCAGCAGGTCGGGCCGCGTCGTCAGGGCGACCACCATCAGCGCCGCCCGGCTCAGGTTGAACCGCGCGTCGGCGTGGCTGACCTTCTCCGGCAGCAGCACGCGGGTCTCGGCGGTCGACGATCGCTCGTCGGGAACCGCGGCGAACAGCCGGATATCGGGGTGCACCCGGATCGGCGCGGCCTCGAACCGGGGCGCGGACTCCTCCCCTTCGGTCCACGACACCACCCCACCGCCGAGCACCGCGGCCGAGGCGTTGTCGGGATGACCCTCGAATTCCGAGGACAACTGAACCAGGTCACGTTCGGACAGCAGCGACGACCCCACTTGTGCCGCAAGACCGTTGACGACAGAGAGCCCGCTGACCACCGCTGCGGCCGACGAGCCGAGCCCTCGCGAGTGCGGAATGTCGTTGCGGCAGCGCACCGTCATACCCGGCGCTCTGATGCCCAACGCCTGCAGTGCCCGCCGGATGGCGCGAACCACCAGATGGGTCCCGTCCAGTGGCACCTGGCCCGCGCCCTCGCCTTCGACCTCGACCGTCAGGCCGGAATCGGTTGTCTCGACGACGATCTCGTCATACAAACTCAAAGCGATGCCCAGGCTGTCGAAGCCCGGGCCCAGGTTCGCGCTGGATGCCGCCACCACGGAGGTGGCCCTCAGTCCTGGTGGCAGTACGTGAGTCACCGGCTATCCCAGCCCCAACTGCTCGACGACGGCGACCGGATCCACGGGCACCGCGATGACCGGCGGCATGCCCTTCAGCGCGGTGTCCGGATCCTTGAGCCCGTTGCCGGTCACCGTGCACACGACGGTCGAACCCTTCGCCACCCAACCGTCTTCGATCGATTTGAGCAGACCCGCGATGCTGGCCGCCGACGCCGGCTCCACGAACACCCCCTCGGTACTGGCTACCAGGTGGTAGGCCGACAGGATTTCGTCGTCGGTGGCGGCCAGGAATCGACCGTCGGACTTCTGCTGCGCCTCCACGGCGGTGGCCCACGATGCGGGCGAGCCGATCCGGATTGCCGTCGCGATGGTCTCCGGGTTCTTGACCGGCTCACCGAGCACCAGCGGTGCCGCACCGGCCGCCTGCGTTCCCAGCATGCGCGGCAGGCGATCCGAGACGCCGTCGCGGTGGTATTCGGTGTAGCCCTTCCAGTACGCGGTGATGTTGCCGGCGTTGCCGACCGGCAGCGAGTGCACATCGGGTGCGACGCCGAGCGCGTCGACGATCTCGAAGGCTGCGGTCTTCTGTCCTTCGATCCGGTACGGGTTGACGGAGTTGACCAGCGACACGGTCGGGAAGTCGGCGGTGATCTTGCGGGCCAGTTCCAGGCAGTCGTCGAAGTTGCCGTCGATCTGGATGATCTTGGCGCCGTGCATGACCGCTTGCGCGAGCTTGCCCATCGCGATCTTGCCCTGCGGCACCAGCACCGCGCAGGTGATGCCCGCCCTGGCCGCGTAGGCCGCGGCCGATGCCGAGGTGTTTCCCGTCGATGCGCACAGCACCGCCTGCTGGCCGCGGCCCACGGCCTCGGTCACGGCCATGGTCATTCCGCGATCCTTGAACGAGCCGGTCGGGTTGAGCCCCTCGATCTTCAGATGCACAGTGCAGCCGGTCAGTTCGGACAGACCCGGGGCGGGCAGCAGCGGCGTGCCGCCCTCGCGCAGGGTGATCGGCGTCCAGTTGTCCTGGACCGGGAGACGGTCCCGGTATGCGGCGATCAGCCCGGGCCAGGGCTGGTGCACGGTCTGCGCTGAGGCGCTCATTCGGTCGTTCCTTCCATACGCAGCACGCTGTTGATGCTCTGCACGACGTCGAGGTCGGCCAGTGCCGCCACCGTTTCCGACAGTGCGGCGTCGGTGGCCTGGTGGGTCACCACCACGATGCGTGCGCCACAGCGCTGGCCGCCCTCGTCGACCACGCCCTCCTGGCGGACCTGGGCGATGCTGACGTCGCGTTTGCCGAATTCGGCTGCCACAGCGGACAACACACCAGCGCGGTCGGCGACGTTCATGTTGACGTAGTACCGGGTCGGGATGAAGCCGATCGGTGCGATGGGCAGCTTGGCGTACTTCGACTCGCGTGGTCCGCGGCCGCCCTGCACCCGGTTGCGCGCCGCCATCACGAGGTCGCCCATCACCGCCGAGGCCGTGGGCGCACCACCGGCCCCCTGCCCGTAGAACATCAGCCTGCCCGCGGCTTCGGCCTCGACGACGACGGCGTTGAACGCGCCGTTGACGGCGGCGAGCGGATGATCCAACGGAACCAACGCGGGGTACACCCGCGCCGAAACCCGTTGCTGTCCTTCATCGCCGGTGAGCCGCTCGCAGATGGCCAGCAGCTTGATGGTGCAGCCGAGCGCCTTGGCGGATTCGAAGTCGGCGCTGCTGACCTTGGTGATGCCTTCGCGGTAGACGTCGTCGGCGGTGACGCGGGTGTGGAATGCGATCGACGCCAGGATCGCGGCCTTCGCCGCGGCGTCGTATCCCTCGACGTCGGCGGTCGGATCGGCCTCGGCGTAACCGAGGGCGCTCGCGTCGGCCAGCGCGCTGGTGTAGTCGGCGCCGGTGCTGTCCATCTCCGAGAGGATGTAGTTGGTGGTGCCGTTGACGATGCCCGCGACCCGCACGACCGAATCTCCCGCCAGCGACTGGGTGAGCGGGCGGATGACGGGGATCGCACCGGCGACCGCCGCCTCGAAATACAGGTCGACTCGGGCGGTTTCGGCCGCCTGAGCGAGCTCGCCGGTCGACACCGCCATCAGTGCCTTGTTCGCCGTGACCACCGACTTGCCCTGTTCCAGCGCGGCGAGGATGGCTTTGCGCGCGGGTTCGACGGGTCCCATCAACTCGACGACGATGTCGACGTCGTCGCGGGAGACGAGTTCCTCGATGTTGTCGGTCAGCTTGCCGACGGGGATACCGCGATCGTCGGCCACCCGGCGGACGCCGACACCGCGCAGCACCAGTGGCGCGCCGATGCGTGCGGCCAGGTCCTCGGCGCTCTCCTCGATGATGCGCACGACCTGGCTGCCGACGTTCCCATAGCCCAGGACCGCCACGCCGATGGGCTTTTCGGTGTCAGACATCGTTACCTCACTTCCAGACTCAGCAGGTCGTCGACCGTCTCCCGGCGCAGGATCAGGCGGGCCCGCCCGTCGCGCACGGCCACCACGGCGGGACGACCGATCAGGTTGTAACGGCTCGACATCGAATAGCAGTAGGCGCCGGTCGCCGCGACCCCCAACAGGTCGCCGGGCCGAATGTCGTCGGGCACCCAGGTATCACGTACGACGATATCGCCGCTCTCGCAATGCTTTCCGACGATGCGGCTGATGACGGGTCCGGCATCGGTCTGCCGTGATATCAGCCGGACGTCGTATTCCGCGCCGTAGAGCGACGTGCGGATGTTGTCGCTCATACCGCCGTCCACGCTGACGTATCGCCGGTGCGCGGTCGCGCTCACGGCGACGTCCTTGACGGTGCCGACCTCATAGAGCGTGATGGTCCCGGGACCGGCGATGGCGCGGCCCGGTTCGACCACCAGCCGCGGCGTTGGCAGCCCGACGGCGGCCGACTCGTCGCGCACGATCGCGGTGAGCTTGGCCGCCAGATCGGCGATCGGAGGCGGATCGTCCTGCGGCAGATAGGAGATGCCCAGGCCGCCACCGAGGTCGACGATCGACATCTGCGAGGTCTTGTCGACGCCGAACTCGGCGACGACGTCACGCAGCAGGCCGATCACCCGGTGCGCGGCGATTTCGAAGCCCGCGACGTCGAAGATCTGAGAGCCGATGTGGCTGTGCAGGCCTTTGAGCCGAAGATGATCGGCGTCGAACACGCGGCGCACGGCGTCCATGGCGGCGCCGGACGCCAACGAGAGCCCGAACTTCTGGTCCTCGTGTGCGGTGGAGATGAACTCGTGCGTGTGGGCCTCGACGCCGACCGTGACCCGGACCAGGACGTCCTGCACCACGCCCGCGGCGCCGGCGATCTCGTCGAGGCGATCGATCTCGATCATCGAGTCGACCACGACGTGCTCGATACCGGCCTTGACGGCGGCGGTCAGCTCGGCGACCGATTTGTTGTTGCCGTGCAGCGCGATTCGCTTGCCGGGAAAGCCGCCGGCCAACGCGACGGCCATCTCACCGCCGCTGGCCACATCGAGCGACAGGCCCTCCTCGGCGATCCAGCGGGCCACCTCGGTGCACATGAACGCCTTGGCGGCGTAGCGCACGTTCTCACCACCGCCGAACGCGGCGGCGATCTCGCGGCAGCGGGACCGGAAATCGTCCTCGTCGACCACGAACGTCGGGGTCCCGAACTCCGCGGCGATGTCGGTCACGGGCACTCCGCCGATCGACACCACACCGTCGGCGTCACGAACCGTGCTGCGCGGCCAGACGTTCGGCGCGAGCAGGAGGAGCTCGGAGGGCGACTGCGGGCGGGGCGGGGCACCGGCGTGGTGTACCTCTTCGGCGTGCCGGGGTCCGGCGGGATGGGCGATCACATGCGCTCCGGAGCGGAAACGCCGAGGATGCCGAGCCCGTTCGCGATCACCTGGCGGGTGGCTTGGCACAGGGCCAGGCGCGCGCCGTGCAGCTCGTTGGGCGACTCGTCACCTTGGGGCAGCACACGGCAGGAGTCGTAGAACCGGTGATAGTCGCCGGCCAGGTCCTCGAGGTATCGCGAGACCCGGTGCGGTTCGCGCAGTGCCGCAGCCATTTTCAGCACGCGGGGGAACTCCCCGATGTTGCGGATCAGCGTGCCTTCCTTGTCGTGGGTCAGCAGTTGCAGGTGGTCGGCGTTGGGCACGACGCCGAGTTCGGCGGCGTTGCGGGCCAGGGCGGACAGCCGCGCGTGCGCGTATTGCACGTAGTAGACCGGGTTTTCGTTCGACGCCGACGACCACAGCTCGAGGTCGATGTCGATCGGGCTGTCGACCGACGAGCGGATCAGCGAGTACCGGGCGGCGTCGACACCGATCGCCTCGACCAGGTCGTCGAGGGTGATCACCGTACCTGCCCGCTTGCTCATCCGGACGGGTTGACCGTCACGCACGAGGTTGACCATCTGACCGATGAGCACCTCGACGGTGGCCGGGTCCTCCCCCAGCGCGGCCGCCACCGCCTTGAGGCGGGCGATGTAGCCGTGGTGGTCGGCGCCGAGCATGTAGATGCACAGGTTGAATCCGCGCTCGCGCTTGTCGAGGTAGTACGCGATGTCGGCGGCGACGTAGGCCGGAGCGCCGTCGCTCTTGATGACGACGCGGTCTTTGTCGTCGCCGTAATCGGTGGTGCGCAACCAGATTGCGCCGTCCTTCTCGTAGATGCTGCCCGCGTCACGGAGGCGCGCGATCGCCTGGTCGACGCGGCCGGAGGTGTGCATCGAGTCTTCGTGCGTGTAGACGTCGAAGTCGGTGCCGAAATCGTGCAGCGACTGCTTGATGTGGGCGAACATCAGGTCCACGCCGATGGCGCGGAACGTCTCGTGCGTCTGGTCGTCGGGAAGCGCCAGCGCATCGGGTTCCTTGGCGAGCACCTGCGCCGCGATGTCCTTGATGTAATCGCCGGCGTAACCGTCCTCGGGAGTCGGTTCGCCCTTGGCGGCCGCGATCAGGGAGTTGGTGAACCGGTCGATCTGTGCGCCGTGATCGTTGAAGTAGTACTCGCGGGTGACCGCGGCGCCCTGGGTCGACAGCAGTCGGCCGAGGGCGTCGCCGACCGCGGCCCAACGGGTGCCGCCGATGTGGATGGGCCCGGTGGGGTTGGCGGAGACGAACTCGAGATTGATCTTCTGGCCCGCGAGCACCTCCGAGTTGCCGTAGGCCCCGCCGGCCGCCAGGACGTCGGAGACGATCACGTTCTGCGCCGAGGCCTCGATGCGCAGGTTCACGAAACCCGGGCCCGCGACGTCCGCGGCAGCGATGCCGTTGGTGTCGACCAGCGCCGCGGCCAGCCAACCGGCCAGTTCACGCGGGTTGGCGCCGACCTTCTTGCCCAGCTGAAGAGCGAGGTTGGTGGCGTAGTCGCCGTGCTCGGGATTGCGGGGGCGTTCGACGGTGACGGTCTCCGGCAGGGCTGACGTGTCGAGCCCATGCTGGGCCAGCACCGCGGCAGCGGTGGTCTTGAGCAGGTCGGCCAGATCGGCGGGGGTCACGAGGGTCCATCCTATGGTCTGGGGTGGTCAGCCCCCGAATCCGTTTCCGATGATCTGGATGCGTTAGGCTGTGCAGGCCCAATGGCGCCGTTGTTCACGCGCCCCCGTAGCTCAGGGGATAGAGCGTCTGCCTCCGGAGCAGAAGGCCGCAGGTTCGAATCCTGCCGGGGGCACCCTCTCTACCAGGCACTTTACCCCAATCGGGGAGGCGCTACCCCCAAGCTACCCCCACGGGTCTCCCCTGGCGTGTTCCGAACCGTTCGCTGGTAGACAGGGACTTACACGCTTGGCATTTATCTCACAAATGCTGCTAATATGTGAATATGTGGGGCCTTGCCGTATAGCAGGTCATTCCACCCAAGAGCGGGCACTGAAAACCAGAACCAAATAAAACGCCTCAAGAAACCGATCCGCTACGGGCCACAGAAAGCAATCCGAACTTGCCATGGCTTTTGTCTGGCGCTTTCTGTGAAAGAGGCGTTTTTTCGTGTCTTCGAACAAATCAAACGCGGCAGTTGCTCCGCGTAAGTACGTCAGCATTCAAGAGGCCGCCGACTACTTGAGCGTTCATCCGAATTCAATTCGGAACTGGATTGCTAGCGGTGACCTGATTGGTTACCGCCTGCCAAACGGTCCACGCGGCGGCATTCGGTGGCGTCTGGACCTCAACGAGCTAGAGAAATTCATCACTTCGCGGGCAACGCGATAACCCGCCAAGAGCCACGTTGATTCCTGCTCTCATTCATCCCATCGAAAGGACACGAAATGACTAGAAAACCGACCACGATCAACGGAGTTTCAGCACAGGCCGCGAACAAACTAGCCGGAGCCGCTGGCGCTGAAATCGCGCACATGCAACATGAGGACCGAGAGCGATTCTATGACGTAGCTGCGCGTTTGCAGGACATGATTGACCGCGCGGTGGCCGTCGATGGTGAAGCCGCGCGCGCCTCTGCCGAACGTGTCGCCGCTGCCACGCTGCACGTCATCTTTGGGCAGATCGGTGACGATGAACCCGGCGCTCGGCTGCGTCTGAATGAAAACTCTCCCGGTGCTTTCCGCGTTCACACGCACCGCCGCGAAGCGCCAAGCCTTCGGTCGGTCATCCGCGCCAATCGCGAGCGCACGGAAAGCGAAAAACGAGAGCGTCAGAACCAAGGCGGAATAGAAGAAATTTCCACTGAACCCTAAAGCAGTCGAGAAACTAATGAAATGCGCTACGAATCGAATTGAAACGCGTTGCACCCCAAGGTATAGCAGGGCGTGTTATATGCGATCCGCGTCCGATTCGGGCGTAAATTGGAACGCCAGACCCTACAAACGGGAATGCCCCCGGCTGACGAGACCGAGGGCAACCATCCCGAACTGCCAGGTTCGCGAAAGGACGAGTCCAGTCTAATGGATACCGCCGACAACACCACGATTGAC
The DNA here is from genome assembly GCF_001050035.1 of Mycolicibacterium komanii. The sequence goes on from NZ_CVTA01000012.1 coordinate 28,699, forward strand.
GAGCCTAGTGTCGATCCATCACGACCATTCGCGACCGCCGCATTGCTTTATCGGCGCAAGGGGTGGTTTGGCACGCTGCCGCTTCCACCGAAGCAAAAGAACGCCCCACCGACCGGCTACACGGGGATCAAGGCACCGTGGCCCGAACCCGCCACGGTCAAGCGTTGGCGCGAGCAACAGGGCACCGGCAATATCGCGCTTCGCCTGGGCAGCATTGATTCTGACTACGAAGTGATCGGCATAGACGTTGACGATTACCTCAAGGGCGGCAAGAAGAAAAGCGGCGGCGCACAACTCAAGGCGATTGAGTCCGAAATCAACTGCGAACTACCTCCGACGTGGACCAGTTCGGCGCGTATCGATGGCTGTAGCGGCATCCGTTACTTCCGCGTGCCTCGGGGGCTGCGTTTCCGGGGCCAGGTCGATAAAGACATCGAAGTCATTCAGAAGCGACACAGATTCGCAGTGGTTTGGCCGTCGATCAACCCCGACACAGGCGGCAAGGTCTACTGGTGGTTCCCGCCAGGGGCACCGCTGACCGAAGACGGTAGAGCCCTGTGGGACGGCGTCATACCTGACGCGCGAAGCCTGCCGATATTGCCCGATGCGTGGATCGATTTTCTGACCCACGGACGCGTCAAAGAGTCTGACGACCCGATGGATATGGATTCGTCGGCGGACGAGTTGTACGCGTGGGCCGATGCAACTTTCTGTGACGGCCAAACGATGTGCGCGCACATGCGCCAAAAGGTCAACAGGCACGTCAAATCAATCGCGCAAGAGGCTACGTCGCACGACAAACTCACCGATGCGCACATGAGCGTCTACCACTTGGCGCGTGAGGGTCACAGCGGTTGGCACGCTGCGGTTAACGAGATAGAGACCGTGTTCAAACGCGTATGCATCGAGCGCGACAAACGCAGCGCCGATGAACTGCGCGGCGAAGTCTGGCGTAGCAGAGTAAACGGTTTGCGAAAGGCCAAGGGCCAGTGCGACGACCGCGCAGCCCACGGCGCTGCACCTGTGGACATGGCGTGTGATCGGATCGCAGCGTATCCCGACACCACGACGTTCGCCGCGTTCCTCAAAAGGCTGGCGAAACTGATTGGGCCGAAACGCAAAACGCCGCCGAACGCCACCAGCAATCGACCGGAACTCTACGACGCCAAGATCAGCGCATACATCGCAGACCGCTACCTCAGAGGAAACTACTGCTACTCAGGCGGTTTCGGGTGGATGCAATGGTCCGGTAAACGCTGGCAACGCGTCGGTGATTCCGTGGTGAAGGAAGCAGTTCGGCTAGGCGTCATAGACTTTCATCGCGAAGAAGTCACGTTGTATCAACGGCAGGTCATCACAGCGGATCGTGTCAACGCGACGGCAAAGCTGCTAGGGGCCAGTCGGATTAAATCAATTCTCGACCTGTCACGCGGTTACTTAGCGGTCGATGATAGCCGGTGGGACGCTCACCCTGACTTGCTCAACTGCGCCAACGGCGTGATTGATCTGCGCGGCAAAACCCTGCATCCGCATGACCCCAACTGGTATCTGACCACACTGTGTGCGACCGAATACCACAGTGGGTCAACGCATCCCGACTGGACCAAGGCCCTAGAGGCGTTACCGCAAGCGCCGCGCGACTGGCTGCAACGCCGGTTTGGTCAGGCGCTCACCGGATATACCCCGCCAGACGACGTGCTCCCGTTCCTCAAAGGTGGCGGGGAAAACGGAAAGAGCACGATTGTCACGGGGATTTTGGCCTGCATCGGCGAAGACTACGCCAAGCCGCTGCCCGAAAAGCTGTTGCTGGCGCGTGCTGGTGATCATTCCACCGAACTCATGTCGTTGCGGGGCGTGCGGCTGGCCGTCGTGGAAGAACTACCCGAGTTGGGCTATCTCAACATCAAGCGATTGAAGACGGTCATTGGTACGCCGATGATTTCGGCTCGTTTGTGCGGTAAAGACAACGTGACGTTTGAAGCAACGCACTCGGTGTTCGTCACTACCAATCGCCTGCCGCGCGTCAATGAATCCGATCATGCAACGTGGCGACGGCTCACAGCGGTTATCTTCCCGTTTCGATACCGGAAACCGGGCGAGCCTTTGGACAAGCCGACTGATCGCAGCGGTGATCCTGGCCTACGTGACCGCATAAAAATCGGCGCCGATAAGCAGCACGAAGCGATCCTTGCGTGGCTCGTTGACGGTGCAGCGCAGTGGTACCACGACAGAGAGTCATTCTCTCAACAACCGCCCGAAGTCATCGCCGCTTCTAGGGCATGGCGTGACGAGGCCGACGTACTGGCCGAATTTCAACGAGATTGCATCGTGTTCGATTCACGAAGCCACATGATGACCACCGATCTGTTTGGGTTGTTCTCACGTTGGTTGAAAGACCGCGAACACCAGCCGTGGACAGATCAGACGTTCGTGCCGCGATGGATCGAACATCCTGCCGTGGTCGAAGCGGGCGTAGTCAAAAGATCAGTGCGCAAATCCCGACCGGGGCTGAGCCGTCCCCCGCTAACTGACTCGACGGTGCCTGAGCAATACCAAGCATGGGTCGGAATTCGGGTGAAGACGGCAAATGACGTTGCGGAGGACCAATGAGAGGACTCTGTCGAAAAATGCTGTCTCACATGGGATTATCCGTCAAGTGTGAAGGGGTGTTAAGGGGTTGGTTGGTAGGTTCCCGGGAGAAAAAATTCTGGAAACTACCTATTCACCCCTTCACACCCCTTCACACACTCCGAGTCAGCAAACAATTCTCGACCGGCGACACACCATTGCGCCATTCGCACGACGCCACGAATTCGGAGAGAGGATGAAGGCATGAGCGTGAGCACTGACACGCACACCAAGAGTCAACCCCTGGCGGGTTCTGACGAATCAACAGCGGCTCTCGGCGGTAGTGATCCCGGCGAGCGCCGTTTAGCGCCGGAGCAAGACGCTGGGGGTCTGCACGCTGGCGCGGGACGGCTTTGGTGGACATGCGAGCGGTGCAACAGGCGCGTCGGTGGTGTCGGAGCCGGATTCGCTGCCGTCGATCTACGCGAGACCGACGCAGCCGCACACGGACGACTCACACGCGCAGGCGTGGACGGTGCCGTAGTGACGGCCAAGGCGCAATGGGCCGTGCTTCACGCCAAGTGCGCGCCAGAGGTCACCAAGCCGTTGAATCCCTATTTCCGAATCTGGATTGAACGCGTGCGCACCGTAGACGAGTTACTTGACGCGGTGGCCGAGCTTTCGCGTTTGCCGTGGTTCTCGTGGAGTGATTGGGGTGGATTGGTCCGGCGTGTTCTAGCCGACACCGACAGAGTTGCAGGCGAGTCGGCTGCGCTTCGCGAAGAACGCGCACAGGGGGCACGCGAGCGAGCCGAGCAGAAACGAGCGCGAAACCGCGAACACATGCGCCGCAAAAAGCAACGAGGCATCGCACCCGATGACCCTCGCCACGGAAAGGCGAGTACCTACAACAACTTCGGCTGCCGGTGCGATCCATGCACGCAGGCAGCCGCAGAAGCACAACGCGACCGCAGAGCAGAGGCAAAATGAAAACCATCGACAGCGTTGACGTTCTAGCCGGGTTGGGTCAATACCTCGCTGATCACGCGCTGGCGCAATACAGCCCAACCGGTGACTACCTCGATCATCCCGACCTACCTGCCGTGTTGTTCGCCGGAGCCGATGTGCCAGACACAGCGTTGGTGCTGACGACCACCGGCTACGACGACCGCGTAGGTGATTTCGACGTGGCACTAGCGTTCCGAGCGCCAGGGGCCGACACCCGACCAGTGGACGGGTTGGCTGACGCGGTGTTTAAGCACTTCGTCTCGGTGATCGGCCCACAGGTATGGGTGTACGAAGCCGGGACAGCGGTCATCCTGCCCACGCTGGAATGGGGCACACTCGACGTGTCCAACGTCGAGCGGATGACCAGGGGCACACCGGAATCAAGCAGCGAAGGCAAGCACAAGGGCAGCCGGTACGTCAGGACCGACACCTACCGCATCACAGTGGACCGTGACGACGAATAGCGTTGATACACAAGGTGGTTCACGATGCCAGTCAAGAGGCCATGCCTAGAACCGGGATGCCCGAACTACGCTGAAACGCAGGGACTTTCGTCACGGCAACGGTTCGACCGTGGAGGCCGCTGTGCCGAGCACCGACGAGCGATCAACACGAGAGAGAACCGAGCGCGACAGAAGCGACCCGACACGATCATCAGGCGCGATCCTGCCTACCGGGCGATACCGAAACCACACGGGTTGCGCTGCGTTCTGCGCATCGAAGGCGTGTGCACCGGGTGGGCGACAACATGGGACGCCATCGTGCCGCTTGCACGCGGTGGCAGCCATCATCCGAGCAATCTGCAACCGGCCTGCCGCGAATGCAATTCGAGCAAGGGTGCTCGCTGAAAAGTTCGGACGCCGTAGGGGTTGCAAGCCGCAGGGTCCCTGGCTCTTTTGCTTATAAACGGCTTGGCCTGGCGTGTTTTGGCCGATCACGGCACAGAATGACCCCGTGCTGGCCCTGTGGCGCACGCTGAGCCACGTTCTACAGCACCACCAGCGGCGAACGGACCTTCTGCCTCACGGATGCCCGGTCGAAACACATCATCAGCGCATACGCTGCGTCGATTTTGCCCCGTGACTTCTGCTTTGCAAGCGTGAAGCCGCGTTCGTTGCTGCGCACGACGGCGTTGAGAATCTGTTGTGCGTACTGCTGGTCACCGTCGTGTGAAATCTCGCCGCGCTTGATCGCTTCATAGAGGTTGCCGAACGCCGGAGTGGATCGCTCCAAGGTCTGCGGGAATTCAACCATCGGAATGCCTTCGTCTGCCAACTGCTGAGCCGGCAGTTCGAAAAGCCTTGGGTCGAAGGCTACTTCGATCAATTCGTATCGCCGGTCAAGCTCGCGAATGTAGGCCATGATGTCGGACACATCAATTGCGGAGTCCTGTTGTGGCATCCAGATTTTCGCGACCGTGTGAAGTTGTCCGGTTGGCCGACGCTGCGCAATCACCAGCGCGGTTGAGTCTCGTTTCAATCCCACGTCGAGCCCGACCCACGTCGGCGCTCCGTCGCGCAGATCGAATCGAGCCGTCAGCGCGTCCCACACTTTGCGACCGTCAGAGCCAAGCCAACTGTCGGTGCCGTCGCGCCACTGGCCCAGATGGAACACGCGGAAATGCGATTCTGGCGACATTTCCACGGCTGTCTCTAGCGCGTCGATGGCCTGGTAACCGGCAGCCAACGCAGGACACGCGATGTGCCACGCCTTGCGGTCGCGCACATCGCAGTCATCGGGTGCGCTGTATTCGGTGAAGCTGAACCCTGGCGGGGTTCTGCCGTCTAGATAGGCCGAACGCAAGTGCCACAGCGCAGAGCGTTCGCGGTCCAATCCTGGCGTGCCGACGCCGCAGACCAGCGAGCGTGATCGCTTGCCGGATGCGAGAACCATCGCCGTCCATGCTTCGAGCGGTTGAAAGCCGATCTCATCGACAATCGCCAACGTCGGGTCCAAGCCCTGCAATCCATCGGGATCGTTGGCGATGGGAAAGCAGGTGCCGCCGTTGTAGCCGACTGCAATGCGCGTGCTGCCAATCGCGGTGTAGGTCAGCGACCGCTCATCAAGCAACGGGTCAGCGGCGACCATCTTCGCGGCCACGTCGAACACCGCGCGTTGAGCCTGGCCCACGGTCGTCGCCATGATCGGCACCTGTGGCTCTCCGGTGTCGTTGCGGTCGAACGTGGCCCACACAGCCAGCGCGGCGAGCTTTGTTGACTTGCCCTGACCCCGTGGGCATTGCAACACGCCCTGGCGCACGCCGGGAGAAAGCACGTCGGCAATCCACTGCTGTTGAAACGGTGCCAGCCGCAACGGCTGACCGTAGCCGTGGCCCTTCGGTGCACGGCAGTACGTCTGAATGAACCGAATCGCGCGCTCTGCCGGATCGGTGTCGGTCCAGTCCCACCAGGGACCGGGCGTAGTGACTTTGAATTTCGAGCGAGCATTTCCCGATTGCGCCATTTCGGTGTGTCCCTTTCCTCAATTCCGATATTGACCTATTCTGGCGATTAGCGCCAGGGCAGGATGTTCCGTCAGAGCCTGCCTGCTCTGGCGCACAACACCTTTCAAGCGAGAGAGCCGCGCTGAAAAGAAAAAGCGAAATAGGGTCGACAAATTAAAAGACGCAACAGCCGGCTAAATTAATTTCTCGACCATCCGACAAAATCAATCCACGAAAGAGGACAGGAAACCCGCTGCGATGGCCTGGTGGCCGTGGTCACGAACCGCCCGCTTCGAACCGACCGAACAACGGTCGGCATCGTGGTCTATCTCTGACCCCGCCATCGTGGAACTTCTGGGGATCGGTTCGCCCAACCTGGCGGGTGTCGCGGTCGGTGAATCGAGCGTGCTGGGCCTGGCTGCCCTCTACCGTGCCGTCTCGCTGATCGCCGGGACGATTGCCAGCCTGCCTATGCGGACCATCGAGACGAACAGGGACGGCCACACCGAGCGCGCACGGTCGTTTCTGGACACCCCTGGCGGGCCTGCTGGACCGACGCCGTTCGAGTGGAAAGAGCAAGTGCTTGTGCATCTGCTGTTGCACGGCAACGCCTACTGTGCCCACCTGTACGGCGGGGCCGGTCAAATCGTGGGCCTGTTGCCGGTGCATCCGCTGGCGGTCTCGGTGGACATGCAGCCCGATGGATCGAAGCTATTTGCGGTGAGTTTGGCCGATGGCACCCGGCGAATTTTCACCGCAGCGCAGTTGACCCACATTCCCGCGCTGTCAACCGATGGCGTCACCGGCCTTTCACCCATCGCCGTCGCGCGAAACGTGTTCGGCACATCGCTAGCCGGTGATCGCGCAGCAGCGCGCATGTTCAGCAACGGCGCGATGGTGAGCGGCATTGTCACGCCCGAAGAAGACTTGACGGCAGAAGAAGCGACGACGATCAAAAACGATCTGCGTCAACGCGTTCAGGGTGGCGCGAACGCCGGTGACATCGCCGTCATCAACCGCAAACTCAAGTTCGACAAGTGGAGCATGAGCGCCGAAGACGCGCAGTTCCTCCAAAGCAGAGCCTTTCAGGTCGAAGAAATCGCGCGGTTCTACGGTGTGCCGCCGCACTTGCTCATGCAGACCGAAAAGCAAACGTCGTGGGGTACCGGCGTGCAAGAACAGAACCGGGGCCTTGCCCGCTACACACTTGAACCGTGGACGACACGCATTCAAGAGCGGCTGAGCCGTCTTTTGACCGGCGGTAAGAAGTGCGAATTTGATTACTCGGCGTTCGTGCAGCCCGATCCCGAAACCGAAATCGGTCTGTTGATCGACCAGGTTGACGCCGGATTGCTCACGATCAACGAAGCGCGCAAGATTCGCAATCTGCCGCCGTTGCCTGGCGGGGATACCGTGCCCGACGACACCGATACTGTGAACGACGAAACCAATTCGGACACAAATGATTCCGGTTTGGGCGTCTTGCAGCGATTCGGACAGCCGTTGATCCTGCCAGCACCGGTCACGAACGGAGCGCACCTTGAGTAACGCCACGGTGGAAGCAACACGGTTCGGCGTCGAACTGCGCGCCGAGGTCACCGGCAATAAGCTCGTCGGTCATGCTGCGGTTTTCGGTCAGTACGCCGAGCTACCGGGACATCTGGAAACGTTGCACCGCAGTGCTTTTGACGCCATCCGCGCCGACGCGTCTACCGACGTGGTAGCACTCTACGAACACGACCCCGCCAAGCTGTTAGGACGCCAGTCATCGGGCACGCTGCGTTGGTCAGTGGACTCCGAGGGTCTGCCATTCGAGTTGGACATACCCGACACCAGCCATGGCCGCGACGTGCGCGAACTGGCCTTGCGCGGTGACCTCAAAGCCTGCTCGTTCGGATTCGTACCGGGACGCGACGAATGGTCACAGATCGAAGGCCGACAGTTGCGCACCCATACCAGCGTGAGCCGTCTGCGAGATTTGTCGGTCGTGTGTTTCCCTGCTTACTCCGGCACTTCGGTCATGCTGCGCTCACTCGATCAAGCCAGCGCGCCAACCGAATCGGGACGTTCACAACTCATCCGAGCGCGACACCGCATCCGTTACCGCAACGAAGCAAGGCGACTGACATGAACACCGCTGCCCGCCGACGCAATCGACACACTGACCTCTCGAAAGGAAACACCATGATCACGACACCGACGCCGAACGCTCTACTGATCGCGAAGAACAAGACGCGCGCCTTGGCGGCGTGGCCGCTGTACGGGTCCGAGCCCACGCCACCCGCGAACGCCGACGCCAACGACAACGACCCGCTGACCGTCGAAGACATCATTGCCGCGCTACAGGACATCATCGACGCCGCCGAAGGCCGCGCGCTTTCCGACGAGGAAGTACAGCGATACGAACAACTCGAAGTGCAATTGCGAAACGCACAGCGCACCGTCGAAATCCGTTCGCGTCAGCAGGCGTACACCGCGCCGGTTAACGGCGGGCTGGCAACCGCTGTGCACGTAGGCACCGCGCGCCGTGACGACACGCTGGAACGCGCGTTCGACCACTACATGCGCACCGGTCGTGAAAACGCCGATCTGGTGGAGCTTCGCGCGCAAGGCACCACGCCGGATTCCGCTGGCGGGTTTCTGGTGCCCGACATGATGCGAAACAAGATCGTAGAACGGCTCAAGACGTTCGGCGGTCTGGCGAGCGCCGTGGAGGAAATCGTGACCTCTGGCGGGGAGCCTCTGCGCTGGCCCACCCTCGATGACACCGCCAATGTCGGTTTGATCGCACCGGAGAACGCCGCGCCGACTTCTGGCGGGGCGGATCTGGTGTTCGGTGAAAAGGTGCTCGGAGCGTTCAAGTACATCGCACCCGGTGCCGGTAACTTGCCGCTTCGCGTTTCAGTCGAATTGCTGCAAGATTCGGCGTTCGACGTTCAGGCTCTCGTCGAGCGCAAGCTCGGTGAGCGCATCGGACGCCGCCAGGCGCTCGATTGGGTGACCGGCAACGGCACCACTGAGCCGTTCGGCATCGATACCGGTATCTCGGTGTTCACTGGCACATTCGACACCGCTACGCCCACCTACGACAACTTGGTCAACGCAATTCACCAGGTGGACCCTGCGTATCGGGCCAACGCGGTGTGGTCGTTCAACGATCAAACCATGGCCGCAATCGAACGGCTGACGGACAACGACGGGCGTCCACTTCTGAACCCCGCTGCCGAAGGCATTTCGACCGGTCCCCACAACACGACGTTGCTCGGGTACCCGGTCATCATCGATCAGGCTTGGCCCCCGTATCAGGATGGCGTGGCAGCCAAGTGGGGCGTTTTCGGTGATCTGCGCAGCGGCTACGTGATTCGCCGCGTGAAGGATTTGACGCTGATCGTCAACCCGTACAGCCGCGCCAACGAGGGCCAGGTGGAATACACCCTATGGGCTCGCGCCGATGGCGTTCCGCAGGACACCGCCGCCTATCGCGTTCTGACCAACGAGGTTTCGTAAAACGGAGGGAATCCCAGAGGCACACTGCTTGGCCGCTGGGATTCCCTTCGACTACTAGCAAAGGATGACCCATGATCACAAGCAACCGCAGCATCGCCGAACTGGCCGATAGGAAAGCTGAATTGCTCGAAGAACTGGGCGAGGTCAACGCCGAAATCAAGGCGCGCGCTGGCGAACGCGATGAATTTGACGCTGACGAAACGGCAGAGTCCGCCGAAGTGGAAGCGGCGACCGACAAGAGCGCCGAAAACGTCGAGAACACCAGCGCCACGACGTAAACGCGAGCAGAGAGGTCGAACGCATGGGTTGGGCACCGCCGTATGCGACTGCCGCCGAGTTGGCGCATTTCATGGGTGATGCCGTCGCCACCGATGACGCCGAACTGACCCTAGCGATTGAAGCGGCGTCCCGGTCGGTGGATCGCATCACCGGACGGCAGTTCGGATCACTCGACGCGCCGGAATCAAGGCTGTTCACCGCACGCTATGACACCTACCGGCGACGTTGGATCATCGACGTTGACGACTTCGCTACCACCGACGCCATGACCGTCGAAATCGTTGGCGTGCAGTATGATTCGCCACTGTTGGCTTGGCTGCCTGCACCGGTCAATGCCGTTGTCGCTGGCGGGGTTTGGACTCAATTAGTCATCGACTCCGGTAGCCCGGTCGTCCCTAGTGCTGCTGAGCACGGGGTGCGCGTCACCGCAACGTGGGGATGGCCTGACGTGCCGCCCACCATCAAACTCGCGACGTTGATCCAAGCATCCCGGTTGTTCGCCCGCCGTCATGCACCGTTCGGTGTGGCGGGTAACCCCGAGGTCGGTCAACTGCGGTTGCTGGAACGGCTGGACCCTGACGTGGCGATCAGCGTGCGACCGTTCGCCCGTGTCTGGGGTGCGGTGTAGCCGATGGCCGGTCGTCGCAGGAAACGCGCCTACCGCCGTGACGCGCACGGTCGATTTGCCCCGGCGTCGGGTGTTTCATCCGAGGACGAGCGGCGCAAGAAACGCCGCCGCACCGTCGCCGGAGTGACCGTCACCGTGGGAGCCGTCGCCGCGACACAAGCGCACCCCGCGAGCAGGACCAGGACCGCTGCGACCCAGCGCAAGATCGTGAAGGGCCACGTGGCGCGAGCCAGCGCCGATCACGCCAAGCTGTCGAGCATGCGAGCGCGGGCGTTCCCCACGACGGCGGTCACCGGCAGATCGTTCAACGCGAAGGCCGCGAGAGCCGAGGGCCGCACGCTCACCAAGGGCTACCGAAAGCAGGTCAAAATCGTGAGGAAATCCGCTCGAAAGTCTCGATGAGCTTGGAGCCCTACGGCACGCCCTCATCCTGAGTGCCGCCCTCATCCTGAGTACCGATGTCGTCCGGAATCTTAGATGCGAGGTAGGCGAAGAAAAGTTGGGCGCCCAGCCCAAGTTCCCGGAGCCGTCGGACGGCCTCGTCGGGGGTCACCTCGTATTCGGCCTCAAGGATCTGAGAGAGCCGAGCCTCTCGCGATTTTACGAACTTAATGAGACCACCGAATGCGGCGTCGTCTTTGGACTGCCGATAGGTCATGATTAATTGAGCGGCCAACGTTACGAGAAAGATTGGTCCGTAAATCGCCGTAGCGAAAGCCACCCCTAAAGCGATATCACCGACAGCCGTGATCTGAGGAATTGTGTTGGCATAGAGGGAGGTCACTGAGTAGAACAGAAATCCGACGAGCGAGGGCGTCACGGTCGTATCGTATTGCTCGGGCACGGCGATGTAGATCGAGCGATTAATAAGTGCGAGAAGAAAGATCGACTGTATCAACAGCCACAGATACGAAAGCGCGTTGAGAAAAATTGGGGCGTGGCTACGCCGGTACTGTTGAAGTAGGCCGGAATAAAAGGCCATCACTTTAAGTGTGAAAACACCTATGGTAATACTATTGGTGAATTTTGTTAGCTGTTCCTTGTTGAACCGCTCGACTTCATCGCTACGAAGCTCGGCTCCTATCTGCAAAGGCTCAATCCGCGATCTCGACGTAACGGACCGGACGAGCTTTTGTTGGTAGCCTAGGAATTTCGATGCGCGAACTCCGCCAATGATGGTCTGCGCGTAGTGGTAAATAAGGGCAATTGACAACAGCACGGCGCAAACTGCTGCGACATGTGGTGATCTACTCGCAAGTGCCACTACCACCACTAATATCTCGACGGCGCGAATAAAGAGTCTCCAGCGGAAACGCGAAAATACCGATACACACAATGTTGAAAGCGCCAAAAGAAGATTCCAGCTCCGAAACCACATTAGCAATCGGGGAATTTTCCAGAACAATATGATGAGTGGAAAGAAGACCGCATACAACAGGACAAAGACGCTCTTCTTATGTGCCACTAGAATTACCGCAACGACTAGCAGCAAAACTAGCCAGCGGAATTGCACGATATGATTCCATGGGCTGCCCAGTTGGCTGGCAAGATAGACGTCGAAATCAAAGAAGAGCAGTTTCGTCAAACCAAGAACCCATACAACCGTTCCAGCCACATCACCCGCAAGAGAAATCCGACGCCACTTATTAGGTGTATCCGATTTATCTGACTTATTTGAGCGCCAGGGTGGTACAAGGTCCTCGGTCTGGTATTCCGCTACCGATGCGTCAATCTTGTCCCACAGCGAAATTGACAATTTTAGTCCTTAGCATCGCTGGGGTTAGGGGAGCGTTTGATGCGAGAGAAGATATTCCAAATACGCCAGGGCCTGTAGCTTCTCAACTCCATCGCCGCTATAGACTCGACTATATCCGGAGAGAGATTCTGCTCTTGCAAGTATTGCTGTGTCAGCTTAGTGACGCGGCTATGATACCTCCCCCAACGGATCGCAAGAATAATTACGACTGCCGCCAAAGCGAGGAAAGGTCGCCAATAACCTCCATCAGTCGTCGGGAACGAAAAGACTATCGCCAAGATAGCGAGAAATAAGACGAAGTCCAGCAATTCATTAAATGCGATGTGGCGAATGCGGCTTTCTAGCGGGAGCAGTAGCGCCCGGTTACCGGCGTAGTGGATCAGGATCTCTTTCGCCCGCGAACCCTCTGGCAGCTTCTCGGCAATGTTGAGATCGTGAAGGATCTGCGCTCGTTGATCTCGCCGTTCCTTGAGGTAGCCGATATAGGCCGCGATCAGGGTCGCCGCTGCGGCGACGATTGCCACAGACAGAGGCACCACCCAGTCACTCGACCAGTCCACGCGTCGAACGCTATCGACCGACCCGGCCACCGGCGAACCGCCACGCCGGAACGTTCGTGCCACTAGAACGCCGAACACGGCAAAGAATGCGGTAATGCGCGCGAAGTGTTGCTCGGAATGCGGGCGCTGGCTTTTGTACCCGCATACCCTGGGACGCTGTGAGCGGCAGTGACGATGAGCCATCCACGGATGGCACCAATGGCATCGAAGGCATCAAGGGCATCGCCGCCGCGATCCCGGCGATGTTGAAGGGTTACCGCGAGGACCCTTCGATGTCCGAAGAGGACCAACGGCACGCACTTATCGACCACCTGACGCGAAGCCCTGATTGGCCTGCCGTGCAAGCGGCAGCTCAGAAGATGGGCTACCACGAGAGACCGGAGGTGAAAGAACTCCACCGCGTAATCGGCGGGTACATCGACGTGTTTTCGGGCCTGATGCACACGATGCGCCAGGCGATCACGGACTATCTCGCACCACCCGATGAGCGGTATCCGCTCGGGAGTCCTCTACTCGACGTCCTGTTCGCCACAATGACGGCTAACCCGATAGTCGATTCATTCTTCGGATTATCGACATTGGTGGGCGAGCTTGACGAGGCAGAGATCGCTGTCAAGAACGCGCTCCGGAAATCGGTTAATGCACACGTCAGCTACCGCAACGACATCGCGCACGCAGACTGGTCGATCGGCTGGGAGGTCGCGGACACATCAGAACGGGTTCCCGATACCGCATACAAAATCAAGACAAAGGCCGGCGTTCCGACTATGAGCGACCTCGGCCTCTCGACGGGCGGAATCATTGCGCAGATCAATGACTTACAGCAGTTGAAGACGTTGGTGCGTTCCTTCGGTGCTGCGTGTCGTAGCCGACAGCGCGGTGACGGGCGGGTCTCCGACGTTCTTGAAGCTATCCCCGCGTCGCCCAGCGGGGGCACCCTGGTGCGCGAAAAGTCTCAAGCCAGCGAGAAAACCGCTAAGCCGATGCCGCCGACTCAAACTGAACTGCCGCCAGCTCGGCCAAAGCGTTGGTGGACAAGCCTGCCGCGATTTTTGCGTCGGCACCATCCTGGGCCTGTTGATAGCGCATAGCGGCGTCGACAGTTTTGTGGCCAAGACGCACCATGTTTTCCGCCAGCGTTCCCACCGCAGCGTTTTTCGTTCCAGCGAAGCGGCGCAAGTCGTGGGCCGACAAGTCCTCGCGTCCAACGTCTTGGGCTGCCTTCTGGAAAACGTCTTTGTTGAATACTCGGTCGTTCAAGTGACACCCTCCCCTGGCGGGTTCAAACAGCAGCGCATCAGGACTCTTACCGACGTAGCGCCTCAGATGCGTCTTCACGTCCTCGCGAATATGCGGGGGGATCGTCACGACACGTTCGGTCTCGTCGCTCTTGGTTGACCCGATCCGACACCATTTCCCGTCGTCCCCACGGCGATGCGTCACCGCGCGCGTGATGGTGACTGTCGTGCAATCGCGGTCGAAGTCTTTGCGCCGTAGTTCGGAGACTTCACCGAATCGCATGCCGCACCATCCCGCCAGCAGCACAAGGGCCTTGAATCTTTCGTAACGCGGATCAGCGCCGAGTTTGTCGGCGATGGCGTGCAGCTCGACCGTGGTGGGAATCTTTGATTTTCGCTTCGTCTTTGGATTCGTTGCACCGCGGACGTCGCACGGGTTTCGATCCAGCAGCCCATCGCGAACGGCGGTATTGCAGATCATGCTCAAGATTCCGTACGCGTGTCCGTTCCGCGTTACTTTCGACGGGTCCAGCGCGGCGAACCATGCGCGCACAGCGTTTGGTGTGAGGTCTCGCACGGCGAGCTTGCCTAGCTTCGGCTCAATCAGCGCAGACCATTTCGACTCATACTCGATCCGTGTGCGGTCGCCCAACTTACGCTGATCGATGACGCTCTTTCCGTAGTCCGACATTTTGAGCGATTCGGCCTGCTTTTGAATGGCGCGCTCCCCCGGCGATTTCCACCGCTCACCCGATAGCGTGCAGCGTTCCTTGTAGGCACGCTCTTGCGCCAACCATCCTTGAGCGAATGTCTTGGACGCGAACGTGTGCGGTGCGTAGTGGCGTCTACCGTCAACGCCCATATAGCTGGCTTGGAAGCTCGGCGTCTTTGTGGGCTGCTTCTTGATCTTGCCCCACTCGTTACGGCTCATCGTGCGATTCCATTCAGCCTGTACAGTTCACTTCGGCGAAAGCAAACAAATTTTCTCTGGGTTTCTACTGAACAATTTCCTGCGGATAATGCAACTGACCTGTGGTGTTGCCACAGTCTACCCCCAACTTACCCCCAAGTCGTATGAAACCATGTGAAACGGTGTGAATCGGTGATCACTGTGTTAGAGGTGTAATTGACTGTGCCACAACCGTTTTACCTGGTCGGCAGCGTGTTAGCTGCGAGCGCGTCGGCAGTTTCGAATCCTGCCGGGGGCACCACCTGACCAGTGCAGATGCGTACCCGCGCAAGATACGCACATTTAGCGGGTTTCCCGCGTGGCTCCAAAACGAATTGGAGCGACCAATATAACCACCACCACCGCTGCTGTGCCCTGGCCGCTCGGCGCAACCGAAGTCACGGAATGGGCCGACGTTGGCAAGCCCGAACAGTTCCGCTGCTTCTCCCGGCCCCATCCGCGAAATACCCGAGATCCGCTACACGCGGGAGAACCACCCAGCCACTGTCTCCATCGACGGCACCCAACTGCTCGACTGCACGGTGGAGGAACGCTGCATTCGGTTACAAGGTGTCTCGTGGGAGGACATGCTCACGAACGACGTGGCGCGCAAGCTCGCTACTGCGCTCGCCGCGGCAGCGGATAATCTTGACCGGTTGGCGGGCCCGCGATGACTGCGAACTTCGACGGTCTCGCATCGATCCTTCACGGACCCGCCGCCAGAGAAGTCGCACACATCTTGACGGCGAAAAGCTGGACTACGAAGACCTCACTGCCGGTGAGATGGTCACTATGGCTACCGTGCTGCGCGCGGCGTGGAACGTAAGCAGGCACGTGAGCATCCGCCAGCTGATCTGAACTTGGTGCGTTCGCGGAAGCGGGCTTAGGCTCAAGCTGCTCACCGTTTCGGCCCGCCACCTGCTCTCCTGGTGGCGGGCCGAATCAGGGGCTTAGAGGGCGACCGCCTCGTCCTCGTTGTCGTGATTCTGGTCGATGTACATGTGGACACCTACGATCGCGCCCAAGTTGATTAACGCGTCGACGGAGAATCGGCTGATCTTCCCGTTAACTAAATCTGACACCCGCGGCTGCGTGATGCGCATATTGCGGGCCGCGACCGTCTGTGACCATCCGAACTCATCGATCTTGTCTCGGATCGCGGACATGAGCGCGGACCGAACTTTGAGGTTCTCGGACTCTGCCGGCGTATCTGCGATCGCATCCCACACGCTTCCATACGCGGACGAGACAGTCTGCACTTCTTCGTCGTTTTCGATCATTAGATACTCACCCCTCTTCTACTGCCTTATAACGCTTCTTCCCAACCTCGATATCGGGCTGGGCTGTGGTGTTCGTCTTCTTCTGGAAACTGTGGAGTACCCAGACGTACTCGCCTATCGAGGCGACGTAGAACACTCGGAACCAGGAACCGTCGCTAGCTACGCAAAGCTCACGACACCCGCGGCCGACATCAGACATGGATTTGGACCCAATCGGGGTCCGGCCGTTCTGTACTTCCCACAGCTGATAGCCCAAATCTTCTCGAGCTCCCTGCGGGAACGAGCGGAGATCATCTAGCGATCGTCCTACCCATCGGATCTCCTTCACTCCCCGACTCTCCCCATGCGCGGGACTATACAAGATTCAGTATGCCCATCTGCGTCGGTTTGGGCTACCCCAGGTTTGTTCCCATTTGATTGCGAAGAAGTCACGTGAAAGCCCCTGAACAGGGAATACCGACCTATTCAGCCTTTGCAGGCGTGATTTCGTCCTAATCCGACGCACATTCGGCGCTCGTGCCGGTGTGCGTACCTACGGAGTCAACGCATTGGCTGTTGTGCTGCCCGTGTACAGGTAACTGCTCCGATGGACTGGTTCCGTCGGCCTACCCTGCGAACTATGAGCTATGAGCTATGGGGAGCACACCGCTAACGACCGCCCGGAATGTGGCGAGTCCGCGTATTACCAGGTCATACCGAAGGGACCAGTCGAAGAGAGACGAGGTCCGTCCTGTTGGGAAGCGAAGTGCGGTCGTCACCGGGAGTGGTATCGACTCACGCGCGGCGGCGGGACGCTTCCGGACCGCTAATCTCCACTTTTTCGCCGTCTGTGGCTGCTTGCGACTCGTTCGGTAGGACTCGCCCAGAGTTCGTGAAAGTTCTGCACCGCGCCGCCTTCCCACGAACGCGACTGGGGCCACTCCGTGTGCCGTGCGGACAAGGCTGTACTGGTCACCACAGGTGCTGAAGGGCGTAACCAATCCTGTCCTTCAAGCTCCACCCATCGACCCGGTTGACGTCATTCTGCAGGGCCACGGTGGCTTCTCGTGAGGCATCAGCCAACTCGTTGACACGGTCAGGACTGCACGACCTCCCCTTGAAGCACTCTGACGCAAGCTGCTGACTGGTATCAGCCCAAGTACGAGCGATTTCCCAATTCACGAAACTTCCCTTGTATAACGGACATATATTCAGGACTTCGTCGTGCGGTCTACTCCACTGCTGCTCGATCTCAAGCGTGATCGTCGTGAGATCGGCAGGCGTTATTCCGGGGTCGGAGAGTTTGGCCATCTTAGTTCGCGCAAAGCCGAGGCCCGCTTGATAATCATTTAGTGAAGTGTTGCAATCATCGGCTCTCTCGCCGATGTCGCCAGTACTGCCCTCCATGACTCCCAAGACGTAGGTGCCGAAAGCGAGTAGAACCGCTCCGACTCCTGCTGCCAGCTTCTGACGCCACATTGACCGCTGCCCCCGCCCATTAGGCATGCCCGCATCCGTGGACATCTTCATACTGTACGGGCGGACTTAATGGCGCGTGGTCAAATTGCGCCGTTGCGGTGGCTAGTTCGACCTCGTGATCCCACGACATGACGATTTGGGCCATCGGGAATCTACGAAACGTACCTACTTACAACTGATCTAAGAGAGTCCGACGGGCCGGGCCGGAATCGACGTGATCGACTTGATCATGTCGGAGTTCTGGGAGTCAGTGACGGCTAAGTCCTCTCGCGCGATGCCCCTCCGCCACTCAGCCGAGATGCGGTTCTTAGTTCGGTTGGCCAGTTTTCGAGCGGCGGACACCGCCGACAAGGGCTCCGCCAACTCCCGATGCGTTGCAGACATTAACATGATCCGCCCGCAGCACACCATGAGCTAACACGCGCGAAAATTGTTGACGCACAACATCAAACGTTCCGAAAAAGGCTCGAACACGCATGGAGGGAAAACCTTCCTGGCGCAGGCGCTCCCTGTCAGAAACAATGGCTTGCCTCCCCGCCCCGCTGCGCCGCGGCCGGGCAGGCCGCTCACAGTCCACACCCCAAAGCGCCAACGACGCCGCGATCAGCACCGAGAAACCGGGCGCCTTGCGATCCCAACCGAACGCCTGCCCACCCAACATCGGACGCTGCTTCGCCGACAACACCGCCTTCGATAGTTCAACCTGACCGCGGTGCGCAGTGCCCTCGGTGACCGCGTCCCAGAACAAGCCGGCCGCGTTGGCCACGTCGCGATGCCCGACAAAGGTCGGCCGCACTTTGGCGCCAGCCCAATCCAACCTGCCGGATGTCGCGCAGCAGCTGCACGCCGAGGCTGGGTTCACCTGCTCTGGCGCGAAATCGACTGCACGCCAGCGTAAGAGGCGCTAGAGAGGCGATCCCGTCATGGCAGCCAAACGCAATTACAAGCGCGATTCTAAAGGCCGGTTCGCGTCTACGGGCCGGTCGCGTGTGAAGCGGGCCGGTAAGAAGATCAACCGTAAGCGTCCCCGCTATGTGAGCGGATCGGCGGGTTCGACGGTGCGGCTGGGGCGTGTCGGACCGGGACGTGAGTACTACGGCGTTTCGGCTGGCGTGAAGGTCCGCAGCCGCAAGCACGGCGCGGAGTACTACGTCGGCGTGGCAGCCGGGCGCCGCATTCCGTCATCGTTCTGAGTCCCGCCAACCGTTGTGGAATGAGCCAGGCCAAATCCATGACCGACTGCTACAGCCGCCCTGAGACGCCAAATGCGCTACAGCCGTCTCCGTGGCGTCCGTTCACCCGCCCACCGCCCCATGGCGTCACGTCGGCGGGTCCGCGACCGGCGACCAGCCGCTGTGACCGTTGGTGCGGGTACCTTGAACCCCGCCCGACAATGACATCGACGCTGAAGCGTGAGCGATTAACAGCTCAATTATCGGGTGGCGCAACGCTATACATAAAGAACGCACGTTGGTCGAAGCCAGCGCAACGATGATATTTGCCGTCAGAAGTCAAATAAATTTCGGCCGGTATCGATGCGCGCACGTCCGATTCATTGACGGTCCAAGTGAGTACCACCTCGTCGGCGCTTGCCGCCGTGATCTCCTCTCGTTGGCCATGGCCTGCGGTCAGACGCCACACCAGGTTGCGGTCCTGCGGATCGGTCCCACGACAACGAAAGCGAACGACCTGACCGGGCTTCAAGACCGTCTTGGTTTGGTATCCCGCTAGCAGTTCGCCATCCGCGCTCGCCGGGGGTCCACCGAGAATCTGGTGGCCGAATTCATCAGTAATGGAGTCGATTCGGGGGTAGTACTCCCCGTGAGGGTCTTGTGTGCTCATGTAGATAGTTACCTGATTTCGAATCTGCCCAGCGATTCCGGACATTAGTTCCTGTTCAAATGCTAGAAGCGTTCGACCATGCGCAACGCGGTCACGCAAGTCTTCGAACCGTTTGAGTAGAGCGAGCGTGATTGCCTTCTTACCGAGCGCCGCCGCGAGCTTGTCCCAATGCTTATCGGCGAGGCCGAGCAACTCGTAAAAGTGGCTGAAATCCAGGTGATCCTGCGCGGGCACCTGCGCGACGCCTTTGCGTGTGTGCGCTTGGTCTACGGCCGCGCGATCCGCCCATGCTGACCGCTGTTCGGGTGTCGTCACGCGTTCAATCCAGTTCACACCCCAGGCCTCGCCGAACGTGTGCCGTATGAGCTCCCGCAGTGCGTTCTCACAGACGTTCAGGGATACAGATGGGTCGAGACTCATGCGGGTTCTAACTCTCGCGCCATTCGATTCCGAGTTCTTTCGCGAGTTCGCGTGCGTACACGGTGGCTTGGCGTACTTCGTCGGCAAAGGGCGAAACCGGATGCGGTGTGTAGAGCCAGACGAGTTCTTGGATCGCAGGCTCGGGCAGGGCTGGCAGCAGGCGCACTGTTGGCATTTCGGTGTCGCTTGACCTGACTTCGCGGACTACACCTCTTCGAACGCCGTTGTATTGCCGGAAATTCTTGAAACAGTTGGTCGATATCTCGTCGGTGCCGTGAACCCGTAGCGCCGTCACCAGACTGCGTCCGAGTGTCCATGACACTTGCGTGATTCCGAACGCTTTGCCTCCCGGTGCACCCATCAACACGGGTCCGATACCGCACAGAGCGTGCCGGTGCTCTGGTATTTCGGTGTGACCGATGTAGACATGCCATTCGGGTATATCTTCACCGGTGAAAATCTTCGGCGGATCGGCACAGTCCACCAGGAATGGATTGTCGTAGTGCTCTCGCAGGAGTGCGACCTTGATCGACCATCTTCGGAAATCCTTCGGAGCGCAACGATTCTCATCGTCATCGGGGTTGAGAACCCACGGCTCGACGATGGAATCTAAGTCGTTCATCCATTCGTTGTTACACTTCTCGCATACGCGTTTGACGATTACCGAGAACAGGTCTTCGGATTTGTCCCGGACCATGGACCCGTCTTCGTAGCTGTACTTCCGGAACTTGCGTTCGACACCGGGCAACATCGTCACGTGTTCATTGGTTTCTATCGTCTTTTTCCATGACGATCTGAAGATGTGCTCGCGGGTCATTGGCGCGTTGCTGCCGCAGAACATGCACGTCGGTCGCTGTTGTGTCTGCTTAGCCACTACACATCACCAAGGCAATCACCGGTGCACTCCGTGGTGATCGGCGACTCTTTGACCACCTGGCCGCTGGCGTCGGTCCAAGACCGGACAGTTTGGCGCACGGGCTTCCCGCATTGCATACAGGGTTCGGCCCGCGTGACGATTCTGTCGCGTTGAGGCATCCCCAAATTGTCTCGCAGATCGGCACTACCAAGGCGGCGGACACGGATTAGGCTTCCGATATGGGTTATGAAGTGCGAATGGCAAGGGGAACGCCGCCGAAGAAGACGGGCGACGACTATGCAGCTTGACTCCGATGGCAATCTCACTTTGCCAGGTGAAACGAAGCCGATCCCCCCTGGATTGTGGCGTTCGCTCAAGATCGATTCGGAGGCACCCATCGACCGAACTGGTCTCAGTCGAGGTGCAGTCGCTACGAGTGGTCCAGTTGGGAGCGGTAAGGAACCGATGCCTGAACGCTTTGAAAAGAGAAAGCGAACACGCTGATCGAGGGCGTTTGCGCATCTCTTTGGCGATGACACTTCCCGGAAGCGTTTGACGAGGGCGCTTCCGTGATCGTCCTAACTGTCCGGTTGCTGAGATAGCGTTCTCCGCAATGAACATCTTCGTCGGCGGCGGTTCGGACGCCGTTCCAGCATGGCTACAGATCGCGGAGGCAGTCGGCCAGGCGCTGGGCGCACTTGGCGTTCTCATTGCGCTCATCGCATTCGGTTACCAGTGGTACCAAGGTCGAGACGACCGTGACCAGCGGGCCAAGGACGCGCAGATCGACAGAGAGCGACACGAAGCGCAGCTTGCGGCATTCCGCCAGGCCGAAGACGACCGGCTCGCCGCTCAGGCTCGCCGCGTGGTTCCCCAGATATTTTCAGGAAACGTGTTCAAACCAACGCTGTGGAACGTGCGGGTCGATAACTGGAGCCCCGACGCGATATCGATCATCAAGATCGACATCGTCATCGTTGATACCAATGGCAACGACGTCTCGCACGGGTATCGACTAGCTAACCGGCAGACACTCGGCGAAACGATGATCGCGACGATCATGCCGGAGTTCAACGCGGCAATCGATGCGCTAACCGCCCGGTATATGGAGTTCATCGAACAGATGCGAAACGGTGCTCTGTCGCTCATTCAAGACTCGGACGAGATGAGAGCAATCAACGCATCTTTTGAGCAAGCCAGCGCCCAACTGGGTGAGCAGATCAACAGCGGGATGATGCAGGCCCAGGTAAATCATGCTGTTCAAACGCAGTTGACAGATGAGTGGCCATCACAGCTCGGTCCGTCACGCTTCGCAGCGATAGCGATCGACACCACCAGGGCCGATTACCGAGTCCACTTGAGGATCGTCTTTGAAGATGCATCAGGCTATCGGTGGGTTAGAACCGATACAGAAGGTCCTAAACGCATTCACGAACCGACGCAGTAGCGCGATCCCGATCAACTTCAAGCGCAATCAAATTCCGTTGCGAGACACCGCTTTACCGGCCATATGACAGACGCGCGACACGCCGCGCCAGCCTTGACCACAGGTAGGCACGAGGCTACTTTGGCGCTATCTGCCGGTGAAGTCGAACGGGTCCGCATCAGAAGCGGGTTATCACCGCACGCCGACGAGTGTGCACGAACTAGGAAGGTACCGCTTCTGTCATGTCTCGGCTCATACCTCCGTCCGCACCGGTCGGCACGCCACCGGCACCGCGCAAGCGTTTAAACGGTTCCGTCGAAGCCGTTCGGGCAGAGATTCCTCTGTGCGATGGCCTGTATTTCGTTGAAGTCCCGATATGCGATCACGCGTTGCAGCGCTTCCATGTGCCCCGGAGAGAGACTCCCGAACCAGGTGTACTGGCACAGAAGCATTCCCGCGCCAAGCATGCTGTAGTCCCGGCCGCTCCGAGGTGTAACGCCAGCGGATCGCATCTCTTCGAAAAATTGCTGCTGCGTCGACGACGGCATCGGCTCAGGTCCGGGGTCGCAACAGGCCAGCACAGACGGTGCCGCAGTAGTCGCCACAGTCATGAGGCCTATCGCGGTAAACGCTGGCAGAATCCCGCGGAATCTAATCCCTGTCACCTTCTTACGTAGTCGTCTTCGGGCGAAGCTTCATGCGAGCTCCACACTTTCGGCAGGGAACGACTCCGGGATTGCCCGGTACATTCTGTACCTCGCCGCAATCGAAACAACGCACCTTCCGCGGCTCCAGCGCCTTCGGCGGCGCAACGTAACCGGGAGTCGAGTTGGCAATTTTGCACTGCCAGCATTCGAACTGTGCCTGGTTAGCCGGCACATTTTGAACGGCATTGCATCGATAACAGCGGGTCGCCACCATCCCGGCTGGAACGCCCTGCATAGGTCCCCGTTGGGATAAGCAGGCGGCGATGATCAGGCCAAGGATTCCGAGCAAACCGCCAAGAAGCAGCCCCTCAAACACCCCGCGGCCCTTGGCGTTCGTGATCGCGGCTCCAACACCGGCGCAGGCCAACCACACGAGAATAATCAGTTCCACGCTTATTACCCCCTAGCGCCGGATCACGACGCGGCATCCGCGCGGGCCTGCTCCCACCAACATCGACAAGCTGGTGCGCCCCCTGCGCACTCTTAGCCACGCTACGAGCCTGCAGTCGCGAAGGAATCAGGTGTTTCCCTATCTTTGTCACATCTCCGTCGCGCCCTACGCGAGGAAGCTGTCACTCGTCTGTGGAACCACAGCCGTCAGCATCAACACCGGCCGCACCAGGGTGAGTCCACAGTTGCCGCCGTCCCGATGACCTCGCCCTTGTTCTCCGGGCAAAAAACGGCCGACACCGATGAAGCAGCTCCCCAAGCCGGATACTCATCAGGGAACTCGCCGCTTCAGCAGTGGTGGGTGGGTAACTGACCGCCTCAATCCGCGGCGTCAGGACTTAGCGAACGCGAGATAGGGAAACACCGGATTGCTATTATCCTCCTTTCGCATAGCGTCAACTCGCACGTGGCGTGACGGCGGCTGGACTGCGTCGCATTTCGGTGCACACCACACGAATCAAGATCCTCGGGGGAGTAAATGCGCATTCAGATTCATCAAAAGCCACTTGAGCTGGCTGACCCGGCGGCGGAATGGTAGTGGTCGTGCGCGGCTTGATGGTCGGTGCAGGGGCAGTCGGGCTAGCTCTATCGACGACTTGTGCCGCGCTCGGCGGCGCCGCACTTGCAAATGCGGCTCCCGCTGCTTGCCACGCGGATAATCCGCAGTGCCAGATCGTTCCCGGTATGCAGGATGGCGTAGAAACACAGTCCTGCAATAACTGGACTCGCTATACATTCGGATTCGACCCGAACGGCTTGTTCTTGGCTTGTGTGTCGTTCGACGGAGGGAAGAGTGGCAAATGGTCCAGGTCCGCGACACTAGCCGGGGTCCGAACCATCGGTTCGCGCTGTTGTACTCCTGAGGTCTCATACTGCCCCACGGGATATGGCTCGCTTGCGCAAGCACCAGACGGTCGACCGCTTCTTTGTTCCGATGGTTCGTGGGTAGCGCCCCCGGGCGGCAATCTTGGATAGCAAGCACCTAGCGGCTCCAATGGGGTTGGCCCGCAACAACACTTCACGATCGGAACGCAATCCAATGACAACCTTCAGGCTCGCCGCCATCTTGCTCGGGAGTCTTGCTGCGGCGGGGGCGCTCGTAGCGGGCCCCGCAGCCCCCGCTTCGGCCACCGACGCGGATACGCGGTTTCTCGATGGTCTCTCGTACCTGAGCAGTACAGGTTTTGACGTCAGCGACTACGACCGAGGCGAACTGATCGCAACCGGTCATATGGTCTGTGACATGTTCGTTCAGGGCAAAGACTCTCCTACCGTCAGTGGCGCCGTAGTGGGAGCCCTGAACATGTGGGGCGTTCGGAATCCGAGCTACAACGCGACCTGGCTCGTCAAAAGTGCGACTGCCGTCTATTGCCCGGCCTACAGCGCCAAGACCGGGCGTATATAGCCCGTCCCATTCGTTGGCGAACGCCCACATGCCAGCGTGAGCGTCCATTTCACCGAATACACACGAAAGCAGGCATAAGAAATGGGATCCCCCAGCGGGCCCACAAACTCACCGCGCCGAGGCGAGCCATCAAGACGCGAACTAGTCGAGGGCATGGGCGACAGTCTGGTGACAATCGGTCGGTGGCTATCCCTACTTGCAGCCATCGCGCTGGGTGTGTTCCTCGGTTTGCTCCTGTACGTCGAATTCCTCAAGTCCGAAATACGTGATGCGTTTTCGGACGCTTTCAACTCGACACCGACCTACTCGACATCGACGCCGACACCGGATTATTACCCGACCCTTACGACGGCCTATCCAACGCCGCCGACGACGACGGCGGGATATCAACCCAGAACGTCGTATCCAACCTCCTGGCCGACGTCGACCCCTTGAAGCGAGGATCTGTCTCGTGCGCCATCGCCGGCGCGTTCGACGGAACGAGCCTGCCCGCGAGCAATCTACGGCTCAGCCGTCGTCGCCGCCTCCGCCCAGCTTGCCGAGGCCGCCGACCGCTCCCTTCACAGCGTCGGTGACCCCTTTGACCGTCCCGCTCACCGCGTCGGTGACCTTCTTCGGCGCGTCCTGAACGGTCGAGCGCAGCCCGCCCGTGGTGTTCTGGACCGTCGAACGCAGCCCGCCCGTCGTGTTCTGGACCGTCGACTGCAACCCGCCCGGCGTGTCTCCGCCCGAGGTGCGGCCGTTGCCGACCGTCGAGGGACCGCCCGGGTTGCCCGTGCCGGTGATGACATTCAGCCGTGGACGATTTCGCGGGCCCGGGTCTGCGGGAGGAACGTTCAGGTTCTGCGCCACATCCGCCACGGCCGCCTGCGTGTTCGACACGACCGGCGCCGTGGAGGCGAGCAGACTATTGGTCGGAAGCGCGGGGGCGGCCGGCGGTGCGCTCGGTGTGGCGGGCGGCAACGGCTTGCTCAACTCGCCGACCGGTTGTGCGGCTTGCGTGAGAAGCTCATTCAACGCGACTATCTGCTGCGCTATCTCTTTGGCTCCCGGGCCGAACACTCCGTTGAGTGCCTTCTGAATTTCGGGATTCAGAGGACCGAGGGTGCTGCTGAGCGGGGCGCGCAGAGCGGTGGACACCGGTGCGCGGTTGTTGTCGACTCCGAGATTCGTCAAGACTTCGCTGACCGGACCGTCCAGCGACTGCCCTCCCGGCGCCGTGCCCACCTGAGTGGCCGGCACTGTGGGGACGCCGAAGAGCGACGGGCCGGTGAGCCCTGCTCCGGATGTGCCGGCGTTGACCGAGCCGAGCGAGTACATCACCGGAACGATGCCCAGCGATGTCACCAAGAGCCCGATGGCGCCTCCGCCGTCGTAGGCGACCCCGTCCGTTCCGACATAGGTCGACGAGGGCGTGGCCTGTCGGGTGTAGGAGGCCAGGATGGGTGGGCTGACGATCGCCCCGGCGGGAGTGATGACCACCGGCATGGTGACGACTCCGAACGACGAGATGCCGAATGGCAACTGCGCGCCTTCGGCAGCGATCGGCGCGGCGACCACCGTCTCGGAGCCCAGGTTTGGCAGGGGCGCCGGCAGCGGCACCTTCGACAACGCGTCGACCGGCCCGACGACCACGATCGGCGCGGCGGCCAGCACCGCGAGGGATCCTCCCAGCGCGCGATACGACCCCGATCCGGCCGGGATCCACCCGGTCACCGTCGGCGTCGAGACGATCTCGTCGAGCGGCGACAGAGTGTCACTGACGAGCTTCTGCACCTCGGGCGGCGCATCGGCAAGCGATACCCCCGCGACCGTGATGCGGTCACGGATCCGGTTGACCAGGCCGTTAGCGGTGTGGCTGGGGAGCTGGATGAACGTGCTACCGATACTGGTCTTTCCGTCGGCGGCGAAGAGCGGCCAGTTGAACGTCGTGACGAACTCGGTCTGCGTCGCCGTCAGCCCGATCACGTCGAGCACATCCTCGACCGTCGGGATGCCCGTGATTCGACTTCCCACCCCGGGCGTCTGGTTCAGCGCATTGAGCGCGTCGACGACGCTCTTGATGCTCGCGAGCGGGATCAGCACCGTATCGGCGGCGGCATCCACCTCGCTGCCCGCTCCCGGGCTCAGGGTCTCAGCGGTGGCGGCGGCGGTCGCGACCGTCGCATCCCCGGAGATCCCCGGGATCAGATCCAGCTGCGAGGCGGAGGACGACGCGGCGAGGAGGCCTCGGGTGGTGGTCAGGTCTTTCTGCGTGGTCTTCGCGGTGAAGGTCGGCAGCCAACCGCCCGACCAGCCGGCGATCGGGTTCCAGAACGCCGCGGCGGCACCACCGAACGCGCCCGCGAAGACAAGCGCGCTGTCCATGGCTTGCGCCCCGCCGGTGACGGTCTGCGTGTACGGACCCGTGCTCGCGGCGAGCGCGACGTCCGCGCTCACAGGGGGCTTGGGGGCCGCGACGGCAGCGGTCAGGGCCGTCGCCGCTACGGTGGCGGCGCCGACAACGGCGAATCTCGAGCGTCGACCCATGTTCCGGTGGTTACCAGTCATCCGACCAGTTCCTTCCACTTAAGTCGCGGAACAGCCCTATTGTCAAGATCGTTAATTCATCGGCGGTACCCGCTTCTTCGCGGTTCCAAACCTCGTCTCCGAAATCTGTTCCGCCCGGCCACACCTCGCTGCGTCGAGGTGTGCGATTCCGCGTCCACACGACAGTCACACGGATATCGTCCGGCTCATGATCATCGGCCGACGCGAGTTCCTCGCCGGCACAGGGTTGATCACCGCCGCGACCCTGCTCTCCGCCTGCGGTGACGACCACCATGCCGACGGCGAGCACGTAGTCGTCATCGGCGCCGGGTTCGCCGGGCTCGCCGCCGCCCGGCGACTGGCGGACGCCGGCTTGCGCGTCACCGTCCTCGAGGCGCGCGAACGCATCGGCGGCCGCACGCGGACCGACTCCTCGCTCGGCGCGCCGATCGACATCGGCGCTTCGTGGATCCATGGCACACAAGGGAATCCGATCACCGCATTGGCCGACGACGTCGGCGCCAAGACCGTCGAGACGGACTTCGACGATTTCGCGTTGTTCGAAGATCACGAGGAAGTCGATCCGGATGCCGCGGCAGGCCTCCTGAACGAATGGGGCCGAATCGATATCGGTCTCGACGGGCTCAGCGCGGATGCCGACGACAGAGCCTCGGTGGCCGACGGCTTGACCGAGGTCGCCGACATGAACGATCCGTTGACCTCGTGGTTGGTGGCCTCCCAGATCACGGGCGAATACGCCGCCGATCCAAACAAATTGTCGCTGAGATGGTTCGGCAGCGAAGGCGAGATGGACGGCCCCGACGTACTACTGCCCGGGGGCTATACGCAACTGTCGCAACACCTCGCCCGCGGCCTCGAGATCCGGCAGAACACCACGGTGCAACGGATCACCTACGACGACAATCGAGTGCAGATCGAGACCTCCGCCGGGCCGGTGACCGCGGACCGTGTGGTCGTGACCGTACCGCTCGGCGTCCTCAAGGCCGACGCGATCGCATTCGATCCTCCTCTGCCGCAACCGAAGCGCGACGCCATCGCGCGCCTCGGCTTCGGCCTTTTGAACAAGGTCGTCCTCGCATTCGACCACCCGTTCTGGCCACAGTCACGTTCGATGATCGGACTCGTCGGCGCGGATCAACCCGTCAGCGAACTGGTCAACGGTCTGCTTGTGTCGGACACGCCGATACTGATCGGGCTGCGTTCGGGTGTTGCCGCGTGGTCACGTGAAGCCCTTTCGGACCGTGATGCGGTCGCTCAGGTCGTCGCGGCATTGGGCGCGCCCGAGCCGACGGGAACAATCGTGACCCGTTGGGGCACAGACCCGTACAGCCTCGGTTCCTACAGCTTCATCGCGGTGGGATCGAGCCCCGACGACATGAGCGTTCTCGGCGAACCCGTCGACGAACGCCTCTTATTCGCGGGTGAAGCGACGAATCCCGAGTTCTTCGGCACCGTCCACGGCGCTTATCTCAGCGGAATCCGCGAGGCAGAACGGATTCTCGGTTAACCGCCCGATTCACGCATCGTTGCGGTGGGTCCGCTGAAGTTCACGCCGCGAGATGACGTCGTAGGCGAGGCTGAACATCTCGTGCCGGCCGGCCGCCACGCTCTCGAATGTTTCGAGTCCGAGTATCGCCGCGTTGACGAGGATGACGCGTGATCCCGAGATCGAATGCCGGATTCGATACGAGACTGCGGCAGCGTTCGACCATCGGCGGGATATTTTTCGGCGCCGCCCCAGAAGCGATGCCGGATTGGGGCGGGGAGATCTGCACCGTAACTACGTAACAAAAGCCGATCATCAACGACAGAAAATGAGCGGATCGCCTGTCCGCAATACGAACCCGATTGCAAAGAAAAGCATTTATGGGCACGCCCCGCACATTTCACCTGGGCGGTGCGCGTGGACCGATGTTTGCGACCATCCTCACCAGTATGTTTGCTGCGTGTCATGGCCGGCTTCAACTGCGTTGCGGCGCACGAGGCGGATGGTGCCCCAACGCAAATTCTCGAAAATCATTTTCGCGTTAAAACAACGACGTGAAGAAACACCCACCGCTACTCTGCGCGGGTGGAATCGACAACCCCAACGCATTCCCGTGAACCGGCGAAAAGTCGGCGCGCGTCGACCGTCGTCGCCGTCGTCGCGGTGTTTCTGATCGCTTATCTCGGCACAGCCTTCGCCTACTGGTGGTTGTCGGCTTCGTCCCAGGAGCTGGAGCCGCCGGATCTGCAGAACCGGTCGGAAACCGTCGTGCTCTTCACCGTGCAGTCGCTCAAGACGGTCGACCGCAAGCTCGATGTGAAGGCCTTGGTCATCCCCCAGGACTCCCTGGTGGACCCACGCCTCGACGTCCTCACCACCGACATCACCGTGCGCATCTTCCCGTTCAACACCTCGGGCGACCTTCGTTGGCCGGCAGGCGAATCCCCCGGCGAAGAGGCGACGAGCCTCGACCTCAGCGGTGAATCCGACATCTGGCCGTTCGACACCTACAGCACCGAATTCATCAGTGCCGACGTGATGGTCGGCTCCGGCGATGAACGCGAGTTCGTACCTGCGCGAGTGGAATTCGAAGGCTGGGTCGACGGTTGGTCGCTTACTCGCACCGACGGGCCGGCGTCGGCGGATTCGGTCGGTGGCGGCGACTCGGTGAAGGTCACCTTGAAACGGGCGCTCGGACCGCTGACCTTCGACATCGGTATCTGCCTGGTGCTGATTGCGTTACCTGCCCTGGCGGTGTTCACGACGTTCCAAGTGGTGACGGGCCGCAAGGAGTTTCAGTTGCCACTGCTCACCTGGTATGCCGCAATGCTTTTCGCGGTCGTCCCGCTGCGAAACATCCTGCCGGGAGCCCCGCCGCCGGGCGCCTGGGTCGACCAGCTTCTGGTGCTGTGGGTCATCGTCGCGCTTGTCTCGTCGATGGTCGCCTACGTCGTGCACTGGTATCGCAAGGTGCCCTGATCGCTCAGAGGGGCAGCGTCGTACCGGTTTCCTTCTCGGCGAACTCCCACAGCCTGCTGGCGTCGTCGTAATCGCACGCGACCGCGCCCCGACCACTGAGCGTCGGCCCACCCTTCAAGCCGTACCGGCTGTCGATGCCGACATAGCTGCCGGGCGGGATCGGCTCGGTGATGCAGTACAACGACGGCGCGGCGCCCGCGTCGAGGTCGTTGGCGAGCACCCGCGCCACCGTCTTGACCACTCCGTGAAACGCCGCCATGACCGGCTTTTCCGAGACGTTGGACAGGTTCGACGCCACCCAGCCGGGATGCGTCAGGTAGCTGGTGATCGGCGAGCCGGCCTCACGCAACCGGCGATCGAGCTGGAGCCCCCACAGCATCACGGCCAGCTTCGACCGGGCGTACGCCGGGAACGCCGACCATTTGCTCGAGCGCAGATGCGGGTCGTCGAAATCGAACGTCGCCGACTTGTGCGCGTCGGAGCCCACGTTGATGATTTTCGACCGCACCCGTCCAAACAGCAGGTTGGTCAACGCGAACGGTCCGAGGAAGTTGGTGCCGAGGGTGATCTCGAAACCGTCGACGGTTTCGCGCCGGTTCTGCGCGACGAGACCCGCGTTGTTGATGAGGATGTCGACGTCGCCCTCGAGCAACTCGGGGAAGGCGCGCACCGACGACTGATCGGCGAGGTCGAGTTTGACCACCGACGTGTCCCCGCCCATCTCCGCTGCCCGCTGCGCGCCGAGTTCGGCGTTGCGGACGGCGAGGATCACATGGGCACCCGCACCGGCCAAGGCCCGCGCCGTCGCCAGCCCGACACCGTTCGTCGCGCCGGTCACGATGATCCGCTGTCCGCTCAGATTGCCCAGCCTGCTCGGCGACCAGTTCGTAGCCATCGCATGAGGTTAGCGACGACCCCGGCGCCGGCGATCGTTGACACGACACATCGGTGCTGGTTGTCTACTCGCCGATGAGCGACTCCGCCCGCGAGATCGAGAATCTCGTCTACGCATACGCCGAGCGAATCGATGCCGGCGACCTCGAGGGCGTGGGCGCGCTCTTCGCCCACGGACGGATCAACGCCGTCGAGAACGGACCGCCGGAGACGGTGTTCGAGGGTGCGAACCGGGCACGCGAGATGTTCGAGATGGCGGTGCGCCTCTACGACGACGGCACACCGAAGACCAAACACCTGACCACCAATGTCACCGTGCACGTCGACGACGAGGCCGGTACCGCCCGCGCGAGCGCCTATTACTGCGTCACGCAGGCGACACCGGACCTACCTCTGCAGGTCATCGTGACCGGTCGTTACCGCGACACGTTCCACCGCATCGACGGCGCATGGTGGTTCGACACTCGCACCATCTTCATCGACCAGGTCGGCGACACCAGCCACCACCTGAAGTTCTAGGCCGCGACGGCCCGCTTCGCCTCTACCACTTCCAGGGCTTGTCCCAGTGTCCTGGCGGCGGCACGCCGGGGATGTGGGCGATATGCCCCGGCGGCGGAATCTTCGGGATGTGGACATGCACCGGTGGCGGCGCCGGAATGTGGATATGCCCCGGTCCCGGGGGGTGCCACCAGTGGTCGTCGGCGACGGCCTGGCTCGCGCCGAGGCCGACTGAGGCGAATCCCAGCGCACCGACCATCACGGCTCCGGCCGCTAACCTCTTCATTCCTGTCATCGTCATCGTGATTTCCTCTCGGCAATCTGCCCCCGCCGCTGCTATGAACGCTCGTATTGCAGTCCAACGCGACGCGACCCTCACGACTTCCCCGACAGACCCATCCTGCCATTGCCGCTCGTCAGGGCGTCAACCGCCCTACGGAGCGAACTCGCTGATCACCTCGGCGACCTTGCGCACCTGCTCGATGTCCGAACTCGTTGGAATCAGGTGAATTTCGTGGGTACCGATGTCCTCGAACCGGCGTAGAACGTCGAGAAGTTCCTGTTCATTGCCCGCCCAACCCGTCGTGGGCGCCATCGCGTCGACGATGTCGCCGGGAATCCAGTTCATGTACCGCCGCAGATGCCGATGTACCTGCTCGCGGGGCTGCTCACCCTCGCCGATTGCGAACCAGAACGACGTCGCCAGGTGCGGTGCGGGCTTACCGGCCTCGGCCCAAGCGGTGCGGGCGACGTCGAACAGTTCGTTCTGCCGGTCGACGTCGAGATCGAGAGTCGTGCCTGCCAGCCCGTGCGCCCATCGGGCCGCACTGCGGACGGTCTTCGGCCCGATCGTGCCGACCAACAGTGTGGGTCCGCCGGGCTGCACCGGCGCCGGACCGACCGGGAGAACGGATTCGGTGACCTTCTCCCCCGCCCAGACCCTGCGCATCACCGCGACACGATCGGCCATCCCCCGCATGGTCTGGCCGGCCGGGTCCGCGCCGACCGCCCGGTAGTCCTCTTCCCTGCCTCCCACGCCCAGCCCGACCGTCAGCCGGCCGCCGCAGAGCATGTCGCCCGTGGCCAGCGCCTTGGCCAGCATCACGGGATCGTGCAACTGCGGGACCACGACGGTGGTCACAAGCCGGACGCGATCGGTCCACGCGGCGAGCGCCCCGAGCAGCGTCAGCGAGTGCGGGTTGTCGAACGCGATGCGCTCGCCCCAGCACAACGACGAGAACGGGCCTTCGTCGATCACCCGAGCCCAGGTCTCGAGCGTCTTCGCATCGAGGTCGGCTTCCATGACCGGCATCGTCATTCCGATTTGCACGACGGCGATTCTGGCACGGCTGGCAGCATGTGGGACATGGCGATCACCACCACGTCCATCGCGCACCTCCGGCTGACGGTCACCGACATCGAACGGTCGCGGGAGTTCTACGAGTCGGTGTTCGGCTGGCGCGTGTTCATCGAGCTCCCGGAGGGCGCCAATGCGGCCACTCGCGAGACGTTGAGCTTCCTGTACGGCGGCGTCATCTACGACCTCGGTGGCGTCCTGGTCGCTCTCCGGCCGGTGGGCACCGACACCTTCGACGAGAACCGCACCGGCCTCGACCACGTCGCGTTCCGGCTGACCAGCAAGGACGAACTCGATTCCGCCGAAAGCCATCTCGATGATCTCGGCATCGCCCACGAGCCGATCAAGGACATCGGCCCGATGTACATCCTCGAATTCCGCGACCCGGACAACATCGCGCTGGAGCTGAGCGCCCCGAAGTGACCCCTCAGTGGAGCCTGCCGATGATGTCGGCCGCCGAACCCGGTTTGGCCTCACGGAAGCCGGTACCCGCCCACACGTTGACGCCGTGCGGATCGCCCGCGCGCACGGCCGCCGCCCGCAGCGGGCTGGTCAGGTAGTGCACCTCGGGGTAACCCAGCGGTGCTTCCTCTTCGTGATCGTCGACGAACCGGTTGCGCAGTCCACGCGCGTAGCGGCCCGAGAACGCTTTCGTGACAACCGTTTCGGTGAACGCATGGTCTTGTAGTGCGGCGCGGTGCACGGCGCTGCTACCGGCCTCGTCCGCCAGGAGAAATGCGGTGCCGAGTTGTGCGGCCACCGCACCGGCGCGCCGCACCCGGTCGATGTCGTCGGCGCTCATGAGGCCTCCCGCGGCGACGACGGGCACGTCGACATCGGCGAGCACCGATGCCAGAAGTCCGTCCAACGGGACGTCGGATGGCCGCGCGGTCGGGTCGAAGGTGCCGCGATGCCCTCCCGCGGCGGGCCCCTGAACGGCCACGGCATCCACGCCACGCTCGACGGCTTGCCGCGCCTCGGCCAACGTCGTCACGGTGCCCACCGTCGTGATGCCGGCCGCACGCAGGCGCTGTATCTCCTCGGCGGTGGGGAGGCCGAAGGTGAACGACGCGACCGCGGGCCTCAGATCGAGCAGAACCTCGAGCTTGCCCGCCCAGGCGTCGTCGTCGAACCGGGGATCACCGAGCGCGGCGCCGTAGCGTTCGGCGTCGGGGCGCAGGGCCGCGGCGTAGTCGGCGATCGCCCGGGGTGTGGCCGCGGACGGTTGCGGGATAAAGACATTGGCGCCAACCGGGCCGGTGGTCAGGCTTTGTGCGGCGGTGATGCGCTCGGCGAACGCTTGCGCGGTGAGGTAGCCCCCGGCCACGAATCCCAGGCCACCTGCGGTGCTGCCTGCGGCGGCGAGCTCGGGAGTCGACGGACCGCCGGCCATCGGTGCAACGAGAATTGCCGTGGTGAGGTCGCGCAGATCGAACATCAGCGCACCGCCTTGGCGAAGAGCAGGCAGTCCTGCGGCTCGTCACTGATGTTCGGCAGCAGCGTGTAGCGGGCCAGGCGGCCCTCCAGGTGGAGCCCGTTGCGCCGGAGCAGGTTCGCCGATGCCTCGTTGTCGACGTGGCAGTACGCCGAGATGCGGTACAGGGTTTGATCACGGTGCGCCTTGTCGAACAGCAGCTGTACCGCCTCGGACATGAAACCCTGCTTCCACCACGGCCGACCCAGGTAGTAGCCGAAGTCGATGTGGTGCGGCTGCGGTCGCCGCCAGCCGATCGCGCCGATCGGACCGTCGCCGCGCAGATCGATCAACCAGGTGGTCTCACCACCGGTGTTGAACACTTCGGTGAGGACGCGTCGGGTCTCGCCGACGTCGCGGTGCGTTCGCCACGCCATGTAGTGCGTCACCTCCGGATCCGACGCGACCCGCTCGAAGAGGGGTTCGGCGTCGTCGAGTGTCGGCGCACGCACCGTGATCCTCGGGCCGTTGAGCACCTCGATGTCCGCCATGGGTCCATCGTGCATCGTTGCCGGGTGCACCACCACGGTGGTTGACTGAATCGGTATGGCGATCACGTTCAACCACACCATCGTGGCCGCGAGAGACCGTGAGGAATCGGCCCGGTTCTTCACCGAGTTGTTCGGGCTACCCCCTGCCGAGGAGTTCGGCCATTTCCTGGCCGTGGGCTTGGCGCACGACGCCAGCCTCGATTACGCGCAGGTCGGCCCGGATGAGGAGATCCGCCCGCAGCATTACGCATTCCTGGTGTCCGAGGACGAGTTCTCCGAGATCTACGGCCGGATCCAAGAGCGGGGCCTGCAGCACTGGGCCGACCCCCGCGGCATGCGGCCGGGCGAGATCAACCACAACGACGGCGGTCGCGGCGTCTACTTTCAGGATCCGGCGGGCCACTACCTCGAGATCATCACCCGGCCTTACGGATCCGGCGCCGGCTGACCCGCGACGCTAGTTGAGCGAGTGGCCGCGCTTGGTTTCCTGATCCCGGTAGTCGTCAGCGAGCTTGCGGACGTGTTTGGGCAGCGCATCGGCGGCGACGTCGGCGACGCTGGTCTGTTCGAGCACCGATCGCATGCTCGCGCGCAGTGCACGCCAGACGTCGGTCAGCGGCGTCGTCGGGCCGGTGTACGGCAGGTCGCCGAGCCCGATGTCACGGACGCTGGCAAGCGGGCCGTCGATGCAGCGCAACACGTCGGCGAGGCTGATGTCCTTCGCCGGGCGGGCCAGCTCGTAGCCGCCCTCACGGCCGCGGTGGCTGCGCACGAGGCGGTCGGTGCGCAGCGCCGCGAGGATGTCGACCAGGAACTGCGGCGGAATGCCCTGCGCTTTGGCGAGATCGTCGGTGGTGACGAGGATGCCCTCGTCAGCGGTGGCCAGCTGCACCATTGCGCGAACGGCGTACTCCGCTTTGGCCGACATGCGCATGGACACAGTCAATCACGAGTGACGGCGAGCACCGCTTCGGCAAGCTCGGGCCGGCAGACGATGAGGTCGGGCAGCAGCGGGTCGGGCCGGTTGTAGAGCAGCGGCGACCCGTCGATGCGGGAGGTGTGCAGGCCGGCGGCGCGGGCGACCGCGACAGGCGCCGCCGAGTCCCACTCGTACTGCCCACCCGCGTGCACGTACACATCCGACAGACCCTGCACGACGGATGCGACCTTCGCCCCCGCCGAACCCATTTCGACCAACGCGCCGCCCAGCGCGTCGCGCACGGCGAGCGCGACAGCAGGCGGCCGTGTGCGCGACACGACGATCCGCGGCGTGTCGGGGGCGGCGGGTGGTTGCGGTACCGCGGGCGTGCTCAACGTGATGCCCTGCGCCGGTAGCGCCACCGCGCCCGCGACGAGTTCACCGCTCTCCCACAGCGCGACGTGCACGGCCCAGTCGTCGCGCCCGAGTTCGGAGAATTCCCGGGTGCCGTCGAGGGGGTCGACGATCCAGACGCGTTCGGCGCGCAAGCGAATGGGGTTGTCGGCACCCTCCTCCGACAGCACCGCATCGTTCGGCCGTTCGGTCGCCAGGGCCTCCATCAGGAAGTCGTGGGAACGCTTGTCCCCGGCAGCTTTTCGCTCGGGCCCGGTGGCGTCGGCCAGCTCGGTGCGCACGTCGAGCAGGAGCTGTCCCGCCGCTGTGGCCAGCTGTGCAGCGAGATCGTGATCGCTCACTGACGGTCTTCCAGCAGTGCGATCACCATGTCCGCCAACTCCTCGGGGTCGCGGTCGGGGGTCAGCCGCAGGTCGGGATGCTTCGGTCGCTGGTAGGGACTGTCGATTCCGGTGAAGTGGGTGATCTCGCCGGCGCGGGCCTTGGCGTACAGGCCCTTCGGGTCGCGTCGCTCGCAATCCTCCAGGGGCGTGTCGCAGAAGACCTCGAAGAAGTCGAGGCCCGCCTCGGTCGTCACCTTCCGCGCCAGCGCGCGGTGCTCCTCGAGCGGGCTGATCGCGGGCACCAGCACCACCTGTCCGGAATCGGCGAGGATCGCCGCAACGTGAGCCAGCCTGCGCTGGTTCTCGGCGCGGTCGGCCATCGAGAAGCCGAGGTCGGCGTTGAGCCCGTGGCGCAGGTTGTCACCGTCGAGAACGTAGGCGGGAACGCCCTTTTCGATCAGCTTCTGCTCGACCAGCATCGCCACCGACGACTTGCCCGAACCCGACAGACCGGTGAACCACACCGTCCTGCCCTTGCTCAGGCGGTCCTCGGCCTTGCACAGCGACTCGTGTCGGACGGTGTTCGGGCTCGAGGTGCGGGCGGTGACCTGCGGCAGGATCATGCCCGCCGCGACCGTGCCGTTGGTGTGCGGATCGATCAGGATGAACGAGCCGGTGGCCGCGTTGCGGCTGTACTCGTCGAGCAGCAGCGGCGTCTGCGTCCGCAGCGAGATGCGGCCCAGCTCATTGAGTTTGAGCGCGGTCGCTTCCTTGTCCCGGTGCAAAGTGTTGACGTCGAGCCGGTAGTCCAACGCCGTCACCCGCGCCCGCGTCGTGCGGGTGGTGTGCTTGATCAGGTAGTCGCGGCCGGGTTCCAACGCGGACCCGTCGGCCATCCAGCAGACGGTGGCGTCGAATTCCTGTGCCACCCGGGGCTGATTGTTCGGACGAGCGATCAAATCGCCGCGCGAGATGTCGATGTCGTCGGTCAGGCTGATCGCCACCGCCATGGGCGGGAACGCCTCGTCGATCGGACCGTTGGGACCCTCGATCGCCGAGATGCGTGACGTCAGACCGGCGGGCAGCACGACGACGTCGTCGCCGACTCTCATCACCCCGCTGGCGACGGTGCCCGCGTAACTGCGGTGGTCGTGGTGTTCCAGCGACTGCGGGCGGATCACGTACTGGACGGGGAACCGGACGTCGACGAGATTGCGGTCGCCGGCGATGTACACCTCTTCGAGGTGTGCCAGCAGCGGCGGGCCCTCGTACCACGGCGTCTTGTCGGATTTGGTGACGACGTTGTCGCCGTTGAGCGCCGACAGCGGAATCGTCGTCACATCATGGATGTCCAAGCGCGCGGCGAAGTCGTGGAAGTCGTCGCGGATCTTCTCGAATCGCTCTCTGTCCCAATCGATCAGGTCCATCTTGTTCACGGCGAGCACGATGTGCCGGATGCCGAGCAGCGACGCGAGGAACGCGTGACGACGCGACTGCTCGAGCAGGCCGTGGCGCGCGTCCACCAGGACGATCGCCAGCTGCGCGGTCGACGTACCCGTGACCATGTTGCGGGTGTACTGGATGTGCCCCGGAGTGTCGGCGATGATGAATTTGCGCTTGGGCGTTGCGAAGTAGCGGTAGGCGACGTCGATCGTGATGCCCTGCTCACGCTCGGCCCGCAGGCCATCGGTCACCAGCGCGAGATCGGTGTAGTCGTGACCGCGCTCCTTGGACGTCCGCTCGACGGAAGCCAATTGGTCTTCCATGACGGCCTTGGAGTCGAACAGCAGGCGCCCGATGAGCGTCGACTTGCCGTCGTCGACGGACCCCGCGGTGGCGATCCGGAGCAGCGTCGCGGCGGGCCGCGAATTGGCGGCCGGCCGCTCGGTGGTGCTCGTCATCAGAAGTAACCCTCTCGCTTACGGTCTTCCATGCCGGCTTCGGAGATGCGGTCGTCGGCGCGCGTCGCGCCACGTTCGGTGAGCCGCGACACCGCCGTCTCGGCGATGACCTCGGAAACCGTTGCGGCACGGGACTCCACGCATCCGGTGCAGGTGACGTCGCCGACGGTGCGGAACCGCACGGTCTTCTCGACGACCTCCTCGTCCTTGCGCGGTTGCAGGTACCGGTGCACGGCCAGCAGCATTCCGTCGCGCTCGAACACCTTGCGGCGGTGGGCGTAATAGATCGACGGCAACTTGATCTTCTCGGCGCCGATGTAGGACCAGATATCGAACTCGGTCCAGTTCGACAGCGGGAACACGCGGATGTGCTCGCCCTTGTGGTGGCGGCCGTTGTAGAGGTTCCAGAGCTCGGGCCGTTGGGCCTTCGGGTCCCACTGGCCGAACTCGTCGCGGAAGGAGAACACCCGCTCCTTGGCGCGCGCCTTCTCCTCGTCGCGGCGCGCGCCACCGAACGCGGCGTCGAACTTGTTCTCGCGGATGGCACGCAGCAGGGTCACCGTCTGCAGCGGATTGCGCGACGGGATCGTCTCGACCACACGCCCGGCGTCGATGTCGTCCTGCACCTTGGCCACGACCAGCCGAACGCCGAACTCCTCGACGAGCTCGTCGCGAGTCTGCAGCACCTCGTCGAAGTTGTGCCCGGTGTCGACGTGCATGACCGGAAACGGCAGCCGGCCCGGCCGGAAGGCCTTGAGCGCCAGATGCAGCATCACGATGGAGTCCTTACCGCCGGAGAACAGCAGCACCGGCCGCTCGAACTCCGCGGCCACCTCCCGGATGATGTGGATGGCTTCCGCTTCCAATGAGCGCAGATGGCTGAGCTCGTAGCGCCCCGCGTGGACTTGTTCGGTGGTGGCCGTCATGATTTCCTCGTAAAGTTGGTAGGAATGACCATATTTACGATCATTACCCGGATATTAGACACCGAGGTCGCACGGGGTGTCAACGCGCGAGCGCTATCCCTCGGAGCGCGAGCGGCCGTGTTTGCACCCGACACGCCGCACTTTGTCGGCACTTCGCGGACGCTCGACCGCGGCGAGCGTGCGCACAGTGCCTACCCACGAGGTAATTGAATTCGTGCGACGGCCGTCAATACTCGACCCATGACCACCACTTCCCCACCCCAGTCGGGCGCCGACGTCATGGCGCAGTTCATCCCCCAGTCCCCGTTCGTCGCCAAGCTCGGCATCGTTCCCGAGCGGCTCGACGGCGACGAGGTCCGGCTGCGGCTGCCCTGGGACGAGTCCAACGTGACCATGGGCGACATGGTGCACGGCGGCGCAATCGCGGCGTTGGCCGACGTTGCAGTGATGGCCGCGGCGTGGGCGCAGGCCGCGGTGCCGGAGTCACTGCGCGGGGTCACGACGTCGATGTCGATGCAGTTCCTCGCGCCGGCGCGTGCGTGTGACCTGGTCGCGATCGGGCGGGTGCTGCGCCCGGGCAAGACGTTGGTCAACTGTGACGTCGACGTCGTGAACGCCGATGGCGACGCCGTGGCCAAGGCGATCGCGACCTACAAGATCGGTTAGCGCACGCTCGACGGCCGCGAGCGACCGCGAAGTGCTGTTTTTTTGCGGCGTGTCGTGTGCAAACACGCACGCTCGCGCAACGGGTGGGCTACGGCTACAGCGTGACCTCGTTCAGCCGGCCGGTGGCGACGTCGAAGACGAACCCGCGCAACGACTCGTGCTTGGTGACGAACGGGCTGGCCTCGATGCGGCGCAGTGACTGCCGCACGTCGACCTCGAGATCGACGAACGACTCGGCGGCCCACTCGGGCTTGATGCCGATCTCATCCTGGATCTGCTGTTTGAACCCGTCGTCGGTGAACGTCAGCATGCCGCAGTCGGTGTGGTGGATGAGGATGATCTCCTTGGTGCCGAGCAGCCGCTGGCTGATGGCCAACGACCGGATCTCGTCGTCGGTGACGACGCCGCCCGCATTGCGGATGACGTGCGCCTCGCCGTCTTGCAGACCGAGGATCCGGTAGACGTCGAGACGGGCGTCCATGCACGCCACCACCGCGACGTGCTTGCTCGGCGGCAACGGGAGCGGACCGGAGAACGTCTTGGCGTACTCCTCGTTGTTCTTCAGGTATTCGTCGGTCACGGACATGGGGTCGACCATATAACCGCCCGCGCCCCGACAGAGCGAAGAAAATCAAGCAGATCAAATAATTGACGAGCGTGCTGCACCAATCACCTGACGATCGGTGCGAACAGGTCGTAGACCGTGGTGCCGCCGACGTCGATCGGGGTGAAGTTCTGCTGTACCCATGTCGCGATCGCGGAGGCTTCGCCGTGGTTCCGGAGAGGGGGGCCGCCGTGGCCGCCGGCGATGAAGTAGCGCACCTCCTGGTGCCCGACGTACGCCTGGAACTGCTCGAGCGTCGGCGAATCGTCGGATCCCGTGAACCCTCCGATCGCCATCACCGACGCGCCGGTCTTCAGTTCGAGGCTGCTCGCTGTCATCGAGCCGACAGTCGCCGCCGCCCAGCGGGTCGGCGCCTCCCTGACGATGTTCTCGAGCGCGGGGTTGTCCGCGGCTGCGCCGAACCGCCCGGGGCCGCCGGGCGGCGCCTGCCCCCCGGGCCCGTCCCCGTGGAAACTGCGCACGCCGACGGAAGGACCGGCGACGACCATCGGGCCGCCGTGCGCGTTGGCCACCGTCGCCAACGTGTACGCGGTCGGACCGGCCACGCCGAACACTAAAGCGGCGACCGCCGACACGGTCGTCGCGCGGCCGAGCCGGTCGGCGCCGACCGCGAGTATCGAAGCCACGACCACCGAACCCACCAACACGACCCAGCGCACCGCGGGCCACCAGTCCGGCGTCCGGTCGAGCAGGATGAACGCCCACACGCCGGTGGCCGCAGACATGATCGCCAACACCGCCCGCGGGGCGGGAAAACGCCTGCCTTGCCACAGCTCTCGAACCGAGATCCCGACCAGTGCCGCCGCGGCCGGCGCCAGCGCAATGGTGTAGTACGGGTGGATGGTGCCGTCCATGAAGCTGAAGACCGCGCCGGTCACCAGCAACCAGCCACCCCACATCAGGAGCGCGGCACGCACGCCGGCCGTTCGCGGGGTCCGTCGGGTGAACCACAATCCCGCCACCAGTCCGATCAACGCGGCGGGCAACAGCCACGACGCCTGCGTACCCATCGAGTCGCCGAACATCCGGCCGATGCCGGGCTCGCCGCCGAAGAACAGGGGCCGTCCGCCGCCGGGCCCGCTCGGGCCGGGCCCCATGCCCCCGGGTCCGCCACCGCCGGCGATTCGCTCAATTCCGTTGTAGCCCAGTGCCAGCTGCAGCAGGCTGTTGCCCGTGGAGCCGCCAATGAAGGGCCGCGAACCGGCCGGCCACAATTCGACCAGGGCGAGAAACCACCCGGCGGAGACGACCATCGCCGCCGCACCCGCTGCCAATGAACCGATACGTCGCCACAACCCGACAGGGGCGGCGACCAGGAACGCCAGCGCCAGACCGGGTACGACGAGAAAGGCCTGCAACATCTTCGTCAGGAACGCGAACCCGAGAGCACTACCCGCCAGCATCATCCAGCGGGTGCTCGCCGTCTCGGTCGCCCGCAGCACGCAGTACGCGGCGACCACCATCAGCAGCACCAGCAGCGCGTCGGGATTGTTGAAGCGGAACATCAGCGCCGCGACGGGTGTGAGCGCCAGTGCGGCACCAGCGATCAGGCCCGCAACAGGGCCGCTGACTCGGCGCACCGCCGCGTAGAGCACCGCGACGGAGCCGACACCCATCATCGCTTGCGGAAGCAGCATGGTGAACGCGTTGAAGCCGAACAGCCTGCCGAACAGCACCATGACCCACAGGGAAGCAGGCGGTTTGTCGACGGTGATGGCATTGCCGGCATCGTGGGACCCGAACAGCCACGCCGTGAAGTTCTGTGTGCCGGCCTGAACCGCGGCCGCGTAATAGTCGTTGGCCCAGCCGTTCGAGCCGAGACCCCACAGATACAGCACCGCGGTCGCCAGCAACAGTGCGACGAGGGCCGGACGGGTCCAGCGGGCATCGGTCCGTTCGTCCGGGGCATCGGGCGTCGACGCCGCAGGACGAAGTTCGTCGGTGACGGTCATCGCGCGATTCCTCTGCTCTGCAACCGGTTTCGAGCTCTCCGGGGGTGGAACACCCAGCCGCGCAGCAGCACAAATCGCGCTGCGGTGGCCGCCAGGTTGGCCAGTACAAGCACCGTCAACTCGACCAGATGATGCGGATGGGCGACCAGCAGGTGCAAGGCGGCGAGTGAGCCGCTGGTGATGGTGAGGGCGATCGCGAAGACGATCAGCCCCTCGACGTGATGCCGTGTCACGTTGGCCAAACCCCCAATGCCGAAGGTGAACCGGCGGTTCGCGGCGGTATTGGCCACGGCGGTGGTCAGTAGAGCGATCAAATTCGCCGCCTGTGCTCCCACCCACCCGTGCATGAGCATGAACAGTGCGACGTAGGCCGCGGTGGAGACGACGCCCACGGCACCGAAGCGCACGACCTGGCGGAACAACGAACCGGGGGCCGCAGCCTTCGTCGGTGCCAATTGTGCGGCGATGTCGTGTACCGGGATCGATCCATTGCCGAATCCACGCAACAAGCGTCCAATTCCCTTCAGGTCGGCGGCGGCCGTGGCGACGATGTCGACGCGGCTGTCCGGATCGTCGACCCAGTCGACGGGCACCTCGTGGATGCGCAGGCCGCTCCGTTCGGCGAGCACCAAAAGTTCGGTGTCGAAGAACCAGCCGGTGTCGGCGACATGCGGCAGCAGCAGCCGGGCCACGTCGGAGCGGATGGCCTTGAAGCCGCATTGCGCGTCGGAAAACCGGGCCGCGAGCGTTGATTTCAGGATGAGGT
This sequence comes from Mycolicibacterium komanii, assembly GCF_001050035.1. The sequence continues at coordinate 72,200 of NZ_CVTA01000012.1, forward strand.
TATAGCAGCGCGAGATGACTTCGCGCTTGGCGCCACGCACGACCCGCGCGCCGCGGCTCAACCGCGTCCCGATCGCCAAATCCGAATGCCCGGAGATCAGTGGGGCCACCAGCGGGGCGAGCGCGGTGAGATCGGTCGACAGGTCGACGTCCATATACGCGAGCACCTGCGCATCCGACTCCGACCAGACGGTGTGCAACGCCCGGCCGCGGCCCTTCTGCTCGAGCCGCACCACCCGCACATCGCTCAGTTCGGCGGCCAGTTCGGCCGCCACGCGCGGGGTGTCGTCGCAGCTGGCGTTGTCGGCGATGGTGATCCGGGAGGGAAACGGGAAGTCCTCACGCAGATGCCGATGTAGGCGGCGCACCGACTCCGCCAAATCGTCCTGCTCGTTGTACACCGGAACCACGACGTCGAGGACCGGGACACCGGCCGTGCGGGCCGCCGCCGCAGCATTGGGCCGATACTCGAAACGCAGGCGCTCGAGCGCGATGTCTGTCACGACCTCCATGGTCGAGGCCCATGTTGTGTCCCCGATTGGCCGAACCTGTGTCTGAGCTATGAATCGTTCGGCCGGGTGAGGTCGTAGATGACCACGCCGTCGACGGTCATCGGCGAGTAGTGGGTCTCGACGTATCCGGTGATGTCAGCCGATTCCCGACTCCCGCTCACCGCATGACGACCGAACATCATGCGGCTGCCGATGAAGTAATGGATCCGGTGCGCGGAGACGAGCGAGCGGAAATGCTCGAGCGTCGGTGCGGGGTCGGTGCCGTTGAATCCGCCGACCGCCATCACCGGGGCGCCGGCGGCCAATTGGTAGCCCGCGGCGTTGTTCGAGCCCACCACCGCCGCGACCCAGGTGTAGGCACCCGCATCCTCCCGCAACGCCGCGGACAACGCAGGTCCCGGTGTCGGTGCGGCCAGCAGTCCGGGCGGGCCGCCGAAACCGCGGCCGGACGGTCCGACCGCCGGGATCGCACCGCTGTGCGGGGTCGCCGCGGTGGCCACGGAGTAGACGCCCGGTGCGGCCAGACACGACGCGACAGCGAGCGCGGCCACCGCGGCAGCCGTCGACCGCGGCAACCTCCCCACGCCGAGAAGCAACACCGCCGCACCCACTCCCCCGGCCGCTACCGCCGCGCGCAACCACGGCAGCCAATCGACGTTCCTGGCCGACAGAACGGCCGCGAGCCAAACCGTGACCACCACGGTGCTCGCCATCGCTGTCGCCACCCTGATGTCGAAACGGTTCCGCCACATCAGGGTTGCGCCGATACCGATGCACGCCGCGATCGCGGGTGCGAGTGCGACCGTGTAGTACGAGTGGATGATGCCGCCCGCGAAGCTGAAGACCACGGCCGTCACGATCAACCAGCCGCCCCACATGATCAGCGCGGTTCGCAACGGGTCGGTACGCGGACGCCGCCGGACGAGAACGAGCCCGGCGGCGAGGCAGATCAACGCGGCCGGGAGCAGCCACCCGATGTCCTGCCCCATCCCGTAGCCCACCAGCCTGCCCCAGCCGACATCGTGGTTGAGATTGCCCAAGCCGCCAGGCTCGTCGCCGGTGATGCGACCGAACCCGTTGTAGCCCAGGGTCAGTTCGATGATGCTGTTGTGCTGCGAACCGCCGATGAAGGGCCGTGACGACGGCGGCCACACCTCGACGAGCAGCAGGTACCAGCCGCCCGAGACCACCATGGCCGTGGCGGCGGTCAGCAGGTCGAGCACCCGTCGCCGCCAGGACCGGTGGCTGCCGATCAGATATCCGGTGACGAACCCGGGCAGCACCAGAAATGCCTGCAACATCTTGGCGAGGAAGCCGAAGCCGACCGCGCTGCCGGCGGCGATCAACCACCACCGGCTGGCGTCCTTCTCGCAGGCCCTTTGCATGCAGTAGGCCGCGGCCACGAGCAGGAGCACCAGCAGGGCGTCGGGGTTGTTGAAGCGAAAGATCAACGCCGCCACGGGTGTCAGCGCGAGGACGGCACCCGCCAGAAGGCCCGCACCATGGCCGGCGATCCGGCAGACCGCGGCGTACAGCACCGCCACCGCGGCGACGCCCTCGAGCGCCTGGGGAACGAGCACAGTCCACGGGTTGAGCCCGAACAACCGCACCGAGACGTCGATGACCCACAGCGCTGCGGGAGTCTTGTCGACGGTGATGGCGTTCGCCGCATCACTGGACCCGAACAGCATCGCGGTCCAGTCGCTCGCACCGGCCTGCGCCGCAGCCGAATAGAAGGCGTTGGCCCACCCACTCGCCGAGAGGTTCCAGAGGTACAGCACCGCCGTCGCCGCCAGCAGGATGGGCAGCCCCAGACGTGAGTGGTCGCAAAGGGCCCATGAGTTCCGGCGTGCCGGGGCGACTCGCCTCTGCGCACGCGGAGAAACGAGGGCGGTCACCGGGTCGAGTGTCGCCGCGAAAACTAGGTTCCGGTCTTGGGCCCGCTGTGTGCCGGCTGTGAATCGGGAAGGGTGACCACGAACCGTGTGTCGCCGGGCGCGCTGTGCACATCGATGGCGCCGCGGTGTGCCCTGACGACGGCCGCGACTATCGCCAGGCCCAAACCTGTGCTGCCACCGCGGCGCGATCGCGACGAGTCGCCGCGGGCGAACCTCTCGAATATCTCGGGCTGCAACCAGGCCGGGATGCCGGGGCCGTCGTCGGCCACGGTCAACACCACGCTTCCGTCCGACTCGACGCTCAGCGACGTCGTGACCGAGGTGCCGGGCGGAGTGTGGATGCGGGCGTTGGCGAGCAGGTTCCCCAGCACTTGATGCAGACGCGCCTCGTCGCCGACGACCATCACCGGCTCTTCCGGAAGATCCAGCGACCATTGATGTTCCGGCCCGGCGATATGCGCGTCGCTGACCGCGTCGACGATCAGGCGCGACAGGTCCACCGGCTGCTGCTCGAGCGGACGGCCGGTGTCGAGACGCGCCAACAGCAGCATGTCCTCGACGAGCTGGGTCATCCGGGCGGTCTCTGATTCCACCCGGCTCATGGCGTGGGCGACGTCATCGGGTACGTCGTCGCGTTTGCGTTGTGCCAGTTCGGTATAGCCGCGGATGGCCGCCAGCGGGGTGCGGAGCTCATGGCTGGCGTCGGCGACGAACTGGCGGATCCGGGTCTCGCTGGCGTGCCTCGCGGACAGCGCGGACGCGATCCGATCGAGCATCCGGTTCAACGCGGAGCCGAGCTGGCCGATCTCGGTGTGCGCGCTCGCCGGGTCCACCTTGACGATCGGCGTGGGCAGGCGCACTTCACCGCGCTCGAGTTCGAGGTCGGCCACCTGTCGCGCCGCATCGGAAACCCGTGCCAGTGGCGCGAACTGGCGCCGGATGATCAGTATTCCCGCAGTGGTCGCCCCGAGCAGCGCCGTCGCGCCGACCACGCAGAAGATGATGGTGACGGTCAGCAGCGTGTCGTCGACGTCGGATAGCGGCAGTCCAGTCACGATCGCCTCACCGGGGCGATGCACGTGAAGGGCGAGCACCCGGTAACGGCCGAGCCCGTCGACATCGAGGGTCGTGGGCGCAGCGTCGGTGACCTGCGCCAGCTGGTGTGCCGCGGTGGCGCTGATCTCGCTTCGTGTCCCGTCGGCGGTGATGACCCCGGCATCGACCGGGGTGCCGTGTGAGACCACAACGCCCACCGTCCCGGCGGCCTGACCCGGCGCGTTGAGGAAGGCGGGTCCGGGTCCCTGCTCACCGCGGATGATCATGCGCTCGCGGAAACCGGGCCGCGCAAATCCCGGAGGCGGTGGCGGACCGAACTCGAACAAGCCGGCCGAACGCCGTCCGGTTTCCAGGAGTCGTTCGTCGAGCTGATTGGTCAAAAAGTGTTGCAGCGCAAGCACTGTGCCCACGCCGATGGCGGCGCACACCAACGCGAGGAGCACAACCTGGGACGCGAGAAGGCGGGCGCGCAACGACCACGTCCGCGGGGAGCGGATGCGCGTCGGCGGCCCGTGACCGGGTCCGGACGGCCCGTCAGCGCGCGGGTTTGAGGACATACCCGGCACCGCGCAGGGTGTGGATCATCGGCTCTCGCCCGCTGTCGATCTTCTTTCTCAGGTACGAGACGTACAACTCGACGATGTTGGACCGGCCGCCGAAGTCGTAACTCCATACGCGGTCGAGGATCTGGGCCTTGCTCAGCACGCGTTTGGAGTTGCGCATCATGAAGCGCAGCAGCTCGAACTCGGTCGCGGTCAGCGAGATCAGTTCGCCCCCGCGAGTCACCTCGTGGCTGTCCTCGTCGAGCACCAGGTCGCCCACCACGATCTTGGCGCCACCCGATTCGCTTGCCACCCCGGTGCGCCGCAGCAGCGCCCGCAACCGCAGCACGACCTCCTCGATGCTGAACGGTTTGGTGACGTAGTCGTCGCCGCCCGCGGTGAGGCCGGCGATGCGGTCCTCGACAGAATCCTTGGCCGTCAACAGCAGCAGCGGCAGACCCGGGATCTGCTCGCGCAGCCTGCGAAGCACCTCGAGCCCGCTCATGTCGGGCAGCATCACGTCGAGCACGACGACGTCCGGCGGCGTTTCGCGCGCGGACGCGATCGCCGACGCCCCGTCGGCCGCGGTCGCGATATCCCAGCCCTCGTAGCGCAGCGCCATCGACACCAGCTCGGCGAGCACCGGTTCGTCGTCGACGACCAGCACGTGGATCGGCTTCCCGTCCGCTCGGCGCATGACGACCCGCCCGGTGTCCTGCTCGCTGACGCCTGAGGAACGGGAGGTGGCCACGGGGTCATTATCCGCAGCGGCCATGAGTGGTTCCTGTGCCATTCCTATGTGCGAGCTGTGGATGGGTCCACAGCAACGACTGATCCGTCACACAGCGGGCGCACATCGATCGCGGGCACCGTGGACGGCGTGAGTGTCGAGACACCCGACCCCACATGGGGTGCGCCCGAGCAGAAAGAGCCGCGGTGGGGTCGGCGCCAGACCGTCCTGGCGCTCGGGGTCGCGGCGGTGATAGCGGCCTTCGGCGGAGCGGCGATCTATGCGGCCACCGACGGCGGTTCGCCACCTGGCGTCCCGGCTTGGCACGGCGGCGGTCCACCCGGCATGAACCCACCGCCGTGGTCGACCGGCGGCCCGCCCGGGGTGGATTCGGCGCCGACACTGCACGGCGAATTCGTGTTGGCGGAGGGCACCGGCGAGTTCACCACCGTGTTGACGCAGACCGGGACGGTCACGGCGACGGCCCCGGGAACCGTCACGGTTCGCAGTGCTGACGGCTTCACGCAGACGTACTCGACGCGCGTGGTCGATCAGCCGTTGGCGGTCAACGACACGGTCACGGTCCGCGGAACGCGAACCGACGGCGCGCCGACCGCGACCAGCATCGACACGCGAAATTAGGCCGTTGGCGGCGGTTCTGCGGTGACCGGAGGCGTGGCCACCGACGTCGTCGGGGTCTCGGGAGCACCCGTCTGAGTGCTGGTCTCGCCGGTCGTGATCTCCGACGTGGTCACCGGGCCCGGGGTCACGGGCGGTTCGTCGTCCTGAGCAGCGGTGGTGGACGCGAGCGAGAACCCGCCCATCGCCAACAGGGCGCTGGTTCCGACCGCCGCCGAGAGCACCTTCACCTGTTTCGTGTTCACTTCGACCTCTCCGTTTGGTCCGGTGGGCGCGACCGGCGTCGCAGCCCGTCTAGCAGCGCATACAGGGCTCGTCGTCGAACCCTTAACGTGCTGGATAACCGAACGGGAGGCGCATGAAACGGATAGCCGGGCTACTTGGCGGCTTCCTCCTCCGACGGCAGGGGCGCCGGGCCTTTGATGGCGGGCTTCGCCATCCCGACGGCTGGAGCCTTGGCGGGCGTGGTCTGCTTGCTCGTCGAGCCGACCGTCATGGCCGGTTTAGCGGTCGCCGGACCGGTGGTCGAATGTTCGGCCGCCATTCCGAGTACGGCCATCGCGGCTATCGCGCCGCCGCCGATCGCGGCCGAGACCGCACGGATCCTGGTACTGCGTCGCGCCCTGTGACGTGCCATCCGAATTCCTCCATCCGTGGTTGCCCAGTCGCCCCGTCGGCGCGGCCACCGGTGAAATCGCAGATGCCTCTCGACTGAACCAGCCGAAGCTGGACGCCCGCTGCGACCCAGGTGCAAGTTCGCCAAAATGGCCAGCTCGGCGCGCTGCGAAGGCCCACATCACGGTCATCGGTGCCGTCATCTCCTAACCTGAGCGCATGCAGCCGACGGACGGATCCTCCGCATGACGCGGTTTCTGGCGCGCCGACTGCTCAATTACGTCGTGTTGCTGGGGTTGGCGTCTTTCCTGGTTTTCCTGCTCGCGTCGTGGCAGTTCGACCCCCTCGACAGCTTGGAGAGCCGCAACCCCCGCCCGCCCCAGACGGTCATCGACGCCAAGCGCGTCGAACTGGGCCTCGATAAACCCGTGCTAGAGCAGTACGTCCACTGGGCGTCCGGGGCGGTTCGCGGCGACTTCGGTATGACGGTCGGCGGACAACCGGTCACCAACGAGCTCTGGCGCCGGGTGGGGGTGAGCCTGCGCCTGCTGGTGATCGGCTCGGTCGTCGGCACCGTGGTCGGCGTGGCCGCCGGGGCATGGGGCGCTATCAGGCAGTACCGCCTGAGCGACCGCGTGGTCACGGTGTTGTCGCTGTTGGTGATCAGCACGCCGACGTTCGTGTTGGCCAACCTGTTCATCCTCGCCGCGCTCGGCGTGAACAACGTGTTGGGCGTGCGGATATTCGAATACACCGGTGAGACGTCGTCGTTTCCCATCGAGGGAGCGTGGAATCAGTTCGTCGACCGGTTGCAGCACCTGGTGCTGCCGAGCATGACGCTCGCGATCTCCTCGATCGCCATCTACAGCCGGTATCAGCGCAACGCGATGCTGGACGTCCTCGGGCAGGACTTCATCCGCACCGCCCGGGCGAAGGGTCTGACGCGGCGACGGGCGCTGGTCAAGCACGGCTTGCGGACAGCGCTGATTCCGATGGCGACGTTGTTCGCCTACAGCGTCGCGGGTTTGGTCACCGGCGCCGTCTTCACCGAGAAGATCTTCGGCTGGTACGGCGTCGGTGAGTGGATCGTCACCGGCATCGGCAACCAGGACATCAACATCGTCGCGGCGATCACCGTTCTGTCCGCCGCGATGATCCTGTTGGCGGGCCTGCTTTCCGACGTGGTGTACGCGGCGCTCGATCCGAGGGTGCGGGTGTCATGACCGAACCCGTCACGAGTGAGACCTCGACCACCGCACAGTCCGGGTTGACCGCCTCCGGTTTCGCGTCGCGACGGTCGCTGGTGTTCCGCCGGTTCCTGCGCAACAAGCCCGCGGTCATCTCGCTGATCCTGTTGGCGCTGTTGTTCATCGGCTGCTACGCGCTGCCGCCGCTGTTGCCGTACAGCTACAGCGATCTCGACTACTTCGCATTGCAGCAGCCGCCCAGCCCCGACCACTGGTTCGGCACCAATGCGCTGGGCCAGGACCTGTTCGCGCAGACGCTGCGGGGCATGCAGAAGTCGATGCTGATCGGTGTGTGCGTCGCGTTCATCTCGACGATCATCGCGGCGACGGTGGGCACGATCGCCGGTTACTTCGCCGACTGGCGGGACCCGGCCCTGATGTGGCTGGTCGACCTGATGCTGGTGGTGCCGAGCTTCCTGCTGATCTCGATCGTCGTGCAGCGCACCAAGGGTGACATCGTCTGGATGATCCTGCTGCTGGCGTTGTTCAGCTGGATGATCAGCTCGCGGATCGTGCGCGGTATGACGATGAGCCTGCGTGATCGCGAATTCGTCGCCGCCGCACGCTATATGGGCGTCAGCGACTGGCGCATCATCATCCGCCACATCCTCCCGAACGTCGCGTCGATCATCATCATCGACACGGCGCTCAACGTCGGCGTGGCGGTGCTGGCCGAAACCGGCTTGAGCTTCCTCGGGTTCGGCATCCAGCCGCCCGACGTGTCGCTGGGCACGTTGATCGCCGACGGCACGAAATCCGCGACGACGTTCCCGTGGCTTTTCCTGTTCCCCGGCGGCGTGCTGGTACTGATCATCCTGTGCGCCAACCTGGTTGGTGACGGTTTGCGCGACGCGCTCGATCCGGGTGCGCGTCAGCTTCGGAGGCGCAAGCGATGAGCCTGCTCGAGGTCCGCGATCTCACCGTCGCCTTCCCGACGGATGCGGCGCCGGTGAAAGCGGTGCGCGGCATGAACTTCGACGTCGGCAAGGGCGAAGTCGTCGCGCTCGTCGGAGAATCCGGAGCGGGTAAATCTGCCAGCGCGATGGCCGTCGTCGGCCTGCTTCCCGAGTACGCCGACGTCTCCGGTTCGATTCGGCTGCACGGTGACGAGCTGATTGGGCTGTCCGATCAACGGATGTCGGCGATCCGCGGCAAGACGATCGGCACGGTGTTCCAGGATCCGATGTCGGCGCTCACCCCCGTCTACACCGTCGGCGACCAGATCGCCGAGGCCATCGAGATCCATCAGCGCGATACCGGCCGGCGGGCGGCCCGCAAGCGTGCGGTGGAACTGCTCGAGTTGGTCGGCATCAACCAGCCCGACCGTCGCGCTAAGTCGTTCCCGCACGAACTGTCCGGAGGCGAGCGCCAGCGGGTGGTGATCGCCATCGCCATCGCCAACGATCCCGACCTGATCATCTGCGACGAGCCCACGACGGCGCTGGACGTCACCGTGCAGGCGCAGATCCTCGAGGTGCTCAAGACCGCGCGCGACGTCACCGGCGCGGGCGTCCTGATCATCACCCACGACCTCGGGGTGGTCGCCGAGTTCGCCGACCGCGCGCTGGTGATGTACGCGGGCCGGGCGGTCGAGGTGGCCGGCGTCGAGCAGCTGTACCGCGACCGGCGCATGCCCTACACGGTCGGGCTGCTCGGCTCGGTGCCCCGCCTCGACGCGGCGCAGGGCTCGCGCCTGGTGCCGATACCGGGCGCCCCGCCGTCGATGGCCGCGCTGCCGCCCGGCTGCCCGTTCGCGCCGCGGTGCCCGCTGGCCATCGACGACTGCCGCGCCGCCGAGCCCGAACTGCTGCCGGTCAACTCCGAGACGGGCCACCGCGCCGCCTGCATCCGCACCGAGCACGTCGTCGGTCGCAGCGCCGCCGACATCTACGGCGTGTCGACGGCCCCGCCCGACACGCCGCCGGAGGCCGAGGCACCCGTCGTGTTGCGCGTCGACGATCTGGTCAAGACCTACAAGCTGACCAAGGGTGTGGTGTTCCGCCGCCAGGTCGGTGAGGTGCGCGCGGTCGACGGCGTCAGCTTCGAACTGCAGCAGGGCCGCACGTTGGGCATCGTCGGGGAGTCCGGATCGGGTAAGTCGACGACACTGCATCAGATTCTGCAGTTGACCGCGCCCGAGGGCGGCTCCATCGAGGTGCTCGGCAAGGATGTGGCGACGCTGGACCGGCAGGGACGACGGGCGCTGCGGGGCGACCTGCAGGTCGTGTTCCAGGACCCGGTGGCCTCCCTCGACCCACGGCTCCCGGTGTTCGATGTGCTCGCCGAACCGTTGCAGGCCAACGGTTTCGACAAACACGAACGCGACGAACGGGTGGGCGAGCTGCTCGGCATCGTCGGTCTGCAGCGCGCAGACGCGTCCCGCTATCCGGCGGAGTTCTCCGGCGGGCAGAAGCAGCGGATCGGCATCGCGCGGGCGCTCGCGCTGCAGCCCAAGATCCTCGCCCTCGACGAACCGGTTTCGGCGCTGGACGTCTCGATCCAGGCCGGCATCATCAACCTGTTGCTCGATCTTCAGCAACGGTTCGGGCTGTCCTACCTGTTCGTCTCGCACGACCTCTCGGTGGTCCGCCACCTCGCCCACCGGGTGGTCGTCATGTACAAGGGCACGGTGGTCGAACAGGGCGACGGCGACCAGGTGTTCACCGACCCTGCGCACGACTACACCCGACGATTGCTCGCCGCGGTGCCGCAACCGCAGGTGAATCGCAGCTAAAGTCGGAGCGCATGAGCACCCCAAGGCGAGCGCGAGTGAGGATCGCAGCGAAGCGAGGACCGGTGGAGGCAAGAATTTTCCGACGCTTCGCTGCGGCCACCGCCATCGCCGCGCTGACCCTGACCGCATGCTCCGGCGGTTCCGAGCCGCCCCCCTCGGCCGGCGGCGAGGCGACGGTCGGAACCACCAACGACACGAACCCGCAGGACGTGGCCAACCTCCAACAGGGCGGCACCCTCCGCCTGGCGCTCAACGACTTCTCGCCGAACTTCAACCCGCTGCACATCGACGGGAACACCGGCGACACCAACTCGGTGCTGAAGCCGACGATGCCGCGTGCGTTCCGGATCGGGCCCGACGGCTCGGCCACCGTCAACACCGACTACTTCACCAGCGTGGAGCTGACGAGCGCCGACCCGCAGGTGGTGACCTACACGATCAACCCGAAGGCGGTGTGGAGCGACGGCACACCGATCACCTGGGAGGACATCCAGTCCCAGATCAACGCCACCAGCGGCAAGGACGATCGGTACGCGATCGCCGCGACGAACGGCAGCGATCGGGTCGAGAAGGTCGAGCGCGGCGTCGACGACCGCCAGGCCGTCATCACGTTCGCCAAGCCGTGGTCCGACTGGCGCGGGATGTTCGCCGGGAGCACCGTGCTGCTGCCGAAGAGTTCGACGGAGAACCCGGAGGTCTTCAACAAGGGCCAACTGAACGGCCCCGGGCCGTCGGCGGGACCGTTCATCGTCTCCAACCTCGATCGCGGGGCGAAGCGAATCACGTTGACCCGCAACCCCAAATGGTGGGGTGAGCAGCCGCTGCTGGACAGCATCACGTTCCTCGTCCTCGACGACGCCGCGCGCATCCCGGCGCTGCAGAACAACACCATCGATGCCACCGGACTGGCGACCCTCGACGAGATGCAGATCGCGCGGCGCACGGAGGGCGTGAGCGTCCGGCGGGCGCCCGGCCTGGCCTGGTACCACTTCACGTTCAACGGCTCCCCCGGCTCGATCCTGGCCGACCCCGCACTGCGCCGCGCGATCGCCAAGGGCATCGACCGCAAGACCATCGCCGAGGTCACCCAGCGCGGCCTCGCCGACAATCCGGCGCCGTTGAACAACCACATCTTCGTTGCGGGCCAGGAGGGCTACCAGGACAACAGCGGCGAGGTCGCCTTCGATCCGGAGAAGGCCAAGCAGGAACTCGACGCGCTGGGCTGGCGTCTCAACGGCCAGTTCCGCGAAAAGGACGGCCGCCAACTGGTGATCCGCGACGTGCTGTTCGACTCGCTCAGCACCCGGCAGTACGGGCAGATCGCGCAGAACAACCTCGCCCAGATCGGGGTCAAACTCGAGTTGGACGTCCGCCCGGCGGCCGGCTTCTTCACCGACTACGTCACCGTCGGCAACTTCGACATCGCCCAATTCTCGTGGAGCGGCGACGCTTTCCCGCTCGCGAGCCTGACGCAGATCTATCGCACCGGGGCCGAGAGCAACTTCGGCAAGATCAGCAGCCCGGAGATCGACGAGAAGATCGAGCAGACCGTCGGCGAGCTGGATCCGGCCAAGGCCCGGCAGCTGGCCAACGAGCTGGACAAGATGTTGTTCGACGAGGTGTTCAGTCTGCCGTTGACCCAGTCGCCGGGAAACATCGCGGTGCGAAGCAATCTGGCGAACTACGGGGCGTTTGGGCTGGCCGACGCGGACTACACGAAGATCGGCTTCATGAAGCCGTAACGCCTTGGCGTCCCAGGACCTTCGTCACACCTTTGGGGGCTTAGGTCCTTTCGTTACAGCAGGCGCTTCGCCCCGCTGGCAAGCAGCCGTAGCGTGGGTGCGGGAGCCGACGATGACTGCATTCATGCGCAATACAGACGCCTTCACCTGGGCGATGGAAACGGACCCGCGGTTGAGGTCGACCGTGGTGACGGTGATTCTGCTCGACGAAGTTCCGGACTGGGCCGAGTTGCGCAGCCGGTTCGACCGGATGAGCCGCATGCTGCCGATGTTGCGGCAGCGAGTCGTGCGATCGCCGCCGCCGGCACCGCCACGATGGGAGCCGGCGCCCGACTTCGACCTCGACTTCCACATGCGGCGGGTGACCGCTCCGACTCCCGGCACGGTGGACACCGTGCTGGAGATGGCCCGACTGGCGGAGATGGCCGATTTCGACAGGGCCCGTCCTCTCTGGGAGGTCACGCTGATCGACGGATTGCCGAACGATGCGGCGGCGGTGGTGTGCCGGTTCCACCACGCGTTGACCGACGGCGTCGGTGGCATCCAGATCGGCATGATCCTGTTCGACCTCGAACCGCATCCGAAGGACGACCCGCCCCCGCCCGAAGCGCCGCCCCAACCCACCACCGACTCATGGCTCGGCGCGTACCGTGATGCATTGCGCTACAACGCGGAGCTGGCCGGTGCCGCCCTGAGTACCGCGGCCAAGTCGGCGCCGAAGTGGCTGCAGCGAGGCGTTCGAAGCCCCCTCGCCACGCTGGGTGAGGCAACGGCGACGGCCGCGTCGGTCTACCGCACGGTCCGTCCAGTGAACAGCACGGGGTCACCCCTGATCACCGACCGCAGTCTCGTCCGTCGCCTCGGCGTGCACGATGTCTCACTGCAACGCCTCCGCGAGGCGGCGCACCGGTGTGACTGCGCGCTCAACGATGCCTTCGTCGCCGGAGTCGCCGGCGGCTTGCGTCGCTACCACGAGGCGCACGACGTCGTCATCGACGAGCTGCACCTGACCATGCCGATCAACCTGCGGACCACGGGAGAGGAGATGGGCGGCAACCGGATAACGCTGATGCGGTTCGACATCCCCGCCGGCCTTGCCGATCCCGCACAGCGGATTCGCGAAATCCGGTCCCGCACAAGCGCAGTTCGTCATGAGCGTTCAATCCCTCACACACAGACGATCGCCGGAGTGCTCAACATGATGCCCCGCTGGTACATCGGCTCGATCCTGCGCCACGTGGACTTCGTCGCCAGCGACGTCCCGGGCATCCCCGTCCCGGTGTACCTCGGTGGGGCACGGGTCACCGCCCAGTACGCATTCGGCCCGACCATCGGCGCGGCCGTCAACGTGACGTTGTTGACCTATGCCGACACCTGTCATCTCGGCCTGAACCTCGACACCGGCGCAATACCCGACTACGACCTCTTTCATCGGTGCTTGGTCGAAGGGTTCGACGAGGTCCTGGCGCTGGCGGACTGAGCACCGCAGCGCCTTAGGCTCTCGGTGAGCCAAAGCAGTGTTCGCGATGCGGGCCGTCGGTAGAACAAACGCCATGACAACGGCCGATCTCCCCACACGCGCACTTCCGGGCACACCGGAGTGGACGCAGCTGCTCGCCCGCATCGCCGAAGGCGCCAGCGACCGAGACCTCAACGACGAAAACCCCTTCGACGCGGTTGCCGCGCTGAAGAACGCCGGCTTCGGAACCCTGCGGTTGCCTGCCGACGCCGGCGGCGCGGGATTCAGCGTGCCGCAGCTGTTTTCCGCCGTGATCGACGTCGCGCACGCCGACCCGATCGTCGCGCACATCTTCCGCACCCACTTCTGGTTCGTCGAGGAACGGCTGCGCACGGTCGATCTGCCGACATCGCAGGCGTGGCTGGAGAAGGTCGCCGCGGGCAAGGTCTTCGGCAACGCGTTCAGCGAGAAGGGCTCGCTGGCCGTCGGCAGCCTGGTGTTCAAGACCCGGCTGCTGCCCGACCCCGCCAACCCGGGGGCGTACCGCCTCGACGGTGAGAAGTTCTACAGCACAGGGACGTTGTTCTCCGACTATCTCACCGTGACGGCGACGACCGACCACGATTCCGTCGCGAACGTGGTGGTGCCCGCCGACCGCGAGGGTGTCCGCATCATCGACGACTGGGACGGCTTCGGCCAACGCCGCACCGGCACGGGCACGACCGTCTTCACCGATGTCGCGGTCGCCGCGGACGAGGTGCTCAGCGACACGCCCTACGACGCCGACCCGGTGCCGACGGTTCAGTACGCCTCGCTGCAGCTGTTCATCCACGCGGTGGTGGCCGGCATCCTCGAGTCCGTCGTGGACGACGGTGTCGCACTGCTGCGCTCACGCGACCGCAGCTTCAGCCACGCGCTGACCGAGCGGCCCAGCGACGATCCGCTGTATCAGAAGCTGCTCGGCGAGTTGGCCAGCACGGCTTACATCGCCAGGGCCTCGGTGCTCGACGCGGCCGCCGCGATCGGCGCCGCGACGGCGTCTGAGGTCGACGGCGTCCCGGATGCCGACCTCGCCGCCGAAGCGCAGGTGAAGGTCGCGAAGGTGAAGGTGCACCTGGACCAGGTGGCGCCTGAGGCCGCGACGCGCTTGCTCGAGCTCGGCGGGGCCAGCGCCGCCAGCCGTAAGCGCAATCTGGACCGGCACTGGCGCAACATTCGCACGATCACGTTGCACAACCCGGTCGTCTACAAAGCCAGGGTGATCGGGCAGAACCTGCTGCACGACACCCCGATTCCGTCGAACGCCTACTTCTGACCCTCATCCACCCAAGCGATTTGTGGAGTCGCAGCGGCGCTGACCGCCGGTGAGGCTCCACAAATCGCGTTTCAGGAGCACATCATGTCGCGTCAACTACACCTGGGCGGTTTCCAGATCGCGTCACAGGTCACCCATTCGCATGCGGCGTGGCGTCATCCCGCCAGCGACACCGGGTTCACCACGCCGGAGTACTACCACCGCATCGGGCGCATCCTCGAGCGCGGCAAGTTCGACTTCGTGTTCTTCGCCGACCTGCTCGCCGCGCCGATCCGCTTCGGCGACGACATCACCGAGCCGCTGCGCCGCGGCACCCAGGCGACGGCGACGTTGGACCCGTCGATCGTCGCGGCCAGCATCGGCGCGGTGACCTCCAAACTGGGTGTCGCGATCACCAAGTCCGCCACCTATTTTCATCCCTACGAGCTGGCGCGTATCTTCGCCAGCCTCGACCACATCACCCGCGGCCGGGTGGCGTGGAACATCGTCACTTCGCTGACGCAGAGCGAGGCGCAGAACTTCGGCCACGACGACCATCTCGACCACGAGTTCCGCTACGAGCGCGCCGACGAGTTCGTCCGCACCGCACTCGAGTTGTGGTCGAGTTGGGAGTCCGATGCGCTGGTACTCGACAAGACGGACGGCGTCTTCGCCGACCCGTCGCGGGTCCGGGCCGTGGAGCACGACGGCCGGTTCTTCAAGACGCGTGGCCCGCTGAACGTCCCGCGCTCACCGCAGGGCAGGCCGGTGCTGATTCAGGCCGGCTCGTCGAACACCGGGAAGGACTTCGCCGCTCGCTGGGCGGAGGCGATCTTCGAGATCGACCCCACACCCGAGGGCAGGCGCGCTTACTACGACGACATCAAATCGCGCGCTTCGGATTTCGGTCGCGATCCGAACAAGGTGCTGATCTTCCCGGCGTTCATCCCGTTCATCGGCGAGACCGAGTCGATCGCCCGCGAGAAGCAGGCGTTTCACAACGAGTTGGCCGATCCGATCTCCGGGCTCATCACGCTGTCGGTGCACACCGACCACGACTTCTCGGTCTACGACCTCGACGCTCCGGTCGAAGACGTCCAGGTGACCGGAACGCAGGGCCTGTTCGACACGGCGCGACGGGTCGCCAACCGCGACAACCTGACCCTGCGCGACATCGGCAAGTGGTACGCCCAGGGGGTGCTGCTACCCCAATTCGTCGGTACCGCTGAGCAAGTCGCCGACCAGATCGAGGAGTCGTTCACCGCAGGCGAGGCCGACGGGTTCATGGTGTCGGCGGCGCAGACGCCCGGCACCTTCAACGACTTCGTCGACGCGGTCGTCCCCGAACTGCAGCGGCGCGGGCTGTTCCGCACCGAGTACACCGGCGACACGCTGCGCGAGCACCTCGGGCTCGGTGATGTCACGTTCACACCGGCGCAGCGGTTGCAGTCGGTGAGCTAGCCCAGGGTGGACGTCGTAGTCAGGCGCGGCCGCAGTCGCTCCGGCGCGATCGCGATCCCGGCCTCGAGGTCGGCGATCAGCGTCTCGGCGTAGTCGGCGAGCCCCCGGACGTCGATACCGTAGGTGGTCGAGCCGTCGTCGGCGAGGCCGGCACGCGCCCGGCGCAGTACCCCGAGCGCCCCTTTCGTGTTTCCGCGTTGCACGTGGGTGATGCCGACCGCCAGCTGGGCAAGGCTCTGCCAGAACAAGCGTTCGTCCGGTGGGCCGTTCTTCCATGCCGCCTCGAACACCTCGTGCGCGTGAAACGCCATCCCCTTGTCGAGGAGTTCCTGCGCGTAAGCCACGGTCTCGGCCGGTGGCAGGTCGAGGTCGTCGGGGATCCGCTCCACACCCTCGCTGCCGTGGGGCAGCGGCCGCCCCAGCTCATCGCGGGGGCGGGTGCTGCGGGGACGCCCGGCTTCGTCGCGGTCGCGCTCGGCCATGGCCTCCATCTTGGCACCGCTCAGGCGCGGAGTAGCTCGGCGGCCTTCTCGCCGATCAGCACGCTCGGCGCATGAGTGTGCCCGCGGATGATCGTCGGCATCACCGAGGCATCCGCGACGCGCAAGCCCTCGACGCCGCGGACGCGCAGTTGCGGGTCGACCACGCTGGCGTCGTCGCGTCCCATCCGGCACGTCCCCACCGGGTGATACAGCGTGTGCGAGAACGTGGCCAGCGCGCGTTCGAGCGTCTCGTCGTCGAGGGCCGCCGAGTCCAGCGGCCTCGCGATCTTGCCGATGACGCCCTCGAGTGCGGGCGCCTGGGAGATCGTCGCGCAGATGCGCAGACCGGCCATCACGGCGGCTCGGTCGACGCCGCCGGGATCGGTGAGGTATTGCGGGTCGATGATCGGCTTGTCCGTCGGGTCGGCCGAACGCAGTTCGATGGTGCCGCTGCTCTGCGGCTTGAGCAGGATCGTTCCGAGCACGACGGCATGGTTGTCGTAGGGGTCGCCGATGCCCTCCTCGAAGAACGGGGCTGGGGCGAAGATCAGCTCGAGATCAGGCAGCGCGAGGTCCGGACGGCTCCGAACGAAACCGTAGGCCTCCCCCACGTTCGAGGTGAGCATCCCGCGGCGCCGCAGCAGGTAGTTGAGCAGCTGAAGCGGCTTCTCGGCGGCGAAGAGGCTGTCGTTCGGAACATCGAAGCCGAGCGCCGCAATGAAGTGGTCGGCCAGGTTGGCGCCCACGTTCGGGGCGTGGACCAGCGTCGCAATTCCGTGCTCGGCCAGCCGTTCGCCATTGCCGATACCCGACAGCATCAGCAGCTGCGAGCTGTTGATGGCACCGCCGCACAACACCACCTCGCGTCGGGCCTTGACGACGCGGCGGGTGCCGTTCTGCTCGATCTCGACCCCGACCGCGCGGCGGCCGTCGAACACCACCCTGGTCGCCAGCGCCTCCGTTTCGAGCGTGAGGTTCCCGCGCTTAAGGGCCGGTTTGAGATAGGCGTCGGCCGCGCTCCACCGCGCACCGCGACGCTGGGTGACCAGCGTCTCGCAAAAACCTTCGGGCGCAGCCTGGTTCGGCTTCTCGATGCGGTAGCCACACTGCTCGGCGGCGGCCAGCCATTTGGCGGTCGAACTGCGCGGGCTGCGCTGCTTGCTGATGGCCAACGGCCCCGATTCGATCCTGCGCAGATACGGTTCGAGATGGGCATAGTTCCATTGGTCGCCGGCCGCGTCACCCCACTCGTCGTAGTCCGCGGCGAACCCGCGCACCCACATCATCGCGTTCATCGACGACGATCCGCCGACCATCTTGCCTCGCGGCCAATAGATTTCGCGGCCGTCTAGTTCCTTCTGCGGTTCGGTCAGATAGTCCCAGTCCACCGGGCTGCGGAACAGCTTGACGAAACCCGCGGGGATGCGGATGAACTTGTCCTTATCGTGCGGACCCGCCTCCAGCGCGACGACCCGAACGGACGGATCGTCGCTCAGGCGGGCCGCAACCACCGACCCGGCGGAGCCCGTTCCCACGACGACGTAGTCGGCTTCCATCCGCCGGAGTCTAGGTTTTCCTACACGGACAAACGGGCAGTGTCGGAAATCCGTCCGAAACTCGTCAGCGTCGCCGGCCGGGACCGGCCAGAGCCGGTTACGCGGTCAGCGCGATGTGCTCGGCGCCGTCGACGGCCGCGTACCTCTGCGGGCTGCACGTCAGCACGATCACCTGCCCGTCGCCGCCGACCGCGTTGAACACCGCACCCATCTTGACCAGGCGGTCGGGGTCGGTGAACCCGAGCGCGTCGTCGATGACCACCGGCACGGTGTCCTCCTTGGCCACCAGCGCCGCCCCCGCCAGCCGCGCCACGATGCCCAGTTGCTCCTTGGCCCCACCCGAGAGCGAGTCGTAGGGCACCGTGCGGCCGGCCAGCGTGCGGGTGCAGATCCGCAGCGCGCTGTCGACCTCCACCTCGAAGCTGTCGCCGAACACCATGCGGCCCAACCGCTCCACCTCGCCACGGAACGGGTCGACGTACCGCGATCGGGTGGATTCGCGGTGCCGTGCGATCACCGACCGCAACAGCTCGGCGGCCCTCGCGCGGCGCTGCACCCTCGTGTACTCGTCGAGGGCGTGCTCGCGCTCGGTCTCGGCCTCGTCGAGCTTGCCCTTGCGTCCTTCGGTGCCGTACACCTTCAATCGCGCACCGACCTCGCGCAGCTCCTCGACCACTTCGTCACGGCTGGACGACAACGCGTCGACTCGCCGCGTCGACTCCTGCAGAGTCGCGGCCACGGCGTCGGGTGCCGCACGGGTCAGTTCCTCGCTCAGCTCGGCGACCAGTGCCGCGGCCCGCTGCGCCTCCTCGGCGTGCGCCTGCGCCCGCAGCGTCAGCTCGTCGTCGCCGACGGTGGCCCGCTGGCCCTCCAACCGTTCGCGGGCCAGCGCGAGCTCGGACCGGGCGCCTGCCAGTTTCTCGCGCAGCACTGTCGCCCGAGTATCGCTCTCTCCCAGGCGTTTAGCCGCCTCCCCGGCGACCTTGCGATGCTTCTCGCATTCGGCTAAAGCCTGCTTCTGGGCGGCCGTGGCGGCGTCGAGTTCGGCTCGGGCGGCGTCAGCGTCGACCTCGAACAGCTCCGTGACCTCAGGCTGCCGTGCGGTGAGCTCGGCAAGACGTTCCCTGAGCCGATCCGCCGACCGGTCACCCGTCAGCGCCTCGACGGTCGCGCCCAGCCGATCCCGGGTGGTCACCAGCTGTTGACGCCGCTGATCGAGGACGCGTGCCTCGGCGACGTCAGAGACGCCGCAGGCCGTGAGCGCCGACGCCAGAACCCCCTGTGCGGCATCGAGTTTGGTCTGCGTCTCGGAGGCCGGTGCGCCGGGCAGCAGCCGAGCGGTCAGCAGGTCCGGCACCTCGATCGCCGTTTCGGCGCTGACGCTGGCGGTCCAGGCCTCCCCAGCACCGAGGGTGATGGTCTCGCCCGCCACGCGCACCTCGACGTCGGCGCTCGCGATCAACTCGAGGTGCGCCGACGCCAACTCGACCTGCGCTGTCATGGCGTCGACGGCCGCGTTGGCCGACTCGACCGCGCGCATACTCTCGCTGGACAACCGGATCTGCGCGAGTTCGCCCTGCACGCGTTCGAGCTCTCGTTGAGCGTTCTCGATCTTCGACAGTTGCGCGGCCATCCGGTCGGCCTCGTCGCGGTCGGCGAGCCGTTGGACGGCTCCTCGTGCCGCTTCGACGCGGGCCTGCGTGGCTTCCAACGCATTTCGCGCCTGCTCGGCGGCGGTTTCGGCGAGCTCGGCCACCTCGGCAGCGGTCGAGCGGTCATTGGCGGCCCGGGCGGCGGCGGCCTCGAGTTCGGCCATCGCGGCGGCTCGCTGCTCGATGTCGGCACGCAACCGCCTGCGCTCGTCGACCGCGGTGCGCGACGTGTCGTGGTTGGCCTGAGCAGCCGCGGCGACCAGCTCCGCTTCCTTGAGCTGTCCCCTCAGCCCGGCGACCTCTTCGGCGGCCTTCTGCGCGACGGCGACCTGTTCAGCCGCGGCGGCGCGTTGGGCCGTTAACCGGGCCAACTCGTCGGTGAGGTTGGCGTGCCTGCGCACCGCCTCGTCGACCTCCGCAACGGACGCCGCCGCCTCGGCCAACGCGTCGTCGGCCGCCCGCAACCGGTTGGTGGCGGCCGCCCATTCGCCGGTGGGCCTTCCGGTGCGGGTGAAGTAGCGCAGGTATTCCTCTTCGACCCGGTCGACCAACAGCGGTTCGGCGCCCGAAAGCGCCACCGCCTCACCGGCGGCCACGTCGAGCGCGCGGGACAGCGCGTCACATCCGGACAGGTCCACCGCCGCGGTGGACCCCGACTGCAGCACCCGCTGCGCCTGCCACAGGCAGGTGTCGACGGTCTCGTCGAGCATGGCCCGGACCCGGTCGTGCGCCTCGTCGCCGGTGAACTGCTGGCGCCGCGGCTCCAGGACTGTCAACTCGGTCGAGAAGCGCTTGTGGAATCGCTTGCGATACACGAACCGATATGGGCCCGTGGAGATCTCGGCCTCGACCTCGGCGCCGACGTCGGCGTGCGTCGGCTTGACCTCTTTGACCTCTTTCTTCCCCGACCGGTCCTTGGCCTCGATCAACAGGTCAAGCGCCTCGATCATCGAGGACTTGCCGATCTCGTTGGCACCGCTGACGATCACCACGCCGCGGTCGGGAAACTCGATCTCGCGGTGCGTGATTCCGCGATAGTTGGTCAGGACCAGGCGGTGCAGTTTCACGCCACACCTCGATCCGACAGCCGCAGAAGCAGCGCCAGGGCGGCACGAGCGTCCTCGGCCACCTCACCGTCCGACCGTGCGGTGGCGACCAGTTCATCGACGGCCGATGCGGCGAAGCCACCGATGCCGAGGTCGTCGAACTCCCCGTCGGCGGGGATGACCGCGATCTCGCTCAGTTTCTCCTCGACCCGCAACGCGGCGAAGAGCCGGGCGTACTTGTCCAGGCACGCGTCGAGCGCGGCCTTGTCGGTGACCGTCAGCGATCCGGTCAGCGCGAGACGCACGACGATACGTTCCTTGTCCGGCAGCAGATCGAGGTTGATGTCGAGGTCGGCGACGTCCCGGTCGTTGTCCACGCCGCGGCGCAGCGTGACGAACCGCCAGCGGCCCACCTTGTGCGGTTCGACGTTCACCGGATGCGCCGGATCCGCCTCGTCGATGTCGACGACCAGCACGTGCCCCGAGTCGACCTCGATGTCGTCGTAGTTGGTGACTTCCGGCGAGCCGGAGTACCAGATCCGTCCCGTGGATCCGACCTGCATCCGAGAGTGCTTGTCGCCCAGGGCCACATAGTGCACGGCCCCCCGGTTGACGGCCGCCTCCAGCGCCGCCAGGCGGATCAGCGAAGCGCGGTCCTTGTCGGGTACGAAGATGTCGACACCGCCGTGGCCGACGACGATGCGCGTCACCCCGTCGGCGGGCAAATCCTCGAGCACGCCGGCCACGGGGTCCGACGACGGCGCCTTCGAGGTCCACGGCGCGGCCACCAGTTCCAGTCCGGGCCGCACCTCGTGCACACCGGCGCGGGCGAGCACCGACACGTTGTCCGGGCACTCGGCGAGGAACAGCGGGCTGGTGTAGACCGAGGAGGCGTCGAGCGGGTCGTGGTTGCCGGGCAGCAGGTACACGGGAACGCCGATGGCGCGCATGGCTTCGAGCGACTGGCTGACATCTCTTGGCGCGAGTTGGTTGTGCTCGAAAACGTCGCCGGCGACGACAACGAACTCCGCGCCGGCGTCGGCCGCCACCCGCCCCAACTCGACCACCGCGTCGCGGCGCGCGGCCGAATAACGGGGCTGCGCCTCGCCATTGAGGAAGTACCGCGTCATGCCGAGTTGCCAGTCGGCGGTATGCACGAATCGCATCTCAGCGCGCTCCTTCCGCTCCTGTGTTTGCCGGGCACCGCGAGTGTAGGGCGGCACCCCGACAAGTCCCGGGAGGTGCGGCGGCATGCCTTACCGTTAGTCCGGTGACCGACCGGTTCCACACGCTGCTGTTGCTCCGGCACGCCAAGTCGGACTATCCGGCGGGTGTCGGCGACCATGACCGTCCGCTGGCGCCGCGGGGCGTGCGCGAAGCGGGGTTGGCCGGCGACTGGTTACGCGCCCACGCCCCCGCCGTCGACGCCGTACTGTGTTCGACCGCCACCCGCACCCGCGAGACGCTGGCACGCACCCGGGTCGCTGCGCCCGTCCGCTACCTCGACCGCCTTTACGACGCGACGCCCGGCACGGTGATCGACGAGATCAACCGGGTGCCGTCGCACTTCGACTTCGAGGTGCAGACGCTACTGGTCATCGGCCACGAGCCGGCGATGTCGAACGTCGCACTCGGGCTGTCCACCGTGGAGGGCAGCAACATCGCTGCGGCCGAACAGATCTCGATCAAGTATCCGACGTCGTCGATCGCGGTGTTGCGCACCAGCGAGTCGTGGGAGGGCCTCGCGCTCGACGGCGCCTCGCTGGTCACCTTCCACGTACCGCGCTAGGCGTCACGCACGGGTGGCGAGCGTCAGCTCCATCAACTTCAGCGCCATCTTGCAGGCGTCGATCCCCGGCGACTGCGGGTTGATCCACCATCCGACGACACCCGCCGCGTCACTGGCCACGCCGCACGCACCGTTGGGGTCGTTCGGGCGCATGACGATCGATTCGATGCCGGCCACCGAGCGGTTCTCGATCTGATAGTTGAGCTTCTGGGCCACCTCGCGCTCGTTGTCGAGGCTGCCCTGCTCGAACCAGAACCGGGTGATGTCGACCAGACCCTGTGGGTTGGCCGCCTGCCAGCGGCACACCGCGCCGACGAACGTGCTCTGGATGTCGAGGGGGTCGGCGCCCACGGTCTCGGCGAGGATGTCCTCGGTCAGCACCTCGCACTCTTTGAGCAGGTTCGGGTACTGCCGTTCGGAGTCCTGATTGCGGGGGCCGCCACCTCCGGAACCCGACTTGGCCGCGGTGCCCTCCACCGTCTGCGTGCAACCGGTTAGCAGCGACAGCACGGCCAGCACAGCGATGAGGCCGGCACCCAGCCGACGAGCGAAGGCGGTTGTCATTCGGAATTCACAATCGATTGACGGGTCAGTTCCTTGGCGACGTCACAGGGGTCGGGGAACGGCTTGCTGGCGAAGCTGACCGACCACTCGATGAAGTCGTCGTCGAACTGGATGCCGATCTCGCACAGGTTCGTGCCCAGGAGCGGGTCGTCGCCGACGGCGATGAAGCCGTCGTGGCCCTCGATGTTGATGTCCTCGACGGAGGTGCGCGACAGTTCCTCGGTCTTGCGCTCGCGGCCGATGGGGCTGCCGCGGAACCAGCTGAACGAAAAGTGCGGGCCGAGGATGCTGCCGCCGGTCAACCACTGGCATCCGACCGAGTTCTTGGCGGTGGCCACCAGCCCCGGCACTCGGGTCAGCCTCATGACCTCCGGGTCGCCGATGCCACCGCATTCCGGGAAGAACGGGCCGTGCGACGCGTCCGCCGCGGGTGTCGGGTTGTCCTCGGGAACCTGCGGGCCGGTGGGCTCCGAATCCGAACATGCGGCGGACAGCGGGATGACCACGGCGGCCGCGACGGCCAGGCAGCGGGTCATGCGCGTGCTGTGAGTCACGCCATGCACTGTAGCGGCCGCTCTTGGGGTCAACCACCGACATGCCGGTTGACCAGCCCATATATCGGATGTGCGACAGTAGCGGGATGTTATGGGCGCTGCTGCGACAGTACGCGCGGCCATACCGGGCCCTGCTCGCCACCGTCGCCACGCTCCAGTTGGTCAGCACGCTCGCCTCGCTGTACCTGCCGACGGTCAACGCCGCGATCATCGACGACGGCGTCGCGGCCGGGAACCTGCGCAGGATCGTCGAATTGGGCGGCGTGATGCTCGCCGTCACCGCGCTGCAGGTGGTGTGCGCGGTGGGCGCGGTGTACTTCGGGTCGCGAGCGGGCATGGGCGTCGGCCGCGACCTGCGGGCGGCGGTGTTCAACCACGTGACCGGGTTCTCCGCCGAGGACACCGCGCGGTTCGGTGCGCCGTCGCTGCTCACCCGCACCACCAACGATGTGCAGCAGATCCAGCTTCTGGTGCAGCTGACGTGCACGATGCTGGTCACCGCGCCGATCATGTCGATCGGCGGCATCTTCATGGCCGTGCACCAGGACGCCGGGCTGTCCTGGCTGCTGTTGGTCAGCGTGCCGATCCTGGCCCTGTCCAACTACTGGATCACGCGCCACCTGCTGCCGATCTTCCGCCGCATGCAGCGCCTCGTCGACGGCTTCAACCGGGTGATGCGCGACCAGCTCTCCGGCCTACGGGTGATCCGCGCATTCGCCAGGGAACCGTTCGAACGCGCCCGGTTCGCCGAGGCCAACCACGCGCTGGCAGACACCGCGCTCGAAGCCGGCCGGTGGCAGGCGCTGATGCTGCCCACCACAACGCTGGTGATCAACGTGTCGAGCGTGGCGCTGATCTGGTTCGGCGGGCTGCGCATCGACGCCGGGCAGATGCAGGTCGGCTCGCTGATCGCGTTCCTGGCCTACTTCATGCAGATCCTGATGGCCGTCCTGCTGGCGACGTTCATCCTCGTCATCATCCCGCGAGCGTCGGTGTGCGCCGAGCGCATCTCGGAGGTGCTGTCGACCACACCCCAGATCGTCAGCCCCGAACGACCGGTGCGACCGTCGAGGATCCGCGGCGAGATCCGGCTGGACGCCGCGACATTCTGCTATCCGGGCGCCGAACGCCCCGTCCTGCAGGACGTTTCGCTGACTGCGCTCCCCGGTACGACGACCGCGGTGGTCGGCTCCACGGGTTCGGGCAAGTCGACCCTGGTGTCGCTGATCTGCCGGATGTACGACCCGACGAGCGGTTCGGTGCAACTCGACGGCGTGGACGTGCGCGACTACGACCCCGAGCAGCTGTGGTCCGTGCTCGGGCTGGTGCCGCAGCGCGGATACCTGTTCTCGGGCACGGTCGCCGACAACCTCCGGTACGGCAAAGCGGACGCCACCG
The DNA here is from genome assembly GCF_001050035.1 of Mycolicibacterium komanii. The sequence goes on from NZ_CVTA01000012.1 coordinate 97,169, forward strand.
AGGAACAGATGTGGCAGGCGCTGCGAGTGGCGGCCGCCGACGATTTCGTGCGCGCGCACGCCGACGGCCTGGACATGCGGGTCGCGCAGGGGGGTGCGAACTTCTCGGGCGGACAGCGCCAGCGGTTGGCGATCGCGCGCGCGGTGATCCGCAGGCCCGCGGTGTATCTGTTCGACGACGCGTTCTCGGCGCTCGACGTCCACACCGACGCACGCGTGCGCGCCGCACTGCGGGAGGTGTCTGCGGAGGCGACGGTGATCGTTGTCGCGCAGCGCATCTCGACCGTCATCCAGGCGGATCAGATCGTCGTCATCGACGACGGCCGCATCGTCGGGATCGGCACCCACGAGACCCTGTTGGCGGACTGCCCGGAGTACGCCGAGTTCGCGGACTCGCAGTCGCTCGCGAGGGTGGGTGACGCGCAGTGAGCGGCCCGATGGCCCGGCCGATCCGCGGCATGGTGCAGGCGCCCACCCAGCGCTCGCGCGACTTCACCGGGTCGGCGATCCGGTTGGTCAAGCGGTTGACACCCCAGCGCGGTCTGACCGCGGCGGTGATCCTCCTGGGCGTCGGCGGTATCGCGATCAGCGTGATCGGACCGCGAATCCTGGGGCACGCCACCGATCTTCTGTTCAACGGTGTGGTCGGCCGTCATCTGCCTGCCGGGCTGACCAAGGAACAGGCCATCGACGCCGCCCGCGCCCGCGGCGACAGCACGTTCGCCGATCTGCTGTCGGGGATGAACGTCGTGCCCGGCCGCGGCGTCGACTTCGGCGCTGTCGGCCGCACCCTGCTGCTCGCGCTGGGCCTGTATCTCGTTGCCGCACTGCTGGTGTGGTTGCAGGCCAGGCTGCTCAACGTCGCGGTGCAACGAACCATGGAGACGCTGCGCTCCGACGTCGAGGACAAAGTTCACCGAATGCCACTGTCGTACTTCGACTCCCGCCAACGCGGCGAGGTGCTCAGTCGGGTGACCAACGACGTCGACAACATCCAGCAGTCACTGTCGATGACGATCAGCCAGCTGTTGACATCGGTGCTGACGGTCCTTTCGGTGCTGGTGATGATGTTGACCATCTCGCCGCTGCTGACGCTGCTGACCGTGGTGACCGTGCCTGCGTCGCTGTGGGCGACACGGTTGATCGCGCGCCGGTCGCAGCGGCTGTTCGTCGCGCAGTGGGCGAACACCGGCCGGCTCAACGCGCACATCGAGGAGACCTACAGCGGCTTCACCGTCGTCAAGACCTTCGGTCACCGCGTCGCGGCCCAGGAGCGGTTCCGCGAGTGCAATGACGCCGTCTACAACTCCGCCTTCGGTGCTCAGTTCTTCTCCGGGCTCGTCGGGCCCGCCACCACGTTCATCGGCAACCTCAGCTATGTCGCGGTGGCCGTCGTGGGCGGGTTGCAGGTGGCGACCGGCCAGATCACGCTCGGCAGCATTCAGGCGTTCATCCAGTACGTCCGCCAGTTCAACCAGCCGCTCACGCAAGTGGCCGGCATGTACAACACCTTGCAGTCCGGTGTGGCCAGCGCGGAGCGGGTCTTCGACCTGCTCGACGCGGAGGAGGAGACGCCCGATCCTCCGGCGCAGCTGACGATTCCAGTAGGGCAGGCGGGCCGGGTCGAGTTCGAGAACGTCACGTTCGGCTACCACCCGGAGACTCCGGTGATCCGCGATCTCTCGCTGATCGCCGAACCCGGCAGCACAATCGCGATCGTCGGGCCGACGGGCGCGGGCAAGACCACGCTGGTGAATCTGCTGATGCGGTTCTACGACGTAGACTCCGGCCGGATTCTGGTTGACGGCGTCGACATCTCGACGGTCAGCCGGGATTCGCTGCGGTCCCGGATCGGGATGGTGCTGCAGGACACCTGGCTGTTCGGCGGCACCATCTTCGAGAACATCGCCTACGGCAGGCCCGACGCCTCGGAGGACGAGGTGATCGCGGCGGCCAAAGCCGCGTACGTCGACCGGTTCGTGCACATGCTGCCCGACGGCTACCAGACTCGCGTCAGCGACGACGGCGGCACCATCAGCGCCGGCGAGAAGCAGCTCATCACGATCGCGCGCGCGGTGCTGGCCAAGCCCGGCCTGCTGGTCCTCGACGAGGCGACCAGCTCGGTGGACACCCGAACCGAGCTGCTGATCCAGCAGGCCATGGCCGAGTTGCGCCGGGATCGAACGAGTTTCATCATCGCCCACCGGCTGTCGACCATCCGCGATGCCGACCTCATCGTGGTGCTGGACGAGGGCCGCATCGTCGAACGCGGTACCCACAGCGAGCTTCTCGCTAAGCGTGGCGCTTATTGGTCCATGACGCAGGCCTGAGCGCCGTACGCTCGAGACGATGAGCGAGACGGTCTATACGTTCTGCCGGATCTGCCTGGCCTCGTGCGGCCTCGAGGTGACGGTCGAGGACAACCACGTCACGAAGATCGCCGCCGACAAGCAGAATCCGCACAGCTGGCAGGACTTCTGCGCCAAGGGCCGCACCGCACATCGCCTCGTCGAACATCCGCGCCGGATCCTCAACCCCATGCGCCGCGTCGGCGACACCTATGTCGAGGCCACCTGGGACGAAGCCATCGCCGACATCGCCGCGAGGATGAACGCCGCGATCGAGGCCGACGGGCCCGACGCCGTGGGGGTCTACTACGGAAATCCCGCGGGCTTCTCCTCGTCGAACGTCATCTTCATGAACGGCTGGCTGGACGCGATCGGAACCCAGAACCGCTACGCCGTGGGCTCGGTCGACCAGAACGCGATGCACGTCGTCGCGGACGCGATGTACGGCTCGATCCTGATGGCGCCGGTTTCGGACGTCGACAACTGCGACTATTTCCTGCTCGTCGGCACCAATCCCGCAGTGAGCGCATGGAATTGGCTGGAGACGGTGCCCAATGGCTGGCGCCGCGCCTTGGCGCGCCAACAACAGGGCGCGACGATCGTGGTCGTCGACCCGCTGCGCACCGAATCCGCGGAGAAGGCCGACGTGCACCTCGCAGTGCGCCCCGGCCAGGATTGGGCGCTGCTGCTGGCGATGGTCAAGGTGATCCTCGACGAGGGCCTCGAACACCGCCGGGACTGCACCGAACTGGCCACCGGCGTGAACGATATCCGCGCCCTGGTCGCCGCGGCCGATCTGGGCGACCTCGCCGCCCGCTGCGACATCAACCGTGACCGCATCGAGCGGGTGGCCCGCGATTTCGCCGCGGCGCGCGGGGCCATGGTGATGACCCGAACGGGGGTGTCGCTTCATCTGGCGGGCACGGTCGCCGAATGGCTGGGCCATGTGCTCAACGTGATCACCGGCCGTATGGACCGCCCCGGAGGACGCCGTTTCGAACCGGGGTACGTCGACGCCATCCGGATGTCGTCGATGGTCAAGGCCAAACCGCACTTCAGCCGACTGCTGGGCCGCGAAATGGTCGCGGGCGCACACGCACTCAGCGAGTTGCCCGACGAGATCACGACGCCGGGCCGCGGCCAAGTTCGCGCGATGCTGATCAATTGCGGCAACCCCGTCGTCTCCGGACCCGACGGCGACAAGCTGGACCGCGCGCTCGCCGACCTGGATCTGCTCGTCGCGATCGACTTCGTCCAGCGGGAGAGCCACCGTCACGCGCACTGGCTGCTGCCCGCCGCCCACTGGCTGGAGCGCAACGACCTGCTGGCGTTCACCAGCAACATGCACGACGAGCCGTACCTGCAATACGGCGCCAAGGTCGTCGAGCCGCCGCCCGGTGTGCGCCAGGAATGGCGGATCTTCACCGACCTCGCGCTCGCGATGCGTCGACCGTTGTTCGGCGCCAAGGGCCTCAACGGGTTCATCAAGGCGACGCGGGCGGCGGCACGCGCGACGCGCAGGCCGGCCCTGGAGTTCGGTCCTCACTGGATCGACCGTCTGGTCGTGGCGACCTCGCGAAAGGTCAACGGCCACAAGATCAAATGGCGCGACGTCATATCGCATCCGCATGGCTGGGTGTTGGGCCCGCGTGAGTTCGGGCATTTCCGCGATGCGCTGAGAACCCACGACAAGAAGGTGCACGCCGCGCCACCGGAGTTCGTCGCGCGCGCCCGCGAGCTGCTCGCCGAACCGCGCCCCGCGGCGCCGGTCGGCTATCCGTTCCAGCTGGCCAACCGCAGGCGACGGCACTCGATGAACTCGTGGCTCAACGAGTTACCGGGCCTGCATCCCGCGGGTAAGGGCAACGACGTGGTCATCCATCCGAAAGACGCCGCCGACCTCGGGGTGAGCGACGGTGATGTCGTCAGGGTCTTCTCGCCGGTCGGCTCCATCGAGTTGAAGGCCGTGGTGAACGACAGGCCGCGGGAAGGCGTGATCATCGTCGACCATGGCTGGGGCTCACGGATTTTCGATCCCCAGGGCCGGGGTGAGCCGGTCTCCTACGGCGTCAACCGCAACCTGCTGGTCGAGGGCGCACCGGTGGACCCGCTGTCGCAGACGTCAGCGTTGAGTTCGCAATACGTCGGGGTGGAACGGGTTTCCTGCTCGAACGACTAGAGGTTCGGCCCCTCGGCGCGTAATTCATCGACGTTGCGCATCGCGTCGCGCAGTTTGCTCAGCCACTCGTCGGCGTGCTCACCGACCAGACGCACCGACCACGCCAGGGCATCCGAACGCGACCGCGCCACGCCCGCGTCGACGAGAGTATCGAGCACCTGGCGCTCGGGCTGACGCAGCCTGGTCATCACCGGAACGGCCATGTTGGTGAACATGATTCGCTCGTGATTGTCGGCGCCGGGCTCCCCGATTTCGATGCCCCACGCGACCTTGCGGCCGTACCGCGCTTCGGCCTCGTCCGCGATGCGCATGCGTTCGGACCTGGTCTCTTCACGGAACCGCGCGGCGCGTCCGGACGCGCGCGCCTCGCTTTCGCCGGCCTCGGCCTCCGGCAGCCGGCCGATCACGGTGATCTCCTCACGGTCGACCACCACCGTCGGGTCCGCGGCGAACCAGCTTTCGGGAAGCCGGCCGGCGAACCAGTCGGCGGCGTCGCCCGCGTCGGGCTGCTGTGCCTGTTGCCAGCCGCCCTGACGGCGCCGGCCATGGATATTGTGTCGCATGATTACATGCTTACACCGTTACAGCCGTAACAACCAGGCGTTCGCCGTGGGCGAACGCTCCAGGTCAGGCCGGATGACGACGGCTAGCCGCGCTTGCGCAGCAATACGGCGCCGCCGCCGACGACAGCGCCGATCAACAGCAGGACGGCCAGCGTCGGGCTGACCAACCACCACACCAGGGCGACGGCGATGAGCGCGGGTGAGGCGACGAAGAGCACCATGCCCGGGTGCTGCTTGATGACCGCCAAGGCGCTCTGCGCGCGTACCCGGTCGATTTCCTTTGCCATAGCCCAAGAATGCCAGCCGACGACGGATCAGGCGTCGGTGAACCAGTCCGAAAAGTCCCCCACCGCGCGACCGTCGCCCGGTTAGTTTGTAGCGCATGACAGCACCGAACAACGGAAGCTGGCGGCCCGATCCCGAGGGTCGCTACGAGTACCGCTGGTGGGACGGCCGGCAGTGGACCGACCAGGTTTCGCATCAGGGGCAGGTGGGCCGAGCACCGCTGACGTCACTCGGCGGACCTCCGCAAGCACCCCAGCCTCCCCCGCAGCAGACGGCGCCTCCGCAGGCCATGGCGGTCGGCGACGGGTTCGGAGGGATCAGCGGCGATCTGGTCGACGGCCGGTTCAGCGAGAAAGAGGCCAAGACGATCGCCAACCAGAACACGAAGATGTTGCGTGTGCGCCTCGGCGAACCGTTCATGGCGCGGCAGGGGTCGATGGTGGCTTACCAGGGCAACGTCGATTTCGCATTCGAGGGTGGCGGCGCCTCGAAATTCATCAAGAAGGCGCTGACGGGCGAGGGGCTGCCCCTGATGCGGGTTCAGGGCCAAGGCGACGTCTTCCTCGCCGAGCGGGCGTACGACGTGCATCTGCTGTCCCTGGACAACTCCGGGTTGTCGATCAGCGGGAAGAACGTCCTGGCGTTCTCGTCGAGCCTGAACTGGAACATCGAACGGGTGCGCGGCGGCAGCATCGCGACAGGCGGCCTGTTCAACACGACGTTGCGCGGAACCGGATGGGTGGCGCTGACGACGGACGGCCCGCCGGTGGTGCTCAACGCCAGTGAGGCGCCGACGTTTGCCGACACCAACGCGGTGGTCGCATGGTCGGCGAATCTGCAGACCCAGCTCAAGACCAGCTTCAAGGCCGGCGCGCTGATCGGGCGTGGGTCCGGCGAGGCGATTCAGGTCGCGTTCCACGGGCAGGGCTTCGTGATCGTCCAGCCGTCCGAGGGCGTGCCGCACGTCGCGACCGCCTAGTCACAGCTCGAGCAGCACCGTCACCGGCCCGTCGTTGACGAGCTCGACCTGCATGTGAGCGCCGAAGACACCGGTCTGCACGGTCGCACCGAGATCGCGCAACGCATCGGCGAACGCGGTGACGAGCGGCTCGGCGGTCGCGCGCGGCGCGGCAGCGTTCCATGCCGGCCGCCTGCCCTTCGCGGTGTTCGCGTACAGCGTGAACTGGCTGACGACCAGGATCGGCGCCGAGACGTCCGATGCCGACTTCTCGTCGTCGAGAATCCTGAGCTGCCAGAGCTTTTCGGCCATCCGCCGAGCCTTGGCCGCGTCGTCGTCATGCGTCACGCCAACGAGCGCGAGCAGACCCTGACCGTCGGGCCGGATCTCCCCGACGACCTCGCCGTCCACCGTGACGGCAGCCGAAGTGACCCGTTGGGCGAGAACACGCATGCTCGCAGATGCTGCCATGGCCACCCGATTGAATACCCCTAGGGGGTATTGGGTACTCTGGTGGACATGGCTACCACCACAGTCACCGTCACAGGAATGACCTGCGGACACTGCGCCGCATCGGTGCGCGATGAGCTCGGCGAGATCCCGGGCGTACAGGCGGTCGACGTAGACGTCGCCAGCGGCGCCGTGACGATCGACAGTGTCGCACCCGTCGAAGCCGACGCGATCAGGAGCGCCGTGGAGGAGGCGGGCTACCGCCTGGCCAGCTGATGAGACCCGACGCGGCCACCGACACGATCGAGTTGTCGATCGACGGTATGACCTGCGCGTCGTGCGCGAACCGGATCGAGCGCAAGCTCAACAGGCTCGACGGCGTGACGGCCACCGTCAACTTCGCGACCGAGAAGGCGCGCGTCGAGTACGGCGCCGACGTGACACCGCAGGCTCTGTTGGCCACGGTCGAAGAAGCGGGATACCACGCACACCTGCCTGCTGACCGCCCGACAGAGGACGAGGACCCGACCACCGCACTGCGGCGCAGGCTGTTGGTGTGCCTGACGTTGACCGTTCCGGTCATCGCGATGGCGATGATCCCCGCGTTGCAGTTCCCGAACTGGCAGTGGCTGTCGCTGGCGTTGACTACGCCGGTGGTGCTGTGGGGTGCCTGGCCCTTCCACCGTGCGGCGTGGGCGAACCTGCGCCATGGCAGTTCGACCATGGACACATTGATCTCGATGGGCACGCTCGCCGCATTGGGATGGTCGATCTACGCAGTGTTCTGGGGCACCGCGGGCATGCCGGGGATGACGCACGCATTCTCGTTGACGCTGTCGCGCGGCGACGGCTCGGGCAGCGTGTATTTCGAGGTCGCGGCGGGAGTCACCACGTTCATCCTCGCGGGTCGATTTTTCGAAGCGCGATCGAAACGGCGTGCAGGTGCGGCGTTGCGGGCGCTGTTGGAGCTCGGAGCGAACGACGTCGTGGTCCGCAAAGACGGTGGGGAACAACGAATTCCGATCGATCAGCTCGGCGTCGAAGACGAGTTCGTGGTGCGCCCGGGTGAGAAGATCGCCGCCGACGGCGTGGTGGTGGAGGGCGCTTCGGCGGTCGACGCTTCGATGCTGACCGGCGAGTCGGTGCCGGTGGACGTCGGTCCGGGCGACGAGGTCGTCGGGGCGACGGTCAACGTCGACGGTCGACTCGTGGTGCGCGCCAAGCGGATCGGCGCCGACACCCAGCTGGCGCAGATGGCGCGGCTGGTTGAAGACGCTCAGAACGGCAAGGCGGAGGCGCAGCGACTGGCCGACCGGATCTCCGGGGTGTTCGTGCCGGTGGTGATCGCATTGTCAGTCGCGACTCTCGGGTTCTGGTTAGCCACCGGTGGGTCGGTCGCGGCGGCCTTCACCGCGGCGGTGGCGGTGCTGATCATCGCCTGCCCCTGCGCGTTGGGCTTGGCGACGCCGACCGCGCTGATGGTTGGCACGGGGCGCGGTGCGCAGCTCGGCATCCTGATCAAAGGGCCGGAGGTGTTGGAGTCGACGCGGCGGATCGACACCATCGTGTTGGACAAGACCGGGACCGTCACCACGGGCAAGATGACGCTCATCGATGTCGTCGCCGCCGACGGTGAACAGCCCGACGAGGTGCTGCGGATCGCCGGAGCGGTCGAGGACGGTTCGGAGCACCCGATCGCGCGGGCGATCGCGAAGGGCGCGCGCGACAAGCTCGGTGACCTGCCGGCGGTCGAGGACTTCACCAACCTGCGTGGTCTCGGAGTACGCGGACTGGTCGACGGACGCGATGTGACCGTCGGACGGCAGCGGTTGCTGGCGTCGCACGACTTTCCCGAGTCGCTGAAAGCGGTGCTGCAACAGGAGGAATCACAGGGCCGGACCGCGGTGGTCGTCGGGTGGGGCGGGTCAGCGCGCGGTGTGCTGGTGGTGGCGGATGCCGTCAAACCGACGTCGGCCGAAGCGATCTCGCGGCTCCGCGCACTGGGTCTGCGGCCGATGATGGTGACCGGCGACAACGAGGCCGCGGCCCGCACGATCGCCTCGCAGGTGGGCATCGACGACGTGGTCGCCGAGGTGCTGCCGCAGGACAAGGTCGAGGTGGTCAAGCGCCTCCAGGCCGACGGCAATGTGGTCGCGATGGTGGGCGACGGAGTCAACGACGCGGCCGCACTCGCCCAGGCCGACCTCGGGCTCGCGATGGGAAGCGGCACCGATGTCGCCATCGAGGCGAGCGATCTGACGTTGGTGCGCGACGACCTGAACGCCGTCGCCGACGCGATTCGCCTGTCGCGCAGAACTTTGGCGACGATCAAGGGCAATCTGTTCTGGGCATTCGCCTACAACGTCGCAGCGTTGCCGTTGGCGGCGGCAGGCCTGCTGAATCCGATGATCGCCGGTGCGGCAATGGCATTCAGTTCGGTGTTCGTCGTCAGCAACAGCCTTCGGCTGCGCCGGTTCTCCGCTACAGCGTGAGGTTGATCGGGCCGAGTATCTGGCAGTTCGGTTCGAGCGCGTCTTCGAAGACCTTGCCGCAACCGCGTCCGCTCGCGGTGTAGGTCGCGCCCGGCTGGTACGGCGCGAAGAACACCTGCGCGGCGGCGGGGCCTCGCGCCTGCGTGCACTGGCCCTGCGAGTTGGGGCCGGCGACGTGGACACACGCGACGCTCCACGCCGGGCGGAAGGGCGCACCGCAAGCCAGGAACGAGACCGTCGCCGTCACTTTGCTCTCGCCGTCGGTGTTGACGACCTGCGGCGGCGACAGCGTGTAACCGCATGCCGGCTGCGGTGGCTGCGCGTTCGCTGAACCCACACCCAGCAGCCCGGACCACCCGACGACAAGTGTGATCAGCACAGCTTTGACGACCCGGCTCATGCCTGGATCGTAATTCACCTAGCAGGCAGCCGTTTCGAAATGGCAGCGCCGGAATCTACGGTCCCTCGCTGTTCTTCGGGTGGTTGTCAGGGTCGGGGTTGTCGGGTGGTTCGTCGGGCAGGAGGTATTTCTCGGGGTGGTGGTAGTTGTTGACGCGGGTTTGGCCGGTATCGAGCTCGGGTGGGGGTAGCCATTCGACGCGGCCGTCGGGGCGGATGCGGGTGCGCCAGCCGCCGTCGGTGACGAGTCGGTTGT
>NZ_CVTA01000013.1 GCF_001050035.1 Mycolicibacterium komanii
CCGCCGAGACCGAAGCTCCCGACGTCCGTCACGAGCCGATGGCCGCCTCGGGTCTGTCGGCCGACGAGCTGGCGGCGGTCACGTCGATGTGGTCGGCGTCGCAGGAGGGCGCGCCGTGACCTCGACGCAACCCAAGTCCGAATCCAAGGTCGCCATCGAGGACGTGATGGCGCTCAGCCCGCTACAGCAGGGGCTGTTCTCGCTCGCGCAGTTGAGCGTCGGCGACGACGCGGACGGGGGAGAGGACCCTTACGTCATCGCCATGGCCGCCGACATCACCGGCGAACTCGACGCAGACCTGCTGCGGGAGTGCGCTGCGATGTTGCTGGCTCGTCACCCCAATCTGCGAGCGAGTTTCCTTCGGGCGCAGAGCAAACCGGTTCAAGTGGTGCCCAACCGCGTCGACGTGCCCTGGCGACGGATCACGGCGGGCCCCGACGAGGTCGACGCGCTGGAGGCCGACGAACGGCGCCGCCCGTTCAACCTCGCGAAGGGACCGGCGATCCGGTTCGTCCTCATCGAGGTGCCCGGATCGCACTTCCGGTTCGTCGTCCTCGCCCACCACATCATCATCGACGGCTGGTCGCTGCCGCTGTTCGTGGGTGAGCTGATCACGCTGTACCGCTCCGGCGGTGACGACGCCGACCTGCCGCCCCCGCCGCGCCCGTACCGCGACTACATCGGCTGGCTGGCCGGTCGCGACCAGGAGACCAGCCGCAACCTGTGGCGTGAGCACCTCGCCGACCTCGACGGCCCCACGCTCGTCACGCCGGCGCTCACCTCGGGTGAACCGCCCACCGGCGAACCGCGCCGCACCGAACTGAGCCTGGACAGCGCCGCGACCCGGCAGTTGGCGGAGGCCGCGCGGTCCCGCGGTGTCACGGTCAACACGCTGGTCCAGATGGCCTGGGCGGCGGTGCTTTCGGCGTTCACCGATCGCTCTGATGTGGTGTTCGGGGTGACGGTGTCCGGGCGCCCCGGCGAGCTGGCCGGCGTCGAGACCATGGTCGGGTTGTTCATCAACACGGTGCCGCTGCGGGTCCGGCTCGACCCGACTGCCCGGGTCGGCGCGCAATGCGTTGCGCTGCAACGCGAGGCGGCCAAGCTGCGCGACCACAGCTACCTGCCCCACAACGAGCTGCGCTCCCTAGGGGGCATCGGCGAGCTGTTCGACACCCTGCTGGTCTACGAGAATTTTCCGCCCGGCGGGCTGGTCGGCGGCGGCGACTTCGTCGCCAACGGCGCGACGTTCCGCCCGGCCGCGCTGGAGAGCGTGTCGCATTTCCCGGTCACCATCGCCGCGCACATGATCGACGACGAGCTCACGGTCCTGGTCGAGGTCATCGACGGCGCCCTCGGCCAGATGAGCCCGGAGTCGCTGGGGCGTCGCGTGCTCACCACCACACAGCGGCTGATCGCGAGCTGGGACCGTCCGCTGCGCGACGTCAGCGTTCTTTTCGACGGTGAGGGCCGAATCCCGACGGCCCCGACCGCCCCGGCGCCCACCCATCTCGGCGTGCACACCGCGTTCACCGAGACCGCCGGTTCGCGGCTCGGCTCGCCTGCGTTGAGCTGGTCAGGCGGCGAACTCACCTATCGGCAACTCGACGAGTCCGCCGACCGGCTGGCCGCCGCGCTGGTGTCGAAGGGGGTGCGCACGGAAACGCCTGTCGCGATCCACCTTTCGCGGGGTCCGCAATACGTGGTCGCGATGCTGGCGGTGCTGAAGGCGGGCGGTGTCATCGTGCCGCTCGATCCGGGGATGCGCGACGAGCGGATCGCCGACATCCTCGACCAGTGCGGCGCGACGGTGGTCGTCGACGACGACATGCTCGCCGTCGCGGCGAACCAGCTCGTCGAGAACTTCCGGCCCGTCGAAGCCCTGCCGGGTCAGGCCGCCTACATGGTGTTCACCTCCGGAACGACCGGCAGGCCGAAGGGCGTCGTCGGCACCCATCAGGCACTGCTGGCGTACGCCGAGGATCACGCCCGAAACGTGTTGCGGCCCGCCGCCGCTCGGCTGCGCCATCCGCTGCGGGTGGCACACGCGTGGTCGTTCACCTTCGACGCCGCATGGCAGCCGCTGGCCGCGCTGCTCGACGGGCACGCGGTGCACATCGTCGACGACGAGATCCAGCGCGACGCCGAGGCGCTGGTCGAGACCATCGGGCGCTACGGGATCGACCTTATCGACACCACCCCGTCGATGTTCGCGCAACTGCACGCGGTGGGACTGCTGACGACGGTGCCGCTCGGGGTGCTGGCGCTGGGCGGCGAGGCCGTCGGGATACCGGCGTGGAACCTCATCCGCGACGAATGCGCGCGCACCGGGATGGCGGCCTACAACTGTTACGGCCCAACAGAAACCACCGTCGAGGCCGTCGTCGCCACCATCGCCGAACACGATCAGCCGACCATCGGGCGCCCCACCTCGCCCAGCAGGGCCCACGTTCTGGACTCGTGGCTGCGCCCCGTGCCCGACGGCGTGCCCGGCGAGCTGTACCTGTCGGGCGGCCAGCTGACCCGCGGATATCTGGGCCGTTTCGGGGAGACCGCGAGCCGTTTCGTCGCCGACCCGTTCGCGGTCGGGCAGCGCATGTACCGCACCGGAGACGTCGTGCGGCGCCAACCCGACGGCGCGCTGGAATTCCTCGGGCGATCCGACGCGCAGGTGAAGATCCGCGGCTTCCGGGTGGAACCGACCGAGATCTCTGCGGTTTTGCACACCCATCCCGCGGTGCGCCACGCCCACGTGGCGGTGCGTCGGCAACGGTGGGGTCCGCAGTTGGTGGCGTTCGTCGCCGCCGAGCCCGCGCCCGCGGTGTCGGAGCTGCGCGCGCTGGTGTCGAAACGCCTGCCGCGCTACATGGTTCCGCACTCGATCGTCGTCGTCGACCAGATGCCGCTGACCCCGCACGGCAAGGTCGACGAGGCGGCGCTGAACGCGATCGCCGTCGCGGACGGTCCGTCGGCCGCCCCGGAGACCGAGACGGAGAAGGCGCTGGCGGCCGTGCTCTGCGAGCTGTTGGACGGTGGCGGCGGCCTCACCATCGACGTCACCGCGGACTTCCTCGCGCTCGGCCTGGACAGCATCGTGGCGCTCTCGGTGGTGCAGGCCGCCCGCAGGCGCGGCATTCCGTTGCGCGCCAGGCTGATGCTCGAGTGCGCGACGCTGCGAGAACTCGCGGCGGCCATCGAGAACGAGTCGGCGATCGCCGAGCACGACGACGACTCCGGCGGTCCGATGCCCGTGCTGCCCAACGCGCACTGGCTCTACGAGCACGGCGACCCGCGCCGGTTGGCGCAGACCGAGGCCATCCGGTTACCCGACGGCATCTCCGGTGAGCAACTCGAGCGGATCCTGCGCACCGTCGTCGACGGTCATCCGGTGCTGAGAAGCAGGCTCGACCGGCAGGCGATGACGCTCGTCGAGTATGACGCGCCAACTTCGCTGACCGAGGTGCCCGTCAAGGGGGCCTCGGATGAAGCCCTCGCCGACGCCGTCGCCGAACACGCTCGCCGGTCGGTGGAACGCCTTGACCCGCAACAAGGGTCGATGTTCACCGCGGTGTGGTTGCGCCCGCCCGACGGCCCCGGCGTGCTGCTGCTGACCGCGCACGTGCTGGCGGTCGACCCCGCGTCGTGGCGGATCCTGCTAGGCGAACTCGACGCGGCATGGCACGCCGTCGCATCCGGCCGTGAGCCTGCGCCCACCCGCGAGCACACCAGCTACCGACGGTGGTCGGGCCTGCTCGCCGAGCGCACGCACACGCTCGACACGGCCGACTTCTGGGCGGCCCAACTCGACGGCGACGACCCACCACTCGGTGCCCGCAGGCTGCGACCGCAGACCGATCGTGTCGGCGACGTCGTCGTCGCCATGGCGGTGACCGACAGCGACATCACGATGCGGTTGCTCAGCGCGCCCGTACCCACGCCGCATCTGCTGGCGGAGGCAGCGGCGCGCACCGTCACCCGGTGGCGCCGGCACCGCGGCCAGGACACGCCACCGCCGCTGTTGGCGCTGGAGACCCACGGCCGGGCGGACACCGTCGTCGACACCGCCGACACGTCCGACACCGTCGGGCTGCTTACCGCGATCTATCCGCTGCGGGTGCAGACGGCCCGCGACGTCGCCGAAACCCCCGGCGACGGCATCGATTACGGACTGTTGCGCTACCTGCGTCCCGACACCGCCGAACGGCTGGGGGCGCTGCCGGAACCGCAGCTGCTGCTGAATTTCCTGGGCCGTGTGCACGCCGGCTTCGACGGTGCGGCCCTGCGCCCGGACCGTGCGCTGCTGGCGCGGGTGTCGCCGCTGCCCGAGCCGCGGCTTGCCGTCCGGCACGAATTGACCGTGCTGGCGGCGGTTCTCGGTGACGGCGATGCGCCGGTGCTCGGCACGCAATGGCGCACGCTGCCCGACATCCTGACCGCCGATGACGTCGCCGCGCTGCAGGCGATGTGGCAGGAATCGCTACGAGAGGTCGTCTCATGAGCCGGACACTCGCGGTGCTGGGCGCGGGCGCGAAAGCCGTCGCCGTCGCCGCCAAGGCCGCCGAACTGCGCGACATGGGCATCGACGCGCCCGAGGTCGTCGCCGTGGAGAAGACGGGCGTGGCCGCCAACTGGCAAGCCGACGGCGGCTGGACCGACGGTCAACATCGGCTGGGAACCAGCCCCGAGAAGGACGTCGGCTTCCCCTACCGCTCCGCGCTGGTGCCGCGCCGCAACGCCGAACTCGACGAGCGGATGACCCGGCACAGCTGGCAGCAGTACCTGATCTCGACCGGCCAGTTCGCCGAGTGGGTGGACCGCGGACGTCCCGCGCCCACCCACCGCAGGTGGAGCCAGTACCTGCGCTGGGTCGCAGGCAATGTCGAGATGAACGTCGTGCGGGGCGAGGTACGCGAAATCTCGGTCGCCACCGAATCGGGCGAGCCGCGCTGGGCGCTGCACACCCCCGACCGCACCGTGACCGCCGACGGCCTGATGATCACCGGCCCCGGACAACCGGAGCGCTCGATCCTGCCCGGCAACCCCCGGGTGCTCTCGATCGCGCAGTTCTGGCACCGCGCGGCGCAGTACGAGCTGATCCGCGCCGAACGCGTCGCCGTCATCGGCGGCGGAGAGACCGCGGCGTCGATGCTCAACGAGCTGTTCCGGCACCGGGTTTCGACGATCACCGTGATCTCACCGCAGGTGACGTTGTTCACCCGCGGCGAGAGCTTCTTCGAGAACACGTTGTTCTCCGATCCCACCGGTTGGACCGGCTTGACGATGGCCGAGCGGCGCGACGCGCTGCTGCGCACCGACCGCGGGGTGTTCTCCGCGCGGGTGCAGGAGGCGTTGCTCGCCGACGACCGGATCCGCCACCTGCGGGGCCGGGTCGCGCACGCGGTGGCCTGCGACGGCCGGATCCGATTGACGCTGAGCACCACCCAGGGCGGCGAATCGCTCGAGACCGTGCACGGATTCGATCTCGTCATCGACGGCTCGGGCGCCGACGCGATGTGGTTCGTCCCGCTGCTCGGCCAGGACGCGCTCGATCTGCTGGAGCTGGGCCTGGGCGCACCGCTCAGCTCGGACGCGCTGCAGGAAGCCATGGGCGACGACCTCGCCGTCACCGGGGTGCGGCCGAAGCTGTTCCTGCCCGGCCTGTCGGGGCTGACGCAGGGGCCGGGCTTTCCCAACCTGTCCTGCCTGGGCCTGTTGTCCGACCGCATCCTCGGCGCCGATCTCGGCGCGGCCACCGAATCGCCGTCACGCGAGCATCAATCCGTTCGATGACGGCCGGAACGCTAGACCTGTTGCGCGAGAGGGACGTCCATGTCGAACACGCGCGCGTGCAAGATCGTCCGGTTACGCAATGCCGCCCGAACCGCGCGGTGTAGCCCGTCCTCGAGGTAGACGATGCCCTTCCACCGCACCGCGTGCGGGAACAGGTCGCCGTAGAACGTCGAATCCTCGGAGAGCAACCGGTCCAACGCGAGCACCGTCGTGGTGGTGACCAACTCGTCGAGCCGGATCTGGCGCGGCGGAATCTGCGCCCACTGGCGGTGCGACAACCCGTGGTCGGGGTAGGGCCTGCCCTCCCTGACTCCCTTGAAGATCATCGGGCATGCGTCCTTCGCTCGTCCCCCCCGGCAACGAAATAACAACGCAAGGTTAGTGCACCGCAAGCGGGGTGTCGCGGGGCCGTCAGAGCCGCTCGCACACTATCGATGCTGTTGGTGCCCCTAAAATGGGTGACAACGCGATTCGAGGGGTAGGTGAGCAGACATGGGTAGCGCCGACGACCGACGGTTCGAGGTGCTGCGCGCGATCGTCGCCGACTTCGTGGCCACCAAGGAGCCGATCGGGTCGAAGACCCTCGTTGAGCGGCACAACCTCGGCGTCTCCAGTGCGACCGTGCGCAACGACATGGCGGTACTGGAAGCCGAGGGCTACATCACCCAGCCCCACACCAGCTCCGGACGGGTCCCCACCGAGAAGGGCTACCGCGAGTTCGTCGACCGCATCGACGACGTCAAACCGCTGTCGACGCCCGAACGCCGCGCGATCCTGACGTTCCTCGAATCCGGCGTGGATCTCGACGACGTGCTGCGTCGCGCCGTGCGCCTGCTCGCCCAGCTGACGCGCCAGGTCGCGATCGTGCAGTACCCGACGCTGTCCACCTCGACGGTCCGCCACCTCGAGGTCGTCGCGCTCACCCCGGCCAAGCTGCTGCTGGTGGTCATCACCGACACCGGCCGGGTGGACCAGCGCATCGTCGAGCTCGGGGACGCGCTCGACGAGCACGACCTCACCAAGCTGCGCGACCTGCTCGGCCAGGCGCTCGAGGGCAAGCCGTTGGCCGCCGCGTCGATCGCCGTCGCCGACCTGGCGTCGCAGCTCGACGGGCACGGCGGGCTCGCCGACGCGATCGGCCGGTCGGCGACCGTGCTGGTCGAGACGCTCGTCGAACACCGAGAAGAGCGGCTGCTGCTGGGCGGCACCGCCAACCTCACCCGCAACACCGCCGACTTCGGCGGCTCCCTGCGGTCGGTGCTCGAGGCGCTCGAGGAGCAGGTGGTGGTGCTGCGGCTGCTGGCGGCGCAGCAGGAGGCGGGCAAGGTGACCGTGCGCATCGGGCACGAAACCGAGGCCGAGGAGATGGCGGGCGCCTCCGTGGTGACGACCGCATACGGAAGTTCGGGCAAGGTGTACGGCGGCATGGGGGTGCTGGGCCCCACCCGAATGGACTATCCGGGAACTATCGCTAATGTCGCTGCGGTTGCTCTCTATATCGGGGAAGTCTTAGGCAGCCGGTAACACCGGCACAGGAAGGTCAGGCAAGTCAGCGTGGCACGCGACTATTACGGGCTGCTCGGAGTGAGCAAGGGCGCGACGGACGCGGAGATCAAGCGCGCCTATCGCAGGTTGGCGCGTGAACTGCATCCCGACGTCAACCCGGACGAAGAGGCCCAGGCGCGGTTCAAGGACATCAGCGCGGCCTACGAGGTGCTCAGTGATCCGGAGAAGCGCCGCATCGTCGACCTCGGCGGCGATCCGCTGGAGTCGGCCGCATCCGCGGGCGGCAACGGGTTCGCCGGATTCGGCGGGCTGGGCGACGTGTTCGAGGCGTTCTTCGGCGGCGGTACCACCACACGCGGCCCGGTTGGCCGGGTCCGGCCGGGTTCGGATTCGCTGCTGCGTATGCGGCTCGACCTGGAGGAGTGCGCCACCGGCGTGACCAAGCAGGTCACCGTCGACACCGCGATCCTGTGCGACCTGTGCCACGGCAAGGGCACCCACGGCAACTCCACCCCGGTCACCTGCGACACCTGCGGCGGACGCGGCGAGATCCAGACCGTGCAGCGGTCGCTGCTGGGCCAGGTCATGACCTCGCGGCCGTGCCCGGTGTGCGGCGGCGTCGGCGAGGTCATCCCCGATCCGTGTCACCGCTGCGGCGGCGACGGCCGCGTGCGCGCCCGCCGCGAGATCAGCGTGAAGATCCCGGCAGGCGTCGGCGACGGGATGCGGGTGAGGTTGGCCGCGCAGGGCGAGGTCGGCCCCGGCGGCGGACCCGCAGGCGACCTGTACGTCGAGGTGCACGAGCAGCCGCACCCCACCTTCCTGCGCGACGGCGACGACCTGCACTGCACCATCTCGGTTCCGATGGTCGACGCGGCGTTGGGCACCACCGTCACCGTCGACGCGATCCTCGACGGGCCGACGGAGATCACGATCCCGTCCGGCACGCAGCCGGGCGCCATCGTGTCGCTGCGCGGGCACGGCATGCCGCACCTGCGCTCCGGGGTCCGCGGCGACCTGCACGCCCACATCGACGTCGTCGTGCCGTCGCGCCTGGACAACGAGGACATCGAGCTTTTGCGCAAGCTCAAGGACAAGCGCGGCCGCGACGTCGCGGAGGTGCGTTCCGCCCAGCCGTCCTCCTCGAGCGGGGGCGGGCTGTTCAGCCGGCTGCGCGAGACGTTCAGCGGCCGCTGATGGGCTTGCGTCGCCTCGCCCCGCGCTAACCCGATGTCCGCCGCGCTGTTCTACGTCGACACGCTCCCATCGGTCGGCGAGCTCGCGGTCGTCGACGGCGACGAGGGCTTCCACGCCGCCAACGTGCGCCGCATCCGCCGCGGTGAGCGCCTACAGCTCAGCGACGGCGCCGGTGAGCTGGCGCAATGCGAGGTCGACGAGGTGGGCAAGGGCAGGTTGACCGCGCGGGTGCTCGAGCGGCGCTTCGTCCCCGCCGCGTCGCCGGCGGTCACCGTCGTGCAGGCGCTACCGAAGTCGGACCGCTCGGAACTCGCGATCGAACTGGCCACCGAGGCGGGCGCCGACGACTTCGTGGCGTGGCAGGCCGCGCGCTGCGTGGCGCGGTGGGAGACGCCTGCCAAGGTCGACAAGGGGCTACGGCGGTGGAGCGCGGTGGTCCGCTCGGCGGCCCGGCAGTCGCGGCGCGCCCGTATCCCCGAGGTCGGCGGGCCGGTGACGACGCCCGAGCTGGTCGGTCGGCTCGGTGACCGATCGGCCGTGGTCCTGGTGCTGCACGAATCGGCGACACAGCGGCTGACCGACGCGGCGGTGGCCGGGGCCGATTCGGTGATGTTGGTGGTTGGGCCCGAGGGTGGCATCGCCGACGACGAGCTCGCCGCGCTGACAGGCGCCGGCGCGACGGCTGTGCGATTGGGACCCACGGTGCTGCGGACGTCGACCGCCGCGGCGGTCGCACTCGGGGCGCTGGGCGTGCTGACCGACCGGTGGTCGTGACCGGCGGCAGCCTCAACCATTGGGTGGTGTCGCTGACCAGCGGTAAACTGTGAACACCCATCAGCAACGCCCAGGCGAGAATCAGAAAGCAGGCACTGGACCCTCTTGACGCCCCGCGAGACGACCGCTGACTCTGATCAGTCTTCTGAGTCAGTACGCAGCAGCATTAATGTTCCGCCCGACCTCGTCGTGGGCCTACTGGGTTCCGCCGACGAGAATCTGCGCGCACTCGAGCGCGTCCTGGCGGCCGATATCCACGCCCGCGGCAACGCGCTGACCCTCTCCGGTGAACCCGCCGACGTCGCGCTGGCCGAACGGGTGATCTCCGAGCTGATCGCGATCGTGGCCAACGGCCAGTCGCTCAACCCCGACGTCGTGCGCCACAGCGTCGGGATGCTCACCGGTACGGGCAACGAGTCACCCGCCGAGGTGCTCACCCTCGACATCCTGTCGCGGCGCGGCAAGACGATCCGGCCCAAGACGCTGAACCAGAAGCGCTACGTCGACGCGATCGACGCGCACACCATCGTTTTCGGCATCGGTCCCGCGGGCACCGGCAAGACGTATCTGGCGATGGCCAAGGCGGTCAACGCTTTACAGTCCAAGCAGGTGTCGCGCATCATCCTGACCCGGCCGGCCGTCGAGGCGGGTGAGCGGCTCGGCTTCCTGCCCGGCACGCTGAGCGAGAAGATCGACCCGTACCTGCGCCCGCTCTACGACGCGCTGCACGACATGATGGATCCCGAGTTGATCCCGAAGCTGATGAGCGCCGGGGTCATCGAGGTCGCGCCGCTGGCGTACATGCGCGGCAGGACGATCTCGGATGCGTTCATCATCCTCGACGAGGCGCAGAACACCACCGCCGAGCAGATGAAGATGTTTTTGACCCGGCTCGGGTTCAACTCGAAAATCGTTGTGACGGGCGACATCACGCAGGTGGACCTGCCGGGCGGCGCCGCGTCGGGCCTGCACGCCGCGATGCGGATCCTCGACGGCATCGACGACATTCACTTCGCCGAGCTCACCAGCGCCGACGTGGTGCGGCACCGGCTGGTGTCCGAGATCGTCGACGCGTACGCGCGGCACGACGAACCCACGCAGCTGAACCGGGCACAGCGGCGCGCCTCCGGCGGCGGCCGGCCCCGACGGTAGCGGTCGATATGAGCATCGAGGTGTCCAACGAGTCGGGCATCGACGTCTCCGAAGAGGAGTTGATCAGCGTCGCCCGGTTCGTCATCCGCAAGATGAAGGTGAACCCCGCGGCCGAGCTGTCGATGGTGTTGCTCGACACCGCGGCGATGGCCGACCTGCACATGCGGTGGATGGACCTGCCGGGGCCCACCGACGTGATGAGCTTCCCGATGGACGAGCTGGAGCCGGGCGGTCGCCCCGACGCGCCCGAACCGGGCCCGGCCATGTTGGGTGACATCGCGCTGTGCCCGCAGTTCGCCGCCGATCAGGCCGCCGCGGCCGGCCACTCGCTGGGCCAGGAGCTGGCGCTGCTGACCGTGCACGGGGTGCTGCACCTGCTGGGCTACGACCACGCCGAGCCCGCCGAGGAGAAAGAGATGTTCACCCTGCAGCGTGAACTGCTCGAGGAGTGGGTGGCCGACCAGGTCGAGGCGTACCACCAGGACCGCCAGTCCGAGAAGGAACGCAGGCTTCTCGACAACTCCCGATACTTCGACGAGCTGTGACCGGCGTCGGACAGCTGATCTTCGCGATCGTGCTCGTGTTCTTCGGCGGGCTGTTCGCGGCGATCGACGCGGCGCTGAGCACGGTGTCGATGGCCCGCGTCGAGGAGCTCGTCCGCGAAGAGCGACCGGGAGCGGTGCGACTGGCCAGGGTGATGGCCGAACGGCCCCGCTACATCAACCTGATCGTGCTGCTGCGCATCGCCTGTGAGGTCGGGCCGACGGTGCTGTTGGCCGCGTACCTCGACGGCCACCTCGGCGTCACGTGGGGACTGTTCGTCGCCGCCGCGATCATGGTGGTGGTGAGCTTCGTCGTGATCGGTGTCGGGCCCCGGACCCTCGGCAGACAGCACGCCTACACGATTGCGCTGCTGGCCGCCCTTCCGCTGCAGATACTTTCGGTGCTGCTGACACCGATCAGCCGGCTGCTGGTGTTGATCGGCAACGCGCTGACGCCGGGCCGCGGATTCCGCAACGGACCGTTCGCCTCCGAGATCGAACTGCGCGAGGTGGTCGATCTGGCCCAGCAGCGCGGTGTGGTGGCCGACGACGAGCGGCGGATGATCCAGTCGGTGTTCGAACTCGGTGACACCCCGGCGCGTGAGGTGATGGTGCCGCGCACCGAGATGGTGTGGATCGAGAACGACAAGACCGCCGGGCAGGCGACCTCGCTGGCGGTGCGCAGCGGGCACTCCCGGATCCCGGTGATCGGGGAGAACGTCGATGACGTCGTCGGCGTCGTCTACCTCAAAGACCTTGTGCAGCGGACGTATTACTCAACCGACGGCGGCCGCGGCACCAAGGTCTCCGACGTCATGCGCCGCGCGGTGTTCGTGCCGGACTCCAAGCCGCTCGACGAGCTGCTGCGCGAGATGCAGCGCGACCGCGTGCACATGGTCCTGCTGGTCGACGAATACGGTGCGATCGCCGGCCTGGTCACCATCGAGGACGTGCTCGAGGAGATCGTCGGCGAAATCGTCGACGAATACGACGCCGGCGAAGTGGTGCCCGTACAAGACCTGGGCGACAACCGGTATCGCGTCTCGGCCCGGCTGCCGATCGAAGATCTGGGTGAACTCTACGACATCGAATTCGACGACGACCTCGACGTGGACACCGTCGGCGGTCTCGTCGCGCTGGAACTCGGCCGCGTCCCGTTGCCGGGTGCCGAGGTGACGTGGGACGGCTTGCGGCTGCAGGCCGAGGGCGGACCGGACCACCGCGGACGGGTGCACATCGGCACGGTTCTGGTCAGCCGCACCGAAAGTCCCGAAGGAAGCGGTGAAAACGATGAGCGCTTGCGCAAAGAGCGGTGAGAAACGATGAGTGACCTCGACAGCGAGGACGCCAAACTGGTGACGTTGGCGCGCAGCGCGATGGCCAGAGCCGAGGCGGGCAGCGGCGCCGCCGTGCGCGACCGCGACGGCCGGACCTACGCGGCAGGCCCGGTGGCGTTGAAGGCGTTGGAGCTCACCGCCTTACAGGCTGCCGTCGCTGCCGCGGTGTCCAGCGGGGCGGCCGGTCTGGAGGCGGCGGTGCTGGTCGGAGGATCCTCCGACGACGCGGGCGTTGCGGCGGTGCGCGAACTGTCGCCCGACGCGGCGGTGATCGTCACCGATCGATCCGGGCGCCCGGTGTGAAACCCGTGAGCGACGAATTCCGTTCGGGCTTCGTTTGTTTCGTCGGCCGGCCCAACACGGGTAAGTCCACGTTGACGAACGCACTGGTCGGTACGAAGGTCGCGATCACGTCGAACCGCCCGCAGACCACCCGCCACACCATCCGCGGGATCGTGCACCGCGAGCACTTCCAGATCGTCCTGGTCGACACCCCTGGCCTGCACCGCCCGCGCACGCTGCTGGGGCAGCGGCTCAACGATCTGGTCAAGGACACCTACTCCGAGGTCGACGTCATCGGGTGGTGTATCCCCGTCGACGAGAAGATCGGTCCCGGCGACCGATGGATCCTCGACCAGATCCGCGCCGTCGCACCCAGGACCGCACTGGTCGCCATCGTCACCAAGATCGACAAGGTGTCCAAGGACCGCGTCGCGGCGCAACTGGTCGCGGTCAGCGAGCTGGTCGGTCCGGACGCCGAGATCGTTCCGGTGTCGGCCACCGCCGCCGAAAACCTCGACGAGCTCGTCGACGTGCTCGCCTCCAAACTGCCGCCGGGACCGGCGTTCTATCCCGACGGGGAGCTCACCGACGAGCCCGAGGAAACTTTGATGGCCGAGCTGATCCGCGAGGCCGCGCTGGAGGGTGTGCGCGACGAACTCCCGCACTCGCTGGCCGTCGTCATCGAGGAGGTGACCCCGCGCGAGGGCCGCACGCCCGACCAGGGGGAGCTGATAGACGTGCACGCGATCCTCTACGTCGAACGCCAGAGCCAGAAGGGGATCGTCATCGGCAAGGGCGGCGCCCGGTTGCGTGAGGTCGGCACCGCGGCGCGCCAGCAGATCGAGAAGCTGCTCGGCACCAAGGTCTATCTCGACCTGAGGGTCAAGATCGCCAAGAACTGGCAGCGCGACCCGAAACAACTGGGCCGCCTGGGCTTCTAGCGCGTCAGCTCTGCGCGCCCGAACCCGGCTCCCCGAACGGCCTGCCGGGCCCGTGCGCCGGGGGAGCGCCGTCGCCCTTGCCGTATACCGCGACCACCACCGAGCGGTCGATCGCGTTCGCCGACCACACACCGATGTCGACGTTCGAGCAGTCGGACATGATCGCGAAGTAATCGGGCCGGTGGTACCACTGGTTGATCAACTCGATGCCGCTGATGGCCAGGGCCGGGTTGATCGCCACCGTCTCGGCGACCGCGCCGGCGTAACCCGCATTGCGCGCCCGGTCGGCGGTGGTGCTCCCGTCGGACCCGATGTCGCCGCCCAGCGCGCGGTTGTTGAGCACGTCATTGGTGTGCCACTCGGCGGCCAGGCGCAGCTTCGGGTTGATCTTGATGTCGGTGTCGCAGCCGGCCTGCCGCTGCACGGTGAAGACGTTGGCCACCACACCGTCGTTCAGGCGCTTGTTGTCCGCGGCCGCCGCCGGGGCCCCGGCCAAGCCGGCCACCAGCCCCAGGACCGGAATTGCGCATGCATAACCCGCCGCTCTCATGGCGGAAAACTCTACGCGACCTCGTCGGAGACGTCCTCGGCTTCGCGCCGGTCGGGGCCTCTGGCCGGTTGCTCCTTCGCGGCCGGCTCCGGGTCGGGTGCGGGTTCGGGGAGCCACCACGGCTCGGGCTGGCGCACCGTCCAGCCGTTGATCGCCTCCAGCTCAGCGGCCAGGGAAACCAGCAGGGGCTCGCTGTTGGCCGGCCCCATCAGCTGAACGCCGATCGGCAGGCCGTCAGAGGTGAAGCCGGCGGGCACGTTGATCGAGGGCCAACCCAGCAGATTCCACGGCCACGTGACCGGGCACGCCTTGATCATCGTGCGGTCGGTGGCCAGCCCGCCGAGCTCGTCGAAGTCGTGCACCTTCGGCGGCGGCTGCGCGGTGGTGGGGGCGAGCACCACATCGGCGATGTTGAAGATGTAGCCGATGCGGCGGTGCGCGCGGGCCTCGCGGGCGCGGGCCTTGCGCAGCACATGCTCCGAGAGCAGCCGGCCCGTGCGCAGATTGGCCCTGGTCCGCTTGTCGAGGGTGACGCCCGGGCCGAGCCGGTCCGCCCAGGCCAGCAGCCCCGACGTCGACCGCGAGAGGAAGTTCCACGACATTCCGAGGCTGTAGTCGGGGTCGGCGGGGAAGACGCTGTGGCCGAGGTCCTCGAGCTGGGCGGCGACCACCGACATCGCGGCCTCGATCTCCTGGTGCAGTTTGGCGCGGAACACCGTGAACGGGAACTTCGTCGACATCGCGATCCGCAGCGGGCCGGGCGCCTGCGCGACGTACTCGGAGACCTTGACCGGCGGGGGCTGGTGGCGGTCACCCGGGACGTTGCCGGACGCGGCGTCGAGCACCAGCGCGGCGTCGGTGACCGTGCGCGCCAGCACGCCGTTGACGGTGATCCCGTTGAACGCCTCCGCCAGCGGCCACGTCGAGATACGGCCGCGCTGGGGTTTGATGCCGACGAGATGGGTCCACGCGGCGGGAATGCGCACGCTGCCCGCGCCGTCGGAACCGATCGCGGCGGTCACCAGTCCGGCCGCCACCGCGGCGGCGCTGCCGCCCGAAGACCCGCCGGGGGTGTGTTCGCGCGACCACGGGTTGCGGGTGTGGCCGAACGCGGGCCCGCTGGTGAACGGCCACTGGCCGAGCTCGCAGGTGTTGGTCTTGCCGACGATGACCGCGCCCGCCGCCTTCAACCGCCGGACCACCTCGGCGTCCTGGGTGGCCGGGCGAACGTTGCCGTCGGCGCCGAACCTGGTCGGGACCCCGGCGACGTCCACGTCGTCCTTGACCGCGATCGGAACGCCCAGGAGCGGATACTTCGAAAGATCCTGGCCCGCCGCGCGTTTGCGGTCCGCGCGGGCGGCGTCGGCCAGGGCCTGCTCGGTGAACACCACGCGGAACGCGTTCAGCGTCGGTTGGCTGGCCGCGATGGCGTCGAGCGAGCGCTGCACCAGTTCCACCGACGTGACGGAGCCGCTCGCGAGCTGGAAAAGCTGTTGAGTGAGGGTGGGAAAGCGCGCGTTTTTGACCATCAAGTAGAAGCTTATCGGCGGTGCGGATCGGAATCTGACGGACCGCAGTGCGAGACTGAACCGATGCGGCTCTATCGGGACCGGGCGGTGGTGCTGCGCCAGCACAAGCTCGGCGAAGCCGACCGCATCGTGACGCTTCTCACCCGCGACCACGGGTTGGTGCGGGCGGTCGCCAAAGGGGTGCGGCGCACCCGCAGCAAGTTCGGCGCCAGGTTGGAGCCGTTCGCGCACATCGACGTTCAGCTGCATCCGGGCCGCAACCTCGACATCGTCACCCAGGTGCAGGCCATCGACGCGTTCGCCTCCGACATCGTCAGCGACTACGGCCGCTACACCTGCGCCTGCGCGGTGCTCGAGACCGCCGAACGCCTGGCCGGTGAGGAACGCGCCCCGATGCCCGCGCTGCACCGGCTCACGGTGGCCGCGTTGCGGGCGGTGGCCGACGGCGCCCGCCCCCGCGAACTCGTGCTGGACGCGTACCTGTTGCGCGCCATGGGGATCGCCGGCTGGGCGCCTGCGCTGACCGAATGCGCCCGCTGCGCGGCGCCGGGTCCGCACCGGGCGTTCCACGTAGCGGCCGGCGGCAGCGTGTGCGTGCACTGCCGACCCTCCGGATCGGTGACGCCGCCCCAGGCGGTGCTGGACCTGATGACCGCGCTGCACGACGGGGACTGGGAGTACGCCGAGACATCCACGGCGTCGCACCGCAGCCAGGCCAGCGGGCTGGTGGCCGCGCATCTGCAGTGGCACCTCGAACGCCAACTGCGGACGTTGCCGCTGGTGGAGCGGGTGTACCGGGTGGATAGGAGTGTCGCCGACCAGCAGGTGTCGGTGGTCGGGCAGGATGTGCCACATGGCATCAAAACGGGCGGGCAAGGGGGCCTACCCACAGCTGCCCCCGGCGCCTGAGGACTACCCGACCTTCCCCGACAAGTCGACCTGGCCCGTCGTCTTTCCCGAGATTCCGGCGGGCACCAACGGTCGCTTCGCGCGTCCCCCGCAGCACACCTCGAAGGAGGCCGCGCCGCGGATCCCGGCCGACCAGGTGCCCAGCCACGTCGCCGTCGTCATGGACGGCAATGGACGCTGGGCCACCCAACGCGGCCTGCACCGCACCGAGGGGCACAAGATGGGGGAGGCCGTCCTCATCGACATCACCTGCGGGGCAATCGAAATCGGCATCAAACACCTGACGGTGTATGCGTTCTCGACCGAGAACTGGAAGCGCAGCACCGAGGAGGTGCGCTTCCTGATGGGCTTCAACCGCGAGGTGGTCCGCCGGCGCCGGGAGAACCTCAACGACATGGGTGTGCGGATGCGCTGGGTCGGCTCCCGTCCGCGCATGTGGCGCAGCGTGATCAAGGAGTTCGACATCGCCGAGCAGATGACCGTCGGCAACGACGTCATCACCATCAATTACTGCGTGAACTACGGCGGCCGTACCGAGATCGTCGAGGCGACGCGCGAGCTCGCGCAGTTGGCGGTCGACGGCAAGATCAAGCCGAACCGCATCACGGAGGCGACGTTCGCCAAGCACCTGCACCGCTCCGACATCCCCGATGTCGACCTGTTCATCCGGACCTCGGGGGAGCAGCGCGCCAGCAACTTCCTGCTGTGGCAGGCCGCCTACGCCGAGTTCGTGTTCCAGGACAAGCTGTGGCCCGACTACGACCGCCGCGACCTGTGGGCCGCCTGCGAGGAGTACGTCAACCGCAACCGTCGGTTCGGCAGGGCCGAATGATGTACCTGAGCGGCAGAGCCGAATGATGAACCTGAGCGGGAGGGCCTGATGGCGTTGCAGGAGCGGCTCGGCGAGGTCCTCGAGGGCGTCCTGCCCGTCAAACGCGAGGACGACGGCGCGGTCACCGTCCACCACGACGAGACGTTCGCGTCGTTGCGCACGGTCCCGGTCGCCGAGGGCCTGGAGCTGGTGTCGCTGACCCAGATCCTGGCGTGGGATCTGCCGTTGGACGCCAAGCTCCGGGCCGCGGTCGCCGAGCACGCCCGCAACACGCTGCTGGGCACGGTGTCGCTGACGTCCAAGAGCGCGCCCAAGGAGGTAGCGGCGGGCGCCGAGCGCAACTCCAAGAAGGCGGCGGATGTGTTGCTGCGCTACAACTTTCCGGCCGCCGGTCTGACCGATGACGCGCTACGGACACTGATCCTGATGGTGTTGGCCACCGGCGCCGAGGTGCGTCGGGCGCTAGTCGGCTGAACCGATCGTCGCGCAGGCGCCGCAGACCCCGAAGATCTCGATGGTGTGGCTGACGTCGGAGAAGCCGTGCTGCCGGGCGATGTCGGTCGCCCAGGTCTCGACGTCACCGCCCTGAATCTCCACGGTCGAACCGCAATCGCGGCACACCAGGTGGTGATGGTGGTCCTGCGAGCAGCGGCGGTAGACGGATTCGCCGGTGTCGGTGCGCAACGTGTCGACGACGCCCGCGGCCGCCATCTGCTGCAGCGTGCGGTAGACCGTGGTCAGCCCGATGCCCTCGCCGCGGCGCCGCAGCTCGTCGTGCAACTCCTGGGCCGAGCGGAACTCCTCGAGGTTCTCCAGCAGATCGGCGATGGCCGCGCGCTGGCGGGTCGCGCGCACTCCGGTGGTGCTCACTCGCCCGCCTCGGCCGCGTGCGTCACCGCCGCGACGACGATGTCCGCGAGGTGATGGTCGACGAGGCGGTACATCACCTCGCGCCCGGACCGTTCGCCGGCCACGACGCCCGCGGCCTTCAGGATCCGCAGGTGCTGGCTGACCAACGGCTGGGGGACCGCCAGCGCGTCGACGAGCTCGTGCACGCACCGCGCCGACTCCCGCAGCTGCAGCACGATCGCGATGCGCACGGGGGCGGCCAGCGCCCGCAGCAGATCGCCGGAGGTGTCCAGCACGTCGCGGGGTGGGAGATCGGGATACGGCGCACCGCCGTGATCGTGCGTGTCCGCGGCGGCGACGCTTCCGTCAGCCAAAGTGGAAACGATTTTCATTAGGGCCAACAATACATGCGCTTCTATGCATGTCAACGCCGAAAGTCAGGGTCGCTAGGCTATGCAGTCGTGGCTTCATCTCATTCGATCATCGACACCGTCGCGAACCTCGCCAAGCGGCGCGGCCTGGTCTACCAAGCGGGCGAGATCTACGGCGGCACGAAGTCGGCATGGGATTACGGCCCGCTGGGCGTCGAGCTCAAGGAGAACATCAAGCGCCAGTGGTGGCGGTCGGTGGTCACCAGCCGCGACGACGTCGTCGGCCTGGACTCGTCGATCATCCTGCCCCGCGAGGTGTGGGTGGCCTCGGGACACGTCGACGTGTTCAACGATCCGCTGGTCGAGTGCCTCAACTGTCACAAGCGGCATCGGCAGGATCACTTGCAGGAGGCGTACGCCGAGAAACAGTCGAAAAAAGATGGGGTCACAGTGGACCCCGATTCCGTGCCGATGAGCGAGATCGCGTGCCCGGACTGCGGCACCAAGGGACAGTGGACCGAGCCGCGCGACTTCAACATGATGCTCAAGACGTACCTCGGTCCGATCGAGACCGAGGAGGGGCTGCACTATCTGCGGCCCGAAACCGCGCAGGGCATCTTCGTGAACTTCACCAATGTGGTGACCACGCAACGCAAGAAGCCGCCGTTCGGCATCGCGCAGACGGGCAAGAGCTTCCGCAACGAGATCACGCCGGGCAACTTCATCTTCCGGACCCGCGAGTTCGAGCAGATGGAGATGGAGTTCTTCGTCGAGCCGTCGACCGCGCGCGAATGGCACCAGTACTGGATCGACGAGCGGCTGCAGTGGTACGTCGAACTCGGCATCGACCGCGACAACCTCCGGCTCTACGAGCACCCGAAGGAAAAGCTGTCGCACTACTCTGACCGGACCGTCGACATCGAGTACAAGTTCGGCTTCCAGGGCAGCCCATGGGGTGAGCTCGAGGGTGTCGCGAACCGCACCGACTTCGACTTGTCCACGCACTCAAAGCATTCCGGCGTCGACCTGTCGTACTACGACCAGGCCAACGACACCCGCTACGTCCCCTACGTAATCGAGC
The DNA here is from genome assembly GCF_001050035.1 of Mycolicibacterium komanii. Next base: position 19,643 of record NZ_CVTA01000013.1, read on the forward strand.
CGGCGGCCGGGCTGACGCGGTCGTTCATGGCGTTTTTGGTCGACGCCTACGCCGAGGACGAGGCGCCGAACGCCAAGGGCGGCGTCGACAAGCGCACGGTGTTGCGGCTGGACCCGCGGCTCGCGCCGGTCAAGGCCGCGGTGCTGCCGCTGTCGCGCAACGAGGCGCTCTCGCCGAAGGCGCGTGACCTCGCCGCGGAACTGCGCAAGTGCTGGAACGTCGACTTCGACGACGCGGGTGCCATCGGCCGGCGCTACCGCCGCCAGGACGAGATCGGCACCCCGTTCTGTGTGACGGTCGACTTCGACTCACTGGAGGACCACGCGGTCACCATCCGCGAGCGCGACGCGATGACGCAGGACCGGGTATCGCTGGACAACGCCAGCGACTACCTCGCCGCCCGTCTCAAAGGCTGCTGACCACTAACCGCGAGCGTGCGTGTCTGCACACGACACGCCGCGGAAAGCCAGCACCTTACGCACGCTCGGACGGCGACGAGCGTGCGCAACCCGTCGGGAATCGGCGGGGTGTCGTGTGCAAACACGCACGCTCGCCGAATGGGGAGACCTAGAAGCGGGGCGCCTAGAAGCGGCCGCCGCCGCCGAACATTCCGCCTCCGCCACCGGAGCCGCCGAACGAACCGGGGCCGAACCCGCCGCCACCGAACCCGCCGCCGCCGAAACCGCCGAAGCCGCCACGCATCCCGCCGCTGAGGATGTTGCCGATCAGGATGCCGCCGATGACGGCGCCCATGTTGCCCCCGCCGCCGCGGCCGCCGCCGAACGGACCCATGAACGAGTTGTGCGCGTTCTGCACGTCGGCGCTGGCCAGGGTCTGCGCCTGCGACGCGAGCATCGCGGCGCCGTTCGCGTGGGCGATGGCCCCGGCGGGATCGCTCTCCCGCTTTTCTTCGGCGGCGCTGATCTGTCGGACCGCCTCGGCCAGCCGGGTGCGGGCCTCGGGCCCGATGATGCCGCGGCGGGTGTCGATGAAGTCCGACACCGACCGGACCCGTGACCGCGCCGTGAACAGCGCCTCGTCGAGCGCTCGTTTGAGTCGCTCGGCGGCCTCGCGCTCCTCTTCGACGGCGGCGAGCAGCCGGTCGAGGTTCGCGTCCGCCTTCGTCAGTTCGGTGAACGTACTCAGCGGGTCGGTCGCTTTCGCGCGCTGCGCGGTCGCGACGGCGGCCGCGGCGGCGTCGCGCGCCTCGGCCAGCTGCGCGGCCTGCGGCACGTTGCCCTGCTGCAGGAGGGCGCCTGCCTGTTTGATGCCGTTCTGGATGTCCTCGATCGTCGCGGGCAGCGCCGCGGCGGCTCGCCGGATGTCGCTGGCCGCGCTGTCCACCGCGTCGAGCAGCCCACGCGCCTGAACCAAGGCGGACTCCGCCGCACGCACACACTCGACGAGTTCGCTCTGGCTTCCCGGCACCGGACGGGTGGCGAGTTCGCGGCCCCTGCTGATGCCCTGGTCGGCGAAGGTGAGCAATTCCTTGGCCGCGTCGACGTTTCCGGCCACCGAGCTCAGCGCCGCCGCGTCGAATTCGCTGTGCAGCTGCGTAAGCTTCTCGCGCGACGGGTCGAGCCGGGCGGTGATGTCGACGACCCGCTGAGTCATCGCGTCCAGCTTCGACGGCGCGTTGATCACCAGGTTCCGCAGCTCGGTGAACGCATCCCGCTGCGCGTCCAACTCGCGGTCGGCCTTGGCCGCCGCCACCACCACGCGGGTCAGCAGGTCGCGACGCTGGGCAGGCGTCTCCGGGATGGCGTCGTCGAGGATCTGCCGAACGTTGAACGCCTGTGCGAGCGTCGTTTTCGCGTTGTTCACCGCCCGTGTGAACGGCTCGGTCCGTTCTGCGCCGAACTCCTCGACCGCCAGCTCCAGCTCGTGGTCACTGGTGCGCACCGCGTTGTCCACCTCGACCACCATCGCGCGCGACAGATCGTCGAGGGCGTCAAGCGACACCGACGCCAACGCCTGCGGATCGGTGGGATCCACCCGGCGCGCGGCGGCGAACTCGGCCTCGCGACGCTTGCGGCGCCGGCGTCGACGCCAGATCATCAGCACCACCACCGCCAGCGCGATCACCCCGAGCGCCACGAGCAGCCCGACCCAGCTGAGGCTGCCGGAACTACTCGACGCCGCGAGCCCGTCGGCAGCTGCGACCGCCGCTTTCGCCCAGTCGCTCTGCCGCAGTGCGGGTTCGATGTCGTTGCGCCGCACGCTGTCCACCCGGCTCGCGCTCAGCTCGGTGGCGCTGTCGGGCACCAGGAACGCGTACGAGCGGTCGACCGTGGCCACCGCGAGCAGGGCGTCGTAGGACCCCAGGTCGCTGGCGCGCATGGTGTTGCGCGCCCAGGTTTCGGCCGACTGACGGTCGAACGAGTCCACAAACACCACCCACAGCCGGGTCTTGCGGCTGTTGTAGAGCGAGTCGATCGCCGACGTCACCTCCGCCCGGCCGGCGCTGTCGAGGACGCCCGCGTTGTCGGTGACGTAGCCCGGAAGTCGAAACGGCGGCTCGGCGGACACCGTCGGCGCGATCAGGGCACCGGCGGTGAGCATGGCGAGCACGAGGGTCAGCAAGCGAACGAGGCGCATGCTCGCCAATCTAGTGTGCGACGCGGTCGGGCCGGTCGGTGCTGGCAGACTATTCGTCGGTGACAGGCAACGGGGATCCCTACAACGAGTTCGACCGCGAGCGGTGGGTGGTCGAGCCCCCGAAGGGCGCCGCGCTCCCGGGCACCGACACCGAGCACCGCACCGATTTCGCCCGCGACCGGGCCCGGGTCCTGCACTGCGCGGCACTGCGCCGGCTGGCCGACAAGACTCAGGTCGTCGGACCCCGCCAGGGCGAGACGCCGCGCACCCGCCTCACGCATTCGCTGGAGGTCGCCCAGATCGGCCGCGGGATGGCGATCGGGCTGGGTTGCGATCCGGACCTCGTCGACCTCGCCGGCCTGGCCCACGACATCGGCCACCCGCCCTACGGTCACAACGGCGAACGCGCCCTGAACGAGATCGCCGCCGACTGCGGCGGTTTCGAGGGCAACGCCCAGAACTTCCGCATCCTGACGCGTCTCGAACCGAAAGTGGTTGACGCGCAGAAGGAGAGCGCTGGCCTCAACCTCACCCGCGCCGCGCTGGACGCCGTCACCAAGTATCCGTGGCGACGCGGGACGCGGCCGACCAAGTTCGGTTTCTACACCGACGATCTGCCCGTCGCCGACTGGGTGCGCGCCGACGCGCCCGCCGAGACGCCGTGCCTGGAGGCTCAGGTCATGGACTGGGCCGACGACGTCGCCTACTCGGTGCACGACGTCGAGGACGGCGTGGTGTCCGGTCGCATCGACATGCGCGTCCTGGCCGACGCCGACGCCGCGGCTGTGCTGGGTCGGCTGGGGGAGTCGAGCGGCATGGGTGGCGGGATGCGGGCCGACGACCTGGTGGCCGCGGCGACGCGGCTCTCCAGCCTGCCCGTGGTCGCCGCGGTCGGTAAGTACGACGGCACCCTGGCGGCGTCCGTCGCGCTCAAGAGGCTGACGAGCGAACTGGTCGGCCGGTTCGCGTCGGCGGCCATCGCGGCGACCCGCGCCGAATCCGGCCGGGGTCCGCTGGTCCGCTACCAGGCCGACCTGCGCGTGCCCGATCTGGTGCGGGCCGAGGTCGCGGTGCTCAAGATCCTGGCGCTGCAGTTCATCATGTCGGACCCGCGGCACCTGGAGCTGCAGGCGCGACAGCGCGAACGCGTGCACCGGGTGGTGGAGTGGGTCGCCGCGAGAGCACCCGCCACGCTCGATCCAATCTTCGTGCCGGCGTACAACGCGGCCGGTGACGACGGAGCCCGCCTGCGGGTGGTCATCGACCAGGTCGCGTCCTTCACGGAGGGCCGTCTCGAGCGCTTGGAACCCGCCTAGGCGTTCGCGCGGGGCGCTCTAGACTGGCCCGGTGGCCGGCCGTATCCCTGATCGCGACATCGCGGCCATTCGTGAGCAGGTTCGCATCGAGGACGTCGTCGGCGACTACGTGCAACTGCGCCGCGCCGGCGCGGACTCCATGAAGGGGCTGTGCCCGTTCCACGACGAGAAGTCGCCGTCGTTCCACGTGCGGCCGAACCACGGTCACTTCCACTGCTTCGGTTGCGGGGAGGGCGGCGACGTCTATGCGTTCGTCCAGAAGATCGAGCACGTCAGTTTCGTGGAGTCGGTCGAACTGCTCGCCGACCGCGTCGGCTACACGATCACCTACACCGGCTCCTCGACCACCAACGTGCAGCGCGACCGCGGAAGCCGCAGCAGGTTGCTGGCCGCCAATGCGGCAGCCCAGGAGTTCTACGCCGCCGCGCTGGAGTCCGATGAGGCCGCGCCCGCGCGCCAATATCTGATCGAGAGGAACTTCGACGGCCAGGCGGCCAAACGGTTCGGCTGCGGTTTCGCGCCGTCCGGTTGGGACTCATTGACGAAACATTTGCTGCGCAAGGGTTTTGAGTTCAAGGAACTCGAGGCGGCCGGCCTGTCGCGAGAGGGTAAACGCGGCCCGATGGACCGCTTCCACCGCCGGCTGCTGTGGCCGATCAAGGCCAGCGGCGGCGAGGTGATCGGCTTCGGAGCCCGCCGGATCTTCGACGACGATCCGATGGAGGCCAAGTACGTCAACACCCCCGAAACGGTTTTGTACAAGAAGTCGGCGGTGCTGTTCGGGCTGGATCTGGCCAAACGCGATATCGCCAAGGGCCACCAGGCGGTCGTGGTCGAGGGCTACACCGACGTGATGGCGATGCATCTGGCCGGGGTGACGACGGCGGTCGCGTCGTGCGGAACAGCCTTCGGTGATGAGCACCTGTCGATGCTGCGCCGACTCATGATGGACGACAACTTCTTTCGTGGTGAACTGATCTACGTCTTCGACGGCGACGCCGCGGGCCGCGCCGCGGCGATCAAGGCGTTCGAAGGTGAGCAGAACCTCGCGGGTCAGTCGTTCGTCGCGGTGGCCTCAGAAGACAAATTGGCGGGGATGGACCCGTGTGACATCCGGCTTCATTTCGGCGACGGCGCACTGCGCGACCTGGTGGCGCGTCGAACACCGTTGTTCGAGTTCGCCATTCGCACCGCGCTGGCCGAACACGACCTCGACAGCGCGGAGGGTCGCGTCGCCGCCCTGCGCCGGTGCGTGCCGATGGTGGCCCGCATCAAAGAGCCGATGCTGCGCGACGAGTACGCGCGACGGCTGACGGGCTGGGTGGGCTGGGCCGACGAGGCGCAGGTGCTGAGCCGGGTGCGCGAGGAAGCGCAGAAGCGCGGCCTGCCCGAGCGCGGCGGACGTCGGCGTGCCACCGAGCAGGCGCAGCCACGTCGGTCGCGTACCGCGGACCTCGGAGCGCGGCCCGACCCGGCCGACCCGACGCTGTGGCCGCAGCGCGAAGCGCTCAAGGCGGCTCTGCAGTATCCGGCGCTCGCGGGGCCGGTGTTCGATTCGCTGACCGTCGAGAGCTTCACGCATCCGGGGTATGCGGCGGTGCGTTCGGCGATCGACGCCGCCGGTGGCACGTCGACCGGCCAGTCGGGTGCGGAGTGGATCGAGACGGTCCGGTCCAAGACCGAGGTGCCGGCGGCGGCGAGCCTGGTCAACGAACTCGGCGTCGAGGCCATCAACGTCGTCGACGACGAGCGGTTGCCGCGCTACATCGGCGGGGTGCTGGCCCGGTTGCAGGAAGTGTGGGTGGGCCGCCAGATCGCCGAGGTGAAGTCCAAGCTCCAGCGGATGTCGCCGGTCGAACAGGGCGACGAGTACCACGCGCTGTTCGGGGACCTGGTCGCGATGGAGGCGTATCGCCGCAGCCTGCTCGAACAGGCCAGCGGAGACGACATCTCTGCGTAGTCCGCGGTAACGCGATAGGGTAAGCGCGCTATACAACCGTGGGAACGGTCAGGAAGGCGTGCACGTGACATCGACCAACAACCGGGCGCGGCGGCTCGTCGCCGCCGGCGCATTCGCCGTCGCCGCGGTCGCGGCACCGATCGCAGCCTCCGTTCTGGGAAGTACGTCCGATGCGGGTCAGCCGCTCGGCCAATGCCTGGCGTGGTTCGGGAACAAGGAAGACGGCCACTGCCTCGGAGTGTCCAATGGCAACGGTGTCAACGTCGGAACGCCGCAGTTCGGCCTCAACGGGTCCGACGGGGCCGGCGTCACCACCGGACCCATGCTCCCGGGCCGGATCTACGGCAACGGAACGGGCTTCTAGTCCTACCGGGCCCTTCTCGCCTGCGCGGTCTCGGGACCGATGACCTCGGTTCCGCTGTCGATCTCGGTCAACGTGACCAGCGGTGGGTCCGGCGATACCCGGTCGGCGATCTTGCGGCGTCCGGCGTCGATCACGGCCTTGGCCGCGGGGCTCTCAGTGACCGCCTTGTAGGTTCCTGCGATCTGCTCATACCGGCGTCGGCCGGCCTTGGAGCCGAGTACATAGCCGACACCCAATACGACGAAATACCCGATCACGGGGTCCCTTCCAAACGATGGTGCGTTGTGCTCCATCCTGCCTCACGCACCTGAGAGCGCGAGCGGAGGCGGCGTATTGGCGGCGCCGCCGACCCGTACGCTAGAGTCAACCCCCGTCCCGCGCAGAGCGAGATCGCGGGCGAGCAGTCCCCTGTAGCTCAATTGGCAGAGCATTCGGCTGTTAACCGAAGGGTTGCTGGTTCGAGTCCAGCCGGGGGAGCAGGCATTACGACTTTCGCTTGCTCGACCGTGTCGGGACCACCCTTCCCACCCCACGCAGCGCATGATGGGCGCATGGCTGATGCAGGACTCTGGATTGCGTGGGGAATCCCCACCCGTGGACGCGAAACGCAGGCGCTCGATCTCTTCCGGGAGTCGCTCGAGGGCTATGGCGCCGAGCTCCTGCGCGACGGGAGGATCGAGCGTTACGACGTCGCGATCCTGCGCCCGCAGAACATCGAGCTCGGAGGGTTCGTTCTGGTCCAGGGATCGAAGGAACAGATCGACGCGCTGCGTCGCGACGAGGACTTCCAGCAGTTCGTGAACCACATCCAACTGGTGGCCGACAGGGTCGGCATGGTCGACGCCTGGGTCAACGACGGCCTGGAAGAGGCCTTCGGGCTCTACGAAAGGGCCCTGCAGAAAGCCGGCATCTCTTCGTAGAGGTAGCTCTGGACTGAGCCCGTAACGCAAAACCGCTCCTCGGCGATGACTGCACTGACAGTTGTTGCGAATGAGACATCTGCCGATTTTGCTGTACACCCCCGTAACTGCTATTACATTGCTTCAACGGGGCGGGGGTTTTTCTTCGGAGGGGAAGCATGGGCGCAGCAAGGTACGTCGGTCGTGTCGGGGGGCTGGCCGTCGCGATGGGGGTGGGTACCGCGATCGCCGTCGGGCACGGTTATGCCGCCGCCGACGGCACCGACTCTCAGTCCGACAAGTCCGCCAGTTCGGAGTCCTCGCCCGGCACGGGCGGCCCCACCGGCAGCACGGGGACCGCGACCGGGGCGTCCGCATCGGGGGCGGGAACCACGGGGTCGACTTCCGCGTCGGGTTCGACGTCGACATCCGCATCGACGAAGACCGACAACGATGACGATGACGAAGACGAAGACGACGCCAAATCCGGTGCGTCGTCGAATACGACGACACGGACCCGCACGGTCACCGGCGGGGTGACGGTCAGCGCCCAGACCAACACCGGGTCGTCGCGTACCACCACCGAAGCCAAACAGGAGGCCGAGGACAAGGCGGGCGCGACGGCGACCGCCGAACCCCCGAAGCCCACATCCACCCCGACCGCCGAGCCCACCTCGACGCCGACGGCCGAGCCGACGGCAACACAGACAGCGACGCCCACGGCAACACCAACACCAACACCGACACCGACCGCCGAGCCGACAGCGACGGCGACCCCCGAACCGACGTCGACTCCCACGGCCGAGCCGGAGAAGAAGTCCGATCCGGACGACACCGATCCGTCGCAGCAATCGAAGCCCGACGGCAATTCGAACCCTTCGACCGATCAGCTCGGTGCCACGACCAACACCGCGGCGACGAACACGGCCACGACCAACGGGGCGACCGAGCGAAAGGTCACCGATCCAGGTGAGACCCCGGAGGAAGCCACGAAGTACGTGGTCTTCGCAGATGCGCGGTCGCTCGCGTCGGGTGCCACGACCAACGTCTCGCCCATGGTGGCGTTCTACCAGCCGACGACCGTAACGCCGGCCGCTCCAGCCAACCTCTTCACCGCGGTGACCAATCTCGTCACCAACACGATCAACTGGATCCTCAACCCGCTGGCGGGCACGGCGCCGACTTCACCCGCGCAGCCGCCGCTGATCTGGGGTCTGCTTGCGTTCGCGCGCCGCGAGTTCGAGAACTTCTTCGCGGCGCTGACGGGACGGCCCACCACCACGCCGACGGTGATGACCCCGACGCTGATGGTGACAGACCCGCTGACGGACCCGCTGGCGGAGCCGATGGCACGAATGGCGCTGGCGGCCGCGGCACCGTACACCCCGATGTACTCGCCCTTCCCCAATCCGCAGGTGAGCCCGTCGACACAGTTCATCTCCTGGGTGACCGGCCCCTACGCCGATACCGTCGACCGCTTCTCGGTGGGCGGTACGGATCTCGGGATCATGTGGGACAACGGAATCGTGGAGGACGACCCCAACACCCCGGAAATCGAACGCCGCCAGATTCTGATCGCGTTCGGCGACACATTTTTTGATGGCAACATGTCGGAGGACTGGCGCTCCAACATCATCATGCGGAGTGAGGACTGGTACCTCGCGAACGGGATGGAGATCCCCGACGGCGAGTGGTACAACGGCAACATGTTCGGCGGGGCGCCGCTGGGTCCCGACGGTTTCCCGACCAGAGCCAGACAGGTCATCTGGCCCGAAGGTTTGCCCGCCGGGATAACACTGATCCCGACCGCGGGGATCTCTGTGCCCGTGGAGGGTTCGCGATACGGCGCGATCCAATACGTGAGCTTCATGTCGGTGACCAATTGGGGCGCGCCGGGCCAGTGGACGACGAATTACTCGGCAATCGCCTGGTCCGACGACAACGGCGAAACCTTCCATGTGGCGCCGGAAACCGTCCGCTACAACCAGCCGTGGAGCGGCAACCAGAATTTCCAGCAGATGGCATTCGTCCGTGGCGACGACGGTTATGTTTACGTTTACGGCACTCCCAATGGACGTCAGGGCGCGGCCTACCTGGCTCGGGTGCCTGAACAGGACATCCTGGACCTGAGTAAGTACGAGTACTGGAACGGCGGCAGTGCCTGGGGTGGGGCCCCGGCCGGCTGGATCAAGGGCAATCCTTCAGCGGCCACATATGTTTTCGGTGTCGAGCAAGGTTCCTGCGGTGCCACCTCCGCTGGCAACCAGGTCAGCGAAATGTCCGTGCAGTACAACAAGCAGCTGAAGAAGTACGTGGCCCTGCACGGCGACCAGTTCAACAACATCGTGATGCGGACATCCGACACCCCTCAGGGCACGTGGTCGGCACCCAAGGTGTTGATGAACCAACAGCCGGGCGGCATCTACGCCCCGATGATGCATCCCTGGTCGCCGTCGACTCAGGGCACCGGCACCGACCTGTACTGGAATCTGTCGCTGTGGGATTCGTACAACGTGATGCTGATGAAGACGGACCTGAGCAAGGTGTGACGTGTTGAAAGCGGCACTCGTCGGCATGCTCATCGCACTCGTGGGTGCGCCCGTTGCATGCGCTGAGCCCGGACCGGCGCCCGGTCCGCCGCCTGGGCCGCCTGCGCGGGCCGATCAGTGCACCGCCGATATCGAGGGCGCGATGACGCGACTGCCCGGGTCGAACACGCTGTCGGTGTGCCGAGGCGGCGCGTGGCAGGGCCTGCGTGGTCCGCAGCCACCCGCCGGCCGCTGGGTGAGCACGGGATCGCCGCTCAAGCTGCACGGGCAGGGCATGCGCAATCCCGATATGGAAGCCGGCAAATGGACAGGCACACCGCGGAATTCGAGTACAAGATGCCGCGCGCAACAGCAGGTGGTCGTGAGCCCCGGCGAGCTGAGTACGCCGTCGACCGTTGAAGGCGACCCCGGTCAACCGCTGCAGTTCGACGTGTCGCCGAGGATGTTCCTCACCGAGCTCGGCGGCGACTGCATGTGGGCGCGCGGTTGATCCTCAGCGTTTGACCGAGCCCGGGGGCAGATCCACGCCTGGCCAGGCCCGCGGTCACCGCTGCTGCGCCCGCGAATCGTGAGGGGTACTTTATCTGGCGCTCCTTCGCCATGGAGGAGCTCCGACGGTGCGCCATGGCTCCAGCCCATCTCGCCCGATCGGCTACCGATCCCGAGAACTACTTCGGTTCGATCGTCCCCGAGCTGATCGCGTTCTGCTCCGTGTGCTCGTCGGCGTCGGGAATGTGCTCGGGGTGCAGCATCTCCGCGTAGCGCAACTGTTCCGGAATACCGAACCCGTCGACGAGCAGCTCGGCGTACGGACGCAGCGACCGGCACCGCTCATTGATTCCTCGGGTTACGGCCTTGGCCCGTTCCGTCGAGATGTAGCGGTGCTCGATGAACCACGCCTTGTCCTCTTCGATCGCCGACAGCGCGTACAGATCGCACACCATGTTCAGGATCGTGCGGGCCTCTTCGTCCTCGCAGGCATCGATGCCCGCGACGAACGCCTCGAGGATCACCCGGTCGATGTGGGCCTGGGCGCTGTGCAGCACGTGGTCCTGCACGGCGTTGAAGGCCTCGAACTCGCTCATCTCCTTCGCCTTGCCCTGCAACCGGCGTGCCACGGTGGAGATCATGTACTCCTCGCGGTCTTCGAACATCTTGACCTGCGTGCCGCGGTTGAAGAGGCTGCCTTCCTCCTCGTTGTCCTGCCGAGTGTCGAGGATAGTCTGCATGATCGTTTCGGCCGCAGTGCGTTTCAGCACCCGCTCACCGGCGAAGTTCGCGGCGAACCGCACCCATTCGACCGGACTCATGCTCTTGATGTCGTCGGCGTACGCGGTGAGCAACTGCTTGGCGACCAGCTGGATCAGCACATGGTTGTCGCCCTCGAATGTGGTGAACACGTCGGTGTCGGCCTTGAGCGCGATGAGCCGGTTCTCGGCCATATACCCTGCGCCGCCACATGCTTCGCGCGCTTCCTGGATCGCCCGGGTGGCGTGCCACGTGTTGACCGCCTTCAGCCCGGCCGCCCGCGCCTCGAGCTCACGCTGCTCCTCCGGATCGGGGTTCTCGGCGCTCTGCAGATCGTGGCACTTCGCGACGAGCTCGTTCTGCGCGAACTGTAGCGCGTAGGACTTCGCGATCAAGGGCAACAGCCGGCGCTGGTGCACCAGGTAGTCCATGATGACCACCTCGTGGTCTTCCCCGGGTGCCTCGAACTGCCTGCGCTCCAACGCATACCGCGTGGCGATGTCGAGCGCGACGCGGGCCGCGGCCGCCGCGCTTCCGCCCACCGTGACGCGCCCGCGCACCAAGGTACCGAGCATCGTGAAGAACCGCCGGCCCGGGTTCTCGATCGGGGAGCTGTACGTGCCATCCGCCGCCACGTCGCCGTACTTGTTCAGAAGGTTCTCGCGCGGGACCCGGACCTTGTCGAATTGGATCCGGCCGTTGTCGACGCCCGGCAGACCACCCTTGTAGTGGCAGTCCGACGTGGTGACGCCCGGCAGGTCGTTGCCTTCTTCGTCGCGGATCGGCACCAGCACACAGTGAACACCGTGACCGACGCCGTCCGGCGTGATCAACTGCGCGAATACCGCTGCCATCCGGGCGGTTTGGGCAGCGCCGCCGATGTAGTCCTTACGCGAGGTGGGTGTCGGCGAGTCGATGATGAACTCTTCGGTCGCCGGGTCGTACGTCGCGGTGGTCTCCAACGCCTGCACGTTGCTGCCGTGGCCCGTCTCGGTCATCGCGAAACAGCCGAGCAGGTCGCAATCGATGATCCGCCGGACGTATTTCTCGTGATGCCGCTCGGTACCGAGATTCTCGATCGCACCGCCGAACAATCCCCACTGCACACCGGCCTTGACCATGAGCGACAAGTCCGACATCGCCAGCATCTCGATCTGGGTCACCGCGGCGCCGACATCGCCGTTGCCGCCGTGCTCCTTCTTGAATCCGTCCTCGGCCGAACCCTGGGCCGCCATGATCTTGAGCTGCTCGGCGACCTTGGTCCTGGCGATGACGGTGTTCGGGGTGTAATGCGGGCGGAAGATCTCGCTGGAGAGTTCTTCACGCAGCCGGTTCTTCACATCACGCCAACGGCCGTCGAGCGCATTGCGCAGATGTTCCGCAGTGGTGGTCATGACTCGACGGTAGCCTTCTGCGCGCTTCCGCAAACTGTGATGTGGCAAACCCAGGCAATCCTGACTAGACCAGGGCAAACCGGAGGGGTTGAATCGTCGTCATGACCGCCCCGACCGGAGTGCCGCACACCTCGACGCACCGGCACTCCAATGTCACCGGCGGCTGGCTGCGCGCCGCGACCTTCGGCGCCATGGACGGACTGGTCAGCAACACCGCACTCATCGCAGGCGTCGCCGCGACCGCCAGCGCCCACACCGTCGTCATCAGCGGTGTCGCCGGGCTCCTGGCCGGTGCCTTCTCGATGGCGCTGGGGGAGTACACCTCGGTCACCACCGCCAACGAGCAGATCGAATCCGAGGTGCTGGTGGAGCGGCGCGCCTTCCGCAAGCACCCTGCGGCCGAGAGGGCGGAGCTGGTGGCGATGCTGATGGACATGGGCATGAGCCGCGAGACGGCGGCCAAGGCCACCGAGGAGGTCCACCGCGACGAGAGCCGTGCCCTGAACTTCCATCTCGTCCAGGAGTTGGGCGTCGACCCCCGCGAGAAACCGTCGCCCTGGGTCGCAGGTGGATCGTCGTTCCTGATGTTCACCATCGGCGCGATCATCCCGCTGATCCCATACCTGCTCGGATTCGAATCCCTGTGGGTCGGACTGGTCTGCGGCGGTATCGGCCTTGCCGTCGCCGGCGGTGTGGCCGCACGCTTCACCAGGCGCCCGGTGTGGTTCGCCTCGCTGCGACAACTCGCATTCGGAGCGGTGGCCATCGCGGCCACGTACGTCGTCGGATTGTTGGTCGGTACGGCCGTCACCTGAGTGCGGCGGCGCGCGCCGCCTCCGAAGCTCCCAAGTTGCCGCGCGGCCGCACGACCCTTGATACCGTCCATACGTTCTTCAGTATCACCGCCGGAAGCCAGGACTATGCGCTCGCTTCTCGACCGGAACAAAGCCGTGCCTGAGCGGAATCTCCTCGTAGACAGGGGAAGTGGACGACGCGGTCGAGGCCCACTGAACACGGCGCTGCTCGGCCGGCCGACTGACGAAAGGTTCACGTCTTGACGGCTGAACAGCAGGTAGGACAGTGCCCGACGGACACGTTCGAGCTGGCCGCTCTCTCCGGACCGGCGTTGACTGGATTCGCCAACATCGATTCGCGCCAAGACGAGATGCGCCCGGTGTTCCGCAACACCGAGGGCGGAGCCGGCTACTGGATGTTCACCGACTACGCCGCCATCCTCGAAGGTTTACAGCATCCGGAGATGTGGTCGAGCAGCGTGATCGTGCCGACAGATCCCGATCCGCCCTACCAGTGGATCCCGGTGATGGTCGACCCGCCGCAGCACGCCAAATGGCGACAGGTGCTTGCCGAGTACTTCTCGCCGGGCAGGGTCAAGGGCCTGCGCGACGAACACCACAGGCTCGCAGCAGAACTCGTCGAGCGCATCTCGGCCGACGGATCCTGCGAGTTCGTCAAGCAGGCGGCCAGGGTGTTTCCGTCGCACATCTTCCTCAACATCATGGGCATGCCGATCGAGCGACTGGACGAGTTTCTCGACTGGGAGGACAAGATGCTGCACCAGTCCGGCACCGGTGACGAAGCCATGGCGATCCGGTTGGAGGGCATGACCCAGGTGGTCGGCTATTTCCAGACGCTGATCGATGAGCGCCGCGCCGACCCGGACCCCCATGCCCACGACATTGTCAGCGCCGCCCTCGGGTGGACGATCGACGGTGAGCCGGTCAACGACGGCGACCTGCTCAACTGCCTGCTGTTGTTGTTCATGGCGGGTTTGGACACCGTGGCAAGCCAACTGTCGTACGCGATGCTGCACCTGGCCACGCATCCCGACGACCGCATTCGCATCGTGGCCGAACCCGAGCTCATTCCGCAGGCCATCGAGGAGTTGCTGCGGGTCTATCCGATCGTGCAGACCGCCCGAAAAGCCACCCGGGACATGGAGTTTCACGGCTGCCCGGTCAAGGCCGGTGACATGGCCTCGTTCCCGCTGGCCGCCGCCGGCCGTGACGAGACGGTGTTCCCCCGAGCCCGCGAGGTCGACCTCGAACGCGGCATCGCACGGCACATCTCGTTCGGTGCGGGTCCGCATCGCTGCCTGGGGTCACACCTGGCGCGTCAGGAGATGATCGTGTTCCTGCAGGAGTGGCACGCCCGCATCCCGGACTACCGGGTCGCCGAACCGCCCGTCGAGCACGCCGGGCAGGTGTTCGGGTTGGACTCGCTGCAACTGAGCTGGGGTAGCTGAGCGCTTGTCAGGTGCGGGCAGGTCAGGCAGAAGCCAGCACCTGTGCTCGGAACAGCTGCTCGCGGTGGTGGTCGGCGTCGCCGTAGAGCGCTGCGCCCACCCGCGCGCGGCGCAGATACAGGTGCAGGTCGTGCTCCCAGGTGAACCCGATGCCGCCGTGCAACTGCAGCGCCTCGCCGGCAAGCCGATTCACCGCATCGGAGACGTACGCCTTGGCCACGCTCGCGGCGTGCGCACTGTCGTGGTGGTCGCTGTCGAGGGTCATCGCGGCGAAGTATGTTGCCGCGGCGCAGGATTGACTCCAGATCCGCATGTCCGCGCACTTGTGTTTGACGGCCTGGAAGCTGCCGATCGCCTTACCGAACTGCACCCGCTCCTTGACGTAGGCCACCGTGAGCTCCAGCAGCCGCTCGCCGATCCCGACCAGTTCGGCGCAGGTCAGCACCGCCGCGAGCTGGCCAGAACGGGCGATGGACTGCTGCGCGGCCGCGCCTTCGGCGAGCATCGCCGCGTCGTCGAGCGTGACGCCGTCGAGCACGACGTCGCAGAACCGACGGGTCACGTCGAGCGTGTGCTGGCGCTCGATCTTCACGCCGGTCGCGTCGGCGGGCACCAGGAACCGTGCCGGACGCCCGTCGAGCACGGCGTCGACCAGAAGCGTGGTGGCCGAGTCGGCGTCCTGCACCGACGCCTTCGCGCCGTTGAGTACATACCCCGAGCCGTCCCGCGCTGCGGTGGTCTGGATACCCGCCACCGACCAGGGCCGTCCCACCTCGGCGAAGGCCCAGGCCGCCGTTCGCGCACCCGAGGCCAGCGCCGACAACAGCTCGGCGCGACCCTCCACGGTCGAGCGGGCGACCGCGTCAGCGACCACGGCGGTCGGCAGGAATGGGGTGCTCGCCATTCCGCGCCCCAATTCAACTGCCACCAAGGCCCATTCGATGACGTGCTGGCCGAGCCCCTCGTCTTCCTCCGGAATGGCCAGCGCGGGCCATCCGAGCTCGGCCCCTTTACGCCACAACTGTTCGTCGTAACCCGCCGGCCCGTCGATCAACGCCCGGGCCGCGGCCACCGACGACTGTCGCTGCAGCAGCTCGCGGGTGACCTCGATCAGCCCCCGTTGCTCGTCGCTGAGATCGAAGTTCACGGCGTCTCCTCGGCTCTGATCGGTGACGGACGGACCGGATCTGGAAAAGCCTTCACAAGATACAGGATACTGATTAAGCTCGATTGCTGGTTCGGCCATTCAAGGGAGAGGGGTTGAATTGCACCTCGAACAGGACACGCACCTCGACTCGTTACGGGAGCGGGTGCGTGCCTTGGCCGCCCGATGTCAACCGCCTCGACATGGTCGCACCGGCGTACGGGCGCCGGAAGCCCACGACATCCCGAAACTTCGGGATTGGACCGCGCGACTTTTCTCTGAGCAAATGCTTGGAGTGAATTGGCCGGTCGAGTACGGTGGTCTGCCCGATCCGCATCCGCTGCACGAATCGGTCGTAATCGACGAGTTGATCCGTGTGAACGCGCCTGGCCCGGTGGGCGGCGGGATGCTCGCGGCGGCCGCGATCATCGCCTCCGGGTCCGCCGAGCAAAAGGAATACTTTTTGCCCCGGATCCGGTCGGGGGAGCACATCTGGTGTCAGCTGTTCAGCGAGCCCGATGCCGGCAGCGACCTCGCGGGTCTGCGCACTCGCGCACGACGCGACGGCGACGTCTTCGTCGTCGACGGCCAGAAGGTGTGGACGACCAACGGCCAGCACGCCGATTGGGGTTATTTGCTGGCCCGCACCAATCCCGACGTCCCCAAGCACGCGGGCATCACTGCCTTCGCGCTGGACATGTCGCTGCCGGGCGTCACGGTGCGGCCGCTGCGCGAGATCACCGGAACGGCGGACTTCAACGAGGTCTTCCTCGACGGGGTGCGCGTGCCGGCGGAACACGTGATCGGCGAGGTCGATCAGGGCTGGGCCGTGACGACGGCCAGCCTGGTGCACGAGCGCGCGGGCGCGGGGAGTGGGGCGTCGCTGTTCGGCGCGCTGCAGCGGCTCGTCCGGCTGGCGGGCGCACTGCCCGACACGTCTGGCTCGGACGACGGCGCCGAAGCGGGCTCCGCGCTCGACCGCCAAGATGTGCACCAGGCGATCGGCGGGTTCGTCGCCGACGTACACGTCAACTCGTTGGTCGCGGCATACAACGAGAGCAGGGCGTTGCACGGCGGTGCCGACATGGCCGACGCGCCGGTGTCGAAAATCCTGTTCAGTCAGATCAACCTGGCGTTGCACGAATACGGTCTGCGGCTACAGGGCCACGACGGGGTTCGAATCGAATCGGATTCGCATGTGCGCGACGGTGGTTGGTGGCAAGATGCGTTTCTCTACGGACGGGCTTTCACCATCGCCGGAGGGACCAACGAGGTTTTGCGAAACGTCATCGCAGAGCGGGCGCTCGGACTACCACGTGGCTGACGGCTGGTGAGTGCGCGATGACCACGCCGCCAGAGGTGTACCCCAGCCCGCTCGGCGAGGTGGGTGAGTGGGGGCGCGGATATGTCCAACGTCACCCCGTCGCGGCACTGAATACCGTTGGCAGCCAGTGCATCCTGGGTCTGCAGGCGATCCGCTACCTGATCGTCGACATCGTCAGGTGGCGATTCCCGTTCTGGGAGTTCGTGGAGCAAGCGGCGTTCATGGCGTCGACGGCGATGCTGCCCACCATGTGCGTGGCGATCCCGATCGGGGTGACGCTGCAGATCCAATTCGCCCTTCTCGCGGGTCAGGTCGGCGCCACCTCGCTCGCCGGTGCCGCCAGCGGCCTCGCGGTAATCCGCCAGGGCGCGCCGCTGGTGGCCGCCCTGCTGATGGCCTCGGCGGTGGGTTCGGCGATCTGCGCCGACCTCGGGTCGCGCACGATTCGCGAAGAGGTGGATGCCCTTGAGGTGCTCGGTATCTCGGCTGTACGCCGACTCGTCGTTCCCCGCCTGGCGGCGTCCATCGTCGTCGGCGTCGCGCTGACCGGACTGGTGTGCTTCATCGGCTTCCTTGCCGGCTATCTGTTCAACACCTTTGCCCAGAACGGCGCGCCGGGCAGTTTCGTGATGACCTTCGCGTCGTTCGCGACGGTCGGCGATCTCGTCCTCACCATGATCAAGGCGGTGGTGTTCGCAGCAATCGTCGCGATCGTCGCGTGCGACAAGGGATTGACGACCAAGGGTGGGCCCGCGGGCGTGGCGAACTCCGTGAACGCGACCGTCGTCGCGTCCATCCTCCTGCTGATGATCACCAACGTGGTGTTCACCCAGATGTACGTGCTGCTGTTCCCCAAGGCAGCGCTCTGATGGCGGCGCCGTACTACCCGAAGGGCGTTCGGCCGATCCTCACCGCGTCCACGTCGGTGGCCGGCCTCGGCGTACGGCTGGGTCATATGCTGACCTTCTTCAGCCGCGCGGTC
This sequence comes from Mycolicibacterium komanii, assembly GCF_001050035.1. The sequence continues at coordinate 37,684 of NZ_CVTA01000013.1, forward strand.
GCCGGATTCCCGTTGGCGGTGACCCGGTACCGCAAGGCATTCCTGACAATTCTGTCCGACGTCACATGGGGTAACGGATCCATCGTCGTCGGCGGCGGCACCGCATGGGTGATCATCCTTCTCGGCGCGACCGCGGGCGCGATCGTGGGCATCGAGGGCTACCAGGCGCTTCACCTGCTGGGTATGGAACCCGCTGCCGGACTGCTGTCTTCGACGGTGTCGACGCGCGAGCTGGCGCCGGTGATGGCTGCGCTGGCATTCGCCGCGCAGGCCGGCTGCAGGTTCACCGCGCAGCTCGGGTCGATGCGGATCTCCGAGGAGATCGACGCCATCGAGTCGCTGGCGATCCGCCCGCTGCCGTACCTGGTCAGCACTCGCCTGCTCGCCTCCGTGGTGGCGATCATCCCGCTCTACATCCTGTGCCTGGTTGTCAACTATGCGGCGGTGCAGAGCATCGTGACGTTCGCGGGCGGTTTGTCGGCCGGGTCCTTCGAGCACTACTTCCGGCTGGTGCTCACCGGCCAGGACATCGTGTACTCGGTCATCAAGGCGATCGCCTTCGTGATCATCACATCCACCATCCAGTGCTACTACGGCTATTTCGCCGCCGGTGGGCCCCAAGGCGTCGGCATCGCCGCCGGTCGCGCGATGCGGGCCAGCATCTCGGTCATGATCATCGCCAATCTCCTCCTGACCATCGGGTTGTGGGGAATCGGCTCCGGCGCAAGGCTCGGAGGCTGACGATGGCGCAGAGTTTCGAATCGGCGGCCAAACCCGTATCGGACTCGCGGCTGCTGCTGCGTGGGCTGGCGCTGTTGCTCGGCACCGTGCTGTTGGCGGCCGCGGCGATCGCCAAATCCGAGGGGGCGTTCTCGAACCGGGTCGAAGTGGTTGCCCTGCTCGCCAATGTCGGTGACGGCCTACCGAAGGGGTCCGACGTCAAGTTCCGCGGTGCGCTGGTCGGCGCCGTCGAAGGCGTCACACCCAGCATCGACGGCGGTGACAACGAGGTCGACCTGAGCCTGGACCCGCACTTCGCGCACGCCATTCCCGCCACGGTCACCGCCCGCGTCGTTCCCGGCAACGTGTTCGCGGTGTCGTCGATCCAATTGGTGGACAACGGTTCCGGTCCCGCCTTGAGGTCGGGCGCGCAGATTCACCAGGACGACAGCCTTGCCACAGTCCAGTTCCAGACCGCGCTGTCGAAACTGCGTGAGGTGCTCGCTGCCGCGGGTCGGCCAGGATCGACCGACTCCGTCGGCGTGCTGGCCGCCGTCGCCGAGGCCACCAGCGGCCGCGGTGACGAACTCGAACGTGCCGGCAGCGGGGCCAACCGTATCGTCGACCAACTCAACCGCGTGATGACCGACGACGGCACCGAGGCCACGCTCTCGGTTTTGTCCGAGGCGCTGCAGGGCCTCCAGACCAGCTCACCGGACCTGTTGGACGCCGTGCACAGTGCGGTCGTGCCCATGCGCACCTTCGCCGAGAAGCGTCAGGACCTGACCCGCTTCCTGTCCGCCGGACACGCCACATTCGGTGAAGTGGGCACGGCCTTCGAGAACAACACCGACCGGATGATCGTGATCACCACCCAGTTGTCCCCGGTGATGGGCGTGATGGCAGACGGGGCAGGCGCTTTCGCGCCGATTGTCACGCGGATCAACGACGTCACCAACCGCTTCTTCGCGCACGTGTGGCATGAGGACAAGAAGATGGCGGTCGGCAAGTTCATGCTGGTCCTCACGCCGAACCGGATGTACACCCGCCAGGACTGCCCGCGCTACGGCGCCTTGGAGGGACTTAGTTGCCGCACCGCCCCGCTGACCGCCGACCCGCCGGTCCTGCCCCGACAACTCGACCCCCGCAACTATCAACCGTCCGGGGGCAACGTGGGTCCGGTCGGCAGCCCCGAGGAACGTGCGCAGCTGAGCGAACTGCTCGGACCCGAACCGAACGCCGCCTCGGAGTTGTTGTTGGGCCCGGTCGCTCGGGGTAACACCGTGCAGATCGTCCCGGATCCCGCGGCGTACGCTGCGGCGGCACCACCGCCCGGAGTGCCCCTGCCCGCGGAGGCAGCGCTTCCCGGGCCCACCACTCCGGAAGGGAGGAACGGCCCGTGACGTCGACCGGCCCACCCGTCAGGACACCGCTGAGGAGGCACATTCGCCCGCTGACCGGGCTGTGCATATTCCTCGTCGTCTGCCTGGCCCTGATCTGGACGGTGTTCGTCACCCTCAAACGCGAGGTGGACGGTCAAACCCATTCGTATAACGCCCTCTTCAGCGACGTGTCCGGTTTGAAGGTCGGTGACGAGGTGCGGATGGCCGGTGTCAAGGTGGGCCGCGTCGACGGCATCGCGCTCGACGGCACCGAGGCGCGGGTGCAGTTTCAGGTGCAGTCCGAACAGGTGCTGTACGGAAACACCAAGGCCGCCATCGTCTACCAGAACATCATCGGTCAGCGTTATCTGGGTCTGTCCCTCGCCGACTACGGCGATCCTCGCGTGTTGCCCGCCGGTGCAGTGATCCCTGTCGAGCACACCGAACCGTCCTTCGACATCTCCCGGCTGCTCAACGGGTTCGAGCCGCTTTTCGCGCTGCTCAACCCGGACCAGGTCGACAATCTCACGACCGCCATCGTCCGGTCGCTGCAGGGCGACACGGGCGCAATCGCGACGATGATCTCCGAGACGACCCGCCTCGCTGAGTCCTACTCGGGCACCGACGCGATCCTCGACGGTGTGCTCGTCCATTTGAACAAGGTGGTGGCCTCGCTGGCCGACCGCGGGGGTGCGCTGAACGACACCATCGATTCGGCGGAGACGACCTTCAACGGATTCGCCGCACGCCGTGCAGAATTCGTTGACTCGATGGACCAGGTGTCGATCGTGGGTGAACGGTTGGCCAACGTCATCACCGACGTGCAACCGGACATGCGGGAATGGCTGGCCCGCGAACCGGGCTTCGCCAAACACTTCATGGAGGACAAACAGGGCTTCGCCTACATGGCCTTCAACACGCCGCTGATGCTCAAGGGTCTGGCCCGGTTCAGCCAGGGTGGTGCCTACCTCGACGTGTATGCCTGCAATCTGACCGTCACCCAGTTCCCGCGGATCGACAGCCTGATCAACGCGATCGTGCGGGAAGGCACGCCAGAAGACCGTTTGACCTACAGCCAGAAGTGTCGGTGAGGACGATGACCGAGGTGCTGGACAAGACGGCCGGGAAACGCCTGTGGCTGCGGTCCGTTCGCTCCTACAGCAAGTTTCAACTCGGCGTGATCTCGGTTCTGGTCATCGCGCTGGCCCTCGGTGGGGCGCTCGGCCTCGGCAGGCTCGGGTTGGGCAAGGACGTCTACACCGCCGAGTTCGCGCAGGCGGCCGGTTTGAGCGTTGGCGACCAGGTGACCGTCGCCGGTGTGCGTGTCGGTCGCGTGACCAGCATGCGGCTTTCCCGCGACCACGTGGCCGTCGGCCTCGAGATCGACGACGACATACCGCTCGGCTCGGCCACTCGGGCCTCGATCAAGCTGACCACGCTGCTCGGTGCCCGGTACGTCGATGTGCAACCGGCTGGCTCGAAGCCGTTGTCGGACAGGCGCATCCCGATGGCCAACACCGAGGTTCCCTATGACCTGCAGTCCGCCCTGCAGGACGCCACCACGACCTTCGAGGCCGTCGACGCCGAGAAGATCGCGCAGTCGATGACGGCGCTGTCGACCCAGCTGCAGGGCGCACCCGAGGTGCTCCCGCAGGCGCTGCAGAACATCGAGCACCTGTCCTCGGTCATCGCATCGCGCCGGGACCAGATCTACGATCTGCTGCGCAGCACCGAGCAGGTGGCCGAACTCCTCGGCAACCAGCAGCGCAGCCTGGGCCTGTTGATGACCCAGGGCCGCGAGGTGCTCGGCGACCTGGCGGCGCGCAAGGACCTGGTGGTTCGGTTGATCGATGCCACCACGAAATTGGTGAACCAGTTGCGGCCCGTGCTAGTCGGTGATCGCCAGCGCATCGACGAACTGCTGCACAACCTCGAGGGCATGCTCGGTGCGGTCGGACGCAACGACGCGCTGTTACGCAGCACGCTGCAATTGATGCCCGTCACGGTCCGCAACTTCGCCAATGCCACTGGCAACGGCAACGAGTTCGACTTCACCTCGACCGGCGGCACCATGATCGACACGTTCGTGTGCGCGATCAGCGGGCGCGCCAAGCAGTTCAACCTGCCGCCGTACTTCGGGGACTGCAAATGAGTTCACGGACACTGCTGAAGCTGATCGCCATAGTCGCGATGGTGTGCGGCGCGTGCGGTTGTTCGAGCAATCCGTTCGGCGAGCGGGCGATGACGATCGTCGGCCTGTTCGACAGCGCCAGTGGGCTTTACGAGGGTAACGCCGTGTCGATCCTGGGCATGCCGGTGGGCTCCGTCGAGAAGATCGAGGCGAAGGGCGCCTACGTCGAGGTGACGATGCGCGTCGAGCCGGGCGTCAAGATCCCGGCCGATGCGCAGGCGGTGACCGTGTCCACCTCCATCCTCACCGACAGGCACGTCGAGTTCACACCCGTCTACGAGGACGGCCCGACGCTCACCGACGGTCAGACACTCGGCCTGGATCGCACCCGAACGCCCGTCGAATTCGACCGAGTGCTGGCGATGATCGACAAGCTGGCGGTGCAGTTGCAGGGTGACGGTCACGGTTCCGGCCCGGTCGCCGACCTGCTCTCGGTGAGCGCCGCGATGACCGAGGGCAACGGCACGAAGATCCGCTCCGCGCTGGGCGAGCTGTCGACGGCGCTGAAGATGAGCAAGGAGCGCGGGGCGCCGACCGGTGACGCGATCACCAAGATCGTCACCAACCTCGAGAGCTTGACCACCGCGGCCGCCGAGAACGACCAGACCATCCGCGACTTCGGTTCCTCGATGCGTCAACTCAGCGACGTGCTGGCGGCCGAACAGCTCGGCAGCGGATCGACCGGTGCGCAGATCAACCAGATCCTCACCGAGACAGCCGATCTGATCGAGGACAACCGGGACGTCCTGAAGACGTCGACGGCGGGCATGGAGACGACCACCAAGGCCATCGCCGAGTACCGGCGCGAGCTCGCCGAGTCGCTGGACGTGGCGCCGATGCTGCTCGACAACGTCTACAACATGATCGACCACGAGAAGGACGCCATCCGTGCGCATCCCGTGCTCGACAAGGTCGAGCTCAACGGTCAGTTCACCAAGGAGGTCTGCAACCTGCTGGGCATGAAGCAGTTGGGCTGCACGACGGGCACCATTCAGGACTTCGGCCCCGATTTCGGGGTCACGAGCATGCTCGAGGGATTGGCCGGTCTCGGACCATGAAAAAGCCCATGACACAGCCCATGACACCGGCGCGGAGAACGGTCCGCGCACTGGGCGCACTCACCGCGACCGCGTTCCTGGGCGGTGTGCTCGGGGGTTGTTCGATGGGCCTGGACCGGGTTCCGTTGCCCGCGCCGTCCGTCGGTCAAGACCCGTACGAGATCAGCGCGACGTTCGCCAATGCGCTGAACCTGCCCGCCAAGGCGAAGGTCCGATTGTCCGGCGCCGATGTCGGTGAAGTCCAGACTATGACCGCCCGCAACTACACGGCGGTGGTGACGATGCGGATCTCCTCCGACGTCCAGATCCCCGCCGGCACAAAGGCCGAGCTGCGTTCGGCCACCCCCCTCGGCGACATCTTCGTCGCGCTGACCCCGCCGTTGGGCGCTTCCGTGGCGACGAAACCGCTGCAGCCGGGCGCCGTGCTGCCGCTGGATTCCACTGCGTCGGCGGCGTCGGTGGAGGACGTGCTGAGCACCGCGGCGATGCTCGTCAACGGGGGAGCGATCCGCAACCTGACTCGGGTGATCAACGGTATGGGTCGAGCCGTCGGCGGCAAGGGTGAGGATCTGAACAAGTTCGTCGACGAATCCACCCGGCTGATCCAGAGCCTCTCGGCGCGTTCGGATTCCATCAAGCGTGCACTGGCCCAGACCGACGACCTCTCCGCGACGATGGCGGCCCGGCAGCAGTCGATCGACGCGGTCGTCGAGGCCGCCGGCCCCGCGTTGGGCGCTGTCGCCGAAAACACCGACCGCATCGTCGATCTCATCGCCCAGGTCAACCGGATCACCTTGCAGCTGGCCAAATTCCCGTCGGTGCGCGGGGAGGAGTCGCGCAGCATGATGGCCGACCTCAACCGGCTCTCGGAGGGGCTGAACGAAGCGTCGACGGCTCCGGGTGCGTCGCTGGCTAACTTCAACCTGATGTTCGGCCCGATCCTCAAGACCACCAACTCGACCGCGTCCAATGTCGAGATCGATCTCGCCGATCTCGCCGTCGGCGCGTTCGCCGACCGATTCCACCCGGCCGACCCGGGAAGCCGGGGGCCGGGTCGTGAGGACTTCCGCAACCTCGTCGGCAGCATCTCCTACGAGCTGTTGATGATTCGCAACCGGTTCTGGGGCAAGCCCACGGCGCCACCCGGTGTGGTGCCACCGCCGAACCTGATCGGGCCCAACCCGGGCAATCTCACGCCCGCTCCGCCGCCGCCGGGCCTGCCGCCACCCCCGCCGACGGCTCCGCCGGGCGCGTCTCTGGAGGGACCGCCATGAGACTGGTGCTGAACGCGCTGCACTGGGCCAAGATTCGCCGCCTGGGCCTGTCGGCGTTCGCGCTGGCGATGATGTTCGTCATCGGCGTGACGTACCTGATGTTCGGGACGTTGCGCCTCGATCCGGTGAGCACTGAGTCATTAATTCGCGTCCATCTCGCCCAGACCGGTGGCCTGCTCCCGGGGCAGGACGTGACGCTGCGCGGTGTACCCGTGGGCCGGGTGCGTTCCATCGAGTTGTCCAACACCGGCGCCGTCGCGGTGGCGGCGCTGCATCCCGGCACCCGGATCCCAACCGACACCGAGGTCCGGGTCTCGGCGCTGTCGCCGGCCGGTGAGCAGTACCTCGACTTTCGCGCCGACCGCAACGACGGCCCCTACCTCGCCGACGGCGCCGAAATCGCCAGCGATCGAACGCGAACACCGGTGACGCTGGCCAAGCTGCTCGGCGACCTCGACGGCACACTGGAACAGGTCGACAGCGCGCGGTTGTCGGCCGTCCTGGACGAACTACGGGTCGGACCGGAAGGCGCGGACAAACTCGCCGCCATCCTCGACGGTGGTGCATTCCTGGTGTCGACACTGGATTCGGTTCTGCCCCAGACTGTCAGCCTGATCCGCAACAGCAAGGTGGTGCTGTCGACCATGCGGGACGTCAGCCCGGGCATGGCCGCGACGTCGTCGGACTTGTCGACGATCCTCGCCGGCGTCGAACGCATGGACGGCGGCTACCGCAATCTACTTGACCGTGCACCCGAGGCGTTCTCGGGCATCGACGCCGTCATCGCCGACAACTCGCCGACGATGGTGCAGTTGCTCGGGAACCTGACCACCGTCTCCCAACTGGCATACCTGCGGGTGCCCGCCCTTGAGGAGTTCTTCTTTCCGCAATACCGGACCGGTTCGGCGCTCGAGGCGATCGGCAGCACCTTCCGCGACGGCGGGGTGTGGGGAGCGGTGAGCCTGTACTCGCGATATGGCTGTGACTACAACCTGCCGAAGGCGCCGCCGACGCTGACCGACTTTCCGGAGCCCTTTCTCTACACCTATTGTCCGAATCCCGACCCGAAATACCTTGTGCGCGGCGCTCGTAACGCACCGCGTCCACCCGGCGACGACACCGCGGGCCCGCCGCCCGGTGCGCATCCGTTGCAACGCGCCGATCCGGTTCCCACCGGTCCGCTCACCATCCCGACGCCGTATGGCGGTCCCGTCCTCCCGCTTCCGCCACCGCCGAGTGGGCCGTGAGGCCAAGCAACGGACCGGCTCGATTACCCTGAAAGGAGCAATAGATGACTACTCGCGAACAGGTGCTGGCACTGGACTCCACCGAGGACAACGACGCTGACGAGACCCGGTCGGAGAAGGCCGGTGAGGAGGCCGCCGCCGGCGAGCCCGATTCGGAGTCGGACGCGAACGCGGATGAGTCCGAATCGGATTCACCGCGCCGACGGTGGCTGCGTCGGCCCAGTCGAAAGGTTGTTGCGCTGGGGCTGGGTGCCCTGCTCGTGATCGGATCACTGGCCACCAGCGTCGTGCTGGCCATCGACCTGAAGCGGGAGCGGGAGGTGGCCGACGCCGGCCAGCAGGCGCTCGCCGCGGCGCAACAGTATGCGGTCGTGCTGACCAGCGTCGACGCATACAAGCTCGACGAGAACTTCACGGCGGTGCTGGACGGTGCGACCGGCGAGTTCAAGCAGATGTACAGCGAGTCCAGCAATCAGCTCAAACAGGCGCTGATCGACAACAAGGCCAGAGCCGACGGCAAGGTCATCGCGGCCGGTATCAAGTCGGCGACCAAGGACAAGGTCGAGGTGATGCTCTTTCTCGACCAGTCGGTCACCAATGCGCTGAATCCCGAACCGCGCCTTGATCGCAACCGCATCATCATCACCATGGAAAAGGTCGACGGCCGCTGGCTGGCCAGTGATGTCGTGCTGCCGTGAGCCGGTTTATCGCGCGGTCTGCGGGCGTACTGCTCGGCGCGGCGCTGGTGGGGGCGTTCATCGGGACGTCGCCGACGGCCGTCGCTGACACCACATCCAACGGGGTCACCTACACCGTCGTGCCCGACGTACGCGGCGGGACCAGCCCGCAAGGGCCCGGCGAGTGGACGGTGAACTACGAGAAGCTCGCAGGCGGTGACCCGGCGGTCACCGATGCGATCAATCGGATCCTCGACGACGAGGCCGACGGTCAGGTGTGGCTCTTCGCGGCCAGCGCCAGCAAGAGCTCGCGTTGGGTGTTCAACACCCAGGGCAGGCTGATGTTCCGGCCGATGACCATCTCGGAACTGTGGCAAGGCCAGTACAACGCCTTCGACCTGCCGAACATGCCCGTCGACACCGTTGCCACCCGGGTTTTCGACTCCCGCAGCGGAATTCAAATCGTATGGAAGAACCTGTTCGTCGACGAGCAGGCCGGGCTGAACCGGCTGGGCGAGCTGACCAAGACGATCCTGCCTGCCACCTACCCGGATCCACCGCTGGGCGGATGGGGGGAGTACTACGCGGGCTGGGCGCCGGTGGAGCGCAACTTCCGATTCTGGATCCCGACCGACGCCGGCATCCAGATGTATTTCCCCGAGGGGCAATTCGGCAGGGAGGTGCGATCGATCACGATCCCGTGGGCCGGGGTGGCCGATCTGATCGCTCCGGTGTTCGCGCCGATCACCAGTTGAGGACGTCGTCCGCTCCGCCGGGATTACACCCTGAATTCTGCATGATGATGCTCGACACGACCGGTCGCCACGGTTCGAGGTTCCACGTGCCGACCTTGCCTGGATTGGTGAAGGTGGACAGCTGCCAGTAGCACATGAACTGGTTCTGCATGGACAGCGTGTTGGCGTCGGGCGCATGCTCGAGCAACTCCGCCCACGCGTCGTAGCTCTGCGCGCCGTTGCTGAACGGACCCGACCCCGCCCAACCCCATGGCGTGGGGTAGATCCGCAGCGTCGCGCGATCGCCGTGGTACTCCCAGACGGTGTGATCGATGTAGTCGGGCGAGCCCGGCGGCCGCGGAGGCGGCGGTTGCGCATGCGCCATCACCGCACCGGGAAACAGCACGGCGACGCCCGCCGCGACGGCGAGCATTCGACCAATCCTCACGGTCTCACCTCACATCAGCCCACCGGCCATTGAAGCGCCTTGTGCTGCAGGTACTCCGAAAGCCCATGCTCACCGAACTCCCGCCCGATGCCGCTGTGCTTGTACCCGCCGAACGGCGCGCTCGGGTTCAGTCCGCCGCCACCACCATTGATGATGACCGTACCCGCGCGCAACCGGCGTCCCACCGCCACCGCGCGCAACGGATCGGCCGACCAGACGCCACCCGCCAAGCCGTAGCGGCTGTCGTTGGCCAGCCGCACCGCCTCGTCGTCGTCGCTGAACGGGATCACGACACCGACCGGTCCGAAGAACTCGTCCTGAGCGATACGCATCGAGTTGTCCACCCCGACGAACAGCGTCGGTTCCACGAAGAAGCCACGTTCCAACTGCGCGGGACGCTTTCCGCCGAAGGCGATCTGCGCACCCTCGTCGACGCCGGTGGCGATCAGCGACTCGACCCGCTGGCGTTGCACCTCGCGAATCAACGGTCCCATCATCGTCGCCGGATCCGACGGGTCGCCCACGCTGATGAAGCCGAGCACTCCGGCAATGCGGGCGACCAGCTCGTCGTGCAGTGACTGGTGCACAAGGATCCGGGTCAACAGCGCGCAACCCTGGCCGGCGTGAGTGACGATGCCCGCGAGCACGCTTTCCATCACCTTGTCGAGGTCGGCGTCGTCGAGAATGATGTTCGCCGACTTGCCGCCGAGTTCGAGAACGACCTTCTTCAACGAGTCCGCTGCCTGCGTATAGACCCTGCGGCCCACCGCATCCGAGCCGGTGAAGCTCACCAGGTCCACCCCCGGATGCGTCGTCAACGCCTCGCCTTCGGCGATGTCGCCGGTGACCACGTTGAGCACGCCCGGCGGCAGACCGGCGGCCTCGGCCACCTCGCCGAGCACCAACGCCTCCAGCGGCGTGTACGGCGACGGTTTGAGCACCGCGGTGCACCCGGCGGCCAACGCGGGTCCGATCTTGGCCAGGTTCAGCAGGAACGGGAAGTTGAACGGGGTGATGAGCGCTGCGACGCCGTAGGCCTCGCGCATCATCATGCCCTGGCCGATGCCATGGCCCATCACCGGACGCACGGGCGGCTCGAAGTCGAACTGCGGTAGCACCCGTTCGGTCAGGTCACGGAAGTGGTCGATCGGGGTACCGACCTGAAGCATCTCGGAGAGCATGCGGGTCGAACCGGCCTCGGCGATGCTCAACTCGATGAGTTCGTCTCGGCGGCGGGTGAGTTCGTCGGCCATGGCGGCCAGAACACGGCCACGCTCTGACGGGCGCATCGTCGGCCACGGCCCCTCGTCGAACGCGGTGCGGGCGGCGGTGACAGCGGCGTCGATGTCGGCGACGGTCGCCTGCGGCACCTCGGCGATGGCTTCCTCGGTCGCCGGGTTCACCACCGTGACGGTGTCGTTGCCGGTGCCCGACGTCCAAGCGCCGTCGATGAACAAGCCCTTGTGCGTGGAAACGGTCGTCGCTGTCACTGAATTCCTCCTAGGTCCGCGTCATTGAGTAAGCTGAATTAGCTATTTCCTTGGTGTCATCGGCGGGTAGGGCGGGAGGGTGATGGAACTGAACGGCCGTGGCGACCGCTCGTCCAAGCTCGTCCGCGCCCCCAAGACCGCCGAACTGATCGCCGACCACCTGCGCAGCAGCATCGTCCGCGGCGTGCTCAAGAAGGGCGACGCACTGCCGACCGAGGTGGAACTCGTGCGGCAGTTCGGGGTGTCCCGGCCCACGCTGCGCGAGGCATTCCGGATCCTGGAGAGCGAGTCGCTGATCGTGGTGCGCCGCGGTTCCCGGGGCGGCGTGTTGGTGTCCTCGCCCGAAACCGCAGTGGCAGCACGGGATTTCGGCCTGCTGCTGCAGATGTCGAAAACCACGCTGGCCGACGTGTACGAGGCACGCAAGGTTTTCGAACCTGCGGCCGTCGAGCTGCTGGCCAAACGGGCGAAACCCGACGACATCACCGAATTGCGGTCCACCTGCTCGGCTTTGGCGGCCCTGATCGCCGAGGGCGCCAAGGACGCCGACCTCGGCGAGTGGACGGCCGTCGTCTTCCGGTTCCACGACATCATCCTCGAGCGTTCCGGAAACAACACCATGGCCCTGGTCGGGGCGGTGTTGCGCGATGTCATCACCAAGCACATGGATCGCGCGGTCACCACCGCCGCCGGTCCCGAGGTGATCGAGAAGCAGTTCAAGCAGACGCTGCGCACCTTTGAGAAGTTCATCGCGCTGATCGAAGACGGAGACGCGGCAGGGGCCAGGGACCTCTGGACCGCCCACATGAATCGTGCGGGCCGCCAGATGCTCTGGGGCGACCTCGCCAACGAAACGGTCCTCGACCTGTACTCCTGACACCTCAGCCCAACACTCCCTGTTCGCGCAGGCCCGCGATCGTGTCCCAGTCCATGCCGCAGTCCAGCAGGATCTCCTCGGTGTGCTGCCCCAGTTCGGGCGCGGGACCCACCGGAGTGGTTGGCACGCCGTCGAATTGGTAGGGCGGAGCCACCAGACGGAACGGCTTGCCGTCGGTGCCGACGACCTCGGGCAGGTAGCCGTTCTCGGCGACCTGCGGGCTGGCGCAGACCTCATCGAACGTTGCGGCCGCGGACCAGACGCCGGAGAATCCGGCCAACGCGCTGCGCCACTCCTCGAGCGTGCGGGCACCGAACGTCGCGTCGAGTTCCGCGACGCACTCGGCACTGTTGACGAACCGCGAAAAGGCATCGCGGAACCGCTCATCGTCGATCAGGTCGTCGCGCCCGATCAGTGTGCAGAGTTCGGCCCAGAACCGGTCGGCCTGCAGGCACACCAGGTTCAGCCATCGGTCGTCGGAGGTGCGGTAGTAGTTCACGATCGGATTCGGTGCCGCCTTGCGTTCCATGCGCGGCAGTTCTTTCTCGCCGGTCGCCGCCGCGGCGATGTCGGGGCCCATGGTCCACATCCCGGTGTTCAGCAGGGAGACGTCGATCAGAGCCCCCTCACCCGACCGTTCTCGCCGGAACAGTGCCATCGCCACCGCACCGGCGATGGCGCTGGAGCCCTGCAGGTCGAAGAACGCGGCCGGTTGCGCGGCGGGTTCGGCCGCCCCCGGGGCGGTCAGTTTGTTCTGCACGCCCGCCGCCGACCACGCTGCGGCGGAATCGAATCCACCGGTCGACGCGTTGGGGCCGGTGCTGCCCCAGCCGGATCCCCGCACGTAGATCAGCCGAGGATTGCCCGCGCGCAGATCGTCGGGGTCGATGCCGAGCTTGGCCCGGACCTTCGGCAGGTAGCTGGTGAGAAATACGTCGGCGGTCTTGACGAGCCGGTGCAGCGCCTCCATGCCGGCCGGGGTGGTCAGGTCGAGGGTGATGCTGCGTTTACCCCGATTGGGCACGTGCAGAAAGGGGTTGGGCGCGCTGTCGTCGGCGTTGAGCGCATTACGCAGCGCGCGCTGGGGATCACCGGTCGGGGGCTCCACCTTGATCACGTCGGCACCGAGATCGGCCATGATGGCGCCGGCGCCGGGCACGAAGGTCCATGCCGCGACCTCGACGACGCGCACACCCTCGAACGGTCCAGCCATGCTCAATCCTCCTGCTGCCTGCAAAGAGTCAAATTTCGATGCGGGCTCACCGAACCGCCTGAAGCGCATCACGCATCCGAGCGAAGTGCTTGGGCTCCCAGATGTCCTGGTCCTCACCCCATCCGATGCGCCCGTCCATGTCGAAACGCATCAATGCCGTGCTGCCCCCGCCGTATTCACTGATGTGGCTGACCGTGAAACCCTCGGTGACCAGCTGCCTGCCCAGCGTGTCGGTGAGCCGAAGCTCCATGTGCGAACTCCATCCCGTGACCGGGTCGCGGTAGTTCTTCATCACGCTGGCCGATTTGTCGAGCGAGGCGAATTCGCCGTCGCGCAACAGCCATCCGTGGTTGAGCGGTGACCAGCCGTCGGGGCCGCCCTCGGCGACGCGCACGAACGCCAGAAACCCGGCCTCCGGCCCGGTGTGGGCGAACACGTACTGGATGCGTCCGCGACCGCGTTCGCGCTCGATCTGGCGCCACAGCGGGCCGCCGGGGTGCAGGACACGCCCGTTGTCGTGCGATGGCTTGTCGCTGCTCGGTTTTCGCGGGGGACGAGGCGCCCCACGAGGCGCCCAGGATCGGTCGCGCACCGAGTAGCAGTCGATCGGGATGTGCTCGCCGTCCAACGTCAGCACCCCGGTCACGTGACCCACCTGGTCGAAATGAGTGTGGTTCATGAAGGGCGGCTCGCCGGGGGTGAACCGGCGCGGATCGTGCAGGCCGTCGAAGTGCAGGCGGATGGCGAAGTTGGCTGCCGGATCGGCGAACTCGATCTCGTACTCGCGCAGGGGGCGCACCATGCGTACCGAGAATCCGCCGCCGGGGATGGCGATGTCGCGCAGGTCCGGGTTCGGCTCCGTCACCGGGACCTCGGTCTGCATCCGGAAGTAGCGCAACTGGTCCGGGTGGGCCCCGCGCGGGTCCCACACGTAGACGCGCCAGGTGACGGTGCGCCGCGTGGTGTGGAAGGTGGCGTGTAGCCAGCATCCGATCCTGCGTTCCGGGATGTTGAAGGACCACCAGGTGGTCTCGGCCCAGTAGGGGTCGCCTTCCGGCGCCGGGTGGAAGCTGTCGTCGGCGGGCAGCATCGGCGTATCGGCGGTGATCACCGAGGTCAGATCCGCCTGGTCTGTCGTGTCCGTGCGGTCCGTTCGCGTCGCTGCGTCCGGACTACTGGCCCGTGGCATGGCGTCATCCTAACTTAAAGGATACTAATTTAAGCGATACTCTCGAGATCAGCGCCGGCGAATCTGCGGCGGGCATGATCTGCGCCAATCCTCATGTAGCCGAACGCTTCTCGGAGCGTTGTCGAGGGATGTCGAAAAGCGACTCCTGTGCAAGAGTGGCCACGATCGTGCCGTGCGTGGTGTAGAGGTGGCCGGAGTACATTCCGCGCCCGCCCGCGGTCGCAACGGGATCGAGATCGATCAGCAGCCAGTCGTTCGGATCCGCGCCGCGGTGCAGCCACACCGCGTGATCGACGCTCGGCAGCAGACCGACCTGCTCGATGTGCGGCGCCCGGGACAATCCGGTGCACAGGTCGGACAGGAACACCACACCGCAGGCCCGCATGTTGGGGTCATCGGCCAACGGTTCGCGGATCCGCAGCCACATTCGAGCAGGCCAGCGGTACCAGGGCCGGGTGTCCTCGGGAACGCGAGCCTCCACGTCGAACGTGCGCGACGCGTTGAGCTGGTGCGTGTCCAGCTCGTCCGGCGGCTGCACCCGCGGTAGTTCGGCGGCCTGATATTCGGGCGCGTCGGGTTTCGGACGGCTGAACGAACAGGACATCGAGAAGATCACCCCGTCGTTCTGTACGGCGGTGACGCGGCGTCCCGAGTAGCGTCCGCCGTCGCGGTCCCGTTCCACCCGCAGCTCGATCGGTGCGCTGGCATCACCGGCGAGCAGAAAGTAACCGTGGATGGAATGCGCAACGCGATCGTCGGGCACGGTCAGGCTCGCCGCGCGCAGCGCCTGCGCGGCCACCTGCCCGCCATAGATCGTTCGCCTGCCGGTCACACTCACCGGGTCGGCCCGGAAGCGGTCGTGGGGCAGCGCCTTGATGTGGAGAATCTCGGCGACGGTCGTCGGGGTGACCTGTTCGCCGTCGAAGACCTCGCGCGTCAAACTCATTGCGGCCCCCAGCTCGCGGTCGTGCTCACCTCAGACCCGCCTGCCGGCTTCGGCCCAATAGGCTTCCCTGATCGAACGTTTCATCAGCTTTCCCGTCTCCGTGCGCGGCAGTCGAGAGGTGAACTCCACCGACCGTGGACACTTGAAACCCGCGAGCCGCGACCGGGTGAACGCGATGAGCTCGTCGGCCAGGGCGTCGGACGGCTCCGCGTCGGCCACGAGTTCCACCACCGCCTTCACCTGTTCGCCCCATTCCGGATCGGGAATCCCGATCACCGCCACGTCGGCGACGACCGGATGGCTCGACAGGACACCCTCGACCTCGGCCGGATAGATGTTGACGCCGCCGCTGATGATCATGTCCTTGGCGCGGTCGCAGATGAACAGATAACCGTCGTCGTCGAGATAACCCACGTCGCCCAACGTGAAGGCGTTGCCGCGGTGCACCGACGCGGTGAGTTCGGCGTCGTTGCGGTACTCGAAGCTCTGCCCGTTCAGGGATTCGATGTAGACGTTTCCGATGTCGTTGGCGGGCAGGGGGTTTCCCTCGTCGTCGAGGATCTTGACGCTCATCCCGCGGACCGGCCTGCCGACGGTGCCCGGCTTCTCCAGCCAGCGATAGGGCTTGGCGATGGTCGCCGCACCCTCGGTGCCGCCGTAGGTCTCCCAGATCACCGGGCCCCACCAATCCATCATGTCCTTCTTGACCTGCAGCGGGCACGGTGCCGCGGAGTGCACCACTGAACGCAAACTCGACACGTCGTACTTGCTGCGGACGTCGCACGGCAGCTTGAGCATGCGCACGAACTGGGTCGGCACCATGTAGGCCGACGTGACCGGGTGCCGGTCGATGGCGGCCAGGGCCTGCTCGGCGTCGAACTTCCCGAGGATCACCAGCGCCTGACCGACGTTGAGTGCCCCGAGATAGAAGCTCTGGCAACCGGCGTGGTGCATGCCCGTCGAAACCAGGTGCGCACCGTCGAACGGCCGGAAGTCGAAGGCTCGGCCGAACACCGCCATCGCGTTCGCGGCCTCGGACGGATCGCGGTTGTCGAGTGCGCGCACGATGCCCTTGGGTTTCCCGGTGGTACCGCTCGAGTACCGGATCGAATCGCCCTGCCTGCGGTCCTCGGGTGGGGTGGACGGTTGGTCGGCGACCAACTCGGCATCGGTGACGAAACCCGCAGGCACGTCGCCTCCAGGCGCCACACCAGCGACCACGCGAAGTGCGGCGCCGCCGGCGGCGGCGCCGCAGCGATCGAGGTAGTCGGCGTGGGAAACCAGCGCGGCGGCGCCGGAGTGCTCGAGGATCGAGGCGAATTCGTCGGCCGACAGCGTCGGGTTCAGGGTCAGATAGCGCAGGCCGATCTGGGTGGTCGCCAACTGCCACACGACGGCGTCGACGTCGTTGGGCAACGCGTAGGCGACCACCTCACCGTCGCGCATGCCGTGGGCGCGCAGCGCATTGGCCACCCGGTGGGCCGCCGCGACGAGTTCGCCGAAGCTCATGGTGCGCCCGCTGGGCGACTCCGCGATCGCCGGTGCTTGGGGGTGATCTTCGGCGATCCACCACACTCCGAGCCGCTGGTCCCACGGATGCCTCACGCGCGCTCCCCTCTGGAATCAGCTTAAACAGTATACTCAACACTGAGCTCTGAACAGGCCCCGTGCTGAGTCACTGAGAGGTCACCGCCCTGGCGGGAGGGTGGCCGAGACGTGTGCGCGCATCCGGACCACGGCGAGCTCGCTGTCCCCGGCCAGCAGCGCGTCGGCGATGCTGCGGTGCGCGGGATCGATGACCCGCGATGCGCGTTCGAGTGCCTGGGGGTCGGCATCGGCGTACTGCGCGAAGAAGTTCCAGCCCAGCCGCATGGTGACCCGGTGCACCAGTTCGAGGGCCTTGTTGCCCGAGAGTCGGGCGAGCACGGAGTGGAAGTCTTCGCGCTTGGCGTAGGCGGCGGTGACACCCTGGTCGGATTCGGTGGCCAGCGCCTGTTCGATCACGGAGACGTCGACGGCGCCCGAGCGCACGGCGGCGGCCGCCCGCTCGGCGACGGCCAGCTCCAGCCCGGTGCGCAGTTCTTCGATGTGTTGTGCGGTGACGCCGTGGCGGCGCAGGTAGATCGAGATGATCTCGGTCAGTGCGGAGCTGTCCGGCTCGGTGACGAAGAGCCCGCCGCCCGGGCCGCGGCGGGTGAGCGCGATCTGCTGGTACTCCAGAATTCGGATGGCCTCGCGCAGCACCGCCCGGCTGGCCTTGTACTTGGCCATCAGCGTGGCCTCCGAACCGATGAATGTGCCGGGCGTCGCTCCGGTGTCGAGCACCCACGCGAAGATCTGTCGGGCCAGCGCCTCGCCGCGCTTGTCGCCGTCGGTGCCCGCCAGGGCGGCGGTGGGGTCGAGGTGCTGCACCGTGGCCGGCTGGCGGTGGATGAAGTCCGCCTCGGCGCGCAGGTGTCTGCTCATCCGCTCGCGGGCCACGCCGGGGTTGTTCGTCAGGATCGCCCTGGCGATGCTCGCGTGCGCGTGCTGGACCTCCTTGGTCATGCTGGCGGGCAGCATCGCCTCGTCGGCGAAGTGGAAATCGATGACGCGGCTGAAGGTTTCGACGAACAGCTGCAACACCGGGTTTCCCGTCAGCGCGGCCAGCTGCGTGTGCAGCCGCCGGTACTCGGTGAAGTTGCCCTCGGATTCGTCGGCCAACGTCTCGCGCACGGTGGAGATGTCGGCCTCGCCGGCGCGTTGCGAGGCCAGTTCGGCGACCAGTTCCTCCAGGATGATCCGGGTGTCGAAGAGTTCGTCGAGGGTGGCGTTGGCCCGCAGCAGGTAGATGACCGTCGGGCCGATCACGGCGTCGACGTCGGGTTCGTCGATGACCAGGCCGCCGCCGGTGCCACGTCGCATCCGGGCGACGCGCTGATGCTCGACGAGGCGCACCGCCTCCCGCAGCACCGCCCGGCTCACCCCGTAGCGCTCGAGCAGTTCGGCCTCCGAACCGAGCACATGGCCCACCGGCCAGCCCAGTTCGATGACGTCGGCGACGATCTGCTCGGCCGCGCGGCCCGCCAGCTTGGCCTGCCGCGAGTCGATGCGCGGCGCGATCAGGTCTTGATCCACCGCGTCACCGGTAGCTGGGTGGTCCGTTGCGCCGTGGAGTCGCGCGTCTCTCGGCCACGGGCGGGTTGCCGATGTGTGTGTAGGCCATGCCGTTCTGCAGCGCGGTCGACCTGGTCATGTCTAGAGATTCCCATATCGCCCGGATGGTTCCCTGGATTGCCTTGGTATTCCGTTCGGCGATGGTCGCCGCGATCTGATGGGCGCGCTCCCAAAGCTGTTCGCGGTCGACGATCTCGGTCACCAGCCCGAGCCGCAGCGCGGTTTGGGCGGAGATGCGTTCCTCGGTGCCCATCAGCGCCCAGCGCAGCACGTCACCGAGGGGGACACCGCGCTGCAGCATCCCAATCGGTTCCAGCGCCGAGACGATCGACGCATTCGCGTGAGGGTCGAAGAACGCGGCGTCCTCGGAGCAGATGATGATGTCGGCCTCGTTGAGCAGGTACTGCCCGCCGCCGGCCACCAGCCCGTGGACCGCGGTGATCACCGGCTTCCAACACCGGTGGGCGATCTTCGGCGACACCCACACCCCGGGGTCGAAGCTGTTCCACACGTTGGACTTCAGGAACCACCTCCCGTCGCCCTTGACGTCCACACCGGTGCAGAAGGCCCGATCGCCCGCCGCCCGCAGCACCACGACGTGGATGTCGTCGGTGTCGCGCACGGTCTGCCAGACCCAGACCAGCTCGCGGGCCATCCGTTCGGAGATGGCGTTCATCGCGTCCGGGCGGTTCAACGTCACCGTGGCAACGTGGTCCGGACCGACCGCGAAATCGATGGCCTGAAGCGCACCATCAGAGCTGCCCGGGTCGATGTCCGATTGGGGGCTAGCGTAAATCATAGTATTCAGTGTACTAATAAATTGGATTCGCAACTGACACACGGGGAAATGAGATGGGCAGTTTGGGTGCGCGACCGACGAGCGCCCGGGGTGCGAGTCGGCCCCGATGGGAGTGACCATGACGAAACCGTCCAGGGCGTCCCGGTCCGCCAAAGCCGGTCCTGGGCCGGCCGGGCTGCCGTACACGAACCTGGGCACCCGACAGATGCTCGACGCTCCATTCGCGCGGATGGCCGAACTGCGCGCGGAAGCGCCGATCTCGTGGGCCACCGCCCCGTTGCTGTTGCGGGGCAGGGGCGGTTACCTTGTGACCCTGCACGAGGATGTCGGCCTGGTCTTCGGCGACGATCGGTTCTCCAACGACATCATCAAGTACACCTCGGCGCGTCGGTTCGCGTGGATGTTGCCGTCGTCGATCCGGATGCTGACCCAGACCATGGTCTTCCGCGACGACCCCGACCACAAGCGGCTACGGACGTTGGTGCACAAGGCCTTCACCCCGAAGTTCGTCACCACGCTGGTGCCCGACATCAACAAGATCGCCGAACAGCTCGCCGACGAGGTGGCGGCCGAACGCGACGTCGACCTGGTCCAGGCCTTCGCCGTCAAGCTGCCGCTCGCGGTCATCGCCACCATGCTCGGCATCGCCGACAAGGACCGTGACACCTTCCACGATCTGGTGGAGAAGCTGGGTGACGACGCGGGGCGCCGCGCCGGGCAGCTCCGCAGCGCGTACCACTCGATCCAGCTGTCACGTCTGTTCGAGGAGATGATCTCCGATCGTCGCGTCAACCCCGACGATGGACTGATCTCAGAACTCGTGCGGGCCAACGACGGTGGCGACAAGCTCAGCCACAAGGAAGCCGTCGCGATGGTGTTCCTGTTGCTGCTGGCCGGCCACGACACCACCTCGAGCCTGATCGGCAGCAGTGTGCTGGCGCTGACCCAGCACCCCGAACAGCAGGAGCTGCTGCGCAGCCAGCCCGAACTTCTCGAGTCCACCGCCATCGAGGAGCTGTTGCGCTACACCGCCCCGGTGGCCTACGGCGCGGCCCGGTTGGCCAAGGAGGACATGGAGATTCGCGGCGTGCACATCCCGCGCGGCTCGCAGTTGCTGGGAGCGATCATCTCCGCCAACCGGGATGAAACGGTGTTCGACAACCCCGATGCGCTCGACCTGACCCGGAAGCCCAACCGGCACTTCGGGTTCGCCTTCGGCATCCACTACTGCCTGGGTCATCAACTCGCGAGGCTGGAAGGCCGGGCGGCGTTGAGCACCCTGCTGCGACGTTTTCCCAACTGGGAACTCAAGGCGGATCCGGAGCGGCTGCACTACCGGCCGACGGTGTCGCTGCGTGGACTGACCAACCTACCGATACGGATGTACTGAACATGACACAGACGCAACAACAGGAATTCGACCACGCCATCAAGGACGAGGACATCGAGCGCGCGAAGCTGCTGATCGGCATCGACGCCCCGACGAGCATCGACGAGTTCTACCGCGAGGCCAGCGTCGACGGAATCCGCAATTTCGCCCGCGGGGCGGGTGACGACAACCCGTTGTTCTGCGACCCGGATTATGCCGCCGACACCCGGTGGGGCGGGGTGATCGCACCGCCGATGATCTTCTCCGCGATGTCGAAGAAGATGCTCGGCGATCCGATTCCCGAGGACATCCGCAGAGCCACCAGGGGGTTGTTCTCCGGCATCCACGTCTTCGTCTCGGGTCAGACCACCGAGTGGTACCAGCCCGTGCGGCCGGGCGATTCGCTCTACGGCTTCGGTGGCCTGGAGTCGATAGAGGAGAAGCACAGCGAGTACGCCGGCCGATCGATCATCCGCATCCTGCGCCAGGTCAAGGTGAACCAGCGCGCGGAGATCGTCGCCGTGGCCCGCATCATCCTGATCGCGACCGAGCGCCAGCGCTCGCGTGAGCGCGGTAAGTACATGGACATCAAGCCCGCGACCTACACCGACGAGCAGATCGCCGAGATCGACGAGATCTACGCCGCCGAGGGCCCGCGCGGCGCAGAGCCCCGGTACTGGGAGGACGTCGAGGTCGGTGAGCCGCTGCCGAAGATGGTCAAGGGTCCGCTGACGCTCACCGACGTCATCAGCTTCCACTCTGGTGGTTACGGATTCGGGCCGTACGGGATCGGCGCGGCCCGTGTCGGTTACAAGAACCGCCAGCGGGTGCCGAAGTTCTACATCAAGAACGCCGCGGGCATCCCCGACGTCGCTCAGCGCCTGCACTGGGAGAACGAGTGGTCGCAGTCCATCGGCAACCCGATGGCCTACGACTACGGCGTGATGCGCGAGTGCTGGCTCACCCACTTCGTCACCGACTGGATCGGCGACGACGGTTGGCTGGTGCGCCAGCACGACGAGATGCGCAAGTTCAACTTCATCGGTGACACGCAGTTCATCACCGGTGAGGTTGTCGGCAAGCGCATGGAGAACGGAAACGCTCTGGTGGACCTCGATTTCCGCTGCACGAGTCAACGCGGCGAGGTCACCGCACCCGCCACCGCCACCGTCGCGCTGCCCAGCCGCGAACACGGCCCGGTGACGCTGCCCACCCCCGACGAGGAACTGCGTCGCAAGGCCGTGGCGATGCTCGACCGGCACAACGAACTGATCGGAAAATCGCGGCGGTGACCTCGGCTCACCCGATCGAAACCGGCACCGACACCGTGCTGGCCGAGGTCGTCGACGGAGTCGGGGTCATCACCCTCAACCGGCCGGAGCGGCGCAACGCGCTGCATGCCGAGATGTATATCGCGGTGCCGCGCCTGCTCGAACAGTTCGCCGCCGACGATGCGATCGGCGCCGTGCTGATCACGGGGTCCGGTAGCGCGTTCTGCGCGGGTGGCGATGTGCGGGACGGCAACTCGGGCAAACAGCCGTCGGTTGAGCGTGGCGATGGCGTCGACGTCGACGCCAAGGTGCGCGCGCAGGCCGCACAGCTGGCCGACAACGCCAGGATGGTGACGTTGCTGCACGGCATGCCGAAGGTGACGATCGCCGCGTTGCCCGGACCGGCCGTCGGCGCGGGCATGAGCATTGCGCTCGCCGCCGATCTGCGCATCGCGGCACGGTCGGCCCGGCTCATCCCGGGCTGGTCGAAGCTGGCGTTCTCCGGCGACTTCGGCGGGGCCTGGTTCCTGACCCGTCTGGTCGGACCGGCCAAGGCGCTCGAGCTGTTGATCGCCGACGAGGCCGTGGATGCCGACGCCGGGCTGCGCCTCGGGCTGATCAACCGGGTCGTCGACGACGCCGAACTGCGGGACGAGGCGTTCCGGTGGGCCGCCGAGATCGCCGCCGGCCCGACCTCCGCCTTCGCCGGTACCAAAGCCAACGTCCTTGATGCGCAGACACTCCCGTTGCAGCAGACGTTGATCGCCGAGAGTGAGCGCATGGTGCGCAGCGGGATGACCACCGAACACCGGGCAGCGGTCAAGGCCTGGTTGGCCGCCGCCGCGGCGAAATCGGGTGCCCGGTCATGAGCAACGTCCCCGCGATCTCCGACGAGTTGCAACAGTGGATCGCACAGAGCGCCGGCGCCGAACGTGTCGAGGTCAAGCAGGTTGCCGGGGGCGCCAGCAGGCAGGCATGGTTCGTCGACACCCACGGCCCGGGCGGCGACGAGCAGCTGTTCCTGCGTTATGACCCCCATCCGCCCAAGCCCGGCAGTGCCTTTCATCCGTTGCAGGTCGAGGCGGAGATCATGGGGGAGTTGTGGCGCCACGGCGTGACGGTGCCGCGGGTGCTGGCCGTGCACCCCGTCGAGCAGGCGGTGCTGCTGGAACGCATCGGTGGTGACACCTGGTTCCGGCTGATCGAGGATCCCGACGACCAGGTCCGCACCGCACAGGACTTCATCGCCAAACTGGCCTACCTGCACCGCATCGACGCCGGCACGCTGGACATCCCGAGCCTGGGACCGGCGGGCCCCGTGCCCGGGCACGTGCGGGCCGAGCTGGCCAAGATGCGGGAACGCGTTGCGGCGTACGGGAAACCGGCACCGCTGGTGTCGTTCTGCATCGAATGGCTCGAGCGCAACATCCCCGACTACGGCGGGCCGACGGTACTGGTGCAGGGTGACACCGGCCCCGGCAACTTCATGTACGCCGACGGTGAGGTCACCGCGATCGTGGATTGGGAACTGGCTCACTTCGGTGACCCGATGGACGATATCGCGTGGCTGTCCCTGCGCACCGTGCAAGACACCTTCACTCATTTTCCCGACCGCATCGCCGAATACGAGCGGCTGTCCGGGCATCCGGTCGACGAAGCCCGGGTCTGGTATTACCGACTGTTCGCCGAGACCCGGCTGGCATCGATGAACCCGGGCGGCGTCGATGCGCGGGCATCGGTGCCCGCGCATTCGCCGGATGCGGGCAACAGCCTGATTTACGGCATGCTGCATCGCCGGCTGCTGGTCGAGGCGCTGGCCCGGGTGGTCGGCATCCCCGACGTCGACGTTGAATTCCCCGACGAGGAACAGGAATCCGAGCGCGCCACCGTGTACGCCGCCACCGCGGCGGCGCTGTCCGACGCGGCCCGACGGTCCACCGACCCGTTGGCCACCCGCTACGTCAAGGGCGCCGCCCGGCTGGTCAAATACCTCGCCGAGGTGGACCGGGTCGGCGCGCAGGTCGACGCCGCCGAACTCGCCGAGCTTCGCGAAATGCTCGGCGACACCCCGGCTTCGGTGCCGTCGGGCCGGGCGGCGTTGGCGGAGTTGGTCGCCAGCGGTGAACTCGATGAGCGCGACTACGTCACCCAGATGTGGCGCGGCATCAAGCGCGACGACTACCTCACCAGGACCGCTTCCGGGGCGCTGCGGCACCGCACCTGGCCGGAACTTCACGATTCGAGCGAAACAGGAGTGCAGCGATGGGTATCGCCATCACCGACGACCACCGTGAGCTAGCCGAGGTCGCTCGGTCCTTCCTCGGCGCGCGCGGCGCGCGCGCGGCCGCCAGGGCGCTGCTGGACGCCGACACCGAGCAACGGCCCGACTTCTGGTCCGAACTCGCCGGGCTGGGGTGGCTGGGCCTTCATGTGCCGGAGCAGTATGGCGGTTCAGGATGCGGACTACCCGAACTGGTCGTGGTGACAGAGGAATTCGGCCGCGCGGTCGCGCCGGGACCATTCGTCCCGACGGTGATCGCCTCGGCGATCATCTCGGCCGCAGGCACCGGGGAACAGCGTGCGCGCTGGCTGCCGGGTTTGGTCGACGGCACCTCCATCGCGGGTGTGGGATTCGGCACCGCGCTGTCCTCCGACGGCTCACGCTGCACGGGTGACGCGGGTGTGGTGCTCGGCGCCGGGCTGGCCGATCTGCTGGTGCTGGCCGTCGGCGAAGACGTGCTGGTGCTGCCGGCCGCGACCGACGGCGTCACCGTCGACGTGAAGACCAACCTCGATCCCACCCGGCGCGCGGCCCGCGTCACGCTGACCGACGTCTCGATCGGCGGTGCCGAGGTGCTGCCGGGCGCCGCAGGCGTCGCGCGGGCGATGGCCAGAACGATCGTGGCCGCCGAAGCCGTTGGCGGAGCGCAGGATTGCGTGGACGCGGCGGTCGAGTACGCCAAAGTGCGTGAGCAGTTTGGTCGCACCATCGGTACCTTCCAGGCGGTCAAACACCATCTGGCCAACATGCTCGTGGTGGCCGAATCGGCGGGCGCCACCGTTTGGGACGCGGCGCGGGCGGCCGCTGCGGGGGAGCAGGAGTTCGCATTGATGGCGGCCTGCGCGGCGACGCTGGCCTTCCCCGCCTATGTCCACAACGCCGAACTGAACATCCAGGTGCACGGCGGCATCGGATACACCTGGGAGCACGACGCGCATCTGCACCTGCGACGCGCCGTCACGGTGCGCGGGTTGCTCGGAGGCCGGGACGCACCGCTTGACGTCTACGAACTGACCGCCAAGGGCGTCGTCCGCGAGAACTCGATCGACCTGCCCCCCGAGGCCGAACAATTGCGCGAGCAAGTGCGCGCGGAGTTCGCCACCTGGTCGGGCCTGGACCCGAAACAGTTGCGGGAAAAGATGATCGAGACCGGTTACGTCATGCCGCATTGGCCGAAGCCGTGGGGCCGGGCGGCCGGCGCCGTCGAGCAACTGGTCATCGAGCAGGAGATGGCCGAGGCCGGCATCAAGCGACCGGAGTTCGGCATCACCAGCTGGGTGGTGTTGACGATGATCCAGCACGGCACCACCGATCAGATCGAGCGGCTGGTGCATCCTGCGCTGACCGGCGAGCACGTGTGGTGCCAGCTGTTCTCCGAACCCGGCGCCGGTTCGGACGCCGCGGCGGTGAGCACGAAGGCCACGCGCACCGACGGCGGCTGGATCATCAACGGGCAGAAGGTCTGGACCAGCGGCGCGCAGTACTGCCGTTACGGGTTGGCGACCGTGCGCACCGATCCCGCCGCGGCCAAGCACGCGGGCATCACCACCGTCATCGTCGACATGACCGCCCCCGGGGTCGAAGTGCGGCCGTTACGCCAGATCACCGGGGGCTCTGAGTTCAACGAGGTCTTCTTCAACGACGTCTTCGTGCCCGACGATGACGTGGTCGGCGAACCGAACGACGGATGGCGGGTGGCCCGTGCGACGCTCGGCAACGAGAGGGTCAGCATCGGCGGGGGCCTACCCGGCACTCAAGGTGCCGCGGGAATGGTGGTCGACCTGACGCAGCGCTACGGCGATCGGGTGGCGGCCGCCCCCGAACGGGTGGGCAGGTTCCTCGCCGACGATCACGCGCTGCGACTGCTCAATCTGCGCCGGGTCGCGCGCAGCGTGGTCGGCGCCGAACCCGGCCCCGAGGGAAACGTCACCAAACTCCTGATCGCCGAACACGTGGTCGCGCGGGCGAGCCTCTCGGCGGAACTCGTCGGACCCGACGTCGCGCTCGTGAGCGGTCCGGGGAAGTATCCGGGCTTCATGGTGCTGGCCTCCCGCGGGATGACCATCGCGGGCGGCACTTCGGAGATCACGCGCAATCAGATCGCCGAGCGCATCCTGGGACTGCCGCGCGATCCCCTGATCAAGTGACCGGGGCGAATACCGGAACCCATGCGTCGCCGTGTTGTTCGAACCGGACTTCGACCGCCATCCCGGCATGCACCGCATCGGGATCGCAGTCGACGACATTGGCGGTCAGGCGCAGCCCGGGTTGTTCGGCCAGTTCGATCAAGGCCACCACGAACGGTGTCGGGACGCTCGGATTGAACTGCTGATGACACACGGTGAACGTGAACACGGTGCCGCGACCCGACACCGCGACGAACTCCGGATCCGCGCCGCACGTCGGGCAGGCCGGCCGTGGGGGATGGAAGTAACGCGCGCAGGCCGCGCAGTGGGCGATGAGCAGACGGCCCTCGGCGCCGCCGGTCCAATACGGGCGCGAGGTGTCGTCGAGCGGCGGCAGGATGCGCGGAACATGCGAAGAAACTGAAGTAACCGGAGTAACCGAAGCATCAGACACACGATAAAAGTACACTGATTAAGTTCTTTGATCCCAAAGGAGGACGGATGCTCACCCCGCCGCGCGCACCGGTCATCTCGGGCGCCGGAATCTCC
This sequence comes from Mycolicibacterium komanii, assembly GCF_001050035.1. The sequence continues at coordinate 64,681 of NZ_CVTA01000013.1, forward strand.
GCGATCGGCCGCCGCACCGGTGTTCCGGCGCTGGATCTCACCGTCTCCGCTGCCTCGGCAGCCATCGCCGACGCGGGGCTGATGCCGGGTGACATCGACGGTGTGCTCACGCTCGGCGACACCCCCGCCGAGGAGGCGGCGCGCGCGCTTGGCATCCCCGACCCCGGTGACTACGGGCCGGCGCTGGGTCGCAACGGGTTGCTGACCCCGGTGGTCACTGCTCGCGACCTGATCGCGGAGGGCGGGGTGCGTCATGTGCTCGTGTACCGCACCGTGCAGATGATCGGCGGCACCGTGGATCGTCGCGCCGCCGAGCGGACGCCGGAATCGGGTGGTAAGCGCGCCGACGGCGGCATGGACATGACCGAGGTCGGCTACCTCCTTGCCGCACATGCGTATTCGGCCGCCAACTGGCTCGCCATGCACTGCCGCGCTCACATGGACCGGTACGGCACCACCAAAGAGCAACTCGGCTGGATCGCCCTGAACGCCCGACGCAACGCCGCACGCAATCCGCTGGCGGTGTACCGCGATCCGATGACCATGCAGCAGTACCTGGACGCCAGGCCCATCTCCACTCCGCTCGGCCTGCTGGACTGTGACGTGCCGGTCGACGGGTCGATCGCGCTGGTGCTGTCGCATCCCGAGCACCGCGCCGACGCGCCCAACGGGGCGGTCACCATCGAAGCCGCGGGCGGCGCGTCGGGGGCCGGGGGATGGACCGGCCGCCGCGACTATCCGAAGATGGCGATGCACGACGCCGCGACCGACATGTGGTCCCAGACCGACATCAAACCCGCCGACGTCGATCTGGCCGAGTTGTACGACGGCTTCAGCTATCTCACGCTGGCATGGCTGGAAGCCCTGGGCTTCTGCGCCGACGGCGAGGGCGGGCCGTTCGTCGACGGCGGTGTGCGCATCGCGCGCGACGGGGAGCTGCCGTTGAACACCTACGGCGGTCAACTGTCGGCGGGCCGGATGCACGGCTACTGGGTGCTGTACGAGGCGTGTCAGCAGCTGCGCGGGCTGGCCACCGACACGGCGATACCCAAACGCCCCGAAGTCGCCGTCGCCTCCGCCGGCGGCGGGCCGATAGCCGGATGCGTGCTGTTGTCGTGTTGACCGAATCCGGCCGTTCGGCGGTGGCGGCCGCGGACAACATCCCCGACGAGATCGCCGGGTTCATCCGCGAGCACCCCGACACCGCGGTCATGGTGCACAGTGCCGACCATCCCGATCGATTCAGCACCACCGAACTGTTCGACGAGAGCATGCGATTGGCCGCGGGGCTGGTGGGGCTCGGGATCCGGCCGGGCGACATCGTCGCCGTCCAGCTGCCGAATTGGCGCGAATGCTTCTCCGTGCACGCCGCGGCCTGGCTGTGCGGCGCGGTGGTGCTGCCCATCGTGCCGATCTACGGACCGGCCGAGGTCGCCTTCATCGCCAGGCAGTCGGGTGCGCGCGCCATCGTCCTGGCGCGCGAGCTCCGCAACCGCGATTCCGGCGCGACCGTGGCCGCACTGGCCGACCTGCCCGAGCTACGGCACCGCATCGTCGTGGGCGGCGCGCCCGCGGGCACAATCCCCATCGAAGCGCTGACCTCCACGCCTACAACGGAATTCACGCCGTTTCACCCCGATTCGAACAACCGCGCCGTTCTGGTCTACACCTCGGGGACGACGGCCGAGCCCAAAGGCGTCCAGCACACCCACGGCTCGCTACTCGGGGAACTGCGCGCGATGGATGAGCTGCGCCACACCGATGCCGACCAGAGCACGCTGGCGGTGTTCCCGGCCGGACACATCGCAGGGACGCTGGGCATCCTGCGCATGATGTGCCGCGCCGGAGACACGGTCGCCATGGACGCGTGGCACCCCGAAGCCGCCGCCCGGCTCATCGCCGAGCACGGGGTAAGCGTCTCCGCCGGTGCCCCGATCCACCTCGGCGGCATCCTCGACGTCGCCGAACGCGACGGCCTCGACGTGTCGTGCCTTCGCGAGTACACCACCGGAGCCGCCGGCGTCGCGGGCGCGCTGATCCGGCGCGCCGACCGGTTCGGCATCGGCGCCTACCGCTGTTACGGATCCAGCGAGCATCCCACCATCAGCGTCGGCCGCCCGGAGGATCCGCTGGACAAGAGGGCCGACACCGACGGCCGCATCGCTCCCGGCACCCGGATCCGGCTGGTGGACGAGCACGGTTGCGACGTACCCGCCGGAGCCGACGGCGAGATCCTCACGCAGGGGCCCGAATTGTTCCGGGGCTACACCGATCCCCGCTTCACCGAGGCCGGCTTCGTCGACGGCTGGTTCCGCACCGGAGACGTCGGACGCATGGATGCCGACGGGTTCCTCACCATCACCGACCGCAAGAAGGACATCATCGTGCGCGGTGGCGAGAACATCTCGTCGAAGGAAGTCGAAGAGGTCGTCAGCAGCCACCCCGCGGTGGCCGAAGCCGCCGCGGTCGGGGCCCCCGACGAGAGGTACGGCGAACGGGTCTGCGTGTTCGTCGTGCTCCGGCCGGGCGGGTCCTTCGACACCGTCGACGCCGCAGCGCACTTCGCGGCCTGCGGATTGGCCCGACAGAAAACCCCCGAACGCATCGTGGTGGTCCCGGAGCTGCCGCGCACCATCAGCGGCAAAGTGCAAAAGCACCGTCTCAGAGCACAACTCGACACGACCGGCCAATAGATATCCGACGGAAGGAAACGAACGTGGGCAGAGTGCAGGACAAGGTCGTCCTCATCACCGGTGGCGCCCGAGGCCAGGGTCGGTCGCATGCCGTGCGACTGGCCGAGGAGGGCGCCGACATCATCCTGTTCGACATCTGCGGCGACGTCGAACACAACGAATACTCGTTGTCCACCGAGGACGACCTCGAGGAGGCCGGCAGGGAGGTCGAGAAGACCGGACGTCGAGTCGTGACGGCCGTCGTCGACGTGCGGGACCGCGCCGCGCTCGCCGATGCGCTGAAGTCCGCGGTGGGTGAACTCGGCAAGCTCGACGTCGTGGTCGCCAACGCAGGCATCTGCCCGCTGGGCTCCGATCAGCCCATCGACGCCTTCGCCAACGCCTTCGACGTCGACTTCGTCGGCGTGGTGAACACCATCCACGTTGCACTGCCGTACCTTTCGGCGGGCGCATCGATCATCACGGTGGGGTCGGTGGCCGGGCTGCTCGCCGAGAAGGCGGGGCCGGCAGCGAGCATGGGCCCGAACGGCTCCGGGGGAGCGGGCTACAACCTGGCCAAGCAGTTCATCGACAAGTACACGATGGCGCTGGCCACCCAGTTGGCGCCGAGGTCGATCCGGGTCAACGTGGTGCACCCGACCAACGTCAACACCCCGATGCTGCACAACGAGTCGATGTACAAGATGTTTCGACCCGACCTCGAGCATCCGTCGCTCGACGACGCGTTGCTGACCTTCCCGATGATGCAGGGCATGCCGATTCCCTACGTGGAACCCGAGGACATCTCGCACGGCATCTGCTACCTGGCCTCCGACGAATCCCGTTATGTGACGGGGCTGCAACTCAAGGTCGACGCCGGCGCCACCCTGAAATTCTGATCGGACGTGCCGATGCAGTGGGCGATGCCGTGGCCGGGCGGTGAACTCGCGAAACATGCCGAATCCGCTGGAGCGGCGGCGTTCTGCGCGGGCGAGTTCGCCGACACCGGTGCGTATGTCACGGCGTCGGAGATGGCGCACGAGACAAGCACCGCTCGCATCGGGCCGGGCATCGCGTACGCGTTCGCTCGGTCGCCGTTCGTTCACGCCGCGGCCGCCCGGCACCTGGACAAGATCGCCCCTGGCCGGGTGTTCCTCGGGCTGGGTGCGGGCACGGGCCGGATGAACCGCGACTGGTTCGGGGTGGACTCCTCGCATCCGGCGCCGCGGATGGCGGAGCTGGTGCACTGCATCCGTGCGTTCCTCGAGGCGGACAACGGTGAGCGTATCGCCTTCGACGGCGACTTCTACCACATCGACGCCCGTATCCAGGCCCCGGTACTGGGACGGCTCGACGTGCCGATCCTGCTGGGTGCGTTCAACATTCACATGCTGCGCACCGTCGGCGGCGTGGCGGACGGCGTCCTCGGACACGGGTTGTTCACCGACCGATGGTGGACCGAGGTCGTGGAGCCGAATCTGGCGTTGGGTGCGCAACGCGCCGGCCGCGACCCCGCGAGCCTGTTGCGATGGGGCTGGGTCATCACCGCGATCGACGACGATGACCCCCAGCGCGCGATCGACGACGCCAAGCTGCAGATCGCGTTCTATCTCACCGTCAAAACCTACGACTCGCTGGTCGCCCTGCACGGCTGGCAGGACCAGGTAGCCGCGATCCGGGCGGACTTCGCCGAGGGAGACCCCCGCGCGATCGGCAGGCACGTCACCGACGAGATGCTGTGGGCGATGGCGGCGTGCGGGGACACCGAGCAGGCCCGCGGGATGCTCGCCGCCCGCAGCGCGCTTCCGGTTCTCGGATTCCATTCCCCACCAGGATTTCTCGTCAGCCCACGGCGGCGCAGACAGTACGGCACGAAGGTCATCGAGGCCTTCGCGCGGACAGGAGCAGTCACGTGACCACCCACCACACCGATGCGCCCGAGTTTCTCCCCGAGCCGGCCAAGACCTACCGCGACTCACCCCCGATCGTCTGGCTGGCCCGGCTGGGGGCGCTCTTCGTGGTGTTCCAGCTCTACGTCTACGGGCGCTGGATCTTCTCGGACAAGTTCACACCGGCGCCCACCGGACCCGACCCCATTCCAGCCTCGAGCATCGCCTGGATCCGGTTCTGGGAGATCGGATGCATGATCGGTGGGGTCGTCTTCCTCATCTGGATGATCCGGAAGACGCGGCGCGACAAGCAACTTCCGCCCGTCGGCATCTTTGTGGTCGCGTGGCTGCTCGCGGCCTGGCAAGACCCCGGGGTGAACGCCGTGCGGCCGGTGTTCGGCTACAACGCGGGCTTCTTCAACATGGGCACGTGGGGTGAGTTCATCCCCGGGTGGGTGGACAAGGGCGCCGAGAACCCACAGCCGATCATCTACTTCCTCGCCAGCTACATACTGCTGACACCGCTGGCCATCATGGGCATCGACCAGGTGATCGCCCGGATGCGAAAAGTGTGGCCGCGTATCAACACCGCGGGCGTGCTGGCGGCGATGCTGGTGCTGTTCATCGTGCTCGACATCGTCTTGGAGCAGTACTTCCACCGCATCGGGCTGTGGACCTACCTGCGGGTGGACGACACCTGGTCGATCTTCAGAGGCACCATGTACCAGTTCCCGTTGTACGAAGGAATCGTCTTTGGCGGCCTGGTCAGTGTGTCGTCCATCGCCATCTACTGCCTGCGGGACCGCAACGGCCGGATGATCTCCGACATCGGCATCGACCAGCTGAAGAACAAGCGCACCGTCACCGGGGTGCGGATCCTGGCGCTCACAGCGGTGTTCAACCTGATCATGCTGGTCTTCAACCTGGGCTTCAACCTGGTCAACCAGCACGCCGAGGTGCAGCCGCCGGCGGTCGAGGTGCCCAGCTACATCCACCACGGAATGTGTGGTGTGGGACCGAATCCGCCCTGCCCGCCGCGGCCGTGAGAGCGGTGACGGTAATGCGCGCGACGTATGGCTACTCGGGCAGGTTGCGTTTCGCGGTGCCCGAATACCCGAAGAACTTCTCGAAGTTGGCGTCGTTGATGCGTCCGGCGCTGTTGCGCTTGGCGGCGGACTCGAGCGCGGCCAGGCGGGCGCGGGCCTGCTCGAGCGCAGCCGCGTCGCCGCTGGACTCCGATTGCTCGACAGCGGCTCGGGCGGAGGCGATTTCGATGCGGAGCCGTTCACCGACCTCACCGAACGTCAGCAGATCGTGGTCGTCCTCGTCGACCCGCTTGCGCGTGGTGTCCGGACCCTCAGACGATTCCGCGTCTTTCATGCAGCCCACGTTACCGACAGCCTAGGAGGCACACCATGCCACTGCAGGACAACCATCAGATCGTCTCGGTCGACGACCACCTGATCGAACATCCGCGCGTCTGGCAGGACCGGCTGCCGGCGAAATTTCACGAAAACGGCCCGCGCATCGTGGAAATCGAGGGCCGGCATCTGTGGAGTTACGACGGGCAGATCCTGCCGACGATCGGCCTCAATGCGGTCGCGGGCAAACCGCCCGAGGAGTGGGGGATGGATCCCGTCCGCTACGAGGACATGATCCCCGGCTGCTATGACCCGGTGGCCCGCATCGCCGACATGGATCTCGACGGTGTGCAAGCGGCGCTGTGCTTTCCGTCGTTCCCCGGATTCGGCGGCAGCACGTTCTTCCGTGGCCAGGACAAGGAACTCGCGCTGCTGTGCGTCAAGGCGTGGAACGATTTCTACATCGACGAGTGGTGCGCCACCGCTCCGGAGCGCTATATCCCGCTGGCGATCCTGCCGGTCTGGGACATCGACGAAACGGTCGCCGAGGCCGAACGCGTCGCCGAAAAAAGCGCGCGCACCGTGTCATTCCCGGACAGCCCGGTGCCGATGGGCCTGCCCTCGTTCCACTCCGACCACTGGGACGGGCTGTGGCGGGTGTGCTCCGACGCGAAGATGCCGGTGTCGCTGCACTTCGGTTCCGGCTCGTTCGTGCCGGGCTTCTCGTACTCGGCGCTGGCCAACTCACCGACGCCGACCCTGCCGGATGCGCCGTTCGCGGTGGCGATCACATTGTTCTCGACGAACCTGATGTGGACCACCGTCGACCTGCTCTTCTCCGGCAAGCTGCAGAAGTTCCCGGATCTGCAGTTCTCGCTGTCCGAGGGCGGTATCGGATGGGTGCCCTACATCCTGGAGCGCGCCGATTACGTGTGGGAGCGGCATCGGTACTACCAGCCGATCGACTTCGACACGCGCCCTTCGGATCTGTTCCGTTCCCACTTCTACGGCTGCTTCATCGACGACGAGCACGGCCTGGAGAATCGGTACACCATCGGGGTTGATCGCATCACGCTGGAAATCGACTTCCCGCATTCGGATTCCAACTGGCCGAATTCGCGCAAGCGCGCCGCGGAGGTGTTGGCCGGCGTGCCCGACGAGGAGTGCGCGCTGATCGTCGAGGAGAACGCCCGCCGCATGCTCCGGTTCCCGCGCAACGCGCGAACGTGAGCTTGTGCTGGAAAATCCCGCGGAAATTCGCGCACAATCTCACGTTCGGCGAAATTGACTAGCTGTCCCCGACGGTCACCGCGGTCGCCTCGCTGAGCGCGTCGAGTTCTCGCTCCTCGACGTCGATACCCGCGAGGTGCGAGCGGGTGAGCGCGAGCACGCCCGCGCCGAGCAGCACAGCGCCCGCCCCGACCCAATACGGCATGTGGACGTTGACCTGCTCGCCGAGAACGCCCGCCAGCCACGGCGCCAGCGCGGCGCCGGAGAACCGCACGAAGCTGTAGGCCGCAGAGGCGACGCCACGCTCGACCGGCGCGGCCTTCATCACGGTCTCGGTGATCAGCGTGTTGTTGATGCCGATGAACAACCCCGCGACCACCACGCACGTCGCGAGCACGGCCTTGTTGTTCGTCCCGACGGCCATCACCAGGAGCGTCGCCGTCATCGCCAACAGGTTGACCAGCAGTACGGGCACGGTGCCGAAACGGTGCTGAAGCCGCGGCGCCACCACCACCGACGTGAACGCCAGCGCGACGCCCCAGCCGAAGAAGATCAGACCGATCTGGTAAGCGCTCATGTCGAGCGGGAACGGCGTGAACGCGAGCAGGGTGAAGAAGCCGAAGTTGTACAGCAGGGCGGTGATCGCCACACCCAGCAGGCCGCGATGGCGCAATGCGCGGAAGGGATCGACCAGCGTGGTCGCGCGTTCGGCGCGCGGCGTCGACGGCAGCAGGAAGGCCGTGACCACCAGCGCGAACGCCATCAGCGCCGACACCCCGAAGAACGGTCCGCGCCACGAGATCGACCCGAGCAGACCGCCGACGAGCGGCCCCACCGCGATGCCCAACCCCAGCGCCGCCTCGTAGAGGATGATCGCCTGGGCCACCGATCCGCGCGCCGAGCTCACGATCGTGGCCAGCGCCGTGGCGATGAACAACGCGTTACCGAGACCCCAAAGTGCGCGCCAGCCAACGATTTCCATCACGTCGGCGGACATCCCGGCCAGGCCGGCGCCGACGATGATGATGACCAGCCCCAGCAGCAGTGTGCGCTTGGGGCCGATGCGGCTGGACACCACACCGGTGATGAGCATGGCCACACCCATGACCGCCATGTAGCTGGTGAACAACAACGAAACCTGCGACGGCGAAGCGTCGAGCGTTTCGGCGATGGGCTTGAGGATGGGGTCGACGAGGCCGATGCCCATGAACGCGACGACGCACGCGAAGGCAACGGCCCAGACAGCTTTGGGTTGGCGCCACATACGGGCGAACTCTCCTTAAATGGTTATTTGGTGATCGTGTTCGGCGACGACGCATCGTCCAGAAGCCGGCGCAAGACGCGCACCGCCTCGCTGAGCGTCTCCCGGTCGGAGGCGTCGAGCCGTTCGAGGTACGGATCGATCGCCGCACCGCGGTCCAACCGCACCTGCCGAAGGGTGTCCACCCCCTTCGGGGTGATGCGGATCAGCACCGCGCGGGCGTCGTCCGGGTCCACCGTTCGCGACACCATGCCCGCGTCCTCCAGGCGACGGACCTGCGTCGTCATCGTGGGCTGCGAGCAGTGGTCGAGCGCGGCGAGATCGGAGATGCGGGCTTCGCCCTGATCCTCGATCGTGGACAGCAGCCGTGCCTGGGCATACCCGAGGGGCAGACGAACCCGCTGCGTGGCCAATCGGTTGATCCGGGCGACAACGGACAGCAGATCAGCTCCGAGCGTCTGGGTCATGCCGTCCAGATTACATAGTTTTGCTATGCGTTTCAAACACCGGGCGGGCACCGCGCCGTGGGAGTCGGCCCATCGCGGCTGGCAGAATCGTGCAATGACCGCGACCGGGGGCCGAAATCGCCATACCGGTCCTCTGCGTCCCGTCGAACTCGCGCAGGCCTCCGTCATGGCGGCGCTGTGCGCGGCCACCGCGATCATCGCCGTGGTCGTTCCGTTCGCGGCCGGTCTGTCGCTGCTCGGCACGGTGCCGATGGGTCTGCTGGCCTATCGCTACCGGGTGCGCGTGCTGCTCACCGCGACCGTCGCGGGCGGCATCATCGCGTTCCTGATCGCCGGCATGGGCGGCTTCATGACTGTCGTGAACTGCGCGTACATCGGCGGACTGACCGGCATCGTCAAACGCCGCGGGCGCGGCACCCCGACGGTTCTGGTCGCCGCGCTGGTCGCCGGGGCGGTGTCCGGCGTGGTCGTGGTGGTCGCGCTGTCCATCCTGTCGCGCCTGCGCCACCTGATCTTCGAATCCGTCACCGCCAACATCAACGGCCTGGCCGCGGTGATCGCCCGCATCCCCGACATGGAGGGCGCGGCCGACCGTCTCAAGCGCGACTTCGCGACGGCGCTCGACTACTGGCCGTTGCTGTTCTTCAGCGCCGGGGTGATGTCGATCACGTTCGTCAGCCTCGTCGGATGGTGGGCCCTGTCGCGGGTGATGGAGCGCCTGGCCGGCATCCCCGACGTCCACAAACTGGAGTCCTCGAAAGACGTCGGCGCCATCGCCCCGGTGCCCGCCCGGCTGCGTGATGTCCGGTTCCGCTATCCGAACACCGACCACGACGCGCTCGGTCCGGTTTCGCTGAGCGTCGAACCGGGCGAGCACCTCGCCGTGACGGGTGCCAACGGTTCGGGCAAGACGACGTTGATGCTGATGTTGGCCGGCCGGGAGCCGACGGCGGGCACCATCGAACGACCGGGCGCCGTCGGTCTGGGCCGCATTGGCGGCACCGCGGTCGTCATGCAGCACCCGGAGAGCCAGGTGCTCGGCACTCGCGTCGGCGACGACGTGGTCTGGGGGCTGCCGCCCGGCAAGGCCACCGATGTCGGCCAGTTGCTGGCCGAGGTGGGCCTCGACGGCCTGGCCGAACGCGACACCGGCGGGCTGTCCGGTGGCGAGCTGCAGCGCCTGGCCGTCGCGGCGGCGCTGGCACGTGAGCCGTCGCTGCTGATCGCCGACGAGGTCACCAGCATGGTCGACCAGCAGGGCCGCGAGGGCTTGATGTCTGTGCTGTCCGGGCTGACGCGTCACCACCAGATGTCGCTCGTGCACATCACGCACTACAACGACGAAGCCGACGCCGCCGATCGCACCGTCGACCTGACCGGCAACGGCGGTGCCGCCGACAACACCGACATGGTGGAATCCGCCGACGCCCCGGTCGCGACCGTCGAACCGGGCACCGACGCACCCCCGGTCTTGGAGCTCGTCGACGTCAGCCACGAGTACGGCAGCGGCACACCGTGGGCCGCGACTGCACTGCGCGACATCACCTTCACGGTCCACGAGGGCGACGGCCTGTTGATCCACGGCCTGAACGGGTCGGGAAAGTCGACGCTGGCCTGGATCATGGCCGGGCTCACCGAGCCGACGACGGGCGCATGCCTGCTCGACGGGAAGCCGGCGTCGGAACAGGTTGGCGCGGTGGCGATCTCGTTCCAGGCGGCGCGGTTGCAGCTGATGCGTAGCCGCGTCGACCTCGAGATCGCCTCGGCGGCCGGGTTCTCCCCGCGTGATCGCGCCCGGGTCAACGAGGCGCTGTCGACGGTCGGCCTCGACGCGACTTTGGCGAAACGGCGCATCGACCAGCTCAGCGGCGGCCAGATGCGGCGCGTCGTCCTCGCCGGGCTGCTCGCCCGCTCGCCGCGCGCCCTGATCCTCGACGAACCACTCGCGGGTCTGGACGCCACAAGCCAGCGCGGACTGCTGCGACTGCTGGTGGACCTGCGCCGTCGCGCCGGGCTCACCGTCGTCGTGATCTCCCACGACTTCGCCGGGCTGGAGGAGTTGTGCCCGCGCACACTGCATTTGGAAGGCGGCGTACTGGTGCCCGCACCGACGGCGGCGGGAGGCCTGCCATGACGGCGCCGACGAAGCGGCGGCAACGCCGGGGCGTCGTGCTGCTGCGTCCCGTGCCCGGCAACAGCGTGGTCCACCAACTGTGGGCGGGCACGAAGCTCCTGTTGGTCGCGGCCATCGGCGTGTTGATGACGTTCTACCCGGGCTGGGTGCCGATCGGCGCCGTGGCGGTGCTGGTGCTGATCTCGGCGCGGCTGGCGAACATTCCGCGCGGCGTGCTCCCGTCGGTGCCGCCCTGGCTGTGGGTGCTGTTGTTCCTCGGCGGGTTGACGGCGACGTTCGCCGGCGGTAGCCCGATCATCTCGGTCGGCTCGGTCGACGTCGGGCTGGGCGGTCTGCTGAACTTCCTGCGCATCACCGCGTTGTCGATCGTGCTGCTCGGGCTCGGGGCGATGGTGTCGTGGACGACGAACGTCGCCGAAATCGCCCCGGCCGTCGCGAAACTGGGCCGACCGCTGCGACTGCTGCGAATACCGGTCGACGAGTGGGCGGTCGCGTTGGCGTTGGCGCTGCGCGCGTTCCCGATGTTGATCGACGAGTTCCGTGTGCTCTACGCCGCGCGCAATCTCCGGCCGAAGCAGGTGCACACGCGACGCCGCGGACGGTGGCGCCGGTGGTGGCTGGAGGCGATCGACCTGCTCGCCGCGGCCATCACCGTCGCACTGCGGCGCGCCGACGAGATGGGTGATGCCATCACCGCGCGTGGTGGGGCCGGGCAGATCTCGGCGGCACCGTCGGGCCCCAAAGCCATCGACTGGTGGGCGTTCCTCATCGTCGCGACGCTGTGCGGGGTGGCTCTGGCGCTCGAGCTGACAGTGGCCGGCACCAGCGCCGTCACGCGTTGATCACCGCTGTGCGGCGGCGTTCGCGGCCTGCTGAGCCGCGGCGAGCGTCGACGGCACATCGCGCCTGCCGAGGAACATCTCGTCGAAGTACGGTTTGAGCGCGTCGAACCCCCCGGCGAAACCCGCGCCGCCGGGAGCATCGACGCGCCGGCCCTTGAGCACATCGAAGAACGGGCTCACGTCCACGCCGCGCGAGCGCCAGTAATCGTGGTAGACGCGTTGGGCGTCGAGCACCGCGGGGATCGCCGCGCCGCCGGCGCCGAGGTACGCGTTGCCGCGTGCTCCGCCCATCCAGGCCAGTACCTCCCGCACCGCCTCCGGATGCGCGCTCGCCGAATTACCCGCGGCGGCAATCCCGTTGGTCACGCTGACCCGGCCGGCGCGTCCTTCGGGCAGCAGCGCGACGCCCCAGCGGAACGGCGCGGCGTCGGCCACCGCCGCCAAGTTGTACGTGCCCGACTGGAACAGCGCCATCCTGCCTTGTAGGAACTGGTTGCGGGAGAAGTCGCCGTTGTCGTTGGTCGCCGACGCGGGTGGGGCGACGTGGTCGGTGTTGATCAAGCCCACCAGATAGCTGAACGCCTGCGCGGCCTGCGGGTTGTCGAATGCGAACCGGTCGCCGACGGAGAACACCCCGCCGGCCGAGCCGATGTAGTTGAGGTAGATGCCCTGCAGGTCGTTGGCGGCGTTGTAGCCCCATTGCCGGATCCGCTGGGCGTCGAAGCCCGCGGCGTCGGCGGCGCGGCCCTCGCGGTCGAGCGTCAGGCGGGCCAGAAGCGGCCGCAGCGTGTCGACGCCCGGATCCGGCGACCATCGCAGCGTGGCCAACTCGCGCGGGTCGACCCCGGCCGCCGCCAGCAGGTCGGCGTTGTAGTAGATCCCGATGCCGGCGTCGGTCAGTTGCGGTACGCCCCAGAGTTTGTTGTTGCGGGTGAACTGGTCGACCACCGACGGCTCCCACGCCCGCTGCTGACCGATGTCCATCAGCCGGCCGCTGTCGGCGTATTCGGCAAAATACGCGTTGCTGATCCAGAAGATGTCGTCGGCGCCACCGCCCGCGACGTCGGTGCGCAAGGTGTCGAAATACGTGGAGTAGGCGACGACGTTGACGTTCACCTCGATGCCGGGATGCTCACGACCGAACTCGGCAAACGACTTTCGGTAGGCCTCGGCGACCTGCTCGTCCCACAGCCGCACGGTCACCACGGTGCGTGCACCCGAATCGTTCGGCTGTCCGAGCAGCATGGCTGCGACGAGCAGCAGCACACCCGTCACCGCCACACCGGTCGCGCACAGTGTCGAAAACCTGGGCCGCGGAATCATTTCAGTCCCGTCACGACGATCGAACGCACGATGTGGCGCCCCAACGCGACGAACAACACCAGCAGGGGCACGATCGCCACCGTCGTCGCCGCCATCACCAGGGGCCACTGCGCGTTGTAGCGCGACTGCAGGCCCGCCGTCGCGACCGTCAGCACCTGCCACCGGCTCCCGCTGGTGATGACCAGCGGCCACATGAAGCTGTTCCACTGCGAGACAACGGTGATCAGCGCAAGTGTCACGAGGATCGGCCTGCTTGCCGGCAACACCACGTGCACGATCACGTCCAACGTGTTGGCGCCGTCGATGCGCGCGGCGTTGATGAGATCGCCCGGAATGCCCCGGAAGTACTCGCGCAGCAGGAAGATCGCATACGGCGAACCGAGCATGAACGGCAACACCAACGCCCAGAACGTGTTCCGCAGCCCCGCCTCGGCCATCATCAGATACAACGGGACCACGGTCACGGTCGCCGGCACCATCAGCGTCGCGAGGTAGACCCAGAACAGCGCGTCTCGACCGGGGAACTGCAGACGCGCGAACGCGTACGCGGCCAACACCGAGAAGGTCAGCTGGCCGAGCAGGATCACCGCGGTCATCAGCGCGGTCACCACCACGGCCCGGCCGAAGCCGGCGTCGGACAGGTTGGCATAGTTCTGCAGGGTGGGCGGCAGGGGGAGCGAGAGCGGCGACTCGGTGTCGAAAGCGCGCGGATCCCGCAGCGAGGTCAGCAGGCCGAGGACGAACGGCGCCAACGTGATCAACGCCCCCGCCATCAGTACGGGGTAGACGACGGCGGCGGACGTGGTGCGGCTAGGTGAGGTCATAGTTGATCCGGCGTCGGAAGTAGAGTTGCTGGACGATCGTCACGCCGACCAGCAGCACGAACAACACCACCGCCATCACCGCGGCCCGGCCCACCGCTGCCGCGCCGAACGCCTCGGCGTAGATGCGGTGCGCCACCAGGTCGGTCCGGTTCTGCGGGCCGCCACCGGTCAACGCGTACACGGTGTCGAAAACCTGGGCGGCGCTGATGATTCCGGTGACCAGGACGAAGAACAGCGTCGGTCGCAGCATCGGCAGGGTGATATGGCGGAACCGCTGCCACGTTGTCGCGCCGTCGGTGCGGGCGGCATTGTGGATGTCTTCGGGGATGTTGAGAATGCCCGCGAGGAAAAAGAGCGTCACGTATCCGACGTTGGTCCACACGACCACCGCCGACACCACCGGCAGCGCCAGCGTCGGATCGGTGAGCCACCCGATCTGACGGCCGAGTATCGCGCTGACCGCCCCGTCGGTGGGGGCCAGGAGCCAGCGCCACAGCACCGCGATCGCCAGCGGCGCACAGATCCACGGCAGCACGTACAGCGTGCGGAAGAACCCGCTGCCGGGCAGCCCGCGGGATAACAGCGCGGCCGCGACCAATCCCAACAGCGTCTGCGTCGGCACCACCAGAGCCACGAACAGCAGGGTCACGAGCAGCGAGGTGCCGAAGGACGGGTCGGTCAACACCGACTGCCAATTGCGCAGGCCGACAAACTCCATCGGGCTCAGCAGGTCCCACCGGTGCAGCGACAGCCAGAGCACCACCAGCATCGGCAGCAGCATGAACGCGACGACTCCGAACAGGCTCGGGGCCAGGAGCGCGTACGCGGTCGCGGCGGTGCGGCGGCGCTGTGCCATCCGAGTCATTAAAGCGGGCCGGCGCCGCCACCACTACGGTTGGGGACGTGACAGCCCCCCGACGAGTCGACGCCGACTTCCTCGACCTGCCGCGGCACGAGCTGGCCGATGCGGCGACGTCGGCGGCGGTGTCCGCCGGCGCCAGCTACGCCGACCTTCGCATCCACGCGGTCACCTCGGAATTCGTACAACTGCGCGACGGCGAACTGCAGACCGCGGTCGTCGACCGCGAGATCGGCCTGGCGGTCCGCGTGATCGTCGACGCAACGTGGGGCTTCGCGTCCCATGCCGAGCTCAGCGCCGACGTCGCCGCCGAGACCGCACGCCGCGCCGTGCGGGTGGCCAGGACGCTCGCCGCCTTGAACGCCGAGCGCATCGAGCTCGCACCCGAGCCCGTGTACGCCGACGCCATATGGGTTTCCGACTATGCGATCGACCCGTTCACCGTCGGCACACCCGACAAGCTCGCGGTTCTCGGCGAGTACTCGGGTCGGCTGTTGGCCGCCGACGGCGTCGACCACGTCTCGGCGGGTCTGCAGACCGCCAAGGAGCAGACGTTCTACGCCGACACGTTCGGGTCGGCGATCACCCAGCAGCGGGTGCGGGTGCAGCCGTCGTTCGAGGCGGTCGCCGTCGACGCGGCCGCGGGAACGTTCGAGACGATGCGGACCCTCGCCCCGCCGACCGCGCGGGGTTGGGAGTATGTCGCCGACGATGGCGTGTGGAACTGGACCGAGGAACTGGCGATGCTGCCGGCGTGGCTGGCCGAGAAGGTCAAGGCGCCCAGCGTCACGGCGGGACCAACGGACCTCGTCATCGACCCGTCGAACCTGTGGCTGACCATTCACGAGTCGATCGGCCACGCCACCGAATACGACCGGGCCATCGGCTACGAGGCCGCCTACGCGGGTACGTCGTTCGCCACGCCCGACAAACTCGGCACCATGCGCTACGGCTCACCGGTCATGAACGTGACCGCGGATCGGACCGTCGAATACGGCTTGGCGACGGTCGGTTTCGACGACGAGGGGGTGCAGGCGCAGAAATGGGACCTGGTGCGTGACGGCATCTTCGTCGGCTACCAGCTGGACCGGGTGTTCGCGCCGCGGTTGGGGGTGGAGCGGTCGAACGGCTGCGCCTATGCCGACTCGCCGCACCACGTGCCGATCCAGCGGATGGCCAACGTGTCGCTGCAGCCCAGCGCCGAAGATGTGAGCACCGAGGACCTGATTTCCCGCGTGGATGACGGCATCTACATCGTGGGCGACAAGAGTTGGTCGATCGACATGCAGCGCTACAACTTCCAGTTCACGGGCCAGCGCTTCTTCCGGATCCGCAACGGCCGGCTCGACGGCCAGGTGCGCGACGTGGCGTATCAGGCGACGACGACGGACTTCTGGGGATCGCTGGAGGCCGTCGGAGGGCCGTTGACGTGGCGGCTCGGCGGGGCGTTCAACTGTGGCAAAGCGCAGCCGGGGCAGGTGGCGGCGGTGAGCCATGGTTGCCCGTCGGCGTTGTTCCGCGGAATCAAAGTGCTGAACACCCGCGACGAGGCGGGGCGGTCATGATCGGTGCGCAGCAGGTGGTCGAGATCGCGCTGGCCGAGGCGGCCCGGCTGGGTGGGGCCGACGAGACGATCGTGTTGGTAACTGATCGTGCCGATGCGTCGTTGCGGTGGGCAGGCAACTCGATGACCACCAACGGGGAGTCGAGAACGCGCTACACGACGGTGATCTCGGTGGTCCGTAAGAACAGTGAATCGCACGTCGGCTCGGTGCGGTCCAGCGAGGTGGACCCGACGACGATCGCGGGTCTGGTGGCGGCGTCGCAGGAGGCCGCGCGGTCGGCGCCCGCGGCACGCGACGGTGCGCCGTTGCTGGCCGGTGGCGACACGCCAGCCGACTGGGATGCTCCGGTGCCGAGCACCGGAGCGGAGGTGTTCCTGCCGGTGTCCGACGGACTCGCCCAGGGGTTCCGCGGCAGCGACCGGCTGTACGGGTATGCGCGGCACATCCTGGAGACGACGTTCGTGGCGACCTCGGGCGGGTTGCGGCGGCGGTACACGCAGCCGACCGGTTCGGTCGAGATCAACGGGAAGCGGGACGGCGCGAGCGCGTGGGTGGGTGTCAGCACCGCCGATTTCGTCGATGTGCCAATCGATTCCATGCTCGATGAGTTGTCGACGCGGCTTGGATGGGCCCGTAAGACAGTGGAACTGCCGGCTGGGCGCTACGAGACGATCCTGCCGCCGTCGGCGGTGGCCGACCTGATGATCTTCCTGACGTGGTCGATGGACGGCCGCGGCGCGCAGGAAGGGCGCACGGCGTTCTCGGCGCCGGGCGGCGGCACGCGGGTGGGGGAGCGGCTCACCGATCTGCCGTTGACGCTGTATTCCGATCCGTTCGCCGAAGGGCTGGCGTGTACACCGTTCGTCGCGACATCGACGTCGTCGGAACGGATTTCGGTGTTCGACAACGGGATGGACGTCGACCGGGTCGACTGGATCCACGACGGCGCGATCAACTCCCTGGCGTATTCGCGTGCGGCGGCAGCGGAGTTCGACGCGACTCCGGCGGTGCCTGCCGACAATCTGTTGATGACGGGCGGGGAAGCGCCGCTGGCGGACATGATCGCCGGCACCGAGCGGGGGCTGCTGCTGAGCACGCTGTGGTACATCCGCGCGGTCGACCCGACGGTGCTGTTGCTGACCGGCCTGACGCGCGACGGCGTGTACCTGATCGAGGACGGCGAGGTGACGGCGGCCGTCAACAATTTCCGGTTCAACGAGAGCCCGCTGGACCTGCTGCGGCGGACGACGGAGGCGGGCGTCAGCGAGGTGACGTTGCCGCGCGAGTGGGGGGATTGGGCGACGCGCGCGGCGATGCCATCGCTGCGGATTCCCGACTTCCATATGTCGTCGGTGAGTCAAGCGCAATAATCGATGCGTGGGCGCTGATGAGCTAGCCGATCGGATCGCGGGTTTGGTGGCGATGTCGTCGGGTGACAGCCAACGGGACACGCTGATCCGGTTGACGTGCGGCAGGGCGTTGTCCTTGCCGCCGCTCGCGGTGGAGGTCGACCTGGTCGACGAATCCACCGAAGGGGACCGGGTGGTGGCGGCGTTCGCCGAGCAGTTTGCGACCGACGTCTCGGGTATCGGCGAGAACCAGCGTAAGCGGCTGTTGGAGACGTTGGGCGACAACGCGTTTCGGACCGTGGTGGCGATCTTCATCGCCGACTTCATTCCGCGGTTGTGGGCGGGGTGTGAGGCGCTGGGCCTGGGCAGGCCGGGCTACGTGAAGGTGGTCGAGTGGGATCACGAGTCCGATCCGGTCGATGCGCTGCTGAACGGGTTCGCGCCGGCGGTGGCGCGGTTGCGGGGCCTCGATCCGGTGATGACGGAGATCGTGCGGTTGCGGGGCGCGACGCAGCACAATTGCCGGCTGTGCAAGTCGCTGCGCGACGGTGACGCGCTGGACTCGGGCGGGTCGGAGGAGATGTACACCCAGATCGAGCGGTACGACTCGGCGGAGGGCCTGACCGACGCGCAGAAGGCCGCGCTGCGATACGTCGACGCGCTGATCTGGTCGCCGGCGAACATCGACGCGGACGTCGCGGCGGGCGTGCGGCGCCATTTCTCGGAGAAGCAGGCGTTTGAGCTGACGCTGGATGTCATGCGCAATGCGTGCAACAAAATCGCGGTGTCGCTGGGGGCCGACGCGGCGCGGGTGGCGTCGGGCACCGAACGGTACTCGATCGGCGACGACGGGCAACCGGTGTACGCCGATATCGCCTGACCACCGGTTTCGAGCGATGTGGGAACATGGTGCCGCGCATCGCGCCGGGGGCGGTAGCTCAGTCGGTTAGAGCCGCGGACTCATAATCCGTTGGTCGCGGGTTCGAGCCCCGCCCGCCCCACCGAACAGCCCCACCAACGTCATATTGAGAATTCCAGTCTTCAGTTGTTCGTGATTGACGAGCGGGCATTGTCCGTGGCTGACGTTGTGGCGTTAGTCGTCCCGGACTATTTCCATCAGGGCGCCGGAGGCGATGTCCGGTTTTGCAGCTCGTTCAGTCTCCTCTGATATTCGGCCAGAACAGTTTCGCGCAGGCCCGGCAGACTCTGCTTATACAGGTCTTCGAGCTGGCGCATCTCCCTCCGCTCCTGCGCGGTCGCATTGTCTTGCCAAGACCTTGAGATGGAGCCGCCGGAACTGCTGACGCTCGATGTGGGTTCTGAGCCCACCTTCGAGCTCGGGCTGCTCGTGGACGTGGTGGATTCACCTGTCGTAGCGGTCGTCGCGTTCGCGGTACCGCTCCCATCCGATGTTGACGGGCTGCCCGCTGCGCTGTTGGTGTCGGCCGACGCGCTGTCCGTGGTGCTGTCTGTGCCGGTCGATGACGTGGACGATGCGCTGCTCGTGTCAGACGACGTGGAGGACGTCGGTTCTGCGTGGGCGAAGCCGCTGCCCAGGCTCAGGGCTGCCAGGCCGAGGAAGCCTGCCATCGCGCTCGCCGCGGTGAGTTTCTTGAGGGTGTCGAGGTTCTTCATGAGGTGGCCTTTCGTTGTCTCTGGTGTTGAGTAGAGAATCGGGCCGGAACCTCAATAAAAGCTCAACGGGCTGCGAGCCTGCGTTGTGGTTGCCTGGTGATGAGGACGTTATGGCGGCGGCTAGGTGTACTGACCACGGACGTCGGTAACGGCGTGGCGTGGTGACATGACGAAGACCTCCGAGTGAAGTGCGAGCTGTCTAGGAACGCCACTCACTCCGGAGGTCTTCGTGGTCCACCGTAATGACCCGTTGTCAGAAACCGGTCGTCTGCGACTGGCTCAGTGCGTTGTCGAGCAGGGGTGGGCCCTGCGTCGGGCCGCTGAGCGGTTCCAAGTGTCTGTGAGCACCGTGCGCCGTTGGGTCGAGCGGTATCGAGTCGAGGGCCCGGCCGGCATCTCGCAGCTCGCATCCCCATTACAGCCCGCACCGAACACCGACACGCACCGAGCGACGCATTATCAAGGTTCGGGTCCTGCGTCGGTGGGGACCAGCACGGATCGGCTACCTGCTCGGTATCCATCCCTCCACGGTGCACCGGGTGCTGACCCGTTACGGCCTGGCCAAGCTGCGCTGGCTCGACCGGCCAGACCGGTCGGGTGATTCGACGGATGCACTCGGAGCGGCCGGGTGACCTGGTCCACGTCGATGTCAAGAAGCTGGGCGGGATCTCCGTCGGCGGCGGGTGGCGCATGCTTGGCCGCAGCGCCGGGAAACACAATTCTCGAGCCGATCGCAGTCCCGGTGTTCTCGACAAGTACTACCGGCCGGTGCGGGGTTTTCACTTTTTGCACACCGCCCTCGACGCGCACTCGCGCCTGGCCTAAAGCGAGCTACTAGCCGATGAACGTAAGGAGACCGCCGCGGCCTGGATTCCGCACCCGGCATACAGCCACCGGTCGCCGCCATCGGTGTGGGGGTCGATCGCGGACCATGCCAGTACGTCGCGGCTTCCGGGAACGGATGAATACGACTGTCAGATACGTCGAGTAGGCGATGGACAACAGCGGCATGACCTTCCGCAGTGAGGGGATCATCATGGTGAGACCGATAGTGGTTTCGACCGCACCGTTGATGAGGACGTGGCGCCAAGCGTCGTGGTCGAAGCCCAGTGTTTTGTTCAGCGGTTCGAACAGCGATGGTTTCACGAAATGAGCGACACCGATCGTGGTGACCAGCCCTCCGCGATAAAGGCGCAGGCGGGAACGGTCGTGTTGCTCCGCTGTCATCGTGTATTGAAATCTCTCCGACGGGTGGTTTTCGTGCGGGCCAGTGTTTCACAGGTATACGAACGAATGATCCCGTCAGTTCTGCGCTAGGGGTAGCGTTACGCCGGGTGCGTCAGACGTAAACCACAGGAGTGCATGCCGATGGACGTGCGGGGAGCTGTTCAAGGCGTCGTCGAAACCGTCAAGCCGTTCGCGAAGGCGGCGCATCTGAATCTGTCCGCCGCCGTGCGCACGCGTCGTCGCGGCTACCGCGGCTGGACGGGCGCAGTCAACACCGACTACGACCCCCTCGACCGCGCAACTGCAGCGCAACCCTTTGATGCTTACCGGGCGCTTCATCGCAGTGGTCGCGTGCACTACAACCCGAAGCGGGCGACGTGGATTTTGAGTCGGCTTGAAGACGTGCGGGCTGCGCTACGCGATACGGACACGGTCACCAGTGCAGAGGGGGTGACCCGTCTCAAGTTCACCGCGCCGCTGGCCGTACTGACCGATGGTGCAGAGCACGCTCGGCTGCGCAGGCAGGTGCAGCCCGGGTTCAGCAAAGGCGCCATGGACAGCTGGCAGGGCATGGTCGACAAGCTGGCCACCGAACTGGTCTCAGAAGTTCTCGACGAGCCAGGTTGTGATGTGGTGCAGCAGTTGGCAATACCGATGCCGATCCGAATGATCGCGCAGATTCTCGGTATACCCGAGTGCGACGTCGGCGATTTTCGTCGCTGGTCCGAGGACGGCGTACGCATCATGGATTTCTCCCCGACCCCACAGGGGATTGTCGGCGCGGCAAAATCCATCGCGTCCATGGCGGCGTTACGTCGCTATTTTCTACAGCAGTTCGCCACGGGCGGCCTCAAAGGTTCCGGCACGGTATTGGGTCGGCTACTCGCACACAACACCGACGGCAGCCTCACCGACGAACAGCTGTTCTTGATCGCCATCCACCTCTTGATTGCAGGCAATGAAACGACCACCAACCTGTTGGGGGGAATGTTCGACACGTTCGCGCGCAACCCCGACCAGTACGACATGGTCCGCTCAAACCCCGACCTCATACCGATGGCAGTTGAGGAGATGCTGCGGATCACCACGCCGATCCAGAACCTGTACCGCTACACCCGCGCCGACTACGTCGTCGGAGGCGTGACCATACCCACCGGATCGCGGCTGCTGCTGTCATTCGGAGCGGCAAATCGCGACCCTCTCGCATTCGAGGAGCCCGACGAATATCACGCTGACCGAAATCCAAAGATGCATGTGGCGTTTGGATACGGCGCGCACATGTGTCTTGGTGCACCGCTGGCGAGGATGGAAGCGCATGCGGTTCTGCGCGAGTTGGTGAGCCGGGTTTCCCGCATATCGGCAGTAGGCGAGACGACCTGGTCGACTAGCTCCTCTCTGCGCGGACCGACGCATCTTCCGATCCAGTTGACCCCCGCGTGACGGATCGTTTCGGCGGCCTCACGTGCGCGATCTCCCGGGCGGGCTCACCGCGGAAGAGAAGGTCGGTCTGAACCAACCGCTTGTCCGCGCGGGCGTCTTACGCCTGGCGCCCTAAGGGACTCAGTCTGACACTTCGCGGCGGTGCGAGAGTGTCAGTGTTCGACGTCGACCACCAGGCGCGGTGGATCCGCGAGGACGTCGACGCCGAATGGCGCCTCTCCCCGCATTCCGGCAACCCACGTCAGAACGGCCTCGAAGTCGCCCGCCGCCTTGAGCTCCGTAACGGTCGCGGTGTCGCCGGTGACGGTGTCCGGACCGAAGTACGTGCGCTCACCGCCGACCCATCCGGTAGCCGTCGCGGGCCTGAGGCTGATCTGCAACAACTTGGTCGCGCCCGGTAGCGGGATCTCCTCGCCGGAGGCATCCGCGTGTGCGGGCAGCGACCGATATCCGACCGTGTATCCGGGCACCCTATCCGTGAACTCGAAGACCAGCCGGTCCGAAAACTCGCGGCGGGCAACCCTCACCCCGCTGAGATGTGCGATGGCGCCGGGCCTTTCGTTCTTCACGTCAGACCACCCTCTTGCAGGAGGGGGTGCTGCCGTAGGGCTGGACGTGGGTGCAGGCGCCTGGTTTCTGCATCTGCCGGTCGCCCGCCGGTAGGCGATGATCTCATCGACCGGTTTGGTCAAGTCGAACGCGAAGTAGCCATCCGGTGCCACCAACCACTTCCCGCCTTCGTAAACGACGGTGAACTGGACCGGGTCTCCGTGCGGTTTGGCGCGAATGATCGCCCGCACGTCGCCATCCATCCTCACGCCGGTCATCGTGAGCGGTACATCGCCTGCGCCCGTGCCACATTCCCGGCTGAGGATCACGTAATCGGCCTGGCTGATCCCGCCTTGAACCTGAGCGCTCATCATGAGCCAGGCGCCGTCGAAGTCGCCCGCCGCTTGACGGTCGGCCCACTCCTGCGCGGTCGTGGTCGCCGCCTCGAGTGTTCGGGGATCGTCTCCGGCCAGCAAGGACGGCCAGGTCGACGGGTCCGCCAGCTTCGTCCCGCATCCGGTGAGGACCGTCGCCAGTAAGACGATCAGGATCGCGCAGCGACGCATTCGAGAAGGTTAGCCGCGACGCGCCCGATGTATGTCAGGAGTCGCAGCCGATACCGTCGCCGTCCCTGTCGAGCCCATAGATGTCTTGTCCCACGACTCGCACGAGGCCGTCGACGTAGGCGGGGCCATTACCGCTTCCACCGGCACAGTCGACGTCTCGAGCAACCGGAACGCAGGCGCCCGAGTAGTTTGGGTCGCAGGACGAACCTTGCTGCTGGGGCGTTGGTCTCGCGTTCGCGGGTGCGGCGACAGCGAGTCCAACAGCAAAACTAATCGTCATCACCGTCAATTTCCGCATGGAGTCATATGGTAACGACGGACAACCGTTGCGCAAAGGTTCCAGCCGCCCTGCAGCGGCCCTGTTCGCCTCTACCGAACCGGCCGCAGCACGACCGCCCCGGGGACGATCCGCAGGTAGTCGGACAGCGGGGTGTCGACGACTTTGTTGTCGCTCGACAGCGACGACGCGTTGCGCACCACCGGACCACCCGGCGTGTCGATGAAGATGCCGACGTGCGTGACGTCGAGCCCGCCGTCGTCGGCATACGCCCCGATGTAATCGCCGGTGCGCAGCCGGCTCACCACGTCACCGTCGAACTGGTCGCTCGGAATATAGGACACGGTCCGGGGAATTACGGGCAAGCCCGGCAGGTACACACCGCCCGAGTCCTTCTGGTTCAGATTCTTCTGCACCCGAACGGCATTCGGGCTCAGGTCCGCGGTCACGTCGTTCGCGACCGCGGGCGCGTCGGCGGCCCAGTCGGTGAAGAAGTGTTTCCGATTCTGAAAGTTCACCACGCCGTCCCTGTAGCGGACCTCCTTCAGCGCGGTGATGAACTCGTCGCGATTGCCCGCCCGCTTCAGCGCCTCGACATAATCCGCCAACGTGAAACAGTCGACCCGGGTCAACTCGACCACCAGCTGCTCCGGCTCGCTCACCGACCCGATCAGAGTGTTTGCGCCGTAAGGGGTCCCGAGGAAGTTCGCGCCGAACCGGTCGTGACCGGCCGCCAACATGCGCTCGAGGATCTGCTCACTCTGCTCGGAGATCTGAACATCGGGCGCCGGCTTGTCGTTCGACGCAAGGTAATTCACGACCGGGATCGGTGTCTCCTCGGCGTATCCGACCGGCAGCAGCACGTCGCCGGCCGTCGTCATGTAGTAGACGTCCCACCGGTGGTATGCGTCGAAGCCGGCGGGATCGGCGGCCATCACCGCCGCGTAGTCGTGAATCGCCCGCACGTAATTGTTCGAGTTGTTGTACCGGTACAGCGCGTAGTCGGGGTCGCGCGTGAATCCGTTGGCGGACAGGTACCGTGCCGCCGCCATGATGCTGTCGCGGGGCGAGTGGATGTCCCCGCCCGCGCCGTAAGCCGCGAACGTCGATGGCATGAACTGCATCGGTCCCTGCGCACCCGCCGTGCTCACCCCGGACACGCGCCCGAAGGCGGTCTCGACGAGGTTGATCGCCGCCAGATAGTTCCACGGAACGCCGAACTCGGACTCCGCCTGGCGGTAGTAGTCCATCAGTTCGTTCGCCGGAATGGGCGCGACGATCCGCCACGCGGGCAGCGTGTCCTTCGGTCGGCTCATCACTCCGAGCTCTCGCCGCGCGTGGACGTTGTGGTCGTACGCCGTCACGAGCTCCGGTGGGATCCGTGGGCGCACCGTCGGATCCCACTCCGGGTGTCGTCCGATGGCCCGGTAGGCCGCCTGCTGCCGCTGTGCCGCCGCGTTCTTCAGTCCCTCGGTCGACGACGGGTCCCGCAGCGCGCGTTCGTCCGCGACGAGGTCGTCGGCGATGCGCACCGGATCGGAGGCCAACTCCCGGCGCGGGGCGTCAGCCGCGGGCGTCGGTGACGGGGGAGCCGGCGCGGCCGTCGTCGTAGAATCCGCGTCGGGACTGTCCGAACTCGAGCAGCCCACGGGCGCGAACAAGAACACCGCGGTGCCCGCGGCGGCAATGATTTTGGCGGCGTCGAGACGGGCGTTCATTGCCGTCGGAGTCTAGCGCCGCCGGGCGCGCGCCAACCCCGTCAGCGGATTTAGGTGGTCGTGGGCTCAGGGCACAGATACAGGCGCGCACCGGCCACGATGAAGTTCGACAGCGTCTCGTCCTTGGTCGCGATGTCCAGCTTCTCGGCCACAGCGGTCGAATCGGCGCCGCGCGCGAACTGCGTACACGCGTCGCGGGCGAGGGTGGTCAGGGTGGTGCAGTCGCCCGTATAACCCACCGAAGTGATGCTGCGGCAGAGGTCGTCCTCGGGTGAAGCGGCAGCTTGTGGTGCGGCCATCAGCAGGCCGACCGCTGCGATCGAAAGCGCTGTGAGCGCACGCGTAGTCATGTCACGTCCTTCCTAGCGCCCGACTACCCGTTCTGGCTCGGGGGCACGCAGGATCGGATGCATATCGAGACTACGGCGTTACCGGGGCCGGGATTGCCGCATCGCGTCGCGGGTGGTGACAGACTGCGAGCATGGCGTGGGACTTCAGCACCGAACCGGAATTCCAAGAGAAGCTCGACTGGGTCAAGCAATTCTGCGAAGAAAAGGTCGAACCACTCGACCACGTGTTTCCGCATGCGGTGCGCATCCCCGATCCGGCGGTCAAGGCCTACGTCCGAGAACTCCAGCAGGAGGTCAAGGACCAAGGGTTGTGGGCCATATTCCTCGACAGCGAGCTCGGCGGGCCGGGCTTCGGGCAGCTCAAGCTCGGTCTGCTCAACGAGGTCATCGGCCGCTACCCCGGCGCCCCGCACATGTTCGGCGCGTCGGCGCCCGATACCGGCAACATGGAGATGCTCGCCGCGTACGGCACCGAAGAACAAAAGGAGCGGTGGCTCAAACCGCTGCTCAACCAGGACATTTTCTCGGCCTATTCGATGACCGAACCACAGGGCGGCAGCGACCCCAACCTGTTCAAGACCCACGCCGTGCGCGACGGCGACGAATGGGTGATCAACGGCGAGAAATGGTTCACCTCGGCCGGTCGCGTCGCCGACATCCTGTTCGTGATGTGCACCAACGGGATGTTCGTCGTCCCTCGAAAGACGCCCGGCGTGGAGATCATGCCCGAGCCGCGCAACCACAACCACATCAAATACCGCGACGTCCGGGTGCCGCTCGACCACCTCCTCGGCCCGGAGAACGGCGCAAAAGTGTTGGCGCAGAGACGCCTTGGCGGCGGACGCATCCATCACGCCATGCGCACGATCGCGCAGTGCAACCTGGCCTTCGACATGATGTGCGAGCGGGCGCTCAGCCGCGAATCGCACGGCAAAGTGATCTCCGAACACCAGATGGTGCAGGAGAAGATCGCCGAGTCCTACGCGATGATCAAGATGCTGCGCCTGTTCGTCCTCGAGACGGCGTGGAAGATCGACAACACCTCGACGCAGGAGGCCCGCACCGAGATCGCCGCGGTGAAGTTCACGATGGCCAAGGTGCTGCGGGAGGTGTCGTTCAACGCGCTGCACATCCTCGGCTCGCTCGGCACCACCGACCTCACCCCGATCCAGGCGATGTACGCCGCGGCCCCGACGATGGGCATCGCCGACGGCGTCGACGAGGTGCACAAGGCCACCGTCGCGCGCCGCGTACTGCGCGACTACCAGCCGCACGAGGGCGACTTCCCGACGGAGTTCCTGCCTTACAAGCGGGAGCAGGCGCGCGAGAAGATGCAGCCCGTGCTCGACGCCCGCCCCGAACTGGCGACCGCCGCCGAGACGTATCAGAAGTATCTGTCGCGGCGCGGCTGACGACCTCCGCCGAGCGCACGGTTGTTCGCGGCCGCTCTCGGCCGATGCGTACACAACCGTGCGGTCGGGGCGGCTGGCCTCGCCTAGGGTGGACGCATGCGCTTCGCCATTGCCCTGCTCGGAGTGATCGTCGCGTTGTTCGGCCTGCTGTTCACCCTCCAGGGCTTCGGCGTGGTCGGTGGCAGCCCGATGAGCAACACCACCACGTGGTCGATCCTCGGCCCGATCATCGCGCTGGTCGGTATCGCGCTGGCCGTCGGCGGGCTTCGCCGTCGCAGGCCTTGACCCGCCGTTTGCCGAACCTCAACACCATCGAGCTGCCGAGACGGACTTCGCTGTAGCGGCGCGCACTTTGTGTAACGCCCCGGTCGGCCGAGCGATGAATTCTGTGAGGCCGGAGCGTCGGGGGAGCGCTTGGGGTGGTGCTCGCTTCCGTCTCGGCGACGAACCGTGTCGCGCGGCGTCAACGCGCCAACCAGGCAAAGAAGGGAGTGGAGGCACGATGGGTGCTCCGCTGGATGATTTCCGTAGGCATTTCCGCAGGCAAGGCATCGCCGTTCTGGCGACGGGAGCCGTGATCTCGCTGACCGCGCTGACGGCCGGGCTCGCGCCCGCGGTCGCGAAGCCCGGTTCCGACGACAACGTGACGACGGTCGCGCCGCAACCGAAGGTCAGCGCTCCTGAGCCGGAGGCGCCCGCCGAGCGGCCGACCTCGGCGCGGGAGCCGAAGGGTCCGGCCACCGACGTCGGCCCGCAAACACAAGCACCTCAGCAGCAAGCGCCTCAGCAGCAAGCGCCTCAGCAGCAAGCACCCCAGCAGCAGGCCCCTCAGCAGCAGGTGCCCCAGACGCAGGAGCCGGTCGCCGAGCCGCAGCCCGTTGCTCCCGAGCCGGAGCCCGCGCCCGAGCCGGAGCCCGTTGCTCCCGAGCCGCAGACCGTGGCCCCGCCGAAGACCAGCACCGCGGTCCAGACGGCCGAGCCGTCCACCGCTTCCGAAGAGCCGGCGACCCCGACCGCCGAGCCGTCGACCGCCGCGCGGTCGGCCGCACCGAGGACCACCGCCGCCGCGCCGTCGACCAAGCCGGACGGCGACGAAGCCGCTGATCCATCCAAGACGGCGACCTCGTCGGCTGCGCTCGCGCCGGCGTCCGACGCGCCGACATCGAGCGACAAGGCCGACAAGACCGAGGCGGGGACCACCTCCACCGAGAAGCGCGGTGACGAGTCCGAGACACCGACCGTGTCGATCCAGAACGCGTCCAAGGAGATCGAGACGCTGGCGCCGGAGACCCTCGAGGCTCCCGCCGAGGATGTTCAGCTCGCGCGGAACGCGAAGCCGGTTTTCGAGCCGGAGCCTGCGCCCGCACCCGAGCAGGACGTGGCCGCGTTCAAGCAGTCGGTCGACATGACCCTCGGCCTGAACGGCGCCGAGGCCAGCGCCAGCGCCAAGGTCGAGCTCGAGGCCAAGCGTGACCGCGACTTCGAGTTGATCAGCAATGTGCGTCAGTGGCGACCGGAGTGGATCGAGTACGACGACTACTACCGCCCCGTGCTGATGAACCCGTTCCGGGCACCGGTGCGCATCGTCTACGTCTACGACATGCGCCCGCGCATCGCCTACATCCCGCCGCTGTCGCGGCTGGTGCTCGAGGCGGCCCAGTTCGCCGCCTACAGCTTCACCGCGGCGGTGCTGAGCCCGGTCGTGGCGGCCGCCAACGTCGTTCAGGCCGTGTCCAACATCGCGGTCGGCACCTTCCTCGGCGGCGGTTACTTCCCGGGCGCCGGCCTGCCGTTGCCGCCGCCTCCGCCGCCGGTGCTGCGCTACGACAACGTGCCGGTGTTGGTGAACTACTCCAACGCCCGCTACGAGCCGTTCCGGGTCCGCCAGATCGTCGACGTCGGCGAGGACCGCGTCTACGGCGGGCGCAAGGTGCTGCTCGACGGCGCCACCCCGGCCTGGGGTGAGTGGACCCAAACCGCAAGCGGCGAACGCCAATTCGAGATTCGCAAGACCCAGCAGTTCCCGGGTCTGAGCGAACCGGCCGAAGCCCCGCTGCCCGGTGACTACCGGCTGCGCCTGGCGTCGGACGAGTCGTCGACCGGCGGACTCACCGGCAGGGACATCTTCCTGATGGTCTCGGCGGGTGTGATCGGCACGCTCGGGTTCGGCGCCATCGGCCTGGCGTTCTTCCTCGGACGTCGGCGGCCCGAACACTGAGGGGCCGTCGGCGGACCGGGAAGGGCATCACCGACGTCCCTACCGCCGTCACACCGCCGTCAATAAAGGTGCATGATGGGGCGATGCCCCAGGTTCGCGTGGGTCCGCTGCTCCGCCACGTCGGTCAGACCGACGCGACGATCTGGGTCGAGACGGACAAGGCGTGCGAGGTCGAGGTTCTCGGCCACCGCGCGGAGACCTTCGAGGTCGAAGGCCACCACTTCGCGATCGTCTGCGTGACGGACCTCGACCCCGACCGGGAGCACCCGTACCAGGTGCACCTGGACGGGGAGAAGGCTTGGCCGCCAAGGAACTACGAGTTCCCTGGACCCAGGATCCGGTTGATGCCCCGCGACGGTTCACTGCGGCTGCTGTTCGGGTCCTGCCGGGCGTCGGCCCCGCACCATCCGCCCTACACCAACCAGCACTGGTGGCACCCCAAGGGCAAGGGTATCGACGTGCTGCGCACCTACGGGATGCGGATGCTGCGCCAGCCGTCGGCGCTGTGGCCCGACGCGATGTTGATGATGGGGGATCAGCTCTACGCCGACCAGGTGAACGACACCATCAAGGATCTGGTCGCCGACCGCGAGGTGCACGCCAACGGCCCCGTGGAGGTGCTCGAGGACTTCGAGGAGTACTGCATCGGATACTGGGACGCCTGGTGCGATCCGGTCGTGCGGTGGATGCTCTCGACCGTTCCGACGTCGATGATGTTCGACGACCACGAGATCAACGACAAGTGGAACACCTCGCAGGCCTGGCTCGAGGAGAAGCGCAAGACCGACTGGTATCAGACACGCATCATCGGCGGGCTGATGTCCTACTGGATCTATCAGCACCTCGGCAACATGTCGCCCGACGAGCTGGCCAAGGACCAGACGTTCCAGCGCGTCACCGAGACCCGGCAGGGCGCCGAGCCGATTCGCGAACTCGCGGAGACAGCCGAGAAGGACGACGGCGCATCACATTTCAGCATGTGCCGTGATCTCGGAGCGGCGCGGCTGATCGTCGTCGACGCCCGTACCGGTCGCCAGCTCACGCCGGGGCGGCGCCGCATCACCACCGACGAGGAATGGGACTGGATCACCGCCAACGCCGACGGCAACTATCAGCACCTGCTGTTCGCCAGCTCGCTGCCGATCCTGTTGCCCTACGGGATGCACCACATCGAAGCGTGGTCGGAGGCCGTGGGCGACGGCGCGTGGGGGCGATGGTTCACCGGGCTGGGGGAGAAGGTGCGCATCACCGCCAACCTCGACCACTGGGCGTGTTTCCAGGAGAGCTACCGGCGCTTCGAGGATCTCGCGATCGACGTGGCGAGCGGAAAGCGCGGACCGGCACCCGACTCTATGGTGCTGTTCGGCGGCGACGTGCACCACTGCTGGGTGTCGGAGGTCGAGATGCCCGACGAAGCGACCCGGCTGGGCACCAAGGTGTGGCAGGTCGTCTGCTCGGGCCTGCGTAAGGAACCCTCGGCCGTCGAACGGGTCATCCTGCGCCTCGGCCACACCGGGTTCGTCGAAGCCGTCGGCAAGGCACTGGTGAAAACCACCAAGGTGCCGAAGCCGCGGCTGCGCTGGCGACCCGTCTCACTCCCGCACTTCCGCAACCAGATCGGCACCCTGGAGATTGCCGGCGGCGAGATGGGCGTGCGGATCGAGAAGGTCACCGGCGGCTGGCGCAAGCCGCAGCTGACGACCGTCATCGAGCACAAACTGCTCTGATCCCGTTTGCGATTTGGGTGCACTACCGATCGCTGAGCGACTGGTAGTGCACCGAAATCGCCCTAGCCCGCACCCTTGCCGTTGTCGACGCGGTACACCGCACCGTGGATCGCCGCGGCGTCGTCGCTGGCGAGGAACGCGATGGTCTTGGCGACGTCGACGGTGTCCATGAAGCCGCGCGGCGAGGCGATCCGCATGATCAGGTCCCAGTCGGCGTTCTCCGGCGCGGAGAACTCGGTGGTCTGTGCGGTCGGCATGCCGCCTGGGCACACGGCGTTCACCCGCACCTTTTCCTTGGTGTACTCGACGGCCAGTGCCCGGGTCAGCCCGACGATCCCGTGTTTGGCGGCGCAATATCCGGCCGAGTACACCTCGCCCTCCACACCCGCGATCGACGAGACGTTGACGATGTTGCCGCCACTCTCGAGAAGGTGCGGCAGCGCCGCGCGGCACAGGTAGAACGGCCCGTGCAGGTTCACGGCGAGGTCGCGCTCCCAGTCGTCGTCGGTCACCTCGGTGGTGTGCCGCATCTGGTGAAAGCCCGCCACATTCACGAGTACATCGAGGCGGCCGAATGCCTCGAGACACTGCGTGACGGCCTCACCACACGCGGCCGACGAGGTCACGTCCACCGACGCGAAGCGGCCGCCCGGCACGGTCTCGAACACCGTCGCCATCCGCTCTGCGTCGCGTGCGATGCCGAACACCGTGGCGCCCCGTTCCGCGAACAGTTGCGCGACCGCGGCGCCCAGTCCCGCCGAGGCGCCCGTCACCAATGCGACCTTGCCGCTGAGTTGAGTCATGATCATGACCATCTCATGCCGCGGTCAGGCCGAGACGCGGGGACGCTCCGGAGGTACGGCCGCCAACAGCGCACGGGTGTAGTCGTCACGCGGCGAAGCGAACAGCTCGGCAGCGGGTCGGTACTCGACCGCGGCGCCGTCGCGCATCACCAGCACGTCGTGGCTGACCTGCTGCACGATCGCGAGGTCGTGCGCGATGAACAGGTAGGTCAACCCCAGGTCGCGCTGTAATCCGGCCAGCAGGTCGAGCACCTTGGCCTGCGCCGAAACATCCAGCGCCGCAGTCGCTTCGTCGAGGATCAACAGTTCGGGCTCACCGGCCAGGGCGCGGGCGATGCTGACCCGCTGGCGTTCTCCGCCCGACAGCTCGTGCGGATAGCGCGACGCGAACGACGTTGGCAGGCCGACCAGTTCGAGCAGCTCGTCGACCCGCGCAGCGCGGCCGCGCCGGCCCTTCGCGAGTCGGTGCACGATCAGCGGCTCGCTGATCGCGGAGCCGACGCGGGCCCGCGGGTTCACCGACGAGAACGGGTCCTGGAACACCAGCCCGATGCGCCTGCGCAGCGCCTTCTCGGCGGACCCCCGGACGCCGAACACCTCGGAGTCGCCGAGCGTCGCGCTGCCGGCGTCGGGCCGCACCAGGCCGGTGAGCGCGGACGCCACGGTCGACTTGCCCGAACCCGATTCGCCGACGAGACCCAGCGTGGTGCCCCGCCGGATCTCGAACGACAGATCCTTGACGGCGTGCACGGTCGACTTGCCGACCGGCGTGCTGACCTCGAATCGCACGTCGAGGCCGTTCACGTCCAGCAGCACCGGCGCGTCCGGCACCGGAGGCGGACCGGGACGCCCGACGAGCGGACGCGCGGCGAGCAACTCCCGGGTGTACTCGTGGCGGGGGCGATCGAAAACGTCTGTGATCGAGGCCTGTTCGACGACCTCGCCACCGCGCAGCACCGTGACGTCCTCGGCCACCTGGCCGATCACGCCGAGGTCGTGGCTGATCCAGACCACCGCGGTGCCGAAGTCGCGCTGCAGCTCGGCGACCAGGTCCACGATCTGGGCCTGGGTGGTCACATCGAGGGCGGTCGTCGGCTCGTCGGCGATCAGCAGAGCCGGATCGCACGCCATCGCGATCGCGATCATCACGCGCTGCTTCTGTCCGCCCGACAGCTGATGCGGGTACGCGCGCAACCGCGTCTCCGGATCCGGAAGTCCGACCGCCTCCAGCAGCTCGAGCGCCCGGCCGCGCGCCTGCTGTCGCGTCATCCGGCGGTGCACCTCAAGCGATTCGGTGATCTGCCGCCCCAACGTCAACAGCGGATTCAGCGACGTCCCCGGGTCCTGGAACACGAACCCGATCTGACCGCCGTGCACGCTGCGCAGCACCCGGTCCGACGCGCCGACCAGCTGGGTGTTACCGGATTCGGTTGTCAGCGTGCTGGTTCCGGCGACGCTCGCGCCGGGCGCGTCGAGCAAGCCCGTCGCGGCCAGCACGGTCATCGACTTGCCCGAACCCGATTCGCCGACGATGCCCAACGTCTGCCCGCGGTGCACGTCGAACGAAATTCCGTGCACGATTTCGCGGCGGCCGATGCTCACCCGCAGGTCACGCACGCTCAACACCGGATCGCTCATTGCTTCCGCTCCTTGCGTGCGCGGGCCTCGATCATCGTGCGCTGGCGGGGATCAAGTACGTCGCGCAGACCGTCGCCCAGCAGGTTGAACGCCAGCACCGCGACGAAGATCGCGGCACCCGGGAAGACCGCCATCCACCACGCCATCGTCACGAAACCCTGCGAATCGAAGATCATCCGCCCCAGCGACGGCTGCGGCGGCTGAATCCCCAGGCCCAGGAACGACAATGCGGCTTCGGACAGGATCGCGAACGCCAACGACAGCGACGTCTGCACCACCAGCGGTCCGGCGATGTTCGGCAGGATGTGGCGACCGAGGATGTTCAGGTGTCCGGTGCCCATGCTGCGCGACACCGACACGAACGGTTCGACGCGCACGCTCATGGTGCTGGCCCGCGACACCCTCGCGAAGATCGGCGTGTACACGATGCCGATCGCCAGGATCGTCGTCGTCACCCCGGGACCGAGGATCGCGACCACCGCGAGCGCGAGCAGCAGCACCGGGAACGCGAACATCACGTCCACCACGCGCATGAAGACGGTGTCGAGCCAACCGCCGCGATACCCCGACAGCAGGCCGACCGTCACGCCGACCACCGCCGCGAACGCCACACTGACGACCGCCACGCGCATCGACGCCTGCGTGGCCACCAGCACCCGGGAGAACACGTCGCGGCCCAGTTCGTCGGTGCCGAACCAGTGCGACCCGCTGGGCGGGCGCAGCGCGTTCGGTACGTCGACATCGTTGATCTCGTACGGCGCAATCCAATTCGCGGCGACGGCGACGAACGCGATCAGCAGGAGCAGGCCGGTGCTCACGACCGTGACCGGGTTGGCCATCAGCAGCCGCAGCGACGAGACCCTGGCAGGCGCGGTCATGACAGCCGGATCCTCGGATCGACGACGGCGTAGAGCACGTCCACGATCAGGTTGATCAACAGGAACAACGCGGCGATCAACAGCACCGTGCCCTGGATGACCGCGTAGTCCCGCCCGGCCACCGCGTTGTAGACCAGCCGGCCCAGGCCCGGCCAGGCGAACACCACCTCGACGACGATCACCCCCGACAGGATCGTGGCCAGCTGGATACCGGTGATGGTCAGCACCGGGATCAACGCGTTGCGGACGGTGTGGCGCAGCGTGACCACCCACGGTGCAAGCCCTTTCGAGCGCGCGGTGCGCACATAGCCCATCGCGGCGACCTCGAGCACCGCCGAGCGGACGTAACGCGTCATGATCGCGCCCGCCACCAATCCGACGGTCAACGCCGGCAGCACCAGATGGCGCAACCACCCGCCCGGGTCCTCGAACAACGGCCGGTATCCCGACGTGGGCAGCCAGTGCAGCGTCGAGGCGAACAGCGCGATGAGCAGGATGCCCATCCAGAAGTCGGGGATCGACACCCCGAACTGGCTGCCCACCCGCACGAGCGCATCGCTGATCCTGCCCTCGTGCAGGGCCGACCAGATCCCAGCCGGAATCGCGATCAGCAACGCGATCACGATGCCGACGGCCGCCAACGACACTGTGGCGGGCAGTCTTTCGAGAAGGATCTGCGTCACCGGATCACCGTTGCGGAAACTGACCCCGAGATCACCCGTCAGCGCCTTTCCGATGTACGCGAAGAACTGCTCAACGATCGGCTTGTCGAGTCCGCTCGCCGACCGCAACGCCTCGTAGGCCTGCGGCGTGTAGCGCGTTCCCAGCGCGATGCGCACCGGGTCACCGGGCACCAGATGCACCAGCGCGAAGCTCACGACGAGTACCCCGAGCAGCACCACCGCCGAATACGCCAGTCGGCGCGCGAGAAACCGCGCGATCGGATGAGTCAGTAGGCGCGTCATGACGTTTCGTCTCCGGTGAGGGTTGCGGTGCGGAACCGCACCGCACCGTCGCGGCGGGCCTCGTAGCCGGACAGGTTCCTCACCCACGCCTGGATCACCGACGGGTTGTACAGGTAGATGTAGCTCACCTCGTCGGCGATGATCGTCGCCGCCCGCTGGTAATCGTCGAAGCGCGCCTCTCGGTTCGTCTCGACGCGGCCCGCGTCGAGGAGGCGGTCGACCTCCGGGTTGGAGAACTTCTGGGCGTTGCTCGTTCCGTCGGTGTGGTGCTGGGCGTAATAGAAGTCGTCGGGGTCGATGTTGCCGAGCCAGCCCATCATCAGCATGTCGAAGTGCCCGGAGTTCTGCTCGTCGAGCCAGGTCGCGAAGTCGACGGTGCGGATGTTGACCGTGATGCCCAGCGGCGCAAGGTTATCGGCGATGACCTGCGCCGCGGTCACGGTCTCGGGGTACTCGCTGGTGACCAGCATGTCGAGGTCGACATCGCCGACACCCGCCTCGTCGAGCAGCCGTCGCGCGGCGTCGGTGTCGTAGCGGTAGCGGTCGTACGCGGTGTACCACGGGTTGCCCTCCGGGATGGCGAGCTGGTTGCCCGCCGCGGTGCCGTAGCTGGTGGCCTGCACGATGGCGGCGCGGTCGATCCCGTACGCGATGGCCTGGCGTGCCCGCACGTCGTCCCACGGTTTATGGGCCTCGTTGAGTGCGAGATACCAGTAGTCGTTGCTCGCGGTCACCGCCAGGTGCAGCGAGTCGTCGTCGCGGAGCTGCGCCACCCGCTGCGTCGGAATCGCGTCGGTCCAGTCGATTTCACCCGCCTGCAGCGCCGACAGCGCCGTCGACGGTTCGGAGATGAAGCGGAACGTCACGCCCGCCACCTCCGGTTCGCCGCCCCAGTACGACGGATTCGCCGTCAGCGTGATGGAGTCACCGCTCTTCTGTGACCGGAACGCGAACGGCCCGGTGCCCACCGGGTGAGTGGCGATCTGGCCGCTTTCGACGTTGCGGCGCTGCACGATCGCCATGCCCTTGAACCCGCCGATGTTGGTCAACAGGTTCGGCGTCGGGTGCTTGACGTCGATCACCACGGTCATCGGGTCGACGGCGCGCACGTCGGTGACAGCGCTGAACTTGTCGACGTTGGCCAATTGCTCGTCGATGATCCGCCGATACGAGAACACGACGTCGTCGGCGGTGAACGGGCTGCCGTCGTGAAACGTCACCCCCGGTCGGAGATGGAACGTCCACGACAACTGATCGGGGCTGACCTCCCACGACTCCGCGAGGGCCGGCCGCATCTGAAGGTCGGCGTCCGGCTCGACGAGCGTGTCGAAGACGTTCTCGAGCACCTCGAACGAGAAGTACGCGCTGGTCTTGTGCGGGTCGAGCTGGTCGGGCTCGCCGGCGATCGCGGCGACGAGATTGTTCGACGAGTCGCCGAGGTCGACGCCCTGTCCGGTGGAGCAGCCCGCCAGCGCGGTCACGGCCATGATGGCGATCCACGCCACCAATCGCTTCATGCCCTCACCCGCCGCTCGACGTGCGTCGTCGTTACCCGTCGGCTCTACCCGCCGTCGATGATCACCAAAACCCGGGGACCATCAAAACCCGGAGCCGGGGAAAGCGGTGACGACGCCCCGTGCACACTGAGATACTCGAACCACCGTAGACGGCTGAAGGGGCACGACGTGACCAAGACGATCGCGCGGATGCTGGGCCTCGCCGCGTTCACCCTTGCGCTGGTATTCGGTGCCGTCGGCATCGCGGCCGGCCAGGGCGACGTGAAGTCTCCCGACACCCCCGAAGGGGTCTACACCGTCAAAATCGCCGGCCAGGCCGAGACCACCTGGGAGATCTTCCCGATCTGCGTTCCGACCGTGGGCGATCTGCGCGAGCCACTGATCCTGCCGGTCGGCTGCCGGCTGAAGGTCACGCCGGCCGGTCGAGGTGGCGCCGAGGCCGACATGGTCGGCGGCGACTGGACGTTCAAGTCGAACACCTTCGACTCGATCCGCAACTGCCCCGACGGCAGCACCGCATTGCAGAAAGAGGTCTATTCGTTCAACGGGTCCACGCTGCAGGGCAGGGTCAGGATCATCCACGACGCGGTCTGCGGTGAGCAGCCCGGCATGGTCGAACTGCCGCTGACCCTGACGTTCAAGCAGCCCCTGGCCATCCCGGTCACGCCGTATCCGCTGATCTGCGAGCCCGGCGGTCTGCGCCGCTGCTTCTAGGTGCCTGACGATCCGTCGATCGGCCGTGCGGCCGGGCGCGGGCTCGAACCCACCGGGCGGGCCCGGCTGCCGCTTCTCAACGGCAAGGCCCTCGACCTGACCGGTCCCGGTCTGACCGATCGATGGGGTGTCACCTGCACCGACCTCGGTGCGTCGGCGATCGCGCCGAACGGGAAGCTGGTGTCGGTGTTCGGCGACACCTTCTCGGGCACCCGGGTCGGCGAGGGGGACTGGCGCTCACCGGTCATCCTGATCGGCACCGGCGACGCCGACCATCCGATCGTCTACGAACGCGCCGGCGGCAGCGACCCGGACTACGCCCGCCAACTGTGGCACTACGAGCACGACGACGCGGGATCCGGTTGGCGTCGCGGCGGCATCAGCACCGTGATCCCGTCTGACCTGCTGACCGTCGGCGACGACATGTACCTGCACGCCATCGTCAACCGCGGCTTCGGCACCGTCGTCTGGACCGAAATCTGGCGTTCGCGCGACAGCGGCGTGAGCTGGACGCATATGGGGGACAAGGCCAAGTTCCCCGCGGACCTGCACAACGGTCACGCACAGTGCTGGGCATGGGATCACGACCCGGACGACGGCTGGGTGTACGTGGCGGCCACCGGCTTCCAACGCGACAAGGGCATCGTGCTGATGCGGGTGCGTCCCGAGCACATCGGCGACCGGAGGCGTTATCTCAGTTGGGGTTTCGACGGAACACGGTGGTCGTGGGGGATGTCCGCGACGCCGATCACCCCCGTCGAGGAGCGCTGGGGCGAGCTCGCCTTCCGCCGCATCGCGCCCGGAAAGTGGGTGCTGGGCGGCTTCCTCGCGTCGAAGTATGCGCTGGGCTACCGGGTCGTGTCCTCGCCGGTGGCGAACATGCACACCACCCCGGTCCAGACGCCCGTCCTCGGATCGGGGTGGGACGGTGAAGACCATATCGGCAGCCGGGTCGCCCAACTCTACGGCGGATACCTGCTACCGGGGTCGCGCTTCGACATCGACGGAGGTGTCGGACTGGTTGTCTCGCAGTGGAATACGGCCACCGGCTGGCCCTACCGCACGATGCAGTTCAAGGCCGGGCTCAAGGACAGCACCAAGACGGTGGAGGGACCCGATCCGATCAATCTGTAACGTCCGATCCGTCCGGACGGCGAGCGCCCTTATGGTGTAGTGCGGGGCCGAGTGGAAGGCGAGCAGTGGCTGGGAGATTTCGGGATTCTGGCGCCAAACGCGTGGTCGTGTGGGGCACCGGCTTCGTGGGCAGGATGGTGATCCCCGAGATCGTCAAGCACCCGCTGTTCGAACTGGTCGGCGTCGGGGTGAGCAACCCGGACAAGGTCGGTCGCGACGTCGGCGAGATCTGCGGGCTGGGAGCCCCGCTGGGATTGACCGTGACCGACGACGTCGACGCACTGATCGCGCTGAAACCCGATGCGCTGGTGCACTACGGGCCGACCGCCAACCACGCCGACGACAACATCGCGCTGATCACCCGGTTCCTGCGGGCCGGCATCGACGTGTGCTCGACCGCGATGACGCCGTGGATCTGGCCGACCATGCACCTCAACCCGCCGAACTGGATCGAACCCATCACCGAGGCTTGTGAACTCGGCGAGTCGTCGTGCCTGACCACCGGCATCGACCCCGGGTTCGCCAACGACTTGTTCCCGATGACGCTGATGGGCCTGTGTTCGGAGGTCCGCAAGGTCCGCGCCTCGGAGCTGCTGGACTACACCAACTACGAGGGCGACTACGACCGCGAGATGGGTATCGGTAAGCCGCCGGAGTACCGGCCGCTGCTGGAGAACCCCGACATCCTGATATTCGCCTGGGGCGCAACGGTTCCGATGATCGCGCACGCCGCGGGGATCATGCTCGACGAGATCACCACGACATGGGACAAGTGGGTCACGCCGACCGAACGCAAGACCGCGAAGGGAGTCATCGCCCCCGGAAACGTCGCGGCCGTGCGGTTCACCATCAACGGCGTGTACCAGGGTGAGACGCGGATCCAGCTCGAACACGTGAACCGGATCGGCAACGACGCCGCACCCGACTGGCCGTCGGGCAACGAGAACGACGTCTACCGCGTCGACATCGAGGGCACGCCGAGCATCTTCCAGGAGACGGCGTTCCGATTCACCGACGGTTCCGGCCGCGACGCCGCCGCAGCCGGTTGCCTGGCGACCGGCCTGCGCGCACTCAACGCCGTGCCCGCGGTCAACGACCTCTCACCCGGTTGGTTGACGGCGCTGGATTTGCCTTTGATTCCGGGCGCAGGCACCATCCGCTGATGGCTGACGGCGTAGGACTCTCGGTCGGGGCCACGAATCTGGCGGCCGTCGTCGTGGGCAGGGCCGCCCTGACCCGGTCCCCGGTGCTGACCCTGTTTCCCCACCGGCCGTCCGAGGTCGGCGTGCCCAGCGAGAACCGCAACCTCAACGAACGCGGGCTGATACTGACCGACTTCGTCGACCGCGTCGGGGATCCGGTCGGAATCGTGGCCGCCGACGGCACCACTCACAAGGCTGAAGTCGTGCTCGCCGACGCCCTGCGGGCCATGCTGCACGCGGTCGGGGGCGGGCGCAGTCCCGTCGGCCAGATCGCGGTGACGCATCCCGCGCACTGGCGGCCCGCCTCGGTCGACGCCCTGCGCGGTGCGCTGGCCGCGATTCCCGAGTTCGCGCGCCCCCAGCCCGCGCCCGTCGTCTCCGATGCGGTGGCCGCGCTGACCTCGCTCAAGGACGAGCCGGGGGTGCCGGCCCGCGGCGTCATCGCGCTCTGCGACTTCGGCGGCTCCGGTACCAGCATCAGCCTGTTCGACGCGGACAACGGCTATGCGCAGATCGGCGAGACCGTCCGTCACCACGACCTGTCCGGTGACCTGGTCGACCAGGCGCTGTTGACCCATGTCATCGATGACCTGTCCGCGGCCGGTGCCGTCGACTTGTCGAGCACCTCGGCGATCGGATCGCTGTCGCGGCTGCGTGCGCAGTGCCGCGGCGCCAAGGAACGGCTGTCCACCGCGGCGTTCACGTCGTTGGTCGCCGAACTGCCCGGACACCGCAGCGACGTGCGCCTCACCCGCACCGAACTCGACGAGGTGCTGCGCGGCCCGCTCGCCGGTTTCGCCGATGTTCTACAGGACACGTTGCAGCGCAACGGTGTTCGAGAACTCGCCGCCGTGGTGTCAGTGGGTGGCGGTGCGCGCATCCCGGCCATCACCACCACGCTCTCGGAGCGGTTCCGGGCGCCGGTCATCACGTCGGCCCATCCCGAACTGTCCGCGGCCGAGGGTGGCGGGCTGGCCGCGGTCCGGGGCACCGTCGAAGATGGGATGACGGCGATGTCCGCGGCCCCCGGCGCAGCGGCAGCCGCCGCGGCAGCGACCGCGATGGCCCCCGAGGTCGGCGCCCAGGGCGATGAGGCACCGCCACAGTCGGGGTCGGTCGGAGCCCTGGCGTGGTCGGACGCCGACGAGGTGCCCGACGTCCCCGAGGCCATGGGCACCGACCCGTATGACTACTCGGCTCCCGCCGCGGACGACGTGCGTCCGCAGATGCAGTTCGAGGACGAGTCCTGGGACGACGTCCCACAGCGGCCGGTGCCCTGGTACCGCAATCCGGCGGTCCCGCTCGCGGGCGGAGTCCTCGTGGTGCTGGCCGCGCTGGTGGCCGCGGTGGTGTGGGTGATGTCCGGTGACGAGTCCGCGCCCGAGCCCGCATCGACCACCACGCCGCCGACGGCCACACCGCCACCCACGACAACCACCCCCGCCGAGCCGCCCCCGAC
>NZ_CVTA01000014.1 GCF_001050035.1 Mycolicibacterium komanii
CACAGTCCCACCCAGCCCCGGACCCCTCGGCCAACACGCCCAATGGCGGTTTTACAACCCCTTCCAACCCCAACCACCACCAGGCACCAACTAGGTTCGCCCCTCAAGCGCGTTGGCGTGCAGAGGATTTCGCCCCAGCAGGCGCCGGTCTCAGGTGCTCAACCCGACCAGCTTCTGAATGAAGCGGATCTCGTCGTCGTTGTGCGCGTGGCCGTCCGGGTGGATCAGATCGGAGAACCAGGTCTCCGGGAGTGTCGTATAAGGATCGTTCCAGGAGTCCCACGGCAGGTACGTCTGTGTCCGCCCGGCGACGAATCCCCAGTTGTACGCCCCGACATGGCGGCGCTTGGCAACCGGGAGGATGCCCTCGACGGTGCTGCCGAGGTTGCGCGCGAGGTACTCGGTGCACAGGATCGGCCGGCCCAGCGGAGTGAGTTCGTCGATGCGGTCCTCGAACTCCGACGGAGTGCCGTAGCTGTGGAAGCTGATGATGTCCGAGAGCTCGAGCTGGATGGAGGCGATCTCGCTGCGGCTTCCGGGGTCTCGCCAGTGGCCCTGCCACACACCGCTTGTCAGCGGTTGGACCGGATTGACCGCGCGCACCCACTGGAACACGTGGGGCAGGAACGCCGCGACGAGTTTCTGCTTGTCGGGGTGTTCGACCTTGCGATAGTCCTTCGCCGGGTTGTCCGGCTCGTTCCACACGTCCCAGCCCAGAACCCGGGGATCGTTGCGGAACAACCCGACCACACCGGTGACGTAACTCTGCAGCACCTTGGTGTAGGCCGGATCCTGCAAGCGGTGCGCACCGGGACTCTGGACCCATCCCGAATTGTGCACGCCCTTGATCGGCGGGCGCTGAGGACCGGCCTTGGACAACGGATTCCAGCACGAGTCGAACAGAACGAAGAGCGGCTTGATGTTGTGGCTCGCCGCGATGGCGACGAACTGCGAGAGCCGCTGGCTGAAACCTGCCCGATCAGTTGCCCACAGCTGGTCGTGCAGGAACACCCGCATGGTGTTCATCCCGATGCGCTTGGCCACGCTCAGTTCCCCGGCGATGCGGCGCGGGTCGAAGGTGCCCGCCTGGAACATCTCGAGCTGGTTGACGGCGTTCGAGGTGACATAGTTGGCGCCCAACAACCAACCCTGCTCCGCGTACCAGGCATTGGCGCGGTCAGCCGACCATCGCCCCGTCTCGGCGGCCGCGACGGGTGGCAGTTTGGTCAGTGCCGCGGCGGCTGCCAGATACAGCGGGAGTTTGAGGGCGGTTCGCCGGCGCACCTTGTGAACATAGTGGTCACGGCCGAATCCTCAGTCCTCATGTCTCATCCTGCAACGCAACAGGTTTCGAATCGTTATCAATCGAGTGACCCCGATCACCTCTGTTGCGGGTAGGAGCGTCTCAGACCGTGAGCCCGTCGGCGACCCGCGGCACCCGCTCGGCTTCGGCGCCGTCGAGCACCATCGCCGCTACCCGATCCCGGTGCTGTTCGGCGCTGCCCAGCAACACCGCGTCCGTCGCGGCGCGCTTGTAGTAGAGGTGCGCCTGGTGCTCCCAGGTGAACCCGATGCCGCCGTGCACCTGAATGGTGTCGTTGGCGACGTGGGTCAGGGCGCCCGAGCAGACCGCCTGCGCGATGCTGGTGGCCAGTGCCGGATCGTCGGACCCGTCGGCCAGCGCCCAGATCGCGTGGTAGGCCGCCGACCTCGCGTGCTCGACATCGACGAGCAAGTTCGCGAGCCGGTGCTTGACCGCCTGGAACGACCCGATCGGCCGGCCGAACTGTAGCCGGGACTTCGCGTAGTCCACCGCGAGGTCGAGCAGATGCTGTGCGGCGCCCACCTGTTCCACGGCGAGCAGCGCCGCACCGACCTGGAGCGCATGGTCGATCACCCGCGCGGCCTCGTCGGGTCCGGCGATCACGCGCGCGGGCGCATCGGTGAGCGTCACGTTCGCCTCGGACCGCGTGAGGTCCAGCGTGGCCAGCGGTGTGCGCTGCACACCCTCGCCGGCGGCGTCGACGGCATACAGGGCCACGCCGTCGCCGCTCCGCGCCGCGACCAGCAGCACGTCGGCGATACCGCCGTCGACGACCTGAGCCACGTTGCCCGACAACGCATCTGCGGCAGCGGTCACCGCGACGGCATCCGGATCGAACGCGCCTGCGGTGTCCACTACCGCGAAAGCCGCGGTGCGGCGGCCCTCGACTAGGTCACCCAGCAGTTCGTCGC
Source organism: Mycolicibacterium komanii (assembly GCF_001050035.1). The sequence goes on from NZ_CVTA01000014.1 coordinate 2,236, forward strand.
GGACCGGTCCGGACGACGCGGCCACCAGCGCCGGGATCGCGAGGTACACCGTGCCGAACAACGGTCCGCACGCCAGCCGCGCACCGAGTTCCTCGATCGCGACGGCCTGATCGATGAGGGTGCCGCCGACGCCGCCGTCGGCCTCAGGCACCGACAGCCCCAGCACACCGAGTTCGGCACCCAGTCGGGCCCAGACCTTAGGATCGAACGGCGGGTCGGACTCCATCAGCCCGCGAACCGTCTCCTCAGAGAAGTGCTCGGCGCTGAACTTGCGCACCGCGTCGCGCAATTGGCCTTGTTCTTCGGTGAATTTGTACTCGGCCTGCCCGAGACGGCTCTCATCTCGGCTGTCGGTCTGATCCGCAAGCTTCTCATCCACGGGGGATCTCCTTCCACGGCATGCCCGCATCGGCACGCAGGTCGCCGGGCAGCCCGAGGATGCGTTCGCCGAGAATGTTCCGCATCACCTCAGACGTTCCGCCTTCGATGGTGTTGGCCCTGCTGCGCAGGTACCGCTGCTGGATCGGGCCTTGCCAGTCGCGTTCACCGGTGCCCGCGCCCTGCTGGTAGCCGTGGTACAGAATCCCCTCGGGGCCAAGGAAATCCATGCACCACTGGTAGATGTCCTGGTTGAGCTCCGCCCCGACCAGTTTGCCGACCGATCCCTCCGGTCCCGGCCCGCCGACGGTCGCGGCGGCGCGTGACCGCTCCGAGGTGAGCCGCTGCGCCTCCGAACGCAACCACAGCTGCGTCAGCCGGTCCCGTAGCACCGGCGTATGGCGCTCGGGGCGCGACGCCCACAATCCCGTCGCGTCGGCGATGGTCCCCGCGCCGCGTCGGCTACCGCTGCCGCCGAGCGCGGTTCGCTCGTTCATCAGCGTCGTCATCGCGACGGCCCAGCCGTTGTCGACCTCGCCGAGGCGGTGCTTGTCCGGGATGCGGGCGTCGCTGAAGTAGACCTCGTTGAACTCGGCCTGGCCCGTCATCTGGCGCAGCGGCCGCGTCTCGACACCGGCGCCGTGCATGTCGATGACGAAGTACGTCAAGCCCTTGTGCTTGGGCACATCGGGATTCGTGCGTGCGAGCAGCAATCCCCAGCGCGCCCGGTGCGCGAGGCTCGTCCACACCTTCTGGCCGTTGATGACCCACTCGTCACCATCGCGGACGGCCGACGTCGCGAGGCCCGCGAGATCGGAGCCCGCCCCCGGTTCGGAGAACAGCTGGCACCACAGGTCATCGGTGGTTGCCAAGGGGCGCAGCCAGTTTCGCTTCACGTCCTCGGACTGGGCGTGCTCGCGGATCGTCGGCGCAGCCATGCCGTAGCCCATCGGGTTGAGCCCCAGGGGCACCGGACCGCCCGCGCCCTGCAGGATGCCGTCGGCGACGGCCTGCAGGCCGCGCGACACCCCGAGCCCGCCGAGGCCTTCGGGGAAGTGCACCCAGGTCAGCCCGGCGTCGTAGCAGGCGCCGAGAAATTCGGGGATCGGCACGCTCTTCGGGTCGTGGTCGGCGACCACGCCGCGCGCCAGCTCGGCGACCCGATCGGCATCAGCATCGTTGCTCATGCAGTCACGATAGGAACTCGACGCGCGTCGACAAACAGCGGGACCCGGGAAGGGCGGCTAGCCGCGGTACTCGGCGACCTTCTCGGCGTACTGGTCGAGCAGTCGCAGCGACTCGTCGTGGGGTTTGGTGGGCAGCAGCAGATTCGCCTGCCGATAGCCGAGGTCTTCGAGCTCGCGCCAGTAGTCCGGCTTGATCGGCGTCCCGAACGTCGTCAACGGAACGTCGTGCCCGGCACCCTCGCGGATCTGATCGATCCGCTTCTTCAGCCTGTCGACCGGCAGCGGGTTGGAGATCCAGCCGGCGCCGTGGCGGATGATCCGCTTGACCGTCGCGTCGGAGTCGCCGCCGACCACGATGGGCGGGTGGGGTTTCTGCACCGGCTTCGGGCGCAGATACGACGAGTCGAAGTCGACGAAGCGCCCGTGATACTCGGCGGGTTCGTCGGTCCACAGTGCCTTGATGGCCTCGATACGCTCATCGAGCAGCGCGCCGCGGGTTTTCGGATCGGTGCCGTGGTGGCTCAGCTCCTCGATGTTCCACCCTGCTCCCACACCGAACACGAACCGCCCACCCGAGATCAGGTCGATGCTGGCCGCTTCCTTGGCCGTGATGATCGGGTCGCGCTGGATCAGCAGTGCGATACCGGTGATCAGCTCGATCGTGGAGGTGACCGCCGCGGCGGCCGCCAGCGTCACGAACGGATCCAGCGTCCGGTAATAGATCGACGGCAGGTCGCCACCCATGGGGTACGGGGACTCCCTGCTCGCCGGGATGTGGGTGTGCTCGGCGACCGCGAGCGCGTGGAAGCCCCGCTCCTCGATCGCACGGGCCAACGAGAGGGTGTCGATCGTGTCATCGTTGACGAAGGTCGAGATCCCGAATTCCATGTCACCCTCGCTTCTCGTCGATGCGCCTGCTAACGCCGGTGCCGGCGCGGCCATTCCTCAAGCCAGCGGTTCGCCGTTCTTGGTCAATACATGCCACTCGCCGCCGAACATGTCCAGGCCCTGGCCGTTGGCATCCCTGTCCGTCTTGTCACCGGCGTACCGGTAGAGGGGGTGTCCGCGGTATGTCGCCTGGTCACCGCCGTCGCGCCGCGGCATGGTCTTGGCCGACGCCACGTCGATCCCCGGCCCACCCGCCGGGTCGGCATTGGCCAACACGGGCAGCCAGGTGTCGGCGCACTCGCCGTAACACGTGGGTTCCTTCGCCGCGAGGTCCTGAGAGAAGACGTACAACGTCCGCCCGGTGCTGTCGACGATGATCTCCCCGAGATCGCCGCGGTCGTCGATGCCGAGGGAGACGTCGCCGATCGGCGGCTTCTGCTCGAACGATGGCGGCGGATTGGGCGCGGGGGTCAGGGCTTCGGTGCGCGGCGCCGCCAGCGACGGTCGAGTTCCGGTTGTCGCGGACGTCGACGTGCTGTTGGTTTCCTTGTTCTCGAGCGCGGCGCACCCGGACAGGGCGGTGACAGCGACCATCAGGAACGACGCGCACGCGGGTGCCATTCGTGGCGTGGGCATGATCAGTCCATTTCCGCCGATGTCGCGGCTCAAACGTCCGCGCCTCCGTCAGAAGAGGTCCGGTGTCGTCGGGGCGACGTCGTCGAGGAATGCGGTGACCATCGGGGCGAGCACTTCCACCTGACTCCAGATCCCGACGTGCGACATCGCAGGCAGCACCACCAGGCGCGCGGCGGGAGCCTCTTCCAGCACTCCTGAGGCCGCCGCCTTCTCGTCGCATCCCCCGCGCAGCCCGAACATCGCCACCGCGTGTTCGAGCGTGACGCCGTCTGCATCGCCGACGATGACCATGGTCTTCGCGCGGATGGCACGCATCTGGTCGTCCCTGACGTCCTGGTCGTCGATGTCCATCACTCTCATCTTCTCGAGGTAGGCCTCGAACGCCTTCGGATCGGGCGTGTGCCGCATGAACGTGCGCTCGACGGATGTGCCGGCAAACGTTGCGGCGCTGAGGGTTCCGATGGCCTCGAAGACTGCCGGGTACCAGCCGTCCCTGCGGTAGGTCGCCGACATCGACACCAGCTTGCCGACGACGGCCGGGTGCCGGATCGCCATCTGCAACGCGACCCCGCCGCCCTGTGAATAACCCATGATGTCCGCGCGCGGCACCTCCAACGCGCGCAGCAGCGCCGCGGCATCGTCGGCGAACCGCTCGAGCGACATCGCGCGCGAAGCGTCCGGGGTTCGTCCGTGGCCCTGTTGGTCGAAGAGAATCACCGCGCGGTCGGCGGCGAAAGCGTCAACCCAATCGGTCGCCGAGTCAGTGGCCATGAAGGCACCGGGGATCAACAGCAGTGGCGGTTTCGACGTACCGAGTTCGCCGTACACCTCGTGATAGAGGTTCAGTCCGTTGATCGGCAGATGGCCGCTGCGGCTTAGTCCAATTCCCATGTCGAGTTAGACCGGCGGTCGCGCGAATTCTCATCGCCGGACCGACGCGAACCGACGGCTCGGCGGATCTCGGCGTCGAGATCATCGCAGGCATCGGCCGCACAACGGCTTTGGGGCGCACCGCTGACCCCGAGGAGATCGCGGCCGTGGTGACGTTCGCCGCTTCCCCGGCCGCGAGCTACGTGAACGGAGCGATACTGCCCGTCGACGGCGGCGCACCCGCGGTCCGCCCCGTTGCCTAAGACCCGCCTACCTCACTGGCCGGCGTTGTTTGCCAGATCGACGACGTACTGGTTGACGAATTCACCGGCAGCCGGATCACCCTTGCCGCACGTGCCGTCGGACTCGCCGGGACGCTTCACCCACAGGTAGGCGTCGGCGTGCGGGCCCGCGGTGGCCGCGGTCGGCGGGACGCCGAGAGCGCGGCCGCTGGGGTTGCACCACGCCATGTCACCTTCCGCAGGGCCGTTGCCGTTGCGGGAAGTGTCGATCACGTAGTTCTTGCCGTTCGTCAAGCCGGAAATCGCTTCGCCGTAGCCGATTTCGTCTTCGGTGGTGAAAAAGTTCGCGACGTTGAGGCTGAATCCCCGCGCGCGCTCGACACCGGCCTGGTTGAGTCGCGACGCCATCTCCTCGGCGCTGTGCCAGCGCAGGTGGCCGGCATCGACGTAGACGGCGGTGGCCGGATTGCGGGTGAGCGAGTCGACGGCGTAGCGGATCAGGTCGAAACGTTCCTGACGCTGATCACCGGACAGGCAGTCCGCCATCGCGAGCGCATCGGGTTCGAGGATGACCGCCGAGGGCACGGGGCCGATGTCGGCGGCGATGCCGTCGATCCACTGGCGGTACGCGTCACCGGAGCCGTGCCCGCCCGCGGCGAAACTGCCGCAGTCGCGGTGCGGGATCCCGTAGATGGCGAACACCGGTAGCGCACCGGCGGCCTGCGCGTCGCCCGCGTACTTCGCCACGGTCGACGCGGACGATCCCGGCACCAGCCAGTAGGCCTGCGGGGTGTTGGCGACCGCGGTCAGCTCGGGACTGGGCGGGTCGGCGGCCTGCGCGGCTCGCATGGCCTTCGACGTCGGGTTGACGTAGAAGGGTTTGCCGGCGAGGGGATTGTTCTCGCTCGCAAGCCGCACCGTTGGAGCCGGGCCCGCGGGCACCGGGTCGGCGAGCCCTCCCGCGGAGGCGACGACCGCCGCGGTCAGGACGGGAACGGTCAATCGCGCCAGGACACGAGCGGCTGAGAGATTCACTTCAGGGAAGTTAATGGGTCGCCACATTGGCCGCCAATTCGGGCCGGAAAAGCCGTCTATCCGGGCCTGCGGGCGATGCTCGACGAGGGTGTGCGGTATCCGCGGGTTAGTGTGCTGGGGTCGGCCTTACGGACAAACCGGCAGAAAAGTTGAGCAGATCTATGACCGCAGCACCAGAGACGTCGGCGATCGAAGCGCGGGTCGGCCACTGGTACCAGATGGACGACAGCTACCTGGTCGGCCGCGAGAAGGTCCGCGAGTACGCCCGTGCCGTGCAGGACTACCACCCCGCTCACTGGGACGTCGCCGCCGCCGCTGAGCTGGGCTATTCGGGTCTGGTCGCGCCGCTGACGTTCACGTCCGCCCCGGCCATGTCATGTAACCGCCGGATGTTCGAGCAGGTGGTCGTCGGCTACGACACCTACCTGCAGACCGAAGAGGTCTTCGAACAGCACCGGCCGATGGTGGCCGGCGACGAGCTGGTCATCGACGTCGAGCTGACGTCGGTGCGTCGGATTGCGGGCCGGGATCTGATCACCGTCACCAACACCTTCACCGACACCGCGGGCGAGCGGGTGCACACCCTGCACACCACCGTGGTGGGGTTGACGAGTGACGACCTCGACCCGAACATCATGACCGCCGTCCACGCCAAGATGATGCACGACGTGGACATCATCGCGATCAGTGAAGCCGAGAGGACGTACGAGAAGACCGTGCGGCCCGAAAGCGAGGTCCGGATCGCCGACGGTTCGGACCGCACGCCGGGAACGCCGTCGTTCGACGAGCTGAAGGTCGGCGATGAGCTGCCGGTGCGGCATACGCGGTTGTCCCGCGGCGACCTGGTCAACTATGCCGGCGTCGCCGGTGACGCGAACCCGATCCACTGGGACGAGGACATCGCCAAGCTGGCCGGGCTTCCCGACGTGATCGCCCACGGCATGCTCACGATGGGCCTGGGCGCCGGGTTCGTCTCCGCTTGGTCCGGCGACCCGGGCGCCGTCACGCGGTACGCGGTGCGGCTCTCCGCACCCGCGATAGTCTCAGCCGAGGAGGGCGCCGACATCGAGTTCAGCGGCAGGATCAAGTCGCTGGACCCCGAGACCCGCTCGGGCGTCATCGTGGTGGCGGCGAAGTCGTCGGGCAAGAAGATCTTCGGCCTGGCGACGATGCACATCCGCTTCCGCTGACGCACAGCCGGCACTGACTACCCTTCGCCGTGCGGGACGCGCAGACCGGTGCGTCAGCAGAGCCGGAGGTTGGCCCGGCTGACGATGTCCATCGCCGCGCCGGTCGAGATGCCAAGGTCCGCGCTGATCATCTTGACGGCGTCCGGTGCCAGCACGCCGGAGCTGATGGCCGCACACGCCCGATGTCCCTCCGTGAGCAACTCCTGTGCGGTCAGGAACGCGTACCGGGGTTGCAGCTCACGCAGATATTCCTCCTCCGACGCTGTCGCGGGTGCCGCCAGCACGACCGCGAGTGTCGCCAGCGCGGCCACAATGCGCACGATGGGAAGCATTTACAGACCTCCGTCGGATCGGTTACTTCCGTTCGTCAGGCAGGTCGATCCTATGCCCGCGCCGATTCGCCCGAGGCGCTTTCAGCAAACATCGATGCGCACCGCAGCGGTGCTGCGGGAACCGTCAGACGACGACCACTCGGTCCCACACCCGGTGTTGGCCGAGCGCGTTGAGCAGTGACTGGGCGAGGGTCGCCGCATCGGAGTCGGAGAACAGCCCGGGCCCGTCGGTGGGAACCGCTGCGGCGGTAGCAAGCTCGGTCCCCTCCGGCAGCACCGCGATCGCCTTGTGGTGCCGGAACGTCTCGTCGACAATGCTTTTCGCTTTGGCGTCGGTCGGCGATCCCGCGATGAGGATCGCGTCGAACTCCACCGAACGCGCGGTCGCGTAGGTGCGAGAGACAGGCAAGGTTCCGCCGTCGTGCTCGAGGGTGCCGCCGTGCGCGGCGACGACGAACGGCACGTTCTTGGCGTTCGCGATCGCGGTGACAGCGGCCGCCACACCGGCCAGATCGGATTCGGGGCCGGTGAGTATGCCGATCTGTCGACCCTCGACAGGCCATTCCTCACCGACTTGGGCCACTGCAGGGCTGAGCACGTCGGGATCCGTGGGAGGCACCGTGGGCGCGGGCGCCTCGAGACCCAATCCCGCTGCGACGGTCGCGCACAGCTCGGCGTCGATGTTCGCCAACGCCGCGAGCTGGCGCTCCTTGATCGCTTGTTCGTAGCACTTGCCCAGCTCGAACGTGTAGGCCTCCGCGATGTGCTCCTGTTCGGCGCGGGTGAGGCTGCGGTAGAACAGCGTCACTTGGCTGAAATGGTCGTCATAGGTGGCCGGGGCGTCGCGCCGCTTCGTCGACTCGGGAACGACGGTGGGCACCTCGATGAACGCGCCCGTGTCCGCGCCCGCAAGGAACGGGCAGCCTCCGTCGAGGGAATTCGGTCGATACGGCGCGACCCCGGGATGCACCCCGTGCTGGTGGAACCCGTCGCGGAACATGTCGTTGACCGGCGCGTGCGGCCGATTGATCGGGATCTGGCCGAAATTCGGACCGGCGAGCCGGGTGATCTGCGTATCGAGGTAGGAGAACAGCCGCGCCTGCAGAAGCGGGTCGTCGGTGATGTCGATGCCCGGCACCAGGTGCCCCGGGTGAAACGCGACCTGCTCGGTCTCGGCGAAGAAATTGGTGACGTTGCGGTTGAGCTGAAGCGTTCCGATGATCTGCACCGGGGCAAGTTCTTCCGGGACGATCTTCGTCGGGTCGAGCAAGTCGATGCCCTCGAACATCTGCTCCGGGGTGTCCGGCAGCACCTGCACCCCGAGATCCCACTCGGGGTAGACGCCTTTCTCGATCGCGTCGGCGAGGTCGCGTCGATGGAAGTCGGGATCCACACCGGCGGTGATCTGGGCCTCTTCCCAAACCTGCGAGTGCACACCGAGTCGCGGCTTCCAGTGGAACTTCACCAGCGAAGTCAACCCGTCCGGTCCGGTCAGCCGGAACGTGTGGACGCCGAAGCCCTCCATCATCCGGTAGGACCGCGGAATCCCGCGATCGGACATGTTCCAGATGGTGTGCGCCTGGGCTTCGGTGTGCAGCGACACGAAGTCCCAGAAGCTGTCGTGGGCGCTCTGCGCCTGTGGGATCTCCCGGTCCGGATGCGGCTTGGCGGCGTGCACGACATCGGGGAACTTGATGCCGTCCTGGATGAAGAACACCGGGATGTTGTTGCCGACGAGGTCGAAGGTGCCCTGGTGCGTATAGAACTTGGTGGCGAACCCGCGGGTGTCACGCACCGTGTCGGCCGATCCGCGGGAGCCGAGCACCGTCGAGAAGCGAACGAAGACGTCGGTCTCTTCGCCGGACTTCAAGAACTCGGCCTTGCAGATCTTCTCGGCCGACCCGTTGGCGCGGAACACGCCGTGCGCGGCCGCGCCCCGCGCGTGCACCACCCGCTCCGGGATGCGTTCGTGGTCGAAGTGCGTGATCTTCTCGCGGAGGTGGTGGTCCTGCAACAGCGTCGGCCCACGCTCACCCGCTTTGAGGGAGTGGTCCGTGTCGTACAGCCGCGCCCCTTGGGCGGTGGTGAGGTACGCGCCCTGCTGTCCGCGGGCGGTCAACGGACCGTCGACGGGAGCGCCCGTCGCCGTGCGCAGGTCGGGGGCAACCTGATCGGCCTTCGGCGGCAGCGGGTCTTGCGGGGCGGTCGGCTCGTCGAACGACGGAGCCTCCGGACCGGGCGCACCGGGAATGTACGACGGATTGTGCTGTTCCGCCTTGCCCTCACGCTTCAACTCTTCGTTGCCGATCAGCGCCCCCGCCGCCTCCTTGGCCTTGCCCTTGGCCTCCTCGACGATTCCCTTTACTGCTTCTTTCGGTGCGCGGTCGTCGGCCATGAAGCTCTCCTAATCGTGGCGGTCCGGGATATGAGCACGCTCGCCGGCGTGCGCCCCACTGCCGCGGGAGGTTTCCCTTACGGCGCCACTCGAAACCTGCCGCCACGCATCCACGCGCGCGCGGGGCCTCCGGTCAGCTCTCCTCGGACCGCAGCAGGGTCCGCACCTCGGTGCGTGTCCCGTACGGGCGCAGCATCCGGCTCGCCGGCCGCGGACGCACGTTCAGCGGCCACCAGAACCAGCGGCCGAGCAGGGCCGCGATCGACGGCGTCATGAAGGACCGGACGATCAACGTGTCGAACAACAGTCCCATGCCGATCGTCGTGCCGATCTGGCCGAGCACGACGAGGTCGCTGAAGATGAACGACGACATCGTCGCGGCGAAGACGAGCCCCGCCGCGGTGACCACGCTGCCGGTTCCGGCCATCGCCCGGATGATGCCGGTGTTGAGCCCCGCGCCGATCTCTTCCTTGAACCGTGAGATCAACAGCAGGTTGTAGTCGGCCCCCACGGCCAGCAGCAGGATGACGGCCAATGCCAACACGATCCAGTAGAGCTGGATTCCGAAGATGTACTGCCACACCAGAACCGACAAGCCGAACGACGCGCCCAGCGACAACGCCACGGTACCCACGATCACGACCGCGGCCACCAGGCTGCGGGTGATGAACATCATGATCAACAGGATGAGCGCCATCGCCGCCAGCGCGACGATCAGCAGGTCGTACTTGGCGCCGTCCTGGATGTCCTTGTAGGTCGAGGCGGTCCCGGCGACGTAGATCTTCGCGTCCGACAACGGGGTGGCCTTGATCGCATCGAACGCAGAGTCCTTGATCGCGTTGATGTGCGAAATCCCCTCCGGCGTAGCGGGTTTGCCCTCATGCGTGATGATCATCCGCGCGGCCTTGCCGTCCGGTGAGAGGAACAGCTTCAAGCCGCGTTTGAAATCCGGGTTGTCGAACGCCTCCGGCGGCAGATAGAACGAGTCGTCGTTCTTGGCCAGATCGAACGCCTGACCCATCGCCGTCGAGTTCTTCAGCGCCTCGTCGCTTTGGGCGTTGATGCCCGTGGTGGTGGCGTAGTTCGACAGGGTGAGATCGCGGTTGCGCTCCTGGATGGCGATCTGCGGCGGCAGGAGTTCGACCAGTTGCGGCTGCAGGGCGTCGAGCTTGTCCAGGCTCGCCGTGATGGTGCCGAACTGGTCGGCCAGCAGGGCGATTCCGTCCAGGGAATCGAACACCGATCGCAGAGCCGAACACATCGGAATGTCGAAACAGTGTGGCTCCCAGTAGAAATAGTTGCGTATCGGCCGGAACTGGTCGTCGAAGTTGGCCAGCTTGTCGCGCAGGTCTTCCACGATCGTCACCGTGTCGTGGAACGCCTGCGTCTGCTCATGCGTCGCGGCCGCGCTGGCCTCCTGCAGGGCCACCTGCTGTTTGAGGATGTCGATGGTGCTGCTGATCTCGTTGGCCTGCTTGAGCAGATCGGCGCCGCGCGCCTGCTGATAGCTCAGGTTCATGATCTGGCTGGCGCTCTGCGCGCTGATCTGAAAAGGGATGGAGCTGTGGCTGATCGGCGTTCCCAGCGGCCTGGTGATCGACTGCACGAGGTTGACGCCCTTGGTGTGCAGGACGGCCTTGGCGATGCGCTCCAGGATCAGCATGTCGGCGGGATTACGCATGTCGTGGTCGGTCTCGACCATCAACAGTTCCGGGTTGAGGCGTGCCTCGGAGAAGTGCCGCTCGGCGGCCGTGTAACCCTCGACCGCGGGCGCCGATGCGGGCAGGTACGGGCGCGCGTCGTAGCTGGTTTTGTAGCCCGGCAGCGCGAGGAGGCCGACGAGCGCGAGCAATGTCGCGACCGCGAGTATCGGGCCCGGCCACCGTACGATCGCGGTGCCGATGCGGCGCCAACCACGCAAGCGCGTCGCGCGTTTCGTTTCCATGAGGCCGAAACGGGTGGCGATCAGAAGAACGGCCGGCCCCAGCGTGATCGCGGCCGACAACGTCACGAGAACTCCGATGGCGGCGGGAATGCCGAGCGTCTGGAAGTACGGCAGCCGGGTGAAGGCGAGACACGCCACCGCACCGGCGATCGTCAACCCCGAGCCGAGGATGACGTGGATGGTTCCGCGATACATGTCGTAATACGCGCTGACTCGGTCCATGCCCTTGTTGCGCGCCTCGTGATAGCGGCCGACCACGAAGATCGCATAATCCGTACCTGCCGCGATCGCGAGCAGGGTCAACAGGTTCGTCGCATACGTCGTCAGGCCGATGAGCCCGGAGTCCGCGAGCACCGCGACGACGCCTCGGGCCGCGGCGAGTTCGACGAACACCGTGACGAGCATGATCAGCGTCGTCAGGATGGACCGGTAGACGATGAGCAGCATCACCGCGATGACGAGAAAGGTGATGCCGGTGACCTTTTCCGTGCCTTCGCTGCCCACCTCGAAGTTGTCGGTGATGAGCGGTGCCGCACCGGTCACGTAGACCCGCAGCCCGGGCGGCGGCGGCGTGTTGTCGACGATTTCGCGCACCGCGTCGACGGACTCGTTGGCCAGCGCTTCGCCCTGGTTACCGGAGAGGTACAGCTGAACCAGCGCGGCCTTGCCGTCCTTGCTCTGCGAGCCGCCGGCAGTCAGCGGATCTCCCCAGAAGTCCTGGATGTGCTCGACGTGTTTGGTGTCGGCGGCCAGTCGGCGCACCAGGCCGTCGTAGTACTCGTGTGCCTCGGCGCCCAAGGGTTGGTCGCTCTCGAGCACGACCATCGCCGCACTGTCGGAATCGAATTCGTCGAAGACCTGCCCGATGTGGCGCATCGCCATGATCGACGGTGAATCGGCCGCGTTCAGCGACACCGACCGTTCCGCGCCCACCACTTCGAGCTGTGGTCCCACGACGTTGGTGATCGCGGCCACCGCGACCCAGATCAACAGGATGGGAAGCGCCAGGCGACGGATGAGACGCGCGGGCCGCGAACCCGTCGCCGCGGCGTCGGACCGATGTGCCCCCTCGGTGCTCTGCGCGGTCACGCCGTCTTGTCCAGGCACGAGATGTATCCATTCACGTTGTCGGAGGACCTTTCGTCCGTGACCACCCCGTTGACCGTGATGCGGCATCCGATGACCGACCCGTCACCTTGCGCACGCAGGTCGACGAAGAGGGTCGGTTCGTCGGTGACCAATTCGTGCGACCACGGCAGAGGCGCGTCGTCGACGCGCTGGGGCTGGGCGTCGATGTCGAGGAAGTTGACCGTGGCGAAGGAGCCGGGAGTGCCGAAGACCTCCAGCAGAACGCGTTTGGGGTTGAAGCCCGTGTTCTCCAGGGCCTCGGCGCCGGTCTTGGACACGACGTTGTTGGATCCGAATATGCCGTGCAGGCGGTAGATGCTGAAGGCGACGAGCGCTACGACGACGACCGCGACCACGATCGTCCACCGCCGGCGCACGAGTCTTCCCACCGAAAAACCGCTCACCGGCGCCCCTTTCGACGGCTGCCACGATCCGGCCTCGGGAATGGGTACTCACACGAAAATGGAGGCCAATTCGAAACGGTACGGTACCGTACTGGCTGTCGCAACCGCTATCCTCGACGGGCCCGTGGTGGCGCCCGCGTAAATATTGAAAGAGGGGCGGTGAGGAGTGAGCGTGGAGTCCGGATCCGGCAACGACGAGTCGGCGACGTCGTCGGGCTCGCGCTGGACCCCGCGCGAGGCCGAGTTGCTGGCCATCACCCTTCAACTGTTGCAGCAGCACGGATACGACCGGCTGTCAGTGGAAGCCGTTGCCACGCAGGCGAAAGCGAGCAAAGCGACGGTGTACCGGCGGTGGCCGTCGAAGGCGGACCTGGTGCTGGCCGCGTTCATCGAGGGCACGCGCATGACCAACGTCCCGCCGAATACCGGCTCATTGCGCGGCGACCTGCTGGCGCTGGGCGACGCGGTGTGCCGACAGGCGTGCGAACACGGCAGCACGATGCGAGCCGTCCTCAACGAGATGTCGCACAATCCTCGGCTCAGCGAGGCCATGCAGAACGAGTTCGTCCATCAGCGCAAGATGGTGATCGACAAGGTCCTCGACGACGCGATCAAGCGCGGTGAGATCGACGGGTCGAAGCTCAACGACGAGATCTACGACCTGCTCCCCGGATACCTGGTGTTCCGTTCGCTGGTCTCCGGGCGCCCGCCGACCGAGGACACCGTCCGTATCCTCGTCGACGAGGTCTTGCTGCCCAGCCTGAAGTGACCCGGTTCCGCAGAAGCCGCCGTGACCGGGGATGTCTCGTTTAGCCTCCCTGTGAACGCGCCGCTCGACCGTGGGACCGGAGGACTGTCGTGAGTACCTACCTGCCGGATCCCGCCGTGGAGAACAGGACTCTGACGAAGGTCACCTGGCGACTGATCCCGTTCCTGGTATTGCTCTACATCGTCAACTATCTCGACCGCGTCAACATCGCGTTCGCCGGACCCAACGGGATGAACGACGAGCTCGGCATGAGCGCGAAGATGTTCGGGTTCGCCTCGGGCATCTTCTTTTTGGGCTACCTGCTGCTCGAGGTGCCCAGCAACATCGCCCTGCACAAGTTCGGCGGCCGACGCTGGCTGGCGCGGATCATGGTCAGCTGGGGGATCATCAGCGCCGCAATTGCTTTCGTACCCAACGCCGAGATACTCATCGTTCTGCGCTTTCTGCTCGGCGTGGCCGAAGCGGGTTTCTTCCCCGGCATCATCCTCTATCTGACGTTCTGGTTCCCTGAGAAGCAGCGGTCGCGGGCGGTCTCGCTGTTCATGGTCGCCGTACCCGTCTCGACAGCGGTCGGGTCGACGATCTCGTCGCTGATCATCGACTGGGGGCATGGGGTGTTCGGGCTGGCCGGGTGGCGGTTCATGTTCCTGGTCGAGGGGCTGCCCGCCATCATCCTCGGCGTGATCTGCTGGTTCTACCTAACCGACCGACCGGGTGCCGCAGACTGGCTGCGCACCGATGAGAAGCGCTGGCTGGAAACGACTTTGGACGCCGAGCGGGTGGTCGCCGAGAGCGGCGGCCATTGGCCGTTGAAGAAGGCGCTGACCCATCCGCGGATCCTGGCCCTGGCGTTCATCTACTTCGGAATCACCTACGGGCTCTATGCGGTTGGCTTCTTCCTGCCCACCATCGTCGCCGGATTCCAGGAGGAGTACGGCGTCCATCTCGACGTGATCCAGCGCGGGCTGGTCACGTCGATCCCGTACGTCGTGGCCGCGATCGTCATGGTGCCATGGGCGTGGCACTCCGACCGCACCGGCGAGCGCGTATGGCACGTCGCGATTCCGGCGATCGTCGGCGGTATCGCCATTCCCGCTGCCCTGTACATGACCGACGTCTACCTTGCGATGCTGGCCGTCACGCTGTGCACCTGCGCGGTCATGTGCGCGCTGCCCGTGTTCTGGTCTCTGCCATCGGCTTTCCTCACCGGCGCGGCGGCCGCCGGTGGTATCGCGCTGATCAACTCGCTCGGCAATCTGAGCGGGTTCGGCGGACCGTACATCACCGGCTGGCTGACCGACCTGACCGGCAACAGCAGGGTGGCGCTGTGGGTGGTGGGCACGCTGTCGTTGGCGGCCGCCGCCATGGTCGTCGCGTTGGGCAGCAGGCCCGCCGCACGGGAGTAGCGCAGGGCTTCAGCAGTCGCCGTTGGCGGGAAGGCCGGCGAGCACTCCGTCGATGATCTCGGCGGCCGTCCGAGCGGCGAGGTCGCCGTCACCCGCGACGATATGTTCCAGCAGCACACCGTGATCGACGACCTCGACCGAAGCGTCCTGCCCACTGGCGACGCTCGCCGTGATGGCCTCCATCAGCCCCCGGTACAGCTCGGTGAGCGTGGCATTGTGTGAGCTGCGTACGACGGCGAGATGGAATTCGGCGTCGGCGCGGGCGAATTCGTCGGTGTCTCCCCCGGCCAGGCATGCGTCGCGGTGATCCAGTAACGCGCGCAGCTCGGCCAGGTCGTCGTCGGTACGGTGAGCCGCGGCGGCCCTGGCGCCCTCGACCTCGAGCGCGCGCCGCACCGCGAGCACCTCGCGCCACTCGGCACCGCAGAGCCGACGCAGCGCACCCGACACCTCGCTGGTGGCCCGGACATAGGTGCCGTCCCCCTGTCGCACCTCGAGGATGCCGGCGTGTGCCAGCGCCCGCACCGCCTCGCGCACGGTGTTGCGGCCGACGCCGAGGGATCCGACCAGGACCGTCTCGTTGGGGATCCGTTGTCCGACCGGCCACTCGCCGCGGGCGACCGAGGCCCGCAACTGCTCGATGACCTGGTCGACGAGGCCGGCCCGCCTTGCGGTGACCAACGGCACAGAGACATCCTTTCAACCAATCATGGGATGTATGGCAGATTAGCAGGATGCGTGTCGACCAGCGGGACGAAGATCCAGAGCTGTCGACGACGCGTCCGGCGACGAGCGTCGCCGCCGCCGATCCGGCCCCGATTTCGCTGGTCACGGGCGGTGCCCTGCTGGCGGTGGCCGTCGTGCTCACCGCGCTGAACCTGCGGCCGGCCGTCACCAGCGTCGCGCCGCTGCTCGGCGAGATGCGTGCCGAACTCGGGGTCTCGGCGACGTGGGCCGGGCTTCTCACCACGCTGCCCGCACTGTGCTTCGCGGTCGCGGGGCTGACCGCGCCCCGGCTGGCCGCCCGCATCGGGCTCGGGCGCACGGTCGCCGCAGCCCTGGTGGCGATCACCGTCGGGCTGGTCGCCCGCACCCTCGACGGTCCGCACACCGTGATCGCGGCGACGCTGGTCGCGTGCGCGGGCATCGCGCTGGCCAATGTGTTGATCCCCGTCGTCATCAAGGGGTCGTTCCCCGCGCGGGTCGGCCTGATGACCGGGATCTACACCGCCGCCCTGCAGGGCGGCGGTGCGCTCGGGTCGGCGGTGACCCCCGGACTGGAGGACCCGCTCGGCGGGTGGCGCGCCGCGCTGGCCGCGTGGGCCGCGGTCTCCTTCGTCGCGCTGGTGGCCTGGTTGCCGACATCGCGACGGCACGGCGGCACGTGGGCGGCGCACACCACCCCCGTCGGCGGGCATCGCTCGCTGCTGCGAAACCGGTTGGCGTGGACGGTCACGCTGTTCTTCGGCTGCCAGTCGTTGATGGCCTACATCGTGATGGGCTGGCTGCCACAAGTGTTCATCGACAACGGGGTCGACAAGACGCAGGCCGGCCTGCTCGTCGGCTTGACGTCACTGGTCGGCGTCCCCATCGCGTTGGTGATCGCACCGCTGGCCGCGCGCAGCCACGGGCAGAGCGCATGGATCGTCGGCCTGGGCGCCGTGGGTCTGGTGGGCACGCTCGGCCTGATGCTCGCGCCCGCCGCGCAACCCCTGCTGTGGAGCGTGCTGATCGGCATCGGCATGGGCGTGTTCGCGTTGGCGCTCGCAGTCATCGCGCTGCGCGCCCGCAACGCCGCCGACACCGCCCAATTGTCGGGAATGGCACAGGGATTCGGCTATCTGATCGCCGGCGTCGGCCCGTTCCTGTTCGGCCTTCTGCACGACGTCACGCACGGGTGGACCGTGCCTTGGATGATGTTCGCCGGTGTGTACGTGGTGCAGATCGTGCTCGGCGCGCTCGCCGGCCGCCCGCGGTACGTCTGATCGCTGCTCACCGCTCCAGGGCCGCGTCGAAGAACGCGAGCTCCAGCCGCATGGCGCGCCGGTAGGCCGTCCGCGCCGCGGGGATGTCGCGGGCATGCTGATCGAGCAGCCGTTCCAGGAGCGAGGCCACCTCGTCGAAGCCGGGATCGGCGTACGTCTGCACCCATTTCGCATACGGCCCGGCGGCGTCGCTGTCGAGCGCGACCCCGATGTGCGCGTACAGACGCATGCACGGTGTCATCGCCGCGCACACCACCCCGACCTCGGCGGTGGCGGCGGTGGCCAAGAGGAATTCGGTGTAGGCCAACGTCGCGGCGGCGGGTTCGACGCCTGCCATGTCGATGCCCCACGACGCGGCGTAGGACGCGTGCAGGCCGAGTTCCTCACGCACTCCGGCGAGAAGGTCAGCGAAGGCCAGCAGGGTCTCCGTGTCCGAGCTTCGTGCAAGCGCCAGACCATATGCACGAGCGAAGGATTCGAGGAAGAACGCGTCCTGGGCGATGTAGCCGGCGAACAGGTCGCGCTCCAGCGAGCCGTCTCCGATCCCCCGCACGAACGGGTTGGCCAGCACTTCGGCGACCACGTCGGCGTTCTCCGTCCACAGCTGCGCTGCCAGTGACATGCCACCTCCACACGTTCGGCAGGACGCCACGGACTCTAGTCGCGGTGGGCGGTGCGAGGCGGCTCAGGCGGTGAGTCGCATCTCCTCGCCGGGGTGCGAGCTGAGCGTCACGACGACCGTGCCGCTGCCGGTCGCGAACGTGGCGTTGGCGTAGCCGATGAAGCCGTAGTGCCCGTCGATGCGCGACACCGCGGTGATGTCGTCACTTCCCGACGCGCCGGTGTCGAGGTTCTTCCATGTGGCGGTCACGGTCAGCGCGCAGGAGCCGTCGTAGATTCCGGCGTCGTAGTTGATGGCCACGCGAACACCGTCGTCCGGGCGGCCGTCGATCTGCACCGGCACCACCTGCGCGTCGGAGCGCACGCTCCCGCCGCACGTCGGGGAGGCGATGACGGGCACCGGGTCCAGCTGTGCGGCGGCGTCGGCGTGCGCCGTCGCCGCAAATGAGAGGAGTGCGACGAGCGCGACGCCGAGCACGCCGAGGGCACGGAAGGGGGCCATGTCTCGGATATCGACGGTGAAGAGCCCGGCGTTAGCGCAGCGGGGCGTCAGGTCCGGTCGGACCAGCGGAACACCGCGAGGCACCCGACGAGCCCGGCGACGCTCCACGCCGCCAAGACGAGGAAGATGCGCCAGTGTTCCCAGCTGCCCGCCGGTTCCAGCGCGACCATCTCCGCTGGCAGAAGCACCGAGCGGAAGCCCTGGGCCATCCACTTCACCGGGAACAGCGAGCCGATCACCAGCATCCAGGTCGGCAGGATCATCAGCGGTACGTACGTCCCCGAGACGAATTGCAGTGCCACCGACGGGCCGTTCGTCAGGACGGCGGCCGACACCGCGTTGCTCGCCAGGTTGCTGATGAAGATGCCGAGCAGCGAGCAGCTGACGATCCCGAGTATCGACACCCAGGCGAGGGTGAACCACCCGAACGCATCGGTCGGCAGGCGCAGGCCGAAGACGAACACGCCCACGATCAACAGCAGGACGGCCTCGGCGAAGCTGACGACGGCGACCAGCGCGATCTTGCCGATGAAGTACGACGACGCGGTCGCCGGTGTGCCCCGCAGCCGACGCAGCGCTCCGGTCTCCCGATCGGCGGCGATGCTGATGCCGAGGTTGACGAACGACGTCGAGAGGATGCCGTAGGCGAGCATGCTCGCCGCGATCACCGCACCGGTGCTGGTCTCGTTGTCGGGCAGCTTCGCCGAGAAGATCGATCCGAGCAGCAGACAGATCACGGCGGGCATGGAGAACGTCAGGACCATCTGTTCGGGCCTGCGGTAGAACATCTTCAGCTCGGGGACGATCCGCGACCATCCGATACGCACCGCCGACGGAACGGTGCGCTCCGCGGTGGCGCGATGGCGCGGCGGTGAGGCGGCGGTGATGTGGTGGGTGTCCGTCATGGCTGGCCGATCAAATGCAGGTAGGCGTCTTCGAGTGTGGGCCGGCTGATGGTCAGCTGCGCCAATTCCGTACCGTCGCGGCTGTGGCGTCGGACCAGTTCGGTCGGCAAGTCCGTTGTCTCGACGCGGAATTCGTCGCCGTCGAACCACCGCACGGTGGCCGCGGAGCTGACGTGTTCGGTCAGCCGTTCCGGCGAGTCGACCGCCACGACCCGGCCATCGGCGATCACCGCGACGCGGTCGGCCAGCGCTGCGGCCTCTTCGAGGTAGTGGGTGGTGAGCAGGACGGTGGTGCCGTCGGCGGCCAGCAGCTTGATGAGTTGCCAGAACTGCCGCCGCGCTTCGGGGTCGAAACCCGTTGTGGGCTCGTCGAGGAACAGCAGTTCGGGTCGGCCGACGATGCCGAGCGCGACGTCGAGGCGCCGGCGTTGCCCACCGGAGAGTGTCCGTACCCGCGACCCGGCGACGCCGTCGAGGCCGACGAGTTCCAACACCTCGTGTGCGCCGCGGGCGATGCTGTAACAGCTGGTGAACATCTCCACCGTCTCGCGCACCGTGAGCATCCCGGCGTCACTGACCTCCTGCAGCACGATGCCGATCCGGGCCCGCCAGCTCCGGCCTGCGGCGCCGGGGTCCTCCCCCAGCACGCGCACGGTGCCGGAGTCGCGGGTTCGGTTGCCCTCCAGGATCTCTATGGTCGTGGACTTGCCGGCGCCGTTGGGGCCGAGGATGGCGAAGATCTCGCCGTGGTCGACGTCGAGGTCGAGGTCGCGGACCGCCGGGGTCGGTCCGTAGGCCTTCGAAAGTCCCCGCACGTACACCGCAGTCGAATTGGCCATCGTCAACCCTCGAGTTCGGCCAGCAGGTCTCGCAGATCGGCCTCCGACATGCCGTCGATCAGCCGGTCCACGTCGTCGTCGGCGGCTGGTTCCTGCGGGGACGGCGTCGCCTGCGTTGCCCCGTGGATCGTGTGCAGTTCGTCGAGCACGCGTGCGGCCAGCGAGTCGACGCTGACACCCTTGAGGATCTCGAGCACCGGCAGATCGATCGAGAACGTGGTGTTGATCCTGACCCGGAAGTCCATCGCCATCATCGAATCCAGGCCGATGTCATCCAGCAGGTCGTCGTTGCCGAAATCGGTCACGGCACAGTCGAAGACGGCGGCGACCAGCCGTTCGACCTGGTCGACGACCACGTTGAGACGCTCGGGCTCCGGCGTGTGCGCGAGCACCTCCAGGATCGACCCGTCCGCTCCGCCCTCGGCGGTCGGCGCGGTCGCCGCGTCGAGCTCGGCGAACATCTTGGGCAGGTGGCCGCCGAGGAGTTGGCGGGCGCGGTTCCAGTCGGCGCTGATGGCGACGACGTTGGGGACGGCCTGATTGATCAGCCGGTCGAGGATCAGCGATCCGGTTGCGGGCGTGATCAATTCGATTCCCCGCATGGCGTAGACGTTTTCGAGATTGAGGTCTTCGACCATGCCCACCGACCACGGGCCCCAGCCGATGGTGAGCGCCGGCAGTCCCTGCGCCTGCCGGTGATGCGCGAAGGCGTCGAGAAACGCGTTGGCGGCGGCGTAGTTGCCCTGGCCGGGTGACGCGATCACCGAACCGGCGGAGCCGAACATCACGAAGAAGTCGAGATCCTGCTCGGCGAACGCGGTGTGCAGCACCCGGGTCCCGGTGACCTTGGGGCCCATCACCTTCAGGAAGTCGTCTTCGCCGACGTTGACCAGGAGTTGGTCGTGGACCGATCCGGCGGCGTGGATGATGCCACGGACCGGCCTGTCGCCGCCGCGGTTGTGCTCGTCCAACCAGGCCGTCACCTGGTCGATGTCGGTGATGTCGACGCTGGCGACGCTCACCTGTGCTCCGAGGCGTTCGACGGAACGGACCGCGTCCACCCCGGCGAACTGCGGATCGTCGGGGGTCATGCCCGACCATCGGGCGCGGGGCGGCAGCCCGCTCCTGCTGAGCAGCGTGATGTGTCGTGCGCCGTGCTCGGCCAGGTAGGTGGCCACGGTGCGTCCGAGGGCGCCGGTGCCGCCGGTGACGACGTAGGTGGCGGTGGGAGAAAGCTTGGTGGGGAGGGGTTTCGTCAGGTTCGCGCTCGGGCGCAGCCGCGGAACCAGGGTGACGTCGCCGCGGATCGCCGCCTGGTCCTCGGCTGCCGGATCGAGGATGTGCCTGCAGACACGCGCGGCGGCGTCATCGATGTCGTGGTCGTTCTCGAAGTCGATGTCGATGTCGACGAGTCCTCCCCAACGCTCGACGAACTCCTGGTGTCCGATCACCCTGCCCAGGCCCCACACCGCGGACTGCTCGACTGCCAGCGGTTCGGTGCCCAGCGCCGGTTGCGCGTTCGCGGTGAGGAGGTACAGGCGCGGGCTGACGGTGTCGTGCGCGGCGAGCGCCTTGGCGATCCGCAGGACGGCGAGAGTACCGAGGTGGTCGTTGGCGTTCGTGGCGGACGCCTGCGGGTCCTGGTCGAGATCCATTGCCCAGCAGTCGATGACACCGGCCAGCTCGCCGTCCTCGGCGAGATGCCGGTCGAACAGTTCGGTCAACTGTTCGGCGGATCGCTCGTCGATCGCATATCCGTCGTCGGTCGCGGTCAGGGTGTCGACGGGGCGGTGCGTGACGGTGCGTACGCGGTGGCCGCCGTGGCCGCCGTGGCGCAACCGGTCGGCGAGCGCGGCGCCGAACCCGCTGTCGTCGGCGAAGACCAGCCACGAGGCGGGGTCGACCGGTTGGTCTCCGGCGGGTTCGGGCGCGGGATCCCAGTGGAGTTCGTAGAGCCCCTTGTCGATTCGCTCCGGGGACATACGTGTCGATGCGCTCAGCGAACGCACCGTGAAACCCTCGAAGACGGCGAGCGGCTCGCCTCGGTGGTCGCAGATCGTGATGTCGCTCTCGATCTCCTCCGCGGTCGCCGACCTGACGGCCAGGCGCACCGTCATGTTCCCCTTGGGGCTGTCGTACACGGCGCTACGCCGGATGCGGGTGGGCAGGAACGGGCTGTCGCCGGCACCGCCGCCGGAAAGCGGTGCGCCGAAGAGGGTTTGGAAGGCGCCGTCGATCAGCGCCGGGTGGAATCGGTAGTCGTCGAGGTCGTCGACGATGGGGGCCGGGATGTCCATCTCGGCGACCACCCAGCCGTCACCCGACGTCAGTCCGGTGACGGCTCGGAACGCCTCGCCGTAGTCGAACCCGATGGCCTCGGTGAGGGCGTAGAATTCTTCGCCGGTGACTGCGTTGGCGGACAACACTTCCGGCGGCACCGCCCGCCCGCGCGCTGATTTCGACAGGGTGGTGAGTTCGGCCGTCGCGGTGATCGTCCACTTGAGCTCGCCGTCCGCCGTTGCGGTGAACGCGGCGAATTCGAGGCCCCCGGTGTCCTGGTTCAGCGTGGTCCGCAGGATGGGATCGCAGGTGTCGTCGAGGATGAGGGCACGGTGCAGCACGAGGTCGTCGACACCGAGTTCGGCGCCGTAGGTTTTCCTGCCCGCCGCAAGGGCCATCTCGATGTACAGCGCGCCGGGTACGACGACGCTGCCCTGGACCCGGTGGTCGGCGAGGAACGGCACCAGGGCCGTGCTCAATTCGATCTCCCACGTCGGGTGCACGGCGCTCACCGGTTGACCCAGCAGCGGATGCACCGGGCGATAGTGCAGGGCCTCGGTCGCTTCCTGGGTCTCGTTCCAGTACCGCCGGGACTGCCACGGGTAGCTCGGCAGCTTGAGTAGCCGGGCTCCGCCGCGGGGGTAGAGCGCCGCCCAGTCGATGTCGTGACCGTGATCGTGCAGCACACCGAGGCCGGCCATGAACGTGCGCAGGTCGTCGTCGTGGCGTCGCTGAGTGGGCTGGACGAGCGTCTTCTGCGCGCCGGCGATCTCCAGGATCGACGCCGCCAGCACGGGATGCGGGCTCAGTTCGACGAAATGGGTGTAGCCGTCGTCCAGCATACGGCGCGCCGCGGGCTCGAAAAGGACTGTGGCGCGGGTGTTCTGCCACCAGTAGGCGGCACCGGAACGGTATTCGTCCAGCCGGTCGCCGGTGACCGTCGAGTAGAGCGGAAGCTCGGCCGGACCTGACGACAAGCCGTCGAGGGCGTCGTAGAGATCGCTTCTGATCGCATCCATGTAGTGCGTGTGATAGGGCACCTTGCCGGTCAGGTACCGGTGGAAGGCCTCGCCGTCGTCCAACTGGCGGGCGACGGCGTCGAGCACGTCGCCGTCACCGGCGATGGTGACCGCAGAGGGGCTGTTGATCGCGGCCACCGAGATCCGCCGGCCGAACTCCTCGCGGGTCGCGACGTCCAGTGCTGCCATCAGCGATTCGGCGTCGAGGCCGACGGCGAGCATGCGGCCCTGACCGCTGGTGCGCTGTTGGAGCCTGCTGCGGTGGTAGATGACCTCGATCGCCTGCTCGAAGCTCAGCAGGCCGGCGAGGTGGTGTGCGGCCACCTCTCCTGCGCTGTGGCCGACGATGGCGTCGGGCCGGATGCCGAACTCTTCGAGTTGTGCGGCGAGCGCGATCTGGATGGCGAAGTTCGCGGGCTGGGCGAACTCGGTTTCGCCCATCCGCGAATCGCTTTCGTCGCGTCGGAGTTCCTCGAGCAGCGACCAGTCAGCGTGGCGGGCCAGCTCGCGATCGCTGCGCGCGATGCTTTCGGTGAAGGCGGGCATGACGTCGAGGAGCCCGCGGCACATCTTCCACCACTGCGGGCCCATCCCGGAGCAGACGAAGGCCAGCTTGGGCGTCGCCGAGGATGCGCGGGCCGACGAGATCTGGCCGCCGTCGGCGAGGGCACGCAGTTGGTCGCGGGCATCGGCGACGCTGTCGGCGACCAGCGCGTGGCGATGGCTCAGATGTGAGCGTCGCTGCGACAGCGTGTATCTGAGGTCGGCCATGGTGACGGCCGGGTCGGCGTCCAGGTGGTCGGCCAACCGGCCCGCGGCGGCCACCAGGGCCTCCTCGCTGCGCGCCGAAATCGGCAGGAGGGTGAGCGGCGGCTCATCGGCCGGGGCCGGTGGCCGGGCCGCAGTCGGCGGTTCGGCGAGCACCGCGTGGGCGTTGGTGCCGCCGAATCCGAACGAGTTCACCCCGGCGATCCGCCGTCCGTCGCCGGGGAACGGGCGGCCCGTGCGCGGGACGTCGAGCTTGAGTGCGTCGAAAGGTATGCGGCCGCTGGGGTTTTCGAGGTGGAGATGCGCGGGGATGTACCCGTGCTTGAGGACGAGTGCCGTCTTGATCAGACCTGCGACCCCGGC
Source organism: Mycolicibacterium komanii (assembly GCF_001050035.1). Next base: position 26,323 of record NZ_CVTA01000014.1, read on the forward strand.
ACCCGCCTCGAGGTGGCCGATGTTGGTCTTGACGGACCCGATCGGTAACGGGTCGGTCCGGTCGGACGTCAGCGCTGCGGCCAAGGCACGGGTCTCCACCGGATCGCCGACGGGTGTCCCGGTCCCATGAGCTTCGACGTAGCCGACGTCTCGGGCTTCGACGCCCGCGCGGCGTAGCGCCGAGGTGATCGCCGCCGACTGCGCCTCGGCGCGGGGCACGGTGATGCCGTCGGTGCGGCCGTCCTGGGACACCGCGGTCCCGAGGATCTGCGCGTAGATGTCGTCGCCGTCACGCAGGGCCTGGTCGAGCGATTTGATGACGACCACGGCGCCGCCCTCGGCGCGCGCGTACCCGTCGGCGGATTCGTCGAAGGCCTTACAGCGGCCGTCGGGGCTGAGGAATCCGCTCTTGGACTCGGCGATCGCGGTGTTGGGTCCGATCATGATGTTGACGCCGCCGGCCAGGGCGATCGCGCTCTCACCGTTCCAGATGCTCTGCGCCGCGAGGTGTACCGCGACCAGTGAACTCGAGCACGCCGTGTCGATCGTCATGCTGGGTCCGCGGAAGTCGAAGGCGAACGAGATCCGGTTCGCCAGCATCGTCATCATCATTCCGGCGGCCGAATGCGTCTTGAACTGGTAGCGGCTGCCGCGGCCCTGGTTCTGCAGCAGCTGGTAGTCCAGGGTGAAGCCGCCGATGAACACGCCGACGTCGGTTCCGGCCAGGCTGGTCGGCGCGATCCCCCCGTCTTCCAGCGCCTCCCACGTGGTCTGCAGCATCAGGCGCTGCTGCGGGTCGATGGAATGCGCCTCGCGCGGCGAGATTCCGAAGAACTGCGGATCGAACTGGTCGATGGCGTCGAGGAAGCCGCCCCGGCGGGTGACCATCTTCCCAACCTTCTTCGGGTTGGGATCGTGGAATCGGTCGGCGTTCCAGCGTGATTCGGGAACCTCACGGGTGGCGTCGACGCCGCCGGTCAGCAGCCGCCAGAAGTCCTCGGCGGATTCGACCCCGCCCGGTAGCCGGCAGCCGATTCCGACCACCGCGAGCGGTGCGGGCCGGGGGTGATGTTCGATGGTCGTCATACCTGCAACTCACGGATAGCGGTGGTGATCCAGCCGGAACTGACCGGATTGTTCTGCTGCTCTTGGCGATAGATGGCGCGGAGTTCTCTCAGCAGGGGATCGCGTTGCCACTCCTGCACCTGCGCGACCGCGGCGTCGTCGTCGAACAGCACGGATTTGTCGGAAAGCACGGTTTCGACGAGCTGACCCGCCAGTTGCCGCAACAACCGGCCATTGGCGTCGAACCGGTCGGCGAAGTCGAACGCCGGTTCCATCATCGCCTCGTGCAGCGTCACCATGAAGTTCAACGGCGAGTACAGGTCGACGAATCGCACGGCCGATTCCCGCCCCTCCACCGCAGCCCACTCGCGGAAGAACCGCTGCACGCGGTTGCTCAGCGTGATCAGCCCGTCGAGGTGCGGCACGACGGCGGGATCGTCGGCGACGCTGACGAATCGGCCGTTGCGGTAGAGCAGTCCGATGAAGCCCCAGTAGAACGCGACGTCCCAGATGATCTTGGCCGACATCACGGTCGGCGTTCCCATGAGCGTGTACTGCCGCTCGTACACCGCAAGCCACATGTCGGCCAGTGACCGGAACAGCGAGTCGCTGATGGCCGCCCTGGCGACGACGTCCTCGCCGTCGAGGTCGCGCACGACCATGTCGGTGATGAGGCCGTTGCCGATCGCGACCAGGTCCAGCCCCGAGGAATACAACGGGTCGAGGAACACTCCGGCGTCGCCGGTGAGGCACCAGCGGGCTGCGCCGTCGAAGACCTTCGTGGCGGCGTGGCTGTAGTGCTTCATGACCCGGAAGTCCATGATCCGGTCGTCGTATCGGGCGATCTCGTCGGCGCACTGCGGTTCGTGTTCGCGAATCCACGCCTTGGCTTTGTCCAGGGTGTTGAAATCGTCGAACGCGTGGAACTCGGGATCGGCGACGATGCCGACACTCGTCGCGCCTGAGGCGAGCCGGATGAGCCACACCCAATATCCCTCGCCCATCAGGTGATTCGTCGACAACGCCCGGTCGCCTTCGACCAGCCGAGACTGCCAATCGGCATCGTCGCTCCACCGCCCGACATCGAGTTCGGCCTTGACGCGAAACCAGGCCGCGTTGCAATGGTGTTCGGTGGCGCGCTTGAGACCCAGCTGGCGTGACAACGTCCGGTTACGCCCGGACGCGTCGACGACCCAGCGTGCCGTCGTGCGCATCGTGTCGTCGCCGTGCTGGTAGCAGACGGTGTGACCGTCGTCGGCGAATTCCACGGCGCGGACGCGGCCGTGGGCGACCGCGACACCCTCTGCCGCGCACCGGCGGGCGAGTTCGTTCTCGAGCCTGCCGCGGTCGATCTGATACGTCACCTGCGGGACGAACGAGGAGCTGCCGAGTTCGACCCGGCTCACGATGTCGGTGTTCCCGTTGTGCGAGAAGAACATCCGCAGGCCCATCTTGCGGATCTGCTCGGTGCCCAGGTGCTCGGCCAGGCCGAGCCGTTCTCGGAGGTAGTGCGCGGACACCTCTACGGTGGACTCGCCGACGGTGTGGGTGATCTCCGGGACGGGGCGCGCCGACGGTTCGATGAGCACGATCCTGGTTCCTGGGCGTGCGGAGCGAAGCTCCAGCGCGAGGGTCAGCGCGGCGGCGCCACCACCGATGACGGCCACATCGTGTTCGGTGTCGGTGGTTACGCTGCTCGACAACTGGTTTCGTATTTTGCGCGCGAGTGCCGTCCTGGCCTCGGGACCGAGTTGTGACAGTTTCTCTCGCACTGAGATCACCTTCCCTCGGCGGCTACGACCGCCAGGTCCGCCTGCTGCGGCGTGGCGTCGACCGGAGTCCGGTGGCGTCCGTAGACGTAGTTGAAGATCGGTGTGGCCATCAGAGTGGTGATGATGGCGACCAGCACCAGGATCGTGAACAGGGTCGGGGTGATGATGCCCGCCTCGAGGCCGATGTTGAGCAGGATGAGTTCGATCAGCCCGCGCGCGTTCATCAACGACCCGAGCGCGACGGACTCCCGCAGCGGCACCTTCCGTAGTCGCGCCGCCATCGTGCAGGCCAGGCCCTTACCGGCGACGGCGACCACGAGAATGCCCAGCGTCACCGCCCACAGCGTCGGCGTGTTCACCAGGCCGATCTCGGTGTTGAGCCCGGAGTAGACGAAGAACAACGGCAGCAGGAAGGTGGTGGTGAGCGGTTCGAGGGAATCGGTGATCTTCTTGGCGAACAAGCCGGACGGCATCGCGACACCGAGGACGAACGCACCGAAGATCGCGTAGATCCCGATGACATCGGTGAACCAGGCGCAGCCCATCAGAAGGATCAACACGACGCTCAACATCGTGGGGGTCACGGTGTTCCGGCGTTCAGCCATGGTGCCGAACACAGCGAGCGCCCTGCGGCCCGCGGTGAGGAGCAGCACGGTGTAGGCCGCGCCGCCGACGATGGCGATCAACGCGATCGTCGGGTCGCCCTGGTGGATGGCGAGCACCACGGCGAGGATGCACCAGGAGATCGCGTCGTCGGTCGCGCCGCAGGCGAGTGCGAGCGTGCCCAGGCCCGTTCCGGTGAGCCGGGTTTCGAAGATGATCCGGGCGAGCATCGGGAACGCCGTGATCGCGATCGACGCGCCGAGGAACAACATCGCCATGAGCGGTGTGACACCGTCACCGAAGAAGCCGTCGCCGTTCATCAACGGGATCGCGACGAGCGCCCCCAGGACGAGCGGGGCGAAGATGCCCGCGGCCGAGATGGTCGCCGCGGTGCCTGCGCGATGCTTGATCAAATCGACGTCGAAGTTGAGCCCGACGAGGAACATGTAGAGGACGAGGCCGATCTGCGCGGCCGTGTACAGCACGACATTCGCTTCGCCCGAGGGGAACAGTTCGGCCTGAAGGCCAGGTGCGATCCGGCCCAGTAGCGACGGGCCGAGGATGACGCCGGCGATCATCTCGCCGACGACCTGCGGCTGGCCCAGGCGTTGAGCGATCAGGCCGACGACCCGGCACGCGACGAGGATGACGGCGAGCGCGAGGAAGAAGTCGATGGCGACGGCTGCGGGCATGTCAGGTCCTACGGTTCACACGGAGAACCGCAGGTGTGCTGAGTGCAACGGAGCGCAGCGCTCTGCGGGCGGGCTCCAGCAGTCCGTCTATGACTCACCTCGTCGATTCCGACTTGTTCGACGTATGCGCGTCGAGCCGGAGACGGGGGCGTCTTCGACGCCGAGGGGTATTGACGATTTGAGCGGTGGCTAACCCAGAAAAGTCTGTCCGATTGATGACGGCGGGTGCCGCCGCCGTAATGTCCGGCCGGTGCAGGTTCAGCTCCGCCGCGCCACACAGGCCGATGCGCAGGCGGTCGAACAGCTCGTGCACGAGTCATTCCACAAGTACGTCGCGCGGATCGGAAAGCCGCCGGCGCCGATGCTCGCGGACTATGGATCCGTCGTCACGACGTCGCGGGTGTGGGTGCTCGACGCGGACGGCGCGATCGTCGGGGCGCTCGTCGACGAGGTACACGACGACCACCTGCTCCTGGATACCGTCGCCGTCGCTTCGGGCGCGCAAGGGCATGGCCTCGGCGCGCGGCTGCTCGCCCGTGCGGAGGACGATGCTCGCGAGTTCGGGCTTGGCGAGGTGCGGTTGTACACCCACCGACTGATGACCGAGAACCAGGCCTTCTACGCTCGCCACGGCTATGTCGAGACGGGCCGCGGCCGCACCGACGGCTACGACCGAATCCACTACACCAAGCGAATCGGTTAGGGGCACAACCGGGTTACGCGGCGCGATGATCCCTGCTCGGCGCGAAAATGCGCCGCAGGAAGGCGATCTGATCGCCGACGACGCGCAAATGCCAGCGAGCGCCGGGATACACGTCGAAGTGGTCGCACGGATAGTGATGAACCGTCGCCCGCATCCGCGTCGCGGCAGCGGTGGCCGGCGCCGGTGGGGCGGTGCGGTCGTCATCCGCGATCTGCACGAGGGCCGGACAGGTGACGCGTTTGGCGCTCGCGATGGGCCGGTAGCCGCCCATGACCAAGACCAGCCGGGCCGCGAATTCGTTGCGCCAGCTGGGTCCGGCGATGCGGAACATGCCGTCGACCGCGCCTTCGGCGCTCAATCCGGCCACCTCACCGGGTGCGCCGACGATCGGGATGAGCACGGGCGGGCGACGGAGCAGCTTGGCCGCGAGGTCGCGTGCGCCATAGGTCATCATTCGCAGGACGTACCGGGGACCGAGCGTTCGCAGCGATTGGGCCACGACCGGTAGGCCGTCCGTCGCGGGCGTAAGCGAGATGACTCCGGCCAGGTGGGGGTCACCGGCGGCGACGCGGATGACATGCCCGCCGGACAGCGACACACCCCACGCGACGATCCGTGCCGGGTCCACGCCCTCGAGCCGCCGGGCGTGGTCGATCACCGCGTGGTAATCGTCGACCTGCCGCGGCAACGCGATCAATTGCCGTGGTTCTCCGGAGGATTCGGCGAAGTGCCGGTAGTCGAACGTCACGACCTCGGCGCCGGCGCCGGCCAGCGCCTCGGCGAACGCGAACAGGCCACTGTCCTGCGTCGCACCCAGGCCGTGCGCCATGACCACGCAGGGGCGCCCCGACGGGCCGGCCAACGCATCCGTCGTCGCGGGAAAGCGGTGCGCCGCGACGAAACCGCCGTCGACCGGTATCCGGATGCGGGTCGACGTCATGGCGTCGGCCCTCCGAACAGCGCCGTGTGCCAGACGTGGATGATCGTCGCGAGCAGCGGACCGGCGGCCTCCGGCCCGTCGTCCGAGCGGATGTGGCGGTCGAGGACTCGTTCGTTCATCGAGATCAACGCGTGGGCAAGGGCCTTGGGGTCGGGAATGTCGATGGTCGGCTGGGTACCGATGAAGTCGCAGACGAACTCCTCGTATCGCGCCAGCCACTGCTCCCAGATCGCCCTCGCCTCCGGGTCGGAGTCGCGGGCGTCGAGCATCGCGCGGAAAAGCGTCCGGTGGGCGTGCCACGATTCGAACGTCCGATTCATTGCGTCGGCCACCGATTTTCGCGGATCACCACCGCCCGCCAGAAAGCCACCGATCGCGAAGACGTCGTCCTGAAATATCCCGGTGAGCAGTTCGGTGACGACTTCGTGTTTTCCGGCGAAGTAGAAGTAGAACGCCGGCCGTTTCAGGCCCGCGGCCTTCGCGACCTCCGCGACGCTGATGTCGGCAAGCGAATGGCTCTGCAGTTGTTCCTCGAACGCCTCGAGGAGCCGGAGCCTGCTCTCGTCGCCGCGCGCCTGTGGCCGGCGCGCGTTGCGCCGCGACGTCTGTGTCGGCTCAGGCGGCACCGGCCGCCTCGCGTGCCCGGCCCGCAAGCTGTACCGGTCCGAGTTTCTCGACACGCTTGCGCCCCGCAGGCAGCTCGCGCTTGCGCATGTCACGTTCGTAATCCCAGTAGTCCACCTGCTGGGTGTGTCGCGGCTTGTCGGCGAAGTGGCCGACGTACTTGCGTTCGTCGGCGGCGATGACGCGCCACATCTCGGCCTCGGACGGGGGCCGGTAGGTGCCTGCGAGGTACGCGGCGACCAACCGGGCCTGACACTCCACGAACGGGAACAGCGTGGGCACCGCTTGGGCGAATCCCATGAAGAGCAGGTCGTCGATGCCGGGCTTGAGGATCCGCTTGTACAGCGGCAACCGGTTGTCGGGGGCCTCGATGAAGCTGCGGTCAAAGAACGGGAACGTGATGTTGTACCCCGTCGCGTAGATGATCACGTCGGCTTCGACGGTCGAACCGTCGACGAAGACGACCGAATTGCCGTCGAAGCGTTCGATATTCGGTTTGGCGGTCGCGTCGCCGGACCCCAACCGCATCAGCAGTTCGGCGGATTGGGTGGGGTGCGCCTCGAGGAAGCGATGATTGGGTTTGGGTAGGCCGTAGTTCTCGGGATCACCGAACATCAGCTTGGCGAACGGTTGCATCGCACGCCGCTGCCACGACAGCGGGATGACCGGCAGCGAGCGGGCGACCTTGTCGGCGGTCTTGCCGAAGATGTACTTGGGCACGATCCAGGCGCCCGATCGGGTGGAGAGGTAAACCGTGTTGCGCCAAGACTTTTGCGAGAGCTCGGAGACGAGATCGGCCGCCGAGTTGCCGATGCCGACCACGACGATGCGTTTGCCGCGCAGATCCAGCGGTTCGGTGGGGTCGATGTAGTGGTGGGCGTGGATGCTCTCGCCGGTGAATTCGCCCGGGAAGTCGGGTGTGCGCGGATCCCAGTGATGGCCGTTCGCGACGATCAGTGCGTCATAGCGACGCGTCTGCCCGTCCGCGGTGTCGAGTTCCCAACCGCCGCGGGGCAGGCGCCGCGCGTGCTTGACCTCGTTGTGGAATTGAATGCGGTCCAGCAGACCAAAGGCTTTGGCGTAGTCGTCCAGGTACTCCTTGACCTGCGAGTGATGCGGGAAGTCGGGCAGGTCGTCGCGCATCGGGAAGTCGCGGAACGACAGGCACTCGCGCGAGGTGTCGATGTGCAGCGACCGATAGGCGCTGGAGTGACCGTTCGGATTGCGGAACGCCCAGTTCCCGCCGATCCGGTCGGACGACTCGAAGCAGTCGTACTCGATACCCGCGTCCGCGAGGTTCTTGCCAGTTGTCAGGCCGCTGATGCCCGCACCGATGATTGCCGCAGTGGGTGATGAAGCCATGTTGCCTACCGTCGTCGTGAACTCCGTCACCCGGCACGCTACCAAATTTCTGACAGCCGTCAAAGAATTCGTTCCTACGTCTGACCAGCGCACGTGAGTCCCGATTGGCACGTCACGCGGCCCCGAACTCAGTATCGTGCCCACCCGGGGACGACGAGAGGACGAATCCGTGGGTGAACACGCTCCACTCGAGGGCAAGGTCGCGATCGTGACCGGCACCAGTCGCGGCGTGGGGGTCGGTATCGCCCACGAACTGTTGCGCGCAGGAGCCACCGTCGTCGGATGCTCACGTCGCCCGCTCGATGCGATACCCGGCGTGCAAGCCGACGCCGACTGGCTCGCCCGTTCCTCGCAACGGGTGTGCGACCAGGGGGACTACCGCGCCATCGACGACTTCGTCTCTGGTGTGGTGGCCGACTACGGCCGCATCGACATACTGGTGAACAACGCCGGCGGCACCGTCCCCACCCCGCATGTCGAGGACGTTCCCGAACTCGTTTCGCGCATCCAGGGCGCGCCCGCGGGTGCCGACGACTTCGAGCGCACCGTGCTGTTCCATTCGTTCGCCATCCAGATGAACCTGATCAGCCCAATGTGGTTCGCCATCAGGGTTTTTCGACAGATGCGCGAGCAAGACGGCGTCGGCTCGATCGTCAACATCTCCTCGGGTGCGGGCCATCCCGCCGGGTCGCCGACCCTGGTTTCCTACGGTGCGGCCAAATCCGGGCTCAATCACCTGACCCGGTCGCTGGCCCAGGAATGGGGGCCCCAGGCGCGGGTGAACAGCCTGGCGCTGGGGCCCACGACGACCGACAACTTCAAGGCGTTCGTGTTGCCCAAGGACGATCCGACCGGCGAGAAGTACTTCCGCGACATCCCTTTGCGCAGGGCGGGAGAGCCGGACGAGGTCGGGCGGGCGGTGGTGTTCCTGTGCAGCGGCCAAGCCGATTACATCAACGGCACGACCATCGAGATCGACGGCGGGATGCTGCCCGGCGTGCTCTACGAGGCCGGACTCAAAACGATCACGGATCTGCTGTGAAGGCGGTGCGCCCCGGCGTGGCTACGATGTTCACACCTGTCACTCTGTTAACTTGCCCGCGTGCGCGAGACGCCGTGGGTTCCGAGCGAGCGCCGCTCGCACCCGGTTTCCCGACGTGAGGCGCTGCGTTATGCCGCCGCGATGTCGGCGCTGGCCGGTCTCGGTGCCGCCGCCGCAAGCGTCGGAACACCCGCCGCCTCGGCCGCCGCTCCGACGCTCATCGACTTCGCCGCGCGCCAGATTCCGGCTCCGGACATCCGCGCCGCCGGCCACTCCGGGGTGATCAACTACGTATCGACCTCGCGGCCCGGTTCGAACTTCGGCGCCAAACCGATCACCCTGCCGTACGCCCGGTCGCTGAACGCCGCCGGTCTGGTCATCGTCAGCAACTATCAATACGGAAAGCCCGGCGGGACAGCACCTTCGGACTTCACCCGCGGATATGCCGGCGGGATCGCGGATGCGCGCACCGCATGGCAGTTGCACACCGCGGCCGGCGGCGGCAAGAGCGCACCGATCTTCTTCAGCATCGACGACGACATCGACCGCAACACGTGGACCAACCTTGCGCTGCCGTGGTTTCGGGGAATCAACTCGGTGATCGGTGTGCAGCGCACCGGGATCTACGGCGGGATCAATGCCTGTCAGTGGGCCGCGGCCGACGGCGTCATCGGGCGTTCGGGCACACCGGGTCGGGTGTGGGCGTGGCAGACCAGGTCCTGGTCCAAGGGTCAGGTCTACCCCGCTGCGGTTCTCTATCAACGCGTCATCGACACCGCCTCGAATCCGGGGCCTGTGGTCGGCGGGATCCGCGTCGACGTCAACGACGTGCTGGCCCAGGACTGCGGCCAGTGGAACCTGCATCCGTGAGCGTGGGTTACGCGATGGCCCCACCGGGGACGGGAAACAGGCTCAGCCGGTGAAGGTTTCGCCGGACAACGACTGATCGTGGTGGGTGTAGGTCAGCGGAATCCGTCGGCCTGCTGCGATCTTGCTCAGCATGGCGATCCGCTCACGCGCGGCCGCACCGGTCCTCTTCCGCTGCTCGCGAATCGGATTCGACCACGGCAGACGGTCGGTCAGCATCGCGAGGCGGACATTGACTTTGGTGATGTTCTCGAAGATCCGTACCCGTCGCTCGAAGTCGTAGCCGAGCGGTTCGAAAAGCGACCCGGCGATCATGGCCTCGATCTGGCGGTATCCGAACACGACGCCGGCCGGGGCAAGGGCAATGGTGGCAGTGATCTGGTTGGCGTAACGCTCCACCAGCTTCCTGGCCCAGGCGGGAAGCGTCTCCGTCAGAGTGGCGATGTGGGCGGGACCCGCGATCGCGTCGACGAGTTCGGCACGCCACGGCGACGGGTTGCCACCCCTGGCCAGGACGTAGTTCAACGACTTGATCAGTTCGACACCGTTCGGGGAGTGCAGCACTTCGGGGGCGCCCCACAGCCGCCCCGAGAACGACGAGTACTCGGCGAGATCCTCCAGTTGCTGCGCCGTCAGCTGCCGCCCGAAGGCGTGGTCGACGAGCCGGCCGAGCAGCATGCCGCTGCCGAAGCCCAGCAGCGAGGTCACCGGAATGGGCTCGCCGAACTTGAGATAGACCTCGTTCCCCCACTTGCGGCGTAGCCCGCGGCTGGCCAGTGCGTGCATCAGCCGCACCCGCACCACGTCCTGGAACGCCTCGGAGTTCCGATCGAAGATGTCGGGAAGCGTGAATTGCGCGAACACCCGCGCGGTTTCGATGAAGCGGCGCGGACCGTCGTCCGCGAACCGACCGGTGGCGCCGGTGGCCGCAGAGATGTCGCCGGTCATCGCGGTCTCGTAGAACGCCCACCCTTGGATGATCGTGGTGGCCGACTTGGTGGCCGACATCGCGAGCATCCGGCCCCGTTCGGCGGAGACCAGATCGAACTGGCCGGGCAACCCGTCCAGGTGCTCGAAGAGGTCGACGAGTTCTTGCGGGGGATCCTGCACCGAATCAATGCCCCGCGTCAGAGCCTGCTCGAACAGCGCGCGTCCCTGTTGGTGGCCGATGCGCTCGAATGCGTCGACCACGGCGCGCATGTACTCATCGCCCTGCCAGAAGTAGTCGTCGCGCCAGCGCGTGAGGTCGCTGGGTTCGACCTCCTTGTCGATGTCGATCCAGTCGCCGAACATGAACTCGCGCATGTGGCGCCACTGGGACGCGAAGTGGTCGCGGCCCGGCGGGATGGGCCGCAGCGGCTTGTCCGGATGGTCGCGGCGATTGAAATCGACGTCGTCCAGTTGGATCTTGGGACGCTCTCCGGTCACCGTCATACAGCGAAACCCACTCTCGAGATACAGGACACTGATTTGGACGTTAGCTCAGTCGCGGCCGGATGTGAACCGCGATTCCGGTTCCACTCCATGTGTTGCGGCGAGTCGGCCGGCGAAAGTCAGCGTCGCGGGGTCGTGGTGACGTGCACGTGGTCATAGTGGCCATAACCCGAACCCGCCGGGCCGTCCGGCGTGTAATAGGTCCCGCGCCAGATGACGTCCTGCAGACCAAACCGGCTCGCATTGCTCAGCATGAACGACATGATCTCGTTGCCGAGCGCGATGCCCTCGGCGCTTTCGGGGTTGGGGATCATCACGTCGATCGCCAGCCCGCTCGGATGCCACGGCTTCGAGTCGGGACGGACGCCGCCGATGTCGGAGATCTGGGGAAATCGGGCGCTGATCGCGCGGGCGGCGAGGACGGAGTTGGGCTGCAACCCCGCCTCCGACGCGACGCTGGGAGGTAACGCATCCGGCACGGCGAGGGCGATCGCCGGCGGCGGCGCCACGTCGCCGGGTGGCGGACCGGGCATCGCCAAGACCGGCGGGGCGGGCGCTCCGGGCGGTGGCGGTGGGGTCGCGGCGGCGTTGTCGATCACCGCCCGCTGACCCGGCGTCAGCGCTGCGTACTGCGCCTCGGCGGCGGCGATCTGTTTCTGTAGATCCCGGAACTTCGCCTGGAGATCCGCACGCACCCTGGCGGACTGTTCGGCGGCGGCGCGGGCGTCGGCAGCCGATTTCTCCGACGCCGCGGCGGCGGTCTCCGCGCTCTTACGCGCCGATTGAAAGGCCTTCATCTGCGCGGTCGTCTCGGTGGTGATCGCGCGCTGGATGGACAGCTGGTCGATCAGCTGTTGTGGGGAACCGGCGCTCAGCAGCGCCGCCCACTGACCGGTGCGTCCGCTGACGTACGTCATCGCCGCGACCTTGTCGGCTGCGGCCTGACGGGAGGCCAGCTGAGCGTTCGCGGCGTCGAGCGCGGCCACGTCTTGGCGATGACGGTCCTCGGCCTGAGCCTGGGCGGCCGTCTTGTCTGCGGCGTCCTGTTGGGCCTGGGTGACGGCTTCGCGGGTCTGCACCGCCTGGCGGGACAGCTCATCGAGCCTGGCCAGCGCGTCGGATGCCGGGTCTGCGGTGACGACACCGGCCAGGGACACGGCCAGCGCCAGGACCGCTGCTGCGACGCCAGTCCCCACCCGGGGAAGTACACGGCGCGCCCGACCCATTCGGATTGTCACGATCCTTCGCTGTAGGGACCCCGTCGCGGCCCGGCTACGTATGTCTCGGACAGGTTATGAACTGGCGCCGACGATGTCTATTCGTCCGTCCCCTTGAGCGCCACGCTAACTGGCGAGCGCAGCGCCGCCGTCGGCGAAATCCGTGGTCCGGGAGAGATGGTCCCAGCGCTCGATGTCTGCGTCGACGGCGGCGCGGGCCGCGCCGATCAGGCGTAGGGCGTCGGACCCCAGCACGAGGTGCGCCGGCGGGTCGGACATGTCGAGCACCGCGAGCACGACCTCGGCCGCCTTGTCCGGGTCGCCCAGCTGGTTACCGCTGGCTGCGACCCGCGCGGCGCGGATGGGTTCGAACAGTGCGTCGTAGTCGTCGATCGTGCGCTCGGCCCGCGTCATCGACCGTCCGGCCCACTGCGTGCGAAACGACCCCGGTTCGATCGCGGTGACCCGGACACCGAACTGGGCGACCTCCTTGCGGAGGCTTTCCAGCATGCCCTCGACGGCGAACTTGCTCGCGCAGTAGGCCGACATGCCGGGAACCGCGGCCAGGCCGCCCATCGAGGTCACCGCCATGAGATGCCCCGCGCGGCGGCGCCGCATGAAGGGCAGCGCAGCCTGCAGCGTGGCCACCACGCCGAAGACGTTGGCGTCGAACTGCGCCCGCCAGTCCGAGAGCGGCGTCTCCTCGAAAACGCCCTCGACGCCGTATCCGGCGTTGGCGATGACGACATCGAGGGGGCCAACGGTTGCTTCTACGTCGGCGATCGTCGCGAAGACCGCGGCGTCGTCGGTGACATCGAGCACGCGCGCGTGCGCGCGGCCGGTGGCGAGCGCTTCGAATGCCTCGGCATCCCCGGGTTTGCGCACCGTGCCCACTACGCGGTGGCCGGCCGCCAGTGCGGCGGTGGCGAAGGCTCGGCCGAGCCCGCTGCTGACTCCGGTGATCAGAATGGTCTTCATCGGGCTCCTCTCGTCAGGCAACGCGACGGCGTGCGGTGGACACGGTCAACCAGACGGCTGACACCAGGAAGTAGAAGGCGCCGAACGCCGCATAGGGCGCGATGTCGGCGGCGCTGGGCGTCGCGGGGCCGACGGCTTCTCCGAGGAACATCGCACCGACGACGGCCGACTGCACCCCGCTGAGGATCATCGCCCATTGTGCGCCAACGTGTTTCCAGCGACGCACACCCGTCGCGAGCTGAAGTAGACCCGACAGCGTGGCCCAGACACCGAAGACGCCGAGCACCGCGTTCATGCTCACCGCGAGGCCGACGGCCACCGCGACCGTCGTCAGGCAGCTGACGACGAGGTTGAGTGTTTGGGTGGGATTAGCGCGCAGGCCGCCGTTTTGGCGCGCATCGATGGCGTTGGCGGCGGCGTCCCAGGCCGGATAGATCAGCAGTAGCGCGCCCGCCACGAGCGACGACTTCGGTCCGATCGCCAGGACGGCAGCGACCCATACGAGGGAAACGGCCGCTCGCACAAGGTAATAGGACCGTAGCCACGGATCGGTATCGGTCGACGTCCGCTTGTGCAGTAACTGATTCGACATGGTTGTCCTTCGACAAGAGGGTGGATTGGCCGACGTCGTTGGGGTCAGAATTCCGGCCCGTCATCGGGGCTTGCGCCACCGGCGAGGGCCTGGAACCACTCTGGACGACGACGCGAAAGCCTCGCCATTTAAGTTTCACGTGGTGCAACCACGTGCCGGGCTATTCGTTCGCGGACTCCATGAAGTCCCGGATCGTGACGTCGAGGGCATCGAGGCGAGCCGACGAGTTGGGCCCCAGCAGCGTCGCCAGGTGGGGTGCGAAGCGCTTGCACGCGGACGACAGCGGCTGGGCGAGGCGGCGCAGCGCGTCCTCGTGGAATTGGTCGCCGGGGCCGGCGACGGTGATCGCCCCGAGGGGATAGCCGTCGTCGGGGTCGAGCAGTGGAGCGCTGATTCCGCTGAGGTTGGGGTGGTTTTCGCTGAACGACAACGCATATCCCTGGCTGCGGATGGTGTCCAGCTCACGCGCGGACGCGGCGCGTGGCTTGCCGCGGACATGCTTGGTGACCACTTTTGTCGCTTCCTCAACCGGAAGGAACGCGAGAATGGCCCGACCGCTGCATCCCGAGGTGAGCGGTGCCCGCTCGCCGATCGCGACGCGGCGCACTTGCGGATCGGGGCTCTGCTCGGCGCCGAGCACCAGCACTCGATGCTCGCCGCTGCGCAGATGCAGAGTCGCGATTGCCTGAGCCGTGACGGCCAGCCTGGAGAGCACGGGGCGTGCACGCTGGAGGAGCGCTGGGCGCGGGCCGACCAACGACGCGAGCGCGATCGACCGGCTTCCGATCCGATAGCCGCGGCGGCCGGCGTGGTCGACGTAGCCATCGTCTTGCAGCGTGCGTAAAACTCGATAGGCGCTGGCCTTTGACAAGCCCGCCGCGTTCGCGACCGCTAGGAGACTGGCGGGTTGTTGCATTGCGGCGAGCGCTTCGAGGACACGCAACGGCCGCTGCAGGAGATCTGGCTGGCCACGTGTCGCCGCTCGTCGCGATCTCGTCATTCCGCCTCGTTGGTTTCGGCCTGTACAACCAACTCTGCGTTGTCGGACGGCCGCTGTCCACACGTATATGCGCTGTGTCCCGTTCAGACCTTGTTGAGCAGGCCAGCGTCGACGGGCACGACGGTGCCGGTGACATAGCGCGCGTCGTCGGAGGCGAGCCAGGCGACGGCGTTGGCTATATCGCGTGCCTCGACGTAATCGACCGGGATGGCGTTCTCGAGCGATCGCGCGATGGCGGGCTCGTATTTCTTGAGCATGCTGAGGTCGCCGTTGTTGGCCATGGGCGTCGCCACCGTCGTCGGCGCCACGGTGTTGACCCGAATATAGTGCGGGGCAAGGTAGTTGGCGTAGGCGCGCATGAGGCCGACGACGCCGTGCTTGGCGGCGGTGTAGGCGATCATCCCGCCGGATACGACGGGGGTGCCGATCAGTCCGCCGGTCGAGCTCGTCAGGATGATCGAGCCGCCGCGGTCTTGCTTGAGCAGCGTCGGGACGGCGACCCGCAGCGTATTCCACACGCCTTTCAGGTTGACGTTGATGACGTCTTCCCATTGCTCGTCGTCGGTGGTGGCACCGCCCGGGCCGATCCCGGCGTTGGCGGCGACGATGTCGACGCCGCCGAGTTCGGCGGTCCCGTCATCGAACGCCTTCTGCAGCGCGGCGACATCGCTGACGTCGGCCTCGCGGGCCACGATGCGCCGACCGAGCGACTCGACCTGCCGCACGGTCTCGTTCAGGTCTTCGGGCGTCGACATCTTGTATGCCACCGTGCTGTATTGCGTGCACACGTCGATAGCGATGACGTCGGCGCCCTCCTCCGCGAGCCGGACCGCATGCGCGCGACCCTGGCCTCGCGCGGCCCCGGTGATGAAGGCGACCTTGCCCTCAAGCTTGCCCATGGCTACTCCTGTTCAGATGGGTGACGTCGAGGCGTGCGCCTCAGGTGGTTTCGATGGTTCGGGCAGTGCCGATTCCCGCTGCGAGCGGGCGGCGGAGACTCACGGCGCTAAGTTTGAGCGACCGCCCAACTTATTGCAAGGGTCTGCGCTGGTCGCTTCAGAAGAGGCTGTAGGCCTCGCGCGACATCGAGAAGCCGTGGCCGGAGGTGGCATCACGGCACGTTAATTCCATCTCTGCGCTCTCGCATCGGATAGCTCCAGCCGTGATCGCCTGGCCATAGGCCAACGGTTCGCCCGCACCCGCGTACGGGGGAAGAACGCGGGCGGTGTCTCCTGCACAGACGAACTGCGCCGATCCGCCGGTCTCCAGTGAGATGCCTTGTCCGAAGTCGAGTGTGCAGTCGACGGGCCGGGGCGGTGGCGACCAGGTTCGTTGATCGATGTCACATCGGACGCTCTTGGGGCTGATCTGGCAGCCGATATTGCCGGTCGGCGAGTGAAATGCAGTGTGTTCGTGGACCTCTCGATCTGCCGGCTCGGCTGCGATCTCCTTGCGGAGGGACGACTGTGACGTCGGCGTGTCCTGTCCGGTTGCGGACGGGACGCTCCCGGACTGAGTTTCGGGCGAGTTACCGCATCCGGCGAGGACGACCAAGGCGACCAGTGCGGCGACGGTATTCATCGTGCGGGCCGTCGACTGGCTCCGGCGGCAGGTCGCATGCAGCATTGACGTTCTCCTGTGTCCGGTACCTCAGCGCATTCGCGTCTCATTCTCTCGTGCAACCGGCGTGGTGCACAGACCATAGGCACGGCACGGTGGCCGGTACCGCAGCGACCAGTGCGGAGATCGGCGAATTCTCCCCATTGCCAGCGTCTTCGGTCGCCACGCTGGTGAGGCGACGCGTCGCGGTTCCTTCGACCCACCCCCATGTGAGTATGGTGGCGGCCGTGCCTGCGCCACGCCTGAGCGGGGCCGGGCGACCACCCCTGGCAGTGCGGCTGACGGTGGTGTTCGTCGGAGTCACCGCAATCTGGATTTTGCTGTCCGCGGGAGTTGCAGCGGTCATGGGTGGGGACTACTCCCGCCCCGCCCACGTCGTTCGCGCTGTCGCAGCGACAGCGCTGACAGTTCCGTTGATCCTGGCGGCACGCCGACTGCTCGATCGTGCATCGTTCTCCGGCCTCGGGCTCACTCCCCTGCGCGTGGGATGGCGGCCGTTGCTGGCCGGAGTTCTGTGTTGGGCCATCCCGGCCGCCGTCGCCGGATCGGTCGTCGTCGGGCAGGGGTGGGCCGCACTGACCGTGACCGAGCCGGTTGGCAGCCTGGTCGGCGGGCTGGCCGCGGTGACCGCACTGGTGTTTCTATACGAGGCACTGCCGGAAGAACTGGTCTTCCGCGGCTACTTCTACGCCAACCTCGCCGAGCGCTGGTCGCCGACAGTGACCGTATTGGCCCAGGCCGCACTGTTCACATTGTGGGCTGTCGTGATCGGAGCGGCCGCTTCGATTGACCGCGTTGTGCTTCTGTTCACCTTCGGGTGTGCGCTTGGCCTTCTCCGGACCGTTGCCGGAAACTTGTGGAGCACCATCGGTTTTCACTGGGCCTTTCAGGTGACCGCCCAATACCTGGGTCCGAGTTGGGACGCCGTCGCGCTCGATGATCCTGCACTCGCGTTCGGGGTGGCGATCAGCATCCTTCCCTTCGCGGTGACACTGCCGGTTGCGGCGGTGCTCGCGCGCCGCCGCACGACGAATTCCTAGCGCGACGCGGCGAAGACTGACAAGGCTCACCTGGCGGCGCCAATTTCGCAGCCCCTATCACTGGGCCGACCGTCGACCGAACCTCTTACGCCCTTCGCGCTCAACGTATCGTCGTGGCCGTGGGCAAGACGATCGTCATCACGGGCGCGAGCGACGGCGTCGGACGCGCTGCGGCCCGGGCGCTGGCCTCTCTCGGACACAGGGCGGTCATCGTCGGTCGGTCCCAGGACAAGACCGCGGCGGTAGCGGCCGAAGTCGGAGCACCGCATCACTGCTGTGATTTCGACAGCCTGGACGACGTCCGCAGTTTGGCGGCAGAGCTTCTGAACCGCTACGACACGATCGACGTGCTGTGTAACAACGCCGGACTCCAACTCAGTGGGGCGCGTCAGCTGACCCGCGATGGTCACGAGCGCACTCTGCAGGTGAATCACTTGGCGCCCGTTCTGCTCACACGACTTCTCCTGGATCGTTTGATCGAATCCAAGGCGGCGGTGATCGCCACATCGAGCAGCGCCGCGCGTATGGTGAAGCTGCACATCGATGATCTCAACGGTGAGACGCGGTTTCGCGCACTGCACGCTTATTCGGAAACCAAACTCGCCAATGTGTTGTTCACCCGCGAACTTCACCGCCGGTATCGATCGGCCGGGCTCGCGGCTGCCTCCTTCGAGCCGGGATCGGTGGCGTCCAACTTCGCCAACGATTCGACGGCGGTCATGCGCGCCGTCTTCCACTCGCCCCTGAGGAAACTGTTGCGCACCCCCGAGCAGGGCGCGGACACCCTCGTATGGTTGGCGGATTCAGTCCCAGGTGTCGACTGGCCCTCCGGTGAGCACTTCCGCAAGAGGAGAGTCGCGAAGACGCACCGCGCCGCCGACGACGTGGAGCTGCGAAAGGTCCTGTGGCAGCGCACCGATGACATGTTGGATTGGCGGGAGCGGTAGCGAGCGTACGTGAGGTGGTGTTGACCGCTGTCGCTACTGCTTGGCCATATTCGCGAAGCGACTCAAATGCAGTTGGTGCGCAACGGTAATCGTCTTCGTCGGACCGTTACGGTGCTTGCCCAAAATCAGGTCGGCCTCGCCGCCACGTGGGTCGTCGCGCTCGAACGCGTCCGGCCGGTGCAGCAGGATCACCATGTCAGCATCTTGTTCGAGGCTGTTATGAACTGAAATTCCTTGTGCCACAAAGCAGTTCGTGCCAGGAACGGTGCCGTCGTATACGTCTTGATAGCCAATGCTCGTTATTTCGAGGATTGCGTCCCAGTGAACATCATTCGTGGCGAGATCATGAAGTTCGCGATCCTCGAGGGCCGCGGCTGCACTGTGCAGACGGTTACGGCTTGGAGGCGCCTTGAGCAGCGGCGCAGAAGAAATCGCTAACCCGGAGGCCGCCGCAAATTCGGCCTTCGACATTTGCGTTTCCGCTAGAGAGCGCTTGACCCGGTCCCACACCTCGACCGGGACAGTGTCCCTGCCCGCGCGCCGCCCGCGCATAGCCAGATTGTCGAGAACTTCCTTTGCTTTCACGCCTCGGCTGCCGTGCACGCCCACCTTGGTCAGGAATACCTTCTGGTTGTCGAGCCATTCGACGTATAGGAACCAGCAGTCACGGTAGCCCGCCTTACGAGTCCTTGCGATCCGGCTCTGGACACCTAGCCGCAAAAGTAACTGGCGCACATCATCAACGAGTCGTCGGCTTGTCGACGCGTAATAGATGCGACCATCTTTCTGCTTCTCGTTCCAACGCACTGACCCGTCCGTCGCCCACAGGTGCCGTAGGAACAACGCAATCTGATCGTTCGGCAGCGCGAAAACCTCAGCGGGAACGAATTTTTCGTAGCTACGCTTCCCGAACAGCCCCAACTTATCCAGCCATGCGGCAATCGGATTTCGCTTACCGCGAGCCAAGCGGTACGGAGCCGGCAACCGTAACGTCGTTACACGGGCCGCAGCGTACTCGTCACGCACGGCCGTCACACCGAAGTGTGCGGCCGCCTCAGCAACGGCATGAAGGTTCCACTCGTCGATGCTCGCGTAGCGGATCGGCTGACGCTTCACGCAGGAGCCGTCGCCGATCATGTGCGCCAGCAGGATGATCTCGGATTCGTCCATCCGCTCCGTGTGCACCGGTTCCGGAACTCGCCGCGGCACTGCCACCCGGTCGCCGACCTTCAACTCGCCCAACGGGGTCCATCCGTCGAGTGTCATGAACGGGTGATTGGCGGTCGCCTCGACCTCGCGGCCTGACGCCAACCGAACCTTGAAGACTTCCTTGTGCCCGCTGTAGAACACGTTAGTCATCGGCCGCGCGACCATCCGCTTGCGCTCGTCCATGGACCACACCAGCGGCCGCTCCCCGGTGCGCATCAACTCACCGAAGGTCACCTCAGCACCGGTGTCCGCCCGCAGGATTCGCGTATTCGCCGTCAGGCAGCCTGACTCGCGAAGGTCCGACACCATCGGCTTCTTGTCCGTCCGTTGCTCAGGACCGCGGTTCAGCTGGCTGATCGCCACCACCGGAACATCGAGTTCCTTGGCCATCAGCTTGAGGCTTCGCGAGAAGTCCGACACTTCCTGCTGCCGAGACTCGTACTTCTTGCCCGACGTCATCAGCTGCATGTAGTCGACGACGATCAACCGCAAGCCGGCCTTCTGACTCAGCCGACGCGCCTTGGCGCGGATCTCCATCATCGTCAGGTTCGGCGAATCGTCGATGAACAACGGCGCTTCGCTGATCTCGCTCATCCGGCGCGCTAACCGCGTCCAGTCGTCGTCGCTCATGCGGCCCGACCGCATGTCCGCCAGCTTGATCTTCGCCTCGGCCGACAACAGGCGCATCACGATCTCGGACTTGCTCATCTCCAGCGAGAAGATGACGCTCGGCATCTGGTGCTTGATCGAGCATGACCGCATGAAATCCAGTCCAAGCGTCGATTTGCCAACGCCGGGCCTCGCCGCGATGATGATCATCTGGCCCGGGTGCAGGCCGTTGGTCACCTCGTCGAGTTCGACGAAACCCGTTGGCACACCGCGCGCGATGCCGCCCTGCGACGCGATCGCGTCGATCTCGTCCATTGTCGGCTGCAGCAGTTCTTCCAGCGGAACGAAGTCCTCGGCCGTGCGCCGCTCGGTGACGTCGTAGATCTCCGACTGTGCGCGGTCGACGATCTCGTTGACGTCCGCGCCCTCAGCGCCCGCGTAGCCGTACTGCACGACGCGGGTGCCCGCCTCGACCAACCGTCGCAGCAGCGCCTTCTCCGCGACGATGCCCGCATAGAAACCGGCGTTCGCGGCCGTCGGCACCGTGGAGATCAGCGTGTGGAGGTACGGCGCCCCGCCGATGCGGCGCAGCAGCCCGCGCCGGTCCAGCTCGGCGGCCACGGTCACCGCGTCGGCCGGCTCTCCGCGGCCGTAGAGATCGAGGATCGCGTCGTAGACGTTCTGGTGGGCCGGACGATAGAAGTCGCCGGGGCGCAGCTTCTCGAGCACGTCGGCGATGGCGTCCTTGCTCAACAGCATCCCGCCGAGCACAGCCTGCTCCGCGGCCTGGTCCTGGGGAGGTTGGCGTCCGAAGTCCTCACTCGGCGGCGGCGTATCCATCCCCGGATGGCCTAGGTCGTCTACGACGGCCACGAAGCGCCTCACCCCCTATTCGTTATCGAACGTACATTCGATACCCAGTTGTCGCGACTATAAGTCAAGCCGCTGACAAACCGCTTCTCGGCGCCTGACCCGTCCCGCCGACGGCTTACGCTAGACGTTGCTGGCGGGGGCGCAACCCGGTCCTGTTCATAGACCTGTGGATGGAGTGTGGATAGGTCTGGACAGCCATGTTGAGTCGTTGGGGAGAACCTGTTAATTAACCACTTCGTTCACTGCATCTGCGCAGATAGCCGCACCATAAACCGTCAGTGATGTTGTGGATGACAAATGCCTCGGCGTGTCGTGCCGGGTTGCCGACTCGGGCGTGTTGTATTGCGCCCAGGGGCCATGCAGGTTAACGGCGGGTTATCTTCGCTACGGGGATAAGCGGCGCGATGTTCGCCAGCGCGCACAGCAACGGCCGGGTGAAGATCGTTCCCGACTTCACCCGGCCGTATTTGACGCTGTAGTTACTTTGCGGCGACGACTTCCAGCGAAACCGTTGCGGCGATCTCCGGATGGAGCCGAACCGCGATCGGATGCGTGCCGGTCGTCTTGATGTGCGCCTTCGGCAACTGGACGGTGCGCTTGTCCAGGTTCGGGCCACCGGCACTCTTGATGGCTGCAACCACGTCGGCCGTTGTCACCGAGCCGAACAGCTTTCCGCTGTCGGCCGCGGCCTTCACGGCAACCTGGACCGAGTCGAGGTTCTCGATCGCGGTCTTGAGCTCGACGGCATGCTCGCGGCCCTGGATGGCCTTCTGCTCGCGGGCGCGACGAATCTCTTCGGCCTGGCGTTCCGCGCCGCGGGACGCGACCACGGCCAAATGCCGAGGCACCAGGTAGTTACGGGCGTAGCCGTCCTTGACCTCGACGATGTCGCCCTGCTCGCCGAGATGTTCGACGTCGGCGGTGAGAATCAGTTTCATTTTCCCGTCCTCCCTATCGCGTCGACGAGGTGAACGGGAGCAGCGCAACCTCACGCGCGTTCTTCACGGCGATCGCGATATCACGCTGGTGCTGAACGCAGTTGCCGGTGACGCGGCGGGCACGGATCTTGCCGCGCTCGCTGATGTACGTGCGCAGCAGCGCCGTGTCCTTGTAATCGATGGCCTGCCCCTTCTTGGAGCAGAACACGCACTTGCGGGTCTTGACCGGCTTCTCGGGAGCCGGCCGACGCTTGGTGGCCTTGGCCATGTGTCTTTCTCTTTCTTGCTACTTCGGTGATCGGTTGTGGATCAGAAGGGTGGCTCGTCGTCGGCTCCGGAGAACGAGCCCGATGCCGGGGCGCTGCCCCACGGGTCGTCCTTCGGCTGCTCGGCGGGGCGCGAACCGCCACCGCCACCGCCGCCTCCGCCGCCGAAACCACCACCGCCGCCGCCGCTGCGGCTGGCCTTGTTCACCTTGGCGGTCGCGTACCGCAGCGACGGGCCGATCTCATCGACCTCGAGCTCGACCACGGTGCGCTTCTCGCCCTCGCGGGTTTCGAACGAACGCTGCTTGAGCCTGCCCTGCACGATCACCCGCGAACCGCGAGTGAGGCTTTCGGCCACGTTCTCGGCGGCCTCGCGCCAGATGTTGCAGCGCAGGAACAATGCCTCGCCGTCTTTCCACTCGCCGGTCTGGCGGTCGTAGATGCGCGGTGTCGACGCCACGGTGAAGTTGGCGACGGCCGCACCCGACGGCGTGAAGCGCAGTTCGGGATCGGCGGTCAGGTTTCCGACGACGGTGATGATGGTGTCACCAGCCACGATGTCCTCCTGGGATTGGCGGTGTAAGTCTTGGGAGCGGTCGCAGGCGAGCCTACGGAAGCGCTCCGACGCTTACAGCCTGTTCTTCGGGACTAGTGCTTGTCCGACCGCATGACCTTGGTCCGCAACACGGACTCGTTCAGGTTGAGCTGACGGTCCAGCTCGGTCACGGTGGCGGGCTCTGCCTTCACATCGATGACGGCGTAGATGCCCTCGGCGTGCTTGGCGATCTCGTATGCCAACCGGCGCCGGCCCCAGATGTCGACCTTGTCGACACTGCCGCCGTCCTTGCGGATGACGTTGAGGAATGTTTCCAGCGACGGAGCTACGGTGCGCTCGTCAAGGGTGGGGTCGAGGATGACCATGATTTCGTATGGACGCATGAAGACCTCATCACCTCCTACGGTCTGATCGGCCACGGACTGTCCGTGGCAGGAGGGTCGCCTGCGTCGGCAACCGGCATAGGTTACAGGAAAGCCCGCTGATCTGCGAAATCGTGCTGTTCGCCGGGCTTACACTCCCGCCATGTTCTCCGAGACGCGCTACGCGTTGAACGGAGGCTTGCACGTCGCCTACCGCGCCTCGCCACCGGGTGAGCGCGACCTCGTCTTCCTTTCGAACTGGTTCACCCACTGCGAGGTCGTGCCCGAGATGCCGATGCTGCAGGGCTGGATCGAGGCCATGACCTCCCTCGGCCGGCTGATCTTCTTCGACCAGCCCGGGACGGGAGCGTCCGATCCCTTGACCCAAGGCGCCGAACCGACGCTCGAGCAGTGGACCGACAGCGTCACCGCGGTACTCGACGACCTCGGTAGCGCCGAAGCGGTCTTGATCGCCGTCGACGGCGCCTTCGCCACCGGCGCGCTGTTCGCGGCGACGCATCCGTCGCGCACGACCGCGCTGATATCGCTCGAGGGATACGCCGACGTGTTCGTCGACGACACTCGCACAGACGGGCGCCCCCAGATGCTGTCCTTGTGGGGCACGGGTGAATTGCAGCGCGTCATCAATCCGGACACGCCCTGGAACGAGGAGATCCGGGCGGCATGGGCGCGCATGGAGCGTCTCGCGGCGAGCCCCGGAACCGCCTCGGTCATGCTGCCGTTCGTCGCGGAGATGAACGTTCGGCCGGTCCTCCCGAGCGTGCGCGTGCCGACACTCGTCGTACAGCACGCCGACGATCCGTACATCACCCCTCGAATGGGCCGCGACATCGCCGATCGGATACCGGCCGCGAAATACGTTGAGCTGCCTGGCCGTAACATGTACCACTTCATTGAGCCGTGGCACGATTCCTTCCAGGTCATCTGCGAGTTCCTCACCGGCCACCAAGCCGATGTGCCCGACGATCGCGTGCTGGCCACCGTGTTGTTCACCGACATCGTGGACTCGACCCGCCGCGCCGCCGAGATCGGCGACCGCGATTGGCACGCCCTTCTCGACGCACACGACGCCGTCGTACGCGCACAACTGACTCGTTATCGCGGCCGCGAGGTCAACACCTCCGGCGACGGCTTCCTCGCCACATTCGACGGTCCGCAACGAGCCATCCGCTGCGCCATGGCAATTCGCGACTCCGTCCAAGCGCTGGGGCTCGAGATACGCGCCGGCCTGCACACCGGCGAGTGCGAGATCCGCGGCGACGACATCGGCGGCATCGCCGTACACATCGGCGCACGCGTCAGCGCGCTCGCCGGCGCCAACGAGGTTCTCGTGTCGAGCACGCTGCGCGACCTGGTCATCGGCTCCGGGCTGGAGTTCGACGATCGCGGCGCCCACGCGCTCAAAGGCGTGCCCGGCGAGTGGCGCCTGTTCGCCGTGACGCCCTAGCGCGCCGGTTGTGAGACCGGCGACGCGTTCCGGCCGTTTCGCGTCGCTGACTTCACACCCGAGCCAGCGGCGCTTCGGATTCGCGTTCTGTGCGCACTCTCGACGCATCCGGCCGCAGCCAGTCCGGCAGCCACCGCGGCTGCGCGTCCGGCGCCCGGTCGAACACGCCGCCCGCCGGATCGTCGACCCCGCCGCGGGCGCGGACCAGGTCCAGCTCCGGACGGTAGATCTCGCGGATCACCAACGCGCACAGCGCGACCACCGCGATGTCGCGCAGCAGCACCGTGATGGTGAACGGCTGCTCAGGCAACCCCTTGTTCGCCTCGCCGTAGAGGTACAGCATCCGCGGCACCCACACCAACGCGTCAATCGTCATCCACGCCAGCAGGATTCGTCGATGCGGCAACGCCAGCACCGCCAACGGCACCAGCCACAGCGAGAACTGCGGGCTCCACACCTTGTTCGTCAGCAGGAACGCCGCGACGATCAGGAACGCCACCTGCGCCACCCGCGGCCGACGGCGAGCGGTCAGCGCGATGTAACCGATAGCGATACAACAGGATACGAACAGGATCGCCGAGACGATGTTGGTGACCGTGGGCGGCTGCCAGTAGCCCAGGTCGGGATCGAATCCTCGCCACCCGGTGAACGACTTGACGACGTTGTAGATCGAGTCCATGTCGTCGCCGCGGCGGGTGTTGAGCCGGAAGAACTCCGACCACCCTCGCGGAAACAGCAGCATGATCGGCAGGTTCACCACCAACCACGCCACGGCCGCCGCGATCGCCGTCTTGCCGACCTCCCGCAGCTTGCCGGTGCGCAACGCCAGCACCGTCAGCGGCGCCAGCAGCAGCAGCGGATACAGCTTGGCCGCCACGCCGAGCCCGATCAGCGCGCCGGCCACCACCGGCTTGCGTCGCGCCCACGCCAGCAGAGCGCCCGTCGCGAAAGCCGTTGCCAGCGCATCGAAATTCGTGAAGATCTGAAAGATGACCAGAGGCGACGCCGCCACCAGCGCCGCGTCCCAGACCCGCCGCGGCCCCGCCAGGCGCGAGGTCGCCCACACCGTCGCCAACCACGCCAGCGCCAACCCCAACGCCGCGATGTTGAAGAACATCACCACCTCGGCGATCACCGGAACCGAGACGAGTTTCGTCAACGCGGTGTACGTCTTGGCCAACGACATCGCCACGTATTGGTAGATGCCGGTCAGCACCGGATACTCCATGTAGCGCACCGCGATATTGCCGTCGTACTGAATATGCGGCTGTCCGGTGGCGTCCTTCTCCACCCAACTCGACTTGTACGGGAACTTGCCGAGGTTGAGCAGTTCGGCGGTGTACAGCGGAACGGTGTCGGAATAGCAGAGCTGGAAGTACGCGCGCTGATTGCTCCAGTCGGCCACCCGCTGATCGGCGGTCCCGGTGCCCGTCGTCTGGAGGCACGCGGCCTTCGTCGAATAGCCCAGCGCGAGGAACACCAACGCGATGATCAGCATGACGCGCAGCGGCGTCAGGAACCGCTGCCTGCCGATCAGCGCGTGCCTGCCGACGGACCCGCCGATGACGTCAGACAATGCGGCGCCGATGGTGTCCGTGCGGCTCGGCAGGTCGCGCTGGTCGAAACTCCGGAGGTCTCCCGCGAGCGGAGCTGGCGATACATCCTCCGCCAGCGGGCCCGCCGATACATCCTGAGCCAGCGGAGCCGGCGAGGCCGTCGTCGGCTCGCTCGTCTCCTCGCCCCCCACGTCGGTCACGGAGGCGGTAGCGGCGCACCGGGCGCCGGGGGTGCTCCGACAGGTGCGGGCGGTGCTCCGACCGGCGCCGGTCCTGGCGCGGGTCCCGGCGCGATGCCGCCGGGCGGCGGCGGAGCGACGGGGACGGTGGTTGGCGGACCCCACGGAATCGTGATGCCCGGCGCCACCTCGATGGTCGGCTGGATGACGGTCTCCGAGGGCTGGGTGGGCGGCGGGGCCTCCGTCGACGACGGTGGCGGCGGCGCCTGCGGCACACCGGCGTACCCGCCGATCTCCTCGGGCTTGGGGAACGACTCGGTGTCGGTGTCCTCCAACGCGCCGTCCATGGTCGCCTTCCAAATGTCGGACGGCAGACCGGAACCGTAAACCGGTGAACCCCACTTGTTCTCGAGCGGCTTGGTGCCCTCGGTGGTGCCGACCCACACCGCGGTGGACAGCGACGGCGTGTAACCGACCATCCAGGCGTCGCGGTTGCTGTCGGTGTCGCCGAGCTGGTTGGTGCCCGTCTTCGCCGCCGACGGCCGGCCGCCGGCCAGCGCATGGCCGTTTGAGTAAGCGGCGATCGGCTGCATCGCCGAGGTCACGTTGTCGGCGACCTTCTTCTCGATCCGCTGTTCACCCGAGTTGTCCTGCTGCGACGCGTCGAACAGCACCTCACCCTCGGAGTTGACGACCTTCTGCACGAAGTGCGGCTTGTGGTAGACACCCGAGGCGGCCAGTGTGGCATACGCCGACGCCATGTCGATCACCCGAGTCTGGTACTGGCCCAACACGACTCCGTTGTTCGGCGGGCCACCCTGGCCGTCCTCCGACAGCGTGTGGTCCACGCCGGGGATGCTCTCTGCGATACCGGCCTGGTGTGCGGCGTCGGCGACGTCCTGCGGGCCGTTCTTCAGCTTGAGCATCAGGCGGTAGTAGCTCGTGTTCAGCGACCGCTTCAGCGCCTCGGCGATGTTGCACGTGCCGCAGCCGGCGCCCTCGACGTTGGAGATCTTGATGCCGTCGACCTCCAGCGGCGAACTGTCGACCTGGGTGCCCAGGCCCATCCCCTGCTGCAGCGCGGCGACCAACGCGAACACCTTGAACGACGACCCCGTCGGCAGTCCGGCCTGGGCGAAGTCGAATCCGTTGGCGTCGCTGCCGCCGTAGTAGGCCTTCACCCCGCCGGTGCGCGGGTCGATCGACACGATCGCGGTGCGCATGTCGGGGTCCTGGCCCTCGAGGTACTCCTGCGCGGCCTCCTCGGCGGCCTTCTGCGCCTTCGGGTCGATTGTCGTGGTGATCTGCAGACCCTCGGTGTTCAGTGTCTGCTCGGTGATGTCGAACAGCTCGAGCAGTTCCTTCTGCACCTGCCGTTCGATGAGCCCGTTCGGCCCTGTCGTCTGGTTCTGCGAGCGTGCCAGGTCGGGCGGGACGGTCGCCGGGAACACCTGCGCCGCACGCTCCTGCGGGGACAACGCGCCGATCTCGACCATGCCGTCGAGCACCCAGTTCCACCGTGCGGTGGCGCCTTCGAGGTTGACCGCCGGGTCCAGCCCCGACGGCCGCTGGATCAGCGCGGCCAGCAACGCACCCTCGGCGACCGTGAGGTCCTCGACCGGCTTGTTGAAATACGCCTTTGACGCCGCGGCGACGCCGTAGGACCCGCGACCGAAATAGATGATGTTCAGATACGACTGCATCACTTGGTCTTTGGACCATTCGCCGGACATCTTCGTCGAGATGACCAGCTCCTTGGCTTTTCGGATCAGGCCACCGACGCCCGAGCGCTCCGAACCGACGAGCGCGTTCTTGACGTACTGCTGCGTGATCGTCGAACCACCCTGGAGGTCGCCGCCGAACAGGTTGTTCTTGATCGCGCGGGCGAAACCGGTGAACGAGAAGCCCGGGTTCGAATAGAAGTCACGGTCTTCTGCGGCCATCACCGCGTTGCGCACCTGCACCGGGATCTGGTCGATAGTGACGTCGACGCGGTTACCCTCGGGCGGAACGATTTTCGCCAACTCGCTGCCGTCGCTGGCCAGGATCGTCGACACCTGGTTGGTTCGGATGTCCCCGGGCTTGGGGACGTCGACGATCATGTAGGCCATCGCGAACGTGATGATCGGCAGCACGATGAACACCGCGGCCGCGATGATCCCCCCGCGTCGCACCCACTTCCAGTTGATCTGGCTGGGCAACCCGCGCCGCGGCCCCGACGGACCGCTCGGAGGCCCGCCGCCGCCGGGTGGGCGCCGCGGCGGCGGTGGCGGTGGCAACGGTGGTTTGCGTGCCGGCGTGCCGTCCAACGCCGCCTTGACGACGTCGACGGGGTCGCGCAGGTGTGGCGGTCGCGCTTCGCGCACCGGCGGCAGGATCGAGGTGTGCCGATCGTCGGGCGGAAGCGGGCGGGTCCGCGAATCCGGCTGCGGGCGACGCTGGGGCGCATCGGGGGACGGGCGGCGCGCGCCGCCGCCCTCGGCGTGCTTGGGTTTCGGCGCGCTCACGCCATCAGCCCCGTGTCCGGAACGGACATCGTTGACTGACCGGTCGTCGCGCCCTTCGCTATTCACTGGCCGTGCGCGCACGGGAGCGCGCGGTCCGAGTGCCGGGTGATCCCTTGGGGGGTGGGACCGCGCCGAGCACGTATGACTTGACCAGATGATTCCAGCTGCAGGTGCGGCATACCTCCACCACGTGTACTGAGAACTCGTCGTATCGGGAGGCCAGCAAAACCAACTCCTCAGCCGTTCGCGCGGAACCCGATACCGGGCCAAGATGGTCGCCGAATACCCACGACACCAGGGTGAGCTGTTCCTTGCGGCAGATCGGGCACGTCACCGAACTGGGTTTGCCGTGGAATTTGGCGGCGCGCAGCAGATAGGGATTGGCGTCGCAGACCTCCGAAACGCCGGTGCGTCCCGAATAGACCTCGGCCAGCAGGGACCGTCGCCGAAGTGCGTAGTCCACCACCTGTCGCTGCAATCGCACGGAGACCAGAGTACGTCGGCGATGCGACTACCGGAGCGCGACGGCACGGTCATGCCGCTCTCTAAGGTGTTTGATCTGGACCGACGGCAGCGGCGATCGGCCGTGCGCAAACCTCAGGAGGCTCCGATGCTGGATGGGCGCGACTTCGCCCTCGACGGTGGGCCCGCCGGTGAAGGCTCGAGCCGATTCACCCGCGAGCTTCCCGAACAGTGGTGCTTCGACGGCCGGGCCTTCGGCGGCTACACCTCCGCGCTCGCGCTCGCGGCGATGTTCGCGCACAGCGGCCGGCCGGCGGCGGCCTCGCTGTCGGTGACGTTCGTCGACGCCGGTGCGCCCGGACCGCTCCAGCTCGAGGTTCGCAGCATCCGCGGCGGCCGGACCGCCGCGGCCGTCGAGGCGACCATCCGCCAGCGCGACCGCACGATCCTCATCGCTAGCAGCTGGTTCGCCGACGGCTGGCTGGGCCCGCCGTCGGTCGACGCGCCTGTCCCGTTCGAGCGCTACATGCACCCGCTGCCGGCGCCGGAAGAGGCGCCGGCTCTGAACTGGATCGGCGAGGAGTACCCGTCGTTGCGGTTCGCCCACCGCCGCGGCGTGGACTATCCGGCGAGCCTCACCCGCTTCGCCGACCGCCGCCCGGAGGTCGCGTTATGGCTGAGCGCCGACAGCGGCGACACCGCCTCCGACCCACTGCCCCATCCGCAGATCGCCGACGTTCTGCACGCCGACGCCCACCTCTTCGACGCACCGGGCAAGGTCAGCGGATTCGTCGACGCATGGCTGCTGAGCCTCGACCTCAGCCTGGTGTGGCAGCCCGGCGCACACCTGGTGCCGTCCACCTCGTGGCGGCTGCTCGAGGCGCGCGGCTCGGTCGCCAGCGGAGGCGTCTCGGCGTACGGCTCGCTGCGCGGTCGCGACGGAGCGCTGCTGGCCGTGATGACTTCACAGGGTCTGATCCGCTGAGATCCGCTGCGAACTCGCCGATCTTTACTTCTACGATCATCGACGTGGCGACACGGCAAACATCGGGGACGCGGGCGAAGGACAGCGACCGCAACGACACCTGCCAGATCCTCGACAGCGCGCTGAGCGAAGGCCAGCTGTCGATGACCGAGCACGGTGAACGCGTCAAAGCGGCGACCACCGCCACCACGCTCGGAGAACTTCAGGCGCTGGTGGCCGACCTTCAGACCAACAACGCCCCGGTCCAGTTGCCCACGTTGAAGAAGCCGCGATCGCTGCCGATGGCGGGAAACGGCTGGGGGCTGCGCCTCGCGGTGGCCGGCGTGCTGGTGGTGTTCGGCATCGCGATCGGTTGGGGCCTGTACGGCAACACCCCGTCGCCGCTGAACTTCACCTCCGATCCGGGCGCCAAATCCGACGGCATCACGCCCGTGGTGCTCACGCCGCCGAAGCAGTTGCACTCACTCGGCGGGCTGACGGGTCTCATCGAGCAGATGAAGCAGCGGTTCGGCGACACCAACGGCTACCGCCTCACCGTCTATCCGGACTACGCGTCGCTGACCCGGCCCGATCCCACCGAGGAGCGTCGCGAGCTGAACTACACCTACCGCGGCGGCTGGGACGATCCCTCGTCGAGTTCGAAGACCAGCGACGCCGTCGAGGTCGACCTGAGCAAGTTCGACGCCAAGGCCGTCGTGGGTGTGCTGCGCGGGGCGCCCGAGACGCTGGGCATCAAACCCGGGGACGTCACCAGCACCTACCTGACCATCGATCCGAGCACCGACCCGACGACCCCCGGGGCCGTGGCGGTCGACATTTACGTCTCCAGCGACTACGGCAGCGGGTACATCGAGCTGGCCGGCGACGGCCGGGTCAAGCAGATCCACTACCCCGGCTGAGGCTCCGACCGTTCGCCCGACGGCCACCCGAAGTTCGCGCCGAATATATCGGCGCGATACTATGGTGCGAGGTGTCGGATCGCCGTAACGGACGAGCAAAGGGGGTGTCTCGGTGCTGGAACTCGCCATCCTGGGACTCCTGCTGGAATCGCCGATGCACGGCTACGAACTTCGCAAGCGATTGACGGGGTTGCTCGGCGCCTTCCGCGCATTTTCGTACGGATCGCTGTATCCGGCCTTGCGGCGCATGCAGAACGACGGACTGATCGTCGAGGACGCGGCGCCGGACGGCACCCCGAAGATGCGCCGGGCCAGGCGCGTCTACCAGCTCACCGAGAAGGGCAAGCAGCGCTTCTCCGAGCTGGTGGCCGACACGGGCCCACAGAACTTCTCCGACGACGGATTCGGTGTCCATCTCGCCTTCTTCAACCGCACCCCGGCCGAGGCCCGGATGCGGATCTTGGAGGGGCGTCGTCGTCAGGTGGAGGAACGCCGCGAGGGTCTGCGTGAAGCCGTCGCGCGGGCTAGCACTTCGATCGACCGCTACACCCGGCAGCTCCATCAGCTCGGGCTGGAGTCGAGCGAGCGCGAAGTGAAATGGCTCAACGAGTTGATAGCGGCGGAGCGTCTGAGCCAAGGGCGCTCAGACAACACAGTGCAGCCCTAGGCAGAACCGAACCAAAGAACGACAGGGATTACGAAGGGAAGAGTCGTCATGTCATCCAACGGAGAGGTGCGGGTCGCGATTGTCGGCGTGGGCAACTGCGCGTCGTCGCTCGTACAGGGCGTGCAGTACTACCACGATGCCGACGAGACGGCGACCGTGCCCGGCCTGATGCATGTGCGCCTCGGCCCCTACCACGTGCGCGACGTCAGGTTCGTCGCCGCCTTCGACGTCGACGCCAAGAAGGTCGGCTTCGACCTGTCCGAGGCGATCTTCGCGTCGGAGAACAACACCATCAAGATCGCCGACGTGCCGCCGCTGAACGTCACCGTGCAGCGCGGCCCGACCCTCGACGGCATCGGCAAGTACTACGCCGACACCATCGAGGTCTCCGACTCCGATCCGGTCGACGTCATCAAGGCGCTCAAGGACGCCGAGGTCGACGTCCTGGTGTCCTACCTCCCGGTGGGCTCGGAGGAGGCCGACAAGTTCTACGCCCAGTGCGCGATCGACGCCGGAGTGGCATTCGTCAACGCGCTGCCGGTGTTCATCGCATCCGACCCGGAGTGGGCGAAGAAGTTCACCGACGCCGGGGTTCCGATCGTCGGCGACGACATCAAGAGCCAGATCGGCGCGACGATCACGCACCGCGTGATGGCCAAGCTGTTCGAGGACCGCGGCGTGCAACTCGACCGCACCATGCAGCTCAACGTCGGCGGCAACATGGACTTCCTCAACATGCTCGAGCGCGAGCGGCTGGAGTCGAAGAAGATCTCCAAGACCCAGGCCGTGACCAGCAACCTGCAGCGCGAGTTCAAAACCAAGGACGTCCACATCGGCCCGTCCGACCACGTCGGCTGGCTCGACGACCGCAAGTGGGCCTACGTCCGGCTCGAGGGCCGCGCGTTCGGCGACGTGCCGTTGAACCTCGAGTACAAGCTCGAGGTGTGGGACTCGCCGAACTCGGCCGGCGTCATCATCGACGCCGTGCGCGCCGCGAAGATCGCCAAGGACCGCGGCATCGGCGGGCCGGTCGAGGCGGCCTCGGCGTACCTGATGAAGAGCCCGCCCAAGCAGCTTCCGGACGACATCGCCCGGGCACAGCTCGAGACCTTCATCGAGGGCTGACTCTCTTCCCGCGATTTGTGGAGTCCCGCCGGCGCGTAGCGCCGCTGGGGCTCCACATTTCGCGTTTTGTAGGGTTTTTCCCGTGAGCGAGATATCCGCAGACGACGAACTGGCAGCGCTCGACGAGTTCATCTTCCTCGAGGAGAACGCGCGGCAGGCCGGTGTCGAGGCGGTGCCGCGCGCCGAGCGCATCGACTCCGGTTCCATCAGCGCGCTGAAGTTCGGTGAGGCGTCGCCGCGGGTGGTGTTCCTGCACGGCGGCGGTCAGAACGCGCACACCTGGGACACCGTGATCGTCGGCCTCGGTGAACCGGCGCTCGCCGTCGATCTCCCCGGACACGGTCGATCGGCCTGGCGCGAGGACG
The DNA here is from genome assembly GCF_001050035.1 of Mycolicibacterium komanii. Next base: position 59,847 of record NZ_CVTA01000014.1, read on the forward strand.
GCGACTACGGGCCGAAGAGCAACGCCGTCGCGATCGAGCCCGTCGTGCGTTCACTGGCCTCGCAGGCCGATCTCGTCGTCGGGATGTCCTTGGGCGGCCTGACCGCGTTGCGACTGGCCGTGGAGTCGCCGGACCTGGTGCGCCGGCTGGTGCTCGTCGACGTAACGCCGTCGGCGCCCGAGCGGCACACCGAGATGACCGACGCGCAGAAGGGCACCGTCGCCCTGGTGCAGGGCGATCGCATCTTCCCCTCGTTCGACGCGATGCTGCAGAAGACCGTCGCCGCGGCGCCGCACCGCGACCGGGAGTCGTTGCGGCGCGGCGTGTTCCACAACGCCCGCCGGCTCGAGGACGGCACATGGACCTGGCGTTACGACGAGATGCGCAAGGGTGAGGGGTTCGAGGGGCTGTGGGACGACGTTCCGCGGCTGGAGGTCACGACGACCTTGGTGCGCGGCGCCAACTCGTTCTTCGTCAACGACGACGACGCGGCCGAGTTCGCCCGTCGCGCACCGGGATTCAAGGACGTGCTTACCGTCGAGGACTCCGGACACTCGGTGCAGAGCGATCAGCCGCGCAAGTTGATCGAGATCCTGCGGTCGGTGCTCGCCGAGTAGTCGATTCCACTCGACGCTTCGGGAACGGGAATATCGTGGCGTGATCTGGGTTACAGATATGTCGTGAGCTATCCAATCCGCATCGGCGTGCAGCTGCAGCCGCAACATTCCCCGAAGTACAGCCATATCCGCGACGCGGTCCGAAGGTGTGAGGACCTCGGTGTCGACGTCGCCTTCAACTGGGACCACTTCTTCCCGCTCTACGGCGACCCCGACGGCGCCCACTACGAATGCTGGACCATGCTCGGCGCCTGGGCCGAGCAGACGTCGCGCATCGAGATCGGCGCGCTTGTTACGTGCAACTCGTACCGCAATCCCGAGCTGCTGGCCGACATGGCCCGCACCGTCGACCACATCAGCGACGGCCGCCTGATCCTGGGCATCGGTTCGGGTTGGAAGCAGAAGGATTACGACGAGTACGGTTACGAGTTCGGCACCGCCGGTAGCCGGCTCGACGACCTGGCCGCGGCCATGCCCCGCATCACGTCGCGGCTCTCCAAGCTTAACCCGCAGCCCACCCGCGACATCCCCGTCCTGATCGGCGGCGGCGGTGAGAAGAAGACCTTGCGCCTGGTCGCGGAGTACGGCGACATCTGGCACAGCTTCTCCGACAGCAGCGAATATCCGCGCAAGGCCGAGGTTTTGGCCGGACACTGCGCCGACGTGGGTCGCGATCCGCAGGCCATCGAACGCTCTGCCGGCGTGTCGGGCAAGACGGCCGAGGCGCTGATCGGCGAGGCCGAAGCGCTCGCCTCACTCGGGGTCACGATGCTGACCGTCGGGGTCAACGGGCCCGACTACGACCTGTCCGAGGCCGAGGCGCTGGTGCGGTGGCGCGACCGCCGCCGAAATGAAGGCGGCTGAAGCGGCGTAACCCCTCCCGGTTGGGCGTGCTGCGTGAGAGACTGTCGCCGCCATGCCCAAGAAGTATGGGGTCAAGGAAAAAGACCTTGTGGTCGCGCACGTCGTGAACCTGGTCCTGACCGGCAAACTGCGGTCGGGCGATCGGATCGACCGCAACGAGATCGCGCAGGAACTCGGGTTGTCACGCGTGCCGATTCAAGAGGCCGTCGTGCAGATGGAACACGACGGCATCTTGTCCACCCGCTATCACCGCGGCGCCTTCGTCGAACGCTTCGATGAGGCGTTCGTCCGCGAACACCACGAACTGCACGGGTTCCTGACCGGGATGGCCTCCGCACGCGCCGCCGCCGATCCGGAGCACCGCGTGGTGGGCAGGCTGGGCACGTTGACCGACACCCTGCGCAGCACCCGTGACTCACGCGCCTTCTACGACGCGGCCTGGCAGTACCGCACCGCGATCACCGACGAGTACGCGGGCCCGCGGCTGACGGCGTTGATCCGGTCGGTGCAGGCGTTCACGCCTCGCGCGTTCTGGGTTCAGTACCTCAGCGACCACGACGAGATGTTGCCGTTCTACGAGGACGAGACGGCCGCGATCGGTCGTGGCGACGAGGAGGGCGCACGCAGCGCGTGTGTTTCCCGCAGTGAGGCGATGGGCCGCATCATGGTCAACGAACTGGTGCGACGGGGAGTGCTGCGCGGGGCGGGCGCCTCGTCGGTTGCGTTCTGATCGAGCCCAAGTCGGCGTAACCGCGCCGCTGCCGGTTACGTTGCTCAGATGACCCCGTTCGTGCGGCTCTGCAGAACGTCCGCCGTGGCGCTCGTGGCGGTGTTGGTGACCGGCGTCGGCCTGGCCGGGCCCGCGCACGCCAACGTCGACCAGTGCGCACCACCCGGCGTCGAGAGCGCCAGCGCCCTGCCGACCAACCTGGCCGCCGCGGCGACCGGCCCCGAGGAGGACCGCTACACCACCCCCGGCGTCGAACCCCTGTCGGCGATCAACGTCGACGCACTGGGGCTGATCCAGCCCGGCACCCTGACCGTGGGCACCCTGTCGGATGCGCCGCCGAGCATCTGCATCAACTCGGCGGGCCAGTTCACCGGATTCGACAACGAGGTGCTGCGCGCCGTCGCCGACAAACTCGGCCTGCGGATCAACTTCGTCGGCACCGAATTCTCCGGCCTGCTGGCGCAGGTCGCGGCGCGACGCTTCGACGTGGGGTCCTCGTCGATCACCACGACCGAACCGCGGCGCCGCACGGTCGGTTTCACCAACGGCTATGACTTCGGCTACTTTTCGCTCGTCGTGCCCACCGGCTCGCCGATCACCGGCTTCGACAAGCTGGGCCCAGGACAGCGCATCGGCGTGGTGCAGGGCACTGTGCAGGAGTCGTACGTCATCGACACGCTGCACTTGCAGCCGGTCAAGTACCCCGACTACAACACCGTCTACGCGAGCCTGAAGACGCGGCAGATCGACGCGTGGGTGGCACCGTCGCAGCAGGCGTCGGGCACCGTGCAGCCGGGTGATCCGGCCGAGATCATCGAAAACACGTTCAGCTTGGACAATTTCGTCGCCTGGGCGGTGGCCAAGGAGAACCGGCCGCTGATCGACGCGTTGAATTCCGGGCTGGACGCGGTGATCGCCGACGGCACGTGGGCGCGGCTGTACTCGGAGTGGGTACCCCGCGCGCTGCCGCCGGGATGGAAGCCGGGTTCGAAGGCCGCTCCCCCGCCGCAGCTGCCGGACTTCAACGCGATCGCCGCGGAGAATCAGCAGGCGCCGTCGTCCGGGCCCGCGGCCCCGAAATCGGTGTTGGCGCAACTGAAAGACGCGTTCCTCAACTGGGACCTGTACCGTCAGGCCGTTCCGGATCTGCTCAAGACCGGCCTGCCGAACACCCTGATCCTGACGGTCAGCGCCGCCGTCATCGGGCTGGTGCTGGGAATGCTACTGGCGGTCGCGGGAATCTCGCGGCACCGCTGGCTGCGCTGGCCTGCGCGGGTGTACACCGACATCTTCCGCGGGCTGCCCGAGGTGGTCATCATTCTGCTGATCGGTCTCGGGGTCGGCCCGGTCGTGGGTGGGCTGACCGGCAACAACCCCTACCCGCTGGGCATCGCGGCGCTGGGCCTGATGGCCGCGGCTTACGTCGGTGAGATCTTCCGGTCGGGCATCCAGAGCGTCGAACCGGGTCAACTGGAAGCCTCACGCGCACTGGGCTTCTCGTATACCTCGTCTATGCGGCTGGTGGTGGTGCCCCAGGGTGTGCGGCGGGTGCTGCCGGCCCTGATGAACCAGTTCATCTCGCTGCTGAAGGCCTCGTCGCTGGTGTACTTCCTGGGTCTGGTGGCCAACCAGCGTGAGCTGTTCCAGGTCGGGCGCGACCTCAACGCCCAGACCGGCAACCTGTCGCCGCTGGTGGCCGCGGGCTTGTTCTACCTGCTGTTGACGGTGCCGCTGACGCATCTGGTCAACTACATCGACAACCGCCTGCGTCGGGGACGAAAACCCTCCGAGGAGGATCCGCTTCCGGTGGCCGCGTCCCAGGAGATGATCTGATGAGCGCGCCGAGCTTCGATCCGGTGTCGTTGAGCGCCAACGACATCCATCTCGCGTTCGGTCCGAACCCGGTGTTGCGGGGGGTGGACATCGATGTGCCTGCGGGCACGACCACGGCGGTGATCGGGCCGTCGGGGTCGGGGAAGTCCACACTGTTGCGGACGCTGAACCGGTTGTACGAACCCGACCGCGGCGACATCCTGCTCGACGGTCGTTCGGTGCTCGGCGACAATCCCGACCAGTTGCGCCAACGCATCGGGATGGTCTTCCAGAGTTTCAACCTGTTCCCCCACCGCAGCGTGCTGGACAACGTGACGCTCGCGCCGCGCAAGCTCAAACGGCTCAGCGCCGACGAGGCCCGTGAGCTCGGGCTGGCGCAACTGGACCGCGTCGGCCTGCGCAACAAGGCCGACGTGCGGCCGACCACGTTGTCCGGCGGACAACAGCAGCGGGTGGCCATCGCACGGGCCTTGGCGATGGCGCCGCAGGTGATGTTCTTCGACGAGGCGACGTCGGCACTCGACCCCGAGTTGGTCAAGGGCATCCTCGCGCTGATCGCCGACCTCGGGGCCGACGGGATGACGATGGTCGTGGTGACCCACGAGATGGGCTTCGCCCGGTCGACGTCGGACGCGGTCGTGTTCATGGACTACGGCAAGGTGGTCGAGGCCGGCCCGCCGGAGCGGATCTTCGAGGCGGCTGAGACCGAACGCCTGCAGCGGTTCCTGTCACAGGTGCTCTGATCCGACGACTTTGAACTAACGCGTCCGTCACGCATCCTGGCACCGGCAGACAGGTTAGACTGCCGAAATTATGGCGGAAGTCGTGGAACCGCAGGTCGCGGAGCTGTCAGGAGAGCTGCAGCGGGTTCTCTCGCGGGTTTTCTCCGTTCTGCGGCGCAGCGACACCAGCCGCAACGACGCCGGTGACCTCACACTGGCCCAGCTGTCGATCCTGCTGACGCTGCTGGAGCAGGGCCCGATGCGGATGACCGATCTGGCCGCCCACGAACGCGTCCGCACACCCACGACGACCGTCGCGATCCGCCGGCTGGAGAAGCTGGGCCTGGTGAAACGCTCCCGCGACCCGTCCGACCTGCGTGCGGTGCTCGTCGACATCACGCCGGAGGGCCGCGCCCAGCACCAGGAGGCCCTCGAAGTGCGGCGCGCGCATCTGGCCAGCCTGTTGGCGAAGTTGAGCCCCGAAGATCTCGAGACGCTGACCAAGGCCATCGATCCACTCGAGCGGTTGGCCGAGTAGCGAACTATCCCAACCAGTCCAGGACCGCGGCCGCGGTCCACGACTGTTGCATGCTGCCCAGCGGCTCGCCGGTGAACGGTTCGTAGTATTCGGCGAAGGTGCCGTCGCTGACCTGGCGCAGACCCTCCTGGCGCAGCAACCGGGCGCGTTCGGCCCAGCCGCGGCGCGCGAAGCACCAGGAGAACAGCCACGTCATCACCGGCCAGACCGGTCCGCGCCAGTATTCGCGCGGCCGGAAGTCCCGCGACACCGGCGACGTCGACGGGATGCTCGCGTACTTCAGGTCCGGATGCGTGCAGAATCGCGGGCCCTCGAGGAGTTTCACCAGGGCGCGTTCCTTGTCGTGCGGTAGCCCGCCGCACAGCAACGGAGCGAACTGCGCGACCGTCTCGGTGGCCACCCACTTACCGGTCCTGAGATCAAAATCCTTTGCGGCGCCGCTTCTCTCGTCAGTGGTGTCGATGACTCCCTCGCGGAACCGCTTACCCCATGCGTAGAGGTCGCGGACGTCGGCGCGGGGCCGGCCGTAGTCTTCGCCGATCTCGGCAAGCACGTCGCATGCCACCGCGAGGATGGCCGAGACGAACACGTCCTCGACCGCGAAACTCATGACCTTGGGCAGCAATTCGTCGTCGTAGCGCGCCGACTTCATCTCCTCCAACAGCCACAGGTAGCGGTCGTACTCGAGGTCGGATGGACGCTGGGTGGCGTCGGTGACGATCGCGTTGTCCTCGCGCTGGTATTCGGGCACGTTGCCCGGAATGACGTTGGCGTACGCGCTGTCCCAGCGCGGCGAGTTGTCCATGCCGGACTCCCAGCCGTGGTACAGCGTGACGCGGCCGCGCTCCTTGGGGTCGCGGGCCTCGGCGAGCCAGCGGTGCCAGCGGACCAGATCCGACCAGCGCCGGTCGAGGAACGCCTCGGCGACGGCGCGGGTGGACCGACCGCGGGTGCGGGCGTGATCGAGGATGCGCTGCACGGCGATCGCGTGCACCGGCGGCTGGGTGATGCCCGAGGTGTGCCGGTTGCGCGGGGCGTGCGCGGCGAGCGCGGACGTGGCCCAGCGCGCCGGGCCGGGGAAATAGCCGTCGACGCCGTTGGCGAAGACGATGTGCGGGATCATCCCGTTGGTCCACTGCGCCGAGAGCAGCGTGTCGAGTTCGACGACGGCGCGCTCGACGCTCAGCGGTGCCAGCCCGATCGCAACGAACGCCGCGTCCCAGCTCCACATGTGCGGGTACAGCAGCGGGGCGGCGGTGGTCATGGTGCCCAGGTCATTGCCCCGCAGCAGGTATGCGGCGCGGGCCGCGAGCTGGGTCGGGGCGAAGCTGTGATCGATGGGCATCGTGTCCATGATGCGACGGTTCGTCGCGAAACGCAGGTCGGTAGGGTTTCGACATGCCGACCGCGATGATCACGGGCGCCTCGCGAGGGCTCGGAACGGCGATCGCGCGGGCGCTCGCCGACAGCCACACGTTGTTCCTGGCGGGGCGGCCGTCGGCCGCGCTCGACGAGGTCGCCGCGGAGTTCGGTGCGACGACGTGGCCGATCGACCTGTCCGACGTGTCGAGTATCGAGGCCGCTGTCGAGCCGATCGTCGAACTCGATGTGCTGATCCACAACGCGGGGGTGGCGTTCCCGGGCCGGGTGGCCGAATCGACCGTCGACGAGTGGCGCACCACCATGGACGTCAATGTCATTGGGGCGGTGGCACTTACGCTCGCGCTGCTGCCGGCGTTGCGGGCCGCGCGCGGGCACGTGCTGTTCGTCAACTCGGGGTCGGGCATCAACGCGTCGCCGGGGCTGGCGTCGTATTCGGCGAGCAAGTTCGCGTTGCGGTCGTTCGCCGACTCGCTGCGTAACGACGAACCGGCGCTGCGGGTGACATCGGTGCATCCGGGGCGGATCGCCACCGAGATGCAGGAGGGGCTGGTCGCCTACGAGGGCGGCGAGTACGACCCGTCGCGGTTCCTGAGCCCGGAAAGCGTGGCGAAGGTCATCGCCGACGCGGTGCACACCCCGCAGGACGCCCACGTGCACGAGGTCGTGGTCCGCCCCCGCAAGTAGTGATTTCGGTGCACTACCCATCGCTCAGCGACTGGTAGCGCACCGAAGCGCCTCACAGATTGTGGCGATCACGCGCTCGGGATAGACGGTGAGGTCCAGCCAAGTGAACCGCAACACCTGCCAGCCCGACAGGGCGATCGCGTTCTGCCGCTTGCGGTCGACCTGGAAGACGTCGGCATCCGAGTGAAAGGCCCAGCCGTCGGTCTCCAGCGCGATCTTCGCGCCCGGGAAGGCCACATCGACTTTGTAGCCGCCGACGGGGTAGTTCGCCTTCCATCCGGTAATCCCCGCCTCCCGCAGCAGTTTGACGAGCAGTCGTTCAGCGGCGGAGCGAGCGTCATCGGCAGCTGCCTGCAAGAGGATTCGCGCGGCGGGAGAACCGTAGCGACCCTTGTTTCGGAGTTGGGCTCGCCACAGATCGCGCAGGTCAACGTGCCGTTGCAAAGCACTGTCCATCAGCTTGGCACCGTCACGGCGCTTCGTCGCCGCTTCGAGCACCGTCAACGGCTTCGCGGTGGCACGCAATCGATGCACTTCGGTGACATCCCTCGGGTCGAGGTTGCGCCGCCGCAGCCGGGTACCGCTGTGGCAGCGTCCAGTCGCGGTCCGCCCCGCAGTGACCTCGACGACGTCCGGCGCGTAATGGGTCAGGCCGTGCCACCATGCCGCGGTAAGACCGCTGGCGACTGCATTCTCGCCGTACCCCCAGACTCCCGCACGCACCCGTGCAGCATCGGTGAACTCACGGTCGTCCACAAAGTAGACCCCTTTCGCGCACCGCCTCCACTGGCCGGTTCGCACCCGACGCTGTACCGACTGATCGCTGAGGCCGGCCTCTCTAGCCTGAGCGGACGTGATGACGCCGTCCTGGACGCGCAGATACTCCGCAAGCACGCGTGATTAGACGCACGCAATGCCCGTGCCGGTTCCCTGCCGGGCGATTTGGGTGCACTACCGATCGCACAGCGACTGGTAGTGCACCGAAATCACAAGTCAGACGACGATGTTGACCAGGCGGCCCGCCACCACGATGACCTTCTTCGGCGTCGCGCCGTTGATGAAGGCCTGCACTTTCTCGTCGGCCAACGCGGCCGCTTCGAGTGTGTCGGCGTCCGCGTCCGCCGCGACCGTCACCCGGCCGCGCACCTTTCCGTTCACCTGCACGGGGTATTCGACGGTGTCCTCGACGAGGTACTGCGGGTCGGCCACCGGGAACGGCCCGTGCGCCAACGTCTGGTCGTGGCCCAGTCGCCGCCACAGCTCGTCCGCCAGATGCGGGGCGAGCGGCGCGACCATCAACACCAGCGGTTCCAACGCCGCACGGGCGGTCACGCCCTGTTTGGTCAGATGGTTCGTGTACTCGATGAGTTTGGCCGCCGCGGTGTTGTTACGCAGGTTGATGAAGTCGTCGGACACGCCGGCGATGGTGCGGTGCAACAACTTCAGCGTCTCGTCGTCGATGGCCTCGTGTTCGACGACGCGGGTGTCGCCGGTCTCCTCGTCGACCACCAGCCGCCACACGCGCTGCAGGAACCGGTGTGCGCCGACGACGTCCTTGGTGGCCCACGGCCGCGAGGCCTCCAGCGGGCCCATCGACATCTCGTAGACCCGCAGGGTGTCGGCGCCGTAGTTGTCGCAGATCTCGTCCGGCGACACCGAGTTCTTCAGACTCTTGCCGATCTTGCCGAACTCCTGGAACACCTCGATCTCACCGTCGGGCCCATCCCAGTAGAACTTGCCTTCTCGCTCAACGACTTCCGCCGCGGGGACGTACGCACCGCGCGAGTCGGTGTACGCGAACGCCTGGATATAGCCCTGGTTCACCAGCCTGCGGTACGGCTCACGGGAACTGACGTGCCCGAGGTCGTGGAGCACCTTGTGCCAGAACCGGCAGTACAGCAGGTGCAAGACCGCGTGCTCGACGCCGCCGACGTACAGGTCGACACCGCCGGGGTCCTGTGCGCCGTGTTCGTCCGGCCGCGGCCCCATCCAGTAGGCCTCGTTCTCCTTGGCGCACATCTCGTTCGGGTTGTGCGGGTCGGTGTAGCGCAGCTCGTACCAGGAGCTCGCGGCCCACTGCGGCATGACGTTGGTGTCGCGGGTGTAGGGCTTGAGCCCGTCGCCGAGGTCCAGCTCCACGTTCACCCACGACGTGGCCTTGCCCAGCGGCGGCGACGGTTCGCTGTCGGCGTCGTCGGGGTCGAACAGCACCGGCGAGTAGTCGGGAACGTCGGGCAGCTCGACCGGCAGCGCCGACTCCGGAAGCGGGTGCGCACGGCCGTCGGCGTCGTACACGATGGGAAACGGCTCGCCCCAATACCGTTGCCGCGCGAAAAGCCAGTCCCGCAGCTTGTATTCGACGCGCGGCTGGGCGCGGCCCTCTTCGGCCAGCCGCGTCGTGATCGCCTCCTTGGCCGACGCGATGCTCAACCCGTTGAGGTAGTCGGAGTTCACGATCTCGCCGTCGCCGGTGTATGCGGCCTCCGAGATATCGCCTCCGGAAACGACTTCCACGATGGGCAGCCCGAACTGGTGGGCGAACTCCCAGTCGCGCTGATCGTGTCCGGGGACGGCCATGATGGCCCCGGTGCCGTACCCCAGCAGCACGTAGTCGGCGATGAACACCGGGACACGTTGTCCATTGGCGGGATTCGTCGCGTACGCGCCGACGAACACGCCGGTCTTGGTCTTGTTCTCCTGACGCTCCAGGTCGGACTTCGCCGCGATCGCCGCACGGTAGGCGGCCACGGCCTCGGCCGGCGTCGCCGCGCCGTACGTCCAGCGCTCGTCGACATCGGCGGGCCACGCATCGGCGACCAGCCGGTCGACGAGTTCGTGCTCGGGCGCCAGCACCATGTACGTCGCACCGAACAGCGTGTCCGGCCGGGTGGTGAACACCTCGATGTCGCCGGCGTCGGTGCTGAACAGGACCGCCGCGCCGGTCGAGCGGCCGATCCAGTTGCGCTGCATGGTCTTGACCTTCTCCGGCCAGTCCAGCAGTTCGAGATCGTCGAGCAGACGGTCGGAGTATTCGGTGATGCGCATCATCCACTGCCGCAACCGTTTCCGGAATACCGGGAAGTTGCCGCGCTCGCTGCGGCCGTCGGAGGTGACTTCCTCGTTGGCCAGCACGGTGCCCAGTCCCGGACACCAGTTCACTAGTGAGTCGGCCCGGTAGACCAACCGATAGGAGTCGATGACGTCGGCGCGCTCGGACGCCGAGAGCTCCGACCAGGCCCGGCCGTCGTCGAGTGCGCGGGCCCCGGATTCGAACTGCTCGATCAGCTCCGCGATCGGCCTGGCCTTCTGCGCGTCCCGGTCGAACCACGCGTTGTAGATCTGCAGGAAGATCCACTGGGTCCACTTGTAGTAGTCGACGTCGGTGGTGGCGAAGCTGCGTCGAGGGTCGTGTCCGAAGCCCAGCCGCCCCAGCTGACGCTTGAAGTTGACGATGTTCGCCTCGGTCCGGATGCGCGGGTGCGTCCCGGTCTGGATGGCGTACTGTTCCGCGGGCAGTCCGAATGCGTCAAATCCCAAGGCGTGCAACACGTTGCGCCCGGTCATACGGAAATACCTGGCGTAGACATCGGTCGCGATGTAGCCCAGCGGGTGCCCGACGTGCAGGCCCTCTCCGGAGGGATACGGGAACATGTCCTGGACGAACATCTTGTCGGCGGGCACCGGCGAACCATCGGTCGGCGCCAGCGACCCCACGGGGTTCGGCACGTTGAAGGTCCCTGCGTCGGCCCACCGCTGTTGCCAGGTGCGCTCGATCTGCCCGGCCAGCTCCGCGGTGTAGCGGTGCTGCGGGGTGTCTGTGGTCGGCGCTTCTGTCACGTGAACAGGGTATAAGCACGCCTATCCGCGCTTCTTCGGCCACGGGTCGGTCTCGGTTCCATTGCGGGGAAGTCAGAACACGGTTGCAGGTCGATTCCGACGGTGGTGGCCGTGCTTCGCCGGTCGATACAGTCAGCGCCTGACCCTCCCCGTGCTGTTCGGAAGGACCGACGCAGATGATCGAGATCGCCCCTCGCTGGCGGATTCTGGCCGCAGGTGTGGCCGCCGCCACCGCCGGCGTCCTCGGCTTCGCGGGCACGACCGCATCGGCCGAACCCCTCGCACCGCAACCGCCGCAGCCCGCGCCCGCCACGGTCACGCAGACCGTCACCGTCGCGCCGAACGCACAGACCCTCACGCAGCAGGGTGTGAGTTCCGCCACCGCTCCGGCCGGTATCGCGACGCCGGCGCAGGCCGGTATCGCGGCGCCGGCGCAGGCGGGTGTCGCGGCGCCCGCACCCGCAGCCGCCGCCGGAATACCGGCCGGCACCGCTGCCGGGGCTCCCGCGGGCACCGTTGCGGGTGCGCCCGCCGCCGCATCGCCCGGTCTGGCCGCGCAGCCCGTCCCCGCGCCACCGGTCGCGACGATCGTGCCCGCCACGTCGGGCACCCTCGCCGAGTTCTTCGCCGACAAGGGTGTGCAGCTCGAGCCGCAGAACAGCCGCGACTTCAAGGCGCTCAACATCGTGCTGCCGATGCCGCGCGGCTGGGCGCACGTCCCCGACCCGAACGTGCCCGACGCGTTCGCCGTCATCGCGGACCGGGTCGGCGGTAATGGGCTGTACACCTCGAACGCACAGGTCGTGGTGTACAAGCTCGTCGGTGACTTCGACCCCAAAGAGGCGATCAGCCACGGCTTCATCGACAGCCAGAAGCTGCCCGCCTGGCGCAGCACCGACGCATCGTTCGCCGACTTCGGCGGAATGCCGTCTGCGCTGATCGAAGGCACCTACCGCGAGAACAACATGACGCTGAACACCTCGCGGCGCCACGTCATCGCCACCGCCGGGCCGGACAAATACCTGGTGTCTCTGGCCGTCACCACCAGCGTCGACCAGGTGGTCCCGGCCGCCGAGGCCACCGACGCGATCGTCAACGGTTTCCGGGTCACAGTGCCCGGGGCTCCCGGCGCGGCTCCTCCCGCCGCGCCCGCTGCCCCCGGTGCGACTCCCCCGGCCGCTCCCGGCGCGGCATCGCCGGTGTCCAACCCGCCGTCCGCAGCGACGGCTCCGGCCGCCCCACAGTTCCCGAGCGCGACCGCGCTGGGAACCCAGCCGGGCCTGCCGGGTTAGGCCCGTCCCCCGGGCGAAGCCTGGCGCCCGGGGGACGTCCCAACCTCTCGCCACGACACGGCTCTCGTTATCCTGAGCCCCATGCTCATCGCCGCGGTTCTCTGCCTGTGCGCTGCCGGCGCCACCGCCGCGATCGGTGCCTGGCTGCTGCGCCGCCCGCACTCGGGGGATCCGGTGCGGACCGTGTTGCGGTCGGTGGCACCCACCCAACTGGCGGCGGCCGCGATGCTCGCGGCGGGCGGTGCGGTGGCGCTGGTCGCCGACCCCGGCACCGCCGTCGTCGCACTGGCGGTGTGCGTGATCGGGGCAGTGGCGACCGTGGGAGCCGGATGCTGGCAGAGCGCGAAAATTGTTGCGCGCAGCGAAGCGGCCACCGCCACGTCGGGCGGTTGCGGGGTCGCATGCGCCACCTGCACGCTGTCGTGCGCTGACGCCTAGTTGCGGCTGACGTCGATCGGATGCGTCGCGAGCAGCGACAGCGGCAACGGTTGCCTGCGCAGCACCCGCGACCACAGATCGACCCGCGGTTCGACCAGAACGTCGGACGGTAACGCCGACAACACGATCCAGTCGTCGCGTTCGATCTCGCCCTCGAGCTGGCCGATGGTCCAACCCGAATAGCCGGCGAAGATCCGGATGCCTTCCACCACCGGCGCGATCGAGTCGGGATCGGCATCCAGATCGACCATCACCATCCGGCCCTGGACATGACGCAGGCCGGGGGCGTCGGCGGCCTCCATCCCGACCCGCAGCGTCGCCAGGCACAGCGCCGCATCCCGTTTGACCGGTCCGCCGATGAACATCGTCTTCGGTTTGGCGGCCAGTTTCGCCCACTGCGGCAACACGTTGTAGACCGCCGTCTCACTCGCCCGGTTCAGCACCACGCCGAGCGTGCCGCCGTCGTTGTGTTCGACGATGTAAATGACGCTGCGCCGGAACGTCGGCTCCAGCAGGTCGGTGTTGGCCAGCAGCAGCGTTCCCGCCCGCACACGCGGCGCGGCAGGAGCGATGAAATCCTCCGGGTCTTCGGACTGCGCCACGCGTCCATCATGGCACCGGCGGCCCCCGTCATGGCGGACAAGCGCGACGCCGCCCCGATATTTGTACTGTGGATGCGGTCCGATCCCCCGCTTCTGGAGAACGCGATCCCCCGTGCCCGATTTCCGCGCGCCCGTCGCCGTCTGGCGGTCGGTGCGCGGCCTGCCCGAGTTCCGGCGACTGCTGGAACTACGGCTGCTGAGCCAGTTCGGTGACGGGCTGTTCTCGGCGGGGCTGGCGGGCGCGATCCTGTTCAATCCGCAGCGCGCGGCCGAGCCGTGGGCGATCGCCGGCGCGTTCGCGGTGTTGTTCCTTCCCTATTCGCTGCTCGGCCCGTTTGCCGGTGCGCTGCTCGACCGCTGGGATCGCCGGCTGGTGCTCGTCGCGGCGAATGCGGGCCGGCTGGTGCTGGTGCTCGCCGTCGCGCAGCTGCTCGAATCCGGGGCGGGCGATCTGGCGATCCTGTGCTGCGCGCTGATCGTCAACGGGTTCACCCGCTTCGTCTCGTCCGGGTTGTCGGCGGCGCTGCCGCATGTCGTGCCGAGAGACCAAGTGGTGGCGATGAACTCCGTCGCGATCGCGACCGGCGCGGCGGCGGCCTTCCTCGGCGCGAACTTCATGCTGCTGCCGCGGTGGCTGTTCGGCGCCGACGACGCCGGCGCCGCTGCGATCATCCTGATCGCGGCCGTTCCGGTGTCGCTGGCGCTCTGGCTGGCGTGGCGCTTCCCCCCGCACGTGCTCGGCCCCGACGACAGCGCGCGTGCGGTGCACGGCTCGGTGGTCTACGCCGTCGCCCTCGGTTGGGTGCACGGCATCCGGACCGTGGTGGCCGTGCCGGCCGTCGCGGCGACGCTGACGGGGCTGGCCGCACACCGGGTGGTGTTCGGCATCAACAGCCTTGTGGTGCTGGTGATGGTGCGGCACACCGACACTCACGAGGTCGCCGGGTTGGGCACCGCGGTGTTGTTCGTGGCGGCGACGGGGGCGGGATCCTTCCTCGCCGCCGCCGTCATGCCGGTCGCGGTGCGGCGCTGGGGACGGTATGCCACGGCCAACGGCGCGTTGGCCGTAGCGGCTGTGGTCCAGCTCATCGGTTCCGGGCTGCAGCTGGCGATGATGGTGGCGTGCGGGTTCTTCCTCGGCATGGCGGGTCAGGTGGTCAAGCTGTGCGCGGACAACGCCATGCAGGTCGACGTCGACGACGCCTTGCGTGGGCACGTGTTCACCGTGCAGGACTCGCTGTTCTGGATGACGTTCATCGCCGCAATCGCGTTGACGGCGAGCGTGATTCCGCCGGACGGACACCAACCGGTGCTCGCCCTGGCCGGTGTCGGCGTATACCTCGCGGGTTTGGCCGCACACGCGACAATCGCCAGACGCGCGTCGACTCCGGGTTAAGGTGACCGGCATGGCAGGTGCCGCGCCGATGGTCGCCGATCTGCGCGCCGAGAGCGACGACCTCGACGCCATCGTCGCCGAGCTTCCGGTCGCGCGGTGGGCCGAGCCCACTCCCGCGCAGGGCTGGACGATCGCGCACCAGATCGCGCATCTGTTGTGGACCGACCGCGTCGCGCTCACCGCGGTCACCGACGAGGCGGCCTTCGCCGGTCTCCTCGAGGAGGCAGGCAAGAACCCGACCGGCTTCGTCGACGCGGCGGCCGAGGAGTTGGCGGCCACACCGCCACCCGAACTGCTCGCCGATTGGCGCACCACCCGGACCCGGTTACACGACGAACTGCTGACCGTCGCCGACGGACGAAAGCTGCCATGGTTCGGCCCGCCGATGAGCGCCGCGTCGATGGCGACGGCACGGCTGATGGAGACCTGGGCGCATGGCCTCGATGTCGCCGACGCGCTCGGTGTGCGGCGCCCACCCACCGCGAAGCTGCGCTCGATCGCCCACATCGGCGTGCGCACCCGCGACTTCTCGTTCGTGATCAACGGTCGTCAGCCGCCGGCCGAGCCGTTCCGCGTCGAGTTGCGCGCACCCGACGGCTCGACGTGGTCGTGGGGTCCGGAGGAGGCGACCCAGCGTGTCACCGGTTCGGCGGAGGACTTCTGCATGCTGGTGACCCAGCGGCGACCGCGCTCGCGGCTCGATGTGCACGCGGACGGTGTGGACGCCGACGAGTGGTTGGGCATCGCGCAGGCGTTCGCGGGCCCGCCCGGGACGGGCCGCGGCTAGCCGCGTTCATAGCCGGGTGGCCGAGTCGGCCAGGCCGTCGCCGTCACTGTCGGTCAGCTTGACGTCCCACGAGCCGTCGGCGTCGGCGTCGACGTAGGCGTTCTCCCCTGCGAGCGCACGGTCGGCCAACCCGTCGCCGTCGCTGTCGGTCAAGCGGTCGTCGACCTGACCGTCGGCGTCGAGGTCGACCAGCGGCCCGCCGAACTGTTCAACACCGTCGAGCCCGAACCACCGCAGCCCCCGCTCCACGCTGACCGCCCACGTTCCGGTCCCGTCGTCGGTGAAATAGGTTGCGGCGTCGGCATGGTCGCGCACCAGATGGTCGGCCACACCGTCGGCGTCGAGGTCGGCCATCGCGTCGTCGAGCAGACCGTCACCGTCGAAGTCGATGCCGACCGCGTCGAACGCGCCGTTACCGTCGACGTCCAGATCGGGCGCCGCGGACCAGATCGTCGCGGAGCCGTCGCCGTCGCCCAGGCAGTAGTCCATGCCTGATCGGACGCACCAGCCCGACGTTCGGTTCCGTGCGGGTTATCGCCCGCCCTTTGAGTTCCACCACGCCAGCAGTTCCTCGACCGCCTCGTCGCGCGACAGCGGGCCGCGGTCGAGGCGAAGCTCCTTGAGGTATTGCCATGCCTCGCCGACCTGGGGGCCGGCGGGGATGCCGAGGATCTCCATGATCTCGTTGCCGTTGAGGTCGGGCCGCACCCGCGCAAGGTCCTCCTTCTCGGCGAGTTCGGCGATCCGGTTCTCGAGATCGTCGTAGTTGGCCTGGAGGCGAGCCGCGCGGCGCTTGTTGCGGGTGGTGCAGTCGGCGCGCACGAGCTTGTGCAGCCGCGACAGCAGCGGGCCGGCATCGGTCACGTAGCGGCGCACCGCCGAGTCGGTCCACTTGCCGCCGCCGTAGCCGTGGAACCGCAGGTGCAGGTACACCAGCTGCGAGACGTCGTCGATCATCTGCTTGGAGTACTTCAGCGCGCGCAGCCGTTTACGCGCCATCTTCGCGCCGACGACCTCGTGGTGGTGGAAGCTGACGCCGCCGTCCGGTTCGTGCTTGCGGGTGGCGGGCTTGCCGATGTCGTGCAGCAGCGCCGCCCAGCGCAGCACCAGATCGGGCCCGTCGTCCTCGAGCGCGATCGCCTGGCGCAGCACGGTCAGCGAATGCCAGTAGACGTCCTTGTGCTGGTGGTGTTCGTCGATGGCCATGCGCATTGCGCCCACCTCGGGCAGCACCACGTCGCCCATTCCGGACTGCACCATCAGGTCGACGCCCGCGACCGGGTCGGCGCCGAGCAGCAGTTTGTCGAGTTCGGCGGCCACCCGCTCGGCGGTGATGCGGCCCAGCTGCGGGGCCATCGCCACCAGCGCGGTGATCACCCGCGGCGCCACGGTGAACTCCAGCTGCGAGACGAAGCGCGCGGCGCGCAGCATGCGCAGGGGGTCGTCACCGAAGGACACCTCGGGGGCGGCGGGGGTGTCGAGCACCCTCGCGCGCAGCGCCGCGAGCCCGTTGAGGGGGTCGTGGAACTCGGCGGGGCCGTCGGCGGTGATGCGCACGGCCATCGCGTTGGCGGTGAAGTCGCGTCGCACCAGGTCGTCATCGAGGTTGTCGCCGAAGCGCACCTCCGGGTTGCGCGACACCTGGTCGTAGGTGTCGGCGCGGTAGGTGGTGATCTCGAGGCGTTCGTCGCCCTTGCCGACGCCGAGGGTGCCGAACTCGATGCCGGTGTCCCACAGCGCGTCGGCCCACGGCCGCAGCAACTTCTGCATCTGCTCGGGTCGGGCGTCGGTGGTGAAGTCCAGGTCGGTCAGCGGACGACCCAGGAGCGCGTCGCGGACGCTGCCGCCGACGAGATACAACTCGTGGCCGGCGTCAGCGAAAAGCCGGCCGAGTTCGCGCAGCACCTCGCCGTGGCGGTTCAGTTCCACTTGCGCGGTGGCAAGCAGTTCGGCGTCGGTGGAGGGCGGCACGTTCGGACAGCCTAGTCAGGCGACGATCAAGCGGCCCCCAGGCCGCGCACTCACACAATCGTGCAACGGCTCTATCACGACCGGTGAGTGCGGCGGGGGTGAAAATGCGTGGCAGCTACTATCGCTTGGGTGTCGGACGGCGAACAGGCCAAACCACGACGGCGCCGGGGGCGACGTCGTGGCCGACGCGCGGCAGGTCCTCCTGAGGCCCCACCCGAGCAATCGGCGCAACCGCTCAATCGCCCCGTTCCGCAGCCGCGTCCTGGCGGCCACGCCAATGATGCCACCGTCAAGAACGACGCCACCGTCGTCAACGGAAACAAGGCCGACAAGGGCGGGCAGTCCAAGAAGTCGCGCCCGCGGCGGCCTCCGGACCGGCTGCGCACCGTGCACGAGACCTCCGCAGGCGGCCTGGTCATCGATGGTATCGACGGCCCTAAGGAGAGCCAGGTCGCCGCGCTTATCGGGCGTATCGACCGGCGCGGCCGCATGTTGTGGTCGCTGCCCAAGGGCCATATCGAGATGGGCGAGACGGCCGAGCAGACCGCGGTCCGTGAGGTCGCCGAGGAGACCGGCGTGCAGGGCAGCGTGCTCGCCGCGTTGGGCAGCATCGACTACTGGTTCGTCACCGAGGGCCGCCGCGTGCACAAGACCGTGCACCACTACCTGATGCGATTCCTCGGCGGCGAACTCTCCGACGAGGACGTCGAGGTCACCGAGGTCGCGTGGGTGCCGCTCAAGGAACTGCCGTCGCGGCTGGCCTACGCCGACGAACGCCGTCTCGCCGAGGTCGCCGGCGAGCTGATCGACAAGCTGCACGCCCACGGCCCCTCCGCGTTGCCGCCCATTCCCCGGTCGTCGCCGCGGCGCCGCCCCCAGACGCATTCGCACACCCGCAACCGTCGTCCCGACGAACGCGCCCGACCGTCCCAGGGGGACGAGTGGGGCAAAACCCAGCCCGGCCGACGGACGAACGGTTGCGGACAGGGCTCGTGACCGCCGCAGCGCTGCCGCGCGCGCTGGCCGCGCTCATCGTGCTCGCGCTGAGCGCACTCCCAGTCATCGTGGCCGGGCCCGCGGCGAGCCAGACCGATTCGACTCCGTTCCTGCGCGTGCGCGTCGACCGCGTCACTCCCGACGTGGTGACCACCACCAGTGAGCCCACGGTCACCGTGACCGGTGTCGTCCTCAACGTCGGCGACCGACCGGTGCGCGATGTGGTCGTGCGGCTGGAGGACGCCGCCGCGGTGACCACGTCGACTGGCTTGCGGACCAACCTCGCCGGCGACGTGGACCAGTTCGAACCGGTCGGTGATTTCGTCCAGCTATCGCCGGAACTCCCTCGCGGACAAGAGGTTCCGTTCACCCTGTCCTATCCGTTGCGATCGGCCGACCGGCCGTCGCTGAGCATCGACCAGCCGGGCGTCTATCCGGTGATGGTCAATGTCAACGGCACACCCGACTACGGCGAGCCCGCCCGCCTCGACGACGCCCGCTTCCTGCTGCCGGTCCTCGGCGTCCCACCCGATCCAGGCACCGAGTCCGCGGGCGACGCGGTGACGTCGGTCGAGGCGCCCGACACGTCGAAACCGGTCCAGATGACCCTGCTCTGGCCGATCGCCGACCGGCCGCGTCTGGCCGCCGGCGCGCCGGGTGGCACCACCCCGGTCCGCCTGATTGACGACGATCTGGCCACCTCACTGGCCCCCGGTGGCCGCCTCGACACGCTGTTGTCGGCCGTCGAATTCGCCACCAGCCCGCAGGTCGATCAGGACGGACGGGTCCGTGCGGCGACCTGTCTCGCGGTCGACCCGGACCTGTTGGTCACCGTCAACGCGATGACGGGCGGATACGTCGTCAACACCGGCCCTGACGCCGGAGCCGGCACCCCCACCCGGCCCGGCGCCGGGCAGGACGCCGCGGCGGCGTGGCTGAACCGCCTGCGGGGGCTGGCGAAGGGCATGTGCGTCGCCTCCACCACGTACGCGCAGGCCGACCTCGATGCGTTGCGCCGCGTCGGCGACGCCGGGCTCAGTCGGATCGCGACCACCTCCGCGGGCGACATCGTCGACCAGATCCTCGGCGTCACCTCCGTGCGGGGCGCCAGTTTGGTCGGGGACGGCCCGCTGACCGGGCCCGCGGTGAGCCTGCTGTCCGATCAGGGCGGGCAGACGATTGCCATCGCGCCCGCCGAGTCCGGGTCGGACGACGGCACCGGCGCCGGGGGCTCGGACTCCGCGCCGGTGCGTTTCACACCCCAGGTCGTCGCGGCACCGTTCGATCCGTCCGTCGGCGCAGCGCTCGCCGGGGCGGGCGCCGAGCCCGTGACCCCCGGATACCTGGACCCGTCGCTCGACATCCCGCTCCAGCAGGATTCGGCGGTCGCCCGCCGCCAGGACGCGCTCGGCGCCGTGCTCTGGCGTGGCCTCAACCCCGATGTCGCGCCGCGCACCCAGATCCTGATGCCGCCGCTGGCGTGGAGTCTCGGACCCGACGACGCCGGCGCGGTGTTCCGCGCCGTTTCCACCGCGATCAACGCCGGGCTGGCCCAGCCCCGCCCACTCCCCGCGGTGATCGGCGAGGCCAGCGCGGTCCCGCCAGACGACATCGCCCCGATGCCCGACGACGAACTCGGCGATCCGGACGCCCGGTTCGACGACGCCGTCGTCTCCGGTATCGCCGGGATCACCGGGCGACTGTGGGGACTGACCGCGGCGCTGACCACCGACGACCGCACCGGGCTGACCGGCTACGGCTACACCGCGCCGCTGCGCGAGGACATGCTGCGCGCACTGAGCCAGTCGGTGCCGCCGGACACCCGCAACGGCCTTGCGCAACAACGGCTTACGACCGTCGGGCACACCGTCGACGACATCTTCGGGGCGGTCACCATCGTCAACCCGGGCGGCGCCTACACGCTGGCGACCGAGCGCAGCCCGCTACCGCTCGCCCTGCGCAACGACCTGCCGGTGCCGATCCGTGTCCGCCTCGACGTCGACGCGCCACCGGGGATGACGGTCACCGACATGGGCGAGATCGTCCTTCCGCCGGGCTTCCTCCCGTTGCGGGTGCCGATCGAGGTGCACTTCACCCAGCGGTTCGCCGTCGACGTCGCGCTGCGCACGGCGGACGGCCTGCCGCTCGGCGAACCCGTACGGTTGTCGGTGCACTCCAATGCCTACGGCAAGGTGCTGTTCTTCATCACGCTCTCGGCGGGCGCGGTTCTGGTTCTGCTGGCCGGCCGTCGGCTGTGGCACCGGTTCCGCGGTCAACCGGATCCCGCCGACCTCGACCGGCCCGATCCGCTCGAGGTGGCGCTGCGCTACGACGACGACCCCGCCGACACATCCCTGAGCCGGAC
>NZ_CVTA01000015.1 GCF_001050035.1 Mycolicibacterium komanii
ACAACCGACTCGTCACCGACGGCGGCTGGCGCACCCGCATCCGCCCCGACGGCCGCGTCGAATGGCTACCCCCACCCACCCGAGCTCGATACCGGCCAAACCCGCGTCAACAACTACCACCACCCCGAGAAATACCTCCTCCCCGACGAACCCGACGACCCACCCGACTCACCCACCGACCCCGACAACCACCCCAAGAACAGCGAAGGACCGTAGACACCCGCTCCGGGTCTCCCTCATCGCGGCCGTCCGGCGGTCAGTCCGTCTTGGGCTTGAGTGTCCACGCGGGGATCCAGTGCGTGACCGCCTTCCGACGAGCGCCATAGGCGATCTCGTAGGTCACCCACCCCCACCAATAGCCCTGCTCGCACAGCCCCCAGCACGACAGCCGCCCCTCGACCACAGCGTGCATCTGCAGACCGGCGGGGTTGTAACCGCCGACGGCGTGCGGCTCGCGCGGGAAGACGGCGGCCAGGTCGACCATCACGGCGATCGGCGGGTCGACACGTCGGAAGGCGTGCTGAACGGGCTGTCCGTTGTACCCGATGCCCTTCAGCTCACCCACGGTTCGATCATACGTTCGAACGCGGTACGACGAACGCGAACGGTCGCCGATACCCCAGCCCGACCAACCGGCCTCGGCGCACACGCTCAAGTCCGACGGTCCGCACCGCCCCGGACGTCGGCTCATAGCACTCGAGCCGACCGCCCTCGCCCCCGACGACCAGCACCCAATGCCGCGGGACGAATCGACCGACGAGCATCGGGACCGGCCACCCGTCGGCCACCGCTCGCAGCACATCGGCAAGCGAGTCCCGCGGCCCGAAGAACAACCGCCACCGGTACCTGACGCCGAACCTCCGACTCCAGTCGTTGACCGCCCGGGCCATCCCGCACGGCGTGGTGCCCAGCCGCCTCGGCCAGAGCCGGTTGACGTCGCGATGCACCCGCGCCTGCTCCGCCGCGAACCACGCCGGCTCGGCGAGCCGCACGCGCACGTCCGGGTCCACCAGTGCACCCGCAACCACCGCAACCGTGGGGCCGCACGTGACGCCGTCCCGCTGTCGCAGCCGAAGGCCCGCCAGGTCCATCCCCTCAGTGTCCTCGGCGAGCCAATTCGGGCGTCCGAACATGGGCAATCGGCTGTCCCGCAGCAGAATTCCTGCCATCAGGCAATCAATTTCTGCCAACGGAATTAAAACCTTTGACCTTTAGGTTTCCAAGATCAGCTGCAGCTACGAACCGCGACACATGCCACGGCTCGGACACCGAACGGAACAAAAGAAGAAGGCTGAACAATGAAGCAGTTTGGTATCGCTACCGTCGCCGCTAGCGCCTTTGCCGCCGCACTGATCGGACTGGCCGCACCCACCCAGGCAGCGCCGTCTGGACCGGGAAGCGCGCAGGACACCATCAGCCAGCTGGAATCGCAGGGCTACCACGTGATCGTGAACCGCATCGGTAATGCCCCATTGGACAAGGCGTCCGTGGTGGCGGTGCGCCCCGGTCAGACCTACACCCAGACTGACAGCCTGGGCGTCGGCGGTGACCGCAACACTCGGGTGATCAACAAGACGGTCTATGTAGACGTCAAGTAGCTCACCCACCGACGAGCCCCCGGATGAACCCCTAGCCATCCGGGGGCTTGTCCATTTCAGCGAACAAGTGTTTCGGATTGCCGAAGCGCGGCTAACTCACTCTCGTGGCCTTCGACCTCACGCCCACCGAGGCGCAGCATGACCTGGCGCGACGGACCCACGAATTCGCCGAAGAGGTGGTCCGTCCCGTAGCGCTCGACTACGACCAGCGCCAGGAGTTCCCCTGGCCGGTCCTCGAGGAAGCCGCGACCCGCGGCTTCTACAGTCCGCTGTTCTACCGCGACCTCATCGGCGACCCGACCGGGATCTCCCTGCCGATGTTCATGGAGGAGCTGTTCTGGGGGTGCGCAGGCATCGGCCTCGCCGTCGTGATGCCCGCCCTCGCGCTGTCAGCGATCGGCCAGGCCGCCTCACCCGAACAGATGCTGCAGTGGGCACCCGAATGCTTCGGCACTCCAGGCGATCTCAAGCTGGCGGCGCTGGCGATCTCCGAGCCGGAGGGCGGCAGCGACGTCCGCAACCTGCGCACCCGCGCCCACCGTGACGGCGACGACTGGATCATCGACGGCCACAAGATGTGGATCGGCAACGGCGGCATCGCCAACGTGCACGTGGTCAACGCCGTCGTCGATGAGGAGCTCGGCCACAAGGGCCAGGCGCTGTTCATCGTCCCCGGCGGGACTCCGGGCCTGGAGATGGTCCGCAAGCTCGACAAGCTCGGCTGCCGCGCATCGCACACCGCGGAGCTGAAGCTCAACAGCGTCCGTGTCCCCGCCGAGAACCTGCTCGGCGGCCAGGAGAAGCTCGACCACAAACTGGCCAAGGCTCGCGAGGCCATCGAAGGCGGTAAGCACTCGGGTTCGGCGACACTCGGCACCTTCGAGCAGACGCGTCCGATGGTCGCCGCGCAGGCGCTCGGCATCGCGAGGGCCGCACTGGAATACGCGACCGAATACGCCAACCGGCGCGAGGCGTTCGGCGCCCCCATCATCGACAACCAGGGCATCGCGTTCCCGCTCGCCGAACTCGCGACCTCCCTCGACGGCGCCCGCCTGCTCACCTGGCGGGCATCCTGGATGGCCGCCAGCGGCATCCCGTTCGAACGCGGCGAGGGCTCGATGTCCAAGTTCGCCGCCAGCGAGGTCGCCGTCCGCGCCACTGAACGCGCCATCCAGACGATGGGCGGCTGGGGCTACATCAAGGATCATCCCGTCGAGAAGTGGTATCGGGACGCCAAGCTGTACACCATCTTTGAGGGCACCAGCGAGATCCAGCGGGTCGTCATCGCCAATGCGCTCGGTGCGGCCGACGGTAAGCCGCCACTGCACTTCGACCTCGAACCGACCGGCGGCCCGTTCAACAAGATGTTCGGCCGCGGCACACCGCTGCGGGGTCGGGCAGCCGATGCCGCGCTTTCGGCTAAGGATCGCGTGCCCGCGCCGATAATGCGGTTGGCGATGAACGTGTTGCGCCCGCCCCGCAAGTAACAGATAAGAGGTGCCCGATGGCCGTGCGGATGGCCGACCTGTTACGCGGAAGCCTCGACGCCCTCCGGTACGAACCGACCGCCAAGCGCATCCGCGTGGCGCTGGCTGGTGAGCCCGTCGCCGATACCTGCCACGCCCTCCTCGTGTGGGAACCTCGCCGAATCCTGCCGATGTACGCGGTCCCCATCACCGCAATCTCAGGCCAGTTGATGCCCGCAGGCGCCGAGTCCGGCGACGACGACGCCGACCGTCCCGGCCAAGACCGCACGGTTCTCGACCCGACGGTCCCGTTCGGCACGCATTCGTGTCCCGGTGCCGAATTCGACGTCATCGCCGGCGAAGAGACGGCACCCGCAGCGGCCTTCCAACCCGAGGATCCCGACCTCGCCGGCTACGCGGTCCTGGACTTCGGCGCGTTCGAGTGGCGGGAAGAGGACGAGCCGATCGTCAGCCATCCGCACGATCCGTACCACCGCATCGACATCCTGAACAGCAGCCGCCACCTCCGCATCGAGTCCGGCGGCCGCCTGCTCGCGGAGTCGACGCGCCCGCTGCTGCTGTTCGAGACCAACCTGCCGGTGCGGTACTACCTGCCGCGCGAAGACGTCGTCGCCGACCTCGACGACAGCGACACCATCAGCTACTGCGCCTACAAGGGGCGGGCGTCGTACTTCTCGGTGCCCGACGGTCCGAGCGACGTCGCATGGACATACCGCGATCCGCTGCCCGACGGCGAGCGGGTCCGCGACCACATCTGCTTCTTCGACGAGCGGGTCGACGTCACCGTCGACGGCCTGCGCCAGGAGCGCCCGTCGACGCAGTGGAGTTAGAAGCGCAGGTTGCGCAGCAGGTCGTACACGCCCGCGATCCACAGCAGCATCGGGATCACCGCGGCGATCGTCGCGCCGTCGAGCAGCTCGAGAATCCGCTTGGTCACCGGTGAGATCCTGCGCAGGCTCGCGGTGGCCCCGACGACGATCAGCGCGACGAGGCCGAGCATAAGGTAGAGCGCCAGCACCAGCCACGAGCGGTCCGGGTACCACAGGCACAGTCGCACCATCACGCCGGTCGGAACGGCGACGACACCGGCCAACAACGCCCAGGCACACCACCTTTCGGCGTACAGCCGCGATCGGAATCCACAGATCGCGGTGATCAGTCCGGCGACGATCATGCTGTGCACGAAGAAGTGGCCCTGCGTGATGACGGTGATCGCGCCGACCGTCAGCACGAGCGCTCCGGCGGCCACGAATCCGATCAGCAAGCGCCTGGCCAACTGGCTGCGTTCGTGCAAGCGCGCCGCCGACTCCGGTACGGAGGCGATGATCGCCTGCCAGGTCGGCGACTCCTCGTCGCTGCCCGCTGTCGCGACGGGGTCGAGCAGCTCGTCGTTGGCGACCGTCTCACCCGGAGCGGGTATCGGGGGCAGCGCGATACGGGCAACGGCGACAGTGAGTTTCGCCGCATTGGTGACCACGATCAGTCCAAACGCGATCGCCCCCGCGGGCACCCAGTGTTGCCACCCGTATCCGTACGCGATCGCCGCGGCCGTCGCCGCGACGGACGTCACCGCCAAGAACGATGCCAACTCGGCTCGCCGGCGAGGACCGCCGCGCGTCGCCAAGGTCAACAACAGAACCACCGCGGCCGCGCCCGCGATCTGCGGTGCGCCCAACGAATCCACGCCCCGCGGTAGCGGAACGGCAAGGGCAACCGCACCCGCGAGCATCGGTATCGCCCCGATCAGCAGGCTCTCGGCCAGGTCGATGTTCCGGTAGCGGCTGTTCGCCACCGCGCTGCCGCCGAGCAGACCCAATCCCAGGACGCCGAGCGCCGCCGCCCACCACCAGTCGTGGCCGGCCCGCGACCACGCCAGCAGCGCCATCACCGTCACGACGACGGATACCAGCGGAAGCGCCACTCCGACAAAACGGTTCAGTGCCGAACGACCGAACTCCGGCGACTCGTCCAGCACCGCGATCGCGTCGATGACGTCCTCGACGAGCGGGCGATACCGCTCGGTGCGGCTGACCGAAACCAACGTCAACAGCGACCCGTCGACAACCCCCGCGTCGTCCAACGACTCGTTGAACTTCAGCGGCGGCGCACCGGGCCGAGCGAACGCCCAGACCCCTTGTGCCTTGAAGTCGAACCCCGCGAGCACATCCTTGGGTGTGTCCTCGAGTAGATCGGCCAACACCGAGACGGTCTCGTCGATGTAGGTCTCGATCGGCGCCGTCGCGGGCAGCACGAGGTCGGTCATGCGCCGCCCGGTCAGGATCGTCACCCGGGTGGTCGACGGCCGCCCTGGCGTGACGCTCGAGGCGGATGTTGCTGCGGCGGTTGAGGTCACCGACGTTCGAGCCTGTCGAAGTCGTCGGACAGGGCGGCTGCCAGCTCGACGATGCGCCGCCGGAGCGTCTTGCCGAGCAGATCCAACTGGATCTCGGTGCCGGCCGCGATGTGCTTGTCGTACGGCAGCACGATCACCCGGCCCGGCGGGACATGGCGCTCGAACTGCGCGACCAGATCGTCGACGTCGATGTTCGGCTTGCCGGGTACGACGTGGTTGATCACCACGCACGAACGGCTGAGCAGATCCTGATATCCGTTCTGGCGCAACCAGTCCATGGTCATCGCGGCCTGCCGGGCACCGTCGATCGAGGCGCTCGCCACGATGACCAGACCCGAGACCGTCGACAACACGCCACGGGCCGCGGGCTGGAACAGTCCGGCGCCGCAGTCGGCGAGCACGAGGTTGTAGTAGCGCGACACGATGTTGGTCACGCCCTTCCAGTCCTCGTCGTTGAACTCGCGGCGGGCACCGCTGTAGTCCTCGCTGGAGAGCACCTCGAGGTTCGCGCCGTTCATGCTGGTGTATGCGCGAATGTCGTTGTAGCGCTGCAATTCCTTGTCGGACAGAAGATCGGCGACGGTGGCCGCGGACTGGCGTCCCGCGCGGTCGGCGAGGTTGCCGCCGTCGGGGTCGGCGTCGACGGCCAGGATCCGGTCGCCGCGGACCTTGCTCAAAGCGGAGCCGAGGGCGACGGTGACGGCGGTCTTACCGACACCGCCCTTGAGGCCGAACACACCGATCTGGTACGAGTCCCGCGCATTTCGGCGAATCCGGGTGTGCAGGTCCATCTCGTAGAGCTCGTCGGGTGACAGCCCGAGGTTGATGCGCGTCAGCATGTAGAGGATGTGACGCCAACCCCGCTGCGACGGCATCTTCACCGCCGACTTCACCCCGACGTGTGACAGGGCGTCGATCGCACGGTGGTTGCCGATCGTGGCCGCCGATGTCTGTGCGGGTGTTCCGCTGGAGAAGGCGCCGTTCGTCTCGGCCTGGTGCTCGGCGAAGTGCTGGCTCGGCGCAGGGGCCGGGGCGGGCCGCGGGGCCGGGGCGGGCACCGACCGGGGCTGCTCGAACCGGGCGCCGGCGGGCGTGCCCGCCATCGGCACCCGCATCATCGAATTCGGTTGGCGTGGCGGCGTGCTCGACCGCGCGGCCGGCATCTGGGTGGTGATCTCGTTCTGTTGCGGCGGCGGCGCCTGACCCACCTTGGTCTGCCCGACGGACACCGTGGGGCCGGTCATCTCCACGGGGGCGTGACCGGTGGGCATCGGTGCGGGCGGGGGCGTGGCCGAACCGGTGGCGGCGGCGTCACGATCCACTGCGTCGTCGTCGGCTGTCTGGACAGCGTCTCCCGCGGAGTGGAAAAGCCGGTCATAGTCTGCCGACATGGGAACCTCTCTGATCAATAACTAGGTGCGGATGCACGCGGTGGTGGGCAAGACCCCCCGAAGGGTTGAGCTTGCCCACCCGCGTACGGCTTCTATCCGCCGAACGAGCCCTCGATGAGCTTGTCGGCCTGAAACATGGTTCCCCCGGTGCCGCCGGACTCCTGAACGGTGGTCGCGAGCTGCCGGAGCGCGGTGTTGAGCTCCGCCGACGCGGTGTCCCAACGCATTTGAACGGCCTGGTAAGCCTCGGAGCTGGTGCCTCCCCAGACCCCGGCGAGGGCCGCCAGCGAGCCCTTGCCCTCCTCGAGCAGGCCTTCGGTCTGGCCCACAGCGGTGTTGATCTCGGCCGACGACGCATCGATCGCGGCGTAGTTGTAAACCTTCTCGCTCATACGTGTTCTCCGTTCGTCTCAGTGGGTTCAGAACTGCATCGCCGAGGACAACGCCGCGGACCCGTCGCTGTCCATCGCCGCGTACTGCGAGCCCGCGGAGTGGATGTTGGCCGAGATGTCGTCGAGTGCCTGAACCTGACGAACCGCCGCCTCGTGGAAGCGCATCAGGGCCGCCTGAGCGGCCGACCCGGCCTCACCGACCAGCTGTGCCGACAACGCGCCGGCCGTCGACTCGACGTGACCGATGACGGCCCGCAGCTCTCCACCGATGCGTTCGAAGTTGGCTGCCTCCTTGGCGAGGACAGCAACGTCGGTATTCATTGCCATGCTGGATACTCTTTCTCTCTTCCTCTGTCCTCACCATCGATGGCGAGTCTTTCCGGTCGGCTGACCGGGAAGTCTTGGTGTGCGATCACCAGTCGTCGTCCTCGTCTTCTCCGAGGTCCTGCGGCAGCACCCGCGGCGCCGTCAGTCCCTGCTTGCTTCCGCCGCTGCTCCCCCGCTGGCCCATGTGACCCATCGGCGCTCCGCCGCCACCGGTGGCACCGACCGGCGCGAGACCACCACCGCTCCCGCCCGCCGCGGCGCCCGGGGCACCGGCGGCCGTCGACGGTTGACCGATCAGCTCGGCCATCAACGGCGTGCGCGCCATCGTCCCGCCGGCACCCGGCAGCGAGGCCGCGCGCACCAGGCCCGCACCAGACGTCGCCCCCGAACCGCCCGCCAGCGGATGATTCGACAGCGGGCTGGCACCGACCAGACCGACCTGCATCTTGTCGCTGCCCAAACTGCTCCCGAGCTGGGTGAACAGCGAGGTGACCTGTTGCAGCGGCTGGGTCATCTGCTGCACCGGTTGCGTCACCATCTGCATTCCCTGCTGCGGCACCTGCGCCAGGGTCGAGCCGAGCTGCGACGCCATCTGCATGCCCATCTGCATGCCTTGCTGCATCGGCTGATTCGGGTGAGCCTGCTGCGTGAGGTTCTCGGCCTTCTGCACCTGGCCTTCGGCGTGCTGACCCGCCATCCCCATCTGGGAGGTCGCCCGTCCTCCTTGCAGCACCGCCGACTCCATCGACGCCTGCGTGCTCACCTGGGTGATGACCGCGTTGCGCAGTGCGGTGGCCGGCGCTGCGGCCGCCGCGTAGCCGGTGGCCATCGCCGTACCGCCGGCGGCCACCCCCGGTATCACGATCGGTTTCGGCGGCATGATCGGTTCGAAGAGAAGGTTCAGGGCCGTCTCGGCCTGGTAGAGGTCCATCGTCCCGGCGGCCTGATTCCACATGCGGACGAAGTAGTCGAACTCGTTGACGCCGATCGGGACCGTGTTGATGCCGAGGAAGTTGGTGGCCTCCAGCACGCCGTGGGTGATGTGGTTCTGCTCGATCTCCGGCAGTGGCGGCGTGGTGGCCATCGCCAGGCTGTAGGAGTTCGCCTGCGCCGTCGCCTGCAACGCCCGCTTCATCGCCTGAGCGCTTACGGTCCGTAGCCAGGCGATCATCGGCATGGTTGCCGCGACGACCCGTTCGCTCGCCGATCCGCTCCACACCGACGTCAGGGTGGCCAGACTCGCGGCCAGTTCGTCGGCCTGCGTCTCCAGCGAGATGGCCAACGCCTCCCAACCCGCGGCGGCTTGCAGCATCGGCGCCGCACCCGCGCCGGCCATGAGCCGGGCGGTATTGAATTCTGGCGCCAAGGCATGCCAGAACATCGTCTAGGTCTTCCCTGATTCGTCGGATCGCGATCAGAACGTCGCGGCGTTCGAGCCGTCGACGGCGTTGTAGATTCCGGCGCTCTCGATGACGGCCGCGCCCATGCGAGCCAACTCTTCCTGGGCAAACGTGTTCATCGCGAGCGTTTCCACGCCCTCGGCCGCGAAGACGGCCGCGGCCTGCGCTGAAACCTCGTCGGCGCCGGCCGGAACCAGGGCAGTGACCGCCGCACCGGCCGTCGTGCCCGCTGCGAGCCCACGGGTGCCGTTAGCCACCACCTGCGACCCGATTCCCACGGCGCCCGGATTGTGCATCAACGGTTCCATTCGAAAAATCTCCTCATTGGCTACGAAATCAATGCGTATGAACTTGTGAACGTTCGAATACGGTTGTCGGTCAGCCAGGAACCGCTCGCCCCGACCGCTTTGCTACGACGCCACCATTGCGTTTGCTAGCACGCGCCCCGAACCATAGTAACCACGGTTCGCGGATGGTGATCACACAACTTCTTCCGGCGGATCCACGTACGCCGCCTGGATGACCTCCTTTCCGTCGGGTGAGACCAGGAATCCCTGGCCGGGTGGCCGGCGCTTGAGTCTGACCTCGCTGGACGGAAACTCCTGCTTCTCGCCAGAGAGGAACAGCGTCGGCGATCCGGCGCCGTACGCGGCGCCCACGAATTTGTCCATGGTCGCGCGGTGCGCCTGGCTCATCTGGCAGGTGACGATGATGTGCAGGCCGATGTCGGCGGCCGCAGGCAGCAGCGGGAACAGCGGAGCCATGGGCGGCACCACACCGCTTGCGGCGACGATCATGTGCCAGTCGTCGACGAGCAGCACGACGTCCGGTCCGCTCCACCACGACCGCGAACGCAGCTGCGCCGTGGTGAGATCCGCGGGCGGCAGCCGCCGCTGCAGGTTGATCGCGAACGCCTTGATCGCCTCTTCGAGGCTCGCATTGTTGCGGTTGATGGCGCCCGCGGCGAGCAGGTGCGACTCCGGCACCGCGTCGAGCAGACCGGACCGGTAGTCCGCGAGCATGAACCGCACCTGATCCGGGCTGTTGCGTGCGCAGATCGCCTGCGCCACAGCGTGAGCGATGCGGGTCTTGCCCGACTTGGGTCCGCCGAAGATCAGCAGGTGCGGCGTGGTGTGCATGTGGTTGTAGGCGACGCCCATGTCGGACTCGCGCAGGCCGAGCGGCACCGTCCACCGGCTGCGGTAATCGGCATCCGGGCCGGGCGGGTTCGGATCGAGCTGATGCAGGTAGATGCGCTCGGGGAGCACGCGAACCTTCGGCGCCTGGTCGCTGTGCCGTGCCGAAATGACCTGCACCGCTTCGGACATCGCGGCGACGAGGTTGTCCGCGCTGTGTACACCGTCGAGCCGCGGCACCCCCATCATCAGGTGGTGCTTCTCCATAGACACCGCGCGGCCCGGCCGGTTCGCCGGGATCTCGCGGGTGATGCGGTCGATCTGCGTCTCGTTGACGTCGCCGAGCCGGAACTCGACCTTGGTGCCGAGGTAGTCGCGCACCCGCGCCTTGAGCTCCGTCCATCGCGGTGTCGAAATCACCGTGTGCACACCGAATTGCAGACCCTGGCCGGCGAGGTCCTGCACGACGGGCTCGAGGTCGGGGAACTCCGCCACGAAGGCGGGCCAGCCGTCGATGACCAGGAACACGTCGCCGAACGGATCGGCGGCCAGCGGGTGGTTCGCGTCGTCGCGCATCTGGCGGTACGCGGTCATGGAACCGACGCGGTATTGCTTGAACATCGCTTCGCGCTGCCGCAGCACGCCTTTCATCTCCGCGATGACGCGGTTGACCCGGTCCGGCTCCGAACGTGTCGCCACGCCGCCGACGTGAGGCAGGTCCTCGAGATACAGCAGGCCGCCACCGCCGAGGTCCACGCAGTAGAACTGGACCTGCCGCGGCGTGTGCGACGCGGCGGCCGACAGGATCAGCGTCTGAAGGAACGTGGACTTGCCGGTCTGCGGTGCGCCTCCGACGGCGATGTTGCCGCCGGCCGACGAGGTGTCGATACCCCACACCTCCTGGCGGTGCCTGCGCGGCTCGTCCATGATGCCGAGGCCGAAGCGCAGCGGCTGGCGCTGGCGGTCCTTGGCGGTCAGTTCGTCGACCGGTGTTGGATCGGCCAACGGCGGCAACCACATTCGGTAGGCACGGGTCTCGCCGGTGGTCAGCTGGTCGAGCACCACCTCGCGGAGCACGCGCTGCTCGGATTGAATGCTCATGGCCTCACCACCGGTTCGGGGATCGGCGTCGCGGTGAAGGGGCGGATCCGCACCCGGCTCTGCCCGTTGCTGCGCGGTCTGGCTTCCCCATCGTCCTGGCGCGCGGCGGTCGGGACATAGTTGACCCCGGTGTACACGCTGTGGAACTTGACCGGATCCTCCATGCCGACGCGAAGGAAGCCGACACCGCTCTCCTTGTTCGTGATGTACTGCGCCTCCGGCGTTCCGATCACGGCCTTGGATTCCGCGGAGCTGGTGGTGCGCAGCGCGATCCGGTAGGTCAGGTTCGGTTCGAGCTTGTCGATCCGCACACCGCCGGTGTTCAGCGACTGCGTCGCCAGCAACAGGTGCACCCGCAGCGACCGGCCAACGCGGCAGATGCGATCGAACAGCCCGATGAAGTCGGGATGGTTCTGCAGCAGCTCGGCGAACTCGTCGACGACGACGAAAAGGGTTGGCAGCGGCGGTAGGTCGGCTCCGCGTTCGCGGTGCTTCTCGTACTCGGCCACACCTGACAGCGCGCCCGCCGCACCGACCTGGATACCGGCCTGGCGCAGGATGGACTGCCTGCGGTCCAGCTCACCGCTGAGCACCTCGCCCATGCGGCTGACCAGTTCGGCTTCTTCTTCCATGTTGGTGACGACGGCGGCGGTGTGAGGCAACTTCTCCATGCCCAGGAACGTCGAACCGCCCTTGAAGTCGGTGAGTAGCAGGTTGACCTGATCGGGGTGGTGAGTGGCCGCCAGCGACAGAATCAAGGTGCGCAAGAACTCCGACTTTCCGGAACCCGTTGTCCCGATCAGCATCCCGTGTGGTCCGGCGCCGAACTCCGCGCCTTCCTTGATGTCGAGGTGCATGATGTCGCCGGTCTTGAGTTCGTGGCCGAACGGGATGCGCAACCGGTCGCGGTCGGTGTCGCTGAACATGCGCCACCGCGCCGGTGTTACCTCCTCGATCGTCTGCGCCCCGACCAGTTGGTGCCACTCGGTGGCGACCTTCTTGTGCACGCGGACGCTCTTGTCGATGATCGTGCCGGTGATGGACCAGCCCGCCAGTTTCCGTGCGACGCGCACGGCCTGGTCCGATGTCATCTGGTCGACGGTCGACGTGATCAGCCGGAAGGTCTGGTTTGGCAGCCGATCGTCGGCGGTGCCGTCGGCCGCCACCCGGATGCGGTACGCCGAGCCGCGGTGGTTGCCGAGCGTGATGACCGTGACGCCGGCCCGACCGTCGACCGGGAACCCGGCCTTTCCGCCGGTCAGGTCGAAGACGACGACATACGGCCCGCTCGGCGCCGCATCGGCGGTGTGCGGTCCGCGTGCGGTGAGGTCGCTGAACCCGTCGGGGCGCGTGAAGATCATGCGGGTCGGCCCGGCAGCATCGGTGTCCGTCTGGTGTTGCACATGCGGTAACCACTTGAGCCAGGCCCAGTTCGGGTCCTCAGGGTTGTCGATGAGCACCCGCATCTGCAAAAGGTCCGGCGGGTGGAAGACGGCGAGGTGACAGATCATCGCCGTCAGCAGGCCCGCGGCGCCTTGGGGGTAACCGCCGATCGCGATGGTCGGAAACGTGCGCAGCTGCAGTAGTTTCGGGCAGTCGTGGATGAGCCCGTGGGTGCGGAGGAACTTCGTCACCCACATGTGGCTGACCGGTTCCAGGTGCGGTTGGGGCGCGCCCTGTGGACCCGCCAACTCACCGCCGACGGCGGGTTTGAGCAGACGGTCGACCGCGGGCTCGGTACCCAGCCCGATCCGGGTCGCGGCGTAGAAATCGGCATTGGTCTGACGCGACCACTGGCGGTTGGTCCCGATGATCGACAACAGGTCTTCGGGGTGCGGGGCGTGGTAGTTGAAGAACGTGACCTGCGCAGCGGCCGACGACGTGACGCGGGTACGGAGCCCGGCCAGATAGCGGAGGTATTCCTTGCGGTCGGCGTTGATCTCGGGAACGCGCTTACCGCCGGGGCCGCCTCCCGCCATGAATCCGACGGTCGCCATGATCATCATCAGCGGCATCATCAGCATGTACGGCGAGAGTTGCCGAATGCCGGTGAAGATCATGATGGCGACCATGCCGAGCATGCCGCCGCCCATCACCCAGGGCAGCGCCTTCTGGATGCCCGACGGCGGGACCTCGACACCAAGGTCTTCCGGCGGCGCGACGTTGATCTCACCCGGTGTCAGGCGTGGACCACGCTTGATGATCGGCGTGAACTTCTTGGTGGTCATCGGCCACCTCCAGCGGGCGAGGCAGCCGGCTCGGCGGCCCCGTTCACCTTGCGCGGGTTGGGATCCGGGGGCAAAGTGTCGTGTTCGACGAGCGCCGCCTCCTTCGACAACACCGGGCCGTCCATCAGCAACCCGACCACCTGCCACGGCGCGGTGGTCGGCCCCGTCAGCCCGAGGGTCTTGCCGGTGTCCTCGTTCGGCAGCCCGTACCGGACCCCCTGCGGGTCGATGTAGTAGAGGCTCTCGCCGTACCGCGGATCGGGCGACTGCAGCTGGATGTACTGTCCGCCGTCGATGTAAACGGTTGCAGCGCCGCCGATCTGCTTGATGCCGGTGCTCATCGCCGACGGCGGGATCGGCAGGTGTCGCCCGGTGATCACGGTCGTCTTCGGCGCCTGGTCGCCGGGCTCGCGCTGCCACGCCCAGCACAGGGTCGGCGCATCCTCGCGCTGCTGGATCTCCAGGGGCTTGTCGGGCAGCGGTGAAGCAAACACCTGCTCGGGGATCCGTGCCACCACACTGGCTTCCACCGACGGCGGCGTCACCAGTCCGAACGAATTGGTCGCGCGCAGCGCTGCGGCGGTGGCGTCGTTGATCCGCGCGACACCGTCGGGCAGCACCACGAAGTGCTGTTCGCCGTCTTCGGTCAGCGCCTTGAACACCGAACCGATCACCAGGTTCGGCGGCAGCCCGACCGTATTCGGGGTCCCGAACTGTGGGATGTCGGGCAGACGCCACGGTCCGGCGTTGGGAAGCGCGTTGAACAGTCCCTGCGAGATCGGCGTCGCCCTCGCCGTCACCGGGATCCCGACCGCCGACGTGACCGCGCGATCGGCGAGATCGATGTCGTGCCTACCGCCTTCGGTGACCAGCCAGACGTCGTTTTCGTAGGACACCAACATGCCTTGATCGGGGCGCATCGGTGCGACCGCGGAGTCGGTGACCAACGGCCGCACGATGATCGACGACTCCAGGTTGGGCACCACGCTCTCCGGCTTGGTGACCGTGTCACACAGCGTCCACGTCGAATTGGCGCCACCTACCGGCGTCGCGTAGGGCGCGCCGGGAATGCCGATCGGCTGGCCCTTCGGCATCCGGTTCAACTCCTCGGACTTGACGGCCGAAGGCGTTCCGGCATTACCGAGCACCAGTCGCGCCGAGGTCAGGTTGTAGACCGGCCGCAGCTGTCCGTTACCCGGGAGCACGACGTACAGCTGGTTGGTGCCGCGGTCGACGAGAAGTGTGTCGTTTCCGCGCTTTCCGAGTGGTTTGAAGTACGCCAGCAGCGCGGCGCCCAGGCAGACCGCGACCGCGATGATCACGCCAACGGAGACCGCGCGGCTGTAGAACTGCAACGGGTCGTCGAACATCCTGGTGTCCCGGCGCACGATCGCGTGCTCCACGCGGCGGAGTAGAAACCGCCAGCCGCTGACCTGAACCTTGGTGGTGAGCCGGAAACCCGCCATGCCTACTCGCCGATACTCAGACGTGCGTGGACCGCGCTGATCGCGGCGGCCATGTCCTCACCGTTGATCTCGGAGAGCTGCTCGTCGCCGAGGCTGTCGATGTCCAGCGACCGGGCCAACCGCATGTCGCGGTTCTGTTCGGAGGCTTCGACCAGCTGGCGGGCGTAGCGGCCGTTGCCCGCGATGTCGAGCGCGGGCTTGCCGTTGAGCGACCGGCTGCTCAGCAGGGTGGCGGCCTCCCGCGCCTGCTTGGCGGCCTGCTCGTCGAGCGACGAGTCATTGCCCCGCGCAATGACTTCCGCGATCGCGACGATCTCGTCGGGGGTGTACGAGTCGAACTCGATGCGGGTGGCGAAGCGCGACCGGAGGCCGTCGTTGGATTCGAGCAGGCGGTCGATGTCCGCGCTGTAGCCTGCGATGATCACCACCAGCCTGTCGCGGTCGTTCTCCATCCGGGCCAGCAGCGTGTCCAGCGCCTCCGTGCCGAACGGGTCGGCGCGACCGTCGCGTTCCTGAACCAGGGTGTAGGCCTCGTCGATGAACAACACGCCACCGAGAGCGCGGTCGATTGTCCGGCTGGTCTTGACCGCCGACTGTCCTTCGTACTCGGCGACGAAGTCTTTGCGGGACGACTCGACGAGCTTCGGCTCGGCGATGACGCCAAGGCCGGCAAGGATGTTCGCGACGACGCGTGCGATCGTCGTCTTGCCGGTTCCTGGTGGCCCGGCGAAGATCATGTGCTTGGACGTCTGGGCGACCTTCATGCCGCGCGCGGCGCGGATCTTCGCCATCTGCGTGGCGGCGCGGTAGGCCTCGATCTGTTCCTTGACCCTCGTCAGCCCGATCTGGCGGTCGAGTTCGGCTTGTGCCTCGGCGAGTAACCGATCCCTGCCGGTGGTGTCGGCCTCGACGCTGTTCGGGTCCCACGGGTCCGTGCGGGCCGCGATCTGCTCCGCGGTGGTCGTGGTGAGCCGGTATGACGGATCGCGGAGCGCCTCAATGACTCTCGGATCCGGGTGGGTGGCCTGCATCCATTCGAGCAGCGCGAGCGCCGACTCTTCGTTGCCCTGGCTGCGGCGGGTCATCGCCAGGTACCACGCGATCGCGGGTGCGCAGGCCTCCCCGGCGGGTGAGGAGTTGGACTCGGTGAGCCGCCGCTCGGCCTCGGTGAACAGGCCGAGATTGGCTGCCGCGACACCGTGCGCCACGCCCGCCGCCGCGGCGAGGAATTTGTCGGGCCAGGCGCCGGCACCGCGAACCTGGTCGATCACATCGGTCCAACGTTCCGTGGCGCCGTAGATCACCGCCTTGATCCAGGACACCAGGTGCTCGGCCCCTGCGGCAGGGGCGTCCTCGAGCGCCTCCATCGCGTCGGCGTGATTACCGATCGACGCCTCGTTGGCCGCGAACCCCATCGTGATGGCCAGCGGTGAGTTGACCGGATAGGTGATGTCGCCGAACAGTCCGCCGATCGGTACCCGTGCGCCCAGGCTGTTCATCGAGATCTCCGCGGCGCCGGCGAGTTGGCCGAAGTTGGCCCGCGAGTACCACGCACGGAACAGCGTGACCCTGTCGGTGTCGCCGCAGCGGATGCGGCCCACCCAGGCGTCACAAGCGGATTCGTCGAAATTCGTGATCTCCGTGAAGATTTCGAACGAGCGCGCCGGTGTGCTGACCAGCATTCCGACCGCACTTCCGAACAAGCTGGCGAGATGCTCAGTCATGAGCACCGCCATATCGTGTCGAGAACACGTGTGCGCGTTCGGCGCGGGCCTGTTCGGGACTGGGCAATCCGAGGTCGCGGGTGAGGAAGTCACGGGTTGCCGCATCGTCGTGGCCCTGTTCGCGCATCCCCGCGAGCATGCTGGTGTACTGCGTCGACTTGGCGTTCTGGGCGGCGAGGCCCGCAACGACGACGACCTCGTCGGCGAGAACGGATTCGATCAGACCGCCGGCCTTTTCGGACAGCTCGATACGGCCGATGCGGCCGTCGAGGAAGGCGCTCACCGTGACGGTGCCGGGCGGGTTCGTCACGGCGACAACGGAATCCGGCGATCCCGCGGCGTCGCTCTCTCCTCGTCCGTAGACATCCAACACATCGAGAACCGACTCGTCGGGCGCATCGGGAGGACTGAAGTCCAGCGCGGCCAAATCGTCGCGCTCGTCGTCGAAATCGCGCGGTGACGTCTCATCCGCCATTCACGGCCTCCGCCGACTCGAGCGTGGCGTGATCGAACCACTTGCCCGACGGCAGGAATTCGATCAACCCGTCCAGTGCACGCGCCAGGTTGTCGACGCTGCCCGGCAGGAAGCTTCCGTACAGCTCACCGCTGACTCGCCGCGGGATCGACACGATCCGGCCGTACTTCGAGTCGAGCACGCCTGCTGCGACGTCCGCCTGTGTGAACGTGCCACCAGGATGCCGCTCGATCGCGGTGATCTCCGCCCAACTCTCCGGGCCGGCGATGATGTCGGCGTACGCGCGCGCCGAGGACGGGCCGATGCCGTAAGCGGCGATCTGGTTTGCGTCGCGGCACTCGGCGAGTTTGCTCGCCACACCGGTGAGTGGTTCGACGTCCGCAGGCGTGGCGGTGCCGAGCACCGTCATCACCATGCCCGCCAGACCAACCTGCGGGGCCACCCGCTGCAGCACCAGCATGTCGCCGTCACGGGCAGCGACGACGTGGCGGTCACCCTTCCGACAGACCACGAAACGAATCAGCTTGCCGCCGACGTCGCGCCGCCACCAGCGGGCCTCCAACGTGCGGTCCGCCCGGCTCAGGGTGTCGACCATGGCCGCCACCTCGGGGTGTGGCTGGCCGAAGACGTCGAGCACGCCCTGCGCGGTCAGGTCGCGAGCGACCTGCTCCCAGACACGGTCGCGCAGGTCGGGCTGAGGGATGTTCTGGCGGATACCCAACGCGGTCGGGAATTCCATGAGCCCGAGCCGGTCGGCGATCACCAGAATGCCGTCGATGGTGACTTCGACACCGACGACGTCGTCGATGTGCGTGGCGTCCGGGCTCACGTGCGATCCGCCTGCATCTGCGCGTTCAACGCCGAGGCCGCCGCCTCATCGGTCCGGTCGTAGTGCGCCAACGCGTCGGCGAGCGCGCCGGACAGCGCCGCGGATGCGTCGACCATCTCGGCGCCCGCGCGCTGCCGCGAGTCCAGCACGGTGCCGAGCGCGCCGGCGGTGGCGGCCGCGATGTCGCCGTGGGTGTTCCTGACTGCGTCGCCCATGCCCTCGACGGAGTGGGCCGCGGCCGTGGCCTCGGAAGCCGTGCGGGCGTGACGGGCCGCCAGGTCTGCGAGGTGAGCGGCGGAGACGCGCACATCGTCGCCGGACATGGCGTTTGCCCCTCTCCTTCGTCGTGCGGTGGCGGGCGATCATCGCCACCGCCACCGTTCGCGCACAGACCCCGAGTCTTTTGCCGCGGATCATCTACACGCGGCCGGAGGCGAATGCGCAGGCACCGTCGCCGCGAGTCAGCGTACCAGCGGTTCAGCAGTGCTAATGACACGAAATTTGTTTGCATTGATCAGCACCCTCGGCGAACACGGGCGGCTTTCAGTTAATCCCCAACGTGGAATTTGGGCGCCATAAGACGACCTATGGCGAATTCAGCAAACTCTCTTTATGAACTCAGGTTGGGGCTTTGTGTGGTGAAGCCACCAATCGACATCGACGCCGGCAAGTTGCGCGGACGACAATATCTGGCGCCTCACAAGCGGGTGTTCAACGGCCTCAGACGCCGCTGGCGGTGTTTGCTGGAAGCGCGGACGACTGGCGCGTGGAACAGTGGTCGATACTGGGCGGGGACCGCGCACGAGAGCTGGAGGAGATCGCATTGACGGACCGCGATGACGCGTTGCGAAGGGAACTCGGCTGGGCGAGCT
Organism: Mycolicibacterium komanii; assembly: GCF_001050035.1. The sequence goes on from NZ_CVTA01000015.1 coordinate 18,780, forward strand.
CCGAGGAAGCCGCCGACGAGCCGTCGTCCTCCGAACCAGAGGCCACGCCGGCGCCGCCACCGGGATTCCCGGATCCGGAACCGCCGCGCACCACTTTCCGTGAGCAGCCCACGCGGTTCGGTCCACCGCCGGACGCCGTGGGCGACACCGGTCCCGTGCCCGTCGCAACCCGTCCCGATCCGCGGATGTGGGGCCACCCCACTCGACAGCAGCCGCCTCCCCGGGCGCCGCAGCAGCCCGATCACCCGGCACCGGGTCCGTGGGTGGGACGCGGCCCGCAGGCGCCGGGTCCGCAGGTTGTGCCACCGCAACCCGGCTCATATGCCGAGCGCATCAGGCCCGATGAGTTGGTTCCGCCCCGCAAACCGGCGCCGACGCGGGGGTGGCGGTTCGCCCTCTACCGGGCCACGTTCGGATCGGTGAACCTCGGCCCGGGTCCGGACGAGGTGCGTCAGGCCGAATTGGAGGCCAAGATCCGCGGCGCGCTACGGGGTCACTACAAGATCGGCGTGATGGGCAAGGGCGGGGTCGGTAAGACGACCGTCTCGGCGAGCCTCGGCTCGGTGTTCGCCGAACTGCGGCAGGACGACCGGGTGGTGGCGATCGACGCGGACACCGCGTTTGGCAAGCTCGGCAGCCGCGTCGACCCCAGGGCCCAGGGCTCGTACTGGGAGCTGGCGTCCGATCAGCACCTGGAGACCTTCGCCGACGTGCGCAGCCGCGTCGGCAATAACGCCGCCGGGCTGTTCGTGCTCGCCGGTGAAGGGACCCCCGCGCGCCGCCGTGTACTCGACCCGGCGATCTACCGCGAGGCGACCTCACGTCTGGACCGCTACTTCACGATCTCGATCATTGACTGCAGTTCGACGATGGACTCACCCGTCACCCAGGAGGTGCTGCGCGACCTGGACGCGATGGTCGTGGTGTCCTCACCGTGGGTCGACGGCGCGGCCGCGGCGGGCCAGACGCTGGACTGGTTGGCCGCGCGCGGGTTGACCCGGCTCCTGCAGAGCACCGTCATCGTGCTCAACGACTCCGACGGGCACGCCGATAAGCGCACGCGTTCGATTCTGGCGCAACAGTTTTCGGGTCAGGGACAGAGGGTGATCGAGGTGCCGTTCGACGGGCACCTGCGGCCCGGCGGTGTCATCGACGGAACCGCGCACATGTCGACGAAGACCCGCAACCGGTTCCTGGAGATCGCCGCCGCGTTGGCCGATCACTTCCCCACCAGCGACGACCGTAGCCGCGAACGGTACTGAGGCTCAGCCGAGCTCGTCGATCAGCGCGGCGATTGCCTCGGTGGCCGCGGGTGACACCTGCTCGCCCGCCTCGACGTGCACGATGTCGTCATCGGAAACTCCTGCCGCTTGGGCGGTTTCGGAGATGGTGAGGTTCGCGCGGCGTCGCGCGGCATAGAGGAGTTGACCCAGCGTCGCGCCGGGGGAGCGCGCCGCGCGCAACATCAGGTCGTCGTAGCGTGACCGCACCGCGCTCAACGCTTTGATCAGCGGCGGAGTCACCCGGCTGATCCGCGCCGCCCGCGCCACCACGGCTTCCAACCGGCGAAGGTCGGCGAGGATCTGCGCCGCTTTCCCTGCGAATTCCGGATCCTCCGCATCGGGCAACGCAGCGATGGCCGAATCGAACGTCCTCGCGGCGGTGATCACCGCTTCGGCGATCAACGGCACCTCGTCGCTCGCGGGCGTCGTCGCGGTGCGGTGGTCACCGCCGACGGGTTCTCCCTGCCGAAGCTTGGCGATCGTGCCCGGAGGCCACCGCAGGACCTCCTCGAGCTTTGCTCGCGTGCGCTCCCGCGGCCAGCTTCTGCCCTTTTCGAAGGCGATCAGGGCGCCGGCGTTGATGATGCCGTCGGCGGCCAGGCTGCGTTGGCTGATGTTGAGTTCCCGGCGTCGCGCGGCAGCAGCCGCACCGGCCCGCGCCATCCCCGGATCGGGCGCCTCGGACGATCCGTCGGTCGACTCCGGATTGGTCATGGGGCGGTGAGTCCTCGAGGCGAGCGGATGAGACGGCGCCGTAATCGTATCCGGTGTTGTGTAGCGCGCTACGGCTTAGGGCGGCGTGGCGCCAGCGGAATCGTGGCGATGCTCCGGTTTTCTGGCGGCCTTCCGGGACGGTGCTACGTTTTCCTGAACTTGCTCGGCTGGGAAACATGCAGTTCAGGCCCTTTCACGGGCACCCAGGCTCACGCTCTGCAATTTAACCGTTGCATCGCTACGGTTTATACGCTACGTTTTCGCCATCGCAGCCGACGCGCTGCCTTCGGCACGGAGGAGTTTCGCAAATGCACACGACTGAATCGGATGAGATGCCCGTCGGCGCATGCACCCGGGATCCGGAGAGATGGACGACGTCCGCCGACGAGCAGGCCAAGGCGATCTGCAGGGCGTGCCCTCGCCGGTGGCTGTGTGCACGGGAAGCCTGCGAGCTACCGCGCGCCGAAGGCCTCTGGGCGGGGATTTACGTGCCCGAGGGTGGACGCGGTCGCACGTTTGCTCTGAGGCAGCTGAAATCGCTGGCCGAACGCCACGGACAACCGGTCCGCGAACGTCGGTTCTACGCGGAATCCGCGTGACCATCCGTCCGCCCGCCGCCGCATCGGGGGGTCGGCGGCGGGCGGCGCCACCCGCGGAATATCTCGCGGCCGGCTCCGGTTGACTCATTCGACGGTGCCGGGCATGCCCCGGGCCCCAACCACAATCGTCGCTTCGAGCGACCACTCGCCGAGAGGCGCAGGCGGCACCGTCCCCCCTTTTCTCTTCCCCGGCTACCAGGTGTCGACGAACCGCCGACCTTCACGCTGCGGCGCGTGCGCCGTGGCGGCGGTCAACGTGTTGATGATGACGTCGCGGGTCTCCGCCGGGTCGATCACGTCGTCGATCTCAAACAGCGCAGCGGCGTTGAGCGCCTTGGCATTCTCCTGCGCGGCCGCCGTCGCCTGCCGCACCCGTTCCTCGCGCTCGTCGTCGTCGGCGATCGCTTCCAACTCCTTGCGCATCCCCAACCGAACCGCACCCTCCAGGCCCATCGGCCCCAGGTGCGCACCCGACCACGCCACCGTCAGCGCCGGCTCACGCAGGCTGCCGCCGGTCATCGCCTGCGCGCCCAATCCGTAGCCGCGGCGCAGGATCACCGCGATCAACGGCACCTCCAGCGACGCCCCCGCGACCAGCATCCGCGACGCCCGCCGCACCAGCGCTTCGGACTCGGCCGCCGGCCCCACCATGTAGCCCGGGCAGTCGACCAGTGACAGCACCGGCAGCCCAAATGCGTCGCACAGCTGCAGGAAGCGTGCCGCCTTGTCGGCGGCGGCGGCGGTGATCGCACCCGCCATCACCATCGTGTTGTTCGCGATGACGCCGACCGGACGGCCGTCGATGCGGGCCAACGCCGTCACCATCTCCGGAGCGAACTTGGTCCGCAGGAACGTCACCGATTCCGCGTCGGCTAGTGTCTCGATGATCGGAGCGACCTGATACGCCCGGCGGGCACGCTCGGGAACGATTGTGCGCAAACGGGTTTGGTCGGCAACCGGTCCCGGTTCGGCCCGGCCCTGGAAATAGCCGAGCAGCCGCTTCGTCACCGCGACCGCCTCGGCCTCGTCGGCGACAACCACGTCGACCACCCCGTTGGGCGCCTGCATGCTGATCGGGCCCACCTCGTCCGGTGGCACGTCGCCGAGCCCGCCGCCCGCGATCATCGCGGGTCCGCCCATGCCGATCGACGTGTTCTCGGTCGCCACGATCAGGTCCGCGCACCCGGCGATGACGGCGTTGCCCGCGAAGCAGCGGCCGTGCACGACCGCGATCCTCGGCACCACGCCCGACAGCGCCGCGCACAGCTTGAACGCACGGGCGTCGAGGGCCGAGACCGACGGGATGTCGGTGTCGCCCGGCCGCCCGCCGCCGCCCTCGGCGAAGAACACGGTCGGCAGCCGGAGCCGCTCGATCAGCTCGAACAGCCGGTCCTTCTTGCGGTGGCCGAGCGCACCCTGCGTCCCGGCGAGCACCGTGTAGTCGTAGGACAGCACCGCACACGCGCTGCGCTCGTCGCCGAAGAGGTCGCCGTTGATGCGTCCCGTGCCGGCGACCAGACCGTCGGCAGGGGTGCGGGCGATCAGGTCGTCGAGGTCGCGGCGGTGCCGCTGCGCCGCGATCGCGAAGCGCCCGTACTCGATGAACGAACCTTCGTCGACCAGGTCGGCGATGTTCTCCCGTGCGGTCCTGGCGTTGGCCGCATGTCGCCTGGCCACGGCGTCCGGTCGGGCCGCGTCCTCGGTGAGTTCGCGGCGTCGTAGGAGTTCGGCGTGGTCGTCGCGCAGCGACTCGTCAGTCACGGCGTCCGATGCTAATCAGGCGACGGCGGCGCGAGTTATCCACAGGCACTTCCCGCAGGATCCCGAACTGTCGGCCGCCGCGCTTAGCGTGCGGACATGACGAACTGGATCAACACAGTCAGCCGCGATCACGTCGAACTCGGCGTACGCGGCCGCTTCACTCAGGCCAACCACGGCAAGCCGCACATGCTCCGCAGGATGGCGCGCGGCGATTGGCTCGTCTTCTATTCACCGCGCACCGTCTATCCCGACGGGCCGCCGCTGCAGGCGTTCACCGCGATCGGGCGGGTCGCCGACGATGAGCCCTACCTCGACCCTGCCGCCCCGGACGAGGAGCGGTGGCGGCGCAACGTCGACTTCCTCGACGCGCACGAAGCGCCGATCCGCCCGCTTCTCGAGCACCTCGATTTCATCGAGGACAAGGCGCGGTGGGGCTACAAGTTCCGCTTCGGGGTGTTCAAGATCGGCGACGACGATTTGGAGGTGATCCGTTCGGCGATGACGAGTCCGGGATAGACCTACTGTGAGTTGGTGAGCAACACCGATCCGACTCCGGCCGAAGTCGCCTGCGCGGCAGTCCCGTTCGCGGGTGTCCTGCATCCTCGGGAGGTTCCGTTGGGCGGGCCGAGGGCGATCCGGGTGCGGCGGACGCTCCCGCAGCGTGAGCGGTCGCTGATCGGGGCGTGGTGCTTCGCCGACCACTACGGTCCGCACGACGTGCGGGGCGGCACGGGTATGGACGTGCCGCCCCATCCGCACACCGGGCTGCAGACCGTCAGCTGGTTGTTCAGCGGCGAGGTCGAGCATCGCGACAGCGGCGGTGTGCACGCGATGGTGCGCCCCGGCGAGCTCAACCTGATGACGGCCGGCGCGGGCATCTGCCACTCGGAGGTGTCGACCGGCGCGACCGCGATCCTGCACGGCGTGCAGCTATGGGTGGCACTGCCCGACGAGGCGCGCGACACCGCGCGCGACTTCGAGCATTACGTGCCGGCGCCGCGGGCGCTCGATGGTGCGACGCTGCGGGTGTTCATCGGCGAACTCGAGGGCGAGCGGTCACCGGTGCACACGTTCACGCCGCTGCTCGGCGCGCAGGTCGACCTCGAGCCGGGAGCGGAGCTGACGCTGGAGGTGAACGCGGACTTCGAACACGGGGTGCTGCTCGACCATGGCGACGTCGCGGTCGGCGACACGGCGCTCGACGTCGCCGATCTGGCGTTCTCGGCCGCCGGTGCCGACCGGCTGCACCTGGCCAACCGCGGCGGCGAGCCCGCCCGGCTGGTGCTTCTCGGTGGGCCGCCGTTCCCCGAGGAACTGGTCATGTGGTGGAACTTCGTCGGCCGCAGCCATGACGACATCGCGGCCTACCGCAGGCAGTGGGAGGAGGACGACGACCGCTTCGGCGCCGTGCAGGGATACCGCGGCGCGGTGACGCGGCTGCCCGCTCCCCCGCTGCCGAATGCGACCTTGCGTCCGCGACGCAATCCGCGGGTATAGAGGAGCCATGACGACCGACAAAACCGGCGCACCCACCGAGGTCACCGCTGAAGCCGACCGCTACACCATCGCCGTCGAGGGAAAGAACGTCGGACATGCCGAGTTCGCCGACCGCGACGGTCAGCGAGTCTTCACCCACACCGAGGTGGACAGCGACTTCGAGGGCCGCGGCCTGGCGACGATCCTGATCGGCGAGGCGCTGAAGAAGACCCGCGACGCCGGGCTGCGCATCGTGCCCGTCTGCGAGATGGTGGCGTCCTACGTCAAGAAGCACGACGAGTACAACGACGTCGTCGATCCGGTGTCGGACGACGTCGAGCAGTGGCTGGCTAATCGTTAGTCCAGCTAGCCCGCTATCGTCTTCGCGATGGTGGCCGCGTTCTTCACCCCCGATGGCGATGCCTTCGTGCCCTCGCCGATGGCGCGCGGCCCGTGGGGTCAGACGATCAGCGGCAACTACGCCGGCGGTCTGCTCGGTCACGCCATCGAACGCGACGCCGGCGACCCGGACTTTCAGCCCACCCGCCTGACCGTCGACCTGTTCCGCCCCGCCGCCCTGGCCGCGGTCCGCGTCGAAACATCCGTCGTCCGCCAGGGCCGCCGCCTCAAGCTCGTCGATGCGCTGATGACGCAGGGCGACACGACCGTCGCGCGCGCGACCGCGCTGTTCCTGCGGCGCGGCGACCAACCCGCCGACGAGATCTGGACGTCGCCGGTCACCATGCCGCCGCTACCGCCGACGCCCGATCCGATCCCCCGCGAACTCTCGACGCTGGTGTGGACCTACGGCCGGGACGGCCGCGAACCCGGACCCGGCGAGGGTTTGATGAACTGGCAACACACGGGGCCGAAACACCTGTGGGTCCGCGACTTTCGGCCACTCGTCGACGGCGTCGAGCTCACCCCGTTCACCCGCGCCGCGATGGCCGGCGACATGGTGAGCTCGTTAACGCACTTCGGCCCGAGCGGTCTGCAGTGGATCAACGCCGACTACACCCTGTCGCTGTCGCGCCTGCCGAAGGGCGCCTACCTCGGGCTCGCCGCGCTCACCCACTTCAGCGACGCGGGAGTGGCGACCGGCACCGCGACGATCGTCGACGAGTACGGGCCCATCGGCAGCGGCGTCGCCAACGCCCTGGCGAACCCGGGATTCACCCCGCCCCGCATGTAAACGCGAACCGCCTGCCTCGCACCGGATTCTTCGTTCATTTCTGCGTCAGGGTCGCGATCGTCGATGATCCACAGCCCTGCCGCAGAACTCGGCGAACCCGAAAACCCCTGCGACACAAGAAACACCCCGCGGTTTCCCGCGGGGTGCTTCGTGCCATCCATGTGGTCTAAATCAGCTGATGCCGACGACCTCCTGGGCGATATCGGCCAGGCGCGTCTGCGCTGCCGACACCAACCGCTGGCGGTTCTTGTGCATCTCCTCGTAGGCGATGATCGTGCGGATATCCGACGGATCGTCGAGCTCCTTCACCGCGGCGACCGCGTCGCTGAGGTTCAGATCCTCGTATCCGGCGATCGGCAGCTCGTCGGCGTCGACGACACCGCCCTCGGCACGCGCCTTGTGCAGCGCGTCGGCCGCGTCGCCGGCGCCCTCACGGCGGACAACCTTCTCGGCGCTGCGCAGCGCGCCGTCGCGCGACGCACCGAGCGCCTTGAACGTGATCTCGCTGGCGCGCTGGGCCCGCTCGCGCAGGTCGTCGACGGCCGGTCCGGCCGACCGCAGCAGCTCTGCGAGCCGCTCGACCGACTGCGCCGACCACTGACCCGGCAGGTTGACCAGCTTCACCGCGGTACCCGCGGCGGCCTGCAGCGGGGTGCGCTGCAGCGCGGCCGGGCCGCCGAGCGCGTCCTCGGCCAGAACCGTGGTCAGCCAGTTCACCGTCGCCGAGTGCGCGGTGATCAGGCGATCGGCGAGCTCCTGGACGTCGGGCTTCTTCTCCGCAACCGCGAGCGCCTTGATGTAGCGGGCACGGTCGAGCAGCTGATCCTCGAGCGCGAGGTCGCCCAGCAGCGCCTCGTCGAAGGGCTGCGCCTGCTCGGTCAGCGCCTTCACCGCGGCGGCGGCGCGGCCCAGGAACGGGCCGATGGTGTCGGGGAATCCGCCGAGGTCGCGGATAGCCTTCTCGATCGCCTCGGCGCGGATGCGGCCGTTCTCCGCGTTCTGAGTCAGCTCGCGACGGACCGCCTCGGTACGCGCCTGCGTGATCCGGGTCTCGGCGACCTGAATCTCGGTGTGCGTGAGGTCGAGAATCGTGCGCAACTGGGTCAGCAAAGTGGTGGTACTCATATGTAGAAATCGCCCCTTAAGCGTTGACGGTTTGGGTCGGCGCTGGGGTGCACCTGTCCAGTTGGCTACCCGGTGTGCGGGGGCGGCCGAACGCCTCAGGAGTGTGAGATGGATCGCACTCGGCGTGTCGTCAGCGCGGCTGCAGGATGACCACCGGGATGTCCCGGTCGGCCCACGCCTGATAGGTGTCGAAGTCGGCGTACGCCTCGACGAGCTTCGGCCACAGCCGGGCCTTCTGCTCGGGTGTCGCGGTCACCGCGCGCACCGCGCGGCGCTCCGAGCCGATCTCGATGTGGGCGTCCGGGTTCGCGACCAGGTTGCGGTACCACTGCGGATCGGTGTCGCTGCCGCCCTTCGAGGCCACCACGATGACGTCGTCGCCGTCGTTGATGAACACCAGGGGCGACACCAGCCGACGGCCGGACTTACGGCCGGTGTGCTCGAGCAGCAGCGTCGGCACCGGCTTCTTGAACCCCGCGCCCACCCGCCAGTTCGCGCCGATCTTGCCGCCGGTGCGGCGGTACACCCACACGTGCGCCTTGCCGGCGTACTTCATGACCCGGTCGACGACGGGCGAGTTCAGCTGCTTGGGCTTGTTGTTCGGATCCATGCGATCAACCTAGGTATTGGGCCGTGCTGCCGCCCAGCGGCATCGCCGGCATGCCGAGCTTGCGGTGGTCCCAACTGCGCGTGCGCAACGGCACCACCCGCACGCAGATGCGGTTGTTCATCATCTGGTCGACGAACGGCCGCATCTCGTCGGAGTACGGTCCCGTGTAGCGCTCCCACACGCTGATACCAACGCGCAGAACGGTTTCCGGGTCGTCGACGATCTCGGCTCTGCCGTCGATCGAGACGCCGCGCAGCGTGTCGTAGGTGTCGCCGTCCTCGATCATCACGGTGACCGTCGGATTGCGGCGCAGGTTGACCGCCTTCTGCGACTTGGCTTTCGTCTCGAACCAGATCTCGCCGTCGAGCACGGCGTACCACATCGCGACCAGGTGCGGCCGCCCGTCGGGTAGCACGGTCGCCATCGTGGCGGTGCGGCTGCGTTCGATGAATTCGGCGACCTCGTCGTCGGACATGACGATCTTCGCGCGTTCGTTCTTGCCCACGGTCCGATCTTGTCAGGTCGCCGCGGCGACGACGGTCACCGGGATGCCGTTGAGCGCCCCGTTGCCGGACGGTTCGTCGACGAACGTCGGCGGCGACAGAATGTTGGTGTTCACCCCGGGCGCCTGGTTGGCGACGGACATCCGCGTGCCGGGCTTGCCGTGGCCCCAGCCGTGCGGCATCGAGACGACGCCGGGTTTGATCGCGTCCGTGACCTCGACCGGCACCTCGATCCGCCCTCCAGCCGAGCTCACGCACACGAGGTCGCCGGTCGCGACACCACGCTTGACCGCGTCGTCGGTGTGCATCAGCAGCGTGCACCGGTCACGGCCCTTCATCAGCGGTGCGACGTTGTGCAGCCAGGAGTTGTTGGAGCGCAGGTGCCGTCGGCTGACCAACACCAACTCGTCGGGCGCGCGGTCCAGGCGCGCAGCGAGCCTGGGCAGGTCGTCGAGCAGGTATTGCGGCGCCAGTCGAATCTTCTTGTCGGCAGTGCCGAGCACCTCGGGGATCCGCGGCACCATAGGCCCGAAGTTGATGCCGTTGGGCTGCGCCTTGAGCTTCTCGAGCGTCAGCCCGTCGGGGTTCTCTCCGTAACGGTCACCGAACGGTCCGGTGCGCAGCGTCAGGTCGAGGATGCGTTCGGGACCGCCGTGCGTGTAGTGCTTGCGGATCTCGGCGCCGTCGAGCCCCTGGGTGAACGCCATGTAATCGAAGAATCCGTCGTCGATCGCCGCGACGTCGACATCCTCGGCCGGCGTGCCCGTGCACAGGCCGGTGAGCCGGATGAGGATCTCCCACTCCTGCGGCCTGTCCGGATCGTCGGGCTCGAAGACCGGCGCCGAGTAGTTCGCGATGCTGTTGATCGCGAAGTTGAGGATCAGGTCGTCGTGGTGGGGCTGTTCGAGTGGTGACGGCGCGGGCAGGATCACGTCGGCGTGCCGAGTGGTCTCGTTGATCCACATGTCGACCGCGATCATCGCGTCGAGCATCGGCAGCGCCTCGTCGAGCGTGTGGCCGGCGGGCGTCGACAGCACCGGGTTGCCCGCCACGGTGATCAGCGCCTTGATCTGCCCCTCCCCCGGCGTCGCGATCTCCTCGGCCAGGCACGACACCGGTACCTGCCCCAGCACCTCTTTGGCGCCGCGCACCCGGGTGCGGAAGCGGCCGAATTCCGGGGCGCCGTCCTCGAGTCCGGGAATCGGTTGCACGGTCACCGACCACGCGGCCGGCCGCGGGAACATCGCCCCGCCGGGAGTGTCGAAGTGCCCGGTGAGGATGTTCACGACGTCGACGAGCCAGCTGGCCAGGCTGCCGAACTCCTGATTGCACAGCCCGATTCGGCCGTACACGACCGCGCGTTCGGTGCCGGCCAGCTCGCGTGCCAATCCCCGGATGCGTTCGGCGTCGATCCCGGTCACCGCGGCGACGCGTTCCGGCGGCCAGTCCGCGGCCACCTCCCGCATCCGCACCAGCCCGTCGACGTGCGGTGCCAACCGCCCGAGCGACACCAGGTCCTCGGCGAACAGCGTGTGCGCGATCGCCAACAGCAGCGCGGCGTCCGTGCCCGGGGTGATGGGCAGCCACTCGTCGGCCCTGCCCGCGGTCGCGGTGCGGACGGGGTCGATCACGATCACCCTGCCGCGCTTGCGGATCGAGTCGATGAGGCCCATCACGTCCGGCGCGGCCAGCAGCGAGCCCTGCGAGGCTGCGGGGTTGGCGCCCATGATCATCAGCAGGTCGGTGCGTTCGATGTCGGGCACGGGGAACGACCACCAGCCGCCGTACATCAGGTGCGACGACAGGTTCTTCGGCCACTGGTCGACGGTGCCGGGCGAGTAGCTCAGCGGGATGCCGGACATCCCGAGCAGCACACCGGTGTAGCGGCCTAGCGAAAACGAGTGCGCGAGTGGGTTTCCCGTGTAACAGGTGACCGCGCCGATGCCATGTTTGTCGATCACCGGGGCGAGCAGCTCGGTGCACCGCCGGAACGCGGCGTCCCAACTCACTTCCTGCCACTGCCCGTCGACCTTGATCAGTGGGCGGCGGATCCGGTCGGGGTCCTCGTGCACCGCGCCGAGCGTCGCACCCTTCGGGCAGATGTGCCCGCGGCTCCAGGTGTCGTCGGGATTGCCGCGGATGCCGGCGACACGGCCGCCCTCGACGTGAATCTCCAGCCCGCACATGGCCTCACACAGCGGGCACGTGTACAGGTGCCGGCCGTCGCGTCCCGGTGCGGCGATCGGCGTCGTGAGATCTGCGGTCACCGCGGCCCTCCTCCATCCACCGCGAACGTGGGTTACCCGCACGATTTCTTCGTCGAAGCGTGCGGGTAACCCACGTTCGGCAGTCGAATTGTCGTGACATACTGTAACGACAACGTGCGGCGGAGGGACGGAAATGGCCGACACCGTTGCGCCGCGGCGCCGGCGCCAGGGTTCACGCCGCGACCCGTCCATCGACACCGGCGTGCTGGCCGCGACGCGTCGGCTGCTCACCGAACGCGGCTACGCGAACACCACCATCGACCTGATCGCGACGACGGCGAACGTCAGCAGGCCTGCCGTCTACCGACGCTGGCGGTCCAAGGCGCACCTCGTCCACGAGGCGCTGTTTCCCGATCTCGGCCCGGAGCGGCCCGTCGACGATTTCGCCGAAGAGATCACCCGACTGTGTCGCGGGGCGCTCGCCATGTACGCCGATCCCGCAGTGCGCGAAGCGATTCCGGGTCTACTCAGCGACCTGCGCTCGGACCGCGGAATGCGCCGGGTGCTCAGCGATCGCCTGGAGGCGACGGCGCGCAGCCAGCTCGGTGAGCGGGTGGCCGCCGCGGTCGCCGACGGTGTCGCCCGGTCCGGCATCACCGCCGACACGATCATGGACGTCATCGCCGGCGGTGCCTGGTACGCCGTCTGCGTGCGCCGCGTCAAGGACGTCGACGCGGCTGCCGTGGAACTGGCGGCGCTGGTGCTCGGCGGTGTGCTGGTCAGCTCATCAGCATGATGTACTGCGCGGCCGTCATCTGTTGCGCCGCAAGCAGAGTCGGGGCGCTGGTCTCGATGGTGTAGCGGTCGGCGGTGGCCAGGCAGTAGAAGCTGCCCTCGTCCGTGCGCAGGCATCGGCTGTCCGGCATGTCCGGGACCGGGTTCGCCGGCTTGGCGGTCGCCGACACCTCGTCGGCGAACTCCTCGACCACGTCTTCGGCCCCCGCACCGTCGTCGGCCTCGTAGACCGTCGTGCCGCCCATCGCGACGAGGTCGACACCGGTGTCGGAGAAGAGCTTGTCGGATCGGACGGGATCGGACTGGAAGTGCAGCGCGCCACGCCGTTCGTAGGTGCCGCCCTTGGTGAAGGTCGGGTCGCGGCCGTCGAGCGGCAGGGTGCGGGCCAGCAGGCCGGTCGGATCGATCGAGATGTCGGCCAGCTCGTCGGGTGCGGTGGCGCGGAACTTGTCGATCTCGGAGGCCTGCATGTCGATGCTCTTGGTGACCAGCCGGGCGGCGGCGTCCACACCCGCGGTCGCCTGCGCCAGCTGCATCAGCACGTAGGGTCCGTGCGCGGTGAACGACCGCACCGCACCGAACTTTCCGATGTTGCGATCGGTTCCGGTGTGGCTGCTGGCGCGCGCCTCGGGATGGCCGGGGATGTCCATCTTCGGCGACGGCCCGTCGGGGCCCTGCGGCGCCGACACCGCTTCGCCCATGTCATCGGCAGCGGCCTTGGCGGCCCGATCATCGGCGAACCGCAGCACCGCGTTGAGCAGGATCTGCTTGTTCTTCTCGGTGCGCGTCGTGGCGAAACCGGTGACGAAGTCGTGCCTGGCGGCCGCGGCGGCGACGTTCATCGGTCCGATCGCGGCCAGCGCCTCGGCACGGGGCAGCACCATCGCGCCGAGGCCGAACCAGTCGTTGATCGCCGGGTCGACCTCCCATGGCCCGATGACGTGGTTGGCCAGTCGCTGCCCTTCGAGCACCACGCCGAGCATCGGGTCGCCGGCGACGCCCAACGGGTCGCGCGGTGCCGTCGGGAAGCGGCCCGGGTCCAGCTGGTCGAAGTCGAGCGCGGGACCCGATGGGCCGCCGGTGGCTCGCACGGCGGATCCCTCGACGGTCGATGTGCACGCCGTCGCGAGCAGGGCGACGACAGAGATGAGCGCAAGGATCGCGTTCCGCATGACGGCAAAATTACCCGCGCCGCGACGGCGCAGGTTTCAGGCGTGCCGACGCCGCGGACGGACTTCATACAAATGAGACGAGCCACCGGATCCGGTGGCTCGTCTCTATTGTTTGTGGGCGAAGGGGGACTTGAACCCCCACGTCCCGAAGGACACTGGCACCTGAAGCCAGCGCGTCTGCCATTCCGCCACTCGCCCCAACAACCGGGGGAGCCTATCACGCACGGCGCCCCGCTCCCCAACCGTACCGGCCGCCCCGCGCGACTCTCAGAACGGCGTTCGGCTGATCGTGATCCGGCGCGCTGAACTGCGGCGATCCGATTCTCAGAGTTCTGTTGGTCCCGCAGCGCGGCGCTTGGCCGATACCATGCACATGAGCACTGTGGCCAGGCGACACGCAGGCACGGCGGCCATGAGCAGCGCCGACGGACGACGACGAGTGAGGCGGACGGTGAGATGGGTCTAGTCGACCGCATCGAGCGCAAGCTCGAGTCGACGGTCGGTGACGCCTTCGCCCGCGTGTTCGGCGGATCGATCGTCCCGCAAGAGGTCGAGGCGATGCTTCGCCGGGAGGCCGACACCGGCGCGCGCGAAGTGCTCGGCGGTCAAGTTTTGGCACCAAACGACTACGTCATTACCCTCAGTGTGCCTGACTATCAGAAGGTGAGCGCCGACCCAGACCTCACGTCAGCGACTTTTGCCAAGCACTTGGAGGGATACATCCGTGAGCAGGGGTGGCAAACGTATGGTGATGTGGTCGTCAGGTTCGAACAATCACCCACCCTGCACACCGGACAGTTTCGCGCGCGTGGAGCGGTCAATCCCGACTCGACCACTGGCGAACCCGCCCCACCACCTCATGTACGTGCGTCCAGCGCAGAATCAGGAGAGCCACCGATGAGCGACAACCCGACCTACCGCGGCGGCCAGGGGCCGGGGAGGCCCGCCGACGAGTACTACGACCGTCCCCAAGACCGTCCCCAAGACCGTCCCCAGGACGATCGGTACGGCCGCCCGGATGACCGCGGCCAGTACCCCCCGCACGAGCAGGGCGGCTATCCGCCGCAGGGCGATCCGTACGCCCCGCGCCAGGGCGGCTACCCGGACCAGGGCGGCTACCCCGACCAGGGCGGCTACCCGGACCAGGGCGGATATCCGGACCAGGGCGGCTACCCCGATCAGGGTTATCCGCCGCCGTCCTACGAGCAGCGCCCCCCGGCCGGCTACGGCCCCCCGCCGCAGCAGGGTGGCTACCCCGACCAGGGTTACCGCCAGGCCCCGGGTGGCTACGGTCCCCCGCCGGGCGGTCAGCCCGGCTACGGCGGCGCGCCCGCGGGCGATTACGACTACGGCCGTCCCCCGGCTCCCGGCCGACACGAGGAGGGCGGCTACGGCCGTCCCGAGCCCCGGCCCGCCTATCCGGATCAGGGCGGCTACCCCGACCAGGGCGGCTACCCGGACCAGGGCGGCTACGGCGGCCAGTCCTACGGGCGACAGGACCAGGGTTACGGCGCCCAGCCGGACTACGGCCGGTACGGCGATGCGCCCGGCGGATACGCCGAACCGGGCTACGCGGAGCCCGCTGGCGGCGGCTACGACTACGGACAGCCCGCCGGGTACGGCGGTTACGGCCAAGGCGACTACGCAGCCGGCGGTGCGACCGTCACGCTGCAGCTCGACGACGGCAGCGGCCGGACCTACCAGCTGCGTGAGGGCACCAACGTCATCGGCCGCGGCCAGGACGCACAGTTCCGGCTCCCCGACACGGGGGTCTCGCGCCGCCACCTGGAGATCCGTTGGGACGGTCAGGTCGCGCTGCTGTCCGATCTGAACTCCACCAACGGGACCACGGTGAACAACGCGCCGGTCCAGGAGTGGCAGCTCGCGGACGGCGACGTGATCCGGTTGGGCCACTCCGAGATCATCGTCCGCGTGCACTGAGCGTCGGCCGGGGGCGGAGAAGCTGGTCGCTTCCCCCTCATGTCGGTAACCGTCCAAGTATCGTGACGGTGCCGAGGCTGGCTGCGTTGCCGAGGCGACTGAACGGGATGGAGACGGAGAGGACGTCAGATGCAGGGGTTGGTACTGCAACTGACGCGCGTCGGATTCCTGTTGCTGCTATGGCTGTTCATCTGGTCGGTGCTGCGGATCCTGCGGACGGATCTCTACGCCCCGACCGGTTCGGTCATGGTCCGTCGCGGGCTGCCGTTGCGCGCCTCGCTGCTCCCCAGCCGAGCCCGACGTAATGTGCCACGACATCTGGTGGTCACGGAGGGCGCGCTCGCGGGAACCCGCATCACACTGGGCACTGCGCCGGTGTTGATCGGCCGGGCCGACGACTCGACCTTGGTGCTCACCGATGACTACGCCTCGACGCGCCACGCGCGGCTGTCGCCGCGAGGTTCGGAGTGGTACGTCGAAGACCTAGGATCGACCAACGGCACATACCTCGACAGGGCGAAGGTGACGACGGCGGTACGCGTTCCGATGGGCACGCCGGTTCGGATCGGCAAGACGGTAATCGAGCTGCGCCCGTGACACTGGTGCTTCGATACGCCGCGCGCAGCGACCGCGGCCTGGTCCGGGCGAACAACGAGGACTCGGTGTACGCCGGTGCCCGGCTGCTCGCGCTCGCCGACGGCATGGGCGGCCACGCCGCGGGCGAGGTCGCCTCGCAGTTGGTGATCGCCGCGCTGGCGCACCTCGACGACGACGAACCCGGCGGAGATCTGCTCAGCAAGCTCGACGCGGCGGTGCGCGAGGGCAACTCCGCGATCGCCGCGCATGTGGAGGCCGACCCCGAGCTCGAGGGCATGGGCACCACGTTGACCGCAATCCTGTTCGCGGGCAACCGTCTTGGCCTGGTGCACATCGGCGACTCGCGGGGTTATCTGCTGCGCGACGGTGAGCTGACCCAGATCACCAAGGACGACACCTTCGTTCAGACGCTCGTCGACGAGGGCCGCATCACCGCCGAGGAGGCCCACAGCCACCCGCAACGGTCGTTGATCATGCGCGCGCTGACCGGCCACGAGGTCGAGCCCACGCTGATCATGCGCGAGGCCCGCGCCGGCGACCGGTACCTGCTGTGCTCCGACGGCCTGTCCGATCCGGTCAGCCACGACACCATCCTCGAAGCGCTGCAGATCCCCGACGTCGCCGAAAGTGCCGACCGGCTCATCGAATTGGCCCTGCGCGGCGGCGGACCCGACAACGTCACCGTCGTGGTGGCCGATGTCGTCGACAACAGCACCTACGACTACGGACAGACCCAGCCGATCATCGCTGGTGCGGTATCGGGTGATGACGATCAGCCGCCGCCCAACACCGCGGCCGGTCGCGCGTCGGCGTTCAACCCGCGTCGCAACGAAACCAAGCGCGCGCTACCGGAACCGGAGGAACCGCCGCGACCGCCCAAGTCGCGGCGGCGAATGTTCATCGCCGCTGCCCTTGTGGTCCTGGTCATCCTGGCCGGGCTGGCCGTCGGCCGCGAGATCATCCGAAGCAACTTCTACGTCGCCGCCCACGACGGCGTCGTCTCGATCATGCGGGGCGTGCCGGGATCGGTGCTGGGATACCCGCTGCAGGAGCCGTACCGGCAGGGCTGCCTGACCGAGCGCAACGGCCTGACCCTCATCAATCCGGGCCAGGACCCGCGCGACTGCCGGCTGCTCAAGGTCGGCGACCTCAAACCCTCCGAGCAGCGACAGGTCATCGCGGGTCTGCCCACGGGCTCGGAGGATCAGGCGATCACCCAGATCAACCAGCTGGCACGCGACTCGCTGCTGCCGATCTGCGCACCGCCGCCCCCTCCGCCGCCGCGCACCAGCTCGGTGCCGCACAGCCCAGCGCCGTCGAATTCTCCTGGCGTACCGAATAATCCGCCCCGCGGCGAGGATGAGACCCCGGCGCCGGAGACCCCGCGGACGGTGACGACGCCGCCGCCGTCGCCCGCACCGAAGCCGCCGTCGCCCGCACCCGAATCTCCGCGGGCCGAACCGGGCACGCCGCCGCCACCCGAGGGCCCGGCATCGCCGACGCCCAAGCCGCCGCCGCCGTCCCCGACCGTCACCGCGCTGCCTCCGCCGCCGCCCGAGCCGGGGACCACGTGCCGGGAAGTGTCATGACGACACAACCGCAGTCCGCCGTCTCCGTCGCGCCGCCACTTCCGAACCGGCGCAACGCCGAACTGCTGCTGCTCGGGTTCGCCGCCCTGATCACCACCCTTGCGCTGCTGCTCGTCGAGGCCAACCAGGAGCAGGGCGTGCACTGGGACCTCGCGCAGTACACCGTCGCGTACATGGCGTTGTTCAGCGGCGCACACCTCGCCATCCGACGCTTCGCGCCCTACGCCGATCCCCTGCTGCTCCCGGTCGTCGCGCTGCTGAACGGCTTGGGGCTGGTGATGATTCACCGCCTCGACCTCGCCGACGGCGAGCTGTCCCAGGACGGGCTGGGCGGCACCGCCAACCAGCAGATGCTGTGGACGCTGCTCGGCGTCGTCGGCTTCTCGCTCATCGTGATCTTCCTGCGCGACCACCGGCTCCTTGCCCGCTACGGCTACGTCTGCGGCCTGTCGGGTCTGGTCCTGCTCGTCATTCCCGCTGTGCTGCCGCGCGCGATGTCCGAACAGAATGGCGCCAAGATCTGGATCCGCTTGCCGGGCTTCTCGATTCAGCCCGCCGAGTTCTCCAAGATTCTGCTGCTGATCTTCTTCGCCGCCGTGTTGGTGTCCAAGCGCAACGTCTTCACCAGCGCGGGCAAGCACGTCCTCGGCATGGATCTCCCCCGCCCCCGCGACCTCGCGCCGCTGCTGGCCGCGTGGATCGCCTCGGTCGGCGTGATGATCTTCGAGAAGGACCTCGGCACCTCGCTGTTGCTGTACGCGTCGTTCCTGGTGTTGGTCTACGCGGCCACCGACCGGTTCAGCTGGGTCGTCATCGGGCTGGCATTGTTCGCCGCGGGAAGCGTTGCGGCATACCACCTTTTCGGTCATGTCCAGGTGCGTGTGCAAACCTGGCTCGACCCGTTCGCCGATCCCGACGGCGCCGGTTACCAGATGGTGCAGTCGTTGTTCAGCTTCGCCACCGGAGGGATATTCGGCACCGGCCTCGGCAACGGTCAGCCGGGCACGGTGCCCGCCGCGTCGACCGACTTCATCATCGCCGCCGTCGGTGAGGAACTCGGCCTGGTCGGCCTGGCCGCGGTGCTCATGCTGTACACGATCGTGATCATCCGCGGCCTGCGCACCGCGATCGCCGTGCGCGACAGCTTCGGGAAACTCCTGGCCGCCGGCCTGGCCTCCACGCTCGCGCTGCAACTGTTCATCGTCGTCGGCGGGGTCACCAAGCTGATACCGCTGACGGGTCTGACCACGCCGTGGCTGTCCTACGGCGGCTCATCGCTGCTGGCGAACTACGCGCTGCTGGCCATCCTGGTGCGGATCTCGCACGCGGCCCGCCGCCCGATCATCGCCGGGCCGCAGACCCCCACCCCGATCGCGGCGGCCAGCACCGAGGTGATCGAGAAGGTATGAACACCTCGCTGCGCCGCATCGCCGTCACGGTCATGGCCTTGATCGTGCTGTTGCTGGGCAACGCCACGCTGACGCAGGTGTTGACCGCCGACGGGCTGCGCTCGGACCCGCGCAACCAGCGTGTGCTGCTCGACGAGTACTCCCGCCAGCGGGGGCAGATCTCCGCGGGCGGCCAGCTGCTGGCGTATTCGGTGTCCACCAACGGCCGGTTCCGCTTCCTGCGGGTGTATCCCAATCCGATGGCGTATGCGCCGGTCACCGGCTTCTACTCGCTGCAGTACTCCAGCAGCGGGCTGGAGCGCGCGGAGGATTCGGTCCTCAACGGCTCCGACGAGCGGTTGTTCGGCCGCCGGCTCGCCGACTTCTTCACCGGGCGCGACCCGCGCGGCGGCAACGTCGACACCACGATCAAGCCGCAGGTCCAGCAGGCGGCGTGGGACGCGATGGAGGAGGGCTGCGACGGCCCGTGCAAGGGCTCGGTGGTGGCCATCGAGCCATCGACGGGCAAGATCCTGGCGATGGTGTCGTCGCCGTCCTACGACCCGAACCTGTTGGCCACCCACAACCTGGACGCGCAGAGCCAGGCGTGGCAGCGGCTGCGCGACGATCCGAACTCGCCGCTGCTGAACCGGGCGATCTCCGAGACCTACCCGCCGGGGTCGACGTTCAAGGTGGTCACCACCGCTGCGGCGCTGCAGCGCGGCGCCACGGTCAACACCCAGCTCACCGCCCAACCGCGAATTCCCTTGCCGGACAGCACCGCAACGTTGGAGAACTTCGGCGGCACGTCATGCGGCGGTGGCCCCACCACGTCGCTGCGGGAGGCGTTCGCCCGGTCCTGCAACACCGCCTTCGTCGAACTGGGCATCGACACCGGGACCGACGCGCTGCGCTCGACGGCGCGCTCGTTCGGTCTGGACGCGCCCGCGCCGCCGATCCCGCTTCAGGTGGTCGAGTCGCGGGTCGGGCCCATCCCGGACGCGGCCGCCCTGGGCATGTCGAGCATCGGGCAGAAGGACGTCGCGCTGACGCCGCTGCAGAACGCGCAGATCGCCGCGGCCATCGCCAACAAAGGGGTGGCGATGCAGCCCTATCTGGTCGATAACCTGAAGGGACCGGACCTCTCGAACATCGCCACCACGGCTCCGCAGGAAGAGCGCCGGGCGGTGTCGCAGCAGGTCGCGGATACACTTACGGACTTGATGGTCGCCGCCGAGCAGGTGACTCAGCAGAAGGGAGCCATCGCCGGCGTGCAGATCGCATCCAAGACCGGCACAGCGGAGCACGGTACCGATCCTCGTAACACCCCTCCGCATGCCTGGTACATCGCCTTCGCCCCGGCCCAGGCCCCCAAGGTGGCGGTCGCGGTCCTGGTGGAGAACGGCGGTAACCGGCTGTCGGCAACCGGAGGCGAGCTGGCCGCTCCGATCGGCCGGGCCACGATCGCCGCGGCCCTGCGGGAGGGCTCATGAGCGGCGCACGGGAGCGGACGCTCCACACGACTCACGCCCGGGGGGCCGCATGACGGCTCGCGTGGGAGTGACGCTGTCCGGGCGCTACCGGCTGCAGCGGTTGATCGCCACCGGCGGCATGGGACAGGTCTGGGAGGCCGTGGACTCCCGGCTGGGCCGCCGGGTCGCGGTGAAGGTGCTCAAGGCGGAGTACTCGACCGACCCCGAGTTCGTCGAGCGGTTCCGCGCCGAGGCCCGCACCGTCGCCATGCTCAACCATCCCGGCATCGCCAGCGTGTACGACTACGGCGAGACCGACATGGACGGCGAAGGGCGCACTGCCTACCTGGTGATGGAACTCGTCAACGGCGAACCGCTGAACTCCGTCCTCAAACGGACCGGCCGGCTGTCGCTGCGCCACGCGCTCGACATGCTCGAGCAGACGGGCCGCGCCCTGCAGGTCGCCCACACCGCAGGCCTGGTGCACCGCGACGTGAAGCCCGGCAACATCCTCATCACGCCGACGGGCCAGGTGAAGCTCACCGACTTCGGCATCGCCAAGGCCGTCGACGCCGCCCCGGTGACCCAGACCGGCATGGTGATGGGCACCGCCCAGTACATCGCGCCCGAGCAGGCGCTCGGTCACGACGCCACCGCCGCCAGTGATGTGTACGCGTTGGGAGTCGTTGGCTACGAATCGGTTTCGGGTAAGCGGCCGTTCACCGGTGACGGTGCGCTGACGGTCGCGATGAAGCACATCAAGGAGACTCCCCCGCCGCTTCCCGCCGACCTTCCGCCCAACGTACGCGAGCTGATCGAGATCACCCTCGTCAAGAACCCCGGCATGCGGTACCGCTCCGGCGGTGCGTTCGCCGACGCGGTGGCCGCGGTGCGCTCCGGGCGCCGCCCGCCGCGGCCGAACGCCGCCCCCTCGATCGGTCGGGCCGCCCCCACCGCCGTGCCGTCGGCCACCCAGGCCCGCGCCGCCGCCGACATGACCGGACGTGCCCCGGCCACGACCGCGCGCCCGCGTTCGGTGAGCGGAAGCCACCGCCCGCCTCCGCCGCGGCGCACGTTCTCGTCGGGCCAGCGCGCGCTGTTGTGGGCCGCGGGCGTGCTGGGAACGCTGGCGATCATCATCGCGATCCTGATCGTGCTCAACGCCCAGGACCGTCAGGACAAGCAGGCACCGCCGCCGACGATCACGAACACGATCACCGAGACGACGCCGTTCGAGACCCCCGAGGCGCTTCCCGACCGGACCATCCGCGAGGGGAGCGACGGTGGTAAGGGACAATCAGGGGTAACCACACCGCAGGCGATGGCGTCACCGGCAATGCCGCTGGTACCGGCGTCGCCCCCGGCACAGGAGCCGTACCAGCGGCTTTCGGCTCCAGAACAGACATTGCAATGACGACCCCACAACATTTGTCCGACCGCTACGAGCTGGGCGAGATCCTCGGCTTCGGCGGTATGTCCGAGGTCCACCTCGCACGCGACGTCCGGCTGCACCGCGACGTCGCGATCAAGGTGCTGCGCGCCGACCTCGCCCGCGACCCGAGCTTCTATCTGCGGTTCCGCCGCGAGGCCCAGAACGCCGCCGCACTCAACCACCCGGCGATCGTCGCGGTCTACGACACCGGCGAGGCCGAGACCCCTCAGGGCCCGCTGCCCTACATCGTCATGGAGTACGTCGACGGTGTGACGCTGCGCGACATCGTCCACAACGACGGGCCGATGGAGCCGCGCCGGGCGATCGAGGTGATCGCCGACGCCTGCCAGGCGCTGAACTTCAGCCACCAGCACGGCATCATCCACCGCGACGTCAAGCCGGCCAACATCATGATCAGCAAGACCGGCGCGGTGAAGGTGATGGACTTCGGCATCGCCCGCGCGCTGGCGGACGCCAACAGCGTCACCCAGACCGCCGCCGTGATCGGCACCGCGCAGTATCTGTCGCCGGAACAGGCGCGCGGCGAGAAGGTCGACGCCCGGTCCGACGTCTACTCGCTGGGCTGCGTGTTGTACGAAATCCTCACGGGGGAGCCACCTTTCATCGGAGACTCGCCGGTGGCCGTGGCCTATCAGCACGTCCGTGAGGATCCCGCCGCGCCGTCGCAGCGCAACCCCGCGATCGGCCCCGAGCTGGACGCGGTGGTGCTCAAGTCGCTGGCGAAGAACCCCGACAACCGGTACCAGACCGCCGCCGAGATGCGCGCCGACCTGGTTCGCGTGCACAGCGGCGAGCAGCCCGAGGCCCCCAAGGTGTTCACCGACGCCGAGCGCAGCTCGCTGCTGAGTTCGCCGGCGCCCCACGAGCGCACCGAACCGATCGACCCGATGCCGCCGGTTCCCGCCTCCGACTACGCCGAGCGCGAACGGCGCGGCTCGGTCGGGCGCTGGCTGGCCGCCGTCGCGGTGCTGGCCATCCTGACCGTCGTGGTGACGGTCGCGATCAACATGTTCGGCGGAAGCACCCGCAGCGTCGAGGTGCCCGACGTCAGCGGCCAACCGTCGGCCGACGCCATCGCCGAACTGCAGAACCGCGGCTTCAAGACCAGGACAGATCAGCGGCCCGACTCGACGGTGCCGCCCGACCACGTCATCAGCACCGATCCCAGCGCCGACAGCTCGGTCGACCCGGGGGAGGAGATCACCCTCAACGTCTCGACCGGGCCGGAGCAGCGGGAGATCCCCGACGTCAAGAACCTGAGCTACTCCGAGGCCACCGAGAAGCTGAAAGAGGCCGGCTTCGAGAAGTTCAAGTCCTCGTCGTCGCCGTCGACGCCGGAGTTGAAGGACAAGGTGCTCGGCACCAACCCGCCGGCCAACCAGACGTCGGCGATCACCAACGAGATCACCATCATCCTGGGCTCGGGCCCGCAGAGCCGTGCCGTGCCGAACGTCGAGAACCAGACGGAGGAACCGGCGCGGCAGATCCTGACCGCCGCCGGCTTCACCAACGTGGTGCCGGTTCAGGTCGACAGCCCCAAGCCGTGCGGGCAGGTCATCGGCACGCTGCCACCGGCGGGTCAGGAGTCGGCGGTCGACGCGCCGATCCAGCTGCAGCTCTCGGCGTGCAACCAGTTCGTGATGCCCGACCTGCGCGGCATGTTCTGGACAGACGCCGAACCGCGGCTACGGGCGCTGGGCTGGACGGGCTTCCTGGACAAGGGCGCCGACGTGCAGAACAGCGGTCAGCGGACCAACGCGGTGGTGACTCAGAACCCGTCGCCGGGCACCGGCGTGAACTTCGGCTCGACGATCACGCTGAGCTTCGCGTCGTAGCGGCGTCGCGGCCGGCGGCGAT
Source organism: Mycolicibacterium komanii (assembly GCF_001050035.1). The sequence goes on from NZ_CVTA01000015.1 coordinate 42,514, forward strand.
GGCGCCCGCGACCTCGCCCTCGAGCTGCCGGACCAGCGCCTCGGCCGGTGCGGCACCGCAGTAGCCGAGCCAGTTGGCCAGCATGCGGTGGCCGCCCTCGGTCAGGATCGACTCGGGGTGGAACTGCACGCCGTGGATCGGCACCTCGACGTGACGCACCCCCATGATCACCCCGCCCTCGGTGCGCGCGATCACCTCGAGCACATCCGGAACCGTGTCCGGCAAAATCGTCAGCGAGTGGTACCTGGTCGCGGTGAAGGGGTTCGGAAGGCCTTGCAGCACACCGGAATCGGTGTGGTGTACGACGCTGGTCTTACCGTGCAGCAGTTCGGGTGCGCGGTCGACGGTGCCGCCGAACGCGACGCCGATGGCCTGGTGGCCGAGGCAGACACCCAGCAGTGGGGTGCCCGCCGCCGCGCACGCCTTCACCAGGGGAATCGACGCGCCGGCGCGCTCGGGCGTGCCCGGGCCGGGCGACAACAGCACACCGTCGAAGTCGGCGGCGGCCTTGGCGACGTCGGCGTGGGTGGCCAGGCGGTCGTCGTCGTTGCGCCACACCTGGGCCTGCACCCCGAGCTGACCGAGGTACTGGACCAGGTTGAACACGAAGCTGTCGTAGTTGTCGACGACCAAGACCTGCATCAGCCCAGGTTACTGGTTGGGGGTGCGCCGTACCCGGTCGTGCCGGGTGCCTCTCACCACACCGGGGGTCAGTAGCCGATCGGGCCGGCCGGCTTGGCGAACCGCATCCGGACGGGCTCCTTGTGGCCGACCAGTTCGACGGAGGCCTGGGGTTCCTCGGCATAGCCGAGTCCGAACCGCACCACGTATTGGCGATACAGGTTGACCAGGGGAGCGGCCGCCAGCGCGGCCTGCATGGCGGACGCGTCGCCGATCGCGGTGATGACGTAGGGCGGGCTGTATGTGCGCCCGTTGAGCAGCAGGGTGTTGCCGACGCACCTCGGCGCCGAGGTGCCGATGATCCGCTGGTCCTGCATCTGGATGCCCTCGGCGCCCGCGCTCCACAACGCGTTGAGGACGGCGTCGATGTCCTGCTGGTGCACCACCAGGTCGTCGGGGGAGGCGTCGCGCGGGAACCGGCCCTCGGCGTCGCGCTGCGCGTCGTTGAGCCGCACGACGAGTCCGGCGCCGCGCATCGGGTCCAGGCCGGCCTCAGCCGACAGGCGTGCCGCGCGCGTGGTGATCGCCGCCAGCGCCGCATCGGCGCCGGGGCTGCCCCCGTGATGGCTGTCGATGGTCGATACGAGCGCATCACGTTCGGCGCTGAGCCGGTCCACCGACTGCTGAGTCTCGCGGACCAGGTCGACCAGGCGGGGGGCGTCGCTGCGGCGGATCTCGCCGCCCCCGGAGACGCCGTGCGTGGCGGCCAGCAGCAGACCGGCCAGCAGACAGACCACCGGCACCCCGTATCGCCACACCGTCGAGCGCCGGCTGTCCTTGTGCGTCGCCTGCTGCGGGCGATGCGACCCCTGCAACTGCCTTACCTGGCTTCCTTGACTCTGCGGTGCCGGTCCTACGTTAGGCTCGTCAGTACATCGTCGCACTCAGTTGTCCCGAAGGTACCCATGCCCAAGTCCAAGGTCCGCAAGAAGAACGACTTCACCGCCAACTCGGTGAGCCGCACGCCCGTCAAGGTCAAAGCCGGGCCGTCGAGCACCTGGTTCGTCGTGCTGTTCGTCAGCTTGATGTTGATCGGCTTGGTCTGGCTGCTCGTGTTCCAGCTGGCCTCGTCGGCCATCCCGTTCCTGGCGGAGCTGGGGCCGTGGAATTACGCGATCGCCTTTGCTTTCATGATCACCGGTCTGTTGCTCACGATGCGGTGGCGCTGAGATCCCCGACGCTGGAATGAATTCAACCCAGTCGCTTCGCGTTACCCTGCCAGCAACCTCGCGGTAATCAACTCACACGGTTGTGATTCATCCCCATTGGGGATAGCACTTGTGGATAACCGCATACCACGCGGTGAAAGGGTGTGGAAAGACCGTGCAGCAAACTCAGTGGAGCCCACCCGCCGTCGGCATCGCAGCGTGCGGCATAGGCGGAATTATCTTGGCTACCGTCGCTGTGAGCCTGATCACAGACCCTCCGGGCCGCCTCCTCGGGGGAGTTGCCGGGGTGGGTTTGATCTTGTTTGCAATCTTCTCTTGGCGTGCGCGGCCGAAGCTGGCAATCAAAAATGACGCCCTCGTCAACCGTGGTTGGTTCGGCACGAGGATTTTGCCGCGCGGCGAGATCAAAGTGATCCGGATCACTGAGTTCCGCCGACTGGCCCGCAAAGTCCGGCTACTCGAGATCGACACCCAAAGCGGCGACCTGATCGTGTTCACGCGTTGGGATCTGGGCACCGATCCGCTGCACGTGCTCGACGCGCTGACCGAGGCCGGCTACGCCGGCCCGCGCTCCTGACCTTCGGTCAGGCGATGGTGATCGAGTCGACGACCACGGGGTCGGTCGGCCGGTCGCTGCGATCGGTCGCCGTCGTCGCGATGGCGTCGACCACCTTCTGCGACTCGGGGTCGACGACCTCGCCGAAGATGGTGTGCTTGCGGTTCAGGTGCGGGGTCTTGGTGACCGTGATGAAGAACTGCGAGCCGTTGGTGCCCGGCCCGGCGTTGGCCATCGCCAGCAGGTAGGGCCGGTCGAACTGCAACTCGGGATGGAATTCGTCCTCGAACTTGTACCCCGGTCCGCCGCGGCCGGTGCCGGTCGGGTCGCCGCCCTGGATCATGAATCCGTCGATGACGCGGTGGAAGACCACACCGTCGTAGAAGGGTCCGGACGTGCCGCCCGATGCGTTCTCGCCGCTGTAATCCTTGGTTCCCTGCGCCAGGCCGACGAAGTTGGCCACGGTCTTGGGCGCGTGATTACCGAAGAGTGCGATCTTGATGTCGCCGCGGTTGGTGTGCAGGGTCGCGGTCGCTGTCTGAATGGGGCTCGTCACGGGATGTCAGTGTGCCACGCCGCCTTCGGAGCCCATCCGGCACCGTTGTGTTCGGCTAGATGGCAGGCTGTTGTGGTCGCACCCCGGCCGCGAGAAAGGTACGCCCATGAGCGCTAAGACGGAGATCCGGATGAGCCCCGCCCAGCGGTTGAGCCGCGGCCTGAAGTACACGGCGGTCGGGCCGGTCGACGTCACGCGCGGCGCTCTGGCCCTGGGGCTCAACGGTGCTCAGTCGTCGGCGTCGTGGGTGGGCGACCGATATCGGCGCGGCCGCATCAAGGCTCAGCTGCGCGAGGATCTGGCCGCCGCGCAACAAACAGTCGCCCAGGAGCTCGCCGCCGCGCAGGAGGCCGTCTCGCAGGCGCTGCAGGGCGCGGTGCCGGATCGCGCGTCGAAGTCCAAGCAGCGCGGGCGTCGGCTGGTGATTGCCGCGGCCGGTGTCGTGGTGCTGGCCGGGGGAGCGGTGGCGTTCTCGATCGTGCGGCGGTCGACGCAACCGGAGCCCTCGCCGCTGCCGCCGAGTGTGGAAGTGTCGCCGAAACCCTGAGAGCTCAGGGCGGGGGAATGGGAGTGGAGCCTAGGAGAATCGAACTCCTGACATCTACCTTGCAAAGGTAGCGCTCTACCAACTGAGCTAAGGCCCCTGGTCCGCAGGCGGCGCGTCCGGCGCCACATGCCACACCTCGATGCCGTGGCGCGAGCGCCAGACGGCGACGGTGACTGCGGCGGCGATCGCCGTGGCGATCAACAGCACCCGCCTCATGGTGTGAACCTTTCCGTGGGGCTAGGAGGACTCGAACCTCCGACCTCTTCGTTATCAGCGAAGCGCTCTAACCGCCTGAGCTATAGCCCCGTACCGCCGTGCTGGCCGAGCGACGAGATTACCGCAATCGTGGGCTCCCGCCCAAACCGCGCTCTGCGCCTCAGTCCCGATCGGCGAGCGTCACTTCCACGCCGCCAACCAAGTCCGTGGTCAGGTTGTAGATGAACGCACCGATGGTGGCCATGGCCGTCAACAACACGATGTTGACCAACCCGATCAACGTCGCGCCGCCGAAGATCGTCCCGCTCGACACCAACTCACCGCCGCCACCGCCGCCCGCGCTGGTGAGCAGGTCTCCGACGTTGCTGTTGAGCTTGCTCCACACACCCATCCCGCCGAGCACGAGATACAGGAACGCGACCGCGATCATCCACACGAAGAACAGGGCGACCGACAGCACCGCCGACACCTTCAACGTGCTCCACGGGTCGATGCGGCGGATCTGCATGCTGGCGCGCACCGGACCCTTGTGCCGGGTGCCGACCTGGATGCGGCCGCCCGACGACGGCCGGCTGCCCGGCTCGGACGACGCGCGGTCCGCGGGTTTGCGCTGCTGCGGCCCGCGCGGCATCGGCCCGGACAGGTCCGGCAACTCGCTGGCGTAGGTCTCCTGGCGCGGCGCCTCCGGCGCCCCCCTGCGGGTCGGGACCTCCTCGGTAGGCGTGGCGCCCCCCGGGACGAACCGGTTGGCCCGCGCGCCGACGTTGGGGGAGTTGTTGGGATTTCCCCGCTGGTCGTCGGCGGGCCGCTCGGCCGCGTGACCCTCGTCGGCCGGTCCCTCAGCACGCGGGCCCGGTCCGGGCGCGCGCCTCGGCGGCTCCGGCGGCCGTTGGCCCGGAGGTGCCGTGCGCGCCGCGGGGCCCCGCTGCCACGGCGGCACCTCGGCGCGGTCCGGAACCTCGGGCCGCGTACCGAGCGCGTCGTGGTTGCCCGCGGAGCCGTTGGCGCCGCCTGGTCCGTCGCCCGCGCGGGGGCGTCCCGGCTCGTTCGGTGAACTCACCTACGGCTCCTCACTGGTCCCGTCGCTGGGTCAGGCACCGGGGTCGGTGTTGACTTCGTCGGTGCTGTCGCCTTCCTCCGCGTTGCGCGCGACGGCTATCAGTGTTGTGCCCTCACCGAGGTTCATCAACCGGACACCCTTGGTCTGCCGCCCGGCCTTGCGAACCTGGCGAGCCGCGGTCCGGATGACGCCCCCACCCGAGGTGATGGCGTACAACTCCGTGTCGTCGTCGACGACCAACGCTCCCACAAGATTGCCACGGCGTTTGTCGAATTGGATCGTCAGGACCCCCTTGCCGCCGCGGCCCTGCACCGGGTACTCGTCGATCGCGGTGCGCTTGGCGTAGCCGCCGGACGTCGCGACCAGCAGGTACGTATCGGGCCGCACCACGTTCAGCGACAGCAGCGCGTCATCGGCGTTGAACCGCATGCCCTGCACACCGGAGGTCGCACGCCCCATCGGCCGCAGCGCCTCGTCGGTTGCCGAGAACCGGATCGACTGCCCCTTGGCCGAGACCAGCAGCAGGTCGTCGTCGGCCGAGCACAGCACCGCGCCGACGAGTTCGTCGCCGTCGCGCAGGTTGACCGCGACGATGCCGCCGGAGCGGTTGGAGTCGAAGTCGACCAGCCGGGACTTCTTGACCAGCCCGTTGCGGGTGGCCAGCACCAGGTACGGCGCGTCCTCGTAGCTCTTGATCTGGATCACCTGCGCGATGCGCTCCTCGGGCTGGAACGCCAGCAGGTTCGCCACGTGCTGGCCGCGCGCGGTGCGCGACGCCTCGGGAAGGTCGTACGCCTTGGCGCGATAGACCCGGCCCTGGGTGGTGAAGAACAGGATCCAGTCGTGCGTCGAGCAGACGAAGAAGTGGTTGACGATGTCGTCCTGTTTGAGGCCGGCACCCTGCACACCCTTACCGCCGCGCTTTTGGCTGCGGTACAGGTCGGTCTTGGTGCGTTTGGCGTAGCCGGTCTCGGTGATCGTGACGACGACGTCCTCGCGGGCGATCAGGTCCTCGTCGGCAACCTCTCCGTCGGCGGCGACGATTCGGGTGCGACGGTCGTCGCCGTACTTGTCGACGATCTCCTTGAGCTCGTCGCGGACGATCGCGCGCTGCCGTTCGGGCTTGGCCAGGATGTCTTCCAGATCAGCGATCTCGGCTTCGATCTTGGCCAGGTCGTCGACGATGCGCTGCCGTTCCAGGGCGGCCAGCCGGCGCAGCTGCATGTCCAGGATTGCCTGGGCCTGGATGTCGTCGATGTCGAGCAGCTCGATCAAGCCCTGCCGCGCCACGTCGACGGTCTCCGACGCCCGGATCAACGCGATCACCTCGTCGAGCGCGTCGAGCGCCTTGACCAGACCGCGCAGGATGTGGGCCCGTTCGTTGGCCTTGCGCAACCGGTACCGGGTGCGCCGCACGATGACGTCGAGTTGATGGTTGACGTAATGGCGGATCAGCTGGTCGAGGCGCAACGTGCGCGGGACGCCGTCGACGATCGCCAGCATGTTGGCCCCGAAGCTGGTCTGCAGCTGGGTGTGCTTGTAAAGGTTGTTGAGCACCACCTTGGCAACGGCATCACGCTTGAGCTCCACCACGATTCGCAGCCCGACGCGGTCGCTGGACTGGTCCTCGATGTTGGCGATGCCGTTGAGCTTGCCGTCGCGGACCTGCTCGGCGATCGAGGTGATGAAGTTGTCGTGGTTGACCTGATACGGCAGCTCGGTGATGACGATGCCGGTGCGGCCGCGGTTGTCCTCCTCGATCTCCACCACGCCACGCATCCGGACCGATCCGCGGCCGGTGGTGTACATGTCGGCGATGCCTTGCGACCCGACGATCAAACCGTGCGTCGGAAAGTCAGGACCCTTGACGCGTTCGGTGACCGCGGTGAGCGTGGCCTCCTCGTCGGCGTCGTGGTTCTCCAGGCACCAGTACACCGCCTCGGCGAGTTCGCGCAGGTTGTGCGGCGGGATGTTCGTGGCCATCCCGACCGCGATGCCGCCCGATCCGTTGGCCAGCAGGTTCGGGAACCGGCTGGGCAGAACGGTGGGCTCCTGCACGCGCCCGTCGTAGTTCGGGATGAAATCGACTGTCTCCTCGTCGATTTCGCGCAACATCTCCATGGCCAGCGGTGTCAACCGGGCCTCGGTGTACCGCATGGCGGCCGGCGGATCGTTGCCCGGCGAGCCGAAGTTGCCCTGCCCATCGACCAGCGGGTAGCGCAGCGACCACGGCTGGGCCATCCGGACCAGGGTGTCGTAGATCGAGGCGTCGCCGTGGGGGTGGTAGTTACCCATCGTCTCGGCAACGGAGCGTGCGGATTTCGCGTGGCTGCGGTCGGGCCGGAAGCCGGAGTCGAACATCGCGTAGAGCACGCGGCGGTGCACGGGCTTGAGGCCGTCGCGCACCTCGGGCAGCGCGCGCCCGACGATCACGCTCATCGCGTAGTCGATGTAGCTGCGCTGCATCTCCTGCTGGATGTCGACCGGTTCGATGCGGTCGCCTGCTTCGTCGCCCGGCGGCAACGTGGTGTCAGTCATTATCTGCCTTCGGCTCTAGAGGAACTTCGCCTTAAACATCAAGGAAACGAACGTCTTTGGCATTGCGGGTGATGAAGCTGCGACGCGCTTCGACGTCCTCGCCCATCAGGATGGAGAACAGCTCGTCGGCGGCCGCGGCATCGTCGAGGGTGACCTGGCGCAGCACCCGCACCGACGGGTCCATCGTGGTCTCCCACAACTCCTTGGCGTCCATCTCGCCCAGACCCTTGTAGCGCTGGATGCCGTCATCGGTGTTGATCTTCTTGCCCGCTTTGCGGCCGGCCTCGAGCAACCCGTCGCGCTCGCGGTCGGAGTAGGCGAACTCGGGCTCGCTGCGCTGCCACTTGAGCTTGTACAGCGGCGGCTGTGCCAAGAAGATATGCCCGTTCTCCACAAGCGGTTTCATGAACCGGAACAGCAGCGTCAGCAGCAGCGTGGAGATGTGCTGGCCGTCGACGTCGGCGTCGGCCATCAACACGATCTTGTGATAGCGCAGCTTGGAGATGTCGAACTCGTCGTGGATGCCGGTGCCCAGCGCGGTGATGATCGCCTGGACTTCGGTGTTCTTCAGCACGCGGTCGATGCGGGCCTTCTCGACGTTGATGATCTTGCCGCGCAACGGCAGGATCGCCTGGAACATCGAGTCGCGCCCGCTCTTGGCCGAACCACCGGCCGAATCACCCTCCACCACATACAGTTCGGACTTGCGCGGATCGGTGGAACGGCAGTCGGCCAGCTTGCCCGGCAGTCCCCCGATGTCGGTCGCGCTCTTACGCCGCACCAACTCGCGCGCCTTGCGCGCGGCCAGGCGGGCCTGCGCCGACGAAACCGCCTTGTTGACAACGGTCTTGGCCTCGGCCGGGTTGGCGTCAAACCAGTGGGTGAGTTCCTCGTTGCAGATCTTCTGTACGAAGGACTTCACCTCGGTGTTGCCGAGTTTGGTCTTGGTCTGGCCCTCGAACTGCGGCTCGGACACCTTCACGGAGATGACCGCGGCCAGCCCCTCACGGATGTCGTCACCGGTGAGGTTGGGGTCCTTGTCCTTGAGCAGCTTCTTGTCTTTGGCGTACTTGTTGACCACCGACGTCAGCGCAGCGCGGAAGCCCTCCTCGTGGGTGCCGCCCTCGTGGGTGTTGATGGTGTTCGCGAAGGTGTGCACCGACTCCGAGTAGCCGGCGTTCCACTGCATCGCGATCTCGACCTCGTGGCCGGCGGCCTTGCCGTCGAAGTCGATGATGCTCTGCTGGATCGGCGTCTTCGTGCGGTTGATGTGCTTGACGAAGTCGACCAGGCCGCCGGGGTAGTGGAAGACGCGGTGTTTGACCTTGTGGCCGGCCGAGGATTCGGCGGCCTTCTCGTCGGCGCTCTTGGGGGCCTCGGCGGTGTCGCTGACCACCTCGTCGACGACCTCTTCGGCCGTCACCCGCTCGTCGGTCAACTCGATGGTCAGGCCCTTGTTGAGGAACGCCTGCTCTTGCAGGCGGCGCGCAACGGTCTCGAAGTCGTACTCGGTGGTCTCGAAGATGTCCGGATCGGCCCAGAACCGAACCGTCGTGCCCGTCTTCTTGGTCTTGCCGCCCTGTTTGAGCTCACCGGGCACCGAGCGGTCGTAGTACTGGAACCACTCGTAGCCGTCGCGCAGGATGGTGACCTCGACCCGCGTGGACAGCGCGTTGACCACCGACACACCGACGCCGTGCAGACCACCGCTGACCGCGTAACCGCTGTTCTCGCCGCCGAACTTGCCGCCGGCGTGCAGCTGGGTCATGACGACGTCGACCGTCGGGATGCCCGCCTGCTTGTGCTTTTCGACCGGGATACCGCGGCCGTCGTCGGTGACCTCGACGCTGCCGTCTCCCAGGATGCGGACGTCGACGCGGGTGGCGTAGCCGGCCATCGCCTCATCGATCGCGTTGTCGACGACTTCCCAGATCAGGTGGTGCAGACCCCGCTCACCGGTGGAGCCGATATACATACCCGGGCGTTTGCGGACCGCCTCGAGACCTTCCAGGATGGTGATGGCATCGGCGCCGTACTCTTTAGGAGCATTCTTCTTCTGGGCAGCCACGTTGGACGGGTCTCCTTGGTCTCTTGCCGGGGAAGGCTGGCTGGGCGGTCGGACTACCGCCTGCGATCTGTCTCCATCCTACCGGGAGAGTCAGACAGGACCGACTCTGAGGCGGCGTTTCTGCACACCTATTTGCGCCGTCTGGGGAATTTCTCGATCCAGGGTGCCTCAAGACGCTTGAGAACTAAGATCGCCGCGTCCTCGCGGCTTTCAGCCGACCGCTATCCGTACGTGTCCCGGGGGCCTCGGCCGGCGACGTGGTAGCGCCCCTTTCGCCACGACGGGCCCACCGGTCCGACGATCTTCAGTGACTTCACGACGCCGTCACCCACCGCGTCGGCGATCTTGGCCAGCACCTGCGCCTGGACCATCCGCAGCTGGGTGGCCCAGGCGGTGGACTCCGCCGAAATGGTCAAGACGCCCTCGTTGAGTGAAGTCGGTGTCGCGTGCGCGGCGATCCCTTCGCCGACGACGGCGACCCATCGGCCGAACACCGCGCCCTCGGCGACGCGGCCCGACCATCCGCGGCTGCGAGCCACCTCGCCGGCCGCCGACCCCAGCGGTTGCGGATCGCGCGCGTCGGGGCCGGGGCCCGACCACCGACGGCGGGTGTTGCCGGCGATCTTTCGGGGTGCCGCGCCGCGTCGACCGCGTCCGATGTCCTTGCCCTGGCTGCGCGCCGCACCGCGCGCCTCCTCGAGCGTGCGCCGCACCAGGTCCATTCCGCGCAGGTGAGCGAGGTGCTCCGGCGGGCCGGTCTGGTCGTCCGACGATGTCATATCTCCACCGCCGAGACTCGACCCGAGTCGTCGTCGCGCATCGTGACCCCGATCCTGTGCGCGTCCCAGTCCGTCGGGATGTCCTCGGCCACCGCCGCCGTCACCAACACCTGTTCGGCCGACGCCGCGACGGCGGCCAGCGCCTGCCTGCGCGCCTTGTCCAACTCCGCGAAAACGTCGTCGAGCAACAACACCGGATCGCCTCCCTCAGCGCGAAGCAGCTCGTAGGCGGCCAACCTCAGCGACAGCGCCATCGACCACGATTCTCCGTGGCTGGCAAAGCCTTTCGCGATCTGGTCACCGAGCCGTAGCTCGAGGTCGTCGCGGTGCGGGCCCACCAGGCAGACGCCGCGTTCGAGTTCGGCGTCGCGGCGGCGCGCCAGTGCGTCGAGCAGAGCCGCCTCGAACACTTCCGCGTCGGCGGTGCCCGCCGCCGCTTCGGCTTCCACCACATCCACACCGCTGCGGTATCGGATGGCTGCGGGCCGCGACGACGGCGCCAGGAGCTGGTGTGCCTTCTCCACCTCCGGCGCGAGCTGGTTGACCAGGTCGACCCGGGCGGCTATCAGTTTGGCACCCTTCTCTGCGAGGTGGCCGTCCCACACATCGAGCGTGTCGAAAACGCTTCTGTCACCGCGGAATCGAGCTCCGGACGCCGTTTTCAGCAGCGCGGTCCGCTGACGCAGCACCTTCTCGTAATCGGCGCGGATCGCGGCCACCTGCGGGCGCCGCGTGGTAGCGAGCTCATCGAGATAGCGACGCCGCTCACCCGGGTCACCGCGCACCAGGGCGAGATCCTCGGGAGCGAACAGTACGGCCCGCAGCACGCCGAGAATCTCCCGCGCGGACCGGACGGGGGAGCGGTTGATCCGTGCCTTGTTCGCGCGCCCGGCGGTGATCTCCAGGTCGACGGCCAGTTCGCGACCCTCGTTGACAACGATCGTCGACACCACCGCGCGTTCGGCGCCGGTCCGGATCAAGGGCGCGTCGGCAGCCACTCGGTGTGATCCGAGTGTGGATGAATACCACAGCGCCTCAACGATATTCGTCTTACCGAAGCCGTTCGGACCGACAAACACCGTACGCCCCGGCTCCAGCTCCAGCTCGACGCGCGGCCACGATCGGAAGTCGGTCAACGCCAAACGGCGGACATACACTGCGCAGCCGCCTACCCGGACTCGCTGATCCGCTTGACCGCGTGCCCGCCGAACTGGTTCCGCAATGCCGAGACCGCCTTCATCGACGGCGAATCCTCCTGCCGCGAAGCGAACCGCGCGAACAGCGACGCCGCGATCACCGGCATCGGCACCCGATGGCTGATCGCTTCCTCGACGGTCCACCGGCCCTCGCCGGAATCCTCGGTGTAGCCACTGATTTCGCCGAACTCCGGATCTTCCTTGAGCGCCTTGGCCAGCAGCTGCTGCAGCCACGACCGCACGACGGTGCCGTTGGTCCAGGCCTGGATGACCGCCTGGGTGTCGGTGATGAGTTCTTCGGCGGCCAGCAGCTCGTAACCCTCGGCGTAGGCCATCATCAAGCCGTATTCGATGCCGTTGTGCACCATCTTCGCGTAGTGCCCGGCACCGACCGGGCCGGCGTGTACGAATCCGTCCTCCCGCGGCCCCGGCGGACGCAAGGTGTCGAAGATCGGCATCGCACGTTCGACATCGGTGTCGCTGCCGCCGACCATCAGGCCGTAGCCTTCCTTCAGCCCCCACACGCCACCGGAGACCCCGGCATCGATGAACGCGATTCCTTTGTCACCCAACAGTTTCGCGTGCGGCGCATCCTCGGTGTAGCGGGAGTTACCGCCGTCGATGACGAGATCCCCCTCGTTGAGCACGTCCGCGAGCGAGTTGATGGTGTCATGGGTGATCGGCCCCGACGGGACCATGACCCACACCACCCGCGGTGTCTCGAGGGAATCGGCCAGGGCCGCGAGCGTCGGAACGTCGGTGACTTCGGGCCTGGGGTCGTAGCCGACCACCTCGTGGCCCCCCTCGCGCAGGCGTTCGCGCATGTTGAAGCCCATTTTGCCGAGACCGACCAGACCGAGTTGCATCTGCGCCCCTTTCGTGGCGTCGGGCCGGTCAGCCTGGGAGCCGCACCGGCATCAACAGGTAGACGTAATCGGTCTGCTGGGCGGGGAACGGGCCCGCCGCACCGACGGTTGCGTCGTCGTCACTGGCCGGGCGCAACACTGCGGGCCGACTCGGAGTCGTGAAACCGAACGTGACCCGCTCCGAATGCAGCGAGCTCAAACCGTCGGTCAGATACGTGGGATTGAACGCGATGGTGAGTGGGTCCCCGGCGAAGCTGACCGGGAGATCCTCCTCCGCGCGGCCCACGTCGTCGGCGCCCGCGGACAGATGCAGCGAGTCCTCCGAGAACTCCATGCGCACCTGCGCGCCGCGGTCGGCCACCAGTGCCACACGTTTGATGGCCTCGGTGAGTTCACCGACCCCGATGGTCGCCATCGCGGTGTGCTCGGTGGGCAGCAGCTGGCGGAACTTCGGGAACTCGGCATCCAGCAGACGCGTGGTGCTGCGTTTGCCGCCGCTGCTGATCCCGAGCAGCCCCTCCTTGCCGACCGCCGACCCGGCGCCCAGCGACAGGTGAACATCGCCGCCGTCGGCGCCGGCCTTGGCCGCTTCCGACAACGTCTTGGCCGGCACCAGGACGGCGGCCTCCAGATCAGCGCCCGCCGTGGACCAGGTGAGTTCGCGCACCGCCAGACGGAACCGGTCGGTCGCCGCCAAAACCACCTTCTCCCCGGCGATTTCGACCCGAATACCGGTCAGCATCGGCAACGTGTCGTCGCGGCCGGCGGCGATCGCCACCTGGCCGATGGCCTCGGCGAACAACTCGGCGGAGACCACGCCGGTCTCCTCGGGCAGCGCGGGCAGGGTCGGGTAATCCTCGACGGCCATGGTCGGCAGCGAGAACCGCGAACTGCCACACGTCAGCGACACCCGGGTGCCGTCGACACTCACGTCGATCGGCTTGGCGGGTAGCGCCCGGGTGATGTCGGACAGCAGCCGACCGGATACCAAAACGCTGCCGGGTGAAGCGATCTCGGCCGGTACCCGAACCTCGGCGGACACCTCGTAGTCGAATCCCGAGATCGTCAGGCCGTCCTCGGAGCCGGTCAGCAAGACGCCGGCGAGCACCGGAACCGTCGGGCGAGTGGGCAGGTTGCGGGCCACCCATGCCACGGCTTCGGCGAAGTCCTCTCGTACCAGGCGGAACTTCAGATCGGTGACACCAACCGTTGTCGTCGCCACGTCCATAGGGTCCCTTCGGTCACAATCACGACAAGCCTCAAGCAGCGGTTTCTCGGTGTCTCACCACGCGTCCGACCGATGCGTCCCCGACGACCGTAACGGCTGTGATGAATCACCGTAGAGCTTTCCGCCCCAACTTGAAAGCTAATCGATCGGGGCGACATCGACGGCGTCCGGTGGGTCGAACATCCGCCGGATCCGTGCTTCCCCAACCGCCTTCTTCGAAGGAGATTCTTTGGAGATATTCAAGCAACAGTATTAGGTCCTGTGGATGCTGGGGATGAATACATGTCGGCGCTGCTTACGGCCGTATGGGGCTGTGAGGTAGCTGTGGATGAACGCCAGGCGTGGAAGGACAAACTGTGGAGTCGCTGCCGGTTGTGTAGGGATCGGCTGGTAGTTCATCGGTTGATCCCAAGTTCTCCACACCGGTGTGCACAACCGGACGCTGTGACTGGTGTTGCCGGCGGTGCAGAAGATTTTTCGAAAAAAGTTGTCGGCACGCCCGCGTGAGGGCGCGATCGAGCCCGAGGAGAAGAACACAGAAGCGATGTGAGTCAGCGCTTGGAGCGCTGACGGATCCGTGTCGTGAGTTCCTTGACGTGATCGAAGACCTCACGGCGCTCGGCCATTTCGCCGCGAATCTTCTTCTCCGCGTACATCACGGTGGTGTGGTCACGGCCGAACGCCTGGCCGATCTTCGGCAGCGACAGGTCGGTGAGTTCCCGGCACAGATACATGGCGATCTGTCGCGACTGCGCCAGCGCACGGGTCTTACCGGGTCCGCGTAACTCCTCGACCGTGGTCTCGAAGTACTCGGCGGTGGCCGCCATGATCGTCGCGGTGCTGATCTGCATGGTGCTGGCGTCGGAGATGAGATCCCGCAGCACGATCTCGGCGAGCGACTTGTCGATCGCGGTCTTGTTCAGCGAGGCGAACGCCGTGACGCGGATGAGGGCGCCTTCGAGTTCGCGGATGTTGCGCTCGATGCTGCTGGCGATGAGTTCGAGAACGTCGTCCGGAACATCGAGTCGGTCCATCTGCGCCTTCTTACGCAGAATGGCGATCCGGGTCTCCAGTTCCGGCGGCTGTACGTCGGTGATCAGTCCCCATTCGAAGCGGGTGCGCAGCCGGTCCTCGAGGGTGGCCAGCTGTTTGGGCGGCCGATCTGAGGAGATGACGATCTGCTTGTTCGCGTTGTGCAGGGTGTTGAAGGTGTGGAAGAACTCCTCCTGGATACCTTCCTTGCCCTCGATGAACTGGATGTCGTCCACCAGCAACACATCGATGTCGCGGTAGCTGCGCTTGAACGACGCCTTGCGGTCGTCGCGCAGCGAGTTGATGAAGTCGTTGGTGAATTCCTCGGTCGAGACGTACTTGACGCGCATGCCGGGAAAGAGTCGCTGTGCATAGTTTCCCGCGGCGTGCAGGAGATGCGTCTTGCCGAGGCCGGACTCGCCCCAGATGAACAGTGGGTTGTACGCCCGCGCCGGCGCTTCGGCAATGGCCAGCGTGGCAGCGTGGGCAAACCTGTTCGAGGCCCCGATGACGAACGTGTCGAAGGTGTAGCGGCGGTTCAGGTTGACCGCCGTGGCGTCGTCGGCGAGCGTGTTCGGCGGCCGGCTGGTGAAGTAGGTCGGCCAACTCTCCTCGGCGCTGGCGCGGGCCTCGAGATCCTCGTCGACTTCGTCGGGTTCAGTGACCGTCGACAACCCGTTGAGCGGAGTGTCGGCGTCATCGGGGCCCGGATCGGCGATTCGTACCCCGAGTTCGACGCGCTGTCCGAGCTGGCGGCTCAAGGCCGTGATGATCGGTTCGCGCAGGTGGCGTTCGATCTCGTTCTGGACGAACGGAGTGGGTACCGACAGCAGGGCAAAGCCTTCGGTGATGACAAGGGGTTTGACCAGCTTCAACCAGGCTCTTTGCTGTGGCGTGAGGACCGGGCCGGCGAAGTCGTCGCCTCCGGTGCCGGGGCTGCCGTTGAGTTCGGCGACCACCGTGTTCCACACGGCTACGAAAGGGGGATCGGGGTCAGCTGTCAACGACGACTACCCCCTTGCGGTCTGTCCAGAGACGACCAAAAGGAACGATGACGATCTGTCCACAAAGTTATCCACAGGCTGTGGAGACTGGACGGTCGTCGTCGTTCTGTTTTACACCGGCGGAGACGCCGCGGGCCGGGGCTCATCACAGATGCGAGACATCCTGTGGGCTCACGACTGGTCGGGCGTCCTCGCTTCGTTGTCCGTCGCCGTTTCGTTATCGAATCGGCATTGGCAGAAGCTAACAGTTTTCTTCGCGGGTGCCAACCGTTCTGCAACATTGTGTGGACGGATATTCCCGGTCGTTGGTCGGCGGTGACAGGTGTTGCAAATGTGGCTGTCCCCACTGTCATTCGGCCAGGTTTGACCCAGCGAAATCTGCTCAGTACCCTCGAACAGTCGCCCGTACGAGGCGATACGGCTGCGACCCGGGCATCGACCGGGGACCGCGCCGGCTAGCAAGATGGACGAGCTTACCAACGGCAACTGCGTCCAAACCGATTCGTACGTCGTCGGTGGGGGATGCGGGTGCCAGACGCAACAAGGAGACAGCCGTGGCCAAGGGCAAGCGGACCTTCCAGCCGAACAACCGGCGCCGGGCGCGCGTGCATGGCTTCCGGCTGCGGATGCGCACCCGGGCAGGCCGGGCGATCGTCGCGAACCGACGCGGCAAGGGTCGGCGCAAGCTGACCGCGTGACTCCCCGTGATCTCTAGCGGGAGTTGATGCTGTGCTTCCGGCGCGGCACCGAATGACGCGCTCGAGCGAGTTCGGAACCACTGTCAGCCGAGGGGTGCGCGCCGTGCAGCCCGACCTCGTCGTGCACGCGTTGCGCTCCGACGAGTCATCCGACCCCGGCCCGCGGATCGGTCTGGTCGTGTCCAAAGCCGTCGGCACCGCCGTGCAGCGCCACCGGGTGGCGCGCCGGCTCCGCCATGTCGCACGCAACCTCCTCCAGGAACTCGATCCCGCCGACCGGGTGGTGATTCGGGCGCTGCCCAGCAGCCGCCACGCCATCTCGGCACGCCTCGAACAAGAACTGCGGACCGCGCTGCGCCGCGCCAAGCCCAAAATCGAGGCAGCGCGGTGAGGGTGTCGATGCGTGCGGCCGGGGCGTCGACTGCCCGCGCCGTGATCTACGCGATCCAGCTGTACCGGCACACGATTTCACCGCTGCGCCTGCCGACATGCCGATTCACCCCGACCTGCAGCCAGTACGCGGTCGACGCGCTGACCGAGTACGGGTTGGTGCGTGGCGGCTGGCTCGCGACGGTACGGCTGCTGAAATGCGGGCCGTGGCATGAGGGAGGATGGGACCCGATACCGGATCGTCCCGCACCCGACGGGCAAGACGACGCGGATGCGTCGGGTGCGCCCGCGGGCGAGTCCTTTGAGGATCGGGGCACCGCTGGCGACGTGAGTGGTGGCCACCGAGCATTGCGAGCAGGAAGCGAGACGCGTGTTTAACTGGTTCAGCCTGGACATCATCTACTACCCGGTGTCGGCGATCATGTGGGTCTGGTACAAGCTGTTCGCCTTCCTCCTGGGGCCCTCCAACTTCTTCGCGTGGGCACTTTCGGTGATGTTCCTGGTGTTCACCCTGCGCGCGATCCTCTACAAGCCGTTCGTCAAGCAGATCCGGACAACGCGCCAGATGCAGGAGCTGCAGCCACAGATCAAGGCGCTACAGAAGAAGTACGGCAAAGACCGCCAGCGGATGGCGCTGGAGATGCAGAAGCTGCAGCGCGAGCACGGGTTCAACCCGATCCTCGGCTGTCTGCCGATGCTGGCGCAGGTGCCGGTGTTCCTCGGGCTGTTCCACGTGTTGCGGTCGTTCAACCGGACGCAGGGCGGGTTCGGCCAGATCCATCTGTCGGTCGAGCAGAACCGGGCCACCGGCAACTACGTCTTCAGCCCGTCGGATGTGGCCAACTTCCTGGACGCGCACCTGTTCGGAGCGCCGTTGGGCGCGACCATGATTCAGAAGACCGGTCTCGACGCCTTCACGGAGTTCAACCGGGCGTCGGTGATCGCGGTCGGCGTTCCGATCATGATCCTGGCGGGTGTCGCGACCTACTTCAACAGCCGCGCGTCGGTTGCCAGGCAGAGTCCCGAGGCCGCCGCCAATCCGCAGACGGCGATGATGAACAAGCTGGCGCTCTACGTGTTCCCGCTCGGCGTCGTCGTCGGCGGGCCGTTCTTGCCGCTGGCGATCATCATGTACTGGCTCGCGAACAACATCTGGACCTTCGGCCAGCAGCACTACGTGTTCGGCAAGATCGAGAAGGAAGAAGAGGCCAAGAAGCTCGAGGCTCAAGAGCGGCAGTCCAAGAACGCACCGCCGCCGGGGGCCAAGCCGAAACGTGACCGCAAGGCCCAGGCGGCGAAGACCGCCGAAGCAACCCCGAGCGATGAGAGCGACGGCAGCGAGCCGGCGTCGGACAACGGCGCGGCGGAGAAGAAGCCGACGGGCAGCAGCCCGGGCAAGGCGGCCAGCGGAGCAGCCAATCGCACACCGCGGCCCGGCGCGCGGCCCAAGAAACGTAAACGGTGACCGGGCGACCCCGGCGGGATGAGGGAGAACGACATGACTGACGCCGACACGACCGAGCGCGACGAACTGCTCGATGCCTCCGCGCCGGCAGCGGAGGACGATCTCGAGGAGAAGTTGGTCGCCGAGGGGGAGATCGCGGGCGACTATCTCGAGGAGCTTCTGGATCTGCTCGACTTCGACGGCGACATCGATCTCGACGTCGAGGGCGACCGCGCGGTGGTGAGCATCGACGGCGGCACCGACCTGAACAAGTTGGTCGGGCGGAAGGGCGAGGTGCTCGACGCTCTGCAGGAACTGACGCGGCTGGCCGTGCATCAGAAGACCGGTGAGCGGAGTCGTCTGATGCTCGACATCGCGCGCTGGCGCCGCCGGCGGCGCGACGAGCTGGCCGCCCTGGGCGAGAAGGTGGCCCGGCGGGTGCTGGAGACGGGCGAGCGCGAAGAGTTGGCGCCGATGACCCCGTTCGAGCGCAAGATCGTGCACGACGCGGTGGCCGCAATCGACGGCGTACACAGCGAGAGCGAGGGCGTCGAGCCGTCCCGCCGCGTGGTTGTCCTTGCCGACTGACCCAGAGTTACAGCCGTGTAGTTCATAGGCGTCGTCGGTCCGACGCGACGATCCGGAGGATGTTTCACGTGAAACATGGGGAGGTGTCGGCGCCGCCGGAAGTGGCCGCCTCCTTGTTCGGGGGGCGGTTCGCGCTGACGGAGCGGTACGCCGCGGTGCTCGCCGGTGCGGGTGTCGAGCGCGGTCTGATCGGACCCCGTGAGGTCGACCGGTTGTGGGACCGCCACATCCTCAACAGCGTCGCGCTAGCCGAATTGATCGAGCCGCAGCATCGCGTGGCCGACATCGGCAGCGGCGCCGGCCTGCCCGGGATACCGTTGGCGTTGGCCCGACCCGATGTCCATGTGACGCTGATCGAACCGCTTCTCCGCCGCAGCGAATTCCTGCGCGAGGTGGTCGAGGAACTCGGCATCGACGTGACGGTCGTTCGCGGGCGGGCGGAGGAGCCGGGGGTGAGGAAGCAAGTGGGGGAGATCGACGCGGTGGTGTCCAGGGCGGTGGCCTCCTTGGACAAGCTGACTCGATGGAGCATGCCGCTCCTTCGCGTGGATGGCCACATGCTCGCCTTGAAGGGTGAGCGTGCCGAAGAGGAGATCCGCGACCACCGGCGTGTGATGGCGTCGCTCGGTGCGGCCGATGTAAAGGTGATGAGGTGTGGCGCGAACTACTTGGATCCACCCGCGACCGTCGTCGTGGCACGGCGGGAGAAGACGGTAGCGCACCGGTCGACGGGCAGGAGGCGAGGATGACGTCGCCGCAGAACGGCGGGGGGTCGACGACGGGCGCCCCCAGCGGGGTGCGCTCCGATGTTTCACGTGAAACCGGAGTACCCGATGTTTCACGTGAAACGAAGCCCGACACCGCCGGCGCGTCGCGGGAGGCGTGGTCGCAGAAGAACGATCCGGGCGCGTGGGACGACCCGGCCGGGATCGACACCCCGATCGGGGCCGAGGCCGAACGCGCGGTGCGGTTGCTCCACGCCGCATCGAAGGGCAGCCTGCCGCGGCCGGACCGGCAGCGGGTGTTCACGATCGCCAATCAGAAGGGTGGCGTCGGCAAGACCACGACGGCCGTCAATGTCGCGGCGGCACTTGCTTTGCAGGGGTTGCAGACGCTCGTCATCGACCTCGACCCCCAGGGCAACGCGAGCACGGCACTGGGCATCGAACACCGGCCGGGCACCCCGTCGTCGTACGAAGTGTTGATTGGAGAGATCCCGCTGCGCGATGCGCTACAACGCAGCCCGCACAACGACCGCCTCTACTGCGTGCCCGCGACCATCGACCTGGCCGGCGCCGAGATCGAGTTGGTCAGCATGGTCGCGCGCGAGGGACGGCTGCGCTCCGCGCTGGCGTCGCTGACCGAATTCAACTTCGACTACGTGTTCATCGACTGCCCGCCGTCGCTGGGGCTGCTGACCATCAATGCGTTCGTCGCGGCGCCCGAGGTGCTGATCCCGATCCAGTGCGAGTATTACGCGCTCGAGGGTGTCGGCCAGCTGATGCGGACCATCGAGATGGTCAAGGCGCACCTCAATCCGCAACTCGACGTCACCACGGTGATCCTGACGATGTACGACGGCCGGACGAAGCTCGCCGATCAGGTGGCCTCCGATGTGCGGGCGCACTTCGGGGACAAGGTTCTCCGCACCGTGATCCCGCGCAGCGTCAAGGTGTCCGAGGCGCCCGGTTACGGGATGACGATCCTCGGCTACGACCCGGGGTCGCGCGGGGCGATGAGTTATCTGGATGCGAGCCGCGAGATCGCGGAACGCGGTCAGAACCGAAACAACCGATAAGCGTTTGCGCTAAGGAGAAGAACATGAGCCAACCCACCCGCAAGCGCAGCGGTCTCGGCCGCGGCCTGGCCTCGCTGATCCCCACCGGACCCGCCGATGGCGAGAACACCGGGTTCGGTCCGCGGATGGGTGACGCGGCGGCCGACGTCGTGATCGGTGGCCCGTCCAACGGCAGCACGACCAACGAGGTCGGTGCGGTGTACCGCGAAATCGACCCGTCATCGATCGAGCCGAATCCGCGCCAGCCGCGCCAGGTTTTCGACGAAGAGGCGCTGGGGGAGCTCGTCCATTCGATCCGCGAGTTCGGCCTCATGCAGCCGATCGTCGTGCGTGAATTGCCACCGGGCGAACCGGGTTCTCCGCGCTTCCAACTCGTGATGGGGGAGCGGCGGTGGCGAGCCGCCCAGGAGGCCGGCCTCGCCACCATCCCGGCGATCGTCCGCGAGACCACCGACGACAGCATGCTGCGCGACGCGCTGTTGGAGAATATCCACCGCGTGCAGCTGAACCCGTTGGAGGAGGCGGCCGCTTATCAGCAGCTGCTCGACGAGTTCGAGGTCACCCACGATGAACTCGCTTCCCGGATCGGCCGGTCGCGCCCGGTGATCACGAACATGATCCGGCTGCTGCGCCTGCCGATCGCCGTACAGCGCCGCGTTGCCGCCGGCGTGCTGTCGGCGGGCCACGCGCGCGCTCTTCTGTCGCTCGAAGGGGGACCGGAGAAGCAAGAGGAGCTCGCCGCGCGGATCGTGGCGGAGGGCCTGTCGGTGCGAGCCACCGAGGAAGCGGTCACGCTCGCCAACAGCGCGGGCGCGCCGCCGCCGACGGCGCCGAAGCGCAAGCCGATCAACATGCCGGGACTCCAGGATGTTGCTGAGCGGCTGTCGACGGCGTTCGACACCCGGGTGACGGTCAGCTTGGGCAAACGCAAGGGCAAGATCGTGGTCGAGTTCGGCTCGGTGGACGACCTACAACGGATAGTCGAACTGATGAGCGCATCCGAGCGGTGACCAGCCACACCGGGTAATTACGTCACTGTGACACAACCCGGCCCGTCTCGGCGTGACCGCCGCCCTCCGAAGGAAACCACCTGTGACACAACACGTTTCGTCTCTCGCCCCGAGAGGCCCGCAAAACGGAGCGTCGACCCGGCCGCGTCCTTCTATTCTGGATGGGAAGCTGTATACCGCGGCATCGCGTAGGACTCGGGAAGTTTAGTGTCGGCACGCATCACGCCTCTTCGGCTCGAAGCCTTCGAGCAGTTGCCGAAGCATGCCCGTCGCTGTGTGTACTGGGAGGTCGATCCCCTCACCCTCGGGCGCGACGCCGCGGGTGCCGCGGTCCCCGGGGCCGACGACCACCTGTCGGACCCCGAGTTCGAGAAGGAAGCGTGGCTGTCGATGGTCATGCTCGAGTGGGGGTCGTGCGGTCAGGTCGCGGTGCAATGCACGGACGACCCATCCGACGACGGCCTGCCCCCGTTGCGCGGAGACGAGGCCTGCCTCGGCTACGCCTTCTACGCGCCGCCCGGTTCCGTGCCGCGGGCCCGCCGATTCCCGACCGCACCCGTGAGCGCCGACGCGGTTCTGCTCACGTCGCTCGGCATCGAATCGGGGGAGGACGCCGAGGGACTGTCGCGGGCGCTGATCGCCGGGGTCGTCGGCGACCTGGTTCGCCGCGGTGCCCGCGCGCTCGAGGCCTTCGCGCACACCGCTGCGGTCAGCGAGCTCGCCGAACCGGGCGCGGTGACGCCGGCGCTGCGACCGGTGGTCGAGGTGCTCGGTGACTGCTCGGTCGAACAGTGTGTGCTCGACGCCGACGTCCTTCTCGATGCGGGTTTCGTCGTAGTGTCGGAGCACCGGTACTTCCCGCGGCTGCGCCTCGAGCTCGAGCAGGGGCTGGGCTGGAAGGCCGACGTCGAGGCGGCGCTGGAGCGGTTGTTCGAGTTCGCCCAGCTTCGGCAACCGGTCGGCGCGGGCACGGGTTCGGTCGGATTGACGGCGACCGACGGCTAAGTGGGGCTGACGCGGCCGGCGGCCTGTTCGACCGAGAGCTCGTGGGCCAGCAGCTCGGCGAAGGTGAAAGTGCCTGTGGGACGGTCGTTCTTGCCGAGCAGGTAGAGCCGCTTGACGGCGGCGAGCATACCCTCGGCGATCGCGTCGCGCGCCTGGGTGGACACCAGCGTGGCACGGTCGTGCGGGTTGGTGATGTAACCGACGTCGACCTGCACCGTGGGCATCCGGGTCAGGCGCAACAGGTCCCACGTCCGCCCGTGGGTTCGGCAGTCACGTAATCCGGTGCGGGCCACCACTTCTCGCTGTATGAAGTCGGCGAGGTTGCGTCCGATGGTGGATACCGAGCCGTGCGAGTTACCGAAGTGGAACGACGCAACGCCGTTGGCGGACGGGGTGGGCTGCGTGGCGCAGCGCAGGCTGATCATCAGGTCGGCACCGACGGCGTTGGCGGTCGCCGCGCGTTCGGCATCTGACGGGGCGCGGTTGGCCGGCCGCGACAGGAAGGTCTCCATGCCGATGGCGGTCATCCGCCCTTCGAGGCGACTTGCCAAGTCCCACAGGATGTCCGACTCGCTGATGGGGCCGTTCGGACCCTGCATGATCTGGCCGTGGTCGTCGCCCCCGCGGCCCGGGTCGA
The DNA here is from genome assembly GCF_001050035.1 of Mycolicibacterium komanii. Next base: position 65,580 of record NZ_CVTA01000015.1, read on the forward strand.
TGATGATGCGCTTGCCCGACAGGCGGGGGCCGGAGCTGCGGACCAACTCCTCCTCGCGGATCGCGTGTGGGGAGCCGCCGGTGACGCGCGAACCCAGAAAGTACAAGGAACGCAACGTTTCCGGGCCGCAGATGCCGTCGGGGTAGAGCCCGTACTCGCGCTGGTAAGACATCAGTGCGTTGTGCGTCGTCAGACCGAAGTGCCCGTCGACGAGCCCGGTGTAGAAGCCGAGATCCTGAAGGCGCGCTTGGAGTGTCGCGACGTCGTCGCCGAACATCGGTGCACCGAACTGGTGGCTGAGCGTGCGCGCACCGAGCCGGTACGACGCCTCCTTCAGTGCGCGGTACGTGGCCTCGCCGACGATTCCGTCGACCAGAAGGCCGCGATGCTGCTGGAAGGCGCGCACGGCCTGGTCGAGTTCACCGTCGAAAACGTCCAGTGCGACATGCCTGCCGGTGGTGATCTCCTCGTCGGAGTTCTCGAGCATGCCCAGCGCCGTCAACGCAGCCCGGATCTCGGTGACCGCGGACCCGCGGTCACCGCGACGCAGACTGGACATATGCGGCCTTTCAGTCACGGTTGTCAGCTGCGCAAAGGCGCCGACCAAGTTGACGGGCTAGGCACGATTGTCGCAGACACATCGCCGATTCAAGAAAACCCCAGGCCGATGTCCGCGTCCCGGATTACCGATTGCGTCGGGGATCAGAGCACGTCAGAGAGCTCGCGCAGCAGCGCAGCCTTACCTTTTGCGCCGACGATCCGCTTCACCGGGGAGCCGTCCTTGAAAACGATGAGCGTCGGTATCGACACCACCTGAAAATCGCGGGCCGTGGCCGGGTTCGCGTCGACGTCGAGTTTCGCCACCGTCAGCGCGCCGGCCTTTTCGGTGGCGATCTCCTCGAGCACCGGGGCGATCATCTTGCACGGACCACACCAGGTTGCCCAGAAGTCCACCAGCACCGGTGTGCTGCTGGACAACACGTCCGCAGAGAACGTGTCGTCGGTAACCGCTACCGTGGATCCGGTGGTCTCGGCCATCAGAGATGCTCCTATCAAACGGGGGTTTCGGTGGTTTCATCGCTTGGGCCAGAACCGATTTCGGCGAGCCAGCGTTCGGCGTCGATGGACGCCGAGCAGCCGGTGCCTGCGGCGGTGATGGCCTGGCGGTACGTGCGGTCGACGAGATCGCCTGCGGCGAAGACGCCTTCGATCGAGGTGCTGGTCGAACCCCGCTGCGTCACGACGTAACCGTCCTCGTCGAGGTCGATCTGGCCGCGGACAAGATCCGATCGGGGATCGTGGCCGATCGCGACGAACACGCCGGTGACGGCGAGCTTGGACTCCTCGCCGGTCGCGGTGTTACGCAACCGGACTCCGCTGACCTTCGGGCTGCCCTCGATCTCGACGACCTCGGTGTTGGTGAGGAAGGTGATCTTCTCGTTCGCGCGGGCGCGGTCCAACATGATCCGCGAGGCGCGGAACTCGTCGCGGCGGTGCACCAGGGTGACGTTGCGGGCGAACTTGGTCAGGAAGATGGCCTCCTCCATCGCCGAGTCGCCGCCGCCGACCACGATGATGTCCTCGTCGCGGAAGAAGAACCCATCACACGTCGCGCAGGTGCTCACGCCCATGCCCAGCAGAGCCTCTTCACCGGGCACGCCGAGGTGCCGGGCGGCGGCGCCCATCGCGAGGATGACCGCACGGGCGCGGTAGGTGTCGTCGCCGACGGTCACGGTCTTGACCGAACCGTCGAGAGAAACCTCGTCGACGTCCTCCATGCGCAGATCCGCACCGAAGCGCAGCGCCTGTTCGCGCATCTCGTCCATCAGCTCGGGGCCGGTGATTCCGTTGCGGAAGCCGGGATAATTCTCCACCTCGGTGGTGGTCATCAACGCGCCGCCGAATTGGACGCCTTCGAACACCAGGGGCTTGAGCTGCGCACGCGCCGCGTAGATCGCTGCGGTGTAACCGGCCGGGCCGGATCCGATGATGATCAGCTCGTGAACCGTGGATGTGGTGGTCATTTGCGCCTTTCTGCCGCATTGCTGCGACACCGGTGTAAACACCAGCGTAGGCCGTGGTGTTCCCCGGACTTTCCGAACAACCTCGGGGGACAGACTACGGTCGTCGCACCACTGTTTCGGCCAGCAGCCCACTGCGAGCCGCGTGGCACCCCGCGTCGACGACCACCGCCACCACGTCAGTCGCGGTGCGTGCGGGTAGAAGCAACACGACCGCAGGCCGCCCGCCCATGTCGACTGTGCGGGCCCCGAGGACAGGCGTGCCCGCCGGGTGGCCCAGCCCCTCGAGGCAGGCCGCGCGGCGCCCGGGTTCGGTCAGCGGGCCGTAGTCGGGGGGCGCCGACAGCAGACCGGCGAGTTGCCGGTCGGTCAGCGGCACGGCGGGCGGTGGACGGGACACCGTGATGCGCTCGGCCGTCGGCCCGGGGTGGGAGAACCGGGGCGAGGGGTCGCGGACCAGCATCGACGTTCCGATGACGGCGCCGGCCACGACGGCGGCCAGGCCGATGACGAGCCCGAGCACGTGGATAGGGCGCAGGCGGGGCCGTTCGACGGCGTGCGTGGGCTCGCCCGCGGCCCGCAGCGCCGCGCCGACGCGTTCGGCGACGCCGGGAGGCACCTCCGGTGCCGAGGCCTCGTCGTGCGCCAACCGGGTCAGGCCGCGGCGCACCCGCTCGACCGTCGGATCCGAGCCGTCGTCCTGCATCGTCAGCCAGTCTCCACCACGACAGGTAAGACGCGGTGGGTATGCCGACGGTTCCGCTCAGTCGCTGCGCGCGGCGGCCTGTGCGTCGAAGCATTCGAGCGCCTCGGCCAGCTTGGACCTGGCGCGGGAACACCGGCTCTTGACGGTGCCTTCGGGCACACCGAGCATGCGGGCGGTCTCGGCCACCGAATACCCCTGCATGTCGACGGCGACCACGGCGGCACGCTGTTCGACGGGCAAGCGCATCAGTGCCCGCTCGACGACGATCGCGGTGTCAACGTGCGAGGCCGGGTCGACGACCTGCGCGACGTCGTCGGACAGCGTTTCGGCCGCACGGATCTTGTTGCGCCGCAATCGATCCAAACAGGCGTTGACCACGATGCGGTGCAGCCAGCTGTTGACCGCCGAATCGTAGCGGAAGGCGGGTGCCCGTCGGTGTGCCTTGAGCATGGCGTCCTGCAGAGCGTCGGCGGCGTCGTCGGGATTGCGGCTGGTGATCCGTGCGATCCGGTACAGCTGGCGGTGGTGGCGGTAGAACAACTCCTCGAACGCATATCGGTCGCCGGCGACGTGTGCGGCGAGCAGCTCCGCGTCACTGCGTTGCCGGCCGACCTGCCCCCCGAACGTCCCCACAGCCGAACACTAAACGGACCGGCGGGGGCCTCCCGACACATCTTTGCCGGGCTGGGGATGAACGGGTCAGGACGCCGACCGGACCGTGATCTCGGCGATGTTGGAGCGGCTCTGGCCGTTGACCTGGCCGAGGGTCGACACCCAGACCAGCAGGTTCGACGTCGGCGACGCGTCCTCCACCTTGATGGTGTTGGACCCCGGCTTGAGCTGGGTGGCCGGCGCCAGCACCGTGGTATCGGACAGCGACGACGGAGTCGGCGACTGCGCGGAGCGGATCTCGACGGCGGTGCCGGTGCTGTCCAGGTCGATGTCGACCTCGCCCACCTTGGTGCCCTGCGGCAGCTGCAACATCAGCCCGACACCGTTCTTGAAGTTGGGGAAGGGCACCGGGTCGGTGTAGGTGTCGATCGGCCACGCCGTGGACTTGTCGCCGTCGATCGCCTTACCCGCCTCGGACGGCGCGTCGGCTTCGCCCTCGGGCGAAAAGACCGTCACCGCAGTGGGTTTGACGACGTTGCCGCTACCGCCACCGCCTCCATCGGCCGATTCCGAGGTGGTCGGGTCGTTGAGGCCGAGCCGGTCGCCGCCGAGGCCGTCGCCGACGTCGCCGAAGATGCGGCTCAGCACCGTCGCCAACACCACCAGCGCGACCACGACGATGGCGCCGCCCACACCCAGGCCGATCATCAGGGCCTTGCGTCGCCGCGCCTCGGTCTCCGGGTCGGTGGCGGCACCGACCCCTGCGGCGGCGGGCCGGTCGGGTTCGTCGACGGGGGAGATCAGCTCGGTGCGATCGGCGATCGCCGTCGCCTGCTGCAGCAGGTTCAACAGGGTGGGCGCGCTGCGGATGCCGCCACCCTCCTGGACGGCGCGTGCGGCCGCCGCGGAGATCTGGAAGGGGATCTGGCGGTCGATCGCGCGGGGTTCGATCGGTTGTCCGGCCGAGTCGAGGTCGGCGGGGGCCAGGCCGCTGCGGACGCCGTTTTCGGGCAGCGGCCACCGGTTCACCAGCAGCGCGTACAGCGCTGCGCCGATTCCGCGGATGTCGTCCTCGGGCGTCGCGTCGGGCAGCGTCGCGGGGAAGGCCAGCGCGACGTCGCCCTCGATGCTGACGCGGACGCGGCCCGGGTGGTCGATCGACAGGGCGACCCCGGCGCGGTGTGCGGCCTCCGCGGCCGCGGCCAGCGATTGCATGGCCCTGGCGCCGCCGATGGGGGAGGGAGAGGTGTCGGCCACCTCGACCAGCGAGCCGCCCCGGATCCATTCCGCGACCACCAGACCGCCGGACCCGGTGTTGACGACGTCGAGCACGCGGGCCACGCCGGGCATGTCGATGCTGCTCAGCTTGCGGGTACGGGTCAGGATCTCGCGCAGCGTCTCGTCGGACAGCGTGTTGTCCGGGTCGACGAACGTGAGCGCCACCTGGCGGTCGAGCGCGGTGTCGAGCGCCTGCCAGAACTGCAGTGTGGGCGGGCCACCGTGGAACACCAGCAGCCGGTATCGGCCCCCGCCGACCATCGCGCCCGGGATGAGATGAACGTCCTCGTCCGAGGTCGCGGCTTCGATGGCCGGTTCGCGCGGCGCGTCGAAGGCGAGAGGCTCACGAGAGGGGTCGCCGCCGTAATCGGACGGCGGCCGACCCGACACCGGAAGCCGCGTCGTGCCGTTCTCGGCGGCGACCTCGGTGGTCTCGCCGGGGTCGGGCACGTCGGGCTGCAGGTCGTCGGCGACGACGTCGGGCTGACCGCTCGGGAGCTTGGTGGTGGCGGTGCTGTCAGGTGTGGGCGCGGAGCCGCCTGCGGGTTCGTCGCTCACCGCTGGTCCTTTCAGCATCCGGTCCCTGGCAACTAGGTCAGGTGGTCCACGCCGGACCGCCGGCGGGCTGTGCCGACGCCCCGGTAGGGACGAATTCCTCTGATCAGGGTACGTGAGTGAGGTGCGCGTCCGTGGCCGGTCGGCGGCCGCGGTGGCCGACGCGGCTACTGAACCGCCTGCGGGGACGGGGCGGGACCGAGCGCCGAGGCGGCGGCGGACGGCCTCGAGTGCCGCCTGGGCTTCCGGGACACGCGCGCCCAGCAGGACCCCGACGATGACCGGCACCATGATCAAACCGAGCGCCAGCAGCCGCAGCAGCGAGCCGCCGCCGCCCCAGTTCCGCGTCAGCGCCTCCAGCCCGAACAATTGGTCGGCGACCTGGCCGACCATCGCGGCCAGCAGGGATGCGGCGATGGTGACCAGCACGGTGCGCACCACCTGCAGGTCGAGCAGGCGGCCGCCGGGCGGATCGAGGTTGGCCCGCAACAGGAAGTAGCCGACCACGGCGCCCGCCACGAAGCCCAGCCCGTTGGCCGTGCCGAGATAGCCGGCCACCAGATCGGGATCGTTGGTGAGGTGTGGCGCGATCAGCGAAGCGATGATCTTGACGGTGGTGATCACGACGATCAGCAGGATTGGCGTCCACGGCTGCTGTCGTGCGTAGAACACCCGAAGCTGAAGTAGCACAAGCGCGTAGGGGATCAGCGTGAACGCCGACAGGGTGATCGCCATGCCGAGGTAGTTCGCGTCGACCTCGCCGAAGTTGCCGTAGGCGAACAGCGCGCTGCCGATCGCGGGGCCACCGACCGTCATCAGCGCCACGATCGGGATCAGCGTCACCATTGTCAGCCGTGTCGCCAGTGAGAGGTCGTTGAGCACCGCGCGTTGGTCGTTGGAGGCGGCGTTGCGGCTCAGCCGCGGCATGACGACCGTCAGCACGGTCACGCCGATCATGCCGAAGGGCAGCTGCAGCACCAGCCAGGTGTAGTTGTAGATCGCGGGCCCGGAAGCCGCGGCGCCGCTGGCGATCCGGTTTCCGACGATCAGGCCGACCTGGCTGATCAAGACGTACAGCACCATCGCCGACGCCATGGCGCCGAACTGCTTCATACGGTCGTCGACACCCCACAGCGGGCGCAGGCTGATGCGTTCGCGGCGGATCGCCGCCAGCAGCACCAGGACCTGAGTGACCGTGCCGAGGGTCATGCCGATGCCGAGGACGAGGAGTTTCGCGTTGCCCATCTTCACCGGGTCGACCGAGAGTTCGCCCGGGACAATGAGATACACACCGAGCGTCACGATGGCGACGACGTTGTTGCACACCGGTGCCCACGCCGGCGGCCCGAACACGTTGCGGGTGTTGAGGATCGCCATGAACACCGACGACAAGCCGTAGAACAGCACCTGGGGCAGCAACAGGTAGGCGAACGCGGTGGTGAGATCGCGGTTGACCTCGGGATCACCGCCGAGCATGAGGTTGACGAGCATCGGCGCCGATGCGATCGACAAGGCGGTGATGATCAACAGCAGGGTCGTCGCGAGCGTCACCAGGCGGCGGATGAACGCCGTGCCGTTGTCGGGGTCGTCGCGTTCGGCGCGTGCCAGCACGGGCACGAAGATCGCAGTGAACGTCGCCTCGAGGACGAGCGCCGCGATTAGGTTCGGCAACTGGTAGGCGACCGAGAAGGCGCTGGTGAGTGCGGCGCCCAGGATCGTGGCGAGCAGGACGATGCGCGCGAATCCGGTGAGCCGGCTGACCAGCGTCGCGACCGCCATGCCCCAGGACCGCGACACCACCGCCGCGTCGGAGAGCTCTTCGCGGCCGGCACGGCGGCGGGGGGCCGGC
>NZ_CVTA01000016.1 GCF_001050035.1 Mycolicibacterium komanii
CGGAAGTGCACCGCCGCATGCGGCACCCCACCCAACGCCCGCAGATAAAACAGCATGTGATCGCCGATACGACCCAAGAAGTCCACCGGGCGGCGCATACCCCGAGTCAACCGCGGATACGTACTACGAAGAACCTGAACCGTGCCCATCGACGACCCCCGCTAGCCCGTCGTCATCCGGATACCGATCGCGGTCACGACGACGTTGATCACGAACAACGCCATGAACGCGTACACCACCGTCTCGTTGACGGCGTTACCGACCGCCTTGGCGCCGCCGCCGGTGATCGTCAACCCGCGGAAGCACGCCACCAGCCCGGCGATCAACCCGAACAACGCCGCCTTCACGCAGGAGATGACCACCTCGGGGACGCCGGTCAGCAGCGTGATCCCTGCGGCGAACGCGCCGGGGTTCACATCCTGGATGAACACCGAAAACGTGTAGCCGCCGAGGATCCCGATGATGACCACGAGGCTGTTGAGCAGCAGCGCCACCAACCCCGAGGCCAACATCCGCGGCGCGACCAGTCGCTGGACCGGGTTGATCCCCAGGACCTCCATCGCGTCGATCTCCTCGCGGATCGTCCGCGATCCCAAATCGGCGCACATCGCCGTCGACCCGGCCCCGGCCACGATCAACACCGTCACGATCGGGCCCACCTGGGTCACCGCGCCGAACGCCGCGCCCGCTCCCGACAGGTCGGCCGCGCCCAGCTCGCGCAGCAGGATGTTGAGGGTGAACGACACGAGGACCGTGAACGGGATCGCCACCAGCAGTGTCGGCGCCAAGGAGACCCGGGCGATGAACCAGCACTGCTCCAGGAACTCGCGCCATTGGAACGGCCGGCGGAAGACGAACCGCACCGCATCGGCCGACATCGCGAACAACGCCCCGACCGCTTGCATCGGCCCGGCCAGGTTCCGCAACGGCGGCAGACCGGCCGACCATCGTTCCGGCCCGCTACCTTGCGCCATTGCCGTCTCCTTCCAGGATGGTCACTGCCGCCACCGCCGTCGGCCCGCCAATGTTATGGGCAAGCCCGATCCGAGCACCGTCCACCTGGTTCACGGCTTCGCCGCGAAGCTGTGCGAACAGCTCGACGCACTGCGCGACGCCCGTCGCACCGGGCGGATGCCCTTTGGCCTTCAGGCCTCCGCTCGGGTTCACAGGCAACCCCCCGCCGATAGTGGTCACTTCCGCCTCGACGAGTTTGTGGCCCCCGAACCTCTCGGCGAATCCGAGATCTTCATAGCTGATCAATTCGATGCCCGTGAAGAAATCGTGAACTTCAGCCACATGAACATCGCTAGGAACAAGACTGGCCATCTCAAAAGCCTGTTTGGCGGCCCGCGTCGTCGCCGGCATCGTCGTCATGTCCGCCTTGTGTTGATGCATCACGGAGTCCAGGCCCAGCCCGACGCCACGAATCCACACCGGGCGGTCCGTGAACCGGTCGACGACGTCTTCGGAGGCGAGCACGAGGGCGGCCGCACCGTCGCTCTGCGGTGCGCAGTCATAGAGCCGAAAGGGCGTGACGACGATCGGTGCCGCCATCGCCTGCTCGACGGTGATCTCGAATCGCAGTCGCGCCTTGGGATTGTTGGCCCCGTGCCGGTGGTTCTTCACAGCCACCATCGCCAGATGCTCTTCGGTGGCCGGCGACTCGTGCAGGTACCGCCGGACGTGCAACGCGAATCCGGCGGGCGACACGACTCCGAGCGGGTAGTCCCACGCCATATCGCGGGCCATCGCCTCCCACTCCCACAACATGTCTCGTGACGTGGTGTCGCGCAGCTTGTCGGCACCCATTACAAGCGCGACGTCGAAGGCACCGGAGGCGACGCCGAACAGGGCGTTGCGAATCGCGTCGTTGCCTGTGGCACAGGAGTTTTCGACGCGGGTTACCGGAAGGTCGGGCAGACCGAGCGTGTCGGCGAGGATGCCGGCTGGGAAACCGTCGGCGGTCCCCATCGCTCCGAACCACGCCGCTTGCAGGTCCGATTTTCGCAGACCCTTGTCGACGCTGGCCGCGCACTCCGCGAAGGCCATCGGCAGAAGCTCCTTGAGCCCGAGCGCGAAATGCTCACCGAACGCGGTCATTCCGGCGCCGACGATCGCCACTTTCCTCATGCCTCGGCTCCCGGCCGTCCCCTGCCCTGCGGACGTGGGCCCACCGGTCCTCGCTGCGCTGCGATCCTCACTCCCGCAAGCCTTCGAATCCTCATGCCGCCACCGACTCCGGCTCGAACATGTAGCCGTAGTCCGGAACCCCGGACCGTACGGCGACACGGCGCAGGGCGAGCCGACCGCGGGTGCCGATGTCCACCGAACCCGGCTCGGCGCCGGTCACCTTCACCAGCGCCCGCACCCCGACCCCGTCGAGCTCGACGATCACCAGGGAGTACGGCGAGCGCAGGCCGGGCACGGGGATGTGCACCGTGGTCTCTGTGTAGACGGTTCCGGTGCGCGGCAACGGAATCAGTTCATAGGCGGTGGACAGCGTGGAGTTGTCGGCCAGCCGGTAGCGAGGCGGGAAGTCGAGGTCCTCGGAACCGGGATGGCGGCCGGCCTCCCAGCGCACCTTGGCCTCGAACGCCCGCTCATACGCGGCGAGGGAGATCGGGATCTGGGCGTCGCTGACGATGGTGCCCTCGGGCTGTGGGCGGGCGGCCGGCTCGCGCCGGTGCAACTCGGCGACACCGCCGGTCACCGTGATGCCCGACAGGCTCGCCTGTTCGACGGCTACCAAGGGTCCGGTCGAATTCCGTTCGGCCATACCGGCCAACGCGAACAGGCCGGCGCTCGCACCGGTGGTCGGCAGCGGGGGCGGGTCCCCGATCGTCAGCTCGGCCGCCCACGACGGATCCACCCCGGCAAGCGCGGCCGGGGTGTCGAGCCACGCCGCCTCCAGAGAAGCGATGAGTCCCCGTTCGTGCAGTAGCCGGGGGTCGCCGTAGTCGTGCACGTCGCCGGTCGCCTTGCGGGTGCGCACTGGCAGGCTGCGCGCAACGCGGGCCGCGGTGCGCACCTGTAGTCCCCGCTCCGCGGTCAGAATCGCCGCCGCGCCCGCGGGATTCAGGTCGGTTCCGATGATCAACGTCCGTGGCCGCGCCGAACTGATTGCGTCCAACGTCGCGGGTGCACCACCGAGCCGCTCGTCGACCTCGAGCTCGGGGTCGAGCCCGAGCCCCGCCAACAGCACCGCCGCGTTGCTGCTGTCGAGCAGCGGCAGATCGCGGCTGACCAACACCACGCGTTCGACGGCCCCGCTGGCGATCAGCGCCGCCCGCCCCGCCTCGACGGCGAGGGTGACCGCGTCCTCGTCGTCACCGGACTCGCGGTGTAGCGACGTACCCCAGCACGGCAGGTATGTGCCGATCGAGGCGACGTAGGGCATGGGCTGTCTTTCCGGTTCTAGGTGACGGCGCCGGCCGTCTTCAGTTCGATGATGCGGTCCCAGTCCAAACCGAGTTCCAGCAATATTTCGTCAGTTTGCTCGGCGAACCCTGGCGCGGGTCCGCTTTGGGGTGAGCTGACATCGAACTGAACCGGATTGGCAACCAGTTCGAGCTCACCGGCCTGCACCAGATACTCGTTGGCGCGGATCTGGGCGTCCTCGGCGGCCTGCAGCGTGTCCTGCACCGGCGCCCACGGCCCGAGCAGGGTGGCGAAACGCTCGCTCCACTCGGCGAGCGGACGCTTCGACATCGCCTCCTTGAGGATCTCCGCCGCCGTCTCGGTGTTCTCGGCGATCGACTCCGCCGTGGCGAAGCGCGGATCGTCGACGAGGTCGTCAAGGTCCATGTGCTTGCAGACGTCGGCCCAGAACTTGGTGGGCTGCATCATCACGAACGAGATGTAGCGGTCGTCGGCCGTCGGGTACAGCCCGACGAGCGGGTTGATCGGCGACCCGTGCACCCCCGGCGGAAATGCCTCCATGCGCTGGCCGAGATGTTTGGTCAGCGCGACGGTGTGTCCGAGCGACCAGAGCCCGCTGCCCAGAAGGGACACGTCGACAACCGAAGGCTCCCCGGTGCGTTCACGCTTGAGCAGCGCCGCGGCGATGCCGCCCGCGAGGTTCGTGCCCGAGATCGTGTCCCCGTAGGCGGGTCCCGGCGGGCCGACCATGCCCGGCGTGCCCGGCGGCGTGATCGTGGCCGCGGTGCCGGCGCGGCACCAGAACGCGGTCATGTCGTAGCCGCCCTTGACGGATTCCTCGCCGCGCGGCCCCAGTGCGCTGCCCCTGGCGTAGATGATGTTCGGGTTGACCGCCCGGATGTCGTCGACGTCGATACCGAACCGCTGCCGGTGCCCCGGCAGGAAGCTGGTCAGGAAGACGTCGGCCCGACGGGCCAGTTCCAGCAGGACCTCTTTGCCTTCCGGCACCGACATGTCCAGGCCGATGCTGCGCTTGCCGCGGTTGGCGTGCTCGATGTTGGGGTTCGGATCGCCCTCGACGCGCAACAGACCGGTCTGCCGTAGCCCCCGCTGCGGATCACCGGTCACCGCGTGTTCGACCTTGACCACGTCGGCGCCCCACTCCCGCAGCACCGCGCCCGCGGACGGAACGAATCCGTACATCGCGACTTCCAGGACGCGGATGCCGTCCAACGGTCCACTCACAGCTTTCCCTTCTTCGCGTCAGCGTCCCCCGCAAGCGGGCGGTACCCCCACATCAGCCACTCACCACCGTTGCGAATGTCTTCGACTCCAGGAACTCCTCGAGACCGGCCCGGCCCATCTCGCGGCCGATGCCGGACTGCTTGTAACCCCCGAACGGGCTGTCGGGGCTGAAGTAGTTGCCGCCGTTGATGGAGAACGTGCCCGTGCGGATGCGCCGCGCGACCGCGAGCGCGCGGTCCTCGCTGCCGAACACGGCGCCGGAGAGACCGTAGATGGAGTTGTTGGCGATCCGGACCGCATCGTCGTCGTCCTCGTAGGCGATGACGACGAGCACCGGCCCGAACACCTCCTCCTGGGCGATCTCGCTGTCGGGTTTCACGTCGGTCAGAAGCGTCGGGGTGTAGAAGAAGCCGGGGTCGACCTTCTCGCCGCCGGTCACCAGCGTGGCGCCGGCCTCGACCGCACGCTTGACCATCCCGTCGACCTTGTCGCGCTGCTTCTCGCTGATCAGCGGCCCCATGTAGGTGCCGGGGTCGGCCGGATCGCCGTGGCGCACCAGCCCGAAGTTGCTCTTGATCAGCCCGACGATCTCGTCGTGGTGCTTGCGCGGCACCAGCAGTCGCGACGTCAGCGCACAACCCTGCCCGGCGTGGGTGACCATCGAGAACGCGCTGAACAGCGCCGCGGTGTTGAAGTCCGCGTCGTCGAGCACGATCGCGGCGGACTTGCCGCCGAGTTCGAGGAACACCTTCTTCAGGGTTTCGCTGGCCGCCGCCATGATCCGGCGGCCGGTCGGGGTCGACCCGGTGAACGTCACCATGTCGACGTCCGGGCTGGCGGTCAGCGCGGCGCCCACCTCGGGATCGGCGCCGCTGAGCACGTTGACCACGCCGGCGGGGATGTCGGTGTGGTTGGCGATCAGCTCACCGATCGCGAGCGTGATCAGCGGAGTGTCCGGAGCCGACTTCAGCACCACCGTGCAGCCGGCGGCCAGCGCCGGTGCCAGCTTCGCGAGCGCGAGCTGATTCGGGTAGTTGTAGGCGATGATCGCGGCCACCACACCCGCGGCTTCCTTCTCCACCCAACGGTGGTGCTGCATGCCGCGGCTTTCGATGTTTCCGAGGTCCTCGGTCATCGGGTAGGTCTTCAGAAGTTCGGCGTAGTACCGGACGATCTCGATCGGCTGGTCGAGCTGCGCACCCTGGCAGAGCGCCTCGGTGGCGCCGACCTCGGCGATGGTCAGCGCGGCGAGTTCGTCACGGTGTTCGACGAGCGCCCGGTGGAACTGCTCGAGGCAGCGGACCCGCAGCTCGGTGTTGGTCGCCCAATCGGTCTCGTCGAAGGCGCGACGCGCGGCGGCGACGGCCGCTTCGGCATCGGCGACGGTGGCATCGGGCGCGTGGCCGAGCACGTCCCTGGTGGCGGGATTGACGGAAGGAAACGTGCGGGAGGTCTCGAGCAGCTCTCCTCCGATCAACAACCGGCGATCGACGCCGGCGGATCCTGCGGTCGTTTCGTCACTCGAGATGAGGGTCGCTTCCCGCATCATCCTCCTCAATCGTGGGGGTTCTCGAAGTGTGATGGAAACTCCATTCTCATCACCGGCGAATCATACATTCGTACAGAGAGAACTCAAGGAAATGATCGGAATCGCCACTGCCTGCGAATAGCGGTGCGACAATCAGCCGCCAAACGTCTCACCAGTGCGAATCACCGTGCCCACCTGTCTTGCGGAGTTGCAAGAGCCGAGAGTACGGTTCTCATAATCGAAAGGACGATTCTTGATGGCGTCGGGCACGCACGCAGGGAGCAGGATGACCGCAGCCGAGGCGGAGGCATGAAGAACGCCGTCGTGACGGGAGGCGGTTCGGGCATCGGGCTGGCCGTCGCGCAGCGTCTGCGCGCCGACGGTATGCACGTGGCCACCATCGACATCAACCCGTCGGACGCCGACTCGGCGTATACGGCCGACGTGACCGACCGCGCTCAGGTCGAGGAGGCGCTCAACGCCGTCCGCGCGCAACTCGGTCCGATCACGGTTCTCGTGAACGCCGCGGGGCTCGAGAAGTTCAAGCGATTCACCGATCTGAAGTTCGAGGACTGGCGGCGTGTCATCGACGTCAACCTCAACGGCGTCTTTCACTGCATCCAAGCGGTCCTGCCCGACATGATCGAGGCCGGGTGGGGTCGCATCGTCAACATCTCGTCGTCGAGCACTCATTCCGGTCAGCCCTACATGGCCCCGTACGTGGCGGCCAAGTCCGCGGTCAATGGGCTCACCAAGTCGCTCGCGCTGGAGTACGGGCCCAGCGGCATCACGGTCAACGCCGTGCCGCCCGGATTCATCGACACCCCGATGCTCCGCAAGTCCGAAGAGCGCGGCTACCTGGTCGTGCAGCAGAACATCGACTCGACACCGGTGCGGCGCATCGGCAAGCCCGAGGACATCGCGGCCGCGTGCGCGTTCCTGGTCTCCGAGGAGGCCGGCTACATCACCGGACAGATCTTGGGCGTCAACGGCGGCCGAAACACGTAGCGGCGACAAGTAATAAGGAAAGGATCCTCAGTGGGACGCGTACAGGGAAAGGTCGCATTCGTCACCGGTGCGGCGCGTGGGCAGGGGCGCAGCCATGCGGTACGGCTGGCTGAGGAGGGCGCCGACATCATCGCGATCGACCTCTGCGAGAACATCGACACCATCGGCTATCCCATGGCCACGCCGGAGGATCTCGAGGAGACCGCGGCGTTCATCGAGAAGACCGGTCAGCGCGTGGTCACCGCCAAGGCGGACGTGCGTGACGCCGCGCAGCTCAAGGCCGCGCTGGAGGACGGAATCTCCCAGCTCGGCGGGCTCGACATCGTCGTCGCGCAGGCCGGGGTCGCGGGGATGAAAGGCCAACCGCCGCTTCAGGCGTGGATCGACGTCATCAACACCAACCTCATCGGGACCATCAACGCCATTCAGGTGTCGCTGCTGCACCTCAAGGAGGGCGCCTCGATCATCGCGACCGGTTCCACCGCCGCGCTGATGGACACCCACCAGAAGAACGATCCCGGCAACGACCCCGGCGGCATGGCCTACGTGCATTCCAAGCGCGCGCTGTCGGCCTATGTCCACGACCTCGCCACCGAGCTGGCGCCGCGCGGTATCCGGGCCAACGTCGTGCACCCCACCAACTGCAACACCAACATGTTGCAGAGCGAGCCGATGTACCGGTCCTTCCGGCCCGACCTGGAAAAGCCCGAGCTCAAGGACGCCGAGCCGGTGTTCTATGTCCAGCAGGCCATGAAGGTGCCGTGGGTCGAACCCGAGGACATCAGCAACGCGGTGCTGTGGCTGGCCTCCGACGAAGCCCGCTTCGTCACCGGCGCGCAGTTGCGCGTCGACGCCGGCGGTTACCTGAAGTGGTACGACTACCACAACTGAGCGTAAGGAGTTGCGACAGTGAAGGTTTCGGTTGACGGAACGCGCTGCCAGGGCCACACCCTGTGCGCGATGATCGCACCCGACTCGTTCGAGCTCGACGATGTCGACGGCCATGCCTCGGCGGTGAACGAAGTGGTGCCCCCGGATCAGGAGGACCTGGTCAGGGAGGCCGCCCATTCATGTCCGGAACAGGCCATCGTCATCGAATGACGTTGGCAGCCCACACCGCGCAAACGCAATAGGAGACACGCCGTGACTGTCCACAGCGATGAGCCGCTGGCGCGAAGAGCCAACGGAGTCGACGACGGGGACCGCAAGAAGAACCGGTACCACTTCGACCGACACACACCCGAATACCGTCTGCAGTTCGAGAAGATCACCGAGGAGATGCACTCCCGGTGCCCGATGGCGTGGACGGACACCTACGACGGGCACTGGGTCGCCGCGGACAGCAAGCACGTGTTCGAACTGGCTCGCTGCCCGGCGGTGTCCAACCATCACGACATCACCGGTGAGACGCCGTTTCAGGGCATCACTATCCCGAAGGCCAGTCGTGCCACCGTCGTTCGCGGCGGCATCCTCGAGATGGACGAACCCGAGCATAGCGCCTACCGCGGTGCGCTGAACCCGTATCTGTCGCCGGCCGCCATCAAACGCTGGGAGCCGTTCGTCGACGAGATCACCCGCGCGGCGCTCGACGAGCACATCGAGTCGGGCCGCATCGATTTCGTCGAGGACCTCGCCAATGTCGTGCCCGCGGTGTTCACGCTGGCGATGATGGGCATCGATCTCAAGAAGTGGAATGTCTACAGCGAGCCGACGCACGCCTCGGTCTACACGCCCGAACACGCTCCCGAGCGGGAGAAGATCAACGAGCAGCACCGTGAGATGGGGATCGACCTCATCAACAACATGATGGAGATCCGGGAGAACCCGCGGCCCGGGCTGGTGAATGCGCTGCTGCAGTTGCGCATCGACGGTGAACCGGCCCCTGACATGGAGATTCTCGGCAATCTGGGGCTGATCATCGGCGGCGGTTTCGACACCACCACGGCGCTGACCGCGCACGCGCTCGAATGGCTCGGGGAACACCCCGACGAACGGGAACGCCTCAGCCGGGAGCGCGACACGCTGTTGCACCCGGCCACGGAGGAGTTCCTGCGGTTCTTCACCCCGGCGCCCGGCGACGGACGGACCTTCTCCGAGGACGTCGAGGTCGAAGGCCAGCAGTTCAAGCAGTTCGAGAGGCTGTGGCTGTCGTGGGCGATGGCCAACCGTGACCCCTCGGTGTTCGAGAAGCCGAACGAGGTGGTGCTCGATCGGAAGGGCAACCGGCACTTCAGCTTCGGCATCGGCGTGCACCGGTGTGTCGGTTCGAACGTGGCCCGAACCGTCTTCAAGTCGATGCTGACCGCGGTGTTGGACCGGATGCCGGACTACGTCTGCGATCCCGAGGGCACCGTCCACTACGACACGATCGGGGTGATTCAGGGCATGCGCAATCTGCCCGCCACCTTCACTCCGAGCAAGCCGTTGGGCCCGGGTCTCGAGGAGACGTTGGAGAAGCTTCAGCGCATCTGCAATGAACAGGAACTGGCCCGGCCGATCACGGAACGCAAGGAAGCCGCCGTCATCACCTGAACCGTGCTCGTCACGGGCGCGAAGGTGATTTGATGGGCAGCGGGCGGGGACATGGGAGGAACGACGTTGAAGCGCTTGAAGGTCTTCGTCGCAGCGACCGCACTGCTGGCCGCGGTGGGCACCGTCACGCCGCCGCCGGCCAACGCGATGATGACCCTTGGCAACTACGACCTGCAGACCAACAGGTACAACCGGGCCTCGTGGCTGTGGTTCATCACCGCCTGCCTGCCGGATCGCCCGCTCGACTGTGTCTACGTGAGCGCGCGGCCGCGGCTGAAGTTCTACGCCTACTACGAAGGCCCGGCGAAACTGGTCGACGGCCGCTACACCATGACCGTCGACGTACCGGACGGTCTGCAGTGCCCGGGTCAGGTGCTGCCCACTCGCGAGACGTACTCGTGGGATGAGATATCCCTGGTCGGCACCATCGAGTCCCATTACGACGTCGGATGTTTCAACGGCCCGCCGGGCATGCAGTTCTGGACGTTCAAGCTGCAGCGGCTCTGAGTCCCGCGGCCTACCATCCGTAACGTTGACGAATCCCGTTGAACCGTGCCCACATCTGCGCGGTGCGTTCGGCGGGTGTCACGGTCGCGGTGTCCGGCGGTAGCGCCTCGGCGAGATCGGCGCGCTTGACCACCCGTGACCGCAGCACCGCGGGTTCACCGGCCAGCATGTGCCGGTAGGTGAGGTTGCCCCGCTCGAAGCCCTGGGTGTCGAGCCAGTTGTGGTAGCCGGGGTCGTCGTGCGACAGCACGAGGCGCACCGCGCCGTCCGCGTCCACCGCGGCGCGGCTCGGGGTGTAGCTCACCGGGCGGTAGAGGTAATCCATGCTGGTGAAGAACGGGCCCATGTTGGTCAGCATCCACAGCCCGTCGTGGGTGTCGAATTCGACGATCAGCGCGTCGTCGGGCGCCAGCCGCCAGTGCATGTTCACCGCTGCGCGACCGCGCTTGGCGTCGGCCCCGGTCGCTGTCATGTCGGGAAACCGGTTGGGGTGCTCGGCATCGACTCCCCCGTACGCGAACGGGAACTCGGGCCAGTCCGCCATCATCCCGGAGACGAAATCACCCGCCCATCCGATGGCCGAGATCATCTCCGCGGGGTTCGGCACCGGCCTGGGCTCGGCCATGTCGACGCGTTCGATGCGCATGCGGGCCGGGCGCTCATCCCACCGGTCGAATCCCTGCCGGATGAACAGCTTGCGTGACCCGGGTGTGGTGGGCAGCCAGTTGGCTTCCCGCTGCGGTCCGCCGATGTAGATCTCGAAGGTGCCGTCGGGTTGCGTATTCAGTTGCGCACCAGACAGGTTCGTTTCGGGGGTGTCGCCGAACGGCTCGTGCAGCACCCCGGGGCCGTCGGGGCGGGGTCCCTGCACCGTGATGTTGAAGAACGGCGCCGTCCCGCGCTCACCGGTGATCCGATAGGTCGAGGTGCCGTCGATCCACGCCTGTTGGTACAGGAAGTCGGCACAGTCCCCGCCGAGCTTCCTGGTCGGGTGGGAGAAGGTGTGGATCTGGGGATACCGCGTGTTGCGCGTCTCCAACGCGAGGTCGAACGCCTGCCCGAGGTTCTGGGTGAGGAACCGGAAACCGTCGGCGCGGTGAATCCCCGATGTGCCGTTGTGGTCCTTGAAGACCCGCTCCCCCGCCTGCTTCAGCCGATCGCAGAAGTCGTCCCACGCCGACTTCAGCTCGGCATCGTCCGGGCCGTCTCCGAACGCCATCCGGGTCCCCTTAGCCGTCGAGTTCTTCCAGCATCGTCGATACCACGTCGCACGCGCGACGCGCCGCCTCGAGCCGGCCTTCCCTCTCGATGCGCGGACCGATCAGCTCCAGGTCGAAACCGTGCGCGTAGCCCGAGCCCAACACCGACTCGAGGAATGACGCGATCGGGATGGCGCCGTCGCCGGGTACCGCACGGGCGGGCAGAGCGCGGTCACCGAGGACGTAGTCGCTCAACTGGATCGTGACGGTCCGCGACAACGCCCGCTGCACCAGCGCGGCCAGGTCCGCCTCCGCCCAGCAGTGGAACAGGTCGATGCAGATGCCGAGGCCGGTCGCCTCGGCCAGGGTGATCGTGTCGCGCAAGGAGTGCGCGATGTGGATGTCGGCGTACAGGCTCGAGGCGTTCTCGATCGCCAGCGCCACACCCGCGTCCTCGGCCGCCCGGACACACGGACTCACGGCCTCGCCGAACCGGTCCGCCGCCTGCTCCCAGGTGAGATCGCCTCGCCCGCCGGTCAGCATGTACACCGCCCGTGCGCCGAGTTCGTTGGCGGCCTCAATCACCCTCAGCAGTGCGTCGCGCGAGGAGAACAGGTGATACACCGTCTCCACCGAATAGCCCTCTCCGGCAACGATCGTCGGCAGGTCCGGTTCGGCCAGTTGTGAATCAATCAGGCTGAGCCGCGTCAGCCCCAGCGCTCGCCAGTGCTCCACCAGTTCGCCCACCGGCGCCCCGTAGAACGTGGCGCTGTGCACCGAGAGCCGCTCGTCGGTCACCTCAGCCCCGGTTCTCGATCGGCACGCCGAAACGTTCTCGGAACGGCCGGAATTCGTCGTGCAGCGCACCGAGGTCCTCACCGATGTCGGTGAGCAGCGTGGTGGAGTAGCGAAACTTCCCGTGCCGATCGCCCGGATTGTCGGCCAGGTATCGCCGCATGGCGGACTCGGCCTCGGCAGTCAACGCTCGACCACGGAACTCGTAATAACGGCGCACGGTGCCGACCTGATCGGCGATGAAGTCGGCGTAACGCACGTGCAGGATACGAGGATCGTCCACCAGTGGATGGGTCATGGTGTTGGCGATGCTCTCGCGGGTCAGCGCCAGGTGCATCTTGGCCGCGGCGTGCAGGTCGACCGGTCCCACGATGCCCTCGAGGATGTCGGCCATCATCATCGTGCGCGACGCCGCGACCTGCACCGGGTCGCGGTGCAGCCACATCAGGGTGGCGTCGGGATAGGCGTCGAACAGCTCCGTGAGCCGGAATCCGTGAAACCCCTTGAGTACCCACTGTTTGCGCGGTCGCCCGTACTGGAACTGCTGCAACATCGCCTTGTGGATGCGGTACTGCGCGGCGGGGTCGGTCGGCAGCCCTCCCACTACGGTCTGCATCGGCACACGCCACCACGCGGTCGGTGTCAGCACCCGAAAGTCGAAGGCCCAGGTCCGTTCGTCCTCGGGTAACCCGTCGCCCAGCATGTCGTTGTAGGGGTGACTGTGCAGCCATTTCGGCAGCTTGGTGTTGATCTCGCGCCAGTCCGCATCGGCCCGCGCACGACGCGTGTCGTCGCCCGCGACGGTGCCGGGCGGCGGGGACGGGTACATCACCTCCCAGAATCGCAGCGCGCGCGAGTCCGGGTCGACCGACATCAGCGCGTGCATCAGCGTGGTGCCCGACCGCGGCTCACCGGTGACGAACATGGGCCGCTCGATGACCTCCTCGGCGACCGGGTGGCGCCGACGGTCCTCGAAGAACTCCAGGCGCGAGGTGAGCAGCCAGTGGCTCACTTCCGCAGCGCGGCGCCTGCCGTCGTCGTCCATTCCCAGCGCGTTCAGGTGGTCGACGACCAGCGAGAAGCGTTGCGGCAGAGTCGGATCGCCGTAGTCGCTCAAACCCGTCTCGTCTTGCGCTCGGGACAGCATCTCCGCCGCCACCAAGTGCGCGCTCACTCGACGCCTCCGCACAGGGCCATCAGTTCGTCCTCGACTTCCCGCACGTTCTGTGCCGACTGGGCCGTGTAGCGCAGGCCCCCCATGGCCCCGTAATCCATGATCTTGGGCACGCGCAATCCCGCGTCGACATAGTTCTTGATGACGCCGGCGAGCTGTTTCGGCGTTCCGTGCGGGACCATCGCGAGGATCATCTCCGGTTCGACCCGGCTGAGGAAGTCGACGATGCGCTCGCGGGTGAGCACCGCCGGATCGATGTCCTGGTATCCGCGCCAGTCCTCCCCCATCGGATGCTCGAACCCCACCTTGCGCAGCGCCTCGGCCGACACCTGCAGCAGGAACGACTTGACCAGCGGCGCCTCGAGTATCTCGGCCAGGGCGGCGTCGTCGCGGCCCACCAGGCACACCTGGATGAAGCATGGCGTGATCGCCGACGGGTCCCGGCCCGCCTTCTCGGCGGAACTCCGGACGGCGGCGAGCTTTTCGGCATAGTCCTCGGGCGACCACGCGCCGGTCGGCCACCACCCGTCGGCGTAGCGTCCGACGATGTCCAGCGTGCGGGGGCCGCTGCCGCCGATCCAGATCCGTGGGAAGCGTCCCTCATAGGGTTCGGTGTCGAGCCGGGCGTGGCGTAGCCGGTAGAACCGGCCGTCGAAGTCGACCGGGCCGTCGCTCTCCCACAGCAGCCGGATCACCCGCAGTGCTTCCTCGAACCGGCTGACCGGCGCCGTGAAGTCGAAGCCGTACGGCACCGTGTTCTCGGTTTCTCCGCTGCCGAGGCCGAGGATGAAGCGGCCGCCGGCCAGGTGGTCGATGGTCAGCGCGCTCTGCGCAAGCAGCGACGGGTGACGACGAACGGTGTCGACGACGCTGGTCACCAGCGGCACGTTCTTCGTCAGCACCGCCGCGGCCGCCGCGACCGCCATGGCGTCCAAGTGGCGGTGCGGCGACGGCGAAACCGTTGCCAGGTCGGTGAACTCGGGCGTCCAGATGGAGTCCGGCCAGAAGCTGACCATGTGATCGGGCATCCAGATCGAGTGGTAGCGCCCGCTGTCGAGGTCGTCGAGCGCCGACAGGTCCAGCGGCAGCGTGGTGCGCAGGTAGGCGGCGGGCTGAACCCTCCTTTCTATCGCCGAACGTGGGTTACCCGCACGCCGAACCGCCGAATGGCGTGACATAATCCCACGCTCGCGCGTCATGGTCGGCCCGTCTCGGCGAGGAACGACTGGGTGTGGGCGATGCGACCGGTCAAGGTCTTCGGATCGCCGGTGCACAACCGGAGAGCCGTCTCGGTGATCAGCGAGATGTCCTCGGTGTCGGTCTTGGCCAGGTCGAGCGCACCGGCGCCCTCGGTGGCGACCGGATTGGTCGGCGCGGCGGCGTTGACGGCGATGCCGTCGTCGTAGAGTTCGGCCGCAAGGCTTTTCGTCAGCCGGTTCAGCGCCGCCTTGACGGTGCCGTACACGCCGAAGCCAGCGGTGCGATCGAACTCCGAGAAGGGGGGCCCGTCCGGGAGGTCGCCGCCGACCGATGTCACGTTCAGCACCCAGCCGCGCCCGCGTTCACGCATCGCCGGGATCGCCATCTGCGTGAGATGCAGTGGCGCCATGACATGCATCTCCATCATCAGCCGGACCCGTCGCTCGGGGAATTCGTCGAGGGGCCGCAGGAACGTCACGGCGGCGTTGTTGACCAGGATGTCGGGCGCACCGATCCTGTCGACCACCTCGGCGAACAACCGGCTGCGCTGCTCGCTGTCGGATAGGTCGGCCGCCACGGCGATGGCCGATCCGCCCGCGGCTTCGATCGCCTCGAGCGTCTGTCGCAGCGAGCCTTGATATTTCGGGTCGGGTTCGAGCGTGCGCGCGGTCAGCGCAACCGTCGCACCCTCGCGCGCCAGCCGCTGCGCGATGGCCTTGCCGAGCCCCCGGCTGCAGCCGGTCACCAGGGCGATTTTGCCGTCACACGACATTGTGGGACCTCCTGGCGTCAGCCCCGCGGAATGCCCGCGAGTTTGTCGGCGAACTTGGCTTCGGCGGCTTCGCGCAGCCGCAGCAGATGTTCGGAGGGGAACACGTCCGGCGCCGGCTTGACGTCCTTGAGCAGCAGCCGCGCCAGCGTCGCCTTGTGCACCTCGGTCGGGCCGTCGGCGAGTCCGAGCACGAACGACTCCGTCAGGTACTGCACGAACGGCATCTCATGCGAGGTGCCGAGCGAGCCGTGCAGCTGCAGCGCCCGCGCCGAAACATCGTGCAGCACCTTCTGCATCATCGCCTTGACCGCCGAGATGTCCGCACGCACCGCCTTGTAGTCGTTGTACTGGTCGATTTTCCACGCGGTCTGCAAGGTCATCAGCCGGAACGCCTCGATCTCCATCCAGGAGTCGGCGATCATCTCCTGAACCATCTGCTTGTCGGCCAGCATCGAGCCCTGGGTGTAGCGCGAGACCGCCCGTTCGGTCAGCATGTCGAAGATCCGCCGCACCAGGCCGACGGTCCGCATGGCGTGGTGAATCCGCCCGCCGCCGAGCCGGGTCTGCGCCACGACGAACGCGCCGCCGCGCGGTCCGAGCATGTGATCGTCGGGCACCCGCACGTTCTCGTACCGGACATACCCCTCGCGTCCGCCGCCGACCGGTTGATAACCGAGGCCCACGTCGCGCAGCACGTTGATGCCGGGGGTGTCGCCGGGTACCACGAACATCGAATACCGTTGGTACGGCGGCGCGTCCGGGTCGGTCATCGCCATCACGATGATGAACGACGCCATCGACGCGAACGACGAGTACCACTTCTCGCCGTTGATCACCCAGTGGTCGCCGTCGCGGGTGGCGGTGGTGGTGAACACCTTCGGGTCGGCGCCGCCGTGGGGTTCGGTCATCGAGAAGCAGGACACGATCCGGTTGTCCAGCAGCGGTTCGAGATACCGCTTCTTGAGTTCGGGTGTGCCGTAGTGAGCGAGGATCTCGCTGTTACCGGAATCCGGTGCCTGCGAACCGAACACGATCGGCGCGCATTCGGACCGGCCCAGGATCTCGTTGAGCAGCGCCAGCTTGACCTGACCGTAGCCCGGCCCCCCGAGATGCGCGCCCAGGTGGGTGGCCCACAGTCCGCGCTCCTTGACGATCTGCTGCAGCGGCGGAATCAGCGCCTGGCGCACCGGATCGTTGAGATCGTGCGACTCCTTGACGATCAGGTCGATGGGTTCGCATTCGTTGCGGACGAAGTCCTCCACCCACGCCAGCTGTTCGGCCCACTCCGGGTCGGTCGAGAAATCCCAGGCCAATGTCCGTCCTTCCGTCCGCTTCTCAGCTATCCGACCACTTCCGCCGTCGTTGCGCGGCCTCCTCGGTGGCATGGCTGAGCACCTGATTGCGATTTTCCAGCTCCATCGCGGCGTCGAGGCCGGACGCGTCGGTGTTGGTCTGCAGTGCCCGCTTCGTCAACTGCACACCCAGCGGGGACAACTCGGCGATGGTCGCCGCGATCTCCAGCGCGCGCTCGGTCAACCGCTCCGGCGCGACGACCTCGCTGACCAGTCCCCGACGGTCGGCCTCCTCGGCGCTGACCGTGCGACCGGTCAGCATCCAGTCCGCCGCGACGCTGGTGCCGACGATTCGGGGCAGGTGGTAGCTCATGCCCATCTCGGCACCCGAGAGCCCGAGCAGGATCGCGGCGTTGCCGAAAGTCGCCGCGGTCGAACAGATCCGGATGTCCGACGCCAGGCACAACGCAAGCCCGGCGCCGACGCACGGCCCGTTCACGGCGGCGACGACCGGTTGCGGCAGCGCCCGGATCGCCTGCGGCAACGCCGCCATCGCCTCCTGGAAGCGCATGCGTTCGATCGCCGGGGCCGACGCCTCCATCGGCGACCCGAAGTTGCGTACGTCGATGCCGGCGCAGAACCCGCGCCCGGCGCCGGTCAGCACGACGGCGTTGACCGAGGTGTCGGCGGCGATCTCGCCGAAGGTGAGCGACAGTTCGTCGCGCATGCCCTCGTTGATCGCGTTGAGCTGTTTGGGCCGGTTCAGTTGCAGGACAACGATGCCCGGGCGCTCGCGGTCGACGACCAACGTCTCGGTCATGTCAGACCCGCTCGATGATGGTGGCGGTGCCCATGCCGCCGCCGGTACACATCGTGACCAGTCCGGTGGTCAGGTCGCGACGTTCGAGTTCGTCGAGCACGGTGCCGATGAGCATCGCACCCGTCGCCCCGATCGGGTGGCCGAGCGCGATCGCCCCGCCGTTGACGTTGACGCGGTCGGGATCGAGCCCGAGGTCACGAATGGTCTTCAGCGGCACGGCCGCGAACGCCTCGTTGATCTCCCACAGATCGATGTCGGCGACCTGCATTCCGGCCTTGTCCAGGCACCGCTGCGCGGCGGGTCCCGGCGCGGTGAGCATGATGACCGGCTCGCTGCCGATCGCCGCGGTGGATCGGATCTTCGCCCGCGCGGCAACGCCATTCGCGTCGAGCCACCGTCGGGACGCCACAACGGCCGCCGCCGCGCCGTCGACCACACCCGACGAGTTGCCCGCATGGTGGACGTGGTCGATAGCGGTCAACTCCGGGTACCGGGCGAGGCAGATCTCGTCGAACGTGGCGGACTCACCCTCGACGCGCGCCGCGCCCATCCGCTCGAACGCCGGCGGCAGCTTGGCCAGCTTTTCCAGGGTCGTGCCCGGCCGCGGATGTTCGTCGGTATCGAGGGCGACTTCACCGGTGGCATCGGTCACCGCGATGACCGAGCGGTCGAAGCGGCCCTCGGCGATCGCGTCGGCGGCGCGCCGTTGACTTTCGACGGCGTACACGTCGACATCCCCTCGGCTGAACTTCTCCAGCGAGGCGATCAGATCCGCCGAGATGCCTTGCGGCACCGTGGGATGCAGTTCCCGGAAGGCGGGGTTGTCCCCGTCGATCGTCGGTACCCCGACGCTGGCGTTCCACCGCGACATCGACTCGACACCGCCCGCGATCACCAAATCCTGCGCCCCGCTGGCCACGCCGGTCGCCGCGACCGTGATCGCCTGTTGACCCGACCCGCAGAACCGGTTGAGCGTCATGCCCGGCACGGTCTCCGGCCAACCGGCCAGCAGCACCGCCAAGCGTGCGATGTCGTCGCCGTGCTCGCCCGCGAGGATCCCGTTGCCTGCGACCACGTCGTCGACATCGGCCGGAGCGAAACCCGTTCTGGCAGAGAGCGCTTGCAGGCACTGGGCGAACAACGCCTGCGGGTGGATCCCGTGCAGGGCGCCGTCCTCCCGGCCACGACCCCTTGGTGTGCGTACCGCGTCGACGATCCAGGCGTCCATGTCAGCGCCGCGGCAGCCCGAGGACCTGCGTGGCGATGATGTTGCGCTGGATCTCCGACGTGCCGCCGGCGATGGTCCCGCCGAAGCTGCGCGCATAGCGCTCGAACCAGCTCGCGAAGTAATGGTCGAGGTTCATGTGCGCGTACGGTCCCGAGGTCGACGGGTGGATCAGCCCGTCGGCGCCGGCAGCGGTCAACGCGTTCTCCATGGCCTGACGCTCGGCTTCGGACCCGAACAGTTTGAGCACCGACACCGATGCGGTGTCCATCTCCCCACGCGCCGCTCGCGACAACGCCGCCGAGCCCATCGCCCGCAACGCCTGGTAGTCCATGATCGTCGTGGCGTACTGGTCGCGTTCGATCTCGGAGCGGGGCCGGAAGTCGGCGATCATGTTGTCGATGCGGTCGGCGAAGCCGAGCCACATCATCGTGCGCTCATGTCCGAGGGAACCGTTCGCGACACCCCATCCGCCGTTGAGCGGGCCGACGAGGTTCTCGGCGGGCACCCGTGCGTCGGTGAAGAACACCTCGTTGAAGTCCAGATTCTCCTCACCGGTCATGTCCGCGAACGGGCGGCACACGACGCCCGGTGTGTCGGTCGGGATGATCAGGACGCTGATGCCCTTGTGCTTGGGCGCATCGGGATCGGTGCGCACGAACGTCAGCAGGAAGTCGGCGTCGTGGGCGCCCGACGTCCAGACCTTCTGGCCGTTAACGACGAAGTGGTCGCCTTCCAGCACCGCACGGGTGCGCAGCGACGCCAGGTCCGAGCCGGCGCTCGGCTCGCTCATTCCGAGCGATGCGGTCATCTCCGCCTTCAACACCGGGACCGCCCAGCGGTGTTTCTGCTCGTCGCTGCCGAACGAAATCAGTGATGCGGCAACGATGTTGACGCCCTGAGGATTGAAGCTGTGGTAGATCCGGCGCCGACACAGCTCGTCGAGGTGCACGAACTGCTGCAGGACGGTCGCGTTGCGGCCACCGAACTCGGGCGGTTGCGCGGGCAGCAGCCAGCCGTTGTCGAACAACAGCCGCTGCCAGTCGCGCGCCCATTGCGGCATGTGCGACACCGACTTCGGCCGCTCCAGCGTTTGCGACTCGGGCGGCAGATTCTCGTCGAGGAACGCCGAGAACTCGGCGCGGAACTGTTCGACGTCGGAATCGAAGGTCAGCTGCATCAGAAGGTCCTGTACTCCGCTGCGATCAGGGCGCGATGCTCGGCGGCGCCGCCGAGCAGCAGCTCGCCGGCCTTGGCCCGCTTCAGCGCGAATTGAAGATCGTTCTCCCACGTGAATCCCATGGCGCCGAACAGTTGCAGCCCGTGCCGGAAAACGATCGCCTGCGCCTCCCCCGCCGACGCCTTGGCCATGGCGGCCGCGAGCCGTCGGCGCGAATCGTCCTCGGCGATGGTCAGCGCGGCGAAATAGGCCAGCGCCCTGGCACGTTCGATGGCGACGTGCATGTCGACGGCCTTGTGCTGCACGGCCTGGAAGGAGCCGATCGCGACACCGAACTGCTGGCGTTGCTTGACGTGCTCGAGCACCAGATCCAGGATGCGTTGGCATGCGCCGACCGTGGTGACGGCCATACCGGTCAGGGCGACGTGGCGGGCGCGTTCGGCGTCGGCGGGCACCCGCGCGGTGTCGGGCACCCGGACGTCGACCAACGACACCTCGGCGATGTGCAGGACCGGGTCGAAGATCGGGCTGCGCCGCGTCGTGACCTGGTCGGCGTCGACGATGAAGACGCCGGCGTCAGTGACCACGGCGAATCGCTCGGCCCGGTCACCGTCGAGGACGTGATGCGCCGTGCCATTGAGCACCCAGCCCTCGGCAACCCGGTGGGCGGCCACGCCGTCGTACACGGCGGTGCCCGCCTGCTGGGGGTCGAATCGGTCACCGGCCAGCGGCGCGAATTGCGTCAGGGTGGCCAGGAACGGGGTGGGGTCGGTGGCCCGCCCCAACTCCTCGAGGACGATCGCCAGTTCGACGGCGTTCTCGGCATCGGCGAGCTCGGTCCAGCCGGCGTCGACGTAGGTCTTCCACAGGGGTGCCGGGTCGACCCCGTTCTCGGCGATTCCGCGAATCAGCGAGGCCGGGCACTGTTTGGTGACCGCGTCGCGCACGGTCTCCTGCCAGAGTCGCTGATCGGCGTCGAACTCCAGTAACACCAAGCCTCCCGGGCCTCGAAGATGGGCAACGCGTCGCTGCGAGAATAACATTCTCAATTCTAGGGCAAAGCGTTCTCGTGATCTGACTACCACGTTTCGATACCCGCGTGTCATGCAGTTGACCAGCACACACCCTGACCTGCGCAAAAGTAAGCAGTTCGTAGAGAACTAGATTCTTGCGATTGAAGAACAACGCTTTACACTGGGATATGTTCGGCGCTCGCGCAGCGCTTCTCTGCGCCTGCCGACGGCCGGATGACACGGAGGAACAGCCTTGGTGATGCAGATTCAGGACGGGACCCCGTCTGGTTTCACGACGCCCGTCATCGATGCCAGCGTGCACATCTTCAGCAAGTCGAACAAGGACTTCCGCAGCTTCCTTCGCGAGCCCTTCAAGAGCCGCGGATTCCCCGACTACGAGATGGACTGGTACGGCGCCCCTGGCGGCGAATACGCCCCAGGAACCGACGGCGATCGCCGCTACCCCGGCTCGGACCCCGAGTTCGTCGGGCAGCAGCTGTTCGATGAGCGCGGCGTCGACGTCGCGATCCTGCATCCGATGACCCGCGGCATCATGCCGGACCGCCATCTGGGCACCGCTATCGCGGCGGCGCACAACGAAATGATGGTCACGCGCTGGCTCGAGGACAACCCGTACGCCGACCGATTCCGCGGCACCATCCGGATCAATCCCGACGACATCGCCGGCTCACTGCGCGAAATCGCCAAGTACGCCGACCATCCCCGGGTGGTGCAGGTCGGCGTGCCGCTGCAGTCCCGCGAGCTCTACGGCAAGCCGCAGTTCTGGCCGCTATGGGAGGCCGCCAACGAAGCGAACCTGCCCGTCGCCGTGCACATCGAGGTGGGTGCGGGCATCCAGTTCGCGCCGACGCCGTCCGGCGTGCCGAGGACGTACGAGAACTACGTCAGCTTCATGGCGTTGAACTACCTGTACCACCTGATGAACCTCATCGTCGAGGGGGTATTCGAACGGATGCCCACGCTGAAGTTCGTCTGGGCCGACGGTGCGGCCGACCTGCTGACACCGTTCATCTGGCGGATGGACTGCTTCGGGCGGCCGCATCTCGAGCAGACGCCCTGGGCGCCGCGGATGCCCAGCGACTACCTGCCCGGCCACACGTACTTCGTGCAGGGGGCGATGGACGGGCCCGGCGATGTCGATTACGCCGGTGAATGGTTGAGCTTCACCGGCAAAGACGACATGGTGATGTACGGGTCGAGCTATCCGCACTGGCAGCTCAACGATCTGAAGGTGCCCGCCGCCTACACCGACGAGCAGCGCGAAAAATTGTGCTGGCGCAACGCGGCCGAGCTCTACGGCATAGACGTCGGGGCCGGAGTCGGCGCACAGTGATCAGGGCCGGCAAGCTTCTGAAAGGCAGGAGACCACGATGACGGTGACAGTGACAGAGCGGAAGCCGGCGGCCGAGCGCGTCGCGGTGCGCTGCGTCGATTCCGATGTTCATCCGACGCCGAGGGCCGGCGAGTTGACGCCGTACATTCCGGAGCCGTGGCGCAGCAAGTACTTCCTGACGCGTCGGGTCGGCGACCAGATCTACTACGACGCACCCGACTACGCGCACGCCTACGCGATGCGGGTCGACACGTTTCCGTCGGACGGTAACTTCGCGGGCAGTGATCCCGATCTGGCGTTCAAGCAGCTGATCATGCAGGCGGGCGCCGACATCGCGATCCTCGAACCCGCCGCGTACCCGGCTCGCTTCCCCGAGGTCAACCACGCGATGAGCGTCGCGCTCAACGACTGGCAGGCCAACCACTGGCTGGACAGCAGGAACAACTGGCACGAGCGGTGGCGCGGATCGATCTGCTTGGCCATCGAGGCGCCGGAGGATTCGGCTCGCGAGATCGAGCGCTGGGCAGGCCATCCCTACATGGGCCAGATCCTGATCAAGGCCGAGCCCCGCCCGGCGTGGGGTGACCCGAAGTACAACCCGATCTGGGAGGCCGCGACCAAGCACGACATCACGGTCAGCTGTCACCTGTCGCGCAGCCACCACGAGGAGCTGCCGATCCCGCCGGTCGGATTCCCCAGCTACAACCACGATTTCATGGTCACCTACTCGCTGCTGGCGGCGAACCAGGTGATGAGCATGATCTTCGACGGTCTCTTCGACCGGTTCCCGACGTTGCGAATCGTGTTGGTGGAGCACGCATTCACGTGGATCCTGCCGCTGATGTGGCGGATGGACGCCATCTACGAGGCCCGCAAGTCGTGGCTGGACATCAAGCGCAAACCGTCCGAATACGTCAAGGACCACATCAAGTTCACCACCCAGCCGCTGGACTACCCCGAGGACAAGACGGAGCTCTCGCGTGCGTTCGAGTGGATGGAGTGCGAGAAGATCCTGCTGTACTCGTCGGACTACCCGCACTGGACGTTCGACGATCCGCGCTGGCTGGTCAAGCACCTGCCCGAGCACGCCCGCGAGGCCGTGATGTTCAAGAACGGCATCGCGACCTATCACCTTCCCGACACGGTTCCCGCCCTCGAGGGCCAGGTGCGGGTGTTCTGAGTAGATGAGCGAAGAGCAGAAGACGCCCCGCCTGGCCCAGGGGCGTGAACACGTGGTGGCCACGGTCGACGAAATCCCGCCGGGCAAGCACAAACTCGTGCCGATCGGACGTCACGGCGTCGGCGTCTACAACGTCAACGGAACGTTCTACGCGATCGCCAACTACTGCCCCCACGAGGGCGGACCGCTGTGCTCCGGACGCGCCCGCGGCCGCACGATCGTCGACGAGAGCGTGCCCGGCGACTCGGTGATGGTCCGCGATATGGAGTACATCTACTGCCCATGGCACCAATGGGGTTTCGAGCTGGCCACCGGCACGACGGCGGTCAAGCCGGAGTGGTCGATCCGGACCTACCCCGTGCGGGTGGTCGGCAACGAGGTGCTGGTGCAGGCATGAGCGCGCCGGAGAAACTTGGCCCCAAGCTCAAGCGGGGCGAGAAGACGATGGAGATCAACGGCGGCAACGTCGTCTACGAGATCCTCGGCAAGGAAGGCGATTTCATCGCGCTGACGCCCGGCGGGCGGTTCAGCAAGGACATCGACGGCCTCCGACCGCTGGCGCAGGAGCTCGTCAAGGGCGGATACCGGGTCCTGCTGTGGGACCGGCCGAACTGCGGCAAGTCCGACGTGCAGTTCTACGGTCAAAGCGAATCGCATATGCGTGCCGAGACTCTGCACGCGCTGATCACCGGGCTCGACATCGGTCCGTGCATCATCGCCGGCGGGTCCGGCGGCGCCCGCGACTCGATGCTGACCACGATGCTGTACCCGGAGATCGCGCGGAAGCTGGTGGTGTGGAACATCGTCGGCGGCGTGTACGGGTCCTTCGTGCTGGGTTCGTACTACATCGTGCCCAGCATCCTGGCCGTACGCGGCGCGGGCATGAAGGCGGTCGCCGCGGTCGACGAGTGGAAGCAGCGCATCGAGGAGAATCCCGCCAACCGCGAACGAATCCTCAACCAGGACCCCGACGCGTTCCTGAAGCTGATGCTGCGTTGGCTCAACGCGTTCGTGCCGAAACCCGGCCAGACCATCCCGGGTGTCGAGGACGAGATGTTCGACAACATCAAGGTGCCGACGCTGATCATCCGCGGTGGTGAGAACGACCTGGACCACCCGAAGCGGACCTCGCTGGAGGTCAGCTGCCTGATCAAGGGCTCCCAACTGATCGATCCACCCTGGCCAGAGGACGCCTGGGAACGCGCCGGCGAGGCGCGCGCTTGCGGAAAGATCAAGCGGTTCAACATGTTCGACACGTGGGTGCAGGCCGCCCCCGCGATCCTGAAGTTCCTGGACAGTTGATGAAGGGATCTCCGGCAATCGCGCGGGGCCTCACACCGGCGCCGGCTTACGTCGTGCGGATGTGGACCTCGCAGTTGAGCGAGGCCTCGAGCGCGGTGTGGACCCTGCTCTCGGGCACGCGTTCGAGGTCGGCCTTGCGCACCGTCACGTACACCACATCCCAGCCGTCGTCGCCGGGTACGCGTTCGACCTCGCCGGAAACCCCGAGCCCGGCCAGCACGCCCTGGGCATCGTCGTCGGTGCCGCGGCTGATGAACGTCACCACTCCGGGCACGGGCGTGGTTCCGAATGCGTTCCCGCACAACTCGATCGCGATCCGACGGAGTTCATCGGGATCGTCCCCGGCGATCAGCAACTCGACCTCGCGGCGCTGTGCCGGCATCGCGGGCAGGTTGTTGGCCACCACTTCGATGCCCTGGGTGGCCGCAGAATCGCGGAGCCGAGCCAAGCCGTCCTCGAGCTGGGCCGGCTCGAGCTCGCCCGCCTTGTCGACACCGACGCGCACGACCGCAGTCCTCATGTCCGTCAGCCTATCCGCGGGCCGGAAGGACCAGCCATGACCTCTACCGCCACTGAACTCGCCGTCGCCGGCTGGCCGGATTGTGCGCCTCGGCTGTTACGCCCGTCGGAGGCCGGCACCGAGGACTATGCCGAGTACACGCGTGCGGGCGGTTACCGCCCGCTGATCGACGCCGATGCGCTGCTGGAACAGGTCGACCTGTCGGGCCTGCTGGGCCGCGGTGGCGCCGCGTTCCCGATCGGCACCAAACTGCGCACCGTGCACGACGCCAACCGCCGCGGCTCGGAGACTGTCGTCGTGGCCAACGGCGAAGAGGGTGAACCCGCATCGGTCAAGGACCGTTGGCTGCTGCGCAACCGGCCCCACCTCGTGCTCGACGGTCTGCGCCTGGCGACCGCCGTCGCCGGTGCCCGACGAGCTTACGTCTACGTCTCCGACGACCAGGCCGCCACTGCGGTCGGCGCAGCGCTGAGCGAGGTGCCCGCGGAGACCTTCGGCGGCGCCGAAATCACGCTCGTCACCGTCGAACCCGGCTACGTCGCAGGCGAGGAGACGGCCGCGGTCCGGCGCATCAACGGCGGCCCCGCCAAACCCACCGACAAACCCCCGCGACCCTTCGAGGAGGGTGTGGACGGACTGCCGACGATGGTCAGCAACGTCGAGACGCTGGCCAACCTGCCCTACATCCACGAACACGGCGCCGAGAAGTTCCGGTCGGTCGGTACGCCGATGTCGCCGGGAACGTTCCTGGCGACCATCACCGGCGGGGGGCGGCCCGCGGCGCTGTACGAAATTCCGCACGGCGCGGCATTTTCCGAGCTCCTCCAGGTACACGGGCTGACCAGGGAAGCGGTGACGGGCGTCCTGATGGGCGGCTACTTCGCGGGGCTGGTCAACACCGACATCCTCGATGCGACTCTCGATCACGAGTCGGTCCGACGGCTCGGCAGCGGTCTCGGGTGTGGAGCGATCTCGATTCTCACCGACGACTGCCCCCTCGCTGTCGCCGCGGCGGTGATGTCGTACTTCGACCGGGAGAACGCGGGCCAGTGCGGATCCTGCTTCAACGGCACCGCCGCGATGGCGGCGGTGACGTCGGCGCTGCGCGACGGTGTGGCCACCCAGGAGGACGTCACCCGGCTCGAACGCTGGTCGGTGGTGCTTCGCGGGCGCGGCGCCTGCGGCACCCTCGATGGCGCCACCAACGTCGCGGCGAGCCTGCTGCGGCAGTTCCCCCAGGTGGTGACTCGCCACCTCGCCAACGACTGCGCAGCCTGTCGCAGCGACGTGTTCGCCGCCGTGCGACCTTACGAAGTGGAGGCGGTGGCTCAATCATGAGTGACGGCTTGCGAATCCGGCTCGACCGGACGCTGTGCGACGGCTTCGGGATATGCGCCAAGCACGCCCCCGAGTACTTCTCGCTCGACGACTGGGGTTACGCCTCCCTCATCGGTGATGGAACAGTGCCGGAGAAGGACAGGGACGCGGTAATGCGCGCGCTGCTGGACTGCCCGGTGCACGCGATCATCTACATGGGTGAACACCGGCCGTCCGGCGACAACGCCGTGCATCAGGAGGCGCATGAGGTGCCCGAGCCCGCACCCAATACCGGTGACAGCGAGGCGATCTCGGGATTCGTGCGGTGACCAGACCACTACCTGAACTGACGGTACTCAACGAGTTCTTCTGGACCGCCGGCGCCGACGGCGTGCTGCGCATCCAGGAATGCCGGGACTGCGAAGCGCTGATCCACCCGCCGCAACCGGTGTGCCGGTACTGCCGGGGACGCAACATGGGCGTCCGTGAGGTGTCCGGTAAGGCGACGCTGTCGGCGTTCACCGTGAACCACCGGTTCGGCTTTCCGGACCTGCCACCGCCCTATGTGGTGGCGCAGGTGGCCGTGGTGGAGGATCCGCGGGTTCGCCTGACCACCAACATCGTTGACTGCGATCCCGATGACCTGAAGCTCGGCCAGCTCGTCGAGGTCACTTTCCAGCAGATCGACGATGTCTGGCTGCCGGTCTTCACACCCGGCGCCGACGGGCAGGGCGGCCCGGTGGCCGAAGACGAGATCGCGCCGCAGGACTTCGGCCGCCACGTGAGCGCCCCGCTCACCCGTCAGCGGTTCGAAGAGCACTCGGCGATCACCGGCATCGGCGCCTCGCGGCTGGGTCGGCGGCTGATGGTGCCGCCGCTGTCGCTGACCATCGAAGCGTGCGAAGCCGCCGTCGCCGATGCGGGATTGACATTCGACGACATCGACGGGCTGTCGACGTACCCCGGGCTGGACATCGCGGGAATGGGCGAAGGCGGCGTGGCCGCACTCGAGGGCGCCCTCGGCCTCCGCCCGGTGTGGATCAACGGCGGCATGGACACGTTCGGCCCCGGCGGCTCGGTCATCGCCGCGATGATGGCCGTCGCCACCGGGATGGCGCGTCACGTGCTGTGCTTCCGCACGTTGTGGGAGGCGACGTTCCAGCAGCTGATGAAGGAGGGCAAGGCGTCACCGCCGGGCGGCGCCCGAACGTCGAGTTGGCAGATGCCCTTCGGTGCGATGTCGGCCGCGCACACGCTGGCCCTCAACGCTCAGCGTCACTTCGAGCGCTACGGCACGACGCGCGAGACGCTCGGCTGGATCGCGCTGAACCAGCGGGCGAACGCAGCGCTGAACCCCACCGCCATCTACCGCGATCCCATGGCGATGGACGACTACCTGAACGCGCGGATGATCACCACGCCGTTCGGTCTTTACGACTGCGACGTTCCGTGCGACGGCGCCGTCGCGGTCATCGTCTCCGCAGCGGAGGCCGCGAAGGACATGCCGCACAAGCCGGTGTTGTTCGAGGCGGTCGGCACGCAGATCGTCGAACGCACCGACTGGGACCAAAGCACGCTGACCCACGAACCTCAGGTGCTCGGCCAGGCGGCCCACCTGTGGACCCGAACGTCGTTGCGACCCAAAGATGTCGACGTAGCCGAGTTGTACGACGGGTTCTCGTTCAACTGCCTGTCGTGGCTGGAGGCCCTCGGCTTCTGCGGTATCGGCGAGGCCAAGGACTTCCTCGACGGCGGCAAGGCCATCGCCCGCGACGGCGTGATTCCGCTGAATACCCACGGCGGGCAGCTGTCTCATGGCCGTACACACGGAATGGGCCTGATCCACGAAGCCGTCAGCCAGTTGCGCGGCGACGCGGGTGAACGGCAGGTGAAAGACGCCAAGGTCGCGGTGGTCAGCAGCGGCGGGCTCACCCCGAGCGGGGCGATTTTGATGCGGACGGACGGGTGAGCACGACCCGACCCCGCGTCGTCCTCGTCGACGGCGTTCCCATGTCGGGCCTGGTCGCCGAGGCTGACGACCCGACGGCCGTCATCGTCGCCTTTCACGGCGGAGCCAGCACCGCAGCGTATTTCGACTGCCCCGGCCATCCGCACCTGTCGTTGTTGCGCACGGGCCCGACCCGGGGGATCACCGTGGTGGCGTTGGATCGCCCCGGATACGGCAGTTCGGCGCCGTACCCGGACGCGATGCACGACCCCGACCAGCGGGTCGCGCTCGCCTACGGCGCCCTCGACAAAGTGCTCGGTCAAAGTCCCCGTGGCGCAGGGCTGTTCCTGCTCGGCCACTCGGCGGGCTGCGAGCTTGCCGTGCGCATGGCGGCCAGCGATCGGGCCGCGCAGGAGCGTGTGCTCGGGATCGGCCTCGCAGGCACCGGGTTGCGGTACGCGGACGCTGCGGCGGAGATCATCAAGACGACGACGGCCACCCGCCGACCGGTGGGACTGCGCGAACTGTTGTGGGAGCCCGCGGACTCGTATCCGCCCGAGGTGCTTTCCGGCATCACGAATTCGTCGACGGGTGCGCCGTACGAGTCGGAGGTGACCAAATACTGGCCGCGACGCGACTTTCCGGCGCTGGCGGCCCAAGTCGAGGTCCCGGTGCACTTCACCGTCGCCGAACACGAGCGGGTGTGGCGAACCGATCCCGAGGCGCTGGCCGACATCGCGGCGGCGTTCACCGCGTCGCCCCGCTTCGTGCTCAACGAACAGGCCGGCGCCGGCCACAACCTGTCGCTGTCGTTCGCGGCTGCGGATTACCACGACCGAGTGCTGTCGTTCGTCGCCGAATGCGTCGAATCACGAAGCGGCGCCGAAGAGAAGGCCGAGGAGAAAGTGGAGGCGGATTGATGCGCGTCGGATTCATCGGGCTGGGCAGCCAGGGCGGGCCGATGGCCCGCCGGATCGTCGAAGGTGGCTTCGAGACCACACTGTGGGCCCGACGGGCGGCCAGCCTCGAACCGTACGCCGGAACGGCCGCCAAGACCGCGAGTACTCCGGCGGAGTTGGCCGCTGCCAGCGACCTGGTCTGCCTCTGCGTGGTCGGGGACGACGACGTGCGCGAGGTGCTCAACGGTGAATCCGGTGTGCTGGCCGGCCTGGCGTCCGGCGGCGTCATCGCCATTCACAGCACGGTGCACCCCGACACATGTAAAGAGATCGCCGAAGTCGCCGCCAAACAAGGTGTTTCGGTCATCGACGCGCCGGTGAGCGGTGGCGGCCCCGCCGTCGAGGAAGGCAAGCTCCTGGTGATGGTGGGCGGCGAGGACGACGTCGTCGAACGCTGCCGTCCGGTGTTCGCGACCTACGCCGACCCGATCGTGCATCTCGGCCCGCTGGGCAGCGGACAGGTCACCAAGATCCTCAACAACCTGCTGTTCACCGCCAACCTCGGCAGCGCGCTGAGCACACTCGACCTCGGTGAGTCGCTGGGCATCCCGCGTCTGCGCCTGGCCGAGGTGCTCAACGGCGGATCGGCCACCAGCAAGGCGCTGGGCAGCATTGCGGTGTTCGGTGGCACGGTCGAAGGGCTCGCGCCGATCGCAGGTGCGTTGCTGCAGAAGGACGTTCGGCATGCGGCAAGCATCGCGGCCACCGCATCGGTGCCGGAGGGCTCGGTGTTCACGGTGGCCGACACGGCGTTGGAGAACATGGATCACCCGCGATGAGCGCTTGCGCGAAGAGCAGAGGGACCCGATGAGCGCTTGCGCGAAGAGCAGAGGGACCCGATGACGCGTATCGGCTTCGTCGGAGCCGGGCGCATGGGCGCACCGATGGTGCGCCGCCTCGTGGAGTCCGGGCACGAGGTGCGCGCGCTCGGCAGGACCGACGAGAAGTCCGCCGAGATTCGTGACATCGGTGCACAGCCCGTCACCCGCGTGACCGATGTGGCCGACGGCGCCGACGTCGTCGTCGTCTGCGTGTTCACCGACGAACAGGTTCGGCAAGTGTGCCTGACCGACGGGGTGGCAGCGGCCATCCGGCCCGGCGGTGCGCTGGTCATCCACACGACCGGCAGCCCGGCAACCGCGCGCATGTTGGCGGCCGATTTCCCGGGCATCGACGTCGTCGACGCGCCGGTCAGCGGCGGCCCACACAACATCGCGGCCGGGGAGGTGACGCTGTTCGTCGGCGGCGCCGCCGACGCGGTCGACAAGGTGCGCCCGGTGCTGGCCAGTTACGGCGACCCGATCCTCCACGTCGGCGAACTCGGCGCGGGTCAGGCCGTCAAGCTCGTCAACAACAGTCTGTTCGCCGCCCAAATCGGGCTGCTGCGCACGGCGGTGGACCTCGGCGCACGACTCGGTGTCGGCGAGGGTGAACTGTTGAAGTCGCTCGCCCACGGAAGCGGCGCCAGCCGGGTCGGCGAGTTCGTCGCCGGGCGCGGCTCCGTCCAGGGGTTCGTCGCCGACGTCGGAGAGTTCATCGGCAAAGACGTCGCGGTGGTCCGCCAGACGGCGGCCGAACTGGGCAGCGGCCTCGGCCTGCTCGACGAGGTCATCGATGCCGGAATCCGGCCATAAACAGCGGCGATTCCCCTTACCAGGAGACATCCGGTGAGGCATACTAGAGGCGTTACATTATTGCGCCCTCGCGTAACGGAAGCGGTCGACAGCCCGCCGCGAAAGAGGAGACCATGACCAAGCCCAAGCTCGTGTTCGATCCCGTCTCGCAGGAGTTTTTCGACGACCCGTACGAGATTTACCGACGGATGCGGGACGAAGCGCCGATCTACTACGACGAGGTAGAGGATTTCTACGCGCTGACCCGGCACGAAGACGTCGCCGCGGCGCTCAAGGACCACGAGTCGTTCTCCTCGTCTCGCGGATGCGACCTGGCCATGGTCCGCAGCGAAGAGGGCCCGCACAAGTCGATCATCTTCATGGATCCGCCTGAGCACCGCCACATGCGCAGCCTGCTCAACAAGGCGTTCACGCCGCGGGCTATCCAATCGCAGCGCGAGACCATCACCGAACTCGTCGAGCAGTATCTCTCGAAGGTCAATCCCGACAACTTCGATGTCGTGCAGGACTTCTCCGGTCCGTTCCCGGTCGAGGTGATCACCCGGATGGCCGGGGTTCCCGAGGAGTTCCGGCAGCAGGTCCGGCGCTGGATCGACAAGGGTCTCGAGCGCAAACCCGGCCAGTTGGAGCTCTCCGAAGAGAACATGCAGGCCAACATCGACTCGGGCGTGTACTACTACGGGCTGGTGCAGGAGCGGCGGCAGAACCCGCAGGAGGACATGATCGGCCGCCTGATCGCCGCGGAGATCCCCGGCGAGAACGGTGAGATGCGCAAACTCGACGACCTCGAGATCACCGGTTTCCTCGCGCTACTCGGCGGGGCCGGCGCCGAGACGGTCACCAAGCTCGTCGGCAGCGCGGTGGTGGAGTTCGCCCGCCATCCGGAGCAGTGGCAGATGCTGCTCGACGACCGCAGCCTGGTTCCCGCCGCCGTCGAGGAGTTGCTGCGCTACGTCGGCCCGGTGCAGTACAACGTGCGCTACACGCTCAAAGAGGCCGTGGTGCCCAGTGGCACCATCCCGGCTCACAAGCCGGTGTTCCTGATGAAGGCGGCCGCGAACCGCGATCCCCGCGCCTTCGACAACGCCGAGACCTTCGACATCACCCGGGATCGCACGCAGTCGCCAAATCTCGGGTTGGGCTACGGCATCCACAGCTGTCTGGGCGCCGCGCTGGCCCGTTTGGAGACCACGATCGCGCTCGAGCATCTGCTCGATTTCATGCCGCGTTACGAGGTCGACTTCGACGGCCTGGAGCGCGTGCACATGCAGAATGTGGCCGGATATCACCACGTCCCCGTGAGAGTGCTCAAGTGACCCAGCGAGAAGCGGAGGGGGATCGCATATGACTCAGAAGATCATCGTGGACTTCGGGCTCTGCGAGAGCAACGGAGTGTGCATGGGCATCATCCCCGAGGTGTTCGATCTGGACGACCAGGACTATCTGCACGTCCTGCAGGAAGAAGTGACACCGGAGAACGAACAGCAGGTCCGAGAAGCCGTGCGCCAGTGCCCGCGTCAGGCGATCTCGATCGAAGACGCATGACGACGTCGAAAGTCGTCTTCGATCCGTTCTCGCAGGAATACTTCGACGGGCCGTGGGAGATCTACCGCCGCCTGCGCGAGGAAGCGCCCGTCTACTACAGCGAGGAACACGACTTCTACGCGTTGTCGCGCCATGAGGACGTAGCGGCGGCGTACAAGGATTTCGCGACGTACTCGTCGGCCTACGGCCTGGACCTGGCGACGATACGGTCCGACGAACCGATCGTCGCCAAGATGATCATCCTGATGGATCCACCCGAGCACCGTCACATGCGCAGCCTGGTGAACAAGGTGTTCACGCCCCGTGCGATCGAGGCGATGCGACCGATGGTGACCGACACCATCGACCGCTACATCGCAAAGGCCGACCCCAGGCACTTCGACGTCGTCAGCGACTTCTCGGCGTTCTTCCCGGTCGAGGTGATCACCCAAATGCTGGGAGTGCCAGAAGAACACCGGCAGCAGGTCCGGGAATGGGTGGACACGTCGCTGCATCGTGAGCCCGGCCAGGTCGACATGTCCGAAGAGGGCATGCAGGCCGTCGCCCAGGCCATGGGGTTGTACTACGAGCTTATTCAGGAGCGTCGGGCCCACCCGCAGGACGACATGTTCAGCCGCCTGATCGCCGCGGAGATCACCCGCGAGGACGGCCAGAAGGAATCGCTGGACGACTTCGAGATCGCCGGGTTCGCAACGCTTCTCGGTGGTGCCGGCGCCGAGACGGTCACCAAGCTGGTGGGCAACGCGGCGGTGACCTTCGCCCGTCACCCCGAACAGTGGCAGAAGCTGCTCGACGATCGCAGCAAGATCCCGGCCGCGGTGGAGGAACTGCTGCGGTACGAACCGCCGGTGCACTACAACGTGCGGCGGTCGATGCGCGAGGTCACCTTGCACGACGTGACGATTCCCGAGGGCAAACCAGTGTTCCTGCTGCAGGCATCGGCACACCGCGATCCGGATGCGTTCACCGATCCGGACACGTTCGACATCGACCGCAACCGCACCGAGGCGCAGAACCTCGGCTTCGGCTACGGCATACACAGCTGCCTGGGGGCGGCGTTGGCGCGGATGGAGACGGCGGTCGCGCTGGAGCGGCTGCTCGACCTGATCCCCCACTACGAGGTGCTGTGGGACGACTGCCGTCGGGTGGCGATGCAGAACGTCGCGGGATGGTCGCATGTCCCGGTACGAGTACCGGACTGATGCGATTCATCTTCGTGCACGGCGGTTTTCACGCCGCCTGGTGCTGGGATCGCACGATCGACGAGTTGACCGGGATGGGCCACGACGCGGTCGCGGTGGACCTGCCCGGTCACGGCGCACGAGTCGACGAAGAGTCGACGCTGGCCAACCGCCGCGACGCCATCGTTTCGGCGCTGCAGGCCGGCGGCTCGCACAAGAGCGTGCTGGTCGGTCACTCCGGCGGGGGCTTCGACGCGACGCTGGCCGCCGACGCCGCGCCCGAATTGGTCAGCCACATCACCTACCTCGCGGCGGCGCTGCCCCGGGAAGGGCGCACCTATCCGGAAGCGATGGCGATGCGCGACGAGGGCGAGGAGCTCGCCGACGACTTCGACGCCGACGTCGGAGAGATGTTGGGCTATCTGAAGTTCGACGACGATGGGGCGATGTGGTTCGCCGACTTCGAGGGTGCGTGGAAGTACTTCTACCATGACTGCGACGAGGCCACCGCGCGCTGGGCGTTCGAGCGGCTGGGCCCCGAGCGGTTCGGCGACACCACGGTGACTCCGGTGTCCGTCGCGCGGTTCTGGGAGGCCGACCTCCCCCGCAGCTTCATCCGCTGCCTGCAGGATCAGTCGATGCCGCGGTGGCTGGCCGACACGGTGACGCGTCGCCTCGGCGTCGAGCAGCTGACCATCGACACGTCGCACTCGCCGTTTCTGTCACGGCCGCGGGAGTTGGCCGAGCTGCTGGTGCACGCCACCACGACGAAGCCGACCGGCCCGCTGCAGCCGCACTAGTCCGATCGCCGAAAGAGCATTCCTGGTCGTGGTCAACCCGAAAACACAGCCAGGAATGCCATTTCGCGCACAGAGACTCAGCCCAGGCCGTGCAGGATGACGCCGTTGCAGTCGGCGGCGGCCTGACGCAGCTTCGCGGCGGCCTGGTACTCGTCGGAGTAATACCAGGCCTTGGCCGCCTCCTCGGACTCGAACTCGAGCAGCACGGTCTGCGTGCCGTGCCAGGTGCCCTCGATCACCTCGGCCTTCTGGTCGAACGCCAGCAGGTTCGCGCTGGCCATCGTCTGGCTGGCCACCTTGCCGTACTCCGCCATCCCCTCGGGGTCCTTGACGTCCTCGGTGATGAGGATGTACGCCTTCGCCATTCGAGTCTCCTTTTGTGTCAGTCGATTTCGCGGATTGCGCGTTCAGGGCAGTTAGCGATCGCGTCGCGCGCCGCCGATTCCAGGTCGGCCGGCACCTCTTCGGGGTTCGCGACCGCCCAACCGTCGTCGTTGAGCTCGAACACCTCAGGGCACAACGTCAGGCACATGCCGTGGCCGGCGCAGCGGTCTTCGTCGACGGTGACCTTCATCGGGCGTCACCGGAAACGACGTCGAACTCCAGATTCAGCTCGGTCAGCCCGCGCAGGATGTAGGTCGGGATGTAGTTGTAGCGACGCTCTCCCAGCGGGCCGTGATGGGCCTCGCTGATGCGAATGTCGGTGGTGCGGTCCAGCAGTCGCTCCAGGCCGACGCGCGTCTCCGCCCGCGCCAACGGTGCTCCCGGGCAGCTGTGGATGCCGCGCCCGAACGCCAGGTGCTGACGGGCGTTCTTGCGCTCTGGGTCGAAGTTGTCGGGATCGGTGAACCGACGCGGATCACGATTCGCCGCACCGTTGATCACCATCACGGTGCATCCGGCGGCGAGCTGCTGGTCGCCGACGGTCGTGGGCACCCGCGACAACCGGAAGTCACCCTTGACCGGGCTCTCGATGCGCAGGCACTCCTCGATGAAGTTCGGCAGCAGGCTGCGGTCGTCGCGCAGCTGACGCTGGATGTCCGGCCGGTCGCCGAGCACCTTCAGCGCGGTCGACAGCAGGCGCACCGTCGTCTCCTGGCCGGCCGAGAAGACGTTGGTGGCCACCCGCACGACGTCACCCACCTCGGGTGTCGTGCCGTCCGGGAACGACGCGGTGGCCAGCCCGGTCAACACGTCGTCGCGCGGTTCGCGCCTGCGGTCCTCGACGTACTCGGCGAACACGTCGTAGAGGTACTCCAGCGGCGTCTTGGCCAACGTCTTGTCGGCATTGCCCAGACCGCTGCCATGCGTGCCGCGGGCGAGCCGCTCGAGCAGTTCGGGACGGTCCTCCTCGGGGACACCGAGCAGGTCGGCGATCACCCGCAACGTGAACGGTGCGGCGAAACCCGTGATGAACTCGCCCTGCCCCGGCGCGAGGAAGTCGTCGAGGATGTCGTCGGCGAGCTGCCACATCGCGTCCTCGTTCTCCTTGAGGCGCTTCGGTGTGATCAGCCGCATCAGCAGGGCCCGGTGGTTGGTGTGCGTCGGCGGGTCGAGCGTCGGCAACTGGTCGCTGAACGGGATCTCGTCGCGATGTTCCTTGATGACCTCGGTGACGTCGTCACCTTCCAGCGGCACGGGGAAGCCCGGGAACGGGCCCGTCACCGAGATGCACGACGAGAACGTCTCGGCGTCGTTGTAGATGTCGACGGCCTCCTGCCAACCGGTCACCATCGTGACGCCGTAGTGGTCCTCACGGGCCACCGGGCACTTGTTGCGCAGCGCCGCGTAGAACGGGTACGGGTCGGCGGTCAGGCGCCCGTCCCGGAAGAAATCGACCGTGGTGAGGTCCTCGGTCATGCGCCCTCCGTTTCGACGATCTCAGCAGACGAGAACGTGATTCTCATATCCGGGTATCAGATTTCCATAGTGGCACGGCCGCGTCAACGCGCGAGCCGGCGACTTCGGTGCGCTACCAATCGCACAGCGATTAGTAGTGCACCGAAATCACTCACTGGATCGGCTCGTCGCCCAGCACCGTCGTGCGCAGCATCTCGCGCGGTGAATCCGGGTCATACGGCGCGGCGCGGTGCAGGACCCCGTTGTTGTCCCAGATCACGGTGTCGCCGACGGACCAGCGGTGGCTGTAGACCAGATGCGGCTGCGTGGCGCGGTCAAGCAGTTCGGCCAGCAACGCACGGCCCTCGTCGAGGTCCATGCCGACGACGTAATCCGCCGAGGCGCCCAACACCAGCGACTTGCGGCCGCTGCGGTGCGTCCACACCAGGGGGTGTTCGTGAGTAGGCCGCGACCGCCACCTGGCCACCAGTTCCGGCGACGGATCGGGGGTCACCCGGCGCTGGGACGCCTCGAGGGAGTGCACCACCCGCAACGAGCCGAAGCGCTCCTTCTCCTCGTCGCTGAACGCCTCGTAGGCCGCGTACGAATTCGCGAACTCCGTCTCTCCGCCGGTCTCGGCCACCTGCTTGGCCGAGAGCACCGTCGCCTTCTGCGGGCACTCGTCGTTGGTGGGCGTGCATCCGTCGATGTGCCAGTCGAACGTGGCGCGCAGATAGTCGGCCGAGGCGTTCTTCGACTTGTCGAGCGTCACCGGGTAGATCCCGGCGACCGGATGGTGGCCGTCCGACGAGTGGTCGATGTCGCCGAGCCGT
The DNA here is from genome assembly GCF_001050035.1 of Mycolicibacterium komanii. The sequence goes on from NZ_CVTA01000016.1 coordinate 37,281, forward strand.
CGGCAGAACGCGACCTGCGCCTGCGGGGTCAGCCCGAGACCTGGGAAGACCAGAACGCCGTTGTCCTCCAAGGCATCCAGGATCGCGGCGCCCAGCGCGTCGTCGTTTGCCAGCGCCTCGGAGTCGAGGCCCGTCACCTCCGCGCCGACCGATGCGGTGAGCTTGTTGATCGTCAACACTGTCATGCTCGTCCTGTCCTTGTCGTCACGGCACCGGCGAGCTGACGCGGTGCATCTCGGCGTCGGCCGAGTCGGCGGGCTTCTGCGTACCGAAGACCTCGACCGCCATCGACACCATGATCATCGAGTAGATGAGGTGCAGCAGGTTCAGCGCATCCTCGGGCAGATCGTCGAGCGGGAACTTGTCGCAGTAGTCGATCGCTTCCTCGAAACGCGGTGTGAACGCGTCGTAGAACTCCCGGATCTCCGGCATGGGCGTGGCCAGCCGGGTGGCCCACCGCTCGGCTTCGGTTGGCAAGCACCACTTTTCGGCGAACGACTCGAACTCGCCGAACGCACTGGGTAGACGGGTCACGCTCACACCCCCACCGGACTGCGCTCGGCCTTGTATTCCTCGACCCATTTGACGGCCTCGTGGTGCAGATGACGCACCAGAATCTCCTGGTCGCTGAGCGGGAAGTCGTCGATGACGTCGTACTCCAGCGCCGCCTGGGTGCCGCCGAGCATTCCGGCGTCCTGCAGCGCGAACTCCTTGAGCACCACCGAGGCGACCTCGTGCTCGATGCGCTCGCGCACGCTGCGGGCGGGGTGGAATGCGTTGTAGGCCTCGAACTTATGGGTGTTGTGCGACGTCGGCCAGTACCGGTACAGCAGGTACCAACCGTGGTAGATCAGGATCTCCAGGTTCGGGAAGATCTGGAAATTGGTGATGCCCCAGGGCTCGATGCCGCCGGGATTCAGCCCGGCCGACTGATGCGTCTCCGGGGTACGCCACGGGCCGACGAGTCCGCTGCGCGTGATCCGTTCGACCGGATACATGTACTCCGGTGCCAGCAGCCATCGACGGGTGCCCGCCGTCGACACCAGTCGGTGCGGCCCGTCGATCTGGAAGTGCCCGCACTCGAAGGTGGCGTTCGGTTGGCGCACCGCGCTGGGCACCTGCTGCGAGTGCAGCGACGGCACGTGGTAGTACTCCTGGAACGCGTCGGCGAAGATCTTCCAGTTGCTGTTGTTCTGCGCCTCGAATTCGTAGCGCTCCGTCATCAATTCGAACGGATAGTCGTCGAGCGCGGTGATCATCGGCCCGAGAAACTCGCGCAGGGTCCACCGCGGTTCGGGGTCGAAGTTGATGAAGATGAAGCCGTTCCAGACGTCGCACTGCACGGGCTTCAACCCGTGTCGCTCGTGGTCGAGGCCGAAGAACTCGCCCTCCTGCTGAACGAACGTCAAGTCACCCTTGAGGTCGTAGCGCCACCCGTGGTACTTGCAGGTGAACTGCCGACACGTGCCCTTGACCTCTTCGTTGGGAAAGTCGTTCCACACCAACTTGTTTCCACGGTGACGACAGATGTTGTAGAACGCGCGGATCTGCTGATCCTTACCCCGCACCACGATCACCGACGTCTTGGCCGCGTCGATCTCCTTGGTCAGGTAGCTCCCGACCCGCGGCAGCTCCTCCACACGCGCGACGTTGAGCCAGGCGCGTTTGAAGACCGCTTCGCATTCGAGTTCGTAGAACTCCGGTGAGATCGAGTCGCGGAACGAGACCGGTCCGGTTCCCAGGTCGGGGTAGTGCTCGGTCCAGCTGCCCTCGGCCGGCTTGGGCCACTTAGTAGCCATGCGAACCTCCGTGTCGTGGTTGGTATGCGGTGACGGGGTCGGTCATCACAGCACCGACCCCCCGTTGACGCCGAGAATCTGGCCGGTGATGAAGCCGGCCTCGTCCGAGCACAAAAAGCCCACGGCCGCGGCAATGTCGTCGCCGGTGCCGAGGTGGCCGAGCGGAACGGTCGCGGCCATCTGCTCGTTCGGTGGCAGGTGTCCGGCCTCCTGGCCGGCGTGCTGCATGGGTGTCTCGATCGCCGACGGCGGGATGTTGTTCACCGTGATGCCCACCGGACCGTACTCGCGCGCAAGCGATTTGGTCAGCGAGAGCAACGCGCCCTTGGACGCGGCATAGTGGGCCATCCTCGGTGAACCCCGCTGCGCGCTGGAGGACGAGATCATCACGATGCGGCCCCACCCCGCCTCGAGCATGTCGGGCACCGCCACCTGGCAGCAGTGAAAGGTCCCGGTGAGGTTGACGTCGATCAGCCGCTGCCACGCCTGCGGTGTGATGTCGGTGAAGGCCGCCCAGTCCACCGCTCCGGCGCTGGTGACCAGGATGTGCACCGGCCCCAGCTCGCTACGCACCTTCGCGAACGCCTCCTCGACGGCCGCGCGGTCACTGACGTCGGCGGCGATCCCCAGTGCCGTCACGCCGGAGGACCGCAGCTCCTCGGCGACCCGTTGAGCCGCTTCGCCGTTGACGTCGAGCACGGCCACCTTGTGGCCGCGACGACCGAGCTCGCGGCACGTCGCCTCCCCCATGCCCGACGCGCCCCCGGTCACCACCGCGACCCGGGTCATCGCATCCGTCCCATCACTCGACCTCGTCTCTACTCATAGACCACGTGGACCGTCCGGCTCGTCGGCAGGGACTGGCACGTCAGCACCCAGCCTTCGGCCACCTCGTCGTCGTCCAGAGCGTCGTTGTTCAGCATCCGCGCGCTTCCGGACACGATGCGCGCCATACACGTTCCGCACGAGCCCGTCTCGCACGACGACGGCGCACGCAGACCCGCCATCCGCGCAGTCTGCAGCAATGTGTTGCCCGAACGGTAGGCAGCGGTGGTGGTTGTCCGATCGAGTTCGATGACCACCTCTTCGGTCCGCTCCGTGGTGGCGGCGACGTCACTGGACACCGGCGCCACCGAGAACCGCTCGAGGTGCAGCCGTTCGCGCGGCACGCCCGAACACAACAGCGTGTTCTCCACCGTGTCCATGAACGGCCCGGGGCCGCAGATGTAGTAGTCGACGTCGTCGCGCACCGATGCGAATGCCTCGACCGCCGTGGGTTGCACGACGCCGTTCTCCTCGTCGAAGTGACCGGTGACCGACAGGCGTTCGGGGTTGGCGGCGGCGAGCGTCGTCAGCGCATCGCCGAAGATCACCGAGTCGCGACTGCGGTTGGCGTAGAAGAGCCTGATGCGCCGGTGCGTACTCACGAGCGCGGACCCGATCAGCGAGAAGATCGGGGTGATACCGCTGCCACCGGCGAATGCGACGATGTCGCGCTCGGAATCACCGAGCAGGAAGCGGCCGTCGGGAGGCGCGGCGTGAATCTCGGCGCCGACTTCCGCGGTGTCGTTCAGCCAGTTCGAGACCAGGCCGCCCGGATCGCGCTTGACCGTGATCTGCAGGTCGTTGCCGTTGTGCGGGAACGACGACATCGAGTAGCACCGCCGATGAGCACCGCCGTCGAGGCTCACCTGCAGCGTCAGGAACTGACCGGGCTTGTAGCGGAAGCGATGTGAGCAGTCCGCCGGCACATCGAGGACCAGCGACACAGCGTCGCTCGTCTCGCGCACCACCCGCTTGATGCGCAGCGGGGCGAACTCTTCGGCGGACATCGTCAACACAGTATCAAGTACTTGCGATAGATCTCAAGCAGTGGTGCTGCGCCTTCGCGAGCATGGCGCGGTTCACTCCCCGATGTGGTCGTCGGCCATCGCGTGTCCGGTGCCCTTGACTACCACCCGGGCCAGCAGGTCGCGCAGCGTCTGCTGTTCGTCCTGCGTGAGGACGCCGAATACAGCCTCGTGCGCGGCGATCGCGTCGCTGACGACGGCGCCAGCGACCTTGCGGCCTTCAGATGTCAGGTAGGCCTTCAGGATTCGCGCGTGTTGAGGATCGGGTTTGCGTTCGACCAGCCCGCGCTGTTCGAGAGCCTTGACCGCCAGCTGCACGCCCTGCGGGGTGATCAGCAGGCGGCGCGCGAGTTCGGCGCCGGATAGGCCGGGCTCGTTGGCGAGTTGACGCAACACACCGATCTGGGCGGTGCTGACGCCGTGCTGGCTGACCGCGTCGTTGACGGCGGTGAGGGCGAAGTACCAGGCCTGCTTCAGATGCCACAGGATGTTGTCGCCGAGCTCCATGCCCAGATCCTCAGCCACGGTCCGGGTTCCCTTCGTGCTTGAAGACCCGACCGTCCTTCATCACGAAGCACACGTCGAGGGTGGCGGCGATGTCGCGGGACGGATCGCCGGGCACCGCGACGATGTCGGCGAGGTATCCGGGCGCCAGGCGCCCCAGTTCGTCGTCGGCCTCGATCAGCTCGGCACTGGTGACGGTCGCGGCGCGGATCGCCTGCATCGGCGTCATGCCCCGCTCGACGAGCGCGCACAGTTCTTTGGCGTTTTGTCCGTGCGGGATCGCCGGGGCGTCGGTACCGCAGGCGATGCGCACACCCGCCGCAATCGCCTTCGGCAGCATGGCCTGCGCGCGGGGGAACACCTCCTCGGCCTTCTTGCGCAGCTCGGGCGCGATGCGGTCGACCGCCATCGCCTGGGTCAGGTAGGTGGTCGAGACGAGGAATGTGCCGGTGTCGGCCATCAGCTGGATCGTCTCGTCGCTCGCGAGGAAGCCGTGCTCGATGCAGTCGATCCCCGCCCTGATGCAGGCCCGAATCGCGCTGTCCCCCACGGCATGTGCGGCGACGCGAACCCCAGCCCGGTGGGCCTCGTCGGCGATCGCCGCGAACTCGTCGTCGCTGTACTGCTGCGCGCCCGGGGCCGTACTGTGCGACATCACCCCGCCGGAGGCGGACACCTTGATCAACTTGGCGCCGTGGCGGACCTGGTAGCGCACGCAAGCGCGCACGTCGTCGACGCCGTTGGCGATCCCCTCGGCCACCGACAGCGGCATGATTCCGGGCGCGAGACGCTGGAACACCGTCGGGTCGAGATGGCCGCCGTACGGGGTGACCGCGTGCCCAGCCGGGTAGATCCGCGGCCCGACGTGCCACCCCTGGTCGATGGCGCGCTGCAGCGCCACGTCCAGTAGGTAACCGCCGGTTTTGACCATCAGGCCGAGGTTGCGCACGGTGGTGAACCCGGCCTCGAGCGTGGTGCGGGCGTTGACCGCGCCGCGCAGCGTGCGATAGGCGGGATCGTCCTGCACACCGTGCATCGGACTGGGCAGACCCTCGGGTCCGCCGGGCCCGCCGATGAGCAGGTTGAGCTCCATGTCCATCAGGCCGGGCAGCAGCGTGACATCGCCGAGGTCGATCTCGGTGGCCGAGTCATCCTGCGGCTCAGAGGGATTGATCGCAACGATGCGGTTGCCCTCGACGACGACAACGGCCGGCGAACGCACCTCTCCGGTCTCGATGTCGGCCCAGCGCGCGGCGCGCAGGACGGTGCGCGTCGTCACGGCACCGGTTCGGAAACGCAGTCGAGTGTGGTCGCACCGGAATCGGGGACCTTGGGCTGCTTCCAGCACTCGACCGGAAAGGACACCTGAATCATCGAATACAGCAGGTGCATCAGGTTGAGCACGTCCTCGGGCAGGTCGTCCAGCGAGAACTTGTCGCAGTAGGCGAGGGCCTCCTCGGCGCGCGCGGTGATCGCGTCGTAGAACGCCTGCATCTCCGTCATCGTCGACGAGAGCCGCTTCTCGTACCGCTCGGCCTCCGACCCCAGACACCAGTCCGAGAACTGTTCGAGGTCGGCGAATTCCGGCGGCAGCTTGTGGGTTTCGGTCGTCGTCATCTCAGACGCCCGCCGTCTTGCGTTCGTAGTTCTCCACCCAGGCCGCGGTCTCCTTGTGCAGGTGGCGGATCAGCACTTCCTGGTCGCACAGTAGGAAGTCGTCTAGCACCCGCGACTCGATCATCGATTGGGTGGCCTCCAGGGTGTTGGCGTCCTGCAGGCCGTATTCCTTGAACGACACCGCGGCCAGTTCCTGCGCGACGCGTTCACGGGGAGTGCGCGGCTGCGGGAAGTACACCGTGCCCTCGAACACATGCGTGTTGTACGACGTCGGCCAGTAGTGATACGTCAGGTACCAGCCCTGGCCCCAGAACAGGATCACGAAGTTCGGGAAGAGCTGGAACGAATCGAGGCCCCACGGATCGCATTTCGCGGGGTTCAGGCCGACGGGCATCTCCCCCAGGTCCTGTTTGTCCCACGGCCCGAAAAGACCGCTGCGGCAGATGTCCTCGATGGGCTTGCGCATCTCGTCGGCCATCTCCCAGGCGCGCACCCCCGAGGTGCTGACCAGCCGATGCGGGCCCTCGATCCGGTAATGCGGAGCCTCGAAACCGGCCTCGGCCGCGGCCTTCGAGTACGCGGTCGGCGACTGGTTCGCGTGCAGAACCGGTGCATGGTAGAACTCCTGGAACGCGTCCATGTAGAGCTTCCAGTTCGCCTTGACCTCGGATCGGTAATAGAACCGCGACGTCATCTTGTCGAACGGGTAGCCCTCCAGATCCGTGATCATCGGTCCGAGGAACTCGCGCAGCGACTGCTCGGGCTCCTTGGCGAAGTTGACGAAGATGAATCCTTCCCACACCTCGCAGTGCACCGGGACCAGCCCGTAACGGCTCTTGTCGAGGTTGAAGAACTCCCCCTCCTGCTGCACGAAGGTGAGGTTGCCGTCGAGGTCGTACCGCCAGGCGTGGTACTTGCAGGTGAACTGCCGGCACACCCCGCTGGTCTCCTCGAGGGGCATGTCGTTCCACACCAGCTTGTTGCCCCGGTGCCGACAGATGTTGTGGTACGCCTTGACCTCGCCGGAGGTGGTCCGCACCACGATGATCGACGTGTTGGCGACCTTCAGCTCTTTGGTGAAGTAACTGCCCTTACGCGGAATCTGTTCCACCCGACCGACATTCAGCCAGGCGCGCTTGAAGATCGCCTTGCGTTCCTTCTCGTAGAACTCCGGGCTGATGGAGTCCTCGTAGGAGACCGGATCGGTACCCAGTTCCGGATAGTGTTCCGTCCAACTTCCCTCTGGCGGTTTGGGAAAGCGAGCCATTGCCTACTCCTGTCGACCGCCCGGCCTAGACCGTGCCGGGAGCTGCAGCGCCGACGGTATATGCTCCATGTCACAATCGCAAGTAGTTGATATAGGGTCGACGCGGGCGAACGCCGTCACCGATTTTCTGCACGACGGTCGCGCCCGCTCGCCACGGCGCAAGTGGCGCGAAAGGGTGTGCACACAAATGCGATCGGACGAGTTGTTCATCGGCGGTACCTGGTCCGAGGCGAGCACCGCAGAGCGCATCGAGGTCATCTCCCCGCACACCGAGGAACCCGTCGCGCACGTCGCCGCCGCGGGGCCGGCGGACATCGATGCGGCCGTCGCGGCCGCACGATCGGCCTTCGACTCCGGCCCGTGGCCGCACCTGGACCCGGGCGAGAGGATCGCCGCGGTCCGCAAGCTGGCCGAGCGCTACGGCGAACGTCGCGGCGAGATGGCCGAGACGATCACCTCCGAGATCGGGGCGCCGATCAGCTTCGCGCAGCGTGCGCAGGTCGGGCTGCCCACGATGATGATGTCCGCCTTCTGCGATCTGGCCGAGACGTATCCGTGGACCGAATCCCGCCCGGGGATGTACGGAACCGATATCCGGATCCGCCGAGAACCGGTCGGGGTCGTCGCCGCGATCGTGCCGTGGAACATGCCGCAGTTCCTGATCGTCACCAAGCTGATCCCGGCGCTGCTTGCCGGATGCACGGTCGTCCTCAAGCCGGCGCCCGAGTCACCGCTGAACGCGCTGCTGCTGGCCGAGATGATCGCCGAAGTTGGGCTGCCCGACGGCGTCGTCAGCGTGCTGCCCGGGGACCGGTCCGCGGGCGAGTACCTCGTGAAACACCCTGGAGTGGACAAGGTCTCGTTCACCGGGTCCACCGCAGCGGGCAAGGCGGTGGCCGCCGCGTGCGCCGTCGACCTGCGTCGGGTCAGCCTCGAACTCGGGGGCAAGTCGGCGGCCATCGTGCTCGGGGACGCCGATCCCGCGGCCGTCGCCGCCGGTGTGCGCTCGGCGAGCCTGTCCAACAGCGGGCAGATCTGCAACGCGCTCACCCGAATCCTGGTGCCTACCGCGCGCGCCGCCGACTTCACCGAGGCCCTGGCCGCGGAGACGACATCGCTCGTCGTCGGGGATCCGACCGATCCGGCCACCCAGGTCGGGCCGCTCGTCGCCCAGCGTCAGCAGGAGCGGGTGCGGGGCTACATCCGATCCGGCCAGGCCGAGGGCGCCCGGCTCGTGGTCGGCGGCGCCGACATGCCGGACGGACTCGAGCGGGGCTGGTACGTACGCCCCACGTTGTTCGCCGACGCAGACAACGCCATGACGATCGCCCGCGAGGAGATCTTCGGGCCCGTCCTGACCGTGATCGGCTACGCCGACGAAGACGAGGCGGTGGCGGTCGCCAACGACTCCGACTACGGGCTGGCCGGATCGGTGTGGACCGGCGACACCGAGCGCGGACTCGCCGTCGCCGAACGCATCCGCACCGGCACGTTCGGCGTCAACCAGGGTTACACGATGGATCCGTTCGCACCGTTCGGCGGCGTCAAGGCCAGCGGGTACGGACGCGAACTCGGCCGCGAGGGAATCGACGGTTACACCGACACGAAGTCGATATCGGTTGCAGTAGGAAAGGGAGCGTGACCGCATGACAACGCTGCAGACCCGCGAGCCGAACTTCGCCCGGCCCGTCGCGCCGCACCGGGGCCGCATCTATCTCGGCGTCGCGCTGCTCACCGGGGTCGTCTTCCTCGCGATGACGATCGGGGTTCAGTTCGGGCTGATCGCTCCGACGTTCACCGCAGACGTCATCGCCAACCTGCTCTTCGGCATCCCGGTGATCCTGGTGCCCATCGTCATCCTCTGGGATGCGCCGGGCGAGAACCGCACTCGGCTCGACAAGGCCGCGGAGCTCACGCTGTTCTATCTGCCTTACACCGCGTGCAGTCAGATCGGCTACGAGCTCATGTTCCTGATCGGCCACCCGCTCGGTTGGTGGACGCCGACGACCGACCCCGGCTGGAAATGGCTCTGGTGGCAGTACGCGCTGGCCGATACCCGCTACGTCAGCGGTAACCCGTGGATCTTCGCGTTGGAGGTGGTCGGGGTGACCACCGGTGTCGTCGTATTCGTCATGTGGACGCGACTGATCAAGGTGGACCTGCCCCCAGAGTCCCGGATCCGTTGCCTGTGGGGCGCATTCGCCGGATGCGCGATCCTGATGAGCAGCACCGCGGTGTACTTCCTCGCGGAGGTGGGTGCAGGGTTCGAGAACATCGGCCAGGACGGGTACGGCCTCGGCTTCAAGTTCATCGCCGAGAACGTCCCCTTCATGGTGCTGCCGCCGCTGGTGCTCTACGCGATTCATCTCCAGATCGACTACCTGACCCGCCAGGCCGGACCGCGGACCGCTAAGGCAGTTTGATCGCCGAGAGATACATGTCGATGATCGGCCGGTAGAGGTCGACATCGTCGAGCTCGCTGCCCAGCACGATGGCGTCGCTGGTCGCGATCAGCACCTGTGCCAGGGTCAGCGGCGGAATCCGCAGAGTCCCGCCGAGCCGGTCGATGCCGTCGACGATGAACTTCGCCAGCGCCTCGACAACCTCTGCCCGCTTGCCGACCACGCGCTCACGCGCGTCCGGGTTGCGCAGCAGGTACAGCGTGAACTCGTGCCCGAGGGCGGCGTGCTCGGCGCCGCGGTCTCGACTGAGCTGGCGCCACCGCTGTGCGATCTCGTCGCGCTCGCGAGCCCCCACCTGCTTCGACGACGCCATGACCTCGGCGAAGTTGTCGAAGTAGCGCCGCCAGTAACGGTCGCTGACGGCCAGGAACAGCTCTTCCTTGGTGGAGAAGTGTTTGTAGATGGCACCTTTGGTGTAACCGGCCTCGTAAGCGATGTCGTCGAGAGTCGCTGCGGTGAAACCCTTCTCGGCGAACACATCCTCGGCGGCGTCGAGCAGCAGGGACCGGGTGTGCTCGAGTCGCCGCTCCCTGGTCCACCGCTCCGCCATGTCGGAAGTCTGCCACAAGAATCTCAGAATCCGCCTAGACATTCAGATACTCATTGGTATCTTATGCGTGTGCCGCGACCCCTGCGCGGCGCTCAGGAGGCGTTGTGAGCGATCTATCGAACAAGAAGTCCGTTGTCGCCGAACCGATCAGCGGCACCATAGGCCTCGGCGAGAACAAACCGCGATCGTCGGACACCGTCAAGATCTGGGCGGGTGTGGGCGCCGTCTTCCTTGCGCTGACGCTCTACGTCATCATCCGGTGGGTCAGCGGGCCCTACTTCGAGCCGGTCGCGGGCGGCCCGACCGAGCCGCCGGTCTACATGAAGATCCCGCTGATCGCCAACGCCGTGGTGCTCTGGGTCGGTCTGCCATTTGCCCTGTGGTTCTTCATCATCCGGCCCTGGGTGCGGGAGCGGCGCATCACGCTCGACGGCATGCTCCTGGTGTCGATGGGCCTGATGATGTTCCAGGATCCGATGCTCAACTACTACAGCACCTGGTGCACATACAACGCATGGTTGTTCAACCAGGGATCCTGGGCGCCGCACATCCCCGGCTGGGTGGCGCACGAGGAACCCGGCCACACGGTGCCCGAACCGCTGCTGACGAACATCCCGGGCTATGCGTACGGAGTCCTGCTGCTCACCATCGTCGGATGCGCCGTCATGCGCAAGATCAAGAATCGCTGGCCGTCGATCAGCAATCTGCGGCTGATACTGGTCACCTACGCGATCGCCATCGTCTTCGACTTCATCATGGAGGGCCTGATCCTCCTGCCGATCGGCTTCTACTCCTACCCCGGCGCCATCCAGTCGCTGTCGATCAACGCCGGCACCTACTTCCAATATCCGATCTACGAGGGGTTCATGTGGGGTGGCGTCCAGGCGGCGCTGTGTTGCCTGCGCTTCTTCACCGATGACCGGGGCCGCACGGTGGTCGAACGGGGACTGGACGGCATCCGAGGCGGAGTGGTCAAACAACAGTTCGTTCGGTTCCTCGCGATCTTCGGCGGTGTCAGCGCGTGCTTCTTCGTCTTCTACAACCTCCCCGCGACGTGGCTCGGCATGCACGCCGACCCGTGGCCCGAGGATGTGCAGAAGCGGTCGTACTTCAACCCAGGAATCTGCGGCGAGGGCACCGATCGACCGTGCCCCAACCCCGACCTGCCGCTCCCCACTAAGCACTCGGGGTACATCGACCACGACGGTCAGCTCGTATTGCCGGAAGGGGTGACGATCCCACCCGTCGTGCCCATACAGCGCGCGAACAACAATGACGGTCAATAACTTTCGGCCATCGGTCGGAACGGATTCGAACCCGCCGTTCTACAGACCGGTCGGCGACGAGGTCGAGGTGTTCCGGGCCGCGGCCCGGCGAGGCCTGCCGGTCCTGCTCAAAGGTCCCACAGGCTGCGGAAAGACGCGTTTCGTCGAGGCCATGGCCCATGACCTGGGCCGTGAGCTGATCACCGTCGCCGGACACGAGGACATGACATCGGCGGACCTCGTCGGACGCTTCCTGCTCAAGGGCGGGGAGACGGTCTGGGTGGACGGGCCGCTGACCCGCGCCGTGCGCAACGGCGCCATCTTCTACCTCGACGAAGTGGTGGAGGCGCGTCAGGACACCACCGTGGTGATCCATCCGCTCGCCGATCACCGCCGCGAACTCCCTGTCGACCGGCTGGGTACGACGCTGACGGCGGCGCCGGGGTTTCAGTTGGTCGTCTCGTACAACCCGGGCTATCAAAGCGTCTTGAAGAACCTCAAAGAGTCGACACGGCAACGCTTTATCGCCCTCGAGCTCGGCTTCCCCCCTGCCGACATCGAAGCGGAGATCGTGGCGCACGAAGCGGGAGTCGATACCGCGACGGCGCGGTCCCTCGTCCAGGTCGGCCACGCCATCCGCGGCCTCGACAGTTCGTCGCTGCGCGAGGTGTCCTCGACTCGGATGCTGATCCTCGCAGGCGGTCTCGTTGCCGAAGGGCTGAATCTGCGCACCGCCGTTCGATCGGCGGTCGTTCAAGTGCTCTCCGACGATGCCGACGTCGTCCGCGCCCTCGGCGAACTCGTCGATGCGGTGCTGCCCGGCGCGTGAGCACCGACGGCCCCGGCGGCCCCGAGCGGTTCCGGTTCCTCGCGACGTTCGCCGCGGGTCGTCCCGTCGATGTCGCCCAAGCCCCGGCGGGGGTGGCAGCGCACACCGATGGCACCGTGGTTTACGTCTCGGCGGGGCGATCGATAGCCGAGCAGCGCTGCGAGGTGCTGGTGCAATGTGCCCTGCTGGCCGCCGGCAGCCTCGACCGTCAACTCCTCAAGGCATTACGGGCACGGCCGTCGATGGCGCGCCGGTATCTGTCGCTGGAGGGACGCCGGGCGCTGGGCGAACTCGCCGCGCGACTACCTGCGGCGGCGGCGCTAGACGTCGACGGTGAGGTGATCACCGCGAGCCCGGAGGAGTCGCTCGAAATCGCCAGAGGACGAGGGCAAGTCGCGGATCCACCGGAATGGTTCGGCGTCATCAAGCCGTCCCGGCTGGTCTCTTCTCGTACCGCCGGCGGCAAGCCCATCACCCAGGATCTGCGGACGCAGGTTGATCCGGACGACGCCGTGGACGATTCCGAGGACGACGACGGACCTTCCGAAGACAGCAAGATCCTGAAGTTGTTCGAGGCGCCAGTCGTTCTGACCCAAGCGTTCGCGAACTTCCTGCGGAACATGCTCGGCACGTCACGCTCGTCCGCTGACGACGTCGGCGGCGAACTGAAGGTCGGCTCCACCGTGCGAGCGCGTGCGGTCGGGGTGCACGCCCGACCGCTTCCCACGCGAATCGAGTTCACCGATGCCGGTAGGCCCGCCGCCGTACTGGACATCGGCGGGGCGCTACATCCGGAATGGGACGTGTACAGCGACAGGTACCACCCCGACCACTGTCGGGTGCTCGACTTCCCATTGGTCGTCGAGGCCGATGTCTCCGCTTCGGGTGTCGCGCACGACGAGATGCTCCGGCGTCGCCTGTCTCGTGTGGGGCTCGGGCCGAAGGTGTTGCGCGAACGTCCGGACGGCGAAGAACTCGACATCGAGGCGCTCATCGAGCTTTTCGTGGATTTGCGCTCGGGTTTCTCGACGCCGGAGCACGTATACACCGAACGCCGTAGGCTCGCGCGGAACCTCGGCGTGCTCATTTTGGTCGACGCCTCCGGATCGGCCACCGACACCGACGCGGAGGGGCTGGCGGTGCACGATCACCAGCGGCGCGCGGCGGCCACCCTTGCGGCCACGCTCGAAGAGCTCGGTGATCGCGTTGCGGTGTATGCCTTCCGGTCGGAGGGAAGACACGCGGTCCACCTACCGGCGATCAAGACGTTCGAACAGCGCTTCGGGGCGCTCAGCCGGGCTCGCCTCAACCAATTGCAACCATCGGGGTTCACCCGTCTCGGCGCGGCCATTCGGGGCGCCGGCCGGATCCTCAAGGCGGACGCCGGCACGCCCAACAAGCTGCTGCTCGTGCTGTCCGACGGCCACCCCTACGACGACGGTTATGAAGGGCGCTACGCGGAGGCCGACGTGCACAAAGCCCTCGAGGAGATGCGCATCGACGGCGTTGCGTGCCTTTGCCTTTCGATCGGTTCCACCACGACCGCCGATGCGCTCGACCGCGTCTTCGGTTCGGCCGGCCATGCCAGCGCTGCCACGTTGGCTGAACTGAGTCCCCGGATGGATGAGCTGTTCCTGGCATCGCTTCGCGAGCTGGCGGCACCCGCGACGGGCTGAGCCGCCCTTTTCCTCGCGCGGGGAGAACCTCAGCGAGCGGGCAGGCCGAGCACCCGCTGCGCGATGATGTTGCGCTGGATCTCCGATGCACCGCCCGAGATGGTCCCGGCGTAGGAGCTGATGTAGCGGGTGAACCAGTCGGCGGTGAAAAGGTCCGGACTGTAAGGGTTGTACGGCGCCGTGAGCCCCGGACTGCGCAGACCGTCCGTACCCGCGGCGTCGAGCGCGTACCCGAGCGCCCTCTGCTCGGCCTCCGATCCGAACAGCTTCAACACCGAGATGCTGGGAATGTCGCGTTCACCCCGCGCCGCCTGCCCCAGGGCGACCGAACCCAGCAGGCGCAGCGCTTCGTAGTCCATCGCCACCGTCGCGTAGCGGTCCCGGTTCACCGCGCCCACCGGCTCGAAGTCCTGCAGAAGCTGGTCGAGTCGGTTGGCGAACGCCATCCACATCATCGTCCGTTCGTGGCCCAGCGATCCGTTGGCCACTCGCCAGCCCCCGTGCAGTGGACCGACGAGGTTCTCGGCGGGCACCCGGACACCGGTGAAGAACACCTCATTGAAGTCGAGGTCGTCTCGGCTGTACACCGAGGCGAACGGCCGACGCTCGACGCCCGGGGTGTCGGTGGGGATCAGCAGAGCGCTGATTCCCTTGTGTTTGGGCGCATCCGGGTCGGTACGCACGAACGCGAGGATGACGTCGGCGTCGTGTGCGCCCGACGTCCACACCTTCTGTCCGTCGACGACGAACTCTTCCCCGTCGCGCACCGCGCGCGTGGCCAGTCCCGCCAGATCCGAGCCCGCGCCGGGTTCACTCATGCCCAGCGATGCGGTCATCTCGGCGCGCAGGATCGGCACCGCCCACCGTTGCTTCTGCTCATCAGTGCCGAAGGACAGCAGCGACGCGGCGATGATGCCCACACCCTGCGGGTTGAAGGCGTGGTAGATGCGGCGACGCGCCAACTCCTGGCGGTGCACGAACTGTTCGAAGACACCGGCGTTGCGGCCGCCGAACTCCGGCGGGTTCCCCGGCAACAGCCAGCCGTGGTCGAACAGCAACCGCTGCCAGCGGCGTGCCCACTGCGGAACGTGGGCCGTCGACCGCGAACGCTCCGAGGCCGCCTCGGCCTCAGAAGGCAGGTGCTCGTCGAGAAAGGCGACGAACTCCGCGCGGAACGCCTCCACCTCGACGTCGAAGGTGAGCTGCACCCCGCCAACATATCAAGTACTTAACATTTGCGGCGCGGTGCGCTAAGACTTATTGAATGCTCGACGGCGAGAAGATCCTCATCACCGGCGCCACAGGCAAGATCGCGTTCCCCATCGCGCGGGAGCTGGCGCGCAACAACGAAGTATGGGGTGCCGCCCGCATGCGCGATCCCGCGGATCGCGACCGGTTGACCGAGGCCGGTGTCGTCCCAGTCGCGCTGGACGTCAGCGAAGGCGACTTCTCGGCGCTGCCCGACGATTTCACCTACGTGTTCCACGCCGCGGTCGATCCCGGCGCCGGGGACTGGACCCGCTGCCTTCAGACCAATGCGCAGCGTTCGGGCGACCTGTTGCACCGGTACCGCGGCGCGAAGGGTTTCGTGTTCTGCTCGACCGGCTCGATCTACGGGTATCAGGGGCAGCGGCCGCTGACCGAAACCGATCCGCCAGGGGTGCCACTGCGGGCGAACTACAGCTTCAGCAAGGTCGCCGCCGAGGCCGTCTGCACCTGGGTCGCCCGGCAGTACGAAATACCGTTGACGATCATCCGGATCTGCTCCACCTACGGGCCGGAAGGCGGCGCCCCCGCGGACCGACTCGACGCCATCCTGAACCGGAAACCGATTCGGCTGCATACGGACCGTCCCAACAACTACAACCCGATCTACGAAGACGACTACGTCATGCTCGGGATCAGGGCCATGGAGGCGGCGGACACACCGCCGGTCGTGGTGAACTGGGCGGGCAGCGAAACGGTCAGCGTCGAGGAGTACTGCGCCTACATGGGTGAACTGGTGGGCGTGGAGCCGATTTTCGAGTACACACCCGACGCTCACACACCCCTGTGGCCCGACGTCACCCACATGCACGAGGTGCTGGGCCGCACGACGATCGGCTGGCGTGACGGCTTCCGCCGCATGGTCGAGGCGCGCCACCCCGAAATCAAGCTGTCTCAACCGGATTCTGTGTAGAGGAGGTGGCGATGCAACTGCCGGGCACACCGTCCGACGAGGTCCCCGAGGTTTTGGCGAACGGCGACGGGGACGTCACCACCATGTTCGTCTCGATGGCGCGCCGCCACCCCGACGGGGCCGACGCGGATTACCTGCGCTGGCACAGCCTCGACCATCGACCCGAACAGCACCGGATGACCGCGGTGCGCGCATCGCTGCGTCTGGTGTCCACCCCCGAGTGCCGTGCCGCGCGCGCCGCGAACGAAAGTCCCTACGACGCCATCGATCACGTGATGACCTACTTCTTCACCGGGGTCGAGGGCATGGAACCGTTTCTCGCACTGTCCAAGGCACTCGGTGACGCGGGCCGCAAGCTTCCTCTGCTACCGCCCGTCGAACGCGGAGTGTACGACGTTCGACAGCGGACCGCCGCCGCACGGATCAAGGCCGGCGCCGACGTGTTGCCGTGGTGGCCGAACCGCGGGGTGTACCTGCTGCTGGAACGAGGTGCTGGTGCGCTGGATGAACTGGTGGGTGTCGACGGCGTGGCCGGTGCGTGGGCGGCGACGTCGCTGCCGGTCGAGGCGCGGCTCGCGAGCGCCCCTGCCGGACAGACGCTCACGTACTGCTTCCTCGACGACGACCCCGCCGCCGTCGCCGAGCGGATGCGACCGGTTCTTCGGACTCGATGGGAGAAGGGCGGTGTGGGCCCGCTATTCGCAGCACCGTTCCACGCCGTCGTGCCGTACGAGTGGGACCGCTACGTGCCATGAGACGGAGGTTTGAATGCGCGTCGGTTTGATGGTCGGCTCCGATAAGGAGCGCCCCCGCGCCGAGCGGCTGAACGGCCTGATCGACGACGGAAAGACCGCGGAGAAGCAGGGTTTCGCATCGTTCTGGATGCCGCAGGTGCCCGGCTACCTCGACGCGATGACGGCCGTGGCGCTGCTCGGGAACGCCACCGAACGTATCGAGATCGGAACGGCGGTGGTTCCGATCCAGACCCGCCATCCGCTCATCATGGCCCAGCAGGCTCTCACCACTCAGATCGCCTGCGGCGGTAGGTTCACCCTGGGGATCGGCCCGTCGCACCACTGGATCATCTCCGACCAGCTCGGTTTGCCCTACGACAAGCCCGCCCGGTCGGTCCGCGACTACCTCGAGGTGCTCGACGCGGCGTTCGCCGGACCGGGCGCCATCGCCGTCGACAACCACGCCTATTGCGTGCACAGTCCGATCGACGTCACCGACGCCTTCACCGTCCCGGTGTTGGTGGCAGCCCTCGGCCCGACCATGCTGCGGATCGCCGGAGAGCGCACCGGCGGCACCATCCTGTGGATGGCCGACGAACGCGCGATCGGCGACTACGTGGTGCCCCGCATCACGGCAGCGGCGAAAGACGCGGGCCGCGACAGTGTTCGAATCGTCGCCGGTGTTCCGGTCGCGCTCTGTGCGGACAGCGAAGTCGATGGCGCCCGGGCCTACGCCAGCGAGGTCCTCGGCCACGCCGACTTCTCCCCCAACTACGTCCGCCTGCTCGAACACGGCGACGCCGAAGACGTCGGCGACACCATGGCCGCCGGCGACGAGGCGACCGTCGAGGCGCGGCTACGCCGCTACCGCGACGCCGGCGTCACCGACCTCGCGTTGCGGGTCGTTCCGCTCGGGCAGGACGCTGCCCAACGGCAGGCGTCGCGTCAGCGCACGCAGGAGTTCATCGCGTCGCTGGTATCGCAGTTCGCTTCGGGCGCATAGGCTTCCATGAACTCGGTGGGCATCCCGCCCATCGTGCAGAAGAACAGGTCGACGCCCGACACTCGGTGTCCAGCTTCGTGACGTCGTCGGCGAAGGTTGGGCATGTCCGACCTTCCGATAGAGATTTACGATCCGAGCATGATCAGGCCTCCGTCTACGGCGACGAGTTGTCCGGTCATGAAATGCGAACCCTCGCTGCAGAAGAACACCAGCGCGGGGCCGAGGTCTTGAACGGCGTCGCCGAGCGCCCCACCGAGCGGGGTCGTCGACTTCAGCTGCTCGTCCATGAGTTCGGCTGCGGGTCCGAGGAATTCGCGCAGCCGCTCGGCGCCCGGCGTCTGCACCGCGGGGGCCAGCGCGATCACCGACACCTTCTCGGCTGCCCATGCCCTGGCCGCTGAGCGCGTCCACGCCGCCACCGCGCCCTTACTCGCCGCGTACACGGCGGACAGCGGGCTACCCATCACGGCCTCGGCCGACCCGAAGTTGATGATGCGGCCACCGCCGTTCTCACGCATCACCGCGTACGCCGACTGGTTCGTGAGGATCGTGGCCTTGACGTTCGTGTCGAACAGGGAGTCGATGTCGTCCGCGGTGATCTGACCGGGGATCCCCGCCTGCCACAACCCGGCCGCGTTCAGCAGCACGTCGAGGCCGCCCATCTTCTCGGCCGCGGCCCGCACGGTCCGCTCGACAGCGTCGGCGTCCCGTACATCGCACGGCACCCACGACACCCCCGCCACGTCGGGTGGTTCCGTCGTGTGGGGGGTGGCGACGACGCGTGCACCCGCCTCCGTGAGCACGCGCACCGCCGCCGCGCCGATACCGGTCGCCCCACCGGTCACCAAGATGCGTCTGCCATCCAGCATCGCGACCATCACTAGATAGTTAGACAATCGTCAACTATTTGCAAGTACGGAATGCGCTGTTACAGTGACGGTGTGTCCAAGGTCAGCGGCGATGTTTTGGCTGACGGTGGTCAACGACGCGCGTCTTTTCAGCGCGCACGTTCGCATGAGACCAAGCGGGCGCTGGTGCAGGCCGCGATGGCGCTGTGGCGCACGAACGGCTACGCCAAGACGACGGTCGCGGACATCTGCCGGGCCGCCGGCGTGTCCCGAGGACTGTTCTACTTCTACTTCCCGGCCAAAGAGGACATCCTCTTCGAGGTCGGCGTGCTCTCGACCCGCGCTGCGCAGAAAAAAGTCCGGACGCTCCTGCGCGGCGATTACGACGTGGAAGCCGTCGTCGGTGAGGCGTTGCGCAGCCTCGAACGGTCGATGGCGCGCAATCCGCGCGAGTTGATCGTCGAGACCATCCTCGAGGGCTACCGGCACGAACACCGGATCCTCGCGGGTGAGGCGGTCGACGAGACCGCCGATGCGGACATGTTCGGTGAACTCTTCGCCCGTGCACAGCAGGACGGGAGGATCGGCGCCCACGTCGACGTCGAGCACCTCTCCCGGTTGGCCGGTATGCACGTCAGCGAGGGGGTGCGGCACTGGGCCGGCGGCGGTTTCGGCGACCGCTCGTTCGCCGAGGTCGTCACCGACGACATCGCGGCGCTGATCGTCGGCTTCAACGCGAGGCAGACGAAGACGCGACGAGCCTGACATACGCGCAGACCTGACCAAGAGGAAGGAGACCACGATGGCGTGGGATTTCGAAACCGACCCCGAGTACCAGAAAGTCCTCGATTGGGCCGACGAATTCGTCAGGGAGGAAGTCGAACCGCTCGACCTGGCGTTTCCCGACCAGCAGTTTGTGCCTCTGGATGCCAACCGCCGCAAGGCGATCGATCCGCTCAAGGACGAGGTGCGCCGACGGGGGCTGTGGGCCACCCACCTGGGCCCCGAACTCGGCGGCCAGGGTTACGGCCAGCTGAAACTCGCTCTGCTCAACGAGATCCTCGGCCGCTCCCAATGGGCGCCGATCGTGTTCGGTTGCCAGGCGCCCGACACCGGGAATGCCGAGATCATCGCCCACTACGGCACCGACGCGCAGAAGGAACGCTATCTGCGTCCGCTGCTCGACGGTGAGATCTTCTCGTGTTACTCGATGACCGAACCGCACGCCGGCGCCGATCCCACGCTGTTCAAGACCACCGCGGTGCGCGACGGCGACGACTGGGTGATCAACGGCTGGAAGTTCTTCTCCTCCAACGCCAGAACGGCGTCGTTCCTGATCGTCATGGTGGTCACGAACCCCGACGTCAGCGCCTATCAGGGCATGTCGATGTTCCTGGTGCCGACCGACACCCCGGGCGTCAAGATCGTGCGCAACGTCGGTCTGCACGGCGAGCGTGATGACGAGGGCTCGCACGCGCTGATCCATTACGACAATGTGCGGGTGCCCGCCGACGCCGTGCTCGGCGGCGAAGGCCAGGCCTTCGTCATCGCCCAGACCCGACTGGGCGGCGGCCGGATCCACCACGCGATGCGCACCATCGGGCTCTCCCGCAAGGCGTTGGACATGATGTGCGAACGCGCGCTCAGCCGAGAGACCCAGGGCAGCAGGCTGTCCGAGAAGCAGTTCATCCAGGGCTACATCGCCGACTCGTACGCGCAGCTGCTGCAGTTCCGGCTGATGGTGCTCTACACCGCGTGGGAGATCGACAAGTACAACGATTACAAGAAGGTGCGCAAGGACATCGCCGCCGTGAAGGTCGTCATGCCGACGGTGTTGCACGACATCGCCTGGCGCGCAATGCAAGTTCACGGTGCCCTCGGTGTCACGAATGAGATGCCGTTCCTCGGCATGGTCACCGGCGCCGCGGTGATGGGGCTGGCCGACGGGCCGACCGAGGTGCACAAGGCGACGGTGGCCAAGCAGGTGCTGCGCGACTACGCGCCGAGCACCGACACGTGGCCGAGCGAGTGGATTCCCGCGAAGCGGGAGAAGGCCAGGGCCAAGTTCGCCGAGTACCTCGAAACCGAAGTGGGGAACCTGTGAGCGAAACCGCGATCGACGTTGCACGCCTGACGGATTGGATGGATGCGGCCGCGTTACCCGGCAAGGGCGAGCCGCTGCAGCCCCGCTTCCTGTCCGGCGGCACCCAGAACGTCATCTACGAGCTGCGCCGCGGAGAACACAGTTGCGTGCTGCGGATGCCGCCGCCCGGCGCTCCCCCCGACCGCGACAAGGGAATCCTGCGGGAGTGGCGCATCATCGAGGCGCTCGACGGCACCGAGGTTCCGCACACCGAGGCCGTCGCCGTCTGTGAGGACGCCGCGGTGCTCGGCCGCCCGTTCTACCTCATGGGCTTCGTCGACGGGTGGTCGCCGATGGACCTTCGGGACCGAACGTGGCCGGAGCCTTTCGACTCCGACCTCTCCGCGCGCGGTGAGCTGGCCTATCAGCTCGCAGAGGGTATCGCGCTGTTGTCCAAGGTCGACTGGAAGGCCAAGGGGCTGCAGGACCTTGGCCGGCCCGACGGTTTCCACGAACGTCAGGTCGATCGCTGGATCGCGTTCTTCGAGCGGATCAAGGGCCGCGAGATCGACGGCCTCGACGTCGCCACCGACTGGCTGCGCACGCATCGGCCGCTGGACTACATCCCCGGGTTGATGCACGGCGACTACCAGTTCGCCAACGTGATGTACCGCCACGGGGCACCCGCGCGCCTGGCCGCGATCGTCGACTGGGAGATGGGCACCGTCGGGGATCCCAAGCTCGACCTCGGCTGGATGGTGCAGAGCTGGCCCGAGGACACCGCGGCGCCGACGGAGTCGGAGATGGGTTACGTCGACATGCGCGGAATGCCCTCGCGCGCAGACGTTGTCGATCACTACGCGAAGGTCTCCGGGCGCCAGGTCGACGACCTCGACTACTACCTGGTGCTGGCGAAGTGGAAGCTCGCGATCGTGCTCGAGCAGGGTTTCCAGCGCGCCGGCGACAACGAGAAGCTGCTCGCCTACGGCCCGGTCATCGTCGAGTTGATGCGCTCCGCGGCCGAGTTGGCCGAATCCAGCGACTACCGCTGACGCGAATTCAGCTGGCGGGCACCAGATCCGCGGCGACCGAGGCCATCATGCCGCAGCGGAACGTCTCGCAGCCACCGACCTCGACGGCAGCAACATCGCCCGCTGCCGTCAGCGCCTTGGCCTTGAAAGCTCGGGCAGCGGCGCTGAGGCGGTGCTGGGCGGAATCGACCCTGCTGTCGAGTTCGGCGGGCACCCTCTCGCCCCACAGCGTCACCTCGGTCGCGCCTTGTTCGAGCGCGTTGCGCACATGCTGCAGGACGCGCGCGTCGCGGTCGATCATGTTCGCCGCGACGGCGACTGTCTGCGGGTGGGGCCGCTCCTCCCAGTCCGCCAGGACCGACTCGAGGTCGAGCGTCTCGGCGCCCAGGATCGTCAGCGGGCGGACGTCCTCGTCACCGCCGACGAGCACCGTGACGTCCCACCCCGCCATCACCCGGTCGTAGATCCAGCCACCGGCATACTTCACCGCGTCCGTCACCGACGGGGCGACCACGTCCAGCCGGTACCTCATGTCGAGCTCCGCGGCGCCAGCTCGCGCCCCAGCGACTCGGCGTAGCCCTTGAACACCTCGGCCAATTGAATCGATGGGTCGAGTAACCATAGGGTCTCCATTCCATAGGTGAAGGCGAGGATTTCGACGGCCTTCGTGGTCGCGTCGAGATCTGGGCGGTACTTCCCGCTTTCCTGACCGCGCTCGATGATCGCGGTGATGATGTCGACCGCGTCGCGGTAGCGCTTGACGAGGCGGTTGTGCAAAGGCGCGTCGGGAGCGATGTTCTCCACCAGCAGCACGGTGAAGGTCCCGACGAGTTCGGGCGCCCGGTCGAAGCGTTCGGGAACCCGGCCCAGCTCGGTTACCAGGTCACCGGAGCGGTAGTCCGCGTGGATCGCATCGTCGGCGTCGCGGGCGTCGAGCACCGCGTTGAGCAGCTGCTCTTTGGATTCGAAGTGGTGCAGCAGGCCAGCCGGGGTGACGCCGGCGTCCTTGGCGATCTGGGCCAGCGAGGTGTTGCGCCACCCGTTGCGCGCGAGCAGGCGTTCGGCCACTGCGAGGATGCGCTGCCTGCGGTCCTCGCCCTTGGCGAGGAGCGTGGCATACGGCCGCGCGGACTCTGTGGCAGACACCGAACCCCTTCGTTCAACCAACCTAGTGAACACACAGTAGGTAGGTTTCGCCGCTGTGACAAGCGTCTCAGCCAATTTGGGTTTAGATGCCCGTCACACCGCAGGTCAGCGGCGATTCTCGGCCTCCCGACCGGGCACGCGGGCCGGTCACCCGTCCGCCGGAGTGAACTCGATGTGGAGCTCGGTGAGCCCGCGCAGCAAAAAGGTCGGGTCGTATGCGTAGTGGCGCTCGCCCGACGGGCCGTGCGCCGACTCGCTGATCCGGATGTCGCGCATCCGCTCCAGCAACCTCTGCACGGTGATCCGGCCCTCCACCCGCGCCAGCGGCGCGCCCGCGCAAGAGTGGATTCCGCGGCCGAACGCAATGTGCTCGCGCACGTTCTTGCGGTCCGGGCGGAACTCGTGCGGATCCTCGAACTTGCGTGGATCTCGATTGGCCGCGCCGAGGCACAGCATCACGACCGTGCCCGCCTTCAACGGCACCCCGCCGAGGGTGGTGGTCTTGCGGACCAACCGGAAGTCGACCTTCGTCGGGGATTGCATGCGCAACGCCTCCTCGATGAAGGCGCCGATCCGCTCCGGGTGCTCGCGCAGCATCTGCTGGAAGTCCGGCCGGTCCCCGAGGGTCTGGACCGCCGCGCTGAGCAGCTTGGTGACCGTTTCCTGGCCGGCGGCGAACAGAAAGGTCGCCGGCTTGACCACCTCGATCAGCTCCGGCGTAGAGCCGTCCGGGTACAGGGCCGTCGCCATTCCCGACAGCACGTCGCCACGCGGTTCGCGGCGGCGCTCGGCGAGGTAGCCGGCGAACTTGTCGTCGAGATACTGCAGCGGATCCAGGCCCACCGGCTCGCCGTCGAGTGCGCCCACCCTGCTGCCGTCCGGACGCTCAGCGCCCAACGCCGCCAGGAATTCCGGCCGGTCCTCCTCGGGCACCCCGAGTAGATCGATGATCGCCGACGTAGCGAAGGGTTTGGCGTACTCGGACAGGAACTCGCAGCGTCCGTTGCCGACGATGTGGTCGATCTGGCTGTCGACCAGTTGCCACATGTAATCCTCGTTCTCCTTGAGCCGACGCGGCGTCAGGAGTTTGGTCAGCAGCGAGCGGGCGCGCTCATGCGCCGGGGGATCCATCACGACCAGGTGTTCGTGAATCGGGAACAGGTGGCGGTGTGCCTCGATCTGTTCGGTGATGTCGTCGCCCTCGGGAACGAACGGCAGCGGCGGAAACGGTCCGCCGATCGCATTGACCGCCGAGAAGGAGTCGTGATCCTTGAAGGCCGCCAACACTTCCTGATAGCCGGTGACGGCGACGACGCCGTAATTCGGTTCACGGAAGACGGGCCCCCGTTCACGAAGATGGTCCCAGTAGGCGTAGGGATCCTGACTGATCGCATGGTCGGAGAAGTAGTCCACCGAGGCGAGATCGGTCATGAACGGTCGTCCTTTCGGTCCTGGCGCCCGTAACCCAATCTGATCGATCGATCAAACTGTTAGGATGCGCCATGCCTATCACGGGGCGTGACAGAGGGTCAAGCGTCCGAGCGGAGGGTCGTTGATGCCACGCGCCGCAAACGCCAAACCGGCCGAAGCCGGGGCACGGCAACGACTCATCGAGGCCACCGCGAAGATCATGCGCGACGAGGGTTACGCCGCTGCCACGTCGCGACGCGTGGCCGCCGAAGCCGGCGTCAAACAGGCACTCGTCTATTACTACTTCCCGACGATGGACGACTTGTTCGTCGAGGTGCTGCGAGCCGGTGCGGAGGCATCACTGGAGAACATGCGCGCCGCGCTCACAGACGACGACCCGCTGCGCACGCTGTGGCTGATCAACAGCGATCTGCGCATGACAGGCCTCAACACCGAATTCATGGCTCTGGCCAATCATCGCAAGGTCATTCGCACCGAACTGAAGGCGTATGCCGAGCGCGTCCGTGATATCGAGACGGCCGCGGTCACCGTCGCGCTACGCGCCAACGGCATCGATCTCGACGACTATCCCCCGGTGGCGGTCTCGATGCTGATCGCGCAGATCGCGCGCAGCCTGTGCAACGAGGACGCCGTCGGCGTCACGCTCGGGCACGACGAGATGCGCGCGTTCATGCAGCGCTGGATGGGATCGCTCAAGGATCCGCTCGGCCGGGGTGATACGCACCGATCGCCGGACTGACCCCAGCCGCACATGAATGAACCGCACTCGAACCGAGAACCATCCGCCGGCTTTACCAGACTGTTGACACCCGCCTCGATCGATGTCACGCTCCTGATCGATCGACCAAACAATTCGAGCGGCCAGAAGGTGGACACATGGGTGGACGAGTCGAGGGCAAAGTCGCGTTCGTGACCGGTGCGGCACGAGGTCAGGGCCGCAGCCACGCGGTGCGCCTCGCCCAGGAGGGCGCCGACATCATCGCCGTGGACGTCTGCAAGCAGATCTCCAGCAATGACGACATCCCGTGGGCGACACCCGACGACCTCGCCGAAACGGCCGACCTCGTCAAGAACCTGAACCGGCGCATCGTCACCGCCGAGGTCGATGTGCGTGACTACGACGCGCTCAAGGCGGTCGTGGACGGCGGCGTCGAACAGTTGGGCCGCCTCGACGTCGTCGTGGCCAACGCCGGCATCGGCAACGGTGGGGCGACGCTGGACAAGACCAACGAAGACGACTGGCGTGACATGATCGACGTCAACCTCTCGGGCGTCTGGAAGTCGGTGAAAGCCGCTGTCCCCCACCTGCTCTCCGGCGGGCGGGGCGGCTCGATCGTCCTCACCAGCTCGGTCGGCGGCCTCAAGCCCTATCCGCACACCGGCCACTACATCGCCGCCAAGCACGGCGTGATCGGTTTGATGCGCACGTTCGCCGTCGAACTGGGCCAGCACTCGATCCGGGTCAACGCCGTCTGCCCCACAAACGTGAACACCCCGCTGTTCATGAACGAAGGGACGATGAAGCTGTTCCGCCCCGACCTCGAGAACCCCGGACCCGACGACCTCGCCGTCGCAGCGCAGTTCATGCACGTGTTGCCGGTCGGCTGGGTCGAGCCGGAAGATGTGAGCAACGCGGTGCTGTTCCTCGCCTCCGACGAATCCCGTTACATCACCGGGCTTCCCGTCACCGTCGACGCGGGCAGCATGCTGAAGTAGCCAGTGGTTTCGGTGCGCTACCCGTCGTTGGTCGACCGGTAGCGCACCGAAATCGCTAGAGCCCGAGCGATTTGGAGTCTCGTCGTGAAGCTTGTGTTCAACCTTCCGCACATGCTGCGGCTCAAGGCCATGATGCAGCCATGGGAAGCGTCGGTGACCGGCGCGGACCAGACGCGGATGGCCAAGTGCGCCGACGACTGGGGCTACGACATGATCGCGGTGCCCGAGCATTTCGCGATCCCGAACGACCACGTCGAACTGTCCGGTCCGCACTATCTGCAGTCCACGGTCGCGCAGGCGTACCTCGCCGGCGCCACGCAGCGCATCATGCTCAATTCGTGCATAACGGTGCTGCCGCTGCAGCATCCGATTGTGTTGGCGAAGTCGCTGGCCACCGCCGACTGGATGAGCAGCGGCCGCATGATGGTCACGTTCGGGGTGGGATGGCTGGAACGCGAATTCGACCTACTCGGCGTGCCTTTCCGTGAACGTGGCCGCATCGCCGACGAATACCTGGCTGCGATCGTCGAGCTGTGGACCAGCGACTCGCCCCGGTTCGACGGCAAGTACGTGTCCTTCGAGGACATCGCGTTCGAACCGAAGCCGCTTCAGAAGCCGCATCTACCCATCTGGATCGGCGGCGATGCTGACGCCGCGCTGCGCAGGGCGGCGAGGTACGCATCCGGATGGTGGTCGTTTCTCACTCCGCCCGACAAGATCGCCGAACGCCTCGACTTCATCAAGTCCCAGCCGGGCTACGACGGACGCCCTTTTGACGTGGTGCACGGCCTGGGCACCAGCCGCGTCGGCGAGGGGCATGTGGCGCGCGACGATCCGGACGGTCGGCCAGGTATGAGTGCCGGCGAGATCGTCGATCGCTTGGGGTGGCTCGCGCAGCAGGGCGTCACCGTGAGCGCGGTGCCCCTGCCACCCGTCAGCGGCGTCGACGAGTACCTCGACTACGCCCAGTGGGTCGTCGAGGAGATCAAACCGCGACTCCCCTAGTCGTTTCGGTGCGCTACCCGTCGCTCGTCGACCGGTAGCGCGCCGAAATCGCTAGAGCCCGAGCGATTTGGCGATGATCACCTTCATCACCTCGCTGGTGCCCGCGTAGATGCGTGCCACCCGGGCGTCGGTGTACAGCCGCGCGATCGGATACTCCATCATGTAGCCGTAGCCGCCGAACAGCTGCAGGCAGCGGTCCACCACCCGCTGCTGCATCTCGGTGCAGAACAGTTTGACGCGGGCCGCGTCCGCACCCGACAACTGACCGTCGACGTGCAGGGCCACCGCGCGGTCAAGCATCGCCTGCGCGGCCTCCACCTCCGTCGAACAGGCCGCCAATTCGAACTTCGTATTCTGGAACGACGCCACCGGGGTGCCGAATGCCTTGCGGCTCTTGGTGTAGTCGATCGCGGCGGCGATCGCCGACCGTGCTTGCGCCACCGACCCCACCGCGACGGTCAGCCGCTCCTGGGGCAGATTGTGGCCGAGGTAGCTGAACGCCTCGCCCTCCTTCCCCAGCATGTTGGCCGAGGGCACGCGCACGTCGACGAACGACAGTTCGGCGGTGTCTTGGACCTTGCAACCCATCTTCTCCAGCTCGCGACCGCGGGTGAATCCTGGCATGCCGTCCTCGACGACGAACAACGACAGCCCCTTACGCCGGTTGTCGGGATCGGTCGAGGTCCGCGCCACCACGATCACCAGGTCGGCCTGCATTCCGCCGGTGATGAAGGTCTTGGCGCCGTTGAGGACCCAGTCGTCGCCGTCGCGGACGGCGGTGGTGCGCACACCCGCGAGGTCGGATCCGGTACCCGGTTCCGTCATCGCGACGGCGGTCAGCAGCTCACCGGCCGCCAGCCCCGGGAACCAACGCTTGCGTTGCTCCTCGTTCGCGTAGTGCAGAAAGTACGGCAGGATCACCTCGAGCTGGGTGCGCACCGTCGACAGCGTGACCAGCGCGCGGGCCGCTTCTTCCTGAAGCACCACGTTGTAGCGGTAGTCCGGGGTGCCGCCACCGCCGTACTCCTCGGGGATCGCCATGCCGAGCATGCCCAGCGCGCCCATCTGTTTGAACACCTGGCGCGGCATGCGGCCGGCCTTCTCCCAATCGGGATAGTGCGGGACCACTTCCTTTTCGACGAAGTCACGCGCGAGTTCGCGAAACGCCTCGTGGTCTTCGGTGAACAGGTCTCGTTGCACGCGGGTCCTCCGTGATCAGGGCAAGAGCGTTGGCGACAGGTTCTGCCGCCAGCGCTAGGCGATGAGTTCTACGAGGGTGGCGTTCGCGGTTCCGCCGCCCTCACACATGGTCTGCAGCCCGAACCGAATCCCGTTGTCGCGCATGTGGTTGAGCATCCGGGTCATCAGGACCGCGCCGGATGCGCCGAGCGGATGCCCCAGGGCGATCGCTCCGCCGAGCGGGTTGAGCTTGCTTTCGTCGGCGCCGGTCTCGGCGAGCCACGCCAGCGGCACCGGGGCGAACGCCTCGTTCACCTCGAACACGCCCACCTCGTCGAGAGACACCCCGGCCTTGTGTAGGACCTTCTCCGTGGCCGGGATCGGTCCCGTCAGCATCAGCACCGGATCAGCGCCGGTGACCGCGCCCGCACGGTAGCGGGCAATCGGACTCAGGCCCAGTGCCACGGCGTTATCGGCCGCCATCACCAACAGCGCGGCGGCCCCGTCGGAGATCTGCGACGAGTTCCCCGCGTGGATCACACCGTCGTCCTTGAAGGCCGGCTTGAGCCCCGCGAGTTTCTCGACCGTGCTCCCGCGTCGCACGCCCTCGTCGGCGACGACCGGCTCACCGTCGGTGAACACCGGCATGATCTGAGATTCGAAGGCGCCCTTGTCCTGTGCGGCCGCGGCCAGCTCGTGTGAGCGCACCGAGTATTCATCGAGGCGGGTGCGCGAGAAGCCCCACTTCTGGGCGATCAGCTCCGCCGAGATGCCCTGGTTGAAGGAGAAGTCCCCGTAGCGCTCCAGAACTTTGGGGCCGTACGGCATTCCGGTGGCCCGCGCCGAGCCGAGCGGCACCCGGCTCATCACCTCCACACCTCCGGCGACGACGACATCCTGCTGACCCGACATCACCGCGTGGACAGCGAAATCGAGCGCCTGTTGGCTCGACCCGCAGGCACGGTTGACCGTCGTGCCGGGAATGGTTTCGGGCCAGCCCGCAGCGAGCGCCGCGTAGCGACCGATGTTGCTCGACTGGTCGCCGACCTGCGACACGCAACCCCACACCACGTCGTCGACGATCTCGGGGTCGATGCCCGCCCGCTCCACGAGCGCGTTGAGCACGATCGCCGACAGATCTGCGGCATGCATCTCCGACAGTCCACCGTTACGCTTGCCGACGGGTGTGCGCACCGCCTCGACGATCACGGTTTCACGCATTGTCCTTCTCCGATCCGGGCCGTATCGCCCATCGACCAGTAAATACGGCGTCGCGTTTCGCTGCGAACGCGGCATATGCCTCCGTCGCGTCCGCGGTGGCGAAGTTGCCGGGTTGCGCGCGGGCCTCGTTGGCCAGCGCCTCGCGCAGCGTCGCGTTGGCCCCGTCGTTGAGCAGCGCCTTGCTCTGCGCGAGCGCCACCGGTGGGCCCGCTGCCAGCCGGGCGGCGAGATCGGCGACGAAGCCGTCGATCTCGTCGGTGGGCGTCACCCAGGTGACCAGGCCCAGCGAGCGCGCCTCCTCAGCGTCGATCATGTCGGCCAGCAGCACCAGTCGTTTCGCTTGCTGCAGGCCGACGAGTTTGGGCAGCAGCCACGAGCCGCCGAGGTCGACGGACAGCCCGCGTTTCGAGAAGATCTGGCAGAACCGGGCTTCCGGCGTCGCCACCACGAAATCGCAACCGAGCGCGAGGTTCCAGCCCGCCCCGACGGCGACACCGGTCACCTTGGCGATGGTGGGTAGGGACAGCTCGTGCAGAGCCAGAGCGACGTCGGTAAGCCGACGCAGCTTGTGCCGCGGATGGATGTCCTCGGGTGTGCCGATGTCGGCGCCCGAGCAGAACGCCCCGCCCGCCCCGGTGATGACCAGTCCACGGAGGTCGGTGTCGCGGGCGGCGGCCCGCAGGGATTCGGCCAGCTCCTCCCACAGCTGCGCGTTGATCGCGTTCTTGCGCTCCGGCCGGTTCAGCGTCAGGGTCCGCACCCCCTCGCTGTCGGAGGTCAGCAGCACGTCCTCGCTCACGAGTACGCCGGTCCGATCACATTTTCGGCGCGCAGCCGCGCGAGATCCTCAGCGCTGAGCCCCAATTCGCCGAGGACGGCGTCGGTGTGCTGCCCCAACCCGGGCACGGCGCCCATCGGCTGCTCGAACCCGCTGATCACCGGCGGCGGACGCAGCGCGCGGATGTCACCCTTGGGCGTGGCGACGGTGCGCCAGCGGTCGCGGGCGGTGAGATGAGGGTGGACGACGACCTCGCTGGGGACGTTGTAGCGGGAGTTACCGATCCCGGCGTCGTCGGCGATCTTCTGGATCTCGGCGAGATCGTGCTGGGCACACCAGGATCCGATCGCCTCCTCGAGGACCTCGCGGTGCGCGCAGCGGTCGGGGTTGGTGGCGAAGCGGGGATCGTCGGCGAGGTCGGGGCGGTTGATGATCTCGCGGGCCACCCGCTGCCATTCCCGATCGTTGGTCGTGCCGAGCACCACCGTCTGGCCGTCGCGTGTCGGAAACGCCCCGTACGGCGCGACGGCGGGTGAGCTGACACCGAGCGGCTCCTGGTCGATGCCCGAATGCTGCGTGTACGTCAGCTGGTATCCCATGACGTCGGTCATCACGTCGAACAGGCTCAGCGCGACCGACGGGCCCGCGGTGGGAGTGTTGCCCCTGCCGCGCCCGACCAGCAGCGCCAAGATCGAGATCGCGGCGTACAGGCCGGTGGAGAAATCGGCCATCGCGGGCCCCGGCTTCGCCGGCATGCCCGGGTAGCCCGTGACCGCGCACGAACCCGCTTCCGCTTGGACGAGAAGGTCGTACGCGCGTTTGTGGGAGATCGGCCCTCCCGGGCCGTAGCCGTCGATCTCGACCGGGATCACGTTGGGATGCCGCGTGGCGAGGTCCGCGGGACCCAGGCCCATCCGCGCGGTCGCACCCGGCGCAAGGTTGGACACGAACGCGTCCGCCCGGTCGAGGAGGCGGTGCAGCAATTCGATGCCTTCGGGCGCCTTGGTGTTCAGCGTCACCGACTCCTTACCGCGGTTACACCAGACGAAGTGCGCGGCGAGGCCTCCGGGGCCGTTGACGACGTCGTCGTAGTCGCGGGCGAAGTCACCACCGTTGGGGTTCTCCACCTTGATCACGCGGGCACCGAAGTCGGCGAGGACCCGGGTGCACATCGGTGCGGCCACGGCCTGTTCCATCGCGACGACCGTGACGCCGCTCAGCGGTGCTGCGCCGGTCACATCACCATTCCGCCGTCGACCGGCAGCACCTGTCCGGTGATGTAGGACGCGGCGTCGGATGCCATGAACACGAACGCCCCGGCGATCTCCTCGGGGTCGGCCCACCGCTTCATCGGGATGCGGTTCATCATGTTGGCCGCGAACTTTTCGTTGGTGCGGATGGTTTCCGTCATCGGCGTGGCTGCCAGCGGCGCCAGCGCGTTCACCATGATCTTCTTCGTCGCCAGTTCGCGGGCAAGGGATTTGGTGAATCCGATGATGCCCGCCTTGGCCGCCGAATAGTTGACCTGGCCCAGCGTGCCCGTGAGACCCGCCGCCGAGGTGACGTTGACGATGCGCCCGGTCCCGTCGGTGGGGATGTGCGGGAGCGCGGCCTGGGTGACGTTGAAGGCGCCCATCACGTGGATGTCGAAGAGCAGCCGGAACGCCTCCTGCGTGGTCTTCTCGAACATCGCGGGTTTGGTCACACCCGCGTTGTTGATGACGATGTGCAGGGCGCCGTCGGCGAGCGTGGCCGCCTGCGCGGCGGCGGCGTCGGCCGAGTCGCGATCGGAGACGTCCAACGCGGCGGACTCCGCTCGGCCGCCACTGGCCGAAATGCGTTCGGCGACAGCTGCGGCGCCGTCCTTGTCCAGGTCGGTGACGAGCACCGCGGCACCCGCGTCGGCGAGGGCCTGTGCGACGGCGGAGCCGATACCGCCCGCGGCACCGGTCACCAACGCCGAACGACCGGACAGATCGAAATAGTTGACCATCAGTGGTAGTGCTCCTCCGTCAGTAGCTGCGCGGCAGTCCGAGGACGTGCTCGCCGAGGAAGTTGAGGATCATCTCCTGGCTCACCGGCGCGATCTTCATCAGCCGCGACTCGCGGAAGTAGCGGGAGACGTGGTACTCCTCCGAATAACCCATGCCACCGTGCAGCTGCAGGGCCCGGTCGGCGGCGCCGAATCCGGCGTCGGCGCACAGATACTTCGCCGTATTGGCCTCTCGCCCACAGGGTCTGCCGTTGTCGTAGAGCCACGTTGCCTTGCGCAACACAAGCTCCGCAGCGTCGAGCCGGGCCAGGGAATCAGCGAGCGGGAACTGCAGGCCCTGGTTCATGCCGATGGGGCGGTTGAACACGTGGCGCTCGTTGCCGTACTTGACGGCCTTCTCTAACGCCACCCGCCCGATGCCCAACGCCTCGGCCGCGATCAGCATCCGCTCGGGGTTCAGGCCGTCGAGGATGTACTTGAAGCCCTTGCCCTCTTCGCCCACCCGGTGCTCGACGGGCACCATCAGGTCGTCGATGAACACTTCGTTGGAGCTGACCGCGTTGCGTCCCATCTTCTTGATCGGCCGGATGTCGACGCGGTCGGGATCGAGGTCGGTGAGGAACAGCGTCATGCCGTCGGTCTTCTTGGTGACCTCGTCGAACGGTGTGGTCCTGGTCAGCAGCAGGATCTTCTCCGACTCCAGCGCCTTGGAGATCCACACCTTGCGGCCGTTGATCCGGTACTTGTCGCCTTCGCGCTTGGCGAAGGTGGTGATGCGCGAAGTGTCCAGCCCCGCACCAGGTTCGGTGACGCCGAAGCAGACATGCAGATCACCGTTGACGATCCGCGGCAGCGTCTCGGCCTTGAGCTCGTCGGAGCCGTGCTTGACGACGGGTTGCATCCCGAAGATCGACAGGTGAATCGCGCTGGCGCCGTTCATCGCGGCCCCGGAGCGCGAGACCTCCTCGAGCAGCAGCGTGGCCTCGGTGATGCCCAGGCCGTGCCCGCCGTACTCCTCGGGGATGGTCATGCCGAGCCAACCGCCCTTGGCGATCGCGTCGTAGAACTCCCGCGGGAACTCGTGCGCGAGGTCCTTCTCCATCCAGTAGTGGTCGTCGAACTTGCCCGCCAACTCACGAACGGACTTGCGGATCAGCTCCTGGTCCTCGGTCAGCTCGAAACTCATCCCGCCAGGCACGGTGGCTCTCCTCTTTTCGTCGTCTCGCAGAGCAGTGCGCCGGCGCGTGAACGCGACTTCCGCACCGGCGCACTAAAAGACGTTGCTCGCGGCCCTGCGGCCGGAACTTCCGATACTTGTAGACTCCTCAGTCCTGGTTGCCGGTCACCTGCTTGGCGCTGGCCGCGAAGTCCGCGAACGACGCGCCGGTTTTCTCCTTCTTGGACAGGGCTTGGATGGAGACGTCGTGGCCTTCGGCGGCTTTGCGTAGTGCGCCGACGGTGGCTTGTTCGCGGGTGAT
>NZ_CVTA01000017.1 GCF_001050035.1 Mycolicibacterium komanii
GATCCGAACGCACCGGCCCCCGCGCCTGGCGATCCCGGCCGGGTGGACTCGGCCGCAGGCGGCATGAGCTATGTCGTGCCGGCGGGATGGAAGGTCGCGGACTCGACGCAGCTGTCCTACGGCCAGGCCCTGCTGACCAAGATCGCTCCCGAGGGCGCCGAACCACCCAACGACACAAGCATCCTGCTCGGCCGGCTCGACCTGAAGCTGTTCGCCGGCGCCGAGACGGACAACACCAAGGCCGCCCAACGGTTGGCGTCCGACATGGGCGAGTTCTTCATGCCGTTCCCCGGCACCCGAATCAATCACGAGACCGCCGAACTCGACGTCGACGGCATGCCGGGCGTCGCGTCGTACTACGAGGTGAAGTTCACCGACACGAACAAGCCGAACGGTCAGATCTGGGCCGGTGTCGTCGGCAATCCGGTCGAACCCGGCACGCCGCGCGGTCAGCGCACACCCGAGCGGTGGTTCGTGGTCTGGCTCGGCACCGCGAATAACCCTGTGCCGAAGGAAGAAGCGGTCACGCTGGCCAACTCGATCCGGCCGTACACCCCGCCGGCGGCCCCGGCGGCACCGCCCGCCGACCCGAACGCACCGGCGGCACCGCCGGCGGATCCGAACGCACCGCCGCCCCCGCCCGCCGACCCGAACGCACCGGCGGCTCCGCCCGCGGATCCCAACGCGCCCGCGCCGCGGCCCGAGGTCGGCGTGCCCGTCCCGGTCGCGCCGGAGAACGCGCCGGGGATGACGCCTCCGGCCTGACAAAAGCTGCGCGCCCAACGTGACGGCCCGCGCGGGAAGTGCGGTGGCAGCCGCGAACCGCGCGGGCAGCTGTCACCCGGTGCTCGCCGCGCAGCGCTAAACGCTCGCGCAGACCGACGGTGCGAACGGAACTGGAATCGGTACGCACACCCCGACGGAGAAGTAAGGCGTGATGTCCCCGTTCCACGCCGGCGGGGGCGGTGGTGGTGGCGGTGGAGGAGCGGGCGCTGGCGCGGCGACGACGCAGGTATTCGAGAGCGCGTCGTAGACGGTCCCCATTCCGCACTCTGCGGCCGTGGCGAACCCGGGAGGCGAGACAACCGCTGCCCCGAACGGCATGAGAGCAATCGGCACTGTTGCTGCCCACCGATGATTGATGCCTCGCATGCGGGCTCCCCTCGGATCGTCCCCCGACCCTTGTCTTCGGAGTCTAGGACGGCCGGGGCCGCAGAAACAGGGGAATTTGACGCGATCGTCAGGCTCTCAGGGCCCCACCCACGGCGGCTGACCGTTGAGGTTGTTCACGTTCACCGTGAAGCACGGGAGGTTGCCGCCAAAGCCGAGAACACCCACCGTTTGGCAACGCTGAAAGTTACCGTCCGCCGCTATCGGGCCGTCACAGATTTGTCCGCCGCCCCACGGCGTCCACCCCGACTGACAACCCGCATGGGCCGGAGTGGCAAAAGCGACACCGCCGGCCACTAACGTTCCAATCGCCAGTGCGACAACTGATTTCATTCCTCACCTTCTCCTAGGCAGCGCCGGTGCCCGGCACAGCATTGTCAGCATCCGGTTAGTTGGTCTATCGATTCCACGATATTTGTTTGTTATGGGAGGGTGCTGAGATCTTCCTCACGCGCCGACGGCTCCGGTGGTTGTGTACTTACGCGACGGGATCGAGGCGGGGTGGTGCGCCCGACTCGACGGGGCGACGATGTGGTGGTGAGCACTTCCACCATGACCGCCTGGCAGGTTCGACATCCGGGACCGATCGACACCCGGCCCCTGCAGCGCGCGGAGGTCGAGATCCCGAGGCCGGCAGCGGGCGAGCTTCTGGTCGCGGTGCGGGCATGTGGCGTGTGCCGCACCGATCTTCACGTCGCCGAGGGCGATCTGCCGGTGCACCGGCCGCAGGTGGTGCCGGGCCACGAGGTCGTGGGCGAGGTCGTCGAGGTGGCGGAGGGCGCGGGTGAGGAGTTCTCCGTCGGCGACCGCGTCGGCATCGCGTGGTTGCGCCATACCTGTGGGCGGTGCCGGTACTGCGTCAGGGGCGACGAGAACCTCTGCCCGGAGTCGCGCTACACGGGCTGGGACGCCGACGGTGGGTATGCGGAATTCGCCACCGTCCCAGCGGCATACGCGCTTCCGCTACCGGACGGCTATTCCGACACCGAACTGGCGCCGCTGTTGTGCGCGGGCATCATCGGTTATCGCGCGTTGATGCGCGCGGACCTGCCGCCCGGTGGGCGGTTGGGGATCTACGGTTTCGGCGGCAGTGCGCATCTGACCGCTCAGGTGGCGATCGCGCAGGGCGCGGAGGTCCACGTGATGACCCGCGGGGAGAAGGCGCGAGACCTCGCGCTGGACCTCGGCGCGGCCTCGGCGCAGGGCGCCGACGATCGCCCGCCCGTCGACCTCGATGCCGCGATCCTCTTCGCGCCCGTCGGAGAGCTCGTCCTGCCCGCGCTCGAAGCCCTCGATCGCGGTGGCACGCTGGCGATTGCGGGCATCCACCTCTCCGACATCCCGACGCTGAACTACCAGCGCCACCTGTTCCAGGAGCGTCAGGTCAGGTCGGTCACCGCGAACACCCGGGCCGACGCGCGCGCCTTCCTGGCCTTCGCGGGCGACCACCACATCGACGTGACGAGCCCGCCATACCCGCTCGACCGCGCGGACGCCGCGCTGGGCGACCTCGCGTCCGGCCGCGTCTCGGGGGCCGCCGTACTGATCGTCTAGAGCTCGGCCAGCGCCGCGCGCAGCCGGCCCTCGAGATCCCCACGGCCGTACCGGTATAGGGGACCGGTGCCGTCCGCGAGGAGCAGGCGCAGCCGTGCCATACCCCGCGCGCCGACGGGCCGAGGGGAGTGCAGGCGCAACGTGATCTCGTCGATCAGATCCTCGGCGGCGGCGATGTTCGACGTGTGCAACGGCACCCGCGACGACATCAACGGGCCGTGCCCCCGGGCGTCGCGCACGATGCGCCGCAACGACCTGGCCACCGCGTCACGTTCGGCGGTCGACGTCAGCCGGGCGCAGTGCGCGGCGTATGCACCGCCGGCGGGTGTGCCGCCGCCGACTGCCGCCAGCCGGTCGAACTTGCTCGCCCGCAGCCTCGCCGCCATCCGCCCCCGGAGTGACGGCGCCGGTGCGGCGGATCCGGCGGCCGTCGAACGGGTCAAGAGCGTCTGCGAATTCTGGGTGTCCGACATTTCGATCCTTGGGTTGGAAGCGGATGGTGTGACCACTAAACAACTTATAACGGTCATGCATGACCAGTCAAGTTGAAATAGGGGTCATGCAAAGCTAGGCTGCCTATATGACTACGGAGTGGCTCGGGGATCAGGAGACCAAGCCGGCGCCGCCGCGGCTGGCCCTCATCCAGAGCCTGGTCAACACGGCGGAGCTGCCGTCGGGTCCCGATCGGCTCGCCGATCCGGACGACGCACAGCCGTGGCTGCGCGAGCACGGCCTGCTCGATGCCGGGGCTACCGTCGACGCCGCTGACCTCGAGGTGCTGCGCGGTGTGCGCGAGGCCCTGCGCGCGATGCTCGTCCACAATGCGGGCGGCCCACCGCCGACGGCTGAGGACCTGGCCCCGCTGCGCACCACGGCGGGTGGCGCCGCGCGCGCCGATCTGGACGACCTCGGGCGGGTGCGGCTTTCTGCGGTGGGCACTTCGTTGCACGACCGCATGACCGAACTGCTACTGGCGATACACGACGCGCAGCGCGACGGCACCTGGTCGCTGCTCAAGGCCTGCGCCAACGAGGAATGCCAGTGGGCGTTCTACGACCGCTCCCGTAACCACGGCGGCACGTGGTGCAGCATGGCGACCTGCGGCAACAAGCTCAAGAACAGGGAGTTCCGCGCCCGCAAGCGCGCGTCGCACTGACGTCAGCTCAGGTGCCACACCAACGCGGCGGCCAACGCGCCGAGCCCGTTCAGCGACCAGTGCAGGGCGATCGGCGCGATCAGGCTGCCGCTGCGCCGACGCAGCCAGGTGAAGACGAAGCCCGCGACGCCGGTGGCGATCACCGCCAGCGTCACGCCCGCAACCGTGCCCAGCAGGCCGCCGCCGAAGATGCGGGTGAAGCCGACGTTGCTGCTGGTCAGGCCCAGCGAGGTGGCGATGTGCCAGAGGCCGAACAGCAGGGAGCCGCCCGCAGCGACACCGCGGAAACCCCAGGCGCGGTTGAGCGCCCCGTGCAGCACGCCCCGGAAGGCGAGCTCCTCGGGGATCACGGTCTGCAGCGGGATGATGACCATCGACGCGATGAGGGCGCCCGAGATCGTCGCGTAGTTGTTGTTCATGAACATCGGCCGCGTCCACGGCAGCAACGCGCCGATCGCGATGACCGACAGAACCAACGCGACGGCACCCACCGCGTAGCCGGTTCCGGACTTCCAGTGGTCGCGGCCCAGCCCGAGTTCGGCCCACCCGAGCCCGCGCGACCGGACCAGGACGAGCAGGCCCACCGCCGCGGCCGGAACCGTCGCCACGCTGGCCCATGGCGTGGTGAAGTGCGCGATCACATTCGTCAGCGCCAAGACCACCACGACCACCGCGATGTCGACGTAGGTGCGGAAGTGGTGCAGCGCGGAAAGCTGTTCGACCAGCGGATGCGGGCGGTCGGCTAGGACGGCTTGGTCGGACACGAAAATCCAGTCTAGCGATCGTGCTCGCCGAGGGTGTCCTGCGACAGCGACGGCCCCCGGTAGTCCGGGTCCCACGTCCACCCCGAGATCGCCGGATCGTCCTCCCCGTGCTCGCGGGTGTAGCGCCGGGCCGCGAGGCGGGCGTCGGCCATCTCCTGCCGCAGCACCGCCGCGCTGCTGCCCAGTCCCTCGACCCGGTCGATGACGTCCATCACGAGGTGGAAACGGTCGAGGTCGTTGAGCATCACCATGTCGAACGGCGTGGTCGTCGTGCCGCGCTCCTTGAACCCGCGCACGTGCAGCTGCGCGTGGTTGGTGTGGCGGTAGGTCAGGCGGTGGATCAGCCAGGGATACCCGTGATAGGCGAAGATGATCGGCTTGTCCCTGGTGAAAATCGAGTCGAAGTCGCGCTCGGACAGGCCGTGCGGATGTTCGGACTCGGGCTGCAACCGCATGATGTCGACGACGTTGACCACCCGCACGCCCAGCTCGGGCAACCGCCTGCGCAGGATGTCGGCAGCGGCCACGGTTTCCAGCGTCGGAATGTCACCGGCGCAGGCGAGCACCACGTCCGGATCGCCCGCGGCGTTGCTCGCCCATTCCCAGATACCGAGGCCGCGGGTGCAGTGCGCGATCGCCGACTCCATGTCCAGGTAGGTCAGCGCCGGTTGCTTCCCCGCGACGATCACGTTGACGTAGTCGCGGCTGCGCAGGCAGTGGTCGGCCACCGACAGCAGCGTGTTCGCGTCCGGCGGAAGGTAGACCCGGACGACCTCGGGCCGCTTGTTGGCGACGTGGTCGATGAACCCGGGATCCTGGTGCGATGCGCCGTTGTGGTCCTGGCGCCAGACGTGGGACGTCAGAAGGTAATTCAGCGATGCTATCGGTGCGCGCCAGGACAGCTCCCGGCTGCTGTTGAGCCACTTGGCGTGCTGGTTGAGCATCGAGTCGACGATGTGGACGAACGCCTCGTAGCAGTTGAACAGCCCGTGCCTGCCGCTCAGCAGGTAGCCCTCGAGCCAGCCCTGGCAGAGGTGTTCGGAGAGCACCTCCATCACCCGGCCCTCGGGGCCGAGGTTCTCGTCGTCGGGCGTCAGCTCGGCCATCCAGGCCTTGTCGGTGGCCTCGAGGGTGGCCGCCAGTCGGTTGGATGCGGTCTCGTCGGGGCCCATCAGCCGGAACCGGTCCGGGTTGCGCGTGATGACGTCGCGCAGGAACGTGCCGAGCACCCGCGTTGCCTCGGCCGATTCGGAGGCCGGTTTGTCAACGGGGACGGCGTAGTCGGTGAACGGCGGCAGGTCCAGGTCCCTGAGCAGGAGCCCGCCGTTGGCGTGCGGGTTGGCGCTCATCCGCCGCTGTCCGCGCGGGGCGATTGCGCGCAGTTCGGGTCGCAGCACACCGTCCTCGTCGAACAACTCCTCGGGCCGGTAGCTGCGCAGCCACGCCTCGAGCTGGGTGCGGTGTTCGGGGTTGGTGTGGGTTTGCGACAGTGGAACCTGGTGCGAGCGCCACGTGCCCTCCACCTTCTTGCCGTCGACCTCGCGGGGTCCGGTCCAGCCCTTCGGGGTGCGCAGCACGATCATCGGCCACAACGGGCGGCCGGGTTCGCGGTCCAGGCGAGCGGCGCGCTGGATCGCGGCGATCTGGTCGAAGGCCTCGTCGAACGCCGTGGCCAGCTGCTGATGCACGTTGGCGGGATCGTCTCCGGCCACAGTGATCGGCCGGTAGCCGTAGCCGAACATCAGCGACTCGAGTTCCTCCTGCGGTATCCGCGCGAGCACCGTCGGGTTGGCGATCTTGTAGCTGTTCAGATGCAGGATCGGCAGCACCGCGCCGTCGGTGACCGGGTTGAGGAACTTGTTCGAATGCCAACTGGCCGCCAGCGGTCCGGTCTCGGCCTCGCCGTCGCCGACGACACAGGCGACCACCAGATCGGGGTTGTCGAACGCCGCACCGTACGCGTGCACCAGCGCGTAGCCGAGCTCACCGCCCTCGTGGATGGAGCCGGGGGTCTCGGCGGCGACATGGCTGGGGATGCCGCCGGGAAACGAGAACTGGCGGAACAGCTTTCGCAGCCCATCGGTGTCCTCGGGGATCGCCGAGTACACCTCGCTGTACGTGCCTTCCAGGTAGGCGTTCGCGACCAGTCCCGGGCCCCCGTGGCCAGGGCCGGTGATGTAGATGACGTTGACGTCGCGTTCCCGGATGACGCGGTTCAGGTGCGCGTAGACCAGGTTGAGGCCGGGGGTGGTGCCCCAGTGGCCGAGCAGGCGCGGCTTGACGTGTTCGGGGGCCAGCGGCTCGCGCAGCAGCGGGTTGTCCAGCAGATAGATCTGGCCGACCGACAGGTAGTTCGCGGCGCGCCAGTAGGCGTCGATCAGATCGAGTTCATCGGCGGACAGCGTGGGGGACAGTGCCTGGGCAGTCATCTGACTCATCATCGTCGGGGCGGGTGAACGAGGTGCCAATCCTGTACCCGATGCGTGTGAACCTACCCATTAGCCTGTTCTTCCGTGTTGGGATTCGCGGTGCCGCAGTTCGGGGAGTCCGCCCGGGCCGACCTTGCGCGCTACGCCGCCACCGCCGAGAGCCTCGGCGCGGACAGCCTGTGGGTGGGCGACCGCCTGCTGACGCCGGTGAACCCGAGCGTCGGCTACGCGGGTCAAGACACCATCCCCGAACAGTTCCGCGCCGGCCTGGATCCGTTCATCGCGCTGGCGGTGGCCGCCACGGCGACGACCCGCGTCCGGTTGGGCAGCAGCGTGTTCGTCGCACCGTGGTATCCGCCGGTGCAGCTGGGCCGTCAGCTGACCGCAATCGACGTGGTCAGTGGGGGCAGGCTCGTTCCCGGCTTCGGCATCGGGTGGTCACCGGAGGAGTTCTCGGCCGCCGGCGCCCCGTTCCGCGGCCGGGGAGCCCAGCTCGACGAGCTGCTCGACGCCCTCGAGGGGCTGTGGACGACGAACCCGGTGCAGCACGACGGAAAGCGGTGGTCGATCCCGTCGTCGTGGGTGGACCTCAAACCGGTCCAGCAGCCGCGCCCGCCGATCTACCTCGCTGCGTTCACCCCGGCGAGCCTGCGGCGCGTGGGACGGCGCGCTGACGGCTGGCTGCCGGCCGTGCAGGTGCCCGGCGGTGTCGCGCCCGAGATGCTCGCGCTGCTGCGCCGCACCATCGATGACGCCGCCCGCGAGGCGGGCCGGGACCCGTCGGCGATTCACACCTGGGTGCGGATCAACGTCGCGGCGAGCACGCCTGTCGACGCGGTCGCCGAGGCGGTGCAAACGCTGGCTGACGCCGGATACCCCGATGTCTTCGTCGACCTGATGTACGTGGCGACCGACACCGACGACCATCTGCGGTGGGCCGAGGAACTGCTGGCGGCATGAGCGACGCACTGCTGGCATCCGTACGGGTGCTCGATCTCGGCGGCGCCGAATCCGACGGGGTGAGCCGGCTCTACGCCGACCTCGGCGCCGACGTGCTGAAGATCGAACCGCCCGGCGGGCGTTCGGACCGACGGGCGTTGCCGACCGTGGCGGCGGCCAGCGTGCCGTTTCTGCTGAACAACGCGAACAAGCGGTGCGCGGTTCTCGACCCCGCCGATCCAAATGACCGGCAGGCGCTGTGGAACCTGGCGAGCTCCGCCGACATCGTCGTCGACGGTGGAAGACCAGGCGGCGCAGCTGAATTCGGGATGTCGTGCGATGCGTTGGCGCAGCGGTACGGCCACCTCGTCGTGCTGTCGGTCACCGACTTCGGCACCGACGGGCCCTACGCCTCGTGGCAGGCCACCGACCCGGTCTTGTACGCACTGTCGACGGCGTTGTCCCGTACCGGGCCTACCACCGGCACGCCCGTGCTACCGCCGATCGGCCTGGCGTCGGGAACCGCCGCCGTTCAAGCGGCGTGGGCGGCACTGGCCGCCTACTATCGCCGGTTACGCACCGGCACAGGCGATTACATCGACTTCTCCCGGTTCGAGGCGGTACTTCAGTCGTTGGATCCGCCGTTCGGATCCGAAGGGCAGGCCGCCGTCGGGATCAAGAAGACCACCGAGATCTGGCGCGGCAGGCCGCGTAACCAGAACATCTATCCGATCTTCACCTGCAAGGACGGCCGCGTACGGATCTGCCTGCTGTCGCCCCGTCAGTGGCGGGCCATGCGCGCCTGGCTCGGCGAGCCCGAGCAGTTCGCCGATCCGAAGTTCGAGACGATCGCGGCGCGGTACGCGGCATCGCGTGAACTCAACGCACTGATCGGTGATTTCGTCGCCGCGCAGACGATGGACACCCTGGTCGCCGAGGGTCAGGAGCGGGGGGTCCCGATCGCGGCGGTACTCACACCCACGGAGGCGTTGGCCTCCGAGCACTTCCGGTCGGTCGGTGCGCTGACCACCGCGACGTTCGCCCCCGACACACAGGTCGTCGCGCCCGTGGGGCCGTTCGTCGTCGACGGCCGGCATCGCGGTCTGCAGCGGCCGGCGCCGGACGGGGGAGCCGACGAACCCGCCTGGGCGACAACGCCATCGGAGTATCGGCGACCTGCGACCCCGGTGCAGCGTCCCTTCGAGGGGATGCGCATCCTCGATCTCGGAGTCATCGTCGCCGGGGGTGAACTCGGCAGGCTGTTCGCCGAC
This sequence comes from Mycolicibacterium komanii, assembly GCF_001050035.1. The sequence continues at coordinate 9,284 of NZ_CVTA01000017.1, forward strand.
CTCGGCGCCGAGGTGATCAAAATCGAAAGCGCCGCCTATCCCGACGGGCTGCGACAGGCCCCGCCCGGTCAGGTGATGAGCAGATCCTGGGCGCTGACCCATCGCAACGAGAAGAGCCTGGGCCTCGATCTGCGGTCGGCCGCCGGCGCCGAGCTGTTTTCCCGCCTGGTCACCGACGCCGATGCCGTTTTCGCGAACTTCAAGCCGGGAACGCTTGCGTCACTGGGGTTCTCCTACGACCGGCTGCGCGAATTGAATCCACGCATCGTGTTGGCGGAGAGCAGCGCCTTCGGTGCAGGCGGGCCGTGGAGCGCGCGGATGGGATACGGACCGCTGGTGCGCGCCACCACCGGGGTCACGTCGCTGTGGGCGTCCGCCGACGGCGAGTTCTACGACGCGACGACGATCTTCCCGGACCACGTGTCGGCGCGGCTCACGGCGATCGCGGCGTTGGGCGCAGTCATCCGGCGCGACCGCACGGGGCAGCCCGCACGGGTGCACGTCTCGCAGGCCGAGGCCGCGGTCAGTCAGCTGGCGGCGCGCTATGTCGCCGAAGCGGCGCGCGAGGCGGGTCTGCCCGTCGTCGATGGCACCGCCGAACATCGCGTATACCCGTGTGCCGGTGACGACGAGTGGTGTGTGATCTCGCTGCAATCGGATGCCGACCGCGCCGCGTTGAACTCGCTGACCGGCGGCGTCGACACCGCGGAGTGGACCCGCGTCCGCGACAAGACGGCGGTGGCACGCGCACTCCAGCAAGCCGGCGTCGCGGCCGCCCCGATGAACCGCGCCGTCGACGTGCCTGCCGACCCGCAGGTGTGTTTCCGAAAGCTGTACTCCGACATGGAGCATCCGCTGTTCGACGCGCCGATGCTCAGCGAGACACGGCCCGCGCCGTACACGAACATCCCGCCCGCACGGCTGTTTCCCGCGCCGATGCCGGGGGAGCACACCCGAGAGATCTGTCAGCAGATCCTCGGCATTTCCATTGAGGACACCGATCGGCTCATCGCCGACGGCACACTTTTCGCCTATCGAGAGAGGCCGTGATGGAACCCAGGACGCCGGTGTTGGTCGGCTACGGACAAGTCAACCAGCGTGACGAGAATCCCGAGGTGTCGCCGATCGACCTGATGGTCGCCGCGGCGCGCAATGCGGCGGACCCCAGGGTCCTCGAGGCGGTCGACTCGGTGCGTGTGGTCAACCTCCTGTCGTGGCGCTATCGCGATCCGGGATTGCTTCTTGCGCAACGTATCAACGCCGACAACGCGGACACCCGCTACACCGGCGTCGGCGGTAACACCCCCCAATCGCTGGTCAACGAGGCGTGCCGGGACATCCAGAACGGCCGCGCCGAGGTGGTGCTGATCGCCGGCGGAGAGACCTGGCGGACACGGAGCCGGCTGCGCGCCAAGGGCGTCAGGCCGGATTGGCCGCGCCAGGACGAGTCGGTGCCGATGGCCGAGGGCGCCGACGAGGGCGTGCCGATGGCCGGCCCCGCCGAGATCAAGATCAACCTCGACCGGCCCGCGTTCGTCTACCCGATGTTCGAGCAGGCCCTGCGCATCGCCGCGGGGGAGTCCGACGAGGAGCACCGGCGTCGGATCGGCGAGTTGTGGGCTCAGTTCAGTGCGGTCGCCGCGACCAATCCGCACGCGTGGAACCGCGACGCCGTGCCCGCCGAGCAGATCTGGCAGCCCGGACCGAGCAACCGGATGATCAGCTGGCCGTACCCGAAGCTGATGAACTCCAACAACATGGTCGACCAGGCGGCGGTCCTCGTGCTCACCTCCGCCGAGAAGGCGGCTGATTTGCAGATCCCCAGAGACAGTTGGGTTTTCCCGTATTCGGGTACCGATTCGCACGACACGTATGCGATCGGCGAGCGGGCGGAGTTCCACACCTCACCGGCCATTCGCATCGGGGGTCGACGCGCCCTGGAACTGGCCGGTATCGGCGCCGACGACGTCGCGCTCATCGACGTCTACTCGTGCTTCCCGTCGGCGGTTCAGGTGGCGGCCAACGAACTCGGTCTTCCGCTCGGTGACCCCGACAGGCCGCTCACGGTGACCGGCGGGCTCACGTTCGCCGGCGGGCCGTGGAACAACTACGTCACCCATTCGATCGCGACCATGGCCGAACGGCTGGTCGCCGCACCCGGCCAGCTCGGACTGATCACCGCCAACGGCGGCTACCTCACCAAGCACAGTTTCGGCGTCTATGGCACCGAACCGCCGCCGCACGAATTCCGTTGGGAGGACGTGCAGTCCGAAGTCGATCGCGAGCCGACCCGGGAGGCGCTCGTCGACTGGTCGGGCGTGGGCACCGTCGAGACGTGGACGACGCCGTTCGACCGGGAGGGTGCGCCGGAGAAGGCGTTCCTCGCGGTGCGCACACCGGACGACGCGCGTGTCCTGGCGGTCATTCCTGACGCGGCGGGTGCGGCGGCGACGGTGGCCGAGGACATTGCGGGCGCCAAGGTCCAGGTCAACCCGGACGGTACGGCCGCGTTGGTCTAGACGGTACGGCCGCATTGATCTAGACGGTACGGCCGCGTTGATCTAGAGCGCTACGGCGCGTTGGCGGGCACCTCGGTGTAGCGCGGCTGAAATCCCTCAGGGGCGAAGGTGAATCCCTTGCCCGTCGCCTCGCTCATGCACGAGACACCGGCATCCTGCACGTTGCAGCGGAATCCGGCGACGGCCAGAACCCGGTTGAAGTCGAGCACTTTCGCATCGCGGAGGACGAACTCCGGTCGCGTCAGCGCGACGAACCGGGGCTCGCCCTCGCGTTCGACGACGATCGCGTTGGGTGCGGCCTGCTCGGCGCCGGAATCGCGCACGGTGTCCGGTTCGCCGGTGATGTTCATGCTGGACTGCGGGGCGCTCGCCGATTGGCACCCCGCCTTCTCACGCGGGACGATCGCGCACGCCCACCGCCCGCTCGGCGTGGTGAAGTGGTAGACAGCCGTCCCCTCCGGATGCGCGACGTAGTCGAACGCGTCGACCAGGTGTGCGCGGTTCGGCGGCGCGGGCGGTGCCGCGGTGGTGGAGGTCGGAGGCGATGCAACGAAGGGCTCGTCGGTGGTGACGATCCGTTCGGCCGAACACCCCGCGACGACGACCGCGGCGGTCGCGATCAGAGATAAAACACGCATGTCGGGTCCTAAGCGTGCCGCAACCGGATTCCGCCCGCCGCGGCGGGGTCCGGCGTCAGTCGGCGAGCATCGCTTTGAGGGTCTGCGCGTTCCACACCGCGTGCCCACCCAGGTCGTTGTTGAAGTAGACCAGCACGCGCCTGCCCTCGCCGTCCCACGCTCGGATCCTGTCCACCCAGCGGCGCAACTCGTCGTCGGGATAGGACCCCGCGTACATCGAGTCCTGGTCCGGGCCGTGCATCCGGATGTAGACCAGGTTGCTGGTGGCCCGCGGAACGCAGCGCAGGTTCGCCCCGCTCATCACCACGTACGCCGCGCCGTGGCGCTCGAGCAGGTCGTACACGGCGGGGTCGTCCCACGACGCGTGCCGCAACTCCATGGCCACCGGAATACGGTCCGGCATCAGCTTGAGGAAGTACTCCAGGCGGGCGTCGTCGCGTTCCAACTCCGGATGCAACTGCACGAGCAGGGCTTCGCTACGGTCGCCCAACAGATTCCAGCACCGCTCGAAACGCTCGACCCACGGCTCCGGGTCCCGCAACCGCCGGTAGTGCGTCAGCCCTCGCTGGGCCTTGACCGACATCGTGAACCCGTCGGGTAGCCGCTGCCGCCAGCCGGCGAATGCGCTGTCCTTCGGCCAGCGGTAGAAGCTGGCGTTCAGCTCGACGGTGTCGAACTCCTCGACGTAGCGGGCCAACCGCTTGGCCACCGGCGTCCCAGCGGGATACAGCACGTCCTTCCAATGGTCGTACGACCACCCGGACGTGCCGATCCGGATCGCCACCGCGTCATCCCCCTGCGGCCACGCGCTCGCGCAGCTCGTCGTCGAGTGACGCCTTGACCAACGCGGCGGCGAGCTTCGCGCACTTACCCGGCGCCAGCGCGGCGAGTTCGTCGCTGCCGGTGGGCAGTCCGAGTTCGCGGGCGGCGGTCGTGGCCCGAGAGTCGAAATACGGCCGGATCCACGTCCAGGTGTCCTGCACCTCCCGCAGGAAGATGTCGGCACCGGTGTCGCCGATTCCCTTGAACCGCTTGAGCGCTCGCGTCAAACCGGCCACGTCGTGGTCATCGGCGCCCTCGAGCGCGCGGAGGTCCCCGCCGTACTCGTCGACGACGGACCGCGCGATGTCGGTGAGCCTGGTCGCCGAGCTCTCGTCGTACCGCACGTAGTGGGCGCGGCCGAACGCGCGGATCATGTCCGCTCGGTCGGCGTCGAGAACTGCCTTGGGGGTCCGCAGCCCCGCACGGGACAACTCCCGCGCGGCTGCCCCCGCGATGGAGGCGTCGATCGGCTTGCTCGACAGCATGCACAACGTGAGCAGTTTGAAGAGCGGCATCGGCTTGTCCGCCAACCGGATACCGGCGTCTTCTGCGTAGGTCGTGCCCGCCTCGTCGAGCAGGCGCTTTGCCAGCTTCTTACGTGCTGCGGCGTCCACGTCGGCTGGCGTACCCGCGCTCTTTCGGGGGCAAACTCTTCGCGAAATCGACCGAGCGCGTGATCCACGGCTGCAGTTGCCGCTTGGTGGTGAGCCCGTCGCTGGTCACCCGCAGCCATCCGCGCATCTCCCTGCCCGCCATCACCATCGGTGCGACGTGCTCACGCGACAACAGCTTTGCGGCGTCGTCGTACGGCACCCGCACCATCAGACCGCCCTGACCGCTGGCGGCCACCGCCATATTGCCGTTGACCAGGAACGCCAACCCGCCGAACATCGGCTTTTCCTCGACTCCGCGTTCCCCGCTGAGCAGTTCGCGGATACGGTGAGCGAGGTCCTCGTCGTACGCCATGCACCGACGGTAGCGGCAGCATGCGACATATCACCGGCGAAAGACGGCCGCACACACGCTCAGGGTCGCGACCGGAGACCCGGCCACGACCCTGAGTGCGTGTTGTCGTCAGGCCGCTGCCGTGGCCTCGGCCTCGACGGGTTGCAGCGCCTGCGCGACGATGTCGGCGACGTCGGTCATGGGTTTGACCTCCAGCGCGTCGAGCACGTCGGCCGGCACATCGTCCAGGTCCGGCTCGTTGCGTTGCGGTATGAAAACCGTTGACAGACCGGCCCGCTGCGCTGCCAGCAGCTTCTGCTTGACGCCGCCGATGGGCAGCACCCGGCCGTTCAGCGTGACCTCACCGGTCATGCCGACGTCCGCGCGCACCTGCCGACCGGTGGCCATCGACACCAGCGCGGTCACCATCGTCACGCCCGCCGACGGGCCGTCCTTCGGCACGGCGCCCGCGGGCACGTGCACGTGGATTCGCCGGTCCAGCGCCTTGGGGTCGACGCCCAACTGCTCGGCGTGTGAGCGCACGTAGGACAGCGCGATCTGCGCGGACTCCTTCATGACATCGCCCAGCTGCCCGGTCAGTTGCAGCCCGGGTTCACCGTCGGTCGCGCCGGCCTCGATGTAGAGCACATCGCCGCCGAGCCCGGTGACCGCCAGCCCGGTGGCCACGCCCGGGACCGCCGTGCGTTCGGCCGACTCCGGCAGGAACCGCGGACGGCCCAGGTACTCAACGAGATCCGGTTCGTCGAGGGTGATGCTGGTGACCTCGTCGGCCGCCAGCTTCGTCGTCACTTTGCGCAGCGCCTTGGCCAGCAGCCGCTCGAACTGACGCACGCCCGGCTCGCGGGTGTAGTCCGCCGCGATCTTGCGCAGTGCCGCCTCGGTGACCGTCACCTCGTCCTCGGTCAGCGCCGCGCGCTCGCGCTGCCGGGGCAGCAGGAAGTCGCGGGCGATGGCTACCTTGTCGTCTTCGGTGTAGCCGTCGATCTGCACCAGTTCCATGCGGTCCAGCAGCGCCGACGGGATGTTCTCGATGACGTTGGCCGTCGCCAGGAACACCACGTCCGACAGGTCCAGGTCGAGGTCGAGGTAGTGGTCACGGAACGTGTGGTTCTGCGCCGGGTCCAAGACCTCGAGCAGCGCCGCCGCGGGGTCGCCGCGGAAGTCGGAGCCGACCTTGTCGATCTCGTCGAGCAGCACGACGGGGTTCATCGAACCCGCTTCACCGATGGCACGCACGATGCGCCCCGGCAGCGCGCCGACGTAGGTGCGCCTGTGGCCGCGGATCTCGGCCTCGTCGCGCACACCACCCAGGGCGACGCGAACGAACTTGCGGCCCAACGCCCGAGCCACGCTCTCGCCCAGCGAGGTCTTGCCGACCCCGGGCGGACCGGCCAGCACCATCACGGCGCCCGAACCGCGGCCGCCGACGACCTGCAACCCGCGCTGGGCGCGGCGCGCCCGCACGGCCAGGTACTCGACGATGCGGTCCTTGACGTCCTCGAGGCCGTGGTGGTCGGCGTCCAGGATCGCCCTGGCCGCCTGCAGGTCGGTGGAGTCGTCGGTGCTGACGTTCCACGGCAGGTCCAGGACGGTGTCCAGCCAGGTGCGGATCCAGCCGCTCTCCGGGCTCTGATCGCCGGCCCGCTCGAGCTTGCCGACCTCGCGCAGCGCGGCCTCGCGAACCTTCTCGGGAAGGTCGGCGGCCTCGATACGGCTCCGGTAGTCATCAGAAGACCCCGTGCCGTCGTCGTCTCCCAATTCCTTGCGGATGGCGTTGAGTTGCTGGCGCAGCAGGAATTCCTTCTGCGTCTTCTCCATGCCTTCACGCACGTCTTCGGCAATCTTCTCGTTGACCTCGACCTCGGCCAGCTGCGCACCCGTCCACTCGATCAGCGCGCGCAGGCGCTCGCCGACGTCCGGCGTCTCGAGCAGTTGACGCTTCTGAACCTGGGTGAGATACGACGCGTACCCCGCCGTGTCGGCCAGCGCCGACGGATCGGAGAGCTGGTTGACGAAGTCGATGATCTGCCAGGCCTCGCGCCGTTGCAGCATCGCCAGCAGCAGCTTCTTGTACTCGGCGGCGAGCTTGAAGGTCTCCTCGTTCGCCGGGGTCTCCTCGACCACGGTCACCTCGACCCACAGCGCCGCACCGGGTCCGGTCGCACCGGCGCCGATGTGCGCGCGGCTCTCACCCCGCACCACCGCGGCCGGCCCGCCGACCATGCGCCCGACCTGCACGATCGAGGCCAGCACGCCGTACGACGGGTACCGGTCCTCGAGGCGGGGAGCGATCAGCAGCTCACCGGATTCGCTGGCGCGCGCGGCGTCCACCGCGGCGCGGGCGGCCTCGTCGAGCTCGATCGGCACGACCATCCCCGGCAGCACGATCGATTCGCTCAGGAACAGGACCGGAACTGTCTTGGCTTCAGCCATCAATCCTCCAAAGTTTGAGTCTGTTGCGCTCAACCTTCGGAGGGCCTCGTTTGTTCCCCGTTGCCACGTGTGACGTACGCCTGCGGCGAACGAGCATTCCCGGTCGCTGAGCTCACCGATTCACGGCCGTGGCCTCTCACTCGCCGGCCCGGCAGGCGTCCCCGAACGGCAGGAAGCCTGCCGTTCGGGGGAAACGGCAGGCTTCCTGTTGTGGGTGGATCTAGGCGGTGCCGTCAGGCACTGGCCTGCGCACCCAGCACCCGCTGGATGTCAGGCTTCATCATCTCCAGCTGCTGACCCCAGTAGCCCCAGCTGTGAGTCCCCTGTGGCGGGAAGTTGAACACGCCGTTGGTACCACCCGCGGCGATGTAGTTGTCCTTGAAGGTGACGTTGGTCCGCAACGTGAACCCTTCGAGGAACTGCGCCGCCATCAGGTTCTGGCCGGCCACACCGCCATCGAGATCCGACGGCGTACCCGTGCCGCAGTAGATCCAGATGCGGGTGTTGTTGGCCACCAGCTGGTTGATGTTGATCATCGGGTCGTTGCGCTTCCACGCCGGATCCGTCGACGGACCCCACATGCTCTCGGCGTTGTAACCGCCCGCGTCCTGCATCGCCAGCCCGATCAGCATCGGCCACCAACCCTCGGACGGGTTGAGGAAGCCCGACAGCGAGCCCGCATAGATGAACTTCTGCGGGTGGTAGATGGCGTAGGTCAGCGCGCTGCTGCCGGCCATCGAAATGCCCACCACGGCATTGCCGTTCTGCGACACGCCCCTGTTGGCTTCCAGCCACGCCGGGAGTTCCTGGGTCAGGAACGTCTCCCACTTGTAGGTGTAGTCCTGGCCGTTACCCCGCGACGGCTGGTACCAGTCGGTGTAGAAGCTGGACTGCCCACCGACCGGCATGACGACCGACAGCCCGGACTGGTAGTACCACTCGAAGGCCGGGGTGTTGATGTCCCAGCCGTTGAAGTCGTCCTGGGCGCGCAGGCCGTCGAGCAGATAGACCGCATGCGGTCCACCGCCCTGGAACTGAACGCGGATATTGCGATTCATCGCTGGGGAGAACACATCCAGATATTCGACCGGCAGTCCCGGACGCGAGAACGCCCCGGCTGTCGCCGAGCCCCCGACGAATCCGATCAGCCCGGGCAGCGCAGCCGCGGCAACCGCGGCCACCGCCATTCGGCGCAACAATTTCGTACCGGTATCCCGGCACCTCTCCAAGATTCTCATAACGGCAACCAACCCACCTTTCATCGCTTCCACAAGCAATTGCCGTTTGCTGTGCGTTGGTAATGAAACACGTAGTCGCGCTGCAACTGTCGTCCCGACATGCGGTTGCCACATCGCGGTTGGCTAACGATTACGACTCGGCGAGGACTCGAGTACGGGCAGAAACGGGCTGTTACCAGTGTGGTTAGAGTGACTCAGGAGGATTCCGGTCCGTATCCGACACGCGGGGCAGCAGCCGATGCAGCTGAGTGACGTGGCGCGGGCCCAGCTCGCTCAGCGAGGTCACCCCGAGTAGCCGCATTGTGCGCGCGACCTGCTGCGAGAGGATCTCGACCGCCCGGTCGACGCCGGCCTCGCCGCCGGCCATCAGCCCGTAGAGATAGGCGCGACCGACGAGCACGAAGCGCGAGCCCAGCGCGATCGCCGCGACGATGTCGGCGCCGGACATCACACCGGTGTCCAGCAAAATCTCGGTGGTGTCGCCGAGTTCGGCGGCCACGGTGGGCAGCAGGTGAAACGGCACCGGCGCGCGGTCGAGTTGGCGGCCACCGTGATTGGACAGCACGATGCCGTCGACACCGAGTTCGGCGACGGCCCTGGCGTCCTCCAGTGTCTGAATTCCCTTGACCACCAACTTCTTAGGCCACTGGTTCTTGATCCACGCCAGATCATCGAAGTTGACCGTGGGATCGAACATGGTGTCGAGGTACTCGGCGACGGTGCCGGGCCAGCGGTCCAGCGAGGCGAACGACAGCGGTTCGGTGGTGAACAGGTCGAACCACCACCGCGGATGCGGGACCGCGTCGAGCACAGTGCGCAGCGTCAGCGTCGGGGGAATGGACATCCCGTTGCGGGTGTCGCGGTGGCGCGCGCCCGCGACCGGTACGTCGACGGTCACCAACAGCGTGTCAAAGCCCGCGGCGGCAGCCCGTTCGACCAGGGCCATCGACCGGTCCCGGTCTTTCCACATGTACAGCTGAAACCAGTTGCGGCCGTGCGGGTTAGCCGCCTTGACATCTTCGATGGAGCTGGTGCCCAGGGTCGAGAGCGAGAACGGAATGCCTGCCCGCGCGGCGGCACGCGCGCCCGCGATCTCGCCCGCGGTGTGCATGAGCCGGGTGAAGCCGGTGGGCGCGATGCCGAACGGCTGGGCGACGTGACCGCCGAGCACCGTCGCGCCGGTGTCGATGTGCGAGACGTCGCGCAGGATGGTCGGGTGGAACTCGATGTCCCGGAACGCTTGTCGTGCACGCGCGAGTGACAGCTCGTCCTCGGCGGCGCCGTCGGTGTAGTCGAACGCCGCTTTCGGGGTCCGGCGCCTGGCGATCCGGCGCAGGTCCTCGATCGTCAAAGCGGCCGCCAGACGACGCTGCGTAGCGTTCAGTTGTGGCTTCTTGAACTGCAGCAGGGGGGCCAGTTCACGGGGGCGCGGAACACGGCGGCGCGTCACGATGGCGCCTTCGTCCGCCTGCCGTTGCGAGTGGTCATTGAACCGCACAGGTTAGCTTGTCAGACTGGCCGTGACATGGCTAAAGACAGATCGCCTTCCGACGACCCCTTCGACCTGCAACGCTTCGTCGACGCCCAGGAACGCGTCTACGACACGGTGCTCGACGAACTGCGCGCCGGGCGCAAGCGCAGTCACTGGATCTGGTTCGTCTTTCCCCAGATGCGTGGGCTCGGCAGGAGCCCGACGGCGCAGCGCTACGGGATCGCTTCCCTCGCCGAGGCCCGGGCATATCTCGCCCACGACGTGCTGGGTCCGCGCCTGCGGCAATGCGCCGACCTGGTCGCCCGCAGTGAGCAGTCGTCGGCCGACGTGTTGTTCGGGTGGCCGGACAATCTCAAGGTGCGCTCGTCGATGACGTTGTTCGGCCGGGCAGCCGACGACCCGGAGGTCTTCGACCGCGTGCTGGCCAAGTATTACGACGGCGAACCGGACCCGCTCACCGTCGAACTGCTCAGCGCGGAGCGATGATCAGCCAGCCGTGCGGTCCGACCTCGGTGGTCGCGACGACCTCCGACGGCGGTGCACCGGACCCGGCGAGCACTTCACCCCGGTCGAAGCCGAGGTCGGGTAGCGAGATCGGCAGGGGCTCGTCGTCGATGTTGAGCGCGACGATCAGCGACTCGGAGCCGGCGCGGCTCTGGTACACGTACTGTCGGTTGGTCAGCTGCAGCGGCGAGGTGCGCGCCGCGTGCAGCCACGCGTGGCGTCGGCGCAGTCCGATCAGGAACTTGTGCAGACGAAACACGTCGGCGCCGTGTTCGTCGAGATCAGCTGGGGGAGTAGTGAACTCGGGTCGCACCGCGTCGTCGCCGCCGAACCGCTCCTCCTTGATCCCCTTGTAGGCGAACTCGTCGCCGGCGTAGACGCTCGGCGTTCCACCGGTCGTCATCTGCAGCACCAACGCGTGCTCGAGGTGCCGGATGTCGTCGAGCTGGCTGGCGATCCGGGTGACGTCGTGATTGCCCACGAAGGTCATGGGCACGAAGGTGTCGAGAAACTCGTTGTGCCGCACCAGTGCCCAGTCCAGCTCGTGGAAGTTTCCGTCGTTCAGCGCGCTCCACACGGCCTTCCACAGCTCGTACTGCGTGACCGAGTCGAACCCGGAGGCCCGGACGCGCTGCGAGTAGTCGCCGTGGATGATCTCGGCGAGGAAGTACGCGTCGGGAAAGATTTCGCGGACGCGCGGGAGCACTCGTGCCCAGTACTGGTCCGGGACCGCGTAGGCCGCGTCCAGGCGCCATCCGTCGGCGCCGCGTCCCAACCAGTGGGTCATCACGTCGACGACGTAGTCGACCACCGCGGGGTTGTCGTGGTCGAGCGCGACGAGATCGCCGTGGCCCTCGAAGGTGTCGACGTTATCGCCGCGCGTGCGGAGCCAATCGGTATTGGCGAAATCGGTTCCGACGTGGTTGAACACACCGTCGAGCAGGATGCGCAGGCCGCGGCGGCGGGCTTCGCCGACGAGCGTGTCGAAGTCGTCGTCGTCACCGAGCCGCGGGTCGATGCGGAAGTGGTCGGTGGTGTCGTACCCGTGGGTGCGCGACGAGAAGATCGGCCCCAGGGCGAGTCCGGACGCGCCGAGCTCGATCGCGTGGTCGAGCCAGTCGACGATGCGACGCAGCCGATGCTCGTCCGGACCCGGTGGTGGATCGGCCGGATACGCACCGACGAAGCCGAGCGGGTAGACGTGCCACCAGATGACGTGCTCGACCCAGCCCGGTTCGGATACGGCTGTGGTGTGCGACGGATCGGTCACGGCCGGAACTTCGCTTCGTAGAGGGTCTTCATCTGGTCCGTGTACCCGCCCGCGGGCCCGTCCACCTCCAGGCCCGGCGCAATCGTGGTGATCGGTAACGGTGCCACGGGCGGAGGCGGGGCACCCCACTCGGTCAGCCATCTGGTCAGCTGCTCTGAGGATGCGGCGTAGACGATGCGGCCGAGTCCGACCCAGGCGTGGGCGGCCGCGCACATCGGGCAGTGCTCGCCGGAAGTGTAGACGGTGGCGGCAGCACGCTGTCCGGGCGTCAGGTTCGCCGCCGCCCAGCGGGCGATCGCGAACTCCGGATGGCGGGTGTGGTCGCCGTCCTTGACCCGGTTGCGGTCCTCGAACAGCGTGCGCCCGGCGTCGTCGACGAGAAGCGAGCCGAACGGCTCGTCGCCGTCCTCCAACGCTTCACGCGCCAGCTCCACGCAGCGGCCGAGGCGGGCGAGGTCGTCGTCGCTGAGGGCCACGTGTCGGAGTCTACGGATCAGTCGCAGCAGGCCGGGGAGACCTCCAGCCGGCACGCGCACGAGGCGCGGATCGGCACGTCGGCGCGCGCCGCGGCGAGCGTGAGCTGCTGACCGATGATCGCGGCCTCGGCGTCGCGGCCCAGCCGCTGCAGGCATTCGTGGTAGCCGTGCAGGCTCCACACGTTGTTCGGATGCTGGCACGGTCGGGGCAACGTGGGATCGAGGCCCAGGTCGGCGGCGTAAACCTCGGCGGCCTCCTCGACGCGGCCCTGCTCGAGCAGCAGCGCGCCGTAGGCGTGGCGGGTCGGCTGCATCCATCCCCAGGGTTCGTCGTACGGCAACGCGTCGTCCAACTCGATCGCCCGTCGCAGATGCGCAAACGCGGTGTCGTGATCGTTTGCGCGGTAGGCGATCTCACCGTCGAGCATCGCGGCGGCGATAGCGAGGATGTCGAGCACGGTGTTGTTGAACAGATACCGGCTGTCGGGGATGCGGCGGTAGGCGTCGGCGAAGGCCTCACGCTCGGCGCGGGCCTGTTTTAGGTTGCCCTTCGCGGCGTGAGCCACTCCGCGCCCGTAGTGGATGGTCGCCACGGTGCTGCAATAGAGTTCCGCGTCGTCAGGCAGCGGTTCGGCGATCAGGTCATCCCAGCGGCCGAACCGGACCAGCACATGCGTGCGCAGGGGCACGAAGGCCTCCAGCCAGTCGGCCATGGGCGGGGATTCGATCGCCAGCAGCTCCGGAGTCAGCTGGGCGGCCAGCTCGTCGGCGGCGGCGAACGCGGCGCGCGAATTACCTTCGAACATCGCCGAATACACCACGAAATGCAGGTTGTGCGCCCGGTACAGGGAGTAGAAGTTCAGCGGACCCTCTCGTTCGACGAATCGCCGATCCACTTGAACCGCAGCCAGATTCGACACGACCGAGTCGCGGTAGTTGCCGCACAGCACGTCGATGTGGCTCGGCATGTGCTGCAGATGACCGGCGTCGGGTACCAGGCCGCGCAGCAGATCCGCGGCAGACAATGCGTCCTGCGGGGTCGCCGACATCTCCATCGTGTGCAGGTAGAGGTGCAGGACGCCGGGGTGGCCGCGGCCCACGTCGGCGGCCAGCGCGTCGTCGAGGATCCGCTTGGCCGCCACCACCCGCGAGCCGGGTGCGGGTTCGCCGGTTCTGGTGTCCCACAACGCCCATGCCGTCACGTTCACCAGCGCGTCGGCGGCGAGGGCCTGGACATCGATGTCGTCGGGGTAGGCCTGCGCCAGGGCCGCCATCGCGTCGGCGTAGCGCGCGCCGCCGGCCTCAAGCGCTTCGGCGTCGTCGGGATCGGCGGTGGGGTAGCGGGCCTGCAGCGCGGCGATCAGGCCTTGCTCCACCGGCGACGCCCGGTTGCCCACGGCCAGTTGCAGTTCCATCCTGGCACGGGCCAGCGACGCGGCCGCATCGACGGGATCGAACGCCTCCCAGCCCTTGTTGTAGTTCGGCCCGACCGCATACGCGATGCCCCAGCGGGCGATCGCCAGGTCGGGGTCCAGTTCGAGCGCCCGCTCGAAGCAGCGGATGGCCTCCTCGTGGTTGAACGCGTAGCACCAGACCATCCCGCGGTCGAACCACACCTGCGCCTGCGGCGACGGTGTCTCAATCGACCGGTGATAAGACCCGAGGTCGTAGTAGGTCTCGTCGCCGGGCGAGATGCTCATGCACCGCACGATAATTCACCCGGGCCGCGGTCGCGGCGGTTGCGAGCAGACATCCGGCCCCGCCCCACAACAGCAGCGTCATCAACGGCGTCTGCGCGCCGTTGCCGCCGAAGTAGACGGCGCTGCGCAGCAGCGAGACACCCGCGCCCTGCGGCACGATCGTGCTGAAGGTGGAGTAGAACTCCGACAGCAGCGGGCGGCCGACGGGTCCCGCCGCCGCGGCGTTGCCGACGATCACGAGGAATCCCGTCAACGCCAACGAAGCGGCGGAGCCGAACGCCGCGGCGACACCGGTGATCGCCCCGCCGACGGCCATCGAGTACAGCCACAGCGTGCCGAAGACCTGCCACGTGTGGCCGACCAACGCTCCGAGGATTCCGTCGACGTAGAGCGTGACGCCACCGGCGAGCAGCGCGGAGTACCCGGCGAGGGTCACGGTGCGCAGCGCCAGGGTGGCGGGTCTGCGCACGGTGCCCATGAATCTGCCGAGCACCGTCGCCGCGACCGCTGCGCCGATGGACAGGAAGATGACCGCGTAGAACTCGACCGTGCCCGACGGGTCGCCGGCCGACGGGGGTGCGACATCCTCGACGACGGAGCGCAGCCCCGCCTTGGAAGCGACCGCCTCGCCGACGGTTTCGGCCGCCGCGGCCACACTGCGACCGCCACCGCCCGCCACATAGGTCGTCATCGCACCACCGGGATCGACGGCGAATGCCGCGTCGGCCTTGCGTTCGTAGACCTGTTGGCGGGCCGTGGCTCCGTCGGCGACCTCGGTGATCGTCAGTGCGTCGTTGCCTCGGAGGCCATCGATGAATTGCGGCGGCCCGGCCACGGCAACGGACAGGTTGTGCAGCTCCGGCTTGGCGAACGCGCCCGAGTAGCTGGCGATCATCGCGATGACGACGAGCGTCATACCGAGCAGGGCCAGCGCGGTCATCCGCACGGCCGTGCGGTCGCGGACCCCGGACCGCTCCGCGGCGTGATGTCTACCCATGTCGTGAACCTCTCGAATGTTCGGGAACGCCCAGCAGGGCGTTGACGGTGTCCAGTGCGGCGCGCACACGGTCGCCGAGGTCGGTGGCGCTCGGGTCGTCCATCCACGAGCGCAGCACCTCGGTGAAGCCGCCGACCAGGAACCTGGTCGCGGCCTCGGGAGCCACCCCGGCGATCGCGGTCACCGCAGGCATGGCAGCGGCGGCCATCTCCTCGCACGCCGGCGTCAGTTCGGCGCGGAACGCCGCGACGACGCGCTGCGCCACCGTGCTGGAGACCACGTGGCGGTACACCTCGCGGTGTTCGGCGACGAAGTCGAACAGCCGCAAAATGCGGGCGCGGGCATCTCCGCCGATGTCGGCGGTCGCGGCGGCGAACGCGACGGTGACCGCCGTCGCGACGGCGTCGTCGCGGTCCGTGAAGTGCTGGTAGAACACCTGCCTGCTGACGCCGGCGCGCGCCACGACGTCGCCGACGGTCAACCCGTCGACCGCCTGCTCGTGTGCGAGCGCGAACGCCGCATCCCGTAGAAGCGCTCGCACTCGCTCGGCGCGCGGGTCGGCGCTGTGTGCGCGTGCTGCCATACGAGCAGCCTAGGGCAGTTCGTAGACAACTGACTACGAAAACATAGGTAATCTAATGCGAGCTTGGGGCCCACTGTGACGTGCACCTCGCTCACGCCCCACCCAGACCCGCCGCCCCACCCCCGCGAGCGCTCACTCTTGTACGCCATAGGCCTTCGAATACGTACAAGGTTGAGCGCTCGCGCCATGTTTACCGGCGATTCGACAACCCTTACTGGAACGTGTTCTAGTGCTTGCGTGGTGGAGTTCACCGACATCGGAGATGTGTCGGCGGTCGAGATCGACCGGCTGCGCGGCGTTTACGGCCCACTGGCCGATTCGGTCCGGGCGTTGATCGACGCGACGATCCGTACCGAGGTCGACGCCGACACGGTCGCGGCGGTCCGCGAGCAGATCGACAGTGCGACGGCCGCGCTGCGGTCGCGGCAGATCGACGGTGCGTTCGGCGTGCGGTTCACCTCGGAGGGTGATCAGCTGCCG
Source organism: Mycolicibacterium komanii (assembly GCF_001050035.1). The sequence goes on from NZ_CVTA01000017.1 coordinate 25,402, forward strand.
TGGGGGAATCCGGTGATCGGGCTTCGCAACCCGGTCGCGCCGCCGCTGACCATCGAGCACGACGACCACGGAGGCGTCTACACCGATTTCGAGCTCGGCGCCGCTTACGAGGGCCCGCCGGGACATGTGCACGGCGGGATCTCGGCGCTGATCCTCGACCACGTCCTCGGCGAGGTCGCCGCCAGCGCGGCGAGCCCCCGGTTCACGGGCACCATCACGTTGCGCTATCTGCGCCCGACGCGCCTGGGACGGCTGCATGCGGAGGCGACGATCACCAGGACCGAGGGCATCAAGTCGTACGCGACGGGTTATCTCTCCGACGACGAGGGCGTCACCGTGGAGGCCGAAGGCGTGTTCATCCAGCCGAAGTGGGCTCGCGGATAGCGGCGATGCCCGACAGGCTGCGGGTGATCGCTGCGATTTCGGACACCAATACGCGAGCGGCCCCGTCGTCGCCGGAGAGTCCGTCGGCCTTCTCGCGCACCTGCTGATTCGCCGCGGTCAACGCCCCGAGGTCAACGGTCCACGGTGTCCCCGGATTCGGCGGCGCTCCCCGCAGCGCATCGACGAAATCGTCGACGGCGGCGATGAATTCGGGGGTCAGCGTCGCCGGCGGCCGGTTCGGCAGGTTGGCCTCGAGGGAGGTGCACGAGATGGTGACGGCGTTCAGCGCGGTGCGGTACGAGCGCAACCAACGACGCAACTCACGTGACTCCATGCGGGTGGCACCCGACGCGGCCTCGAATCCGGCGCGGGCACGGTAGGCATGCTGCCACGCCGATGACACCGCGTCGGTCGGATGGTCGAGCGGATGAACATAGGCTCTGACCACCGTTGCGGCGTAATCGATCTCGGTCTTGAGCAGTTCACCGGCGCGGTGGTGCAACCGCGTCAGCGCGTGGTCCGGCAGCGCGACGTGCGCCACGACCGCCAACCCGCCGCCGACGACGATCGAGAACAGCCGGTCCTCGAGCGTCGCCCCCGAGGTGACCGCGTCGATCTCGAGAAGGAAGACGACCGCCGCAGCCAAGGCCGCACTGGTTGCGATGTATCCCGTCCTGGTCGCGGCGTACGTCGCGGCGAGGCACAGCGTGGCCACCGCGGCGGCGATCCACCCCGTGGGGTGCACCAGCATCACGATGACCGACGCGACGACGACGCCGGTGGCGATGCCCGCCAGTCGGCCGACGCATCGCGTGTAGGTGTGGGCGGTCTCGGGGCGCAGCACCATCAGCACGGTCAGCGCGATCCAGTAGCCGTGCGCGACGGGGGCGAATCGGTCCGCGCACGCGGCGACCGCGACGGCCGCGGACAACCGGATGGCGTGACGCAGCAGCGGCGACGTCAACGTCATGTGCGTGCGGACGGTGGTCAGCGCCGCACGCACGGGACTGATCACGTCCGGCCGGAAAAGATCCGGAAACCGCAACTCCGCCGCTTCGTGCAGCTGCTGCGAAAGCCGTTTCACCTCAGGGTTTTCCGGGTCATCCAACGCAGTCACCGCGGCATCCAGCCGAACCAGTCCGTGCTCGGCGTTGCGCCTCGCCACATGGGTGTGATCGGCGATCGCGTCCATCACCTCGGCCGCCGCGGCCAGCACCCGGCAGACGTCGTCGCGCTGGCCCACCGGTGCGTCGCGCAGCATGCGCAGCGTCGCCATGATCCGTTCGGGCAGCCGGTGCCCGCCTCGGTACGCCTCGGGTCGACGGCTGGCCTGGGTGTCGATGAACGCATCGCGCAGCGACGGCATCAGCGACGCACCGGCGGGCGTCTCCTCGTGCTCGGCGGCCTGGCGCGCCTCCGCGGCCAGGGCCCCGTACGCCTCGGCGAGGGCCCCGCGTTGAGTCCGCCACCGCTGCGGCGGCCACACCGCGATCAGCCCGGCCTGCAGGGCACCCGCGGCGATCGTCAGGGCGGTCGGGATGAGCACCGACGACGCGGTGGGCGCGAGCGGAGGAGCGATGGCGAGCAGGGCGCCGCCGGCGGCGGCCACGAGTCCCGCATTGTTGCCGACAGCCCACTGCAGGCCCGCCCCGAAGCACCACACGGCGAGCGCGGCGACGAACGCGACGTCGAACGAGGAGAGCAGGGCCCCGATGAAGACCGCGGCGCTCATCTGCGCGGTCACGATCAGCACACGCGCGATCCGGCCGCCGGGGCTGTCCTGCAGCGCGACCGCGCCCGCCACCGCCGCCGCGCCGGCCACCCACACAGCGGTCGCACCCGAATCCCACAACAGCGCGATCGAGGCGACCGCCAGCACGCCGAGCAGGCTCCGACTGACCGCCCCGGGTTCGGGCATGGCCGGCCGGAGGGCATCGATGACCCTGCTGCGGGTGCTCACCCACTCATTCTGACCCCTGCACACGGCCGCTCGGGGTACCACACGCGTCAATTTCGGGTTGTTGCGGCGACATAGCCGACGACCTGCCGCGACCCTCGAACCGCGCCACCCCAAACATCATGTGCGACAGTGCAAACCCGCCGCCTCGCGAGACCCCGCTGGAGTCGGCGCCCTGATTTGCCTGCGATGACGCGATTTCGGGGTTAAAGTCAGCCGACGGGGTCGGTTCGCAGCAGCGGAGGTGCCGGTGGCGGATATCGCTATCGCGCGCGAATCCGTAGCCGAGGATGACCCGCAGGTCCGAATCACCAATACCCCGTCTCATGGGAACCACCGAGCTGAACCGCGCGCGTCGACGCCGGGCCTACGAAGGGAATCGTCATGAGTACGGCGGCCGAGCGAGCAGCGCAACTCGAACTGGTGGCCCGGTTGAAGTCGGCCTATCCCGAACTGCCGGATGCGCCGACACCGGATCTGCTCGATCACGACCGGATCACCGCGTATCTCAAACCCGTCCACGACGTCGGCGGTGAACCCGATGCGCCGATCAAGTACGAGAACAAGCAGTACGAGCTCTGGGAGCACATGACGTATGTCATCTGCGAAGTGCTGGCGTGGCGCGGTATCTGGCTTTCCGAGGAACGCCGCCGCATCGGCAACGTGGACGTGGGCAGGGCCGAGTATCTGGGGCTTCCGTATTACGGCCGCTGGCTGCTGGCTGTCGCTCGCGTCCTGGTCGAGAAGCATCACATCGGCCTGACCGAGTTGAGCGAACGGATGGCCGAGGTCAACGCGCGCTACGAGGGCGGGCTGGCGGGCAAGAAGTTGGAAGCCAAGCCGAAGTCCGAGGGCGACGGGTCGGACGTCAAGCGCAACGCCCATCACAAGCACGCGGTGGGCAAGGGTGACCCGCAGGTGTATGCCGGGAAGGCAGGCGATCCGAAGTTCAAGGTCGGCGACGCGGTCATCGTGCGCGAACTGCCGGTCATCTTCTACACCCGGACCCCGGAGTACGTGCGCGGGGCGCGCGGCGAGATCGCGACCGTCGCTTATGAAAGCCCGGCGGCCGAGGACGAGACCTGGGACCGCCCGGCCAAACCGGAATGGTTCTACGTCGTGCGGTTCAACATGTCGGAGTTGTGGCACGGCTACACCGGCACCGGCGACGACGTCATACAGACCGAGATCCCCGAGCACTGGCTGGAGGCCGCCAAATGACACATCACGACCACGATCACGACCACGAGCGCACCGTCGCGCCGATGGTCGACGAGATCACCGACTTCGAGGTGCTCGAGATCGCGTTGCGGGAACTGTGTATCGAGAAGGGCATCTTCACCGCCGAGGAACACCGCCGCTTCACCGAGTTCGCCGAACAGATCGGGCCCACTCCCGCCGCGACGCTCGTCGCCAGGGCGTGGGTGGATCCGGAGTTCAAGAAGCTCGCACTGGCCGAGCCCATGACCGCCAGCAAGGAGGTCGGCGTCGACTGGATGGAGCCCACGGGGTTCGGAACACCCAGCGACTTCACAGCTTTCGAAATCCTCGAGGACACACCGACACTGCACAACGTGATCGTGTGCGCGCTGTGCTCCTGCTACCCGCGACCCATCCTGGGCAACTCGCCGGAGTGGTACCGCACGCCCAACTACCGCAGGCGCATGGTCCGCTGGCCGCGTCAGGTGCTGGCCGAGTTCGGGCTGTATCTGCCGGATGAGGTCACCGTCCGCGTACAGGATTCCAACCAGAAGCACCGGTTCATGGTGATGCCCATGCGCCCCGCGGGCACCGAGGACTGGACCGAGGAGCAACTCGCCGAGATCATCACCCGTGACTGCCTGATCGGCGTCGCGTTACCCAAACCGGGCGTCACCACCAACGTCATCACCGACACCCGTCCCGCCGTCCACCCCGCCTCGGAAGCATGAGCGGCACACCGGATCCCGGTATCGAGCAGACGACGGTCGCCCCGCTCGAGGAGATCGTCGAGCGTAATCAGGTCTGGCCGCGGATGGCGGAGAAGTACGGGGTGGAAAACCCTGTGCCTCCGTGGAAGACGAGCCTGGACGGGCTGTGCGACGCGCTCGACCGGGCGGCATGCGATGCCGACATCCCGGACTTCAAGGCGCGCCGTGACGAAGAGGACGCCCTGACCGCGACGCGCTATGCCGAATTGCCCTATCCCGAGAGCCAACTGGTGTCGTTGGCGCACTCGCTGGTGGCCCGCGGGGTGATCGACGAGAACGAACTGAGGCAGCGACTGGCCAGCATCCGCGAGCGGTTGGAAGCGTGACCGGCGTGACACGCTAAGTTCGCCTCGTGGAGAAAGTCATCGTCACGCTGCGGGCGCCCGATACCGACGACGCGTGGTGTTCGCGGGTGCGCGAACAGGTCGTGCCGGATCTGCTGGATCTCGGGATTCCAGGACTGGCGGTGAACGTGCGTGACGGCGTGGTGCGCGACTCGTTGATGACCCTGACGACGCTCGACCCGCCGGTGATCGGCTTCGTCAGCTTGTGGACTCAACAGTCATACGGCGATCAGGTCGCTGCCGCGCTCGCGCGACTGCGGCGGGAGGCCGACGAGGTGGCGGCCTATCTGGTCACCGAATCGGTCCCGATGGCCCCACCGCACACCGCGCCGGGGGAGCGGACCGACGGGTTCGCCAATGTCGCGCTGCTGCGCAGGCCCGCCGACCTCGACGAGCCGACGTGGTTGCGGCGCTGGCACATCGACCACACTCCGGTGGCCATCGAGACCCAGTCGACGTTCGGATACACGCAGAACGCGGTGGTGCGGGCACTGACGCCGGGCGCGCCGCCGATCTCGGCGATCGTCGAGGAACTGTTCCCCTCCGCTGCGCTGGCCGACCTGCACGCGTTCTTCGACGCGGCAGACGACGACGAGTTGGGCCAGCGCATGGAGCGGATGGTCGCCAGCACGGCTGCCTTCGGGGCGAACCGCGACGTCGACACGGTTCCCACCAGCCGCTACGTGTACCGGACGCCGTTCGCGGAAAACGCTGTGGCCCAGGAGGTCTGATGACAACACTCGACGAGGCCGTCGCACTGGCCGCCGCCGACAACGGCCTCGCCGTGGTGTCGACATTGCGGGCCGACGGCACCATCCAGGCCTCACTGGTCAACGTCGGCAAGCTGACGCACCCGGACGGCGGCGCGCCGGTGCTCGGGTTCGTCACCTACGGCAGGGTCAAGCTGGCCAACCTTCGCGCCCGCCCTCAGCTGGCGGTGACCTTCCGCCAGGGCTGGCAGTGGGCGACCGTTGAGGGACAGGCCGAGCTCGCCGGGCCGGACGATCCGCAACACTGGCTCACCGAACCCGACCGGTTACGGCTGCTGCTGCGGGAGGTGTTCGAAGCCGCGGGCGGAACCCACGACGACTGGGCCGAATACGACCGTGTGATGGCCGAGCAGCGCCGCACCGTGGTGCTCATCGCACCCACCCGGGTCTACAGCAACGGGTAACGCTTAATCTGCTGCCGTGGCTGAAACGACCCTGCGGATCGACGACGAGAACCGCGTCCGCACCCTGACCCTCAACCGGCCCGACGTGCTCAACGCGTTCAACGAGGAGCTGTATCTCGCGACCGCGACCGCACTGCGGGAGGCCGCCGAAGACGAGAACGTCGCGGTCGTCGTGCTCACCGGTGCGGGACGGGCGTTCAGCGCCGGCAACGATCTCGTCGAGATGCAAAGGCGCATCACCGATCCCGCGTTCAACGAACAGGGCTCTCACTTCACCACGATGATCGATGCGCTCGCCGATTTCCCGAAACCGTTGATCTGCGCCGTCAACGGCGTCGGAGTTGGTATCGGCGCAACGATTCTCGGCTACGCCGACCTGGCCTTCATGTCGACAACAGCGCGACTCAAGACCCCGTTCACGAGCCTCGGCGTGGCACCGGAGGCGGCGTCGTCGTACCTGCTGCCGCGCCTGGTCGGCCGGCAGAACGCCGCATGGCTGCTGATGTCGTCGGAATGGGTGGATGCGGACGAGGCGCAGCGGATGGGCCTGGTGTGGAAGGTGTGCCCACCCGAGGATCTGATGCGCGAGACCCGGCGGCACGCCGAGATTCTGGCGTCGCGGCCGATCGCAAGCCTCATGGCGGTCAAGCAGACGATGGCGGCGCCGACCCGCGAGGGCATCGTCGCGGCGACGGCGAGGGAGAACGAACAGTTCGCGGTGCTGATGGGCGCCGCGGCGAACGCGAGCGCGCTGGCCGACTTCACCGGCAAGCGCGGATCTCAGTAGCCCAGCTTCAGCGACTCACGGCCTTGGGCGCCGCGCCGTCGACCTCGCAATGGGCGGCGATGATGGCCCGAAGGGTGCGCCGGCAGCGCCCGCAGTCGCCGCCGGCCCCACAGGCCTCGGCGACCTGTTTGGACGTCCGCGCGCCGTTGGCGACGCACTCGGTGACGTCGTGGCTGGTGATCCCCATACACAGGCAGACAAACATGGCGCCCCCGTCAACCCTGCTCGTCGATGCTCATCAAGTGGGCAAAGCGGCCGATGAAGTGGGTGGGATAAGGACCCATCCCCACGTTGGACATCCACTCCGCCGCGGCATCCGGGTGGTCGATCCAGTGCCTGGCGGCGGTCTCGTCCTCGATTTCCTGCAAGATCATGACTTCCTGCCCGTCGTCGAGCGCGCGGTAGACCCACACCTTGCGCACGCCGCCGCGCTTGAAGCGTTCGACGCCGTCGTGAATCTTGACCATCAGCGCCGATACGTCCTCCACCGACGACATGACGCCCACGACCACCCGTCCGACATGGTCGGCGGGCGACGGCGGGTAGAGGTCGATCTTCTCGACCACCTCGCCGCCGAAGATCGGTGGGATGTCGTCGACCCCGGCGACGTTGAACCACTCGAAGACCGCCGATGACCCCAGCACTTCGCGAACCGATTTGGCGTTGCGAATTCCGATTGTCACGAGGACGCGGTTGGGCTCCCAAATCGATTCGTATACGACGAGATGGTGGGCGCCGATCGACTGCAGATTATCGCGACGCTTTTTGAGCCATTTCCACATCCGCTCGACATCGGCGACGCGAAAGTCGCACGCGAGAATCAATGAGTGCAGATCGTACTGACCCATCGAATCGCCCTGTCTCCCTCGCAGCCTCGGCAACGGTTAGCAGAGTCTAACCTTACTTAGCCTAGGCAGTCCAGACTAGGCCCCCGATCTGCGCCTCGAGGCGCCGGACCGGTTGACATTCCGGTCGAAAACACGCCCCGCACAAGGATTAAAGCGAGCTTGTCGGAGGTAACTGCACTAGCGTGGACGGTGCATCACCGACAGCGAAGCTTGATCAGCCCTCAAGTGCCTAGGAGCGACCATGCAAGGCGATCCGGACGTCCTCAAACTGCTCAACGAGCAATTGACGAGTGAGCTCACGGCCATTAATCAGTATTTCCTGCATTCGAAGATGCAGGCGAATTGGGGCTTCACCGAACTCGCCGAATACACACGCAAAGAGTCATTCGAAGAAATGAATCATGCGGAGTCCATCACGAACCGCATTCTTCTTCTCGACGGCCTGCCGAACTATCAGCGACTGTTCTCGTTGCGGATCGGGCAGACCCTGCGCGAGCAGTTCGAGGCCGACCTCGCCATCGAGTACGAGGTGCTCGAACGCCTACGGCCGGGCATCATCATGTGCCGCGAGAAGGGCGACGCCACCTCGGCGACGCTGCTCGAGAAGATCCTCGACAACGAGGAAGACCACATCGACTACCTCGAGACGCAGTTGCAACTGATGGACAAGCTGGGCGAGGAGCTTTACTCGGCCCAGTGCGTCTCACGCCCACCGACCTCGCTCTAGCTGCACCTTCTCTCCGCGAGTCTCGGCGAGCGTGCGTGTCTGCACCCAACACGCCGCTGCTCGGCAGCGTTTTGCGCACGCTCGCGGGGGCAATTCTTTCCCGGTACGTAACTTTCATAGCCTGCCTAACGATATGGCTGTTGGGTTTCGTACCGGAAGGGAAGTATGACGAGTCAGGTCACGTCGGAGGTTGCCGATCCGGAGGTCGGCGGCACGGAAATCGGCTCGCGGCGCCGCAACGCGGTGTTCATCGCGGTGCTGCTCGGAATGCTGCTTGCCGCGCTGGACCAGACGATCGTGGCGACCGCGTTGCCGACGGTTGTCGCCGATCTCGGCGGCGCCGGCCACCAGTCGTGGGTGGTGACCAGCTACCTGCTGGCATCGACCATCGTCACGGCGATCGTGGGCAAGCTGGGCGACCTGTTCGGCCGCAAGACCGTCTTCGGCGCCGCCGTGCTGTTCTTCCTGGCCGGCTCCGTGCTGTGCGGCATCGCGACCTCGATGACGATGCTCGTCGCCTCGCGAGCGCTGCAGGGCGTCGGCGGCGGCGCGATCATGGTCACCGCGATGGCGTTGATCGGCGAGGTCATCCCGCTGCGCGACCGCGGTCGCTATCAAGGCGCTCTCGGCGCGGTGTTCGGCGTCACCACGGTGATCGGGCCGCTGCTCGGCGGGTTCTTCACCGACCACCTCACCTGGCGGTGGGCGTTCTGGATCAATGTGCCCGTCGCGCTGGTGGTGCTCGCCGTCGCGGCAGTGGCGATCCCGCCCCTGACGAAATCCGGCAAGGCCGTCATCGACTACGCGGGCATCGTGTTCGTCGGGCTGGGCGCGTCGGGCCTGACGTTGGCGACGAGTTGGGGCGGCAGCACGTATCCCTGGTCGTCACCGACCATCATCGGGCTGTTCGCCGCCTCCTTCGCGGCCCTGGCGATCTTCGTGTGGGTGGAGCTCCACACCGCCGAGCCGATCCTGCCCATCCGGTTGTTCGCCAGCCCGGTGTTCACGGTGTGTTGCATCCTCGGTTTCATCGTCGGATTCGCGATGCTGGGCGCGCTGACCTTCTTGCCGACCTTCATGCAGTTCGTCAACGGCGTCTCGGCGACGACATCGGGGCTGCGCACGCTGCCGATGGTCGCGGGCATGCTGATCACCTCGATCGGCAGCGGCCAGATCGTGGGCCGCACCGGCAGGTATCGGATCTTCCCGATCGCGGGCACCGCGACCATGGCGGTGGCGTTCCTGTTGCTCTCCGGCATGGACGCCGCGACGCCGACCTGGCAGCAGTCGCTGTATCTGTTCATCCTCGGCGCGGGGATCGGACTGTGTATGCAGGTGCTGGTGCTCGTCGTGCAGAACACCTCGAGCTTCGCCGACCTCGGGGTGGCCACGTCCGGCGTCACGTTCTTCCGCACCATCGGAAGTTCCTTCGGCGCAGCGATTTTCGGCAGCCTGTTCGCAAACTTTCTGGCCAGCCGGATCGGGCCCGCGCTGGTCGCCGGCGGCGCGCCGCCGCGCGCAGCGGAGTCGCCGCAGGCGCTGCACATGCTGAGCCCGCAGATGGCCGCACCGGTCATCGAGGCCTACGCCGACTCGCTGGGGCGGGTGTTCCTGTGCGCGGTGCCGGTGGCGGCGGTCGGCTTCGTCGTTTCGTTGTTCCTCAAAGAGGTGCAGCTGCGGGAGGTGGAGACGGTATCGGCTTCCGATCTGGGTGAAGGCTTCGGAATGCCCAGCACCGAATCGCCGGAGAAGATCCTCGAAGTGGCCGTCGGACGGCTGTTCCGCGACTCGCCGGAGATCCGGCTGCGCAGCCTGGCCCGAGAACCCGGATGCGACCTCGACGTCAGCCAGATGTGGGCACTGCTGCAGATCTACCGGCAGAACCAGGTGTTCGGATCGGCGACGCTGACCGACATCGCCGAACGTCTCCGCGTGCCGTACGAGATCATCGAGCCGACGTTCGACGATCTGGTGGGGCGCGGCCTGGCGCTGCGCACCGGCGAGCGGCTCTGGCTGACCCAGAACGGGATCCGGCAGGTCGATTCCATTTCAACGGCGATCGTGGGTCGCATCGTCGAGAAACTGGCCACCTCGCCGACCTTCGAAGGGCGCCCGGACCGGTTCCAGGTCGAGGCGGCGCTGGAGCGCATCGCGCACCGAATGCTCCTGCAGCGGGACTGGACCGACGATCGCCAGCTCGTGACCACCGGCTGACCGCCGCAAAGCCGAAACTAGAACGCGTTCCAATTCGAGGCGGGCGGGCGTACGATGCCGCCATGAGTCGAATTGGAGACTTCGCCGACGACGACGCTGCCGCTTGGGTGACGAAGTCGCCGGATATCGGTGTCGCGATGGCCGGCTTCACCAATGCGGTCTACACCAAGAACCGGCTGCCGATGCGGGTCCGCGAACTGGCGCGGATGGTCATCGCGTTGGACAACGAGTGCGTGGTGTGCCAGAACACCCGCGACTCCGAGGGCCTGGCGGCTGGCGTCGATGAGGACCTGTATGACCACGCGGCCGAGTGGCGGACGTGGCCGGGCTACAGCGAGCAGGAGCGCATCGCCGCCGAGTTCGCCGAACGCTTCGCCAGCGACCACACCGGGTTGCGCGACGACGATGACTTCTGGCAGCGCTGCCGCGAACACTTCTCCGATGAGCTGCTGACCGACCTCGCGCTCTCGTGCGCGATGTGGTTGGGCATGGGCCGGATGTTGCGCACGCTCGACATCGGCCAAAGCTGCAAGATCACGCTGTAACCCGCTGCGAGGCGCGCACAATGGCTGTGGTGAAACCAGCAGCAGCCAAACCGCTCGCGGCGGCGGCGATCGCCCAACTCGAGGCCGACGGGGTAGCGACCCTCATCGGCACGGTGGTCAGTGCGGCGGGTCTCACGCTCGCCAAGACGGTTCCATTGCGGCGGATGGGCACGTTCGCCGACCCCGGTCTCGGGGCCAGCCCGGTGTGGCACGTCTTCGCGATCGACCAGAGCGGCATCGTCTTCGGTGACGAGATCGGCGTGGTGGGGGACCAGCGGATCCGGATCGACCTCGGCGGGTTGCGCATCCTCGGCGACGGTTTGGCTTGGGCACCAGGCAATTTCTTCAACCAGGACGGCACTCCGGACCCTTACTGCAGCCGCGGTGCCCTCGGCCGGGTGGCAGGTCGGTTGTCCGACGCCGGGATCAGCACGGTGGTGGGCCACGAGATGGAGTTCGTGCTCGTCGGCCCCGACGGCAGCCGGCTCCCGTCACACCTGTGGGCTCAATACGGTTTGGCCGGAGTCTTGGAGTACGAGGGATTCGTCCGCGACGTCACCGATGCGGCGACCGCGTCGGGTGTCGCGATCGAACAGTTCCATCCCGAGTACGGCGTCAACCAGTTCGAGATCTCGCTGGCCGCGCTGCCGCCGGTCGCGGCCGCCGACGCGCTGGTGCTGATGCGGATCATCGTCGGCCGGGTCGCGCGACGTTACGGCATGCGGGTGAGCCTGTCGCCGGTGCCGTTCGCGGGAGAGGTCGGATCGGGTTCGCATCAACACTTCTCGATGAAGCGCGGCGACCTGCCACTGTTCTCTGACGGCGACGGCGTCAACGGCCTCACCGCCGAAGGGGAGTCAGCGGTGGCGGGGCTGCTCGCCGGGCTGCCGGATGCCCAAGGCGTGCTCGCCGGCTCCGTGCTGTCGGGTCAACGCATGCAACCCGGTCACTGGTCCGGCGCAACGGTCTGCTGGGGCACCGAAAACCGCGAAGCCGCAGTGCGATTCCTGGTCGGCGGGGTGAGCAATCCCTCGGGAGCCAATGTCGAGGTGAAGGTCATCGATCCGTCGGCCAATCCGTACCTGGCAACGGCGACGATCCTGGGCCTTGCCCTGGACGGGATCGAGCGCGAGCGGAAGCTGCCACCGGAGACCACGGTCGATCCCGCCACGCTCACCGACGAGCAACGACAGCGGGCCGGCATCGTGACGATGGCCGACAACCAAGCCGATGCCGTGGATGCGCTGGACCGTTCCGAGCTCATGCGGAACATCCTCGGCGACGCGGTGGTCGACTCCGTCGTCGCCGTGCGCCGCTACGAACAGAAGAACTTCGGCGACCTCAGCGCGCAGGACGCTGCCGACAGGTTCCGATTGGCGTGGAGCGTCTGAGTTCTGCGCTGTTGCATTTCCCGACGGACAGGAAACCCTTCCGATTCCGCGAGTCGAATCTAGCTCTCCGGCGATTTCGGGTGACACGGCGATCAACGAGTATCGCGATAGTCGCAGCGCATGCGACACCCACAACCCGACAACGTCGAAGAGGAGTTACGAAATGTCTCGTTCACGCACCACCTCGCTTGCCGTGGCCGCGGCCGCCGTACTCGGCGCGCTCATCACCACGATCGCACCCATCGCCCACGCCGAGAAAATCTCGGAGAAGACCATCAGGAGCGAATGCGCTTCGGCCGGCGGCACCTACGCCACCACTACCAAAGGCGGCACCCGGTTCTCCACATGTGACTACAAGGACAACGAGGGCAACAAGTTCCGTGATTACTACATGGACGGCGGCTACTACTCGACGCGGCCGTTCTGAGCGTGGGTGATCGGTCGTCGCCTCAGACCAGACCGGTCGCGTCGAACATCCATGACATGTCGGCGTTGGCGAAGTCTTCCATCCAGGTGGGCGGCGCGTTGTTGGCCAGCGCGCCCATGTCCCAGTAGTCCTTCCACAGGGTGATCTTGCCGTTCTCGACGCGATGCACGGTGACGAACTGGAGGACGGCGGATTCCCCGGTGGGCCAATGCCATTCCTCGGAATGCTCGTACATCACGTCGGTGCCGTTGTCGACCATCAGCCCCGTGAAGTTCTCGTAGGAGGCCAGCGGCTCGAGGCCGATCTTGAGTCGCTTGACGATGTCCTCCGGCCCGCGCGCGGCGGCCGCCGGACCCACGGGCATGTCGAGGTAGATGCAGTCGTCGGACAGGAAGGTCTTGACCTCCTCCCAGTCACGCGCCGACAGCGCCTTCCACATTCCGAGAACCGTATCCTCAACCGACACTGGTCAATTCACCTTCCTGCTGGGCAGGCGCGGGCGACTTGTGTGCTGCGCGCAGAAAACGCCCGGTCCGCTGTTGGCCGACGAGCTCGGTCGGCTTGCCGTCCAGGAAGACCGCACGGCCGCCGACGAACACCGCCGCGACCGTCTCGTCGTTGCGGTTGACCATGCGGGACAGTCCGCCGTACTGGTCGACGCGCTCCTCGGCGTAACGGTCAAGCGAGTCGTCGAGGTGGGCGGGGTCGACGATCACGACGTCGGCCCGGTCGCCGATACGCAGATGGCCGGCGTCCAGCCGATACCAGTCGGCCAGCTCGCCGGTGAGCCGGTGCACCGCGTGTTCGACTGTCATGAACGGCTTTCCGCTCCGTTCGGCGCTGTACACATGGCGAAGCAAGCGCAACCCCATGTTGTAGAAACCCATGTTGCGCAGATGCGCACCGGCGTCGGAGAACCCCATCTGGACACCGGAATCCGCCGCAAGTTTCTTGAGTACCTCGGGGCGGTGGTTGGAGATCGTGGTGCGCCAGCGCAGCGCCGTGCCGTGTTCGAGCACCAGGTCGAGGAACGCGTCGACGGGATGCACGCCGCCCCGCTCCTGACCGACCTGGCCGAACGACTTGCCGACGACAGAGGCGTCGGGGCACGCGACGATCTCGGCGTCGAAGAAATCGCGCTGCCACACCCGGATCCCGAGCTTGCTCTCGTACTCCTTGCGGAACCGGCGGCGGTAGGCGGCGTCACGCATCAGCTCGTTGCGTTCGACTTCGTCGCGCAGATGCAGCGCCGCCGCGCCCGCGCCGAACTCCTCGAACACCACCAGGTCGATGCCGTCGGCGTAGACCTCGAACGGGACGGGCAGGTGCTGCCAACGAAAGTTCCCGCCGAGCTTGCCGACCAGCCGGGCTGCCGGGCCCAGTGCGTGGATGCTGTACGGGTTCGATTTCACGTCCGCGGCCGACAACAGGCTGGTCTTGAGCGGGTTGCGCACAATGCCCAGCGACTGCGCCAGCTGCGAGGCGAGATTGAGCGGGTTCTGAATGTCGGGGCCCGACTGCAGGATTCGACCGGTGCGCCGCAGCAGTGACTTCAGCCGGCGTAGCTCACGTGGTTTGGCGTAGGTCGACGGGAGGGTCCTCGAACGGCACACATCCCCGTCGAGCTTGTCGAACAGCAGTTGCTGCGAGGACATTCCGACGAACCCGGCCTTGAGTGCTTCGAATAGCCAACGCTCCATCTGCGCTTGCTCGGCCTTCGTGGGCCGGTGGTCCTTCCGGGTGGCGCGATCGAGCCCCATCGTCGCGGCGCGCATGTCGGAGTGTCCGATGAAGGCCGCGATGTTGGGCCCGAGCGGTCGCGACTCCAGCGCCTCGATGTATTCCTCGCAGTTCGTCCAAGTCTTGTGCTGCTCGACCGCGGAGATCACGTGATCGCGGGGGATCGCCTCCACCCGGCCGAAGATGTCGCCGGCGTCACTGGCGTCGACGTGCACGGTGGACAGCGAGCAGGACCCGAGCATGACGGTAGTCACGCCGTGGCGCAGCGATTCGGCGAGGGCGGGCCCGTTGAGCACCTCGACGTCGTAGTGGGTGTGAATGTCGAGCATGCCGGGCAGGATCCACTTGCCGGTGGCGTCGATGACTCGCGGGCAGCCGGTGGCGTCGAGTTCGTCGGGGCTGATCGCCACGACGTGGCCGTCGCGGATGCCCAGATTGCGGACCGCCGACGGGGCACCGGTGCCATCGAACCAGCGGCCGTTGCGGATGATCGTGTCGTAGGTCACCCCGTCATAGAACCGCCCGCCAATTAGCCTGTCAATCGAATCGGTGAACAGATTCACGATTTTGTCTACTCGCGCGATTGACATGCACTTATTCGAGCAACCACCTGTCCGCTGAGTGGGTACCGGTGGCGTCGGCATCGGGGCATACTCGCGGAGGTGACCCCTCTGCAGCGGTACATCGCCGAAGAAATCGCCACCGATCACGTCGATGGGGTGCTGTCCCGACGCGAAGCGTTACGCCGGCTCGCGCTGCTGGGTATCGGCACCGCAGGGGCCACGGCCTTGATCGCCGCATGCAGCCAGAACAGCGAGCCGACGACCGAAACCCCCGCCACATCGAGCGGCGCCGCCACCGCGAGCCCCCCGCCGCCCGGCAGCCAGAACACGGTGCCCACCACCCCGATCACCTGGGCCGGGCCGCGCGGCGAACTGCAGGCGGCGTGGGCCGAAGCCCAGCAGCCCCGCGGCGCCGTCCTCGTGATCCACGAGAACAAGGGCCTCAACGACCATATTCGCTCGGTCGCGGGCCGGTTCGCCGGAACCGGGTACTCCGCGTTGGCGATCGATCTGCTCTCGGCACAGGGCGGTACGGCGACCTTCGCCGATCCCGCGGAGGCGACGGCCGCGCTGGGCGCAATCCCACCGGAGGACGCGATCGCGGATCTGAAATCGGGTGTGGACGAACTGCAGCGGCGCGTGCCCGGTGAGAAGGTCGCCGGCGTCGGCTTCTGCATGGGCGGTGGTTATGTGTGGCGGCTGCTGGCCGCCGGCGAACCCAGACTGTCGGCCGCTGTGCCGTTCTACGGCCCGACCCCGGACAACCCCGACTTCTCCGGATCCAAAGACGTTGCGGTGCTCGGCATTTACGCTGCGCAGGATCAGCGGGTCAACGCCACTGAACCCGTTGCGCGGGCGGCGCTCGAGAAGGCCGGCCTGATCTTCGAGTTGGTCACTGAACCCGACGCCAACCACGCGTTTTTCAACAACACTGGACAGCGATACAACCCGGCGGCCGCGGCCGATGCATGGCGCCGCGTACAGGACTGGTTCGGCCGCTACCTGGCCTGACGCCGCGCTCGTCGCGCACGAGCGTGCGCAAAGGCGACACACGACTGTGCGCCGGTGACCTACGATTCCAAGATGATCAGGTCGCTGATGGTCGCGGTCTTCACCGTCGCACTGAGCTGTCTGTCGGTGACCGCGATGGCGGGCGCCGAGCCCTCCGAGCCTCCGTGCACCTTCACGCTCTCCGTACCGCATGTCGTCAATGTGTCGGGCACCGACATGGTGGCGGTGACGATGACACCTGCGGACTGCAACGGTGGCACCCCGTATCAGTCGGTCGCCTGCGTCGAACTCCAGGGCAGCCCGGGTCCGCAGCGATGCGTGCAGAACAACGGGCTACTGACCGCGCTGGCGTACTACTCGCCGTACCAACCGGGCGCGACGTATGTGGCCACCGGACGCGGCTGCGCGACGTCGGGTAATCCGCCCGAGCCGGTCTGCCTGCCGAGCGGACCACTCACCGCCACGCTTTAGCCTCACGCCGCGACGTACACCTCGGGTCCGGGATCGAACCGATACCCGCGGCCGCGGATCGTTGTCAGGACACCGGCGAACCGGCCCAGCTTGGCCCGTACCCGACGGATGTGGGTGTCGACGGTCCGGCGCGAGTCACCCGGCGACCAGTCGTGCCAAACCCGGGCGATCAACGCGTCGCGTGAAACGACGGTGCCCGGACGGGTCGCCAGGTGGCACAGCAATTCGAACTCGCGGTAGGTCATCCGCACCCGCTGCCCGTCGATGCGCACCTCGCGCGCCGCCCGGTCGATCGACAACCCGGTGGGCGGCCGGGTCGTGTGACGCGACGGCGAGGCACGGGTGACCACCGCCTCACGCACTCGGACGCCGGGGATCGACGTGGCGATGAGCCGCCCGTATTCGTCGGCGAGATGCGCTGTGCGGCCCGCCAATACGGGCGAGTCGTGGGGTATGTCGAATACCAGCACCACCTGGAGCTCAGCCGTCGGGACCGGCCGACGCGAGGCGGACTGATACACCCCATCACTGTCACCGCGCCCGACCGCGCGGCACAGCATTTCGCTCGCGCTGAGCGCAACGCCTAGAACGCGGCCAGCACCTGACCCGCGTACGTGGTGGTGATGAACTCGCGGGTCGATTCGCAGTTGAGCGCGTGGGCCAGCGCGCGCACCGCGACGCTGTCGTAGTTGTCGGGCCTGGCCACCAGATACTCGGAGTACGCGGCGTTTCCACGATCGCAGTACAGGGCACTGCCGATGTCGACGCCCCATTCCATCGCCTGGTTGCCGAACAGGAAGACCACGTCGAAGTCCTTGCGCAGTCCGCCGAGCGTCCAACTGGTCAGCTCCTTGAATATCAGCCCGCGCGGGTTGGCCCTGATGTCGGTCAGGTTCACGAGGCCCTTGCGGGCACGCCCACACTCGATCAGCCCCAGATCGTCGAGCATCACCAGCGACCGATCGATGTTGACAGGGTCCGAGGGCAGCGCCACCTCGGCGTATTCGGGAATGGCGGCCAGGTCGGCGATCTCGGTGGAGTACAGGCCGAACGGTTCGATGTGCACCGGGACGACCGGCACCAGCAGGTTTCCGGTCCGACGGTTGAAGTCTTCGAGAAACGGCAGGTACTGGAAGAAGTTCGCGTGTAGGCGCCCCGCGGCGAGCAGCTCGTTGGGTTCGTCGAAGCTCTCGAAGATCTCGATCTGCAGGTCGATGTCGTGTCGCGCCAACAGATCCCGTACATGATCGAGGATCTCGGCGTGCGGCACCGGCGTGGCGCCGACCCGAAGCGGCCGCCCCCTGGCCCGCACCGCACGCACCGAGCTGCTCACCGCCCGAAGACTACAGAGGCGCCGAAGGTGTGCAAGTCGCTCCAATGTGTCCAATTGTTACGGCCTAGGACTCACGGTGACTCCAGATGTGGTGCCGCGCAGCGCGTTACTCCTATCGTGCCCGTAACTACCACCGAAGGACGCTGTACATGTCTGAAATCATCGCGCCTCCAGAGGATTTGAGCGAGAAGGCCGAGACGCCGACACGCAGGCTGCGGGGCAATCTCGGAGTGCCCGCCATCGTGTTCATGGTCGTCGCCGCGGCGGCACCGCTCGGCGTGATCGGCGGGGTCGTCCCGCTGGGGCTGGCTTCTGGCAACGGCGCCGGCTTTCCCGCGACATTCGTTGCCGCCACCATCGTGCTGCTGTTCTTCGCGGTCGGTTTCACCGCGCTGACACCTTACGTCGAGGAGGCCGGGGCCTTCTTCTCCTATGTCCGCAAGGCCCTGGGCTTTCCGGTCGGCATCGGCATCGCGTTCGTCGCACTGCTGAGCTACGTCGCGCTGGAGGCCGGCGTCTACGGCCTGCTCGGCCCGGCCGGCGTCAGCGTCGTCGAACTGTTCGGCGGCCCCGCTCTGCCGTGGTGGTTGTTCGCCGCGGTCGCCTTCGCGGTCACCACCTATCTCGGCTACCGCAACATCGAGCTCTCCAGCCGGGTGCTCGCCGTGCTCCTGACCGCCGAGATCGCGATAGTGCTGGTCCTCGACCTGGTGATCGTGGTTCGGGGCGGCGATCACGGGCTGTCCAGCGGCATCGTCAACCCGAACGCCGTCTTCTCCGGCTCATTGGGCATCGGGTTGTTGTTCGCTCTGATCAGTTACGTCGGGTTCGAGGCCACCGCGATCTTCCGCGACGAGGCCCGCACCCCGGAACGCACCATCCCGCGCGCCACCTACGCCGCGCTCATCCTCATCGGCGTGTTCTACGCAGTCAGCAGCTGGGCGCTGATCTCGGGCTGGGGCGACGAGCAGGCCGTCACCCAGGCCACCGAGGCCGGCGGCACGTTCCTGGCCGACACCGCCCAGCGCTACATCGGCCTCGTCGGCACCGACATCATCACGGTGCTGTATTTCACCAGCCTGTTCGCCTGCATCCTGGCCTTCCACAACGTCGCGTCGCGCTACGTGTTCGCACTGTCGCAGCGCGACGTACTGCCCGCGTCGTTGAGCTATCCGCACACCAAACACGGCTCGCCGCACCAGGCTTCGCTGTGGATCTCCGGTGTGGTCGCGGTGAGCATCGCACTGGCTGTGGTGTTCGAGCTCGATCCCGCCGCGCAGTTCTACACCTGGTTCGCCGGCACGACGACCGTCGGCTTCGTGGTGCTGCTGATCGCCACGTCGGTCTCGGTTCTGGTGTTCTTCGCCCGCGATCGGCGCGGCCACTCACAGTGGCGGGTGCGCATCGCGCCGGCGCTGGGACTGGTCGGACTGGCCGCGGCGCTGGTGCTGATCCTCGCCAACCTCAGAGATCTGGTGGGTGGTTCGAGCATCCTGGCCTGGATCGTCATCGGGCTGTTGGTCGGCTCCTTCGCCGTCGGCACGGTGGTCGGCACCCGGGGTGGGCGAGAGGACTCACGGATGACGCAGACGATCGATTCCGCCCCGGCGGCCGAGCGAGAACTGTTGACCCGCCTCGACGAGGGCTCCCTGACCGAGATCGAGGTGGCGTGGAGCGATCCGTTCGGCCACGCCCAGGGCAAGCGCATCCCGGCAGGCCAGTTCCTCGAACGCGCGCGCGGCGCCGGGTTCGCGTTCTGCGAGGCGTCGCTGGGCTGGAACACCGACGGAACCGTGATCGACTCGTTGCGGCTCACCAACTGGGACGGCGGCTATCCCGACGTCTACGCCGTACCCGACCTGACGACCTTCCGCTCACTGCCGTGGCGTCCCGGTGTCGGCCATGTCATCGCCGATATCGTTGCACACGACCGCAATCCGTCGCTGCTCGATCCGCGCGCCGTCCTGCGGCGGGTGCTGGCACGGCTCGCCACCCACGGCTACACGGCCAAGGTGGGCGTGGAACTGGAGTTCTACCTGCTCGACCCCGACGGGTCGCCGTTCCAACACGACATCCACGCCTACTCGCTGGAGAACGCCAACGCGCTCGATCCGCTGATCACCGATCTGTACGAAACACTCGGCGCCTTCACGCGGTTGGAGGGCATCCAGACCGAGTACGGCCCGGGCCAGGTGGAGACAAACCTCGTCTACGCCGACGCACTCGAGGCCGCGGACGACGCCGCGCGGCTCAAGTACGCCGCCAAGGAGGTCGCCCGCAAGCACGGCAAGCTGGCGTCCTTCATGCCCAAGCCGTTCACCGAGCACTCCGGCAGTTCCGCTCATCTGCACATCTCGTTGTGGCGCGACAGCGCACCGGCTTTCGCGGCGGTCGACGGTGGCGAGAACGACCTGGCGCTGCGGGCGATCGCGGGCCTGCTCGAGCATCTACCGTCCATCACGCTGTTCGGTGCCCACTCGGTGAACGCCTACCGTCGCTTCGCCCCCGATTCGTTCGCCCCCACGACGGTGACGTGGAGCCGCGACAATCGCAGTGCCGCGGTGCGTTCCCTGGTCGAATCCGACCCGACGGCCACGCGGATCGAATTACGAACCGGTGCATCCGATTCCGATCCCTACTGGCTGGTCGCCTCGGCGCTGGCCGCGGTGGTCGCCGGCATCGAGGCGGGCCGGACGCCGGCCGAGCGCGGCCAGGGCAACCTCTACGGCAGCGGCGCACCGCTGCCGGAGTCGCTCGGGGTGGCGCTGGCGTTGGCCACCCGGGACGACACGATCACCGAGATCCTCGGTGAGGATTCCGTGCACGACTTCGCCGCGATCGCCCGCAGCGAGTGGGAGCAGTACATCGGCCATGTCAGCGACTGGGAACGCCGACGCTATCTGGCCAGTTCATGACGCACGCACCGCGGCCCGCATTCGTCGACGACGTGCAGAGCGGCTCCGCCGAGGACAGGATGGCCCGGCTGACGCCGATCGTCGACGACCTCAGCAAGGCCGATGCGGACGCCGAACGCGAGCGGGTGCTGCAGTACGACGCCGTCGGGCGGCTGCGCCACGCCGGGCTGCTCGGCCTGCGGGTCCCCGTCCGCTACGGTGGTCCAGGAGGGAGCGCTCGCCACGTGCTGTCCACGGTCATCTCGATCGCACGCGGTAGTTCCAATGTGGCACAGGCCCTTCGGCCGCACTTCGGGTTCGCCGAGCGGCTGCTGAGCAACCGCGCCACCGAGGCCGAACGACGACACTGGTTCCCGCGCATCAACGATGGCACGGTCTTCGGCAACGCCATCACCGACGGCAACGGCAAGTCGCCGTCGAGTTCGGAAACCCGCCTCGTTGCCGACGCCGACGGTGTGCTGCGGCTCAACGGCTACAAGTTCTATTCCACGGGAACCCTTTTCGCCGACCTCATCGCGGTATCCGCCGTCGACGCCGACGGCAGGGACCTGCAGACGATCATCCCGGCGGACCGTGACGGCGTCGAACTCTACGACGACTGGGACGGTTTCGGTCAACGCGCCACGGCCAGCGGCGGCACCCGGTTCACCGATGTGATCGTGCATCCGGTGGAGGTGACCACCGTGTCCGACGGTAAGCACCTCGGGCACGGCACGGCGTTCCTGCAGTTGTATCTGGCTGCCGTGACAGCGGGTATCGCTCACGCGGTCGCCGACGACGCGGTCACCTATGTGCGGACGAAGGCGCGCCCGGCCTCGCATTCGCTGGCCGACTCCGCATCCGGGGATCCGTTCGTGTTGGAAGCGGTCGGCAGCATCGCCGCCGACGCTGCCGCCGCCGAAGCGCTCGTCCTTGCCGCTGCCGACGGCATCGACAGGCTGGTCGACCGCGGCCAACAAGACGATCCGGACGCCCTCGCCGAACTGGCGATCTCGGTGGCCAAAACGCAGTTGGTCACCGAACGTCTGGCGCTGACGGCCGCCGAGCGGTTGTTCGACACCGGGGGAGCATCGGCCACCGCACGGTCACTGAACCTGGACCGACATTGGCGCAACGTCCGAACGATCGCCAGCCACAGCCCGTTGGCCTATAAGGCCCATGCCGCCGGCAACTACGCGGTCAACGGCGTCTGGCCGCCGGCCAACGGCTACTTCTGAGCGCGCGCCGTTTAGGCACGGTCCCGCCCGGGCACACGCAGAATTAGCGGGTTCGTCAATGAGCCGGCTCGACAGATCAAAGGAGCCGACATGGATAGCAACGTCATCGTGTGGATTATCGTCGCCATCGCTGTCATCGCCGCCATCGTGCTGGTGGCCGTCGTGGCACGCAATGCGCGCAACAAGCGCCGCCGCCTCGAGGCCGAGCGGCTCCGCACCGAGGTCGATCAGAAGTCGCAGCATCTACAGAAGCGCGAGACCGTGGCTCAGGAAACCGAGGCACGCGCCCGCGCCGCGCAGGCCGAAGCGGAGGCGAAGGCCGCCGAGGCGGCCCGGCTGCAGGATGCCGCGCGCACGCACCGCGACGCGGTGACTACCAAGCGCGACGAACTCGACGAACAACGCGCCCGCGCCGATGCCCTGGACCCGACGACCCGCACCTCCGAACCGGTCGCCGATGCGACGCATACCAGGACCGACGGACTGCGGGACGATTTCGCCGCACGGCCCGACCACACCCGGGCTCCCGACCACACCCGGGCTCCCGAGCAGCAGCACCGGCCGTGACCGGCCACGCCAAGACCGCATCGGCCGTCCTGTTCGACATCGACGGCACGCTGATCGACTCGAACTACCTGCACGTGCACGCGTGGTACCGGGCGTTCGAGGAGGCCGGCCACCCGGTCGAGGCCTGGCGGATCCACCGCTCGATCGGCATGGACGGTACGACGCTGGTCGAGACGCTGGCGCCGAACGCCGACGCAGAGGCCCGAAGCCAGGCCAAGGACCTGCACTCGCGCTACTACAAGGAGCTTGCGCCGCACCTGAGACGGCTGCCCGGCGCCCGCGAACTTCTCGAGGCGGTGCACAAACTCGACATCCGGGTCGTGCTGGCAACCTCGGCGCCCGAGGAAGAGCTGTGGATGCTGCGCGAGGTGCTCGACAGCGATCACCTCGTGTACGCGGTGACCTCGTCGGAGGATGTCGACACCGCCAAACCCGAGCCCGACATCGTTGAGATCGCGCTACAACGCGCAGGGGTCACGGCCGCACACGCGGTGTTCGTCGGTGACTCGGTCTGGGATGTGGAGGCCTGTCAGCGCGCGGGCGTGGACAGCATCGCCGTGCTCAGCGGGGGAGTCTCGCGCGGAGAGCTCGAAACGGCAGGAGCGCAACGCGTTTTCGAGCATCCGCTGGAGCTCTGCCAGCATCTCGACGACACGTCGATCGCCGCGCTGGCCAACATCGTGGGTGCTCGCTGACCAGCGCCCGCGAGGCCGTCGGTCACCCATTGAGGAGCTGACGACACAGGCTCGCGGCCAACCAGGTCTCGAACCGTTTCGACGACCATCCGCGCACTCCCACCAGGCGGTCGTAGAGCAGGGGATCGGCCGACAACCACGCGATATCCGCCGCATCGGCCCGTTTCAGTGCGCGGTCGAGCGCCCCCAACTGCGCGAGCCGATCGACGATGCGGCGCGCACCGTCGAGCCGCTGCCGCTCGAAGCGCGCCGCCAGCGTCCGCGCCTCGGCGTCCGTCCCCGCGGCGATTTCCAGCGCCGCGAACAACCGGGCTGTGCGCGCGTCGATCGCGGTGATGACGCCCGCCCACCTACGCAGCAGGGTGGCGGCGTCGGTTTCGGCAAGCAGCGCGCGCATCTCGTCGCGATCGGTCAACGCAACCGGCGCGTCATCGCCGGCGACCGCCCACTCCATCGCCACCCTCAAGAGATCCACCTTGCTGCCGACCGAGCTGAAGACGGTCTTTCGGCTCACGCCGGCGGCAGCCGCGACAGCGTCGATGGTCGTTGCCGCATAGCCCTGCTCGACGAACAACCGCTGCGCGGTCTCGATGATCCTGCGCCGCGTCTGTCCTGCCTGCACGGCCCGCAACTGTGACGAGTAGCGCCGCTTGACAGAGTCCGACATTCGGGTAACCCTTCGTATATTGAATACACCATAGGTTACCTGAAAAGAGATGTGATGAGAACCATCGTCGTCGGCGCCGGGCCGGCCGGGCTCTACAGCGCGATCGTCTTGGCCCGCCGTGGCCGCGAGGTCCTCGTCGTCGACCGCGACCCCGGCCCACCCGAACGTGGGTGGTGGCGGCGTCGCGGGGTGATGCAGTTTCACCAGGCCCACACGTTCCGTCGCCAAGTGATCGACGCGCTGGCGGCTGAGATGCCCGACGTGCTCGACGCGTTGCACGCCGCGGGTGCCGTGACCGCGACGGACGACCGTGGCCGAGCGGTTGGCCTGCTGTGCCGCAGGATGACCTTCGACCGGGTGCTCTGGGCCCACGCCGTCGCGCATCGCAACGTCGCCTTCCACACGGGAAACGTCGATGAGGTGCACGCGGGCCGAACCGGCGGCGTCGCGGTCGAGGTCGGAACCACGACGCTGGAAGCCGATCTGGTGCTGGACGCGTCGGGGCGCGACAGCCGCTTCACACGATCGATACGCCCGCCGGTCAGCGGCAAGGAGTGCGGCGCGGCCTACGTGAGCCGGCAGTACCAACTGCACCGGACTGCCACACCACCGCCGATGTCGATGCCGTTCGGGACGGTGCTGTCCCTGTCCGGGTACTGGGCCCTGGCGTATCTGCACGACAACGGCGCGTTCTCGGTGACGATCGTGCACGACGGCACCGATCCGCGAATGCGCCTCCTGCGGCACCCGGACATCTTCGAAGCCGTCGTACGCGAGATCCCGTCACTCTCCGAATGGATCGAACCGTCACGAAGCCGCGCGCTCACCGGGATCATGCCGGGATCGCGCCTGTACAACGGCTACCGCGGGCAACGCGACGACACGGGACATGTTCCACTGCCCGGGCTCGTCTCGCTCGGCGACGCGGTTTGTACGACCACTCCGCTCGCCGGTCGTGGCGTGGCGCTCGCGTTGATGCAGGCGCGCGAGCTGATGTCGATCCTCGACTTCAGCGGCGACGATATCCACGGCGCAACAGCAGAATTCGATGAATGGTGCGCAACCCACATCCGGCCGTGGTACGACGACCACCTCTACGCCGACGCCGAACGAATGCGGCGCTGGTCAGGCCACGACGTCGATCTGACCAAACCGTTGCCGTCCGATCTGATCGTCGCCGCGGCCGACGCCGACCCGGAACTGGGGGCGATTGTCGCACCGTACGTCACGATGGACGCACGCCCCGACAGCCTTCGCGTTGCCGAATCGCACGCCAGAAGGCGCTACGAAAACGGTTGGCGCCCAGCACCTGCCGCGGGTCCGAGCCGCGATGACCTCATCGAGCTCGTGACGGAGGCGTCCAGGACACCGGTAAGCGCTTGATCCCGTGAATGAACGGCGACAGTAACCGCGCCGGTTCCTCGGTGGCGGCGATGTCGGGTATCTGCCGGTGCAACTCCTCGAACACGACGCTGATCTCGCGCCGAGCGAGGTTGGCGCCCAGGCAGAAATGCGCCCCTCCACCGCCGAAGCCGGCGTGCGGGTTGGGGTTGCGGGTCACGTCGAACGTCCAGGGGTCGGCGAATTTGTCCTCGTCCCGGTTCGCCGAGCAGTACCACAGGGTCGCCTTGTCGCCCGCGGCCATCTTGACCCCGCTGAGTTCGCAGTCCTCGGTGAGCGTGCGACGCATGTAGTTCACCGGGAACGCCCACCGGACGATCTCCTCGACCGCGGTGGGGGCGACGGCCTCGTAATCGGCCCACCAGCGCTCGCGCTCGCGGGGATAGCGTGTCAGCGCCAGCACGCCGTGGCTGATCGCGTTACGGGTGGTCTCGTTGCCCGCCACCACCAACAAGATGAAGAACGACGCGATCTCGGCCGACGTCAGGCGCTCACCGTCGACCTCGGCCTCCACCAGCGCTGTGGTCAGATCCTCGTGGGGGTGGGTGCGACGGTCCTCGGCGTGCGCTGTCGCGTAGGCGCCGATGTCCATCGCGACCTTGACGAATTCCTCGTAGTCCTGGGCGATGTCTTTGTCCCCGAACCCGAGAATGACGTTGGTCCAGTGAAAGATCTGCTGATGGTCGTCCTCCGGGATGCCCATCATGTCGCAGATCACCTGCAGCGGCAGCGGTCCGGCCAGCTCCGCGACGACTTCTCCGTGGCCGTCCGGATGTTCGGCGATCATCGTCTCGACCAGGCGCCGCGCCCGGTCCCGGACGGAGGCCTCGGTGCGCGCCACCACCCGCGGGGTGAACGCCCGGCTGACGATGTTGCGCAGCCTGAGGTGGCGAGGATCGTCGGTGACGATCATCGAGCCGAAGTACTCGCTCAACTCCGGATTCGCATCGTTGATCGTGATGCTCGGGCTCGAGCTGAAGATGTGCGGATGCCGGCTGGCGTACCAGACGTCGTCGAACTTGGTCAGCGCCCAGTGGCCCGGGCCTTCCTCCACGCCGGGTGTCTCCAACGGCTTGTGAAACGACACCGGCGCCTCGCGGCGCAGCGTGGCGAATGCGCCGTCACGAAAATCGTCGGGCTTGACCCAGAAGCTCCACGAGCTCAGGTCGACCTCGGACAGCGGGACCTCGGGCGGAGGGGCGCCGTTGTCTCGGACCAGGTGCGCGCCGAACACGGGCGGTATCGCGGTGTCCACCCGTTCGAGGGTAGGCCGATATCGGCCCGGGGAAGGCGAATCCGCCCGCAGTCGCCAGACTGCCTACGACAACTGCCAGTTCATGTTCTTGGCGAATACGCGGGCGTCGTCGGAGATGGTCCCGAGTTCGTGACAACGCTGGATGTAGCCCTGCACCATCACCAGGAAGTTCATCGGGTTGTAGGCGTCCTCTTCATAGCTCCACTTCCCGTCACCGGCGTACCGCAGCACCGTGATCACCGGAGTGCCGTGCACGCTGCCGTCGCCCGGATCCTTCATCGTGTTGACGTTGCGGTTGATCACCCAGCCCTTGTCGACGTCGATCGAATACCACTCGACCGGATAGAGGGGCATCTCGCTGCCGGGAAACATGTTCATCGTCGAGACGATCCAGTCACGGATGGTCTCTCGGCCCGACATGTTGCCGAGAGCATGTTCGACGTAGGTCGCGTCCTCGGTGAAGTGATCGGCATAGCTCGACCAGTCCCACGTCTTACCGATGTCGACCACCGCGTCCTGATACGCGTGAAACGCCTCGTCGATCTCCTCACGTGACCACTGACCCATCGGAGGCTCCCTCCGCTCGCGGCTGAACAGGCACCGTTCTATCAGAGGTGTCGGCGTCGCCGAAGCGGTTTCACGAGACGGTCAAAGTTCGCGTCTGCGACCAGATCCGGTCCCAGGGCTCCCGGCGCTCGGTCATCAGGTATGCCCGCATCTCGTCGCCGACGTCGCCGACGACCCGCACCTCGGCAAAGAAGGGGCGCAGGGCATCCGGCGCCCGGCCGATGAAGAGCGCGGTGTCGCGGTCCTCCGATGGTGGCGGGAAGTAGCCGTAACTGCGACTGGTGCTGAACGCCTGCGGCAAGTCGTACCGGTCCGCGTATCCGTCGGCGTATGCGGCGACGATGTAGGACTCGCCGATCAGTACCGTGCGGTCACGCTGTTCGTCGGGCAGCTGATGAAAAGCGTCCGCGGCCTGTGCGACGATCCGCTCACCGGTCTCGTCGTCCACGATCATCACCGAAAGCGCCACCGTCGCAACGGCCAACGCCGCACTCGCCGCATAGACCGGCCACACCAGCCAGCGCCGTCGAACCGTTCCCGCCAACCGGCGCTGCTGCAGTCCCAACGCTCCCACCGCAGCCAGCGGTGCGTACAGACCGGCGAGGTAGTACGGCCGTCCGGCGGTGGCCACGAACAGGACGAACAGCACCGCGAACGTCACACCGAGAAACCGGTAGTCGCGCATCTGCGGATCGCGAAGCCGCCACAGCCCGTAGAGCATCAGCGCGACACCAGCGACGCCGGCGAACGCGATGATCTGCACCGCGATGCTGGCCCTGCCGCCGTACAGCGCCTCCGCCTCGCCGGCCACCACCGGCGCCATCTGCAGTTGCGGCCAGCCGTGGCCGGCCTGCCACAGGAGCGTCGGTGCGGCGATCAGCACCGCAACCCCGGCTCCCACCCACAGCATCGGACGGCGCAACAACTCGCGCGGGCCGACCGCGGCTACCGCCGCGAGCAACACGACGCACAGCACGACGACCTGGAACTTGGTGAGCGCGGCGATACCGACGACCACACCGGCCGCCAGCAGCAATCGGTCCTCGCGCAACCGGATCCAGCGCACCAGCAACCACACCAGAAGTAACCACTGCACGGGCTCGAGCGAGTACGGCGTCAACCAGTGTCCGGCCAATGCGGTCCAGATCGCGGTGGCTTGTGCGGCAGCGGTGAAACCCTGTGCGCGGCGGTCGCATCCGAGTTCGCGGGCGATCAGGGCGGCAAGGACCACGGCGCCCGCGGTGGCGAACACCGCGGGAATGCGCAGGGCGATGAGCGATCCCGGCGCGAGGGTGTCCATCATCGCGGCGAGCGCCGGCGCGACGGGTGGTTGATCCGCCGACCCCCAGTCGAGGTGCTTGCGGCCGATCGCCAGCATGTACACCTCGTCGAACCAGTAATCCTTTCCCAAAATTCCTGCAACACAATGCAGTACAGCGGTCACCGCTGCGATCGGCACCACCACCGAGGAGGCGAATCCGAAGATGGGCCGAAGACGCGTCGCAACCACGCTCGGCCACGATAGTGTGCCCGCATGACCCTCGGCATCGACGCCCAGATACTCGAGGAGATGGCGCCGCTGCTTGCCGCGGTCGGCGACGTCGACCCGGCGCCGGTCGGTGACGTCGAGACGCGGCGCGTCAACGGTCATCGGATGTTCGACACCGTCGCGGGCCAGCGGGCCCCCGCCGCCGGTGTGGAGGTCTCCCAGCACTCGTTGACCACCGACGACGGGGCAACGCTGGCGCTCGGGTGGTATCAGCGCAGCGGGGACCAGCCGGGCAGCGCGGCGCTGTACCTGCACGGCGGGGGCATGATCTTCGGGCTCGAACACATCGGGCGGATCTACGACCTCGCGGTACGCGACTACGTCGCGGCGTCCGGGGTGCCGATGCTGGTGGTCGACTACCGCGTGGCACCCGAACATCCGCACCCCACTCCGGTCGAGGACTGCTACTCCGCGCTGCGCTGGCTGGCCGCCAACGCCGCGACGCTGGGCGTCGACCCTGACCGGCTCGCGGTGATGGGTGACAGCGCCGGAGGAGGCCTGGCCGCGGCGGTGTGCCTTCTGGCCCGCGATCGCGGCGGGCCCGCGGTCGCACAACAGATCCTGATCTACCCGATGCTCGACGATCGCGCCGCGACACCCGATTCCAGCCTGCTGCCGTACTTGACGTGGACGTATGACGACAACGTCACCGGGTGGGGCGCGCTGCTGGGCGCCGACGCGGGGTCGGACTCGGTATCGCCGTACGCGGCACCCGCCCGCGCCGCGGACCTCAGCGGACTTCCCGACACCTACCTCGACGTCGGCGATCTCGACATCTTCCGCAAAGAGGACATCTCCTATGCGACCCGCCTCGCCGACGCGGGGGTGCCCACCGAACTGCACGTGTATCCGGGCTGCCCGCACGCGTTCGAAGCGCTAGCGCGTTCGGCCGGCGTGTCGAAGCGCGCGCTCAGCGATCGCGTCCGGCGCCTACGCAGCCTCTGATCCCGTTGGGCGACAACGGGTCCTTCGCGGCTAGCCGCTGTCGGGCGACTCGACCACGGCCTTGATGCGCTCGAGCGTCTTGCGCATATCGCGGATATTCCGCCGACGGCGCAGCTGACCACCGAAGACCGAGAACAGCTTCATCGGCACCGAGTCGTTGAGCCGGAACGACTCGGTGACGTCGGTTCCGCCGTCGACGGGGGTGAGCCGGTAGTGCCAGTTGTTCACCGGCTTGTCGCCGAGCAGAACCGCGAAACCGAACTCACGACCGGGTTCACATGCCGTCACCTCGCACGTGGTCCAGTAGACGGGCCCGATCTCACTGCGCTTGACGTGTCCGCGGAACCGCGCTCCCAGCGCCGGGCCGGTCGCGCCGCCGAGCCACTCGGCCTCCATCACCTCGGGCGAGAACTTGCCCGTGTTGCGCACATCGGCGATCAGTTCCCAGATCCGCTCCGCCGGCGCCGCCATCGACACCGTCACCGCTCCGTCCACCGCTTCCTCGCTCTCTCGCAAGCGTTTTCGCAAACCCTAGCGCCCGGCCGGCTCATGCGTCCCGAACGCGGAGTAAGTAGGATGGCGAGAACGTGAAAATTCGATTCGGGATCGGGCTCGGCGCCGATATCGGCCCACATCAGCTGCCGGACATCGTCGGCCACCTGGAAAACACCGGCGTCGACTCACTGTGGTTTTCCGAACTCGTGTATTCCGAGGCCGTCGACCCGTTCGTCGGGATGGCCTTCGCCCTGGCCCGCACCGACAGCCTGAAGGTCGGCACGTCGGTCGCGGTGCTGCCGGGGCGGCATCCGGTCCTCGTCGCCAAGCAGCTGGCCTCGCTCGCGGCGCTGGCTCCCAAAAGGGTGCTGCCGGTCTTCGGGCTGCGCTCGGCCATCGCAGCGGAACGGCAGATTTTCGTGGTGCCCGACGGGGCACGCGCCGCGGTGTTCGACGAGGCACTGCGACTGCTGCGTGCGGTGCTCGAACACGACGACGTCTCGTTCGACGGCGACTACTACTCGGTGCGGTCGGCTGCGGTGGCGCCGCGCCCGGCCAAGCCGCTCGACATCTGGCTGGGCGGGTTGGCACCGGCGGCGTTCCGGCGCATCGGACGCCTGGGCGACGGCTGGCTGGGCAGCTTCGTCACACCGGCCGAGGCGCGGAAGGCCAGGGAGGCGATCCAGCACGCGGCCGCCGAGGCGGGACGTGAGGTCGAGGCGGACCACTTCGGCATCAACCTGGCCGTCGCGGACGGCGAGCCGGCCCCGGAACTGCTGGCCGCAATCAGGCAGCGCAGGCCCGATGTGGATCCCTCCGACCTCATCGCCGACGGCTGGCCGCAGCTGCATCGGCAACTCGACGCCTACCTGGATGCCGGCTTGACCAAGTTCGTGATCCGTCCGGCGGGCCGTTTCGCGATGGCCGAATTCGTCGACCAGTTCGTCGCCGAACTGGTCCCGCGCCAGAACTGACCTGCGCTAGCGCGACGAGATGTCGCCGTGCAGGTCCGGCCACGGCGGTCGCCGGACCATCGCGATCCCCGCAAGCGTCGACGACACCAGCCCGACCAGGATCCCCGCCAGCGTGATCCGCGTCGAGTCGACGGCCGGGCGCCACACGGCGTCGCCGTTCTTGATGACGAACACGCCCGCCGGTTTTGTCGTCACTTTGACGTTCGGCTCGCCGCCGCGCCGTGCGCGCACCTCCGCGACGGGAATGACGGTGGTGCCGTCGGCGGTCTCGTAGGGCTGGCCGTAGACGCGCGAGGCGTTGGGGTCGAAGTCGAGGCTTTCCAGCAGTTCGGAACGCAGATCCATGGCGTCATGCTTACCCCCGCACTCGCGCGGCCGGCAGCCGATCGACGCGAGCGGCGGGGCTATTCCAATGGGAGATCGTCGTCGGGGATCGGGACCTCGATCGCCTGATCGACCAGATCCGCCTCGTTGGCCTCCCAGGTTCGCTCGGCGGAGATCTCCGCGGCGTCCTTCCAGGTGTCCTCGTCACCTGGATCCACCGGGGTGCGCTGGTCCGCCACGTCGGCTTCGGGAATGGCATCGCCGAACGCGAGGCCGTCAGGTGTGCTCATGATCGGTCTCCGTTCTCGTTGAGGGTCACCCGTCTGACGTCAACGATAGTGCGGAAACGGCCGCGCGCCACCGAGAACCGCGGTGATCTACAACTGGCGCGACCAATACTCGCCGACCAGATCGGTGCCGAAGCTGTGATGCGGCTCGCGCCGATCGCACACGAAGCCCGCCCGTTCGTAGATTCGCCGAGCGGCCACCAGAACGTCGTTCGTCCACAACGTGATTCGTGTGTAGCCCGCCCGTCGTGCGAACCGCAGGCATTCGTCGACCAGCCGGGTGCCCAGCCCGTGGCCGCGGGCGGCCGGTTCGACGAGCAGGAGCCGCAGTTGGGCGGTGTCGGGCTCGTCCGCGGCGGTGCAGAACACGCAGCCGGCACGCTGACCGTTCACCTCGGCGATCCACGCCGCTTCCCGTGCGGTGTCGCCCCGCTCGGCGTAGTCCGCGACCACGCGTGCGACCAGGGCCTCGAACGAGGCGTCCCAGCCGTACTCCGCGGCGTAGCGGCTGCCGTGACGCTCGATAACCCAGCCGAGGTCGCCGGGCTCCGGCGCCCGCAGGACCGTGACGGGCGGTGCCTGTTCGCCATCGAGAAGGTGGCGGACGCGCTGCATGGACCGCACCAGATCCGCGCGACCCTCGTCGTCCAGCGGCTCCAGCAAGGCTTCGATGGCGCGGGTCTGCAGCTCGTCGAGTTCGCTGAAGGCCCCGCGTCCGGCATCGGTCAACCGGACGATCTGGCGCCGACCGTCGGTGCTGGACGGCATCCGCACGACCAGCCCGCGCTCGGTGAACCCCGACAGGATGCGGCTGAGATAGCCGGCGTCGAGGCCGAGTTGACGCCGCAGCTCGCCGACCGTGACGTCCGGCGAACGGGCCAGTTCGAACATCACCCGGGCCTCGGTCAGCCCGAACTGGGAGTCGGCGAGACGGGGTTGGAGCAACCCGATCACCCGCGTATAGAAGCGGTTGAAGCCACGGATTTCACCCACCACGGACATAGTTGACATCGTCAACCTAACTCTTGACATTGTCAGTCAATGGTTTGCAAGCAATTCATCGGCCTCTGACCAGGGCAATGACGTCTACACCCAGGTGCTGTGCGTAAACTGCCCACCGACGGGGGAGGCTCTCTAACCGTGCGGAGCTTCGACCTGACCCAATTCGACGCCAGGGGCTGACCGTGCCAGAAAAATCGACCGACATCGCCGCGGACCTCACGCCTCACTTCGAGGACGTGCAGTCGCATTACGACTTGTCCGACGACTTCTACCGGCTGTTCCTCGACCCGACGCAGACCTACAGTTGCGCCTATTTCGAGCGCGACGACATGTCGCTCGAGGAAGCCCAGATCGCCAAGATCGACCTGTCGCTCGGCAAACTCGGCCTGCAGCCGGGGATGACGCTGCTCGACGTGGGATGCGGCTGGGGCGCGACGATCAAACGCGCGCTCGAGCGCTACGACGTCAACGTCGTGGGCCTGACGTTGAGCAAGAATCAGCAGGCGCACGTGCAGAAGGTGCTCGACGGCATCGACAGCCCCCGGAACAAGCGGGTGCTGTTGCAGGGGTGGGAGCAGTTCCACGAACCGGTCGATCGCATCGTCTCGATCGGCGCGTTCGAGCACTTCGGCCGCGACCGCTACGAAGAGTTCTTCAAGATGGCCTACGACGCCCTGCCCGCCGACGGCGTGATGATGCTGCACACCATCGTCAAGCCCGACGACGAAGAGTTCGCCGAGCGGGGTCTGCCGCTGACCATGAACAAGCTGCGGTTTTTCAAGTTCATCATGGACGAGATCTTCCCCGGCGGGGATCTGCCGCAGCCGGTCGCGGTGAAGCGGCATGCCACCCAGGCGGGGTTCAAGGTCAGCCTGGTCCAGCCGTTGCGTTTGCACTACGCCCGCACGCTCGACCATTGGAGCGCCGCGCTCGAGGCGCACAAGGACGAGGCGATCGCCATTCAGTCCCAAGAGGTCTACGACCGGTACATGAGGTACCTGACCGGATGCGCCGATCTCTTCCGCGAGGGCTACACCGACATCTGCCAGTTCACGCTGACGAAGGCCTAGCGGCGACGCAGCGCCCGCCAGAGCCGCAACGGCAACAGGCCGAGTAGAGGTGCGCGCTTCCCGAGGTCCTCGGCATCGCGTTTGTTGAACGCGGCGGCGTACTTTCGCGCATCGTCGACGCTCGCATATTCCTTGGCGCCCTGGGCGTCGCCGCAGCGCTCGCATTTCCACCGCATGGTGCGGCCTTCAGCCCGGAAAGTCGGGTCGTGCCCGAATATGCGGCAGCCCAAGGTCATTGCGGCGACGTCCCGGGCGGTGTGCCGACCTTGCCCCGACCGTGCCGCGCGATTCGGTTCTCCGCCAAGGCGACCCGCATCGCCTTGCGGAATTCACCCGGACCCCAATAGCGCGCGCCGACCGCTCGGTGCAGTTCTCGCACGGACATCGGGTCGTGCTCGCTCACCGCGCGCGCGATGGTTTCCACCTCGTGGTCGAGCGCCGACTCCGGCACCCCGGGGGTCGGCGGTTCACGCCACGCGCCGTACCACCCCGCGGGCGGCCCGGGCCGGTAACGCCGCGTCCGGCTCGCCGCCCGTTCACGTTCCATGCGTTCGGCGATGCGCGCCTGCCGGGCTTCGCGTTCCCGGTCGCGCTCCGACGGCTCGTCCGCCGGCTCCTCGTCCTCGTCGGCGGTCGTCAACGGCATGGCGAGGTCTTCGAGCTTCTGCCCCTCCGCCTTCACCCCGAACACCAGCTCCACGACGCCACCGACGGCCATTACGGCCGCACCGATGAGGAAGGACACCGCGACGAGCCCGCGGTCACCGGATTCGATGAGCTGACCGAAGAGCAGGGGGCCGGTGATGCCGCCGACGGCCGTGCCGACCGCGTAGAAGAACGCGATCGCCAAAGCCCGCGTCTCCATGGGGAATATCTCGCTGACGGTCAGGTAGGCCGCGCTGGCTCCGGATGACGCCAGGAAGAAGCACACCCCGAGCACGGCCATGAAGACCCACACGCCGCCCGTCTCGGAGACGAACAACACGGTCAGCGCCACGGCGACGGCCGCCGACCCCAGATAGGCGAACGCGATCATCGGTTTGCGGCCGATCGTGTCGAAGAACCGGCCCATCAGGATCGGCCCGGCGAAGTTGCTCAGGGCCCACAGCGCGTAGAACATCGGAACGATGCCGGAGGAGACCTCGAAGAAGCCGCTCAACAGGGTTCCGAGGTTGAACGTGAAGGCGTTGTAGAGGAACGCCTGCCCGATGAACAGCGCGAGGCCGAGGATCGCCCGCCGCGGATACTTCGTGAACGCGACGTGTGCGATCTCGCGGAACGAGATCGTCTTGCGCTGGCGCACGGTCAGCGACCCCTCGGGTTCCTCGAGCGGTTGGCCGGTCGAGCGTTCGACTTCACTTTCGATCTCACCGACCACGCGTTCGGCTTCGTCTTCGCGGCCGTGAATGAACAACCACCGCGGGCTTTCCGGGACGTGCCGGCGCACGACGAGCACCACGAGACCGAAGATGGCGCCGATGCCGAAGGCGATACGCCAACCGATGTCGGCCGGGAAGATCGAGGTGTTCAAGAGCAGCAGCGCACCCGCGGCACCGCCCGCGGCGCCGAGCCAATAGGAACCGTTGATGATGAGATCGACGCGGCCTCGGACACGGGCGGGGATCAATTCGTCGATCGCGGAGTTGATTGCGGCGTATTCGCCGCCGATACCGGCGCCGGTGAAGAACCGCGCTATGAAGAAGTACCACGGTGCGAACGCGAAAGCCGTTGCCACCGTGGCGGCGAGATACACCGCGAGGGTCAACAGGAACAGCTTCTTGCGGCCGAACCGGTCGGTGAGCTGACCGAAGAACAAGGCGCCCAGGCATGCGCCCGTGATGTAAATCGCCGCGGCGATGCCGATTTGACCCGCCGTCAGCTCGATTCCGCTGCCGCTCTCCGTCAATCGGGAAGCGACGTTGCCCACCATGGTGACTTCGAGGCCGTCGAGGATCCACACCCCGCCCAGCCCGATGACGACGCGCCAGTGGAATCGCGACCAGGGCAACCGATCCAGCCGACTTGGGACCTGGGTGGTGATCGTGTCGGTTTGCACGCCAGAACTCATCGCCAGCCTCCTCGACCGTGCCTTGATCGGCTAGGGAGTACCCAACTGGCGCGAATTCACCCAGCCAGCACTCAACTCAGCGGGGTGGCACCGACTCCGACGATCGCGTCGATCACGGCCGAGGGCGCATCCAGCGACACGAACGTCCTCGCCTCGGGCACCTCGATCAGGGTCGAGTGGTTGAACAGCGCGGCCAACCGCCTGCCGAGCGCCGGGGTGAAGGCCCGGTCCCGTTGTCCCCACACCAGCGTCACCGGCTTGGTGAACCGGGGGAGCCTGGTCGCCACATCGGTCAGATCGGTCTTGGCGACGGCTCGCAGCAGTCCGGCCAGATCACGGCGGATCCGGGCGTCGGTGAGGCACGGTTGCAACCACGACTCGGTCAATCGAGCGTCAGGATGCATCAGAAGACCGAAGCCCAGCGGGGAGTGGCGCAGGGCGGACACCTTCATCGTCGACAACAGCAGCTTGATCGAGGCAGGCCCGCGCAGCAGCGCGAACACCACGTCGAACGGGAACGGCGGGAACTTCTCGAAGGCATCGCAATTGGTGAGCACCAGCCGCCCGACGCGCTCAGGTCCCTGGTCGACGACCAGCTGGCACAGGCCACCTCCGGTGTCGTTGCCGACCAGCGTCACGTCCGACAAGTCGAGGGCGGCAAGGAATTCGCGGATCATCACCGCCACCGCCTGCGGAGACAACTCTGTTCCGGAGTTCACCGGGATGGTGTGTGAACCGAGCGGCCACGTCGGTAGGTAACAGCGGTAGCCCTGGCGCGCAAGGCCATCGGCGACGGGGTCCCACAGGTGACTGTCGACGAGGATGCCGTGTACGAACACCACAGGCGGGTGAGGGGAGTCCTCAGGACCCAACACGCGGTAGTCGATGGTTGCCTGTTCCAGCGCCAGTTGGGGCATGTTCGCTATCCTCTCCATCACAACTTACAAACAACTGGTATGAAAGTTACGTGCAGCCTGTATGAAAGTCAATGACGAGCCGGGGTCGGATTCTCGCCGCCGGCGAACCCAGGCCGAGCGCACCGCCGCGACGCGCGCTCAGCTCGTGGCTGCCGCCCGAAAGCTGTTTGCGGACAGGGGGTTCGCCGAGGTGTCCACCCAAGCCATCGTTTCGGCGGCGGGTGTGACGCGCGGTGCGCTGTACCACCAGTTCGGCGACAAGGCCGGTCTGTTCGCGACCGTCTACGAAGAGATCGAGCGTGACATGGTCGCCGACATCGCCCGCGAGATCGCCGAGCGCCGACCGACGGACCCGGTGGAGGCCATGCGGGTCGGGGCCCGGTTGTTCCTCGACGCCTGCGCGGCGCCCGACGTGCAGCAGATCGTCCTCATCGACGCACCCGCAGTGCTCGGGTGGGAACGTTGGCGCGAGGTCGGGATGAAGTACGGCCTCGGGGTGATCGAGGGGATGCTGGCTCATGCCGTAGCCCAGGGCGCCATACCCGACCAACCCCTACGTCCCACGTCGCACGTCCTGCTCGGAGCGCTCGACGAGGCCGCGCTGTATGTGTCGCGGGCGGTCGACCGCGAGCAGGCCCGTCGCGATATGGACGTCGTCTGCGACCGCATGCTCGACGGGATCGCAGGAGGCGATGGCTGACTGGTTGCGGTCCCGCCCGTCGCGGCTCCTACTGTGGGCCGCGTTGGCGATGTGCCTCGCACTCGGTGCGGCCGTAGTGGTCATTGGAACCGGTGACCGGCCGTCGGATCGCCTCGCTGCGGCCATCACTGACGACGAGGCCGCCGCACAGGTCGTGACGGCGGCCCGACGCGCCGTCGCCACCGCACGGCTGCAGCATCCCGCCGGGGGTTACGCCTTCATGCCGTGCGGCGCACATGATGGACCGCCCTACCGTGCCGTCATGCACATGACATTCGCTGTACCGCAACGAAACTCGGCAGGTTATCTGGATGCCATCGCCGCGGCGTTGGTCGACGACGGCTGGGCCCAGTCGGTCTCGGAAGGCCGGCATTTCGGGGTCACACTGACCACGCCGGGCCTGACCGCGCTTCTCACCCGTGAGCCGAGGCAGGCCGATTCTGCCACCATGAAGCTCTA
Organism: Mycolicibacterium komanii; assembly: GCF_001050035.1. The sequence goes on from NZ_CVTA01000017.1 coordinate 63,362, forward strand.
CGGGGAGTGCCGCGTCGGCAGCGATCACAGCGACGACGATCCGGCCTGGACCGAGGTGACGCTCTAACCGGCCAAGCTGCGCTGAAGAAGCAGCGTGTCGAGCCACCGCTCGTGCTTGTAACCGACGGCGCAGAGCCGACCGGCTTCGACGAACCCGCGGCTGCGGTGCAAAGCGACGGACGCGGCGGCGTCGGCGTCGACGATGACCGCGATCACCTCCCGCACGCCCGCGGACACACAACCGGCCAGCAGCGCGTCGAGCAGTTTGGCGCCCACCCCATGCCCGACCGCGTGCGGCGCAACGTAGACCGAATCCTCCACGGTGTGCCGATAGGCGGGGCGGCTCTTCCACGGAGCGCAGTAGGCGTAACCGACGATCTCTCCGTCCAGCACGGCGGACAGGAACGGCGAGCCGGCTGTCACGACGGCATCGAAGCGACGATCCCACGCGACGCGGTCGGGGCGCGCCAATTCGAAGGTCGCCACGGTGTTTTCGACGTAGTGCGCGTAGATGTCGCCGATCGTGTCGAGGTCGTCGGGGTCCGTTGTTCGGACGTCGACCTTCCAGGACACCACCGGGTCAGCAGGTGACTGGATGAGACTCGCAGAACGGCGTCGTGCCGGGGAAGCGATAGCGATGAGAGGCGACGTACCGGTAGACAGCCTCCTGTAGCGCCCGGATGCCGGGGAGCCGGTAGATGCGCAGTGGGAGCTCAGATCCCAGCGCTGCCGCGACCGCGGCGTTCATCGCCTCTGCGCTCTCGTACACCTGGCCGGAATCGTCGAGCCATCGTGCGGCGTCGAGAACCCGCGACTCGGGGATTCTCAAGCGCTCGGCGACGCCTTCGCCCTGCAGAGGAGCGGTTCGCAGTTTCCCGGTCCGGTTCAGCTTCACAATGGAGTACACAGCGCGGGTGCACATTCCGCAGTTGCCGTCGAAGAACAGGGTTCCGGCCATACCGCTATTGTCCCTCCGATCGTGTCGCGGGAGGTCCGGATTCGGCGTGTGCCGCGTCACCATGACGGGCGGCCGTACCGCCAGCGCTTCGAACACGGCGCGGTGCGCGGCGTTCACCGTCAACTCAGTACACCCACATGGCAGGCGGTGTCCCGCCCCTACGAGGGAGAGAAAGACCACTGCGAGCGGCGGTCAGGCCGCCTGGTCTCCCGGGGGTGCTGGCCCGCCGGGTTCGTCACCGGGTTCGGTGTTCTCAACAGGTGCGGGCTCGGTTGGAGTTTCGTCGGTGGGTTCGTCGTCGGGTCGTAGGAGGCGTTCGGGTCGGTGGTGGTAGTTGATTCGGGCTTGGCCGGTGTCGAGGTCGGGTGGGGGGAGCCATTCGACTTCGCCGCGATCGTTCATGCGAGTGGTCCAGCCGCCGTCGCCGTTGACGCTGCGATTGTGAGGGCCGCAGGCCAGGCCGAGTTCGTCGATGTTGGTGTTGCCGCCGTCGGTCCAATCGGCCACCACGTGGTGCCCCTGGCAGCCGTAGGCACCAACCGTGCAGCACGGTTTGGTGCAGCCGCCGTCGCGGGCGATCAGCATGATCCGCTGAGCAGGGGAGGCGATTCGCCTGGTGCGGAACAGATCCAGCGCCGATCCGGTGGCCTTGTCGAACACGGCCAGGTAGTGGTTGGCGTGAGCAGCGAGCCGGATCACGTCGGTGATCGGCATAACAGTGCCGCCACCGGTGGTGCCGACCCCGGCACGCGACTCCAGATCTTGCAGGGTGGTGCGGATGATGATCGACACCGGTAACCCGTTGAGCCGGCCGAGCTCCCCACTCATCAACGCAATTCGCCCGACCGCGAGCAGCGCGTCGTGCTGTCGCTGGGCCAGGCTGCGGTGGTCGTTGTCGATCTGGGCCTGCGTCGGCGTGCCCGAGGTGCACGGTTCGGCGTCGTCGGGGTTGCACATGCCCGGCGCGGCGTATTTGGCGAAGATCGCTTCCCACACCGCCCACGCTTCGGGTGTCAGCGTCGCGCGCAGTTCCACCATTCCGTCGGGGCCTTGTCTGGACTTTCGCAGGCCACGTTTGCGGGCGCGGTCGATGTCGGTGGGCTCCGGGCCGTCTTGGTCGAGCAGAAACAGTGTGAGGTCGGCGGTATCGGTGAGTTCCTTGGGCCCGACTTTCACCGCGGTGCGCACCAGGTCGAGCTCGAACTGCTCGCGGGTGGGCGCGTCCACCCAGTTCGGCATTTTGTTGATCGATTTGCGGATGACCTCGACATGTTCGGCGTTGATCAGCCCCTGAGACTGAGCGGCTGCAGTCGCTGGCAGGGCCGGCGGCAGTGACGGGCCCGTCACCGCCTGGCGCGGGGCCAACAACTCAGCCTCGGTCAACCGCCGGTTGGCCTCGCTTGTCGAGATCCGGTAGCGCACCCGCAGGACTTCTTTCCAGGTGTGGGCACCCATCTCATTGGGCGTCGTCTCGCATTGCAGACGAGCTAGTAAGCGGTGATTGATCGTCGGGAGCTGACACGACAACGTTTCCCACTCATCAAGAGCAGCCACCAACTCATGCCGGGTCAACAGGTCCACGTCGCAGGCGGCCACCTCCTCATAAGCCGCACGCAGCGCCGATATCGCCGCCTGCAACGCCGTCCCCGACATAACCCGAACATACATTCGACCACTGACAAATCCCCATCCACGCTCGGGGCCGATCCCGGCACCGGGAGCACACTGGTGGCGTGGACTTGGTGACACTCGACGACATCGAGCAGGCCGCCGCGCGTATTCGCGCCTTCGTGCTGCGGACGCCGCTGCTACCGGCGCCGTGGGCCGGCGACGACGACCGCCCGTTGTGGGTGAAGCCCGAGAGCCTGCAGTCGATCGGAGCGTTCAAGGTGCGCGGTGCGTTCAACGCGATCGGGCACCTCGACGAATCCGTACGCACCAGGGGAGTGGTCGCGTACTCCAGCGGAAACCACGCCCAAGCCGTGGCCTACGCGGCGGCGGTGTATGCGATCCCCGCCCACATCGTGATGCCGGAGGAGACACCGGAGGTCAAGGTGGCGGCCACCCGTGATCACGGCGCGACAGTCGTGTTATGTGCTGCGGGACAACGGGAGCGAGTCGCCGCCGAACTCGTGGAGGAGACCGGCGGTGTGCTGATACCGCCGTTCGACCACCCCGACATCATCGCCGGACAGGGCACCATCGGACTGGAGATCGCCGAGGACCTGCCAACGGTCGACACGGTGCTGATACCGGTCAGCGGTGGCGGCCTCGCCTCGGGGATCGGCACGGCAGTCAAGGCGCTGTGCCCCGACGCGAAGGTGATCGGCGTCGAACCCGAACTCGCCGCCGACACCGCGCAGAGCCTCAGTGTGGGGCATCGCGTCGACTGGTCGATCCAGGATCGCAACCGCACCATCGCCGACGGGCTGCGTTCGCAACCGTCGGAGTTGACCTTCGCTCATCTGCAACGGGTACTCGATGACGTGGTCACCGTGACCGAGGACGAAATCCGTTCGGCAGTACGCGAACTCGCGTACCGCGCGCATCTGGTGAGCGAACCCAGCGGTGCGGTGGCGCTGGCCGCCTACCGCAAGCAAGCCACTCCCGCAGGCCGAACCGTGGTCATCCTCTCCGGTGGCAACGTCGAACCCACACTGCTGCAGGAGATTCTGGCCGCATAGTCGTGGCCCGAACGCGGCGTCAGTGCACACCCTCCATATGGCGGCTGATCCACGGCGCGAGCGCGAACACGATGACGCCGGCCGCCACCGCGACCACCCCGATGATGCCGAAGTAGGCGAATTCGTGAGTCGGCTTGTAATACCCGGCCAGCACCCCGGACATCGCCGTGCCGATCCCGACGGAGAAGAAGTACAGCGCCATCATCTGCGCCCGAAACACCTCGGGCGCAAGCTTTGTGGTGGCCGACAGTCCGATGGGTGACAGCATCAGCTCGCTGATCGCGAACACCGCCATCACGCCGACGATGTAGAGCGCGGGCACCGCCCTGCCGCTGGTGCCCGCCATCGGGAGGAAAAGCAGAAAGGCCAGGCCCATCCCGATCACGCCGTAGGAGAACTTGCGCGGGGTGGTCGGAGCACGGCTGCCGAGTCGCGTCCACATCGCCGCGAACAGCGGCGAGAGCGTGATGATCCACACCGGTTCGATGGAGCCGATCCAACTCGAGGGCGCGGTCCACCCGAAGATGGACCAGTTCATACGCTCATCGGAGTACACCGCCAGCACGGTGAAGATCTGTTGGAACAATGACCAGAACACCGCGTTGGCCACGAACAGCGGAATGAACGCGCGGACCCTGGTGCGTTCGACCGTCGTGACTTTGGAGCTGGTCAGCATCACCGCGAAATAGGTCACCGATGCGGCGACCAGGACACCTGTCGTCACATGCGACAGATTCGACAGCTTGACCACGCCCGTCGCGAACACAACCCCGATCAACACCGCCGCCGCAAGGGCGATCAATGCCAGCCGCCCGAAGGCATTGCGGGGCAGGGGATTAGGAACTTGGCGGCCGTGCTCACCGAGATTGCGCCGGAAGACGACGTACTGCGCCAACCCCAACGCCATGCCGACCGCTGCCGCGCCGAACCCGTAGTGGAACCCGATCCGGGTCTGCAACAGCCCGGTGATGAGCGGGCCGGTGAAGGCGCCGAGGTTGATGCCCAGGTAGAACAGCGTGAATCCGCCGTCGCATCGGGGGTCGCCCTTGTCGTAGAGCGTGCCCAGCAGCGACGACGCGTTGGCCTTCAGGGCACCCGAACCGAGCGCGACGAGCACCAGGCCCGCGGCCACGCCCGTCAGGCCGGGGACGATGGCCAGGGCGATGTGGCCCAGCATCACCACGAAGCCGCCGTAGAAGACCGTGCGCTCCATGCCCAGTAACCGGTCGGCGATCCACCCGCCGAGCACGGTCGACAGATAGACCAGCCCGCCGTAGGCGCCGACGATGCCGGTGGCGGTGCTCTGCGGAAGTCCGAGGCCGCCGTCGGTGACCGAGTAGTAGAGGTAGTAGCCGAGGATCGTGAGCATCCCGTAGAACGAGAACCGCTCCCACAGCTCCACCCCGAACAGGTTCGTCAGACCGATCGGGTGACCGAGTACCGTGCGCCCGCTGGGCCCGCTCTCCGCCTGCTCGACTGCCGCCATGTGTCTTCACCCTGCCACGGCCATGCGCAACTCGGGCGGGATAGCGAACAAATGCCTCGGCAAAGACGTTCAGAGTTCGCTTACAGGAGTTTCAGCGGCACAGCACATTTCGATTCGATGCGATTGAGCCGTAGGCCCACGCCCCGGGGAGTCGGCGCGGCGCTGTGCTGTTACCGTCACCCCGGTAAGTGGACGTCCGAAAGGGTGTGAGTGGACGCCGTACTGGGCTTGTCGGTGACCCCATCTGCCGTCGGCCTTGTCCTCGTCGAAGGACAGGGCGCCGATGGCTCCACAGTCGACCGCGACGCCATCGTCATCCCTCCCACCCGCCGGACCTCTCCGCGGCACACGTCCGACGAAGCCGCAGCGGCGGTATTGCGGGCCGAAGCAGTGGCCGCCAGCCGCGGACACCGGTTGCACACCATCGGTGTGACGTGGAGCGACGACGCCGAAACCGAAGCGGCACTGCTGCTGAGGTCCTTGCGCGAATGCGGATTCGACAACGTCGCGGCGGTTCAGCTGCCCGAGGCGTCAGAGGCGCTGGCGTGGGGTGTCGCCGATCTGATCGGCAACGAGGTCACCGCGGTGTGCGTCATCGAGTACGACGCCGTCATAGCGCTGGTCGTGCACACGGGGGAAGGCGCGGTGCAAACCGCGGTCAACCATTCGATCGACAGCGAAGAATCGTTGATCCGCTGGCTGAACACCGTGTTCGCCACGGCCGAGTGGCGGCCCCAGGCGTTGGTACTGGTCGGCTCGGGTGCCGACCTGGACGCCATCATGCCCCGGCTGGAAACCGTGCTGTCGGTGCCGGTGTTCGCACCCGCCGAAGCGGAGCTGGCTCTGGCCCGCGGCGCCGCGCTCGCCTCGGCCGACACCGGCCAACCGGCGACGGCCGCCGATCGGCAACCCAGGCCGGACACACAGCGTCAACGGCAGCCCGCCCAGGCCGGCCCGCTGGCGATGCTGGCAGCGGGAACCGTCACATTCGTCGTATCGGTTTCGGCGGCCGTCAGCATGCAGCTGGCGC
>NZ_CVTA01000018.1 GCF_001050035.1 Mycolicibacterium komanii
GCGTACCCGTGGCACAGGACGACCACGCCGCGCGGCTCCCCGTCGGGGGTCCAGACGTCGTAGACGATGCGCACACCGCCGATACCGTCGAAGCTGCGTTCGCTGCGGGTCGTTGCCACGCAGCGAGACTATCCGTTGTCGGACCCACTGATTAAGCTCGGCGGCGTGACGGTTCTGGCCCACGATGTCGACGACAGCAGCGCCGAGGATGCCTTCCTGGCCGGTGCCCAGCGGTATCGCCGGGAACTGCTCGCGCACTGCTATCGGATGACCGGCTCGCTGCACGACGCCGAGGATCTGGTGCAGGAAACCTATCTGCGGGCGTGGAAGTCGTACAAAGGCTTCCAAGGCAAATCGTCGGTGCGCACCTGGCTGTACCGGATCGCCACCAACACGTGCCTGACCGCGCTGGACAGCAGGCAGCGACGGCCGCTGCCCACCGGCCTCGGAGCCCCGAGCTCGGATCCGCTCGACGACATCGTCGCGCGGGACGAGGTGCCGTGGCTCGAGCCGCTGCCCGACGACTCGAGCGACCCTTCGACGATCGTGGGGTCCCGTGAGTCGGTGCGGCTGGCGTTCATCGCGGCGCTGCAGCACCTGTCACCTCGGCAGCGCGCCGTGCTGGTGCTGCGCGAGGTGCTGCAGTGGAAGGCGTCAGAGGTCGCCGATGCCGTCGGTGCGTCGACGGCCGCGGTCAACAGCCTGCTGCAGCGGGCACGGGCGCAGCTCGACGCCGTCGGCCCCAGTGAGGACGACGAGTTGCGGCCGCCGGAGTCGCCGGAGGCCCAGGACCTGCTGACGCGCTACATCGCCGCGTTCGAGAGCTACGACATGGACAAGCTGGTCGAGCTGTTCACCGAGGACGCCGTGTGGGAGATGCCGCCGTTCGACGGCTGGTACCAGGGCCCGGAGAATATCGTGTTGTTGTCCAAACAGCACTGTCCGGCCGAGGGCCCCGGCGATATGCGGTTCATCCGGACCACCGCCAACGGTCAGCCGGCCGCCGCGCTCTACATGCTCAACCGCGAGACCGGTGTCCACGAGGCCTTCCAGATGCATGTGCTCGACGTGACGGCGGGCGGCATCGCGCACGTCGTGGCGTTTCACGCCGAGACCTTCGTTCCCTTCGGGCTTCCCGACACGGTCTGAGCTCTGCGGGGCAACGAACCGAAGCCGGCATCGTCGCAGCTCACCGACGTAATTGACACCTGTTCTGGAACGTGTTCTATAGTCAGCGGCCATGAAGACCAAGGGCGCGCTGCTGTGGGAGCTCAACTCACCGTTCCGGATCGACGAGATCGAGATCGGTGATCCCGTCGCCGACGAGGTCCAGATTCGCATGCACGCCGCGGGGATGTGTCACTCGGACTACCACCTCACGACCGGCGCCACCCCGATCGGCCTGCCGGCATTGGGCGGTCACGAGGGCGCCGGCGTCGTGACGAAGGTCGGCAAGAACGTCACCGGCCTCGAGGAGGGCGACCACGTCATCCTCGCGTTCATCCCCGCCTGCGGTGAGTGCCCGCCGTGTCTGAAGGGCTACCGCTCGCTGTGTGACCGCGGCGCCGTGCTACTCGGCGGCAAGGCGATCGCCGACGGGACCTCCCGCGTGCACGCCGGCGGCACCGAGGTCTCGCCGATGAACCTTCTCGGCACCTTCGCTCCGTACATGACCGTGCACAAGGACTCGGTGGTCAAGATCGACAAGGACATCCCGTTCGAGTCGGCGGCCCTGCTGGGGTGCGCGGTGCCGACGGGCTTCGGATCCGCGACCAACGTCGCCGAGGTGAACCCGGGCGAGACCGTCGTCATCGTCGGCGTCGGCGGTATCGGCATGAGCGCGCTCCAGGGCGCGGTGATCGCCGGCGCCCGCAACGTCATCGCGATCGACCCGAACGAATGGAAGCGCGAACAAGCCATCAAGTTCGGCGCCACCCATGTCTACCCGTCGATGGCCGAGGCCATCGCCCCCGTCATCGACCTCACCCACGGCATCATGGCCGACAAGACGATCATCGCTGTCGGCGAGATGAAGGGTGAGTACATCGAAGAGGCGCTGACGCTGACCACCAAGACCGGCACGTGTGTGGTCACGGGCATGGGTTCGATGATGGATGTCGACGTCAAACTCAACCTGTTCCTGTTCACGATGTTGCAGAAGACGCTGAAGGGCAACATCTTCGGTGGCGGCAGCTCGCACGTCGAGACCCCGAAGCTGGTCGGCCTCTACAAGTCCGGTCTGCTCAACATCGACGACATGGTCACCAGGACCTACCGCCTCGAGGACATCAATCAGGGCTACCAGGACATGCTCGACGGGAAGAACATCCGCGGGGTCGTCACCTACGACGAGGCGGATTGGTAGCAGCCAGCCGCTCCAGCACCGACTGCAACACCTCGTCGAACCCCCGCAACTGGGCGGGCGTCAGCCCCTCGAACACCGTGCGCCGTACCAGCTCGGCGTGCCCCGGAGCCGCCGTCTTCAGCGCCGCGAGCCCGGCGTCGGTGATCGACACGCTGGCGCCCCGGCGGTCGTCGCCGTTGCCGTACCGCTCGAGCAGTCCGCGGACTCGCATCCGGCGCAGCTGGTGCGACAGCCTGCTCTGCTCCCACGCGAGCGCGTCGGCCAGGTCGTTGATGCGCTGGGGTCCGCGCTCGGACAGCGCGACCAGCACCTCGTAGTCCGCAAGCGACAGCTCACAGTCGCGCTGCAGTTGCCGGTGCATCTCGGTCTGCAGGCGGCTGGTCACCGTCAAGAACTTCCGCCACACCTCTTGCTCACGCTTTGTCAACCACACGGAATACATGACACATCATCTATGTTGTGGCGTCCAGTAGCCCCCACCTAGGCTGGGCGCCGAGCGAGAGGTAAGCCATGAACGCCCCGACAGTCGACATCCGGCGCGCCGCCGACCGTGCCAAGACCGAGATCTCCTGGCTGGACTCCAAGCACTCGTTCTCCTTCGGCAGCCACTACGAGCCGGAGAACACCCACCACGGCCTGTTGCTCGTCAACAACGACGACACCGTGGAACCGGGTACCGGCTTTGACACCCACCCGCACCGGGACATGGAGATCGTCACCTGGGTGCTGCGTGGGTCGCTGGTGCATCAGGATTCGACCGGCAACTCCGGCGTGATCTATCCAGGTCTGGCACAACGGATGTCGGCCGGCCGAGGCATTCTGCACTCCGAGAAGAACGACTCGTGGACGGTGACCGGGGCCGAGAGCCACACCGAGCCGGTGCATTTCGTGCAGATGTGGGTGGTTCCCGACGAGTCGGATATCGATCCCGGCTATCAGCAACTGGAGATCGACGACGAACTGCTGCGCGGCGGTCTGGTGACGATCGCCAGCGGAATGCCCGAACACCGGGACCAGTCCGCGATCGCCATTCACAACAAGTACGCCGCGCTGCACGGTGCCCGCCTGCAGGCCGGCGACAGTATCGAACTGCCGTACGCCCCCTACCTGCATCTGTTCGTGCCCCGTGGCGAGGTCGCGCTCGAGGGCGCGGGCGCGTTGCACGAGGGCGACGCCGTCCGTTTCACGGGTACAGGTGGCCAGCGGGTCACCGCCACCAGGCCCGCCGAGATCCTGATCTGGGAGATGCATGCGAGTTTGGCTGCGGCGTAACGCGATTGCGTGCATCGTCGGAGTGATGCTGGCGACCGCCTGCTCGTCGAACTTCGAGACGGCTTCGGAGTCGACCGCTCCTCCACCGGACTCACCGTCACCCACCGCGGATGCTGACAATCGCCTGAAACCCGTGACCGTCGCGGTCGACCCGCGGCTCGCGCAGGCACCGTTCGATCAGCCGCGCGATGCCCTGGTGCCCGCCGGGTGGTCGATGTCGGTGTGGGCGCGCATGCCGAAGCCGAGATTGGCGGTGTGGGCGCCTGACGGCGCGGTGCTGGTCTCACAACCCAGCACCGGCGACGTGTTACGGCTGCAGCCCACCGATTCGGAACCGCGTCAAACGACCCTCCTTGCGGGACTCGACCAACCGCACGGACTCGCATTCGCCGGTGACACGCTCTACATCGCCGAGAGCGACCAGGTCGACGCCTACAAGTACGCAAACGGGGCGGCGACCGATCCGCGCACCATCGCGGGTGACCTGCCCGACGCGAAAAGCGCCGATCTGCGTGGCGCATACGCTCATGCACTGAAATCCGTCGCGATCGGTCCGGACGGCAGCGTCTACTTCTCCATCGGCTCGACCGGCAACATCACGGCCGCCGATCGCGACGCCGAGCCGCCGCGGGCCACGATCATGCGGGTGCCGCCGGGCGGCGATACTGCGGAGCCGTTTGCGACCGGCGTGCGCAACGGGACCGGCCTGGCGATCGCGCCGGACGGGGCGGTTTGGACCGCGGTCAACAACCGGGACAACGTCGCCGACCCGGAAACCGGTGAGGTCCGCCAGGACTACGTCAGCCTGCATCCGCCGGAGTCGGTGGCTCGGCTGACGCCCGGCCGCGAATTGGGTTGGCCCTTTTGCAATCCCGACGGTGGTCCGGCGAACCTGCCGTTGATCCGCGACGTGCAGACGAACGCGGACGGAGACCGGCTCGACTGCGAGGCTCTGCCGCCCATTGAACAGAGTCTGGGCGCCCACGCGGCGCCGCTGGGAATGGTCTTCACCGAGGGCGTGCTGCCGGACCCGTATTCCAGCGGTGCCCTCATCGGGGTGCACGGCTCATGGAACCGCAAGCCGCCGATCGCTCCGGAGGTGGCGTTCTTCGGCTGGCACAACGGCGAACTCACCGACCAGCAGACGCTGGTCGGTGGGTTCCAGTCCGTTGACGGCTCGAGATGGGGCCGACCGGTGGCCGCGGTGGTCGGACCCGACGGCGCGGTCTACATCACCGATGACTACGCCGACGCGATCTACCGGCTGGCCCCGCCGGGGCGTTAGCGGACCGTGGTGCCGCGGGTCGTGCCCTTGCGGCCGGTGATGCCGACGTAGATCGCGATGAGCACGATCGCGACTATGATGCCGACGAGGAACGGAATGACCTCCCAGCCGCCATTCGAATTCGAGTAGCCGAGCTGGTAGGTCAACCAGGACCCGATGAACGAGCCGAGTGCGCCCAGCACAATCGTCATGATCACGCCGATGTTCTGCTTGCCCGGCATGATGAGCCGCGCGAGCGCACCCACGATCAGACCGATGACGAGCGCGCTGAGGATGGTTCCGATCATTTCTGCTCCCTCTCTTGTCTGTCGCTTGGCCGATTACCCGTAAACCCCATTTTCACTCGCCCACCCGATGAGATGCGATCGTGATGCCGCTGTGATGCAAGTTGACAGTGTTCAGGGTGAGATTGATGGTGTCACTGTTTCGATCGGATATCTAGGGGACGCGCGTGTCGGCGAGATCAGCAAACATCCGGCGTTTCGCGGCATCGGCCGCGGCGCTGTTGATGTGGGTGGTGTTGTCGACGACCGAGGGCATCTCGGTCGCGAACGCCGCCGGCGCGCGGGAAATGCTCGCCAACGCGATCGCCAACACGCGTGGCTCCTACCTGGTCTACAACTTCGGCGGCGGCCATCCCGCCCCGATGCTCAACGCCGGAGGCGGCTGGTACGAGTTGGCCAACGGCGGTCGTTTGATGATCATCAAGTCGGCGTCCACCCGGCTTGCGCCCCGCCTGTTGGTCGATTCGCACGCGGGCTATCAGGCGCGCTGCGAACGCGATCCCCGCGCACGTACCGGCGAAGGGCTGCTGCAGGCATCGGAGATCTTCACTCCGCTGCAAGCCTGGCAGGCGCTCGGCCAGCCGACGATCGCGATCAACGCCAACTTCTTCGACGTGCGCGGGCAGCGAGGTGGCTCATGGAAGTCCACCGGATGCAGTTCGCCGCTGGGCGCCTACGTCGACAACACCCGCGGCCAGGGCCGGGCGAACATCGCGGTGACCGGCACCATCCCCTATGCCGGAAAGCAGGGACTGTCCGGCGGCAACGAACACTGGAAGGCGTTGTCCACCATGATTCTTCCGGTCGGCGGTGCGCCGTATGTGGTGCCGCCGGCGAGTCCCGACGACTACGACGCCGCCTCACCGGTGGTCAAACGACTCGTGGACGAGGGCGTGCGGTTCGTCGCGGTGGCCGGTATCGGACTGCTCTCGCCGGGTGACACCGGTCAGCTCAACGACGGCGGGCCGAGCGCGGCCCGAACCGCCCTCGCCTATGCGAAACAGAAAGACGAGATGTACGTCTTCCAGGGCGGCAGCTACACCCCCGACCAGATCCAGGATCTGTTCCGCGGACTGGGCAGTGACACCGCGATTCTGCTCGACGGCGGGGGCTCGTCGTCGATCGTGCTGCGCCGCGACACCGGCGGCATGTGGACCGGCGCGGGCGTGCCGCGCGGATCGTGCGATACGCGGCAGGTGCTGTGTGATTCCCGCGAACGCGGGTTGCCGAGTTGGCTCGCCTTCAACTAGGCCGCGGCGCCGTCGGAGGCTCCTGGTCCGCCCGTCGAGTTCGCGTTGGCGTCGCCGGTTGGTGTGCTCGCAGCGTCGTTGTCCGGCTTGGCATGGCGCGGTGAGGATCCCGGTATCGCCCGCACCGGCTCACCGTTGTCGGGTTTGGCGTGCCGCGGGCCGGACTTCGCGCCCGTATTCGGGCTGAACTTGTTGCCCGGCTTGTAACCCCGCTTCGGTCCCGACCCGTCAGCGTCCTTGCCGCCGGTCCGCGTGGTCCCGGTCCTGGGCTCGGCAGGCTTGGTCTCTGCAGGCTTGGTTTCAGCGGGCTTCGTCTCGACGGGCTTGGTCTCAGCTGGCTTGGTTTCAGCTGGCTTGGTCTCGCCGGTCTTGACCTCGTCGACCTTCACGTTGTCGACGGCGAGCTTCTCGGTGACCGGCTGTTGCTCAACAGCATTCGGCACGATGACCGCGTTCTCGAGCTTGTCCACGACTTGCTCGACGAAGTTCTTCTCGTCTTCGCCGGACTTGAGCTCGTCGCCGGGTTCCTCGTCGTCCTTCTGCTGGTCGGTCGCGAGCGTGAGCATCCGAAGGTTGGAGCCGGGCAGGTCCGTCGGCGACGGCAGACCGTTCTCGCCTTGTGCGGCTTCGGGGAGAACGCCCTCTGTGACGTCCTGCAGCGCATCGTCGACCACATCGGTCAGGACATTGAGTGGCGTTGTATCCCACAGGCTTCCGCCGGTGAGGAACCGGAGGAGGTTGGTCAGGACATTCGGGGTCCCGACGGTCGGGTTGCCGCTGAAGAACTCCTTGTAGATGCCCTGGAACAGCTGGTTCAGGATGACGCCCGGCGCCTGCGCCCAGTCGACGTTCGGGAACGACATGAACGGCGTCGGGTCGCCGGCCTCGGTGAGCGTGCGCTCGTATCCGCCGGTCTGCGGGTTGTAGTAGACGTCGGTGTAGCCGAGGTTCACCAGGCTCGTCAGCGCCGGGGCCAGCGCGTTGGCCACCAGGCTGAACGGGTTGTACCGCGACATCGCCCCGAGCGTCACGAGGTTGAGCACGTCCGCGGCGAGGTAGAACGGTTCGAGCAGCGGCAGGGTCGCCGAGCGCAGCGTCAGATAGAGATTGACGGCGAGCGGGTCACCGTTCGCGATGCGCTCAGCGAGGTCATCGAGCTGGAGCAGCTGCTCGGGGTCGAGCGTAAGACCGCGAAGCATGTACGTCGGGAGCAGCCCCGCAAAGAGGTTGTTGGCCAACGAGAATGGGTCCGGCCACGCGGCGAAGTCGGACATGAAGTCGTACTCGACGGTCGCGTCGAGCTTGACCGGGATCAGGTTCGCGCCGCCGATGGCAAGGCCGGTGTTCAGCAGGGGGATACCACCGCTGTGCGTGGCTTCGGTTTCCGGGGTGACCGTATCGATGCCGGCCAGCCCGAACAGCGGATAGAAGCGAGCGAACATGCCGCCGTTGGCCCGCCCGGGATTGCGCAGCAGAATCAACGGGAGGATCGTGATGCTGCCCAGCAGCGGATGCTCGTCGGCGTTCTCCCCACCCGGCTGATTGACCAGATCGGCGACGATCCGCTCGTACGCCGCACCGGCGGAGAAGGCGCCGAGGCCCATGCCCAGCACCACCGGCACCCGAACCTCGACGACGTCGACATCGGGGATGTCGATACCGATGAGGTCCAGGATGGGGGTCAGTACGCCCAACTCATCTAGGACATCGCCGAGCCTGACTTCCGCATCGAGGTACGGGGTCTTGTTGACCTCCTCGGCGATGGCGTTCGGCAGGCCGGGCACCCACCCGAGGTCGACGCCCAAGAGCTTGAGCACCGTGAAGACCGGGCCAGCGGTGATCAGGTTGACGGGACCGGGGAGGTTGGAGAGGTTGAACGGGTCGCTGAGGTCGACTCCGACGAGACCGAGCAGGCCGCTGAGCGTATCGGGTAATGCGCCGGCCAGTATTTCGCTGAGCTGCTCCTCGACGCCGGGTGTCAGGATCCCGAGGGGTTCGATCAGCGCACCGATGACCCCTGGCACATTGATCGGGATTGCGCCGATGACGTCTCCGAGCAAACCTGGCGGGATCTCGCCCAGCACACCACCTAGCAGGTTGTTCAGCACCGTCTCCGGATCGGCTCCAGCCGCCTGAGCCAGCACCGCGAGGTTGAAGTTCTCGACCACCAGCCTGATCAGCACCTCGGCGGCTGCCTGACCCAGGTCGTAGACCGCCGAGCCGACCCCGAGGGTGAGGTCGGGGATCTCGTCGGGCCCCGGCCACTGATTGACCGCCGCTGCCAAGTGAATGTTGCCATTCACCAGTGTCTTTTCATGATCGTCCGGATTGGGCAGCGGTGTCGCACCGATGGTCAGCGCCGTGGCCGTCGCAGTGGCCGCGCCGAGAGCTGCGATCTTGGTGGAACTCCGGCCGATTTTGCGGTGCCTGTTGCCGTGTCTGCTGGCCACCTGCCCGATCCTTTCGAAGCGAAACAGTATTTACGTGACCGTAACAGACCTCATGGCGGATACCTAAAGATTCAGCAAATTTTTGATCTTTGCTGGCAAGGTGCGCGGGGCGGCTGTGGGCAAATCCGGAGCGTCAGGCGCGCAGAGCGCTGCGCGCTGCCTCCGCTGTTTGCCGTGCATAGCTGCTGCCGAACAGCACGACGTGGGCCAACAGCGGATAGAGCTGATGCAACCCGACCCGGCCGCGCCAGCCGTCCCTTAGCGGCCGCACGGACTCGTACCCGACGATCACCTCGCCGAGGTGGGGACAACCGAACAGCGCGAGCATCGCCAGATCGGTCTCACGGTGGCCGCCGTGCGCGGCGGGATCGATCAGCACCGCGCCGTCCGGGGTCCACATCACGTTGCCGCTCCACAGGTCGCCGTGCAGTCGTGCGGGCGGGTTGCCGTCGTCGAAGTCGCCGGCGTCGCACCGCGCGATCACCACCTCGATGTCCGCACGGCACTCTGCGTCCAATCGATCGGACGCCAGGCGCGCCATCGGCGCCAACCTCTCACGCGCATAGAACGTGCCCCAGCGCTCATGCCCCGTCAATGACATCGGCAGTGGCTGGTGCATCGGCCCGAAGAATCCCGGTCCGTTCCAGCCATCCGGTGGGGCACCGAACGCCGCGGCACCGGCGTCGTGCGTTCGCGCGAGGCGTTGGCCGAACTCGTGGGCGGCGGACCGGGAGGGTGCCGCGCTCGGGAGCCGTTCCAGCGTGAGGCTGGTGTCGTCGTATGCGAGCACGCTCGCGCAGGGTACGTCACCGGCCGCCAACGAAAGCCATTGCAGCCCTGCGGCTTCGCACGCGAAGAAACCCTCAGGTGCCGATGCGTTGCGTTTGACGAACTCCCCCATCACTCAGGGCTGTCCGGACACCCGCCGCAACACGGCGTCGCGCACCCGGGTCGGCAGCCGCGTCACCAGCGCAACCTGCACCTTGGGTGCCAGGCCGACGATGTAGCGGGGCCGCGGCCTGCGCGCGGTGAGCGCCACCTCGACCACCGCCGAAACCTTGGCGGTCGGCACCGCGATCCGTTGCGAAACCGGCACCGACTTCTTCATGCCCGCGATGTGCTTGGCGTACAACGCGCGGTGCTCGGGGGACAGTGCGGCCTCGGCTTCGATCACCATGGTGTCGGCGGTGCGCCACATGTCGGTGTCGGTCTGCGCCGGCTGGACGACGACAACCGGAATCCTCCAGGGCCGCAGTTCCATCCGCAAGGCATCGGCCGCGGCCTCGATCGCGAACTTACTGGCCGCATATGCGCCGATCAACGGCATCGACATCCTGCCGTTGACGCTCGATATGAACACGATCCTGCCGCGGGACTCGCGCAATCGCGGCAGCACCGCCCGGGTCACCGCGAGCTGGCCGATCACGTTGATCTCCAACTGCTTTCGCCACTCGTCGGAGGTGACCGTTTCCATCGGCCCGCTGACCACGACGCCCGCGTTGTTGACGACCGCGTCCAGGTGTGCGGGCAGCGCCTCCGACAACGCGGCGATCTGGTCCGCGTCGGTGACGTCGAGCAGCACGGCCGATATCCGCTGCGGATTCGCCGCGGTGACGGCCTCGGCATCGGTCTCGGAGCGGACACCGGCTATCACGTCCCAGCCGCGCGAGGCCAAATGTTCCGCGACCGCCCTGCCGATTCCGCGCGCCGCGCCTGTGACGAGTACCGATGGCATACGGTCAGACTAGCCTCGGCCGCGTCGCTCACCGACCCAGAACAGCACCCCGCTCAGCGCCACCACCGCCGCCGCCATTGCGATGATCGGGGCGACGGTGAACCGCGTCATCGTCGCTCCCACAACCGCCCCGGCGCACATCGTGAGCACCACGCTGTAGCGCAGCTTCTCACGCTCCCCCGTGCCGCCGGCCAACCGGCTGTCGAACCCGATGCGCACGATCGTCGTCGTCAACACCGTGGTGGACAACTCCTGGATGCCGAACTGCTGCGCCGTGGAGTTCTGCACACCGAACGTCACCGCAAGCCCCGCGATCAGAAGCAGTTTCGTATTGTTCTGGTAGTCGAGCACCCCAGCGCCTGCGAGCACCGACAGCACCGCGAGCATCACGACCTCGAACGCCAAAGTGATCGCCAGCCACCGGCGCACCTCGGTGCCGAGGTGGCGGGCGAAACGGCCGCCCACCACCGCGCCCGACACGAAGCTCGCGAACGCGACGAGCGCGGCGGTCACGTCAACCCCGGAATGCGGGACCAGCCAGAATCCCAGGAAGATCACGTTCCCGGTCATGTTCGCGACGAACACGTGGCCGAGCTTGAGCACGCTGACCGCGTCGACCAAACCCGTCGCGAATGTCAGCAACAGCAGACAGGCGATCGTCAGACGTTGCGAGACAGGGGATTCGACCGCCACGCACCAGCTCCCGTGATTACAGCTGCGGCGTCAGGTCCAACGATGTGATGGTCGACATGCGGGTGATCAGCCACTTCGCATCCCGGCGCTCCATCGTCAACCGGTAGGACAGGTACCGCAGGGACGGGATGTTCTTGCTCATCGGACTGGTGGCCACCGAGTTGGTGTAGACGATCGCCGTGGCTTCCGTCGGGGTCAGCGACTCCACCGCCGCGCCCAGTACCTGGGTGGTGTTGGTGACCTGCGCCTGTTTGTTCGTGGCGACGATCGCGTCGATGTACTTGCGGTACTCGTAGGCGAAGTCACCGCCGAGGAACGCCGCGGACCGATCCGGCAATTGGTCCATGTTGTCGGGCGTGTAGGTCCACAGCGTCGAGATAGCGCTGGCCGCGGTGCGCGCCACATCGAGTTTGGTGTCGATCTCCGCGCGCTCCGACAAATACGGCTGCAAGGTCGCCGCGGCGAACGCGGCGGCCCCGACGAACAGGACCGCGGCTGCGACGATCGCCGCGATGAGCCGCTTGCCCGCGGGCCGGTGCGGAGCGAACCGCACTTCCTGCGGCGCGACCTCGGATTCGTCTGCGGCGCCGGCCTCCTCGGCCACCGGTTCCGCTCCGGCCTCTTCGGCCACCGGTTGCGCCTCGGCAACGTCTGGTTTCGCCTCCTCGGCCTCCTGTGCGGTCTCGGTCGCGCCTGCGTCGTCGCCGCGCGTGCGGCCGCGGCGTTTCGCCTTGCCGACCGGCCGCGGGGCGGACGGCTCCGCTTCGGGTGCTGCCTCTGTTGCTTCCGTGTCCGACGCGGGGGCGGCGGCTTCCGTCTTACGACGCCCGAAGAACCACCGACGCCGACGCGGTGCCGGGGTGGATTCCGCTGAGGAGTCGGTGGTCAGATCACCTGAATCAGCTGGCTGATCTTCCACTGCTGTCCTTCCTTGATAGCCGTTGCCACCCAACGACTTCCACTCTCGACCGTCGATTTCCCGTCCGCGGCCTTCTGCGAAACTTTCGTCGCGACCAGGATGTCGGCGCTGCCGTTGTCGTTCCACCGCTGAACGCCGGCGGCCAGCACACTGCCGGTGGTGGGCTCTGCCTGCGCGACCTGGATCAGGATCTCGTTCTGTTTCTCCTTGAACATCTTCGCGAAATCACCGGTGCCCTTCGCGAGAATTCGTTCCACATAGGCGTTGGCGTTGAAGGGATCCAACGTCGTGTATTCGGTCATGAACTCGCTGACGTACACCAGGGCGGCATGATCGTTGGCCACCGTGCGGCGGTCGTTCTCGTGGCTGACCAACATCAGCGAACCCGCCGTGATCGCCGCCGCCATGAGCAGCGAGGCGACGGCCGCGATGATCGGCAGCCCCCAGCGGCGCGGGGGCTTGGGCTGCACCTCGAAGTAGTCGCGCTCGTCGGCGTCGACCCTGCGCCGCGGACTCATTGGCCGCCCTGCGCATTCATCTGCGGCCGCTTCAGCACGGTGAGGTCCGCGACCTTCCACTGCCCGTCACCGGACTTGGAGAACTGGACCTGCACCGTCGCGGTGATGAACTTCAGATCGTCCGGGTTGTCACCGCGCTGTCCCTGCATGGCCATCAGCATCTCGGCGGTGTCCGGCGTCGCCTTCAGCACCGCACTGCTCACCGCCCAGTACTCGTTCGAACTGACACCGGCGTCCTGCCCGGCCTTCTGCTGGGCGATCAATTGATCGCGGTAGGCGTCGGTGGTCAGCGTCTGCGCTCGCGCGAAATCCTCACCCATGGTGTCGCGCTTGAAGCTCAGCATCTGCTCGACGATCCGCGGACCCTGCTCGGCGATCTGCTGTCTGGTCTCGTCCACCGCGCGCTCGTGCCGGTACACCACCCAGTAACTGACCGCGACGGCGGCCGCACAGGCCAGCGTCGCGACGATCAGCACGATCGCGGTCAACTTGCGGACGTTGCGCTCCGGCGGCGGGACCGGACGGACCTCGGTGCGCAGCAGCAGGTCGGCGAAGGTCCGGCGGCGCCGGTCCCACAGCGGCCACAACCACCCGATTAACAGCGCCGCGGTGTCGAGCAGGTGGGCGACCTCGCGCAGCAGCAGGCGCCACACTCCCACGGTCGAACCGTCCCGCTTGCGGACCGCGATCCCGAACAGCGCCCGCCCCAGGGAGAAACCCAGCACCGCGGGCAGCACCAGGCGGTTGACCGCAATCGCCAGCACCACCACGCCCATCGCGACCAGGTAGCCCCACCACAGCGAGCTGCGCTGCGGCGCGGTCAACGACACCACCGCCAGCGTCGCCAACACCGCGAATCCGATCAGGACGTCGACGGCGAACGCGCCGACCCTGGCCGACCACGCGGCCACCGGTTCGTCGACGGCCCGATCGGCGGCCACCGGGTCGACAGGCGCCTCATGTGCGGCGGTCAACGACGTCACGAGGTGACCTGGTCGAGCTTGGCGATCTTGTAGGTGCCCTCGTCGTCGGGCGCCATCTTCACCCGAAGCCGATACCCCTGCTCCTGATCGGCGACATCGGAGTTGGTGACCTTCACCCGCACCGCGACGAGAACGTCGAACGTCCCGTCGTCGTTGTGCTTCTCCACCGCGGCCCGCATATCCGACACCTGCACCTGGACCTGAGCCGCCTGGTACGCCTCGGCCAGCACGCCGGCGTAGAGGGAGGACTGCACGCCGAAGTCGCCGGTCGAGCACTGGATGATCTTGGACTGCGCCACGTTCATGGCGGCGGTGTCCGGGGCGTGCGTTGCAGCCACACAGTCCTTGGCCGCCTGCAGCGCGGCGGACTCGGCGCGGTCGGAGGCCGCCACTTCCTGGTCGTTCTTGAGCAACAGGTATCCCGCGACGCCGCCACCGGCGGCCAGCAGCAACAACGCCGCGCAGACGGCCGTCCCCAGGCCACGGCCGATCCGCGACGTGCGGCGGGTGACCTCGGGTTGTGCGGGCTCCTCGACGGGTGCGCTATCGGCGGGTGCCGCTAACGGCTCCTCGGGCGTCTCATCAGCATCGGTGGGGTTCAGCCGGCTGGTGCCAGCATCTCCTTCCATCCGTCATCTCCTGGGTTGCTCGAGTTGCTGACGTTGTACCTCACGCCGTCGGGTCCGACCACCTGCCCGCTGGTCGGGCTATAGACCGCCTCGGTGCCGGGTGGCCCTGGTGCCGGAGTGTAGAGGCACGGGTTGGGCTGCTGTCCACTGCAGGTCACACTGCCCTGCCCCGGCGGGGTCAGCGGATCGCTGATCGGGGCGTTGACGCGCGGCGGCGGCAGATCGGTCGCCGGCGCGGGGTTCATGCCGTTGTTGACCGACGGCGCCTGGATCACCCCGCGACCGGGGTTGACGCCCTGGTCGCAGCGGGCACCCGGCGCTGGACACGACAGGATCTGATTCGGATCGCCGTACCAGGGGTTGGTGCCCAACGGGACATACGGTTCGGGGCTGCGGCACTCCATCGGAGTGGCCGCTCGCTTCCCGGGCACGTCGGCGCACGGGTAGTTGCGCGCACCGCGGACCGCGTTGGCCTGGTAGTCCTTCGGGATCTTGCAGTAGGTGCCCTTCGGCAGGGGCGCCATCGAGACGTCGGCCGGGGACCGCCACTCGGAGGCGGGCAGGAAGCCGGTCAAGCACGGCGGTGGCTGGTTGATCGACAACGCCAGTGGCAGCTGGCCGACATCCTCGAAAAGCAGACCCGCCTGGGCCACCGACGACCCCTGGGGGAGGATCACCAGCACCTGCTCGAGCCCCTTGTGATAGCGCTTGAGCATGTCGATGACGATCGTCAGGTTGGCCAGCGTCTGCGGCAGCGAGTCCCGCACCCCGCTGAAGACCGCGTTGACCTGATCCAGCGTCGGCGCCGCCTGCTGCAGACCACTGCGCAGCGCCGGATCCTGCTCGGCCGCCTGTGCCGCAATCACATTCAGGTTGCGTGACCACCGCTGGATGTTGTCGCCGGACTGCACCTGGCTGTCGAGGATCGGCGCGGCGTTCTCGATGATGTCGTTGACCTGAGGCAGGTTCTCCTGGAAACCCTGCGCGATGTTGGTCGTCGAATCGACCAACCGCTGCAGCGCCGGGCCCAAACCACCGACGGCTTCGGAGGTTTCGGTCAGCAGCTTGTCGATCTTCTCCTTCGGCAACACCGCCAACCCTCGATTGGCTGCATCCAACGCCGGACCGACCTCGCTGGGCACGGTGCTTTCGGTGATCGTCGACCCAGGCTCCAGATACCGGCCCGGATTGCCCGTCGAGACGAGGTCGAGGTACTGCTCGCCGATCGCCGAGACCGAGTGCACGTTGGCCGACGCGTCAGCGGGAATCTTGAACCGGTCCTCGATCCGCATCACCGCCAGGGCGCCCTTCTCGGTCGGCTCGACCGAGATGACCTTGCCGATCTGCGTGCCACGGTATGTCACGTTGGCCGTGGCATAGAGGCCGCCCGAACGCGGCAGCTGCGCCTTCAGCTCGTATTGGCCGATGCCTATCAACGACGGGATGCGCAGGTAATACCACCCCAACACCACCACCGCGACCACCGTCAGGATCACGAACAGCACCAACTGAATCTTGATGAACCTCGTCAGCATGCCGAATCACCACGCTCCCCCATCGAGCCACCGCAGCGGTGAATGCCGAATGCGCGCACCGTCGTCAAGACATCGATCCCCGCCCGGTCACGCCGACCAGCATTGGCGTCGGGACGGCTCCCCATCGGGATCAGCTGGCTGGCGCCAGCATCTCCTTCCACCCGTCGTCCCCCGGTTTGCCCGAATTCTTGACGTTGTACTTGACGCCATCGGGACCGACGACTTGAGCGCTGGTCGGGCTGTAGACCGCCCCGGCGCCGGGTGGTGCCGGTGCCGGTGTGTAGATGCACGGGTTCGGCTGCTGTCCGCTACAGGTCACGCTGCCCTGGCCCGGCGGGGTCAGCGGATCACTCACCGGCGCACTCGAATTCGGCGGCGGAAGGTCACTCGCCGGCGCCGGGTTCACGCCGTTGTTGACCGACGGCGCCTGGATCACCCCGCGTCCCGGGTTCACACCCTGATCGCAGCGGGCACCCGGCGCCGGACACGACAGGATCTGATTCGGATCGCCGTACCACGGGTTGGTGCCCAACGGCACATACGGTTCGGGGCTGCGGCACTCCATCGGAGTGGCTCTGCGCTTACCCGGCTCGTCGACACATGGGTAGTTACGCGCACCGCGAACCACGTTGGCCTGATAGTCCTGTGGGATCTTGCAATAGGTGCCCTTGGGCAGCGGCGCGGTGCTGGTGTCGGCCGGTGACCGCCATTCGGAGGCGGGCAGGAAGCCGGTCAAGCACGGCGGTGGCTGGTTGATCGACAACGCCAGTGGCAGCTGGCCGAGGTCTTCGAACAGCGTGCCCGCCTGGTTCATCGCCGCGCCCTGCGGCCAGACGACCAGCACCTGCTCGACACCCTTGTGGTAGCGCTTGAGCATGTCGATGACGACCGTGAGGTTGGCCAGCGTCTGCGGCAGCGACTCGCGCACCCCGCTGAAGACCGCGTTGACCTGATCCAGCGTCGGCGCCGCCTGCTGCAGACCACTGCGCAGCGCCGGATCCTGCTCGGCCGCCTGTGCCGCAATCACATTCAGGTTGCGTGACCACCGCTGGATGTTGTCGCCGGACTGCACCTGGCTGTCGAGGATCGGCGCGGCGTTCTCGATGATGTCGTTGACCTGAGGCAGGTTCTCCTGGAAACCCTGCGCGATGTTGGTCGTCGAATCGACCAACCGCTGCAGCGCCGGGCCCAAACCACCGACGGCTTCGGAGGTTTCGGTCAGCAGCTTGTCGATCTTCTCCTTCGGCAACACCGCCAACCCTCGATTGGCCGCGTCCAACGCCGGACCGACCTCGCTGGGCACGGTGCTTTCGGTGATCGTCGACCCCGGTTCCAGGGTGTGCGGGGGGTTCCCGGTCGAGACGAGGTCGAGGTACTGCTCGCCGATCGCCGAGACCGAGTGCACATTGGCCGTCGCGTCGGCGGGGATCTTGAACCGGTCCTCGATCCGCATCACAGCCACCGCGCCGTTCTCCGTCGGCTCGACGGAGGTGACCTTGCCGATCTGCGTGCCGCGATAGGTGACGTTGGCCGTCGCGTACAGACCACCCGAACGCGGCAGCTGCGCCTTCAGCTCGTACTGACCGATCCCGACCAGCGACGGGATGCGCAGGTAATACCAACCGAGCACCACCACCGCCAGCACCGTCAGGATGGCGAACAGCACCAACTGAATCTTGATGAACCTTGTCAGCACAGGTCATTCACCACGTTCCACCAACGGACCGTTCGGAGCGTTGTGCGGGTTCGGGGTGAACCTCACGTCCGGGATCATCGTCGCCGGGTCACGGCCCCACGACTGCTCGAGTGCGCGCAGCATGCCCGAGACACCGGTGCCGGACAGTACGCCGTTGTCGAGTCCGGACAACGTGATGTCGACCATCAGCGACACGTTGAGGTAGTCACCGCGCACGACCTTCGGCACGTTCTCGATCGAGAACGGCGCGGTGAGCATCAACTTGAGCGCTCCGATCAGGTACGGCGACGCCCGGCCCAGCTGCTTGAGTGGGCGCTGCAGCGCGGCGAGGTTCTTGTTCAGGTCGTCGCTGGCGGGCCCCAGGTAGTCGTTGGTGGCCCGGCTGATGCGTCCGAGCGCCTCGACCGCGTCGGCGAACAGATCCCGGGTGTCCGCGAAATGCTTGATCAGCGGCGGGAATTCGGTCAACACGCGGTCCAGCGTCTCGTTGCGCTGCGCGACGATCGACAACAGCCGGTCGGTCGAGTCGATCGCGCGGGTGATGTCCTGACGCTGCTGGTTCAGTTCATCGGTGAACGTGTCCAGCTTGTTCAGGAACTCGCGGATCTGGTCGGCCCGCCCGTTGAGGACGTTGAAGATCTCGGTCTGGATGACCTCGAGGTTCTGCACCCCGCCGCCCTGCAGGATGGACGCGATGCTGGCGAGCACACGCTCCGTCGAGGGGAAGGCCGACGCGTTGGCCAGGGGGATGGTGTCCCCGTTGCGCAGAAGTTCCGGCGACGGATTCGGCGGCGGCTCCAGCTCGACGTGCTGCGAGCCGAGGAGGCTGGTCTGCCCGATGCGGGCCAGCGCGTTCTTCGGCAGCTTGATGTCGGGCTGCAGATCCAGCGTCAGCGTCGCGACCCAGTTCTTCAGCTCGATGGCGCGAACGCGACCGACGTAGACGTCGGCGACCCGGACGCGGCTGTTGACGTTGAGCGCCAGCGTGTCCGGCATCTGCACGTAGATCGTCGTCTTGTCAGAACCCGTCCCCGGCCCGCCCGGCAGCGGAACGTTGGCGATGCCCTTCCAGGAACCGCACGAGCTGAGCACCAAGGCGACCGCGGTCAGCGCGACGGCGCGCTGCGCGAATCTCCTCCACTTGTGCGCGATCATCATCTACCTGCCTCTGCTGGTAGCGGTGGTCCCGCCGGTGCCGGTGCCGGTGCGGGTGCCGGTCCCGCCAACGGCGACCCTCCGGGATCGCCCGGAATCACGCCCGGCGCCGGCGGTGGCGGCGGACCCGGCTGCGGATACCACGGCGGCGGCAGCGGATTGTTCTGGTCGAACGCGTTCGGCGGCCCGGGCAGGTTGCCGTCGCGGGTGGTGCCGAATGCGGGTGGTGCCGCGGGGACACCGCAGTCGGGCCCGCCCAGCAGTTCGCCGAGGCACTCCGGGGTCATCATGTTGGCCGTGAACGGCTGCACGTCGACGCCCTGCATGCCCGGAGCCGCGACCCAGCCCTGTTCGTGGTTTCCATGCGAGAACAGGGTGTCGCGCGACCAGATGCCCGGAACCGTCGTGTCCTTGTATCCCGGTTGCGGCTGCAGCCGGGGCTCCGAGTACGCGATGTGCTTGGGCAGCGTCAGCGCCGAGGCGAACTGGTTCACGCCGAACGGCGGGAAGTTGAACTTGATCGCGTCGAGGATCGGCGCTAGGTACTGGGCACACATCTCCGCCGACTCCTGGTAACCCAGTCGGCTGCCCGCCTGGATCGAACTGCAGATGAACTGCAGCGGGTTCGCGAAGTTGTTGATGACCGGGATGCCCATGACGCCGCCGGTGGTCGGGGAGACGATGTTCATCAGGTTCGCCCCGAGGTTCGGGAACACGTGAAGCGCGGTCTCCAAACCGTTGCGCGGCTCAGGCTGAAGGATCGCGTTCGTGACGTCGGCCAGGTTGTTGACGTCGTGCGTGAGCACCTCGGCGTTCTCGTCGAGGAATCCTCGCGTGGTGGTCAGCAGCTGGTTGAGGTCCTGCAGCGCGTTCGCGACCTCCCGGTCGGTGTTGGTGAACGCGTTCGTGAACTTGGCGAGGTCGTTGTTCAGCGCGACGAACTGCTGATCACTCTGGTGCAGCGCGTTGACGAACAACGCCAGGCTCTTCACGACGCCGAAGAAGTCGTCACGGCCCTCGTTCAGCGCGAACAACGCCTCGGAGAGGTTGTTCAGCGTCGCGTTGAGTTGCTTGCCCTTACCGGCGAAGCCGTCGGCGGCCGATTCGATGATGTCGCCGAACGGACCCTTCGGCTGGTCCGGCGTCGGCCCCAGGTCGGTCAGGATGCGGTTGATCGAGTCGCGCAGTTCGTCGTACTCGACCGGCACCTGGGTGCGCTCGATCGGGATGACCGCGCCGTCGTCCATCACCGGCCCGCCGGTGTAGGGCGGGGAGAGCTGGATGTTGCGCGACGCCACCAGGCTGGGGTTCAGGATCGACGCCGTCGCGTTGGCCGGCACCTTGAACCTGTTCTCGTAGTTGAAGGTGACCTTCATCCGGTCGCCCGCGGGCTGGATCGACTCGATCTGCCCGACCTGCACACCCATGATCTGCACCTTGTCGCCGGGATACAGCGCAAGGGTGTCGCTGAAGTACGCGACGACGGTGTTGTGCGTCAGCTTCTTGTACAGGTTGTATCCGACGAACGCGGCCACCAGGGCGAGCACCACGATCAGCGCGCCGATGATCACGGTCGCACGGGATACCGCTGGCATCTTCAGGTTTCGGACGTTGAAGATTGTCGACATCAGCTATCCCCCTAACCCTGCTGCGAACCTGGCGGGAGGAACGGCGGATTGCCCGGCAGCGGCGGCTGACCCGCGGGGGCCAACTGCTCTCCCGGTCCCGGCACCGCGGGCGCGGGCAGCGCCGGCGGCAACGGGGCGATACCGGGCGTGAAGTCCGGCGGCTGCGGCGGCATCGGGCCGACCGGCACCGTGCGAGCACCCGGCGGCGCGGGCGGCAGCTGACCGTGCGCACCCGGCACGTTCGGCTGGATCTGGCCCGGGATGGCCGCCGACGGCACACCCGGCGACGGCTGCGGACCGTGCACGTTCGGATCCGAGGTCGCCACGTTGGGCGGTCCGTACGCGGGACCACCGAACGGACCGACCGAAAGGTCCGCGCACGGCAGCGGATTGCCGGGCCGCGGCAGGCCGTCGGCCGGCGGCGTGTACGAGCACGGCGATCCCTTCAGCACACCGGGTCCCGGATTCTCCGGGGTGCCCTCGAGCACGGCGGGTCCCGGTGGCGGGGCGCCGTTCTCGAAGCCCTGCCCGTTCGGGTCCGGCCACCGCCAGGCGGGCAGGCCCGCGTCGCGCCAGAACTTCTCCGGGTCGATACCGCGCTTCTTGAAGGCGGAGTCGACGAACGGCTGCAGGATCTGGCCCGGGAGCAGGTTGACGAGCATGACCTTGAAGTAGGGGCCCGACGCGACCGCCTCACCCAGCGACGCCACGAAGCTGGCGGTGGTGACGAGCGTGTCCATCAGGTCGAAGCGCCGGTCGCGCAGCACATCGCTGACGGTGCGCAGCTGCTCGAGCACGTGGTTCAGGTTCGGGTTGTCGTCGATGAAGCCCTTGACCTGTTCGGAGAACGCCCCGACCCGCTCGAGCAGCATGTTGATCGCGTACTGGCGTTCGTTGATGGCACCCAGCAGCGACTGCGCGTTGACCAGCAAGCGGTTGATCTGTTCGCTGCGGCTACCGAGGATGCCCGCGATCTCGTTGGCGTTGGCCAGCAGCTTCTTGATGTCCTCGTCGCGCTTGCCGATGGTGTCGGAGAACCGGGCCACCCCGTCGAGCGCGGCGCTCAGGTGCGGATAGGTCTGGTCGATGGTCTCCGAGAGCACGTTCAGCGATCGCCGCACCGTTTGGGTGTCCCATTCGGAGGCGGCCTTGGTGACATCGAAGAACGCGTCGTAGATCTGGTACGGCGTGGTGGTCTGGCCCAGCGGGAGAACGCCGTTGGCGCGCAACGCGTCCGAACCGCGCGGCTCGATCTCGATGTTGCGGCGGCCGAGGATGGTGTCGGTGCGGATCGCGGCGCGGCTCGCGGTGCCGATCTGCGTACCGTCCAGCGAGAAGCCGATCCTGACCTTGTCGCCCTGGATCTCCATGTCGCGCACCAGCCCGACGTCGACGCCCGCGATGCGCACCTTGTCGCCCTTGCCGATGCCCCCGGTGTCGGAGAACTCCGCGTAGTAGGTGGGCGTGGCGAACAGCATCGGCACGCTAGCGAAGCTCTGCCCCACCCCGATCACGATGATCAGGATGATGATGCCCATCAGGCCACCACGGACCCGATTCGACCCTTCGAGCGTCCTCATTGCGGCGTGCACCTACCCGACGGCTGGCTGAAGAGTTTCACGGTTCGGACCGGTCCACCCGGCTGGAGCCCGTTCATCCGAATCGAGATGTCACAGGCATAGAAGTTGAAGAAGTCGCCGTAGATTCCGCCGGCCCGGCCGATGATCTTGAACGCCGTCGGCAGCCTGGTGAGGATGTCGTTGAGCTGGTCCTTCTGATCCACCAGCGGCTGCTGCACCGCCTCGAGGTGTCCGACGGTGCTCTGCAGCAACGGCCGGTTGTCGGCGAGCAGATCGGCGACCGTTCCCGCCGCGTCACTGATGTCGGCCACCGAGCTGGCGACCGGATCCCGGCGGTTGTTCAGCCCCGTGATGAGCTTCTCGAAATCCTGCACGGTCTGGTCGAACTGGGCCTGGTGCCTGACGGTGGTGTCCAGCACGGTGTTGAGGTTCCTGATGACCTCGCCGATGGCCTGGTCGCGGTCGGCCAGCGCCGCGGTCAACGAGGCGGTCTGGTCGAGGATGTCGTTGATGGTGCCGCCCTGGCCCTGGAAGACGGTGATGATCGACTGCGCGATCTCGTTCACTTTGTCGGGGTCGAGCGCGCGGAACACGGGCCGGAAGCCACCGATCAGCGCGTCCAGATCCAGCGCGGGTTGAGTGCGCTCGATCGGGATCGTGGCGCCGGACGGCATGCGCTTGTCGCTGTCGCCCCGCTTGAGTTCCAGGTACCGGTCGCCGATCAGGTTGAGGTAGCGCACCGAGGCCGTGGTGCCCTCGAACAACGGCAGCGAACGGTCGACGTTGAAGTGGACCTTCGCCTCGGTGCCGCCGTTGGTCAGCTCGACCTTGGACACCTTGCCGACCTCTACACCCGACGCTCGGACGAACTGTCCGGAGCGAAGGCCGCTGGCGCTCGAGAAGACCGCGGTGTAGCCCGTGGTGCGGTCGAAGCGCATCTGACCGAACACCACCACGATGATCGCGGTGAACAGCAGCAGCACCAGTGAGAAGGCGCCGAGCTTGATGGCGGTACCGGTGATTTTCATGGGTTGATCGTGTTCTCCCCGACCTGGCGGCCCCAGACGTACTCGATCAGGAGCGGTTGACCCAACTCGAAGTGGTTGTACGGAGCGATGGACGCACCGGTGTCCATGACGAGGTACGGCGCAGGCCAGAGGTCCCTGGTGATCGGCTGCCAGCAGCCGGGCCTACCCTCCGGGCCGCCCTTAGCGTTCACGCGGGGCAGGTTGTCCGGATACACCCAGGGGTTGCCGGCGCCCATGATCTCCGACAGCGTCCTCAGCGAATAGCCGTTGCCGCCGAGCGAGGCCGCGACCTTGGGCTCGGCGTCGTGGTAGTTGCGGATCATGCAGAACAACGCCGGGCTGTACTCGTCGAGCAGCTCGGACGTGATGACCAGGTCCTCCGCACCGCGCAGCAGATACGGACCACCACGCTCGAAGACGTCGCCGCCGGTGTTGCCAAAGCCGACCGCTGCCATCAGCGCCTGATCGATGTTGCCCTGCTGCTCGTTGAGCGTGCGGGCGGTGGTGACCGCGTTGTCCAGCCCGGCGAACAGGTCGGGCGCCGCGTCGGCGTACACCTCGCCGAGATCGGCCAGCAGCCGGTTGTCGCGGCGGAGCTCGGGCATCCGGGCGTTGACGTCGGTGAGGATCTCGTTGCCGTTGATGATCGACTGCCCGAAGCGGTCACCGAGGCCGTCGAGGGCCTGGGCCGTCGCGCTCAGCGTCTGGTTCAGCTTGATCGGGTCGACCTGCTCGGAGAGCGACACGACCGTCTCAAACAGCGTGTTGAACTCGGTCGTCACCGTCGTCACGTCGATCACGTCCGACGATGTGATGCGTTGTGGCGTCGGGTTTTTCGGCGATGAGAAGTTGATGTACTTGTTGCCGAACACGGTGGTCGCGTCGATGCTGGCGTCGACGTTCTTCGGGATCAGCTTGAGGTACTTCGGATCCACGTCGAGCGTGATCTTGGCCCTCGGCTCACCCCCGACGTCGACCGCGTCGACGGATGCCACCCGGCCGATCTCGACGCCGTTGTAGGTGACCTTCGCGCCGGGATCCATCGACAGTCCCGAGCGTTTGGCCATCAGGGTCAGTTGTTCGCGCGGCAGGAAGTCGCCGCGGAACTGCATGTACACCAGCACCAGCGCCACGATGGCAAGCAGGCTCAGCACAAGGCCGGCCAGCTTGTAGGGCGGGGTGCGGGGGTTGTTGAGGGGGGCGGTCATGGCGCTACACCGTCAGGTTGAAGTTCGGGTCGACGCCGTAGAGCGCCAACGAGGCGAACAGGACCACACAGACGATCGCCACCAGCGACGCGCGCATCGAGCGACCGACGGCCTCGCCGACGCCGACCGGGCCGCCGCTGGCGAAGTAGCCGTAGTAGCAGTGGTTGAGCATCACGATCACCGAGATGATCACGGCCTGGATGAACGACCAGAACACGTCGTCGGGACGCAGGAACGTTCGGAAGTAGTGCTCGTAGGTGCCGATCGACTGACCGTAGAAGAAGGTCGTGGTCACCTGCGCCGACAGGAAGCTCATGATGATCGCCATCGCGTACAGCGGGATGATCACGATGAAGCCGGCCATGATCCGCGTCGACACCAGGTAGGAGATCGACTTGATGCCCATCACCTCGAGGGCGTCGATCTCCTCGCTGATGCGCATGGCGCCCAGCTCCGCGGTCGCGCCGGCGCCGACCGTGGCGGCAAGCGCCTGCCCCGCGACGACGGGTGCGGCGATGCGCACGTTGATCAGCGCGGCGAAGAAGCCGGTGAACGCCTCGACGCCGATGTTTCCCAGCGAGGCGAAGCCCTGGATGGCGACCAGCGACGAACCGGACAGCGTCACGAAGCCGACGATGGCGACCGTGCCGCCGATCACCGCCATCGCGCCGGTGCCCATGCCGATCTCGGCGATCAGCCGCAGCGTCTCCTTGCGGTAATACCGCAGCGCGTGTCCGATCGAGCCGACCGCGGTGATGACGAACCACGCGACGTGCCCGACGCTGTCGAGGAACCGCGCGGGCGCGCTGGCCACACCCTTCGTGCGCTCGTACGCCCGCGGAAACCGAGAACGCAGGACCGTTGCCGTCGACATGTCAGGTCCCCGTTCCGAATCGGACACCGATCGTGGTCAGGACCACGTTGACCGCGAACAGCGCGATGACGCAGAGCACCAGCGTCTCGTTGACCGCGGTGCCGACGCCCTTCGCACCGCCGGCGACGGTCAGCCCGCGGTAGCAGCCGACGAGGCCGGCGATCAGGCCGAACGTCATGGCCTTGATGATCGAGATGAGGACCTCGGGCAGCCCCGTGATCAGGGTCAGCGTCGAGACGTACGCGCCGGCCGAGACGTTCTGTAGGTAGACGCCGAAGATGAAGCCACCGACCAGGCCGACGGTGATCACCGCGCCGTTGAGCAGCAGCGCCACGAAGGTGGAGGCGACGACGCGGGGCACCACCAGGCGGTGGATCGGGTCGATGCCGAGGACCTCGAGCGCGTCGATCTCCTCGCGGATGGTGCGCGCACCGAGGTCGGCGCAGATGGCGGTCGAGCCCGCGCCCGCGACGACGAGCACGGTCACCAGGGGGCCGAGCTGGGTGACGGCGCCGATGGCCGCACCGGCGCCGGACACGTCGGCGGCGCCGAACTCGGCCAGCAGGATGTTGAGCGTGAAGATCAGGAGCACGGTCAGCGGGATGGACACCGCCAGCGTCGGCAGGAACGCGACGCGCATCAAAAACCAGCTCTGAAGGATGAACTCGCGCCACTGGAACGGCGGCTTGAACAGGGCTTTCCCGACGAGCACGCACATGCGGACGAATCCGCCCACCGCTTCCAGACCCGGCCGGACCTGGTCGCGTACGTAACCGACGACCCCGGTCGACGCCGTCACCAGTGTGCTCCCGCGGCGCAACGGCGACTGTCGTGGTGCACCGGCAGCCCCTGTCGCACGGCCCCTCCTTGCCCCGACCTGATTGTTGTTATCCCTGTCTCCCTACCGCTCGGTAGTAAGACAGACCACAGGAATGTACCCGATGCGATTCCCGCCGTGCAGGGCATCGGGCGGATTGCGCCTGTAACCGTTAGCAAACCCGAGTCCGTTCTCTAATTCCTCTGTGGCGCAGCAGAAGCCGCGGCCTGGACAGAACTTTCACCGGCGTCAACGTCCTTTGCGGCCCCAAACCGTGCACGCAGTTCGGTCTTGAGGACTTTGCCTGCGGGGTTGCGCGGCAACGCATCAACGACCTCGACTGCCTTCGGGTGCTTGTACCGCGCGAGCCGTTCGTCGAGGAAGGCATCGAGGTCGCGCAGGTCGAGATCGTTCTGATCGGGCGCGCCGAGTGCGACGACCGCTACCGGCACCTCGCCCCACTTCTCGTCGGGGCGTCCGATCACGGCGACCTCGGCGATCGCCGGGTGCGCGGCGAGCGCGTTCTCGACCTCGGCGCAGTAGATGTTCTCTCCGCCGGAGATGATCATGTCCTTTTTGCGGTCGACCACCCAGACGTAGCCCTCCTCGTCCTGACGGACGAGGTCGCCGGAGTGGAACCAACCGCCGGCGAACGCTTCCGCGGTGGCCTTCGGGTTGTTCCAATAGCCGGCCATCAAAGTCGGTGCGCGATAGACGATCTCGCCGACCTGACCGACCGGGACGTCATTCATGTCCTCGTCGACGACGCGGGCCGCGACGGTGGGGATCACTTTGCCGACCGAGCCGAGCTTGCGGATCGCGTCCTCGCCCAACAGCATGCAGGTCACCGGCGACATCTCGGTCTGACCGAACGCGGCCAGGATCTGCGTGCCGGGGAACGTGTCGGCCATCTGGCGCAGCAGCGTGTCCGACGCGGGCGCGGCGCCCCAGGACAGCACGCGCAGCCGCAGATTGCGGGGGCGGGCCTGCTGCGCCGCGCACACGGCCTGCCACTGGGCGGGCACCAGGAAGATGCCGGTGACCTGCTCGGCCTCGAGCACGTCGAGCAGCTCGTCGGGGTTGAACGCGCCCAGCGGATAGATGACAGTCGGCCGACCCAACAGCAGGCCGGGGATCATGTTGCCGATCCCGGCGATGTGGAACAGCGGCACACCGATGAAGCCGACGTCGCTGTTGATGTCGGCGCCGTTGGTGAACAGGAACGTCAGCGCCTGCCCCGCGATGTTGGTGTGGGTGAGCACCGCGCCCTTCGGCCTACCCGTGGTGCCCGAGGTGTACATGATCAGCGCCGGAGAGTCGTTCGGGATGTCCACGACCGCCACCGGTGCACCGGCCTCGGAGATCAGGTCGTCGTAGCCGATCAGGTCGCTCTCGGTGGCGCCGCCGGCCACGACGACCGTGGTCAGCGTCGCATCGATATCGCGCACCGCGGTGGCCACGGCGGCCAGCACCGCCTCGGTGATGACCACCTTGGCCTGGCAGTCGCTGACCAGGAAGGCGATCTCCGGCGGGGTCATCCGAAAGTTGACCGGGACCGCGATCGCGCCGAGCTTGTTGACCGCGAGGAACGACTCGATGTACTCGGTGCGGTTGAGCATCAGGATCAGCACCCGATCGCCGAAGCCCACTCCGCGCCGGCTCAATGCGCCGGCCAGGGCGCCGACCCGCTCGTCGAGCTCACGCCAGGTGGTCGTCTTGCCGAGGTAGCGCAGCGCGGTCGCGTCCGGCTGCATCAGGGCGTGGCGAGCCAGCTGGTTGGTCCAGTTCTGTCGGCGGGCCAGATACGGCTGTGCGGTGGGGTCCGGCTGCAACGAGGAAGTCAAGGCGTACTGCTCCATCGGATCTCGGGGTTGCGCGCGTTTGACATTTGATCAAACATGGTGTTGCCCCGGTCACACTATGGCCTCGGCCGCTCGGGTACAAGCCCTCGTCAACGAAGGCCGGATCGCACCGGGAGAACACAGTGAACGCACCGACCGCACGGCTCTCGAAGCCGCGGCGGAGCGTACGGCGCGAACAGCTCTCCGACGAGGTCGCGGCGCGGCTGCGCGCCGACATCATGACCGGCGTGCTGCGGCCGGGCACCTTCATCCGGCTCGACGAGACCGCCGCGGCGCTCGGGGTCAGCATCACGCCCGTGCGCGAGGCGCTGCGCACCCTGCGCGGTGAAGGCATGGTCCAGCTCGAGCCGCACCGCGGCCACGTGGTGGTGCCGCTGACGCGCGCCGACGTCGAGGACATCTTCTGGCTGCAGGCGACGATCGCCCGCGAGCTGGCGGCGACCGCCACCGCGCGTATCACGGAGGCCGAGATCGACGAGTTGGGCCGGCTCAACGACGAATTGGAAACCGCGGTCACCCACCACGACATCGACGAGATCGCCGCCGCGGAGTTCGCGTTCCACCGGGCGTTCAACCGGTCGACCGGCCGCATCAAGCTGGCCTGGTTCCTGCTCCACGTCGCCCGCTACCTGCCGGGCCAGATCTACGCCGGCGACCCGCGGTGGGGGGTCGCGGCCGTGGCCAGCCACCGCGACCTCATCGCCGCCCTGCGCCGTCGCGACGTCGACACCGTCGTCGCGCTGACCGCTGGCGAGTTCACCGACGGGGCCCAACGCCTGATCGCGCGCCTCGACGAGACGGGTTTGTGGAGCTGACTCCTCTTTCTCGTCGCCGAACGTACGGTTCTGTACGCATCGGCCGAGACGAGGCGCGACAAAGCGTGCGCTCGGCGAGGGTGAACTACTTGGCGGCCAGCTGCTCGGCGCGGGTCTTGAGGTTGTCGGCCAGGTAGTCGAGCGTGTCGCCGATCGCCTTCTTCACCATCGGCTTCGGGATGGGCAGCTTGGTCTCGACGTCGAGGTCGACGGTCAGCAGCGAGGTCGCACCCAGCGGCACGACGGAGAACTTCTGTTCCTGTTTCTCGAAGTGATCGCCCTGCTGCAGGACGGTGAAGATCTGGTTCTCGCCGGGGTAGTAGACCGCGGTGATGAAGGTGCCCGCCTGGCCCTGCACCACGACATCGAGTCGCAGCTGGCTGGGCCGGCCGTCGTTGTACCGGGCCAACACCCAGCACCCCTTGATCTCCTCGTTCCATTGGGGGTAGGCCTCGAAGTCCGCGACGATCGCCATGATCGCGTCGGCGGAGGCCGCCACCTCGACTGTCTTGCTTACGAGCGGCATCCGACGAGCATATCGACTCCACTGAATGGTCGGACTCCTCGTCGCGGCTCGTACCTCGCCGCTTGATCGTCGCCCGACTACTCCAGGCGCGCCTTTTCCAGCAGTGCGCGGATCGGATCCGGGATCGGCACCGGCTTGCGCCCCGCCCGGTCGACGTAGACGTGCACCCAGTGCCCGACCGCGGCGGTCGGACCGTCCTGCTGCCACAACCCCAACC
Source organism: Mycolicibacterium komanii (assembly GCF_001050035.1). The sequence goes on from NZ_CVTA01000018.1 coordinate 29,325, forward strand.
GGTACGTGACACTGCTCTTGCCCAGCCGGGTGACCGCGAGGCCGACCGTCAGCGGGTCCGGGAAGCGTAGTTCGGCCAGATACCGGCAGCCCGATTCGGCCACCACACCCAGCCAGGGCGCGGTCAGCGGGTCCAGCCCGAGGCTGGTGTTGATCCACCCGTTGATCGCCGAGTCGAACAGCGCGTAGTACACCGCGTTGTTGAGGTGTCCGAACATGTCGTTGTCGGCCCACCGCGTGGTCACCGGCCAGTGCACCGGGAAATCCGCCGCGGCCGTGACCTCCTCGCGCTCGGTCATGGCGCAAGTCTGTCAGGCGCGCGATTGCCGGTTCGGGCGGCGCGACGGCAGGCTGGTCCCATGAGGATCCGCGGTGCCGTGCTCGAAGAGATCGGCCGCGCCCGGCCGTATGCGCAGTCCCTACCCCTGACCGTCGGCGAACTCGACCTCGCCGCGCCGGGCCCCGGGGAACTGCTCGTGCGGGTCGAGGCCGCGGGGCTGTGCCACTCGGACTTGTCGGTGGTCGACGGCAACCGTGTGCGGCCGGTGCCCATGCTCCTCGGCCATGAGGCGGCCGGCGTCGTCGAAGAGGTCGGCCCGGGCGGATCCGACGTCGCAGCCGGCACCCGTGTGGTGATGACATTCCTGCCTCGCTGCGGCGAATGCGCTGCGTGTGCGACGGACGGCCTCACTCCTTGCGAGCCCGGTTCGGCGGCCAACGGGGCGGGCACGCTGATGACCGGCGAGCTCCGGCTCTCGCGCGACGGACAGCCCGTGCACCACCACCTCGGGGTCTCCGGTTTCGCGACCCACGCGGTCGTCGACCGCCGTTCTGTCGTGGCGGTGCCCGACGACGTGCCCGCGGTGGTGGCGTCGCTTCTCGGCTGCGCCGTGCTGACCGGCGGCGGTGCGGTGGTCAACGCCGGCCGGCCCCGCCCCGGCGACACCGTGGCCGTCGTCGGCCTCGGCGGGGTGGGCATGGCCGCCGCGCTCACGGCGTTGGCGCAGGACGACGTCCGCGTGGTCGGCGTCGATCAGCTTCCCGAAAAGCTCGAACGGGCACGCGATCTGGGGGTGCACGACACGTACACGCCGGACGACGCCCGCGACAACGGCGTCAAGGCGCGCATCGTCATCGAAGCCGTCGGCCATCCGAGCGCACTGGAGACCGCGGTCGACCTCACCGCCGCGGGCGGACGCACGGTGACGGTGGGCCTCCCCCGCCCCGATGCGCGAGTGACGCTGTCTCCGTTGGGTTTTGTCGCCGAGGGACGTTCGCTGATCGGCAGCTATCTCGGTTCGGCGGTGCCGTCGCGCGAGATCCCGCAGTTCGTCGAACTGTGGCGCGCGGGCCGGCTGCCGGTCGAATCGTTGGTGTCGTCGACGATCACACTCGACGAGATCAACTCCGGCATGGACGAACTGGCCGACGGACGGGCCGTACGCCAGGTCATCCGGTTCGACTAGGCGTCAGAACCAGCCGTCGCGCATCTCCAGCGTCGTGCGGTCCAGGCTGGCCAGCAAGTCGAGTTGCGGTGCGGCCCTGGGCAATTCGTATCGGAAGAAGTAACGGGAGGCCTGGCGCTTGCCGTCGTAGAAATCGCCGGTGCGGCCGTGCGCGGCGATCTCCTGCTGCAGCCAAATCCAGGCGACGACGATGTGGCCGAACGCCTCGAGATAGATCACGCTGTTGGCCATGGCCGCCTCGACGTCACCGGATCCGAACATGTCGGCGGTGACGGCGGTCAGGCGCTGCCACGCCGCGTCCAGAAGGCTCGCGTGCTCGGCGGGCCGCCCGCCGAGCGCGTCTGCCTCGGCGACCGTCTTTCCGATCGCGGTTCCCAGCGCCGCCAGGCCCGCACCGCCCCGCGCGGGGACCTTTCGCCCCAACAGGTCCAGGCTCTGAATTCCGTGCGTCCCTTCGTGGATCGGGTTGAGCCGGTTGTCGCGGTAGTGCTGCTCGACGTCGTACTCGCGGGTGTAGCCGTATCCGCCGTGCACCTGGATCGCCAGGTTGTTGGCCTCCAGGCACCACTGCGACGGCCAGCTCTTGCCGACCGGCGTCAACATCTCGAGCAGCAGGGTGGTGGCGTCGCGTTCCTCGTCCGACACCGCGCTGTGCTGCAGGTCGACCAGCTTGGCGCAGTACAGCAGCAACGCCAGGCCGCCCTCGGCATACGCTTTCTGCGCCAACAACATCCGCTTGACGTCGGCGTGCTCGATGATCGGTACCTGCGGCGTCGACGGATCCTTGGCGCTGACCGGGCGGCCCTGCGGGCGCTCGCGGGCGTACTGCACCGATTTGAGATAGCCGGTGTAACCGAGCACCACCGCGCCCATCCCGACGCCGAGCCGCGCCTCGTTCATCATCGTGAACATGTAGGCGATGCCGCGGTGCGGTTCGCCGACGAGATAGCCGACGGCCCCGGGCTTTCCGCCCGGCGTGTACGTGCCCTCGCCGAGGTTGAGCACCGTGTTCGTGATGCCTCGCTGCCCCATCTTGTGGTTCAGCCCGGCCAGCACGATGTCGTTGCGCTCGCCGGCCGCGCCGTCGGCGCCGTCGGCGCCGAGCAGATACTTGGGCACGATGAACAACGAGAGGCCCTTGGTCCCCGGTGGCCCGCCGGGAATCTTGGCGAGCACCAGGTTGACGATGTTGTCGGTCAGTTCGTGTTCCGCGCCGGAGATCCACATCTTCGATCCGAACAGCCGGTAGGTGCCGTCTACCTGGGGTTCGGCGCGGGTGGTGATGTCGGCCAGCGACGACCCCGCCTGCGTCTCCGACAGCGCCATGGTGCCCGAGAACCGGCCCGCCAGCATCGGTTTGACGTACCCCTCGATCTGCTCGTCGGTGCCGAAGCGGGCCAGCAGGTTGGCGTTGGCCATCGTCAGCATGAGGTAGCCCGTCGTGCTGAGGTTGGCCGCCGAGAACCAGGCGAACGCGGCCTGTGCCACCGTCGCGGGCAGCTGCGCGCCGCCGAGGCGGTGCTCCATCGACATCGCGATCAGGTCGGCGGCGGCGAACGCGTCCCACGCCTCCTTCACCTCGGGAATGAGGATGACCTTCTCGCCGTCGAAGGTGGGCTCGTTGGCGTCGCTCGTCTTGTTGTGCGGTGCGAAGTACCGCGTCGCCAGCTGCTCGCAGAGTTCCAGCACCGCGTCGAAGGTCTCGCGCGAGTGTTCGGCGAACCGTTCGCGTTCGGTCAGCTGCTCGACGCGCAGCCACTCGTAGAGCAGGAAGTCGAGGTCGCGACGCGACAGCAGCAGCGACTTCACGGCGCGGTCGCGGTGTCCGGTTCGCCGGGCAACGCGTCGACCTCGATGCCCAACGGGGACTCCGCGCGCACCGACTCGTCACGGATCAGGCCGCGCAGCAGCGCCGTGCTGAACTCGACGGCGATCTCCTGCGCGGTGCGCCTGCCGTGGGGCCGCAGCCAGCGGTACGCACCCAACGTCATGCCGATGTAGCCCAGCGCCAGCACGTGCGAGTCGCAGTCGTAGAACTCGCCGCTGGCGATGCCGCGGTCGATCACGTCGCGCACGTGCTCGTAGACCTGCGTTTCCTTCTCGCGGATATAGGCCACCTGCTCCTCGGTGAACCACTCGCTGATGTAGGGGCCCTCCTGGAAGTACACCGCCGCGCGTTCGATGTCGCTGGCGATGCCGACGAGCAGGCGCCGGGTGAAGTGGTAGATCGTCTCGCGGGCCGACGCCGTGGGGTCGTCGTGCAGCGCGTCGACCGTGAAGTCGGCCGCGCCCTTGTAAATGTCGTAGAGGATCAGCGACTTGCTCGCGTAGTAGTGGTAGACGGTCGCCTTGTTCAGGCCGACCGCGTCGGCGACATCGTCCATCCGGGTGCCGTGGTAGCCGCGTGCGGCGAAGAGCTTGGTGGCGACGGCCAACAACTCGTCGCGACGGGTCCTCCCGTTCTGGGTGGCGGCGTCCGAAGAGGGCATGGCGACTCACTATATGCAGGCCGGAAGCGCGTCCGGGGGTCAATCAACTGGTTGGAAGTGTAGGTGTTGGGGGTGTCGCGGGCCGCAGGGCGGGTCTAGACTTCGGTCATAACCGGCCGCACTCGAGAGGTGACCCCATGGATCCGAATCCGGACTATGACGCGAGCGACGAGATCGAGTACGGCGCGAACTGGTTCGCCTGGATCCTGCGCGGCGTGTACCCGCCGCCCGCCTATCCGCCGGTCTAGCCCGTCAACTGCCAGCGGTGCACCCCTGCGCCCTGCGCGTAGGACAGGTGCCCGCCGAGCGCACCGCCCACTGAGACCGCGGTCAATCCGAGCACGCTGAACGTGCGCGCCGCGCCCAGCTTCCCCCGCTTGTACTTCCGATAGGCCACCCAGAACGCCACCGCCGCGACGGTGTTGCCGGCCGCGTGCACGAGCCCGACCCGCCGCTGCCGCCTTCCCAGCGTCGGGAACTCCGCAAGCCCGGCCAGCACCGCGGGTGGCGTCGCGGCCAACCCGATAGCGATGAGCCGGCGCGCGGCGTCGCGGTCCTTGAAGATCAGGTCCAGCACCATCGACGACATCCATGCGCCGATCGGCAGCGTGACCATCAGCGGATGCGTCGGATGGCCCAGCCAGGAGCCGCGCAGCCCCTGCGCCAACGCGCCGTCGCCGAGGACCCGGTCGACCGCGTCGGCCGTCCGGTCCGCGACCGCGTCGAGAGAGCCTGCCGATTCGGGGATCTGAAGAAGGGCGTGCATGTCCATGCCGTCGGATTACCCGACCGCCGCCGGCTGAACCGCCCGAGATCAGGCCGCGGCCTCCTTCACCGCGGCCCCCACCTCGGCGCGCAGTTCCGCGTACTCCGGTGAGCGCCGCAACTCGTCGGGGTCGACACCGGTGCGGGGGAGGTCGACGGGAATGTCCAGGGCCACCTGACCGGGCCGCCGGGTGAGCACCACGATGCGTGAACCGAGGAACGCGGCCTCGTCGGCGCTGTGCGTGACGAACACCGTCGTGCGCCCGGTCTCGGCGCTGACCGCACGGACGTCCTCCTGCAGCAATTCGCGCGTCAGGGCGTCGAGCGCCGCGAACGGTTCGTCGAGCAGAAACAGCGGCGTCTCGGCCGCCAGCGCCCTGGCGATCGCGACCCGTTGCTGCTGGCCGCCGCTGATCTCCCAGATCTTGCGGCCCGCCGTGCCTTCGAGCCCGACACGGCGCAGCAGTTCGTCGCGCCGCTCGGTGCGACGCTCGCGTGGCACGCCGGCGTATCGCAGTGCCAGGTCGACGTTTCCGCCGACCGTGCGCCACGGGAACAACCGCGGCTGCTGGAAGACGACACCCGCGGTGACGCCCGGTGTCGGCGGGGCGCCCGCCACCCGGACCGAACCCTCGCTCGGCGACTCGAATCCGGCCAGCAGCCGCAGCAGCGTGCTCTTCCCGCAGCCCGACGCACCGACCAGGACCAGGAACGCCCCGGGCTCCACGGTGAGGTCGACGGGGCCGAGCGCGGTCACGGCGTCGCCGCCGCGGCCGTACCGATGCGAGACGCCGCTGATCCGGATACCGTCGGTGTTCCGTTGCTGAGCAACGGTTTCCACGTCACTGAGTGAAGACACCCGGCAGACCCTTGGTGTAGAGCGCGGCCTGGAACGTCGCCAGCGGTGCGGCCTCGGGAATCTGCTTCTGGTCGGCGAGGAACTGCGAGGCACTCTGCAGGTTGACGGCGAGGTTGCCGGGTTCGCCGTCGGAGCCGAGCCATTCGGCGGACGCGACTTCTTGCGGGGTCAGGTACACCGTCTGCTTGAGCTGTCCGGCGACTTCTGAGGGAGTGAGCCCGATTTCGGCGGCGATGGCCTCGGCGGCGGCGTCGGGGTCGTTGTGCAGGACGTCGAGCGCACGGGCCTGTTGTTGGCGCCAGGTGTCGACGACGTCGGGGTGTGCACCGGCGAACTCGTCGGCCACCACGGCGAGGTCGAGGGTGGGCTTGCCCGCCTCGGCCAGCTGCCGGCTGGTGATGAGGTCCTTGCCGTTCTCACGGAGTTGGTCCAGCGTCGGCAACCAGGAGTATCCGGCGTCGATGTCGCCGCGGTCGAACGCCGCCAGAATCGCCTGCGGCTGCAAGTCGACGAGCGCAACGTCGTTGGCGGACAGTCCGTTCTGGGCCAGCGCGGCGAGCAGGCTGTAGTGCGCGGTGGAGGCGAACGGCGTGGCGACCCGCTTGCCGCGCAGGTCGGCGATCGTGTTCACGCCGCTGCCGTTGCGGGCCACCAGCGCCTCGTTGTCGCCGGCGACGTCGAGCACGAACGCGACCTTGTACGGGATGTTCAGCGGTGCCGACAGGCCGCGCGCGACGGGGCTCGAACCCAGCGCGCCGAAGTCGAGTTCCCTCGCGATGAACGCGGTGTTGACATCAGCGCCGGAGTCGAACTTGGTCCACTTGATGTTGTAGTCGGGCAGCGCCTCCTCGAGCCAGCGGTTGTTCTTGACGATCAGGTCCCCGCTGGGGAAGGTCTGGTAGCCGATCCGGATCGTCGGCTTGCCGGCCGTCTGCTCGGACTTGTCGACCGAGCAGCCCGCCAGGACCAACACGGCCGAGATAAGCGCTACGAGAAGGGCTTTGGTTCTCATATTCTTCATACCTTTCCGATCCACGGGACACTGCGCCGTTCGGCGGCGCGAAGCAGGCCGTCGATCAGCAGGCCGGAGATGCCGATCGCGAAGATGCCGACCAGCACGACGGGGGTGTTGTTGTAGTTGCTCGCGTCCTTGACCAGGCCGCCGATGCCCGGAATCCCGTTGAACAGTTCTGCGGCGACCACCGACGAGTACGCCATGCCGACGGCAAGCCGGATGCCGGTGAACGTCTCGGGTAGCGCGGACGGGACCACGACGTCGCGGATCACCTCCCGGCGCGTCGCGCCCAACGCCCGTGCGGCCTCCTGCAATCCGACCGGGGCGGCGAGTACGGCGGCGGTGGTGGCGACCGCGGCCGGCGGCAGGGCGGCCAGCGCCAGCAGCGTGATCTTCGGCGCCTCGTCGATGCCGAGCCAGATCACCAGCAGGAAGAAGTACGCCAGCGGCGGCAGCGCGCGCAGGAATGTCAACCACGGTTCGAGGACGCTGCGCACCCAGCCGATCGAACCCATCACCAGGCCCAGCAGCACGCCGAGGGCCACCCCGATCGCGACGCCGGCCAGCACCCGGCGCAACGTCATGTAGAGGTGCTCCCACAACACATAACCCGCATAGCCGCGGACCCCGTCGTGGGTGGTGGAGATGTCGACGAACGCTCGCCACACCGTGCTCGGATACGGCACGAACGTCTGGTTCCAGACGCCGCTCGCGGCGGCGAGCTGCCAGACCACGAAGAACACCAGCACCGACAACACCGGCAACACCGCACGGGTCAGGCGGCCACGCCACCTGCGGGTGGGCGCGTCGGCGGACGACGCCCCGACGATCGGCTCGTCGGGCACGATGTCGACGAATACGGACACGGTCTGCGGCTTTCTGTGGCTGAAGTGAGGCGAGAAGGGTTCAGCGACAGCAGCAGTCGTCAGGCAGTGTCGCGCTCACCCGGGTATTCGTACCGGGTGCCGGCGCGGCGGTGAATATCTGTGCTCAGCGCGAGCAAAACTCTGCGACGGCTCAGGCGGAGCGCGGCAGCGTGCGCAGCGCCGTGCGGATCGCGAGATAGATGACCGTCGAGGTGACCACGAAGATCGGCCAGCCCATCGCGACGCGCGCCAGGGCCAGCAGCCCCTCCCGGTCGGTGTCGTAGAGGTAGTACTGCACACAGAAGCGCGACCACGACGCGGTGGCCATCACCGCGGTCGCGATGTCGAATGCCAAGCGCGCACTGCGCACCCGGCGCCAGGATCCGTCGCGTCCGGTGATCCACGCCCACACCACGCCGACCAGCGGGCGGCGCACCACGAGCGACGTCGTGAACGCGATCGCCAGGCCCAGATACATCCAGATCCCCGGCAGATAGAAGTCCTTGGCGCGCCCGGTGATCAGTGCCACCACCGCGCAGACCGCGACCGCGCCGAAACCGAACAACGCGGGCCGCACCGAGCTCCGTTGCAACAGTTGCCAAATCGCCACCACCGCCGCGGCGCCGATGGCGGCCGCGGTGGCGACCGGCAGCCCGAGCGTCGGCGACGTCGCGGCGAACACCACGACCGGCAGTGCGGAGTAGATCAGGCCGCGAACGCCGCCCGCGCGGGTCAGCAGGACCTCGACCGGCGAACGTCGCTCCATCACCCGCCCGAGCTTACGTTCGCCGCGAGCTGCGCGGCGGGCGGGACCGGCGCCGCGGTCACCCCGGCGGCCGCCACCTGGGCGGCCTGATTGACCAGCCCCGACTGGATGTAGGAGCTGTGTGCGGCTCGGTCGCCACCGTCGGAGCACACCGGGTCGCCGACCGTGCAGTACTCGGCGGTCTTGGCGCCGTACAGCGGGCTCGCCCCGGTGAGCGGCAGGCCGACCCGGTCGGAGGGGTTGCCGAACACCGCGACGGCCGCGACGCGGTCGGCCAGCGCCGGCGGCAGCGGGTCGGCGAAGTCGAGCACGGGTCCCGGTGCGGCGGTGAGGATGTCGACGACGGCCGCGCCCTGCGAGTAGCCGCCCAGCACGAAGCTGGTGTTCGGGCAGGCCGCCGCGGTGGACTGGATGTGGGCGCTGGCGTCGTTGGCGCCGTCGGTGGCCTTGAGGAAGTTGAAGGAGGCGGGATAGTTCACCGCGTAGGAGCCGACCGTCTTGCCGGGCAGCGCGGTGCGCAGTGCGTCGACGAACACCTCGCCCTCGGGACCGAGGCCGGCCGGCTCGTTGGTGCCTCGCGCGAACACCACGTCGACGTCTGCGCAGGCGTCGTCGGCCTGCGCGGTCGGCGCGAGGCCGACCAGCGCGGTCGCGCCCAGCATCCAGATCGCGGACGCCACGGTGGCCAGCACGCCGGCCTTCGAAGTGTTCTGACCGGACATGCCGCCTCCTTGGTGAGATCTGTTGTTGGTTCGATCTCACCGCGGGCGCGGCGACGCGCCAATGGCGCTGGCAGCAGAACCCGTTACCGGCTAGCAGGTAATCGCTAGAGCGCCTTGAGTTCCTCGATCACCGACGTGACGGACTTCTTGGCGTCGCCGAACAGCATCGAGGTCTGGTCGAGGAAGAACAGCGGGTTCTCGATGCCCGCGTAGCCGGCGTTCATCGAACGCTTGAGCACGATCACCGACCGCGACTCGTCGACGTTGAGGATGGGCATGCCGTGAATCGGGCTCGACGGGTCGTTGCGCGCGGCCGGGTTGGTGACGTCGTTGGCGCCGATCACCAGCGTGACGTCGGTGCGGCCGAATTCGCCGTTGATGTCGTCCATTTCCTTCATCGCGTCGTACTCGACGTCGGCCTCGGCCAACAGCACGTTCATGTGCCCCGGCATGCGGCCCGCGACGGGATGGATCGCGTACTTGACCTCGACGCCTTTGCTTTCCAGCAGATCGGCCATCTCCTTGACGGTGTGCTGGGCCTGCGCGACGGCCAACCCGTAACCGGGAACGACGATCACCTGGTTGGCGTAGGCCATCTGGATCGCGGCATCAGCGGCCGAGGTGGCCTTGACCGTGCCCTGGTCGCCACCGGGGCCGACCGCCGCGGCGGCGCCACCGCCGAAGGAGCCGAACACGATCGCCGGGATCGACCGATTCATCGCCACGGCCATCAGGTTGGTCAGGATCGAGCCCGACGCGCCGACGATCATGCCCGCGACGATCATCGCGGTGTTGTTCAGCGCCAGACCCGCTGCGGCCGCAGACAATCCGGTCAGCGCGTTGAGCAGCGAGATGACGACCGGCATGTCGGCGCCGCCGATCGGGAACACCACGAAAAGGCCCATCAGGCCGGCCAGCACGAGCACCACCGCGATCGTCCAGTCCGGGCTGCCCGTACCGGCGTTCAGCCCGATGTAGATCGCCGCCGCGGTCGCACCGAGTAGCAACACCACGTTGGCGGCCTGAAAGAACTTGGCCGAGGCGACAAGTCGCTTCTCGACATTCTTGGGGATGGACTCCTGCAGTTTGAGGAACGCCACCAGCGAACCCCAGAACGACACCGAGCCGATGATCGCGGCGAACAGCGAACCGGCCACCAGCGCCACCGTCGGGTGCTGGTCCGGGGTGAAGTGCCCGAAGCCGTCGGTCTCGATGAACTCCGCCCACGCGATCAGCGCCACGGTGCCGCCGCCGACGCCGTTGAAGAGCGCCACCAGCTGGGGCATCGCGGTCATCTTGGTCTTCTTGGCCGGTGGCACACCGAGAATCACGCCCAGCGCCAACCCGGCGACGATCAGGATCCAGTTGATCGGCGCGGTGTCGCGCACCTTGATCAGCGTGGCGATCACGGCGATGGCCATACCGGTGGCCGCGATCCAGTTGCCCCGCACCGCGGTCTTGGGTCCGGTCAGCCCCGAGAGGCCGAGGATGAACAGCGCGAACGCGACGATGTAGAGGACGGTGACGAGGTAGTTCACTTGTCGGCCGCCTCAACAGATTTCGGTTCCGGCTTGCGGGACTTGAACATCCCCAGCATCCGGTCGGTGACGAGGAATCCGCCGATCACGTTTAGCGTGCCGAAGATCAGGGCCACGAACGCGATCGCACGCACACCCCAGTGCGCGTCGGCCGGCAGATCGCCCAGCACGATCAGCGCGCCGAGCACCACGATGCCGTGAATGGCGTTGGTGCCCGACATCAGCGGTGTGTGCAAGGTGTTGGGCACCTTGGAGATCACGGCGAATCCGACGAACCCGGCGAGCACCAGGATCGCGAGATTGGCCAGCAGATTGTCGTACATCATCCCTCCCGGGTGACGCAGGAGGCCGCCACGACCTCGTCGTCGAAGTCGGGTGCCAGCGCACCGTCGGTGATCAGCAGGTCCAGCAGCGAGGTCAGGTTCTTCGAGTACAGCTCGCTGGCGTGCTCGGGCATGGTCGCGGGCAGGTTTAGCGGCGAGGCGATGGTGACTCCGTGTTTGACGACGGTCTGTCCCGGCTCGGTCAGCTCGCAGTTACCGCCCGTCTCACCCGCGAGGTCGACGACGACGCTGCCCGGCTTCATCCCCTCGACGGCGGCCGCGGTCACCAGCCGCGGCGCCGGGCGTCCCGGCACCAGGGCGGTGGTGATCACCACGTCGAACCCGGTGATCGCGCGTTCCAGCTCCTTCTGCTGCTGCGCGCGCTCCTCCTCGGACAGCTCTCGGGCGTAGCCGCCCTCACCCGCGGCCTCGATGCCCAGTTCGAGCCACTGCGCGCCTACCGAGCGGACCTGATCGGCCACCTCGGGGCGCACGTCGTAACCGGTGGTGCGCGCGCCCAACCGCTTGGCCGTCGCCAGCGCCTGCAGCCCGGCCACCCCAACGCCGAGCACCAGCACAGACGCCGGCTTCACGGTGCCGGCCGCGGTGGTCAGCATCGGGAAGAACCGCGTCGACTCCGAGGCCGCCAGCAGTACGGCCTTGTAGCCCGCGACGTTGGCCTGAGACGACAGCGCGTCCATCACCTGGGCGCGCGAGATGCGCGGGATCGCCTCCACGGCAAACGCCTGCACCCCGGCGGCCTTGAGCGCGGCGATCTGGTTGTCCGCGTTGCGCGGTGCCAGGAAGCCGATCAGCGTCTGCCCGCTCTTGAGCCTGGCCACCTCGTCGGCGGTCGGCGGCGCCACCTTGACCACGACGTCGGCGCTCCATGCGTCGCCGATCGTCGCGCCTGCGGCGGTGTAGAGGTCGTCGGGCAGAAGCGCCCGCTCGCCCGCCCCGGATTCCACGACCACGGCGACGCCGCTGTTCACCAGAGCCGCGACGGCCTTCGGTACCAGCGCGACGCGGCGCTCGTCGGCCCCGGATTCGCGGACCACCCCGACCGTCGGAGCCGCCGCGGCGGCGACATCAGCATGCGTCTGCTCCGTCATGACGGAACACCTTAACCGCTACCGCCGGTCACAGCTAAATCGATACCGGCCGTCGCGGATTTCCACCGGCACGGCGTGCCGGTTTCGGACGCCGCTGCAACTAGCATCCGCGTGGTGGGGGAAGACGAACCGTCGAGGTTGCGCAGCCGCAGACGCTCACGGTTGAACGACATAGCCACCGTCCTGATCATTCTCATCGTCTACGCCGCCTCGCTGGTCGGCTACCACTACCTCTCCGGCCAGGCGTCGACGCTGGGTTCCCCGGACCTCGGCACCGACGACGACAACATCGTGCGCGTCACCTTGTCGGACTTGCACACGGTCGCCAACCAGATCGACGTCAAAGTCGTCGTCTTCCCGGCCGACGATCACATGAACGACGACCTCAACGTGGTCAACACCGATATCGCGGTGCGCCTGTTCATCGACGAGGTCAACATCGACATCGACGATCTGCAGACGCCGGAGGGCCAGCTGCCCGCCGAGATCAGCACCACGCTGACCGCCAGGGGCGACGCCGACAAGTGGCCGTTCGACTCGTACACGCTGGGCGCCCTGGGGGCCGACGTCCTCATCGGCAGCGGTGACGCCCGCACGTTCGAACCCGCACGGGTGGTGGTGACCGGCGGGCTGGACGGCTGGGACGTCACCAGCACGCGCAGCGGCCCGGCCACCCAGTCGGCCAAGGACGGTGACTACGAGACGGTGACGTTGAAGCGAGCCAAGGGCCCGCTCGCGTTCGACGTGGGCCTGTGCCTGGTGCTGATCACGCTGCCCGCGCTGGCGCTCTTCGTGTCCATCGAGATGCTGCGGGGACGGCGCAACTTCCTCCCGCCGTTCGGTACGTGGTACGCCGCCTCGTTGTTCGCGATCATCCCGATCCGCAACTTCATGCCCGGCGCGCCACCGCCCGGCGCGTGGATCGACCAGGTGCTCGTGTTGTGGGTGCTGCTCGCACTGACGGGGGCCATGGTGCTGTACTTCACCGCCTGGTGGAGACGCAGCGACTGACGGCGCAACAGCCCGCCTATGGTTGTTTCGACCCGCACAACCAGGAGGCCATCGGATGGCTGTCGACCGGCTGCTGCCTACCCCGGACGCCGAAGACCTGATCGCGCTGACCCGCGACATCGCCGACAAGGTGCTCGACCCGATCGTCGACGATCACGAGAAGGCGGAACGCTATCCCGAAGGCGTGATGGCGCAGCTGGGGGCGGCCGGACTGCTGAGCCTGCCTCAGCCCGAGGAATGGGGCGGCGGCGGACAACCGTACGAGGTCTATCTACAGGTGCTCGAGGAACTGGCGGCGCGCTGGGCCGCCGTCGCGGTGGCCGTCAGCGTGCACAGCCTGTCGTCACATCCGCTGTTGACGTTCGGCACCGACGAGCAGAAGCAGCGCTGGCTGCCCGGGATGTTGTCCGGCGAGCAGATCGGCGCGTACAGCCTGTCCGAACCGCAGGCCGGTTCCGACGCGGCGGCGCTGCGCTGCGCGGCCACCAAAACCGATGGCGGATACCGGCTCAACGGCTCCAAGTCCTGGATCACCCACGGCGGGCGCGCGGACTTCTACACGTTGTTCGCCAGGACGGGCGAAGGCTCGCGCCCCGGCGGGGTGGAGCGTAGCGACCGGGGGAGAAGTGGAAGCATTTCGTGTTTCCTGGTGCCGGGCGACCTTCCGGGACTGAGCTTCGGCAAGCCCGAGGAGAAGATGGGCCTGCACGCGATCCCGACCACGTCGGCGTTCTACGAGGACGCCGACATCGAGGCGGACCGGCTGATCGGCGGCGAGGGCCAGGGCCTGCAGATCGCCTTCTCCGCATTGGATTCCGGGCGGTTGGGCATCGCCGCGGTGGCCACCGGGTTGGCCCAGGCCGCGCTCGATGAGGCCGTCGCCTACGCCAACGAGCGAACCACGTTCGGGCGCAAGATCATCGACCATCAGGGCCTTGGGTTCCTGTTGGCCGACATGGCGGCCGCCGTGGCCACCGCCCGGGCGACCTACCTGGACGCCGCGCGACGACGTGATCAGGACCGGCCTTACTCACAACAGGCCAGTGTGGCCAAGTTGGTCGCGACCGACGCCGCGATGAAGGTGACGACCGACGCAGTGCAGGTGTTCGGCGGCGCCGGCTACACCCGCGACTATCGCGTCGAGCGATACATGCGCGAGGCGAAGATCACCCAGATCTTCGAGGGCACCAACCAGATTCAGCGTCTCGTCATCGCCCGCGGTTTGACCTCTTAGCCGAGGGAAGGTTCCGGCGGCGAGGTGACCGTGGCCTGCGTGCCGTAGCCGTCGCCGGAGTTCACCTTCATCGAACCGCCCATGGCGTCGAATCGGGCCAGCAGCGAGCCCAGTCCGATATGTCCGTCGGCGACATACTGTTCGACGATCGCCGGGTCGAAGCCCTTGCCGTCGTCGGAGACCGTCAGCACGACCCGGTCCCCGTGCCGCGTCAGCCCCACCCGCACGGTCGTCGCGCCGGCATGCTTGTGGATGTTGGCGAGCAGTTCCCGGGCCGCGCGATAGAGCAGCTGCTGCGATTCGGGCTTTCCGACATCGTCGAGGTCTGCGTGCACTTCGTAGCCGCCGCGGGATTCGAACTGCCGCACCAGCTCTCGCACCGCCGGCGTGAGACCCAGCTGTGCGAGCACCTGCGGGTGCAGCTCGGTCACCGTCGAGCGCAGTGCGGCGGCGGTCTGCTGCAGCGCTTCGCGCACCGCCGCCAGTGCGGGATCGTCGTTGCGCTCCTGCAACTCGTCGAGGTCGAGGCGCGCCGCGAGCAGCGTCTGCAGCGGTCCGTCGTGCAGGTTCTCGGCGACCTCGCGGTTGTGTCGTTCGTCGGCCTGCATCGCCTCGGACACCAGTTGACGCCGCACCGCTTGGAGTTTCGCGACGCGCGCCTGGCGGCGGACCAGCACGACGCACAGCGCGGTCATCGCCACTGCGGCCCACAGCAGAAAGCCGAAGTGTGTATAGACGACGTTCGGCAGCCCGACCGAGTCATCCCGCTTCGAGTACACGATCCACGCCCCGAGATAGGCGCACGCCGTGCCGACTCCGAGCAGCGCGGTCAGCATCGGCCGGTCCTGGAACGCCACCGCGATGGGCAGCAGGAAGAAGACCGGGAGCAGGGCCGCCGTGGCGCCCCCGGATACCAGGCACAGCACCAGGATCATCAGGACGTCGACACCGGTGGACGCCCAATCTCCCCACCGGGGCACCGGGCCACGCAGCACCGCGATCAGCCAGACCACGGCCGCCACCGCCCACGTCCCCAGCACCACCGCGTAGAGACCCGGCAGCCAGTGATCGACCTCCCAGATCAGCACCAGCACCGCCACCAGTGCGAGCAGCGGCAGCCGCATCACGGCGGAGACGCGCACGGGTTCCGTGGCGAAGAAGTTCGCGATCCGGTCCACCACGGCGGCGTCAGTCCAACAGCTTGCGGCGCATCGCCTCGGCGACGGCGGCACCGCGGTCGTTGACCCCGAGCTTCTCGTAAAGCCGCTGCACGTGCGTCTTCACCGTCGAGGGCGCGAGGAAGAGTTGTTTGGCCATCGCCGGGATGCTGCTGCCGGACGCGATGAGCTTGAGCACCTCGCGCTCGCGCGGGCTGAGCGTCGGACCGTCGGGCTCGGCGCGCTTGCGGATCTCACCGGCGAGACCGGCGGCCAGGCTCGGGGCGACGATGTCTCGTCCCTTGGCACAGTCGAGCACCGCGTTGACGAGCTCCGAGCGGGTGGACTCCTTGGGCAGGAACCCCGAGGCGCCGTTCTGCAACGCCTGATAGACGATCGCGGACTCGTCGTGTGCGGAGATCAGCAACACGCGGGTGGGCAGTTCGTCGCGTACCACCGCGGCGGCCACTTCCGAGCCGTCCATCCCCGGCATGCGGTAGTCCAGCAGCGCCACTTGCGGGGTGTGCTCGCGGATGGCGGCGAGTGCCGTCACCCCGTCGTCGGCCTCGGCAACCACGTCGATCTGCCCGCTGGAGACCAGGGCTCGGACCACGCCGTCGCGAAACATCGGGTGGTCGTCGCCCACCACCACGCGGACCCTGTCACCGGTTGTGCTGCTCACCACCCGGTCAGCTTGGCACAGCGGCGCGTTGGCTTCCCCCATTTGGAGGACACGAGATTCATCCGGCTCGACCGCCGTTCGCCGGACATACACCGAGGTCGCGGTGCAGCACTCTTGAGTCATCGCCGGAACAACCCGGTCGGTCAAACCAAAAAGGTACGAATCAAAGGAGATTCAAATGAACACCAACACCACTCGCCGCTTCGCCCGCTTCTTCGCGCTGCCGCTCCTGGCGGCCGGAATCCTCGCCGGGGCACTCGGTTTCGCCGGTGCCGCCAGCGCCGGGACCTACACGCAGGATCCGACGCCACGGCCGGGCATCGTCGCGACGCCCGACGTCCATGCGCCGGGAGTTCAGTCCGGGACGCACGGTCACCGCATCGATCACATCGAGTTCGAGCAGCCGAGCTATCACCGCTGAGGCGGACACGAAAGCGGGGGCACCACACCGGTGCCCCCGCTCTTCGCTTTTCGTCAGACGGTGGTCAACACGTCGGCGGTCTGCAGCGCCTGGGCCACGCCCGAGACGATGGAGGCCAGCCGGATCGCCTCGAAGATCACCGTCCGCGACACCTGCGCGTCGCGCAGCGTCTTCTCGTGTGCCGCGAGGCAGTGACCACATCCGTTGATCGCCGACACCGCCAGCGACCACAGCTCGAAATCCTCCTTGGCCACACCGGGATTGCCGATGATGTTCATCCGCAGGCCGGCACGCAGGTCGTCGTAGGCGCCGTCGAGCTGGCCCTTGGTGCGGTAGAACACGTTGTTCATCCCCATGATGGCGGCCGCGCCGAGGGCGGCGTCGTAAGCCTCCTGGCTGAGGATGTCCAGTGCGTCCTCGGCGATTTCGCGCAGCAGCCGGTCGGACTTGGTCGCCGCGGCGGTCGCCACCAGGGCACCCCACAACTGCTGTTCGGACAGCTCGGTGGTCTTGACGATGCTGCCGAAGTTGAGCTTCAGGTCCTTGGCGTAACCCGGAAGCGCTTCCTTGATGTTGTCAATGCTCATAGTCACACCGCCTCTGCCAGCAGCTCGGCCGGCTTGATCGTCGGATCGCCCTTCTTCCAGTTGCACGCGCACAGCTCGTCGGACTGCAGCGCGTCGAGCACGCGCAGCACCTCGTCGACGTTGCGGCCCACCGAGCCGGCGGTCACCGACACGAACTGGATCTCGTTGTTCGGGTCGACGATGAACGTCGCGCGGTCGGCGACGCCTTCGGCGTTGAGCACGCCGGTGGCCAGCGACAGCTCGCGCTTGAGGTCAGAGGCCATCGGGAACGGCAGCGTCTTGAGGTCCTCGTGCTGGGCGCGCCACTGGAAGTGGACGAACTCGTTGTCAACCGACACCCCGATGACCTTGGCGTCGCGGTCCTCGAAGTCCTCGTTGAGCTTGCCGAAGGTGGCGATCTCGGTCGGGCACACGAAGGTGAAGTCCTTCGGCCAGAAGAAGATGATCCGCCACTTGCCGGGGTGATCCTCGCTGGTCACACGGGTGAAGTAGTCGTCGGGCTGCTTGGCATCGACCTCGGAGAGGTCACCGCCGACCACCGCTGCCATGTCGTAGCTGGGGAACTGGTCACCGATTGTCAACAATGCCATCGCGAGCACCATCCTTATTCCGCTTAGTTTGGATTCAGTCCAGATTACGTATTCAATACTCTGCCCTTCGCGCGGATAAGGCAAGCAAAACGGCCGTGATCGTGGCCACACCGTCGGCCGTCAAATGGGTTCGCCGTCAGCAGATTTCGGCGACGCACGCGGCGGACCGCGCATCGGCGAGCGCACGACACCATAGCCCGCAGCCGACGTTGCTACGGTCGACGGATGTCGAACATCTCCGAGAACGACCGCATCGAGGACGTCGCGCCCGGCGACATCGTCCTCGTCGACCGCGGCGCCGAACCCGTCCCCTGCAAGGTGGTGCACAAGGACGTCAACGACGGCGTCGCCCTGATCACCTACGAGGTCGACGACGGCGCGACGTTCCAGGTCGAGTACGCGGCGGGCACTCGGGTAACCCGCAGC
Organism: Mycolicibacterium komanii; assembly: GCF_001050035.1. Next base: position 47,353 of record NZ_CVTA01000018.1, read on the forward strand.
CTGGAGGCCAAGTGGGAGTCCCCGCAAAGCCCGACGCAGCAGAAGCCCGTCTGAGTAGGTGACATATCGTGGCGGGCATGGATTTCGCGATGTCGGCCAAGGCTGCGGACTACCACCAGCGGCTGTCCGAGTTCATGACGGAGTTCGTCTTCCCCGCCGAAGCCGAATACCACCGCTACCGCGAAGAGGCCGGCCCCAAGGACCACACCGTCCCGCCGATCGTCGAGGACCTCAAGAAGCTCGCTAAGGACCGCGGCCTGTGGAACCTGTTCCTGCCCGCGGAGTCCGGCCTGACCAACCTCGAGTACGCGCAGCTCGCCGAGCTGACCGGCTGGAGCATGGAGATCGCCCCCGAGGTCACCAACTGCGCGGCCCCCGACACCGGCAACATGGAGACGCTGCACCTGTTCGCCAACGAACAGCAGCGCAAGCAGTGGCTCGAACCGCTGCTGGCCGGCGAGATCCGCAGCGCGTTCGCGATGACCGAGCCCGCGGTCGCCTCCAGCGACGCCCGCAACATCGAGACGACCATGCTGCGCGACGGCAACGACTACGTCATCAACGGTCGCAAGTGGTGGATCACCGGCGCGGCCGACCCCCGCTGCAAGATCCTGATCGTGATGGGCCGGACCAATCCGGATGCCGCCAGCCACCAGCAGCAGTCGATGATCCTCGTACCCGTCGACACCCCCGGTGTCGACATCCGGCGATCGCTTCCGGTCTTCGGTTGGCAGGACCAACACGGCCACTGCGAGATCGTGTTCGACAACGTGCGGGTGCCCGTCGAGAACCTGCTCCACGAGGAGGGCAGCGGATTCGCGATCGCCCAAGCGCGGCTCGGTCCCGGCCGTATCCACCACTGCATGCGAGCGCTGGGTGCCGCCGAACGCGCGCTGGCGTTGATGATCGACCGTGTGCAGAAGCGGGTGGCGTTCGGCAAGCCGCTGGCCGAGCAGGGCGTGGTTCGCGAGTCGATCGCGAAGTCGCGCAACGAGATCGACCAGGCCCGGCTGCTGTGCCACAAGGCGGCGTGGACCATCGACGAGCAGGGCAACAAGAGTAAAGACGCTCAGGTGCAGGTGGCCCAGATCAAGGCGGTCGCCCCGCAGGTCGCCTGTGACGTCATCGACCGCGCCATCCAGGTGCACGGCGGCATGGGCGTTTCCGACGACGTGCCCCTGGCGCGCCTGTACGCCTGGCACCGAGCCATGCGACTGTTCGACGGGCCGGACGAGGTGCACATGCGGACCATCGCGCGCGCCGAACTGGGCAGGGAGAAGAGCGCTTTCGCCACGGCGGCGAGCCGCCAATCAGCTGAAGCCGTGACCGGAGGGGCCGGATAGGTGGCGGGCAACCCTGACGCCCTGTCAGGGGCGTGGAACTTCCGCGACATCGCCGAGGAGACCGGCATCCGGCCGGGCCGGTTCTTCCGGTCCAGCGAGCTGAGCAGTCTGGACGATGCGGGCCGAGAGCTGTTGCGCCGCTTGAGCATCACTGATGTCGCCGACCTGCGCTCGGAACGCGAGGTCGAGCGGCGCGGGCCGGGCCGCGTGCCCGACGGTGTGGCGATTCACCGGCTGCCGTTCCACGAGCTGGCCAAGCCCGGCGCGGAGGCCCCGCACGAGCAGAGCTTCCAGCGGATGATGACCGAGAAGTCGGACGACGAGGACGTGGCAGTGGCCGCGCGCCGGTTCATGATCGAGGAGTACCAGAAGTTTCCGACGTTGCCCGGTGCGCATCTCGCCGTGCGACAGGTCGTTTCGATGCTCGCCGAGCAGCGTCCGGTCATCGCGCACTGCTTCGCGGGTAAGGACCGCACGGGTTTCACGGTGGCGACGGTGCTCGACGCCGTCGGCGTGGACCGCGACGCCGTCGTCGCCGACTTCCTGCGCAGCAACGAGGCCGTGCCGCGGCTGCGCGAGAGCATCCTCGAATCGATCCGCGACCGGGCGGAGGAGAGCACCGACGAGATCGTCACGTTCGCCGAGGCGCAGCTCAACGAGGAGGTGCTCGGGGTGCGTGAGGACTATCTGGACACCGCGCGGCGCTCGATCGTCGAGAACTACGGATCGGTGCACGGATTCCTCGAGGCGGTCGGTGTGACGGACGACGAGGTGGCGCGGCTGCGCGCGGTGCTGCTGGGCTGAGATTCCCTCAGCTGCTGCCCTTCTCGGCCTCGTACTTCTGCGTCATGTGCTCGATCGCGGACAGCTGCGTCTGCGCGAGGTCCTGGCGCACCTCGCGGGCCCGCTCCGCGGCGTCGATCGTCGGCTGCGCCTGACCCTGGAAGTGCGGCATGACCTCGGCGGCGAACAACTCCGCCGAGCGTCTGGTGGCCGCGGGGTTGGCCCACTCGTGACCCATCTGCAGCATGCAGCCGAAACCGCCGGACTGGTCCCACAGCCGCTGCACCTGGGCGCGCGCCTGTTCGGGTGTTCCGATCACACCCGCGCCCGCGCCGTTGATGATGTCGACGACCTCGTCGAGGTTTTCCCCCGGCACCTCCATCTGCGGGAACGCCGCGACCTTCTGGAAGTAGCGGTACCAGTGCTCGAGGCCGAAGCGCACGTCGGCGCGGGCCTGCTCCTCTGTCTCGGCGATGTGCATGGGGCAGACCAGCGACCAGTTGCGGCGGTCGACCGTGGTGCCGAACGCGGCCGCGCGTTCCTCGGCGATGCCCCAGTGATGGGCGAGCGCGTCGAATCCCTCGACCACCAGCGTCGCGCCGATCGACAGCAGGCCGATACCGTGCTTGCCCGCCAGCCGCGCACCGGTCGGCGACGCCACCGCCGCGACGGCGAGCGGGATGCCGTCCTCCGAGTAGGGCGCCAATTGCAGTCGCGCGTCGAACAATTCGTGCGTGGCGGTCTTGGCGGACACCGTCTCGCCCTTGAGCAACCGGACCATGATGTCGAGGTTGGTCTCGAGCAGTTCGCGGGTGTCGGTGGGAGTCAGCCCGATCATCGCCGAATCGGTGGGCAGCGAACCGGGACCCACACCGCCGATGATCCGGCCGTGGGTCAGGTGGTCGAGCAGCATCAGCCGATCGGCCGTCCACAGCGGGTTGTGATACGCCAGCGAGATGACGCCGGTACCGAACCGAATCCGCTTGGCCCGCTGCGCGGCAGCCGCGATGAACACCTCGGGTGAGCTGATGATCTCGCTTCCCGCGGAATGGTGTTCGCCGATCCATGCCTCGTCGAAGCCCAGCGCATCGAGGTGCTCGATGAGCTCGAGGTCGCGCTGCAGCGCGAGCGTCGGGTTGGTGCCCGCGCGGTGGAACGGAGCGATGAAGTACCCGAAACGCAGCTTGGCCATGTTTGCAAGTTACTGGGTCAAGTACACCCCGATGACCCAAACGACGGTGGCGAGCAACGCGCCGGCCATTTCGACGCCGACCGACAGGGCGACGCCCTTGAGCGCGTGCTTTGTCGACGTCCACGCCGCGCGCTGCTCGTGCCGGTTCGCCAGTTCGGCTAGGTAGATGCCCAGCACGAACCCGATCGGCAGGCCGAGCACGGGGATGACGAAGAAGCCGACGACACCGAGCACGCCCCCGGCGACAAGGCTCGTCGTGCGTACGTCGGCCTCACGCATCCGCCGGACGGGCCAGGTGTACTTGATGAACGCGGCGGTCAGGAGCAACGCCATCGCGACGCCGAGTGTCACCCACGCAGTGGCGTCCCGCTCGACGACGGCCCACACCGCGATCGCGCCGAAGACCAGCAGCGTGCCGGGCAGCAGCGGTACGACGATGCCGACGATGCCGACCGCGATCGCCAACGCGACCAGGACGATCCCGCCGGTGCTCATGCGTCGAATCTACGGGTGCTGCGCCCGGACCCACTGCATGTTGCCGACAGTCTTGGTGCGCACGCGTTCGAATCCGCGTTGTTCGAACAGGTCACCCAGTTCGTCTTCGGCGAAGAAGTGCGCCCCGCCCCGCGACAACCATCGCAGCGGCGGAGGCACGCTGCCGACAGTGGGCACCATGATCGCGATCCGGCCGCCGGGTCGCAGCACCCGGTGCATCTCGGCCACCGCCGAGGTCGGCTCGGGGATGAGCTGCAGCACCGCCAACGATGTCACCGCATCGAACGTCGCATCCCGGAACGGCAATCGCTGCGCGTCCGCGCGCAGGAACCCGACGTTCGGCCCGGCCTGCGCACTGACCGCGCGCGCCAGCATCGGCTTCGAGATGTCGACGCCGAGCGCCAGCCCCTGCGGTCCGGCCGCGCGGGCCAGCGAGGCGGTCACGTTGCCCGGGCCGCTTCCGATGTCGAGCGCGACGCCGCCCTCCGGTATCTCGAGCCACTCGATCGGCAGCTGCCACATGCTCAGGAATCTGCGGGCGAAGGCCTGCGAGTAGTCGTAGAACATCGACCCGGGACCCGAAGCCCAGACCGCCTGGATCAACCCCTTGTTCTCGGGCGGAGACTGGCTGGGCGTGGCGGCGTCGTCGAGCAGGTCCAGGTAGCCACCGCTGACGTCGAGGCGTGCCGGCGGTTTGGTGAAGAGTTCGACCGCCCGGCGCAGCGCGGGCGGCAGCGAGGATGTGTCGGTCACGCTCCCACGCTACCCCTGCGATTTGTGAGTGATTCCGTTCGCTCAACGATCGCTCGCCCCGCGGTCACGCCCCGAGCTGCTGCGCCAGGTCCACGAAATCGGTTGCCATGACGTCGAATTCACCGTCTTCGATCTTCGACGGGCGGCGTCTACCCTCGCCGTACTCCAGCGGCCGGTCGACGTAGGCCGTCATCAGACCAGCGCGTTTGGCCCCGCGCAGATCGCTGGCGTGCGCGGCGACCAGCATCAGCTCACCGGGCGCCACGTCGAGCAGCTCGGCGCATCCGAGATAGGCCTCGGGGTCGGGTTTGTAGTGGCGGAACAGCTCGGCCGAGATCACGCAGTCCCACGGCAGTCCCGCCCGCTTGGCCATGTTCGTCAGCAGCGAGACGTTCCCGTTGGACAGCGTCGTGATGAGGTAGCGGCGCTTGAGCCGGGTGAGCCCGTCGACGGCGTCGGGCCACGGGTCGAGCCGGTGCCAGGCCCGGTTCAGGTGGTCGACGGCAGCATCGTCGATACCTGTGATGTCCGCTTTGTCGAGCAGGTCGACGAGGATCATGCGGTGCAGGTCGTCGATCCTGGTCCACGGCAGCTCGCCGCGGCGCACCCGGTCCATCGCGGGCGGGTAGCCGGCGCGCCAGTCATCGGCGAACGCCGCCCAGTCCCGTTGCATGCCATGGGCACGGCCGAAATCCTCGAGCTCGCGAATGATGCTCGCCCGCCAGTCGACGACGGTGCCGAATGTGTCGAACGCCAGTGCGCGAGGCGCCATTACGGCTCCAGCACGACCTTGCCCAGCACGCCGCCGTCGGCCAGCGCCTGCAGCGCATCGGCGCCCTTCGACAGCGGGTAGCGCACGGGCGGCGGCGGGCGCAGTCCGGCCTTGACGAGTTGCGCGACGCCGAACTCGAACACCGACTGCGAGCCCGGCTTGCGATTGACGTACTCGCCGTAGCCGACACCGATCACCGCGACGTTGCGCAGCAGCAACCGGTTCACCTTCACCGTCGGGATCCCGCCCGCCGCAAAGCCGATCACCAACAGCCGGCCCTCCACCGACAGCGCGCGGATCGCGTCGTCGAACGCGTCACCGCCGATCGGGTCGACCACCAGATCGACGCCGCGGCCGTCGGTCGCCTCCTGGACCGCCTTCAACCATCCGTCGGTCAATGGCAGCACCACGTCGGCGCCCAACGACTCGACGAAGTCGACGGCATGTGGCCGGTGCACCAATGCGATCACCTTGGCGCCCAACGCCTTCGCGACCTGCACCGCCGCGGTGCCGACACCGCCGGCCGACCCAAGCACCAGCACCGTCTCGCCCGGCCGCAGCGCACCGCGCTTGGCCAGCGCGAAGTACATCGTCTGGTAGTTGCCCAGCAGCGCAACGGCTTGCGCGTCGTCGAGATCGTCCGGCGTGGGCTTGACGCTCTCGGGCGCCACCGCCACCCGCTCGGCCCAACCGCCGAGCATGGACAGCGCCGTCACCCGCTGCCCGGGCTTGAACTCCGACTCGTACGGCGCCGAACGCACCACCCCAGCGACCTCCATGCCGGGGACGAACGGCGGGTCGAGCCTCAGCTGATACTCACCGCGCAACAGCAGCAGGTCGGGGAAGCTGACCCCGGCCGCACCGACGTCGACCACGATGACGTCCTCGCCGCCGACATCGGCAGGGTCTTCCACATCGGTCAGGCATAGTCCGGCCGGTCCGGTGAGTTCCTGCGCGACAAGCGCTTTCATCGAACTCAGCCGAGGCTGAAGGTCGCCCGCTGCGCCGCCGACAAGTCGGTGATCTCGCCCCACTTCGCGGCGATGTCGTCGACCGAGGGCACCTCGGTGAAGGTGACGCCCTCGTTCTGGAACAGCGCGGTGCGCTGCACCTTGCCGCCGCCGACGATGAACACCGAAGCGGTCTCGGGCACTTCCTCGGTCATCAGGTAGGCCACCACCGGCGCAACGTATTCCGGCGTCAGCTTCTCGAAGACCTCCGGCGGCAGGATGTCCTGCGTCATCCGGGTGGCGGCGATCGGCGCGAGCGCGTTCGTCTTGATGTTGTACTTCGCGCCCTCCTGGGCCAGCGTGTTGATCAGGCCGACGAGACCGAGCTTGGCTGCGCCGTAGTTGGCCTGACCGAAGTTGCCGAACAGTCCGCTGGTCGAGGTGGCCACGACGACGCGGCCGAAGTTGTTCTCCCGGAAGTGCGGCCAGGCGGCGCGGATCACGTTGTAGCCGCCGTACAGGTGGACCTTGAGCACGGCGTCCCAGTTCTCGAACGTCATCTTGTGGAACGTGCCGTCGCGCAGGATGCCCGCGTTGGAGACGACGCCGTCGATCTTGCCGAACTCGTCGAGCGCGGTCTTGATGATGTTCTCGGCACCCTCGGTCTCGGCCACCGAGTCGTAGTTGGCCACGGCCCGACCGCCGGCGTCCTTGATCTCCTGGACGACCTGGTCGGCCATGTTGTGGCCGGCGCCGGTGCCGTCACGTGCACCACCGAGGTCGTTGACGACGACGCTGGCGCCCTCCTTGGCGAGCGTCAACGCGTATTCGCGCCCCAGTCCGCCTCCGGCACCGGTGACGACGATGACGCGATCCTGCACTCCTGGCATGGGATTCCTCTCTGCTGTGCTAGTCCGAGGCGCTGCGCGCCTACCCCTAGAAAAGCTTCTTGGCGAGCTTTAGCGCCTTCTCTGTATACGGGGGATAGATGAATGCGCCGACGTCGGGTCGGGTCGGCTTGGTCATCACGGTCTTCTTGTGGCTGAACTGCTCGAAGCCGTACTTGCCGTGGTAGGCGCCCATGCCCGACGGGCCGACCCCGCCGAACGGCAGCTTGTTGGTGGCGAAGTGGAACAGCAGGTGGTTGACCACCATGCCGCCGGCCGGCACCTCCTTGATCACCCGTTCCCGGATGCTCTTGGTTTTGGTGAACAGGTACGCCGCCAGCGGCTTGGGCCGCGAGTTCACGAAACTGATTGCGTCGTCGAGGGATTGGACCGTCACGACGGGCAGGATCGGGCCGAAGATCTCGTCGGTCATCAGCGGTTCCGCGGGGTCGGGATCGACGACCACCGTCGGCTGGATGCTGATCTTCGATGCGTCGGAACCGCCGCCGATCACCACCTCACCCTTGGTCGCGGCCAGCGCGTCGGTCAGCCGGCCGAAGTGCCGTTCGTTGACGATGCGCTTGCCGTCGGGGTTTTCGGACTCGAACGTCGTCACCGCCTCTTTGATCTTGTCGACCAGCTTGTCGCGGATCTTCGCGTCGGCGAGCACGTAGTCGGGTGCGATGCAGATCTGCCCGGAGTTGATCAGCTTGGTCCATGCGATGCGCTTGGCCGCGACGTCGACGTCGGCGTCGGCGGAGACGATCACCGGGCTCTTGCCACCGAGTTCGAGCGTCACCGGCGTCAGGTGCGGTGCGGCGCCCTCGTAGACCTTGCGGCCGATCTCGGTCCCACCGGTGAAGCAGATGTGGTCGAAGCCCTGCGAGATCAGCTCCTGGCTGACCGAACCGTCGCCCTCGATGACCGCGATCGCGTCGGTGTCGAGGTAGCGGGGCACCAGTTCGGCCATCAGCGCCGACGACGCCGGGCAGACCTCGGACGGCTTGAGCACCACGGTGTTACCGGCCGCGATCGCCCCGATCGCCGGCCCGAGCGTCAGCACGAACGGGAAATTCCACGCTCCGATGACCAACACCGTGCCGAAGGGCTCGTACTCGACCCAACCTCGGCCGGGCAGCTGCGACATCTCCAGCAGCCGGTAGCGGCGGCGGGTCCACTTCTTCACGTTCTTCGCGGCGTCCTTGGCCTCGCCCGCGGTGCTCGCGATGTCGGCCAGCCACGCCTCGAAGCGGCTGCGGCCCAGATCCTGTTCGAGCGCGGCGGCAATGGCCTCTTCGTTTTCGACGGCGAGGCGTTCCATCGCTTTGAGCTGACGTATGCGCCACTCGATATCCCTGGTGCGTCCGGTCTTGAAGGTCTCGCGCAGACGGCGGACGACGCTGGGGATGTCTTCGGCGGCTTGGGTGGGAGCGGCGATATCGGTGGTCATGGGGAGTCCTTCCTGACCCGAGGATGCCCCGATCCTAACCAACCGGTTGGGCCGCCTAGAAGCCCTCCGTCAGTCCTTGTACGCGGTGACGAACTCGGAAAACCCGCTGTCGTTCTCGTACTCGGCCGGCAGCACCCAGCGGTCCAGCCGGCGCATCTCCTCGAGTGAGGTCACCGACGTCGCGTGCCAGCCGTGCGCGTCGAGCCACTCGGAGACGTCGGCGCGGTCCGGGTCGTTGTACATCAGCTCCGCGACGTCGACGGAATCGTCCATTCCGAGCTGCGCACGGATGCGCTCGAAACGCTCGCGCATCTGCTCGCGCCGCTCCTCGGCCTGCACCCCGACGGTCTCCACCGACACGCGGCTACCGGCCGCGCTGAGCTCGGTGATCAGCTCGAACAGCCGGTCCTGGGCGTCGGCGGGCAGATACATCAACAGGCCTTCGGCCAGCCACGCGGTCGGGGCCGAGGGGTCGAATCCCGCCTCCCGCAGTGCGGCCGGCCAGTCGTGGCGCAGGTCCACGGCGACCGCCACGCGCTTGGCGGTCGGCAGCGCGCCCTCTTCGGCGAGCCGGGCGGCCTTGTACTCGAGCACCTTGGGCTGGTCGATCTCAAAAACCGTCGTACCCGCCGGCCAGTCGAGCCGGTACGCACGCGAGTCCAGCCCCGACGCCAGAATGACGATCTGCCGAATGCCCGCGCCGACGGCGTCGGCGAAGTAGGCGTCGAAGAAGTGCGTCCGCACCGCCTGGTAGTTGCCCATGTGCTCGAAGATCGCGGCGACGTCGGGATCGGCCTCGTCGACCTTTGCGCGGGTGGCCGGGTCCGTCATCACGTCCCAGACACCGCCGCCGGCGCCCGCGACCAGCACCTTCGCGAACGGATCGCGGATCAGCGCATCGTCCCGTTCGGTTTCGGCGGCGCGGGCGGCCGCCACCATGACCGCGGTCGTACCAACGCTGGTCGCGATGTCCCAGGTGTCGTCTTCAGTGCGCAGCGAACTCATCGAACGCCATGGTAGCCGAGGAACTTAGGCAGGCTATCGAGCTGTGCGCCAGGTCACCGTCAGGACTGCAGGCGCCAGAGGTTGTTCGACATCAGCAGCTCGAACTGCCGCACCACGGCCTTGAGTTCGTCGTGGCTGCCAACGAAGCCGGCGTAGAAGCCCATGCCCCACATCACCGCGACGAGCATCTCGACGAGCGAGTTGACCTCGGTGTCGGTGGTGAGCTCGCCGCGCTGGATCGCCTCGTTGACCGCCCAGGCCACGAATTCGCGGGAATGCCGAAGCGAATCGTGTTCCTCGTCGGCGAGCTCCGGATGGCGCTGGGCCTCGAGCACCGACGTCACCAAAAAGGCTGCGGCCGAACGATCTTCGGACTCGGCCTGCATCGCGGCGGTGAAATACGCCGACAGCCTGGCGAGCAGATTCGTCTCGTCCTCCGCGCGCGCCCGGCCCGCGCTAACTATCGCGGCGTTGGTCTGCTGCACGACTTCGCGCCACAACACCTGCTTGTTGGAGAAATAGTGGTTGATCGCCGGCCGCGTCAGATCCGCCCGAATCGCGATCGCCTGGAAGGTCGCAGCGTCGTATCCGAGTTCGCTGAAAACCTCGCGCGCAGCCCCTATGATGCGCTCACGTGTCTCAGCAGCCTTCGCTGCGGGGGGACGACCCGGACCTCTACTCGCCGTATGCGGCACGGTCAAATTGTGCCACACGTCACTGACTGCTTCAGACATCAACTTCTGACGGGGTCCCGACCAGCCGTTTGTCAGCAAATCAGGAGATTTGATCGCGAAGAAATCCGCCGTAGAGAATCAGCACCTCTTGGAACTAATGTCCAGGTAATGGGGAGCGTCGTATCGCGGGACGGTTACTTCGATGTGGGTATCGAGATTCTGTCCGACATGGGGTACGGCGGCCTGAAACTCGCGGAGGTCTGTCAACGCCTCGGCGTGACGACCGGCTCGTTCTACCACTACTTCCCGAACTGGCCCGCCTACACCAGGGAGCTGCTCTCGCACTGGACGCAGGAGCGCACGGTGCGGGTGATCGAGGCGGTCCGCAGCGAGCCGGACCCGCGCCGCCGCATCGACGCCCTGTTCCAGTCCGGCCTCGACCTGCCGCACAGCGCCGAATCGGCCATCCGCGTGTGGAGCGCGCTGGACCCGCATGTGCACGAGGTGCAGGTGGCCGTCGACCAGCAGCGCTTCGACATCGTCTACGAATCGGCGTTCGAGATCCTGCAGAACAAGCGTCAGGCCCAACTTTTCGCCGAATTCGTGGTCTACGTCTTCATCGGGTACGAGCAGACGAAGTTGCCGCCCGACCCCGAGGGGTTGCAGTGGATCTCCGCGCAGTTGCGCCAGGCCCTCGACGACGGCCGGTTCGCGTCGGTTCCCGACGCCGAGTAGCGCGGTCGGCGGGGGTTGTCGCTCACTGAAGTCGTCGCTCGGTTGTTGCGCCGCGCGATCCGCGCGGCCATCGTGGTGCCGATCGCCGCTGCGGTGAGCTTCGCGGTCGGCGGCGGAACCCAGACGCCGATGATCACGATCTTCGGCTCGGTCTCGCTGCTGATCATGGTCGACTTCCCGGGCAACCGACCGGCTCGTGCGCTGGCGTACCTCGGGTTGGCGATCAACGGCGCCATCCTGATCACGCTCGGCACCCTCGTCGCTCCGCATCCGTGGCTGAGCGTCGCGGCGATGTTCGTGCTCGGGGTGGTGGTGACGTTCTCGGGGGTGCTCAGCGAAATCATCGCCTCCGGCCAGCGTGCGACGCTGCTGACGTTCGTCTTGCCCGCGTGTACGCCGGTGGGCCCCATTCCCGATCGGCTGCTCGGCTGGCTCATCGCGCTCGTGTTCTGCGTGCCCGCCGCGCTGTTCCTCCTGCCGCCACGCCACCACGACGAGTTACGCAGCGGCGCCGCGCGGGTCTGCGACCGGCTCGCCGACTGCCTGCAGGGCACCACGCCCGCCAAGAACGTGACCCGCGCGATGAACAACCTGTGGGAGACCTTCCTCGGCGCGGACTACCGCCCGGTCGCCTTGACCGCGGGCAGCCGCGCGCTGGTCCGGGTGGTCGACGATCTCGGCTGGCTGTCCGACCGGATCTCCGACGACACCGGGCGGTTCCTCGCCGACATGAAGGACCCGCTGATTCGCGTGCTGCGCGATTCGGCTGCCGTGCTGCAGATCTCCGACGTCGCGGCCCGCAGAGCGCGCTCGGCGGATCTCGACGAGGCGCTCACCGAACTGCGCGCGATCGCCCAGGGCCGCTATCGCGAGGACATCGTCGAGATCCTCGCGTCGCCCGACGATGCGGACGCCATCGAGGTGGGCCGGAAGTTGTTGGGACGACGCACGTTTTCGGCGACGGTCGGGGTGACCGGCCGTGTGATTCGCAACGCCGCGGCCGCCGACGCCCGCCCGGTGTGGGCGCGGGTGTTGGGCCGCGGGCTACCCAAGACCGGCACCGCGGACTGGGTGATGCCCGAGACGACGGCCGTCGCCGCCATCACCAGCGGATTCTTCGCCACTCGGGCGGTGGTGCTGCGCAACAGCATTCGCACCGGTCTGGGTCTGGCGCTGGCCATCGCCGTCACCCACCTGTTTCCGCTCGAGCACGGGTTCTGGGTCGTGCTCGGCGCGATGTCGGTGCTGCGCAGCAGCGCACTGACCACCGGCACGCGGGTGTTGCGCGCCGTCGCGGGCACCGCGATCGGATTCCTGTTGGGCGTCGGGCTGATCGAACTGGTCGGCGTCGATCCGGTTGTCATGTGGATGCTCCTGCCGGTGGTGGCCTTCGGTTCGGCGTTCGTGCCGGAGGTGGCGTCGTTCATCGCAGGCCAGGCCGCGTTCACGATGATGGTTCTGATCATCTTCAACTTGATCGCGCCGACGGGGTGGAGCGTCGGACTGATCCGCGTCGAGGACGTCGCGGTCGGTGCGCTCGTCGGGATCATGGTCTCGCTGCTGTTGTGGCCGCGGGGTGCGCGTAATCGGTTGGGGCGGGCCATCGACGATGCGTTCGCCGTCGGAGCAACGTTCCTCAGAGAAGCGGTGCTGCGGGTGACCCGCGGGGCGTCGGAGGAGGCCACCAACCGGGTGATCGCGCTGAGCCAGGAGGCGCTGCGCGCGACGCGGACCGTGGACGACGCAGTGCGACAGTTCCTTTCGGAGAGCAGCGGGCCCACCGACATCCGCGGACCTGCGGTGCGGTCGGCGAACCGGGCGGTCAGGCTGCGCGCCGCCGCCGAGCTGATCACCGACGTCGTCCCCCCGCCGCACGGGGTCTACTCGAAGACCAGAGAGGTGCTCGAAACCCACGCGGAGGCCATCTGCGCGAGAGCCACTGGCGCAGCGCCGCGTTCGCTACCGCGGCTCAGTGACGACTTCGTGACGGCCCTGCGCGACGAGACCACCGACGACGAGCTCGCAGTTTCGGCGGCGCTGCCGCTGGTGACGGTCGCGGCGCATCTCGGCGCGTTGAACCTGCTGTACCCGAAGCCCGAGCCGAGGCGGCCGACGGCTAAGGACGGTGCGGCATAAGGGCATTCGGCGGGATGACGCCGAACTTGCCGGCCTGATAGTCCTCGAGCGCCTGAACCAGTTCGGACTTGCTGTTCATCACGAACGGGCCGTACTGGAACACGGGCTCGCGAATCGGCCGACCGCCGAGGATCAGCACTTCCAGTGCCGGACGGTTCGCGTCCTGGTTCTGCCCGGCGTCGACCCGGATCCGGTCACCGGGCCCGAGCACCGCGAGCTGCCCCTGCTGGATCGGATGGGCGACAGGACCTACCGTCCCGCGGCCGGACAGCACATAGACGAGCGCGTTGAAGTCGCGTCGCCAGGGCAGGTCGAGTCGTGCGCCCGGCTGAATCGTCGCATGCGCCAACGTGATCGGGGTATGCGTCGCCCCGGGCCCGGTATACCCGTCGACGTCTCCGGCGATGATCCGCACGAAGGCGCCACCGTCGTCGGAGGACAGGAGCTTCACCTGGTTGCCCTCGATCGCCTGGTATCGCGGGGTCGCGAACTTGTCCTTGCGAGGCAGGTTGACCCACAGCTGGACACCGTGGAACACGCCGCCGCTCTCGACGAGCTCGGCGGGCGGGGTCTCGATGTGCAGGATGCCTGAGCCGGCGGTCATCCACTGGGTGGCGCCGTCGGTGATCAGGCCGCCGCCGCCGTGGGAGTCCTGGTGCGCGAAGCGGCCGTCGATCATGTAGGTGACGGTTTCGAAGCCGCGGTGCGGATGCCAGTCGGTGCCGCGCGGTTCGCCGGGTTCGTACTCGACTTCGCCCATCTGATCCATGTGGACGAACGGATCGAGCTCGGCGGCCGGAACGCCGGCGAAGGCGCGGACGACGGGGAAGCCCTCGCCTTCCAGGCCGCGGGGCCCCGTGGTGATCGACCGGACGGGCCGGTCGGTGTCGGACGGAACGGCCGTGGCGATGCGGGGAAGGGTGAGCGTATCGGCGGTGATGGCAGGCATGTCCGGTGTAACCGGACTGTGGTCCGATTCATTCCGTGACCTGGCCGCGTCGCGCCCTCACCCCCGACCCGACCTGCTGGCGGCCCCACCCTCCACGCCCCGTGGATATTTTCGGCGACTTGTCAGACCCCAGCGCTACCCTTCGTACATGCGTTCGAATCGAATCTCCGATGTGCTCACCGAGCTGGAGTCGCTCTATCGGGAGCTCGCGACGCTCCGCCTCGACGGGCTGACGCGCACCGAGCTGTATGCGCTGATCGAACAGCTCGACAAGCTCGACAACGAATCCGCAGCGCTCGAACAACGGCTGTTCGGCCGGTTGCTCCTCGACCGCGGCGCGACACCGCGAGATGTGGCGCGGCGTCTACGGATCTCACCGGGAGAGGCACAGCGACGTCTCGGACAGGCCGCTTCCTAGCCATGAGTGGGGGCGGGGTCGGCGATCGCGTGAGGGTGGTCAAGGCCCTTGATGCGTTGGACTCTGCTGTTGATGAGCTTGTGGATCTGTCCGTGGACCGGCTCCAGACACGTGATTTGGTTGAGGTGTTGTTTCGGTGTGAGCGGGTGGGGCGGCGGTTGCCGGTGGTTGCTCATGCGGTGATCGCCCGGTTGGTGGGCGAGGTCGAACCCAAGGCGGTGGGGGCGGCGTCGTGGCCGGAGGCGTTGGCGACGGCGTTGCAGATCTCGCGTAAGGACGCCAAGCGTCGTATCGCCTCGGCGGCG
>NZ_CVTA01000019.1 GCF_001050035.1 Mycolicibacterium komanii
GGCTCGGGCTGGGCCTGGGCCACCGTCGGCAGCGCGAGCGCCACGGCGGTCGCCCCGGTCAGTGCCGCGGCCGCCAACGTCCTAGAGAGCCCCTTGCGCGGGGATGTAATCGCGTCCGGCTGATCCATGGGGAAGAAACTACCGTGTTACCGCCGTGACGCAAGTGTGAATTGCTAAGAATGTGCTTAATTGTGGCATAGCTGGCGACCTGAAAGGCCGTGATAGCCACGCTGGGCATGATTTGCTGGCACCGTCGCATCCCCGCGCGTGCCGCGAGGTGGCCGAACCGCTGTCGGCGCCGGTGATTCGACTGTGTTTCGCGGCGGCTCCGGGATCCGTTACTGGGCCGGATGCAGGGCGACCTCTTGGGCTTTGACCGCGAAGACCACCCGTTCGCCGGGAGCGAGCCTCAGTTCGGCCGCGGAATCCGCGGTGATGTCGGCGGCGAGCCCGGGACCGCCGTCCGGCTGCTCCTCGGCCCGCACCCGGATGGCCGGGCCGCGGCCGTCGAGTTCGGCGACGGTCACCTCCACGGTGTTGCGGGGGCTGCCGTGCGGCCGGTCGCGGTACACCGCGACCGCCGCCGGGTGGAACAGCGCCACCGCGGGCTGGCCCGCTTCTACGTCCGATGCCGCTTTCCCGTGCCACGCGACACCCCACTCGGTGACCAGGGCGCCGTCGTGGTCCGCCGTGCCGCGCACGAGGTTGACCCCCGCAAGTCGGGCCCCGAAGCCGCTCCGCGGAGAAGTCAATACCGTTGCGGCGGAGCCGGTTTCGACAATGCGGCCGGATTCGAGCACCAGCACCCGATCGGCGAGTGCGACCACGTCGAGCAGGTCGTGCGTCACCATCACGGCCGAACGCCCGTCGCGCGAGAGCACCCTGCGCAGCACCTTGCGCATCGCTGCGGCGGCCGCCACGTCGAGCCCCGCCAACGGCTCGTCGAGCAACAGCACGTCGGGTTCGGCCGCCAGAGCACGCGCCAGCGCGACGCGTTGCGCCTCGCCGCCGGACAGTTCGCGCGGCCTGCGAGCGGCCAGGTCCTCCGCATCGACCTCCGCGAGCCAGTGCTCTGGCCGCGTGCTGCCGGGCGGGAAGGCGACGTTGGCTGCGACGTCGAGGTGCGGAAACAGCAGCGGATCCTGCAGGAGCAGCCCCACGCGGCGGTCGTGGGTCGCGACGTGGACTCCGGCCGCCGTGTCGGTGAGCACCCGTTGCCCCACCCGCACGACGCCGTCGTCGGGCCGTATTAGCCCCGCGATCACATGCAGCGTCGTCGACTTGCCCGCGCCGTTGGGGCCGAGCACGGCCAACACCTCGCCGGCGGCGACGTCGAACGCGACGTCGAGACCGCGCCGCTCGACGACTGCGCGCACGTTGATGCCCGTCACCGCGCACTCCACGCGCTGTCGCCCCGCAACCGTCGACTTCCCAACCCCAGCACCACGACCGCCGCCACCAGCACGAGCAACAACGACAGCGCCACCGCCGCGTCGGGGTCGCCCTCGCGCTGCAGGTAGATCTCCAGCGGAAGGGTACGGGTGACACCCTCGCGGGACCCGGCGAACGTCAGCGTCGCCCCGAACTCGCCGAGCGCACGGGCGAACGCCAGCACGGCACCGGACACCAGTCCCGGTGCCAACAGCGGGAGCGTGACGCGCCACCACACCCGCGAGGGCCGGGCGCCCAGCGTGGCGGCGACGGTCTCGTAACCGGTCCCGGCCGTGCGCGCGGCCCCTTCGAGCGCGATGACCAGGAAGGGCAGTGACACGAACGTCTGCGCGAGGACGACGGCGGTCGTGGTGAACGCGATCTGAATGCCGGCCGCCTCCAGATACTCGCCGATCAGCCCGAGGCGGCCGAATGTGTACAGCAGGGCGATCCCGCCCACCACCGGCGGCAGCACCAGCGGCAGCAGGATCAGCGGTCGCGCGGCCCGCACCAGGCGGTTGTCGCTGCGCGCGAGGACCAGCGCCATCGGTACGCCGAGCAGAAGGCACAGCACCGTGCTGGCCGTCGCGGTGCGCAGGCTCAGCAGCAGCGCGGCGACCGAGGACTCGCTGGTGATCAGGGCGAGGATGTTCGACCAGTCGACCCTGGTCGCGATCGCGACGAGCGGCAGCACGACGAACAGCGCGCCCGCCGCGGCGGGCAGATAGAGCCAGCGCGGCAGACCAGCCGGATTACTCAACGGCCTCCCACCTCACAGGCCAAACCCTATGGGACATGGCCCTGCGCGCCGGTTTCGTGCTGTAGCTACTGTCCAGTAACATTGCGGGGAATCGCTGGGTTCAGCGTCGAACACTTCAGGAGGTCCTCGCGATGGAGGTGCTCGTCACCGCAGGTGACACCGATCTGGGTCGCACGATCGCCGAAGGCTTCCGGGATGCCGGTCACCGCGTCGTGATCGCGGGCGCCCGCCGCGACGAGCTCGAAGTCGCCGCCAAGGAGCTCGACGTCGACGCGATCGTGCTCGACAACACCGATCCCGAGAGCCTCGAAGCGGCGCGATCGCAGTTCCCCCACCACCTCGACACGATCGTCAACGTGCCCGCGCTTGGTTGGGACGGCGGGGATCCGCGCACCTACTCGCTGTCCGATCTGGCCAGGGCGTGGCGTGCGGCGCTGGATTCGACCGTGGTGTCCGCGGTGCTGACCGTACAGATCCTCGGCGACCACCTGCGCTCGGGCGGTTCGATCGTCAACGTCGTTCCCGAGAACCCGGCCGTGGGCAGCGCCGACGCGGCGATCAAGGCCGCGCTCGCCGACTGGACCGCCGGGCAGGCCGAGCACTTCGGCACGCGCGGAATCACCGTCAACGCGGTGGCGTCCGGCCGCAGTGCCGAGCCCGGTTATGAAGGCCTGTCGCGCACGCCTCCGCCGGTCGCCGACGAGATCGCGCGCCTGGCGCTGTTCCTCACCACGCCGGCGGCGCGCCACATCACAGGCCAGATCCTGCACGTCAGCAAGGGTGCGCTCGCAAACTTCGGCTGATTATTCCGCTGTTCGCCCGGAGCTAAACGGGGTGACCGCTCCGCTTAGGTGTGGTTACGTGCTCCCCATGACCATCAAACTCGGACTCCAGATCCCGAACTTCTCGTACGGCACCGGCGTCGCGGAGATCTTCCCCACCGTGATCGCGCAGGCGCAGGAAGCCGAGGCCGCCGGCTTCGACTCGGTCTTCGTGATGGACCACTTCTACCAATTGCCGGGGCTCGGCACGCCGGATCAGCCGATGCTCGAGGCGTATACGGCGCTGGGTGGCCTGGCCGCCGCGACCGAGCGTGTCCAGCTCGGCACCCTCGTCACCGGCAACACCTACCGCAACCCGACCCTGCTGGCGAAGGCGATCACGACGCTCGACGTGATGAGCCAGGGGCGTGCGATCTTGGGCATCGGCACCGGTTGGTACGAGCTCGAGCACGACAGCCTGGGATACGAATTCGGCACCTTCACCGACCGTTTCAACAAGCTCGGCGAGGCGCTGCAGATCATCCTGCCGATGCTCGAGGGCCAGCGGCCGACGTTCGACGGCAAGTACTACCGGGCCAAGGAGGCGATGGCCGAGCCGCGCTTCCGCGACCACATTCCGCTGATGATCGGCGGCAGCGGTGAGAAGAAGACCATTCCGTTGGCGGCCAGGCACTTCGACCACCTCAACATCATCGCCGGGTTCGACGAGCTGCCCCGCAAGGTGCAGGTGGTCAAGGAGCGCTGCGAGGAGATCGGGCGCGACCCCGCGACCCTCGAGACCAGCATGCTCGTCGTCGCGATCATCGACGAGAACATCACCGCCGACGTCATTCCCGATGACTACAAGCAGCAAGCCGTCTTCGGCAGCCCCGAGCAGGTCGCCGAGCAGATCAAGACGAAGGTTTTCGACGCCGGGGTCGACGGCGTGATCCTGAGCCCGGTGACGAGCCTCAACGGGTACCGGCCGGGCGGCGTCACTGCGGTGGGCGAAGCGCTTCGACCTGCGCTCGGGTTGTGATCCGGGCCGGGGTTGGATGAAACCGGTGCTGGGGGGTGGGATATAACACAGCAAACCTGTTCCCCGATCCGGTGTTCAGGCGACTACCGTTACGGGTAGAGAATTGCACGTGGAAGCACCGTCGAGGAGCCCGATATGAGCCATCCCGGAGCCACTGCATCTGATCGACACAAGGTCGTCATCATCGGGTCAGGGTTCGGTGGGCTGACCGCTGCCAAGAAGCTCAAACGGGCCGACGTCGACGTCAAGCTGATCGCCAAGACCACCCATCACCTCTTCCAGCCGCTGCTCTACCAAGTGGCGACCGGCATCATCCCTTCGGGTGAGATCGCGCCGCCGACGCGGATGATCCTGCGCAAGCAGAAGAACTGCCAGGTGCTGCTCGGCGACGTCACACACATCGACCTGGCCAACCGGACGGTTAAGTCGGAGCTGTTGGGCCACACCTACGTCACGCCGTACGACACGCTCATCGTCGCCGCCGGCGCGGGCCAGTCCTACTTCGGTAACGATCACTTCGCCGAGTGGGCGCCGGGCATGAAGTCCATCGACGACGCCCTCGAGTTGCGTGCGCGCATCCTCAGCGCGTTCGAGCAGGCGGAGCGGTCGAGCGATCCGGCCCGGCGCGAGAAGCTGTTGACCTTCACCGTGGTGGGCGCCGGCCCCACCGGCGTCGAAATGGCCGGGCAGATCGCCGAATTGGCCGACCACACGCTCAAAGGCGCGTTCCGCCACATCGATTCGACGACCGCGCGGGTGATCCTCCTCGATGCGGCGCCTGCGGTGCTGCCCCCGATGGGCGAGAAGCTCGGGAAGAAGGCGCAGACGCGGCTGGAGAAGATGGGCGTCGACATTCAGCTCGGGGCCATGGTCACCGACGTCGACCGCAACGGCATCACGGTCAAGGACTCCGATGGCACCATCCGGCGTATCGAATCCGCGACGAAGGTGTGGTCGGCGGGCGTGGCCGCCAGCCCGCTGGGCCGCGACCTCGCCGAACAGTCCGAGGCCGAGGTTGACCGGGCCGGTCGCGTGCTGGTGCAACCTGATCTGACGCTGCCCGGACATCCGAACGTGTTCGTGGTGGGCGATATGGCGCACGTCGAGGGCGTTCCCGGGCAGGCGCAGGGCGCGATCCAGGGCGGCAGGTACGCCGCCAATGCGATCAGGGCCGAACTCAAGGGCGCTGATCCCAGCCAGCGCGAACCGTTCCAGTACTTCGACAAGGGTTCGATGGCCACGGTGTCGCGGTTCTCGGCGGTCGCCAAGATCGGCCCGCTGGAGTTCGGCGGCTTCATCGCCTGGTTGGCCTGGCTGGTGCTGCACCTCGTCTACCTGGTCGGCTTCCGTCGCAAGATCACCACGCTGCTGCACTGGACGGTGACGTTCCTGTCGACACAACGCGGAAACCTCACCATCACCGAACAGCAGGCTTACGCCCGCACCCGGATCGAGGAGCTCGAAGAGATCGCCGCCGGGGTGCGAGACACGGAAAAAGTCGCCGGCTAGAGCCGCGGACCCTGCCAGGTCGTCAGGCAGCCGCCCGCGGCCAACGCCAGCGGCGTGCCGGTGGTCCCGTTGTCGGTGTCGGGATAGCTCAACTCGCTGATCGCGGCCATCGGTGTGTCGATCTCGTCGTCGGCGACCGATCCCCTGCCGAGCTCGATGCGGTGACGCAGCAGCGGTGCGCCGTCGACGTCGGCGTGCAGCGAGCCCGACCAGAAGCCCTGCCGCTCACCGGATCTGCCGATCTGCACCCGTTCACGCAGCTTCACGCGCCCGGATGCGCCGAGCTCCAGCCGGATCGAGCTGTGGTGTCGCGAGGCCGCGGCCACCACCGTGGGCTCGGGGTCGAGGTCCAACTCCCCGGCCACGTCGAGATCCCAGATCGCATGGGAGTCAGGAGTTTCCGCACCGGGCAGCGTCACCGTCGCCGCGGCCGTGCGTATCCGCAGTCGGGCGTCGGGCTCGACGACGATGCGGAAGTGCAGCACGTCTCCCCCCAGCGGCGTCGCCGCCGCCGACACCAGGTGAACGGTGTCGGTTCCGGTGAGCCGGGCCGCCAGCCCACCGGCGCATTCGATGCGCGGCCGGCGGTCCCGACGCGCGACGATCAGCACCTCGGATCGCACTAGACGGGCACCTGCAGCTGTTCGCGCACCCAGTTCAGCACCGGTGAGGCCGCGGGATCGTCGGTCAGCGAGATCATCACGAAGGGCCGCTCACCGCGCACGGCCGCCGCGTCGCGCCGCATCACGTCGAGGTCCGCACCGACCATCGGGGCGAGGTCGGTCTTGTTGATCACCAACAGGTCTGAGTAGGTCACCCCGGGCCCACCCTTGCGGGGAACCTTGTCGCCACCGGCCACATCGACGACGAAGATCTGGACGTCGACCAGGCCTGAGGAGAACGTCGCCGTGAGGTTGTCACCGCCGGATTCGACGAGGATCAGGTCCAACCGGTCGTTCCCGGCGATGAGGTCGTCGATCGCATCGAGGTTGGCGGTGATGTCGTCGCGGATCGCGGTGTGCGGGCACCCGCCCGTCTGCACCGCGGCGATCCGCTCGTCGGGCAACACGGCGTGGCGGCGCAGGAAGTCCGCGTCCTCGGTGGTGTAGATGTCGTTGGTCAACACCGCCAGCGACAGTTCCTCGCGAAGCTGCCGGCACAACGCCGCGACCAGTGCGGTCTTACCCGATCCGACCGGACCGCCGACGCCGATACGCAGCGGCTCCCCCGGTTGGCGCGCACGCCTGGGCCGCTCGATGTGGTGGTGTGGTTCGCCGTCGATGAAATGCGGTGGCATGACGTCCTTTCCGGGCTATGAGACGAAGAGCGGGCGATCGCGACGGTGGTGGCGCTCGGCCAGCACGTCGAGCAGCGGATCGGACAGGTCGGCCAGTTCCTTCGCGGCCGAGGCCGCCGTCTGATCGCACAGCGCCGACAGTTCAAAGGTGAGCGCCGCGACGTCGCCGGGATCGAGGGCGAGCAATCGCTGCGCGGCCGTCGCCGAATTCGTCATGGTGGTGTAGACGACCGAAAGCGCGGTCTGCTCGGCGGTCAGACCGGCCGCGCGGCCCGCCCATCCTGCCGCCACGGCGAGGTGTGGCGTCGCGCCGAGCGCCTGCCAGTCTTCGTCGGGCCACACCCGCCGGGCCAGCCGGAGGAGGCCTCGGCCCTGCGCGCGCGACGCCTGGCGGGCTGCGGGTGCCGGTGTGCGAGCGTCGGTTTCGAGGTCGGCCCGGGCCGGAGTGAGCGTCCCGGTGTGCACCGCCGCGGCCAGTGAGGCGGTGACGAGTCCCTGGGTGCGGATGCGGCGACGCAGGTAGGCCCGCAGCGTGGTCAGGTCGGCGACCAGTCCGCTGGTGACCGCCTCCTCGACACCGCCGGAGTGCACGTGCCCGCCGGTCGGCAGCCGCGAGTCAGCGAGCGCGAGAAGCGTGGTCAGGTTCGTCATCGTCAGAAGAGGAAATACCGTTGCGCCATCGGCAGTTCGGTCGCCGGTTGCTCCTGCCACACGTCGCCGTCTATGCGAACGGTGAACGTGTCGGGGTCGACCTCGATGCTCGGCAGCGCGTCGTTGAGAGGCATATCGGCTTTGCCGACCTTGCGAACATCCTTGACCGGGACGAGGCGCCGCTTCACGTCGATCCGATCGGCGAGTCCGTCGTCGAGGGCCTGCTGCGAGACGAAGTGCACGGAGGTGGCGGCGGCGGCCGACGGCGCGGCGCCGAACATCGGACGCGGCAGCACCGGCTGCGGGGTCGGGATCGACGCGTTGGCGTCTCCCATTGCGGCCCAGGCGATCATGCCGCCCTTGAGGACGGCGTGCGGCCGCACCCCGAAGAACGCGGGCTCCCACAAGACCAGGTCGGCGAGCTTGCCCACCTCGATCGATCCGATCTCACCGTCGAGACCGTGCGCGATCGCCGGGCAGATCGTGTACTTGGCGACGTAGCGGCGCGCGCGGTGATTGTCGGACTGCTTCGGTCCGGTCGGGTCGGCGTCGAGGGCTCCGCGTCTGCGCTTCATGACATGCGCGGTCTGCCATGTGCGGATGACGACCTCGCCGATGCGGCCCATCGCCTGGGCGTCGCTGCCGATCATCGAGATCGCGCCGATGTCGTGTAACAGGTCTTCGGCGGCGATGGTGGAGGGCCGGATGCGGCTCTCGGCGAACGCGAGATCCTCGGGGACGCTGGGGTTGAGGTGGTGGCACACCATCAACATGTCGAGGTGCTCGTCGAGCGTGTTGACCGTGTGCGGTCGCGTCGGGTTGGTCGAACTCGGCAGCACGTGTGGTTGTGCGGCGACGGTGATGATGTCGGGTGCGTGTCCGCCACCCGCGCCCTCGGTGTGGTACGCGTGGATCGACCGGCCGGCGATCGCGCCGACGGTGTCCTCCACGAACCCCGCCTCGTTGAGGGTGTCCGAATGCAGTGCGACCTGGACACCTGATGCGTCGGCCACGGTGAGGCAGGCGTCGATCGCCGCGGGCGTGCTGCCCCAGTCCTCGTGCAGCTTGAATCCCGAAGCGCCGCCGCGTAACTGCTCCCACATGGCCTCGGCGCTGACGGTATTGCCCTTGCCCAGCAGCGCGATGTTCATCGGCCAGGAGTCCAGCGACTCGAGCATGCGGGCCAGATGCCATGCGCCGGGGGTGACGGTGGTGGCCTTGCTGCCCTCCGCGGGACCGGTTCCGCCGCCGATCATCGTGGTGATGCCACCGCCGAGCGCCTCCGCCATCGTCTGCGGGCAGATGAGATGCACGTGGCAGTCGATACCACCGGCGGTGACGATGCGGCCGTTGCCCCCGATGATCTCTGTCGAGGGCCCCA
Organism: Mycolicibacterium komanii; assembly: GCF_001050035.1. The sequence goes on from NZ_CVTA01000019.1 coordinate 8,830, forward strand.
CGACGAGGTCGGGATGCACGCCCGACATGATGTCCGGGTTGCCGGCCTTACCGATCGCGGTGATCCGGCCGTCGCGAATACCGATGTCGGCCTTGATGATTCCCCAGTAATCGAGGATCACCACCCCGGTGATGACGGTGTCGGGAGCCCCGTCCGCACGCGTCGCGCGGCCCTGGCCCATCGACTCACGCAGCACCTTGCCACCGCCGAAGACGGCCTCGTCGCCGGCGAATTCCGCTCCCCCGCTGCGATCCTCGGTGATCTCGATGAACAGGTCGGTGTCGGCCAGCCGGATCCGGTCACCGGTCGTGGGCCCGAACAGTGCACCGTATCTGGCACGCGGCAACCGTGTCATCGGGCTCCTCTCATCGCGGGTCCAGCCGGCCGGGCGGGTCCAGGCTCAAGCCGTACACCTCGCGCGAGCCGCCGAGCGGAACGAGCGAGACAGTCTGGGCCACACCGGGTTCGAACCGCGCCGCGGTGCCCGCGGGGATGTCGAGCCGATGGCCGTGTGCGGCGGCACGGTCGAAGGACAGCGCGGCGTTGGCCTGCGGCAGGTGTACGTGGCTGCCCACCTGCACCGGCCGGTCCCCGGTGTTGACTATCTCCATCGCGAGCCGCGGGGCACCTGGATTGATCTCGATATCGCCGTCCCCGTACAGGATCTCGCCGGGCACCATCGATTCGGTCACGGGATCGGATGGTGGACGGTGACGAGCTTCGTGCCGTCGGGAAACGTCGCCTCGACCTGGACGTCGTCGAGCATCTCGGGCACGCCCTCCATCACGTCGTCGCGGCGCAGGACGTCGCGCCCGCTGGCCATCAGCTCGGCCACCGTGCGTCCGTCGCGGGCGCCCTCGAGCAGGTGGTCGGTGATCACCGCGACCGCCTCCGGGTGGTTGAGCTTCAAACCGCGGGCCTGCCGGCGCCGGGCGAGTTCGGCCGCGTAGGAGATGAGCAGGCGGTCCTGCTCGTGCGGGGATAGACGCATAGTGGGCGATATTGCCACGGAGCGCGGCGATCAGCAGCGCACGCGATGCCCTACTCCGCGGGCATGTTCTGCAGCCGCACCTGCCCGCGGGCGACGAGCTTGTCGTTCTCGTCGGTGATGGTGATCTGCCACAGCTGCTGGCGCCGGCCGCGGTGAATCGGGGTGGACACCGCGGTGACGGTGCCCGACGAGATGGCCCGCAGGAAGTCGGTGTTGTTGTTGACGCCGACGACGTTGCCGCCCCCGTGGTCGGCGAGCCACACCGCCGCCGACACGCTCGCCAGGCTCTCGACGATCGAGCAGTACACGCCACCGTGCACGATGCCGTAAGGCTGCAACAGCTTGTCGGTGATCGTCAGCTGCGCACGGCCGCCGTCGGGTCCGAGGTCGAGGTAGGTCAGGCCGAGCTCGTTGTCGAAGCCCTTACCCAGGTCGGATCGCAGGTCGGAAGTCACGCAACGTGTTTACACGCTGTCCAACTCCATGACCGCGTCGGGTGCTGCGAGTTAGGGTCGGCCATGGCCAAGACCGCGAAAGAGCTCGTAGAAGCCGCCAACGCCGTGGTGCCCAAGATCTCCCACGACGAGGCGAAGGACCTGATCGGCAAGGGCGCGTTGGTCGTCGACGTCCGCGACGGCCCCGAGGTGGAGAAGAGCGGAAAGGTGGCGGGCGCCATCCACGTCCCGCGCGGCATGCTCGAGTTCCGCGCCGATCCGGAGTCGCCGTATCACGACCAGAACTTCTCCAAGGACAAACCGGTCATCGTGTACTGCGCGTCCGGCGGCCGCTCGGCCCTGTCCGGTCAGGCGCTCAAGGAACTCGGCTACGAGAGCGTTTACAACCTCGGCGCGTTCGGCGACTGGGCCGACGGCGGTGGGGCCGTCGAAACGGTGTGATCGAAAAAGGCTGAGGCAGACCGCATTCGGCGGGAATGCGAACGGGCCCCGCACCAATGGTGCGGGGCCCGTCCTCCGTGTGGACCGGGGGTCTCTGCAGCCCTCAGGACTCCGGCGCGGTCCGGTGGTTCTTCGTCGATCTCTGCTCAGAGCATAGGCAAGGCTGCCCTAATTAAGCAAGACCTTCGTCGTGGTTGCGCGGGAAGTTCCGCGCACGGGAAGGCCGAAGCCGACCAGTGCGTCGAGCACGGACTGGCTACGCCGCATGCTCGTCCACTCGCTCGAGCCGGCGAGCAGCGGCACCTGGGTGGCCGCGCTGACCACCGCCCCGCCCACGACGTGCCACATCGACGCGACCGACATGGCGCCGCCGCTGATCTCCGCCAGCTTGGCGAACAACGGCGCCAGCGCGCGGTGACTGCGGTGCGCCACCCACGTCGTCAACGCCGCTTCGCTCGGCAGCGCCACGATCCCCTCGCGCGTCGACCGGCTGAAGTGGTCCGACCCGCGCTCGAAACACGGATCGTCCGGTAGGGCCCGCAGCGTCGGGTCGACGACGCCGACCCAATCGATCGCGCCCTCGGAATCCACATGCACCCACAGGTTCTCCAGCCCGGTGTCCCAGGCGCGGCCCTCGAGGACGATAAGAGGGACGACGCGGCCGACGACGACGTGGGCGAGCGTGGCCGCCAATTGGTGGGCCACCGCCGCGCGGCTGTCGGTTTCCTCGGCCGCCAGGTCGAACATCGTCTGCAGACGCTCCGTGGTCAGCGCATCGGCCAGCGGCCACCACCGCCGCCGGGACAAGTCGCCCATGACCGCGACGCCGTAGACGCGCGGACACTCGGGATACAGCCCGCGCAGCCGCCGACTCGACTCATGCAGCGGCAGTATCCGGCGAATCGCCATGCTTGCGATGAGTGGATCGTCGACCAGTACCGTCATGGAGCCTCCCGACATTGAGTTAGGTAAGGCTTACTATAGCTATGCGCGTCACGACGGCCACCCCCTGTGACTGCTTTCACACAGGGCCGCAAAGAGGCGGTGACCACGGCGGAAGGTTCGCGCAGTCGGTCGGTGGAGCTGTGTCCACCAGGCGAAATACGACGCATCGTAGTAACAAGTAGTACGCTGGACCAATAGCCTCTAGGAGATGAACGGACCATGGCGAAGTTGACGCGTCTGGGGGAACTGGAACGCGCTGTGATGGATCACTTGTGGTCCTCGCGCGAGCCCCAAACCGTGCGCCAAGTTCACGAAGCGCTCTCCGCCGAACGCGACCTGGCGTACACCACGATCATGACCGTGCTGCAGCGACTCGCGAAGAAGAACCTCGTCGTGCAGCACCGCGACGACCGCGCCCACCGCTACGCGCCGACCCACGGTCGCGACGAACTAGTCGCGGGGCTGATGGTCGACGCGCTCGACCAGGCCGCCGACTCGGGCAGCCGGGAGGCGGCGCTGGTGCATTTCGTCGAGCGGGTCGGCGCCGACGAAGCGGCCGCGTTGCGCCGCGCGCTGGCCGAGCTGGAAAGCAAGGATCGCGTTACGCCGCCCGCTGGTAATTCGGGCACCGGCTGAGAGAGACTTACAGCGTGTCCGCGCTGGCCTTCACCATTCTGGCGCTGGTCCTGTCCGGACCGGTGCCGGCCCTTCTGGCGCGCGCGTCGTGGCCCTTCCGCGCACCGCGGGCGGCGATCGTGTTGTGGCAGGCCATCGCGTCGGCCGCGGTCCTGTCGGCCTTCTCGGCCGGTATCGCGATCGCCAGCAGGCTTTTCGCGCCCGGGCCCGACGGCAGGCCGACCGCCGGCATCACCAGTGAGATCGCCGTCATGGGGTGGCCGGTGTGGATCGCCTACGTCGTGGTCTTCGCGCTGACGCTGGTGATTGGGGCGCGGCTCATCACCGCGGTGTTGCAGGTCGCGATCGCGACGCGCCGCCGCCGCGCACATCACCGGATGGTCGTCGACCTCGTGGGCAAGTCGCAGACGTGGGCCCGCGCGCACGCCGGCGACGGCCTGCGCATCCTCGACGTGGATCAACCGCTGGCCTACTGCCTGCCGGGCGTGCGCAGCCGCGTCGTAGTCAGCGAGGGCACGCTGACGACGTTGGAGGACAACGAGATCGCTGCGATCCTCACCCACGAACGCGCGCACCTGCGCGCCCGGCACGACCTGGTCCTCGAGATGTTCACCGCGGTGCACGCGGCGTTCCCCCGCTTCGTCCGCAGCGGAAGCGCACTGCACGCGGTGCGGCTGCTGGTCGAGATGCTGGCCGACGACGCCGCGGTGCGCATCGCCGGTCCCACTCCCCTGGCCCGCGCGCTCGTCGCGTGCGCCGCCGGGCGCACACCGTCGGGTGCGCTGGCCGCGGGCGGGCCCACCACCGTGCTGCGGGTGCGCCGCCTCGGCGGGCGACCCAACAGCCGGGTGTTGGCCGCCGGCGCGTACACGGCCGCGGCTGCGGTGCTCGTGGTGCCGACCGTCGCGGTGGCGCTGCCGTGGCTGACCGAACTGCAAAGGCTGTTCACCGCTTAAGGGACAAGCCACCCCCGAACTATGCGTTCACACAACAAAACAACGAAAGGCTGCCCGAATGAGCTCTGACGCTTCCGCATCGACCACCGGTACCGCTCAAATCGGGGTGACCGGGCTCGCCGTCATGGGGTCCAACATCGCGCGCAACTTCGCCAGGCACGGTTACACCGTTGCGCTGCACAACCGTTCGGTCGCCAAGACCGACGCGCTGCTCGAGGCGCACGGTTCCGAGGGCAAGTTCGTGCGCAGCGAGACCATCGCGGAGTTCCTCGACGCGCTGGAGAAGCCGCGCCGCGTATTGATCATGGTCAAGGCCGGTGACCCCACCGACGCGGTGATCAACGAGCTCGCCGACGCGATGGAGGAAGGCGACATCATCATCGACGGCGGTAACGCGCTCTACACCGACACGATCCGCCGCGAGAAGGCGATGCGCGAACGCGGTCTGCACTTCGTCGGGGCCGGCATCTCCGGCGGCGAGGAGGGCGCGCTGAACGGGCCGTCCATCATGCCCGGCGGCCCGGCGGAGTCCTACAAATCGCTGGGCCCGCTGCTCGAGGAGATCTCGGCACACGTCGACGGCGTGCCGTGCTGCACCCACATCGGCCCCGACGGCGCCGGCCACTTCGTGAAGATGGTGCACAACGGCATCGAGTACTCCGACATGCAGCTGATCGGCGAGGCGTACCAGCTGCTGCGCGACGGGCTGGGCAAGTCGGCGGGCGAGATCGCCGACGTGTTCGACGAGTGGAACAAAGGCGACCTGGACAGCTTCCTGGTGGAGATCACCGCGAAAGTGTTGCGCCAGAACGACGCCAAGACCGGTAAGCCGCTGGTCGACATCATCCTCGACGAGGCCGAGCAGAAGGGCACCGGACGCTGGACCGTGAAGTCCGCGCTCGACCTCGGCGTCCCGGTGACCGGCATCGCCGAGGCCGTGTTCGCCCGCGCCCTGTCCGGTTCGGTGACCCAGCGCAAGGCCACCACCGGCCTGGCCTCCGGCGACCTCGGCGAAAAGCCCAGCGACGCCGAGAAATTCACCGAGGACGTCCGCCAGGCCCTGTACGCGTCGAAGATCATCGCCTACGCGCAGGGTTTCAACCAGATCCAGGCCGGCAGCGCCGAGTACGACTGGGGCGTCACGCCCGGCGACCTGGCCACCATCTGGCGCGGCGGCTGCATCATCCGGGCCAAGTTCCTGAACCGGATCAAGGACGCGTTCGACGAGGATCCCGACCTGCCGACGCTGATCGTCGCACCGTACTTCCGCAGCGCCATCGAGGCGGCGATCGACAGCTGGCGACGCGTCGTGGTCACCGCCACCGAGTTGGGCATCCCGATCCCGGGCTTCGCCTCGGCGCTGTCGTACTACGACGCGCTGCGCACCGAGCGCCTGCCCGCCGCGCTGACCCAGGGCCTGCGCGACTACTTCGGCGCGCACACCTACGGCCGCATCGACGCCGACCCCGCCAAGCGGTTTCACACGCTGTGGAGCGGGGACCGCAGCGAAGTCGAAGCCTAGGGGCACGGCTCGGCTCGGCCGGGATCCGGCGGCCGCGCGCGCAACTAGACTTGAGCCGACATGCGATTCCTGGAGGGCCACCGGCCCGCTTATGACCTGACTTACAACGACGTCTTCGTCGTCCCCGGACGCTCCGACGTCCAGTCGCGGATGGACGTCGACCTGTCGACCTCCGACGGCTCGGGCACCACGATCCCGGTCGTCGTCGCGAACATGACCGCGGTCGCCGGGCGCCGGATGGCCGAGACGGTGGCCCGCCGCGGCGGCATCGTCGTGTTGCCGCAGGACCTGCCGATCTCGGCGGTCCAGGAGACGGTCGACTTCGTCAAGAGCCGCGACCTCGTCGTCGACACCCCGGTCGTGCTCTCCCCCGACGACTCGGTGTCCGACGCGACCGCGCTGATCCACAAGCGCGCGCACGGCGCTGCGGTCGTGGTGTTCGAGGGCAGGCCGATCGGGCTGGTGACCGAGGCCAACTGCGAGGGCGTCGACCGCTTCACCCGCGTGCGCGACGTCGCGATATCCGATTTCGTCACCGCGCCGGTGGGAACCGAACCGCGCAAGGTCTTCGATCTGCTCGAGCACGCACCGGTCGACGTGGCGGTGCTGACCGAGAGCGACGGCACGCTGGCCGGCGTGCTGACGCGTACCGGCGCGGTCCGGGCGGGCATCTACGCCCCCGCCGTCGACGACCGAGGCCGGTTGCGGATCGCCGCCGCGATCGGCATCAACGGCGATGTCGGCGCCAAGGCGCGCGCCCTGGCCGAGGTCGGCGTCGACCTGCTCGTGATCGATACCGCGCACGGACACCAGGTGAAGATGCTCGACGCGATCGAAGCGGTGGCGGCGCTGGACCTCGGGCTGCCGCTGGCTGCGGGCAATGTCGTCTCCGCCGAGGGCACCCGCGACCTGATCAACGCGGGCGCCTCGATCGTGAAGGTCGGCGTCGGGCCGGGCGCCATGTGCACCACGCGGATGATGACCGGCGTCGGTCGGCCCCAGTTCTCGGCGGTCGTCGATTGTTCCGCGGCGGCAAGGGAATTGGGCGCCCACGTGTGGGCGGACGGCGGCATCCGCCACCCGCGCGACGTCGCGCTGGCGCTGGCGGCCGGCGCATCCAACGTGATGATCGGCTCCTGGTTCGCGGGCACCTACGAATCCCCCGGCGACCTGATGCGCGACCGCGACAACCAGCCGTTCAAGGAGAGCTACGGCATGGCGTCCAAACGCGCGGTGGCCGCCCGCACCGCCGGTGACGGCGCTTTCGACCGGGCCCGCAAGGCGCTGTTCGAGGAAGGCATCTCGACATCGCGGATGGGGCTGGACCCGTCCCGCGGCGGCGTGGAGGACCTGCTCGACCACATCACCTCCGGGGTGCGCAGCACGTGCACCTACGTCGGCGCCGCGAATCTCGCGGAACTGCACGAGAAGGTCTTGCTGGGCGTGCAGTCCGCGGCCGGCTTTGCCGAAGGCCACCCGCTGCCCACCGGTTGGTGATCCCTCACCCGCCCCATCACCCGTTACCATGGGTTTTCTTCAGTCCGCTACGCGAAAGGGATCACGTGCCGCAGGCACCCGTCGAGGTCCGGGTTGCAGAGGGGCCCGAGGGGGCCGAGCGGCCCGAGCCTCCCGACGCCGAGCCTTCCTCTAGACGGCCGGGCGAACGGCCCGGCATCTGTGTGGAGACCAGCCGATGAGCGTCGTCTCGTCGCTGTTGGCTCTGCTCGCATTCGTCTTGCTGACCGCGGGCACCGCGGTCTTCGTCGCCGCCGAGTTCTCGCTGACCGCGCTCGAGCGCAGCACGGTGGAAGCCAACGCCCGCAGCGGGGACCGGCGCGACCAATTGGTCCGACGGGCGCACCGCACACTGTCGTTCCAGTTGTCCGGGGCCCAGGTCGGCATCTCGATCACCACGCTGGCGACGGGTTTTCTGGCCGAACCCGTCGTGGCCCGGCTGATCCACCCCGCGCTGGACGCCGTCGGCCTACCCCCGCAGTACACCGGCGGGGTGGCGCTGGTGCTGGCGATCCTGATCGCCACCTCGCTGTCGATGGTGTTCGGCGAGCTGGTGCCGAAGAACCTGGCGGTCGCGCGGCCGGTGCCGGTGGCGCGGTGGTCGGCCGCGCCGCAGCTGCTGTTCTCGGCGCTGTTCACACCGCTGATCCGGCTGACGAACGGCACCGCAAACGCGATCCTGCGCCGGCTGGGCATCGAACCCGCCGAGGAGCTGCGCTCGGCGCGCTCCCCGCAGGAGCTGGTGTCGCTGGTGCGCAGCTCGGCCCGCAGCGGTGCGCTGGACCCGATCACCGCGGTGCTGGTCGACCGGTCGCTACGGTTCGGTGACCGATCCGCGGAAGAACTCATGACGCCGCGGCAGAAGATCGAGGCCCTCGACGCCGACGCGACGGTCGAAGATCTGGTCACCGTCGCGATCCGGACCGGATACTCGCGGTTCCCGATCATCCGCGGCGACCTCGACGAGACGATCGGGATCGCCCACGTCAAGCAGGTGTTCGAGGTGCCGATCGACGAACGCGGCAGCACCCGGCTGGCCTCGTTGGCGCTGCCGGTGGCCAAGGTGCCGTCGACCTTGGACGGCGACGCGGTGATGACCCAGATCCGCGCCAACGGCCTGCAGACCGCGCTGGTGGTCGACGAATACGGCGGAACGGCGGGCATGGTCACCGTCGAGGACCTCATCGAGGAGATCGTCGGCGATGTCCGCGACGAACACGACGACGAGGCTCCCGACGTCGTGCCCGCGGGTCGCGGCTGGCAGATATCGGGCCTGCTGCGCATCGACGAGGTCGCCGGCGCCACCCCGTTCCGCGCCCCCGAGGGCGACTACGAGACGATCGGCGGCCTGGTGCTCGAGAAGCTCGGCCACATCCCAGACGAGGGCGAGTCGGTCGAGCTCGAGGCGTTCGACCCCGACGGCCCCCTCGAGGACCCCAACCGCTGGCTGGCCACCGTGCTGCGGATGGACGGCCGCCGCATCGACCTGCTCGAGCTGACCGAACTCGGCCGCAGCGGCGATGCCGTCGACGGGAGAAGCGTCGATGGGTGACTTCCTCGGTGTGCTGCTGACGATGCTGCTGCTGGGCATCAACGCGTTCTTCGTCGCCTCGGAGTTCGCGTTGATCTCGGCGCGGCGCGACCGGCTGGAGGCGTTGGCCGAACAGGGCAAGAAGAGCGCCATCACCGTGATCCGCGCCGGCGAACACCTGTCGCTGATGCTCGCGGGCGCCCAGCTCGGCATCACGATCTGCTCCATCCTGCTGGGCCGCGTCGGTGAACCCGCCGTCGCGCACCTGCTGGAAAAGCCGTTCGACGCGATCGGCGTCTCCGACGCGGTGCTGCACTCGGTGTCGTTCGTCGTCGCGTTGGCCGTCGTGGTCGTCCTGCACGTGCTGCTCGGCGAGATGGTGCCGAAGAACATCGCGATCGCCGGTCCGGAGTCGGCGGCGATGCTGCTGATCCCGACCTACCTAGTGTGGATCCGGATGGCCCGCCCGCTGATCGCCTTCTACAACTGGTGCGCCAACGCCACACTGCGGCTCTTCCGGGTGGAGCCGAAGGACGAACTCGACGTCACGGTGTCCACGGTCGAGCTGTCGGAGATGATCGCCGAATCGCTGTCGGAGGGCCTGCTCGACCCCGAGGAGCACGGCCGGCTGACCCGCGCGCTGCAGATTCGCGACCGCGCGGTCAAGGACGTGGCGTTCCCGCTGCGCGACATCAGAACGGTGGCGGTGGCGCGCGAGGGTGCGGGACCGACCGTCGGCGCCGTCGAGGAGGCGCTGGCCGAGACGGGGTACTCACGCTTCCCCATCACCGACGCGTCCGGCGCCTACCTCGGCTACCTGCACATCAAGGACGTATTGGCGTTCGTCAACGACCCCGACGCCGTGCTGGACTTCGCGATGGTGCGGCCGCTGCCGGTGGTGTCCGCGTCGCTGCCGCTGCCCGACGCGCTGTCGCGGCTGCGGCGCACCAACAGCCATCTGGCGCTGGTCACCGGGCCAGACGGAAGCGTGACGGGAATGGTGGCGCTGGAGGATCTGGTGGAGGACCTGGTCGGCACCGTGCGCGACGGGACCCACCGTGTCTGACGTCGCTCTGCGCGCCCGGACCACCGAGCTGCTCGACGAATCGACCTGGACGGCGCGCGAGCGGGCCCACCAGCGCCGGGCCGACGCGTTCTGTGGCCCGCACCGCCGCCGGGCCCGCGTCGGCGAGAAGCACCCTGTGTGGGACTTCCTGTTCACCTACTACAGCCTGCGGCCCGGCCAGCTGCGCACCTGGCATCCCGGCTTCGGCGTCGCCCTCGGCGGCGCGCAAGCACGACGCTTGCTGGGCCGGACTGGTTACGCCCGTGACCACAACGGCGTGAGCGTGCACCCCGAATACCTGGCCGCGCGCATCGACACCGTCCGGTTCGTCGCCCGTCTGCTGCGATCGACCGAGGCCCGCCCGGCCCGGCTGAACTGCTTCGGACTGCACGAATGGGCGATGGTCTACCGGGCGCCGACAGTCCGCCACGAGGGCGTGCCCCTTCGGCTCGGCGCGGCGGGCACCGATGCGGTCGTCGACTCGATGGCGTTGCGCTGCAGTCACTTCGACGCATTCCGCTTCTTCACCCAACCCGCCGCCCGGCTCAACGCCGAACCGCTCACCCGGCAGCGCCAGGTCGACACCGAACAACCTGGCTGTCTGCACGCTTCGATGGATCTGTACAAGTGGGCGTTCAAGCTCGGGCCCCTGGTGCACTCGGAGCTGGTGATGGCCTGCCTGGAACTGGCCGCACGAGCCCGCGAACTCGACATGCGGGCCAGCCCCTATGATCTCCGCGAATACGGATTCGAGCCGATCGCGATCGAGACACCGGCCGGTCGTGCCGAATACGTGCGGATCCAGCAAACCATTGCGGAGCGGGCGACGCCGTTGCGGGCCGACCTGGCCGATCGGTGCGAACGGCTTCTCGCCGCGGCCGCTCGCGACGGCGGACCGGCAGGTTGCGAATAAGCCCGGTTACCGCTGGGTAAGCTGGGGCGACAGTTCTAGGAGGAATGATGAGCGATCGCGTGACGGTGGGGAACCTGCGCGTGGCCAAGGTGCTGTACGACTTCATCAACAACGAGGCGCTGCCCGGCACCGACATCGAACCCGACACCTTCTGGTCCGGCGTGGACAAGGTCGTCGCCGACCTCACGCCGAAGAACGAGGAACTGCTGGCCAGGCGGGACGATCTGCAGGCCCGCATCGACAAGTGGCACCGGCAGCGGGTCATCGAGCCGCTCGACCATGACGCGTACAAGGCGTTCCTCACCGAGATCGGCTACCTCCTCCCCGAACCCGACGACTTCACGATCTCCACCGCGGGCGTCGACGACGAGATCACTACGACCGCCGGCCCACAGCTGGTGGTGCCGATCCTCAACGCCCGCTTCGCGCTGAACGCCGCGAACGCGCGCTGGGGCTCCCTCTACGACGCGCTGTACGGCACCGACGTGATCTCCGAGGACGACGGCGCCGAGAAGGGCGAGAGCTACAACAAGGTCCGCGGTGACAAGGTCATCGCGTACGCCCGCCGCTTCCTCGACGGCGCCGCACCGCTGGCGTCCGGTCGGTGGAGTGAGGCGACCGGTCTGCGCATCGACGACGGCCAGCTGCTCGTCGATCTGGGTGACGGCAACTCCGTCGGGCTGGCCACGCCCGAGCAGTTCGTCGGCTACACCGGTGACCTCGGATCGCCGCAGTGGTCGGTGCTGTTGCGCAACAACGGATTACACGTCGAAATCCTCGTCGACCCCGACTCGCCCGTCGGTTCGACCGACGCCGCAGGCATCAAGGACGTCGTCCTGGAGTCCGCGGTCACCACGATCATGGACTTCGAGGACTCCGTCGCGGCCGTGGACGCCGACGACAAGGTGCTCGGGTACCGGAACTGGCTGGGCCTCAATCGCGGTGACCTCACCGAGGAGGTGAGCAAGGGCGGTAAGACCTTCACCCGCAAGCTGAACGAGGACCGCACGTACACGACCCCTGACGGCGAAGGCGAGCTGACGCTGCCGGGCCGCAGCCTGCTGTTCGTGCGCAACGTCGGCCACCTGATGACCAACGACGCGATCGTGAGAACCGACGGCAACGGCCAAGAAGTTGAGGTGTTCGAGGGCATCCAGGACGCGCTGTTCACCAGCCTGATCGCGATCCACGGCCTGAAGTCCGGTGACGGTAACGGCCCGCTGGTCAACAGCCGCACGGGCTCGGTCTACATCGTCAAGCCGAAGATGCACGGCCCCGACGAGGTGGCTTACACCGTCGAGTTGTTCGGCCGTGTCGAGGACGTGCTCGGCCTGCCTGCCAACACCCTCAAGGTCGGCATAATGGACGAGGAGCGGCGCACCACAGTCAACCTCAAGGCCTGCATCAAGGCCGCCGCCGACCGGGTGGTGTTCATCAACACCGGCTTCCTCGACCGCACCGGCGACGAGATCCACACGTCGATGGAAGCGGGGCCGATGATCCGCAAGGGCGCGATGAAGAGCACCCAGTGGATCCAGGCGTACGAGGACCAGAACGTCGACATCGGCCTGGCGGCCGGGTTCTCCGGCAAGGCCCAGATTGGCAAGGGTATGTGGGCGATGACCGACCTGATGGCCGACATGGTCGAGCAGAAGATCGGCCAGCCGAAGGCCGGCGCCACCACCGCGTGGGTGCCGTCGCCGACCGCGGCCACGTTGCACGCCATGCACTATCACGAGGTCGACGTGTACGAGGTGCACAAGGAGCTGCAGGGCGAGAAGCGCACCAGCATCGAGCAGCTGCTGGCGGTGCCGTTGGCCAAGGAGCTGGCCTGGGCGCCCGAGGAGATCCGCGAGGAGGTCGACAACAACTGCCAGTCGATCCTCGGCTACGTGGTGCGCTGGATCGACGCCGGTGTCGGCTGCTCGAAGGTGCCCGATATCCACAACGTTGCGTTGATGGAAGACCGTGCGACGCTGCGTATTTCGAGCCAGTTGCTGGCGAACTGGCTGCGCCACGGCGTCATCACGCCCGACGACGTGGTGGCCAGCCTCAAGCGGATGGCCGCCGTCGTCGACAAGCAGAACGAGCAGGATCCCGAATTCAAGCCGATGGCAACGGATCCGGATCACAACATCGCGTTCCAGGCCGCGCAGGAGCTGATCCTGTCGGGCGCCGAACAACCGAACGGCTATACCGAGCCGATCCTGCATCGCCGCCGCCGCGAGTACAAGGCCGCAAACAGCGGTGCATGATCCGGTGACCGGTCGGCGTCAGTAAGGGCGGAAGTGGGCAGGCACAGCAAACCGGATCCCGAGGATTCGCCAGGCGGGGACTTCGGCGAGCGGCACGACGAGTCGCAGACCGAGCGTTTCGGCTACCTCCGTGACCAACCGGAACGCGAGGACACCGGTTACGACGCCGGCTTCGGCTCTGATTACGAAGACGGCTCCGATTACGAAGACGTGGACGATCCCGCGTACTCGGATGGCCCGGACTACACCGACGCGCCGGATCACACACCCGACTTCGAGGAGGACGCCGGATCGGCCCCTCCGTCGCGCCCGATCCGCAGGCACAGCGGCGAGTGGGAGGGCGGTGAGTGGACCGGCAGCCACCGCGCGGTCACCGCGGGCAGGCGCGGCGTCAGCGTCGGCGTCATCGCGGCCCTGGTGGCCGTCGTCGTCCTCGTCGGCGCGGTCATCCTGTGGCGCTTCTTCGGTGACGCCCTGTCCGACCGCACCGATCAGGCCGCCGCGCGCTGCGTGGACGGCGAGCTGTCCGTCGCGGTGGTGGCCGACCCGAACATCGCCGAGCCGATCCAGTCACTGGCCAACCGGTACAACGAGACCGCGGCCCCGGTGGCCGACAAATGCGTGAAGATCGGCGTCAGACCCGCCGAATCCGATCAGGTGGTCAACGGCTTCATCGGGCCGTGGCCGAAGGAGCTCGGCGACCGCCCGGCGCTGTGGGTTCCCGGCAGCTCGGTCTCGGCGGCCCGGCTCGAGGCCTCCTCGGGTGCGCAGACGATCATCGACAGCCGATCGCTGGTCACCTCCCCCGTCGTGTTGGCCGTCCGACCACAGCTGAAAAACGCCTTGGCACAGCAGAACTGGTCGACGCTGCCGAATCTGCAGAGCAACCCGACATCGCTGGACGGGCTGAACCTCGCGGGCTGGGGTTCGCTGCGGCTGGCCCTGCCGCTGACCGGCGACAGCGATGCGTCGTATCTCGCCGCGGAGGCGATCGCGGCGGCGTCGGCACCGGCCGGCGCACCGGCGAGCGACGGCACGCGGGCGGTGAACACCCTGATGGCGGGACAACCGAAGCTCGCTGACAAGAAGACCTCGACCGCGATGGACGCGCTGGTCAAGGCGTCCGATCCGGCAGCAGCGCCGGTGCACGCCGTCGCCATCACCGAGCAGCAGCTCTTCCAGCGCAGCACGGATCTGCAAGACGCCGCCAAGGTGGTGTCCGCGTGGCTGCCGCCCGGGCCCGCGGCGGTGGCTGACTATCCGACCGTGCTGCTGTCGGCGGACGGGCTGTCGCAGGAACAGAAGAGCGCCGCGAGCGAATTCGCCCGGTTCATGCGCAAACCCGAACAACTCGCCGAACTGGCCAAGGCTGGTTTCCGTGCGCAAGGCACGACGCCGCCGGACAGCGACGTCGTGAACTTCGGGCCAGTGCCGGCCCCGCTTTCGGTGGGCGACAACGAGATGCGCGCGCTTCTGGCCAGCGCCCTGACCGCTCCCGTCGCCAATCCGGCGGTGACGATCATGCTCGACCAGTCGATGCCCACCGACGAAGGCGGGCGGCCCCGGCTCGAGAACGTCGTCTCCGCGCTCAGCGCCCGTTTGCAGGCGTTGCCGGCATCGGCGGCGGTGGGGTTGTGGACGTTCGACGGCACCGCAGGCCGTTCGGAGGTGAGCACCGGACCGCTGAGCGATCAGGTCAACGGGCAGCCCCGGTCGGCGGCGCTGACGTCGGCGCTGGACGGGCAGTCCGCCTCGGGAGGCGGCGCGGTGTCGTTCACCACGCTGCGGCTGGTCTACACCGAAGCGATGGCGAATTACCGTCAGGGACAGAAGAACTCGGTCCTGGTGATCACAACCGGTCCGCACACCGACCAGTCCCTCAACGGGGACGGACTGCAGCAGTACATTCGCGGTGCGTTCGACGAGGCCAAACCGGTGGCCGTCAACGTCATCGACTTCGGGTCGGACTCCGACCGCGCGACGTGGGAGGCCGTCGCCGAGATCAGCGGCGGCAGCTACCAGAACCTGAACAGCTCCGACTCCCCCGAGCTGACGTCGGCGATCACGAACTTCCTCGGCTAGCGTCGAGCAGGCTCAGGGCCGCCCGGCTGAATACGTCGGGCACCTCGACCTGTGGATAGTGACCCACGTTCGGCAGTTCGACGACATCCGCGTGGGGCCGCAGTTCGCGCAGGCCGTCGAGCACATTGCCGGTCGCAACCGGATCGTCGAGCGCCCACAGGAAGCTCAGCGGCTTGCCCCAATCACGCACGGCGCCATGCCATCGCGGCGCGAACTCGACACGCTCGTTGAGGTAGTAGATCAACAGGTGTGCGATCCGGTTCCCGTCGTTGTGGGCCAGCAGCGCCCACTGCGCCTCGGCCTCGTCGCGGGTCAGCGGGTGCGCGGCGCTGAACAGCCTGCCGAATCCGCGGGCGAAGCCGCGTTCGTTGGTCAGCCGGGCGAACACCGGCCCGAGCGGGCCACGCAGGATCTTCTGCGCAGGCCGCAGGCTGGCCCGGTCCAGGATGACGCTGCCGTTGGTCAACACCGCCGCGCGCAGGTCGAAGGGCAGCTTGCCGTCGATGTCGCGCGCGAGCAGTTCGGTCGCCACCGATGTGCCCATGTCGTGGGCGATGGCCACGACCGGACCCGTCGTCGTCGCGGCCACCACGGACTCCACGATGTCGGCCTGTTCGAACAGGCTGTAGCGGTGCGGGCGTGGTTTGTCCGACAGCCCGAAGCCCAGGAAGTCCAGCGTGACCCAGGCCCGGCCCGCCAGATGCGGCACGACGCCTCGGTAGTCGTAGGAACTCGACGGATAGCCGTGCAGCAGCAGGATCGTCGGGCCGTCGCCAGGGGCGCTGCGGACGAACACCTCCCCCGCCGCGGTGCTCAGCAGGCGACCGCCGTCCCGCCACGCCGCGACCGTCGGTGGTAGCACGCCAGCACCCTATCCGCCGAACGTGGGTTACCGGCACATATCTCGGCGTGCAAGCGTGTGTCGAGCCCACACTCGGCGAGAAGCCCGGGCGTCCGTCGGGCGATGTGGCCGGCGTCCGTCAGGCGATGTGGCCGGCGTCCGTCAGGCGAACGCCTCCACCGGCGGGCACGAGCACACCAGGTTGCGGTCGCCGTACGCGCCGTCGATCCGACGCACAGGCGGCCACACCTTGGGGCGGAAGTTCTTGCCCAGCGGGTAGGCCGCCTGCTCGCGGGTGTAGGGGTGGTTCCACTCGTCGACGAGGAGCGATTCCGCGGTGTGGGGCGCGCCGCGCAGCGGATTGTCGTCGACGGACCAGGTGCCGTCGCCGACCTTGTCGATCTCCGCGCGGATCGCGATCATCGCCTCGCAGAACGCGTCGACCTCGGCGAGGCTTTCACTCTCGGTCGGCTCGACCATCAGCGTGCCCGCCACCGGGAAGCTCATGGTCGGTGCGTGGAAACCGTAGTCGGCCAACCGCTTTGCCACATCGTCGACGGTCACACCGGTTTGCTTGGTGATGGTGCGCAGATCGAGGATGCACTCGTGGGCCACCATGCCGTTCTCGCCCGTGTAGAGCACCGGGTAGTACTCGTCGAGGCGGCGGGCGATGTAGTTGGCCGACGCGATGGCGGTCAGCGACGCGGCCCGCAGGCCGTTCGCGCCCATCATCCGGATGTAGGCCCAGCTGATCGGCAGGATCGACGCCGAACCGTAAGGCGCCGCCGAGACGGTGTGCTTCTCGGGAAGCTCGTCGGCCAGCGGATGTCCGGGCAGGTACGGCGCCAGGTGCGCGCGGACCGCGACCGGTCCCACACCCGGTCCCCCGCCGCCGTGCGGAATGCAGAACGTCTTGTGCAGGTTGAGGTGGCTGACGTCGCCGCCGAAGCGGCCGGGACGGGCCAGGCCGACGAGCGCGTTGAGGTTGGCGCCGTCGACGTACACCTGACCGCCGGCGTCGTGCACGGCCGCGCAGATGTCGGCGATGTCGTGCTCGTACACCCCGTGGGTGGACGGGTACGTGATCATCAACGCGGACAGGCGATCCGCGTGCTCGCTCACCTTCGCGCGCAGGTCGTCGAGGTCGACGTCGCCGTTCGCGCGGCACGCCACCACCACGACCCGCATACCGGCCAGCGCCGCAGAGGCCGCGTTGGTGCCGTGCGCGCTGGACGGGATCAGGCAGACGTTGCGGTCGGGCTCGCCGTTCTCGGCGTGGTACGCCTGGATCGCGAGCAGGCCCGCGTACTCGCCCTGCGAACCGGCGTTGGGCTGCAGCGACACCGCGTCGTATCCGGTAATGCCGATCAGCCACTGCTCCAGATCCGCGATCAGCTTGCGCAGGCCGGGAGTGTCGGAGGCCGGGGCGAACGGATGCTGTCGTCCGAACTCCGGCCAGGTGATCGGCTCCATCTCGGCGGCCGCGTTGAGCTTCATCGTGCACGAGCCGAGCGGAATCATGCTGCGGTCCAGGGCGATGTCCTTGTCGGCCAGCGACCGCAGGTAGCGCATCATCTCGGTCTCGGTGCGGTACCGGGTGAACGCGGGATGGGTCAGGAACTCCGAGGTGCGCGTCGCGATGCGGGACCCGTCGAACTCCGTATCAACCGGCGTCGCCGAGAACGCCGACAGCACCGCCTCGACGTGCGCATCGGTGGTCGCCTCGTCACAGGCGACCGAGACGTGGTCCTCGTCGACCAGCCACACGTTGATGCCGCGCGCCTTGGCCGCGTCGCGCACCGCCGTCGCCCGGCCCGGCACCTTGGCCAGCACGGTGTCGAAGAACGCGCGGTGCACGATCTGAACCCCGGCCGCCGAGAGTCCGGCCGCCAGCGCTCGGGCGCGCTCGTGCACCCGGTGGGCGATGCCGGTCAGGCCGTCGGCGCCGTGGTAGCTGGCGTACATCGCGGCCATCACCGCCAGGAGAACCTGCGCGGTGCAGATGTTGCTTGTCGCCTTGTCGCGGCGGATGTGCTGTTCGCGGGTCTGCAACGCCAGCCGGTACGCCGGGGCGCCGTCGGCGTCGAGCGACACCCCGACCAGACGGCCCGGCAGTTGACGCGCGTGCTTGGCGTGCACGGCCAGGTATCCGGCGTGGGGTCCGCCGAATCCCATTGGCACGCCGAATCTTTGAGTGCTGCCGAATGCGACGTCGGCGCCGATCTCGCCGGGCGGGGTGAGCAGCGTCAGCGCGAGCAGGTCGGCGCCGATCGCGACCAGTGCGCCGCGGTCGTGGGCCTGGGCGATCAGCTCGCTCCAGTCGACGACGGCGCCCCTGGCCCCCGGTAGCTGCGTGACGACGCCGAAGAACTCGCCCTCGGGCAGCCCCCGGGTCAGGTCGGCGGTGACGATCTCGATGCCGAGCGGCTCGGCGCGGGTGGCCAGCACGGCGGCGGTCTGCGGGTACAGGTCGGCGTCCACGGCGAGGCGGTTCGACGAGCCGCGTACGGCGCGGTGCATCAGCGTCATTGCCTCGGCGGCCGCGGTGCCCTCGTCGAGCATCGACGCGTTGGCGACCTCGAGGGCCGTCAGGTCGGTCACCATCGTCTGGAAGTTGAGCAGCGCCTCGAGGCGGCCCTGGCTGATCTCCGGTTGATACGGGGTGTATGCGGTGTACCAGGCGGGGTTCTCAAGAATGTTGCGGCGCAACACCGGTGGGGTGAGCGTGTCGAAGTAGCCCTGGCCGATCATCGACACGGCGACGGTGTTCTGGTCGGCCAGCGCGCGCAGTTCGGCCAGCGCCTCCTCCTCGGTGGCGGCCGCGGGCAGCCGGTCCAGCCCTGGGGCCAGGCCATCGGCCGAGAGCGCGTCGAGGATGTTGGCCGGCAACGCCTTCTCGGCGAGCTCGTCGAGTGAGGAGACGCCGATGGTCTTCAGCATGGTGGCGACGGCGTCGGCATCGGGTCCGATGTGACGGTCGGCGAAGTTGGGCTGGTGGTGATCGAACACTCGGGCTACTCCAGACGCGTGCAGGCAGAGAACCGCTGGGTCCTCCCCCTCTGTCGTCGACCCGCTGCGGGCGCCTGAGAGATTCGGCGATCGCGACGGTGCGAGATTCGCCTTTCCCCATGGGCGGGCGAGCACTGCTCACCGCTTTCCAGAGGCATCGGGGTCTCGTGCGGTCCTGGTGCCTGAGAGGTTGACGGAGAGGTGTTGCTCCTTCGGCGTCCGTGACTGGCCGTCACGAAACTCTCCCGCACAAGCGCGATGCGTTGGCCAGTTTACCGGTGGGTCCCGTCACGCCGCGAGCAGACGCGAACATGCCCATTTCGGGCCGAAAAGAGGCAGGCTTGCGTTCCCCAGCTGACGCGTGGGCCCAGCTCGCGCAGGAAAAGGGGTGGCTAGCCGATCTTGCGGTCGCGGTGCTTACGCCGCGACGCCAGTTCGTCCTCGGGAGCGGCGATCGACTCGCCGCCGTCGGCGCGTTCGCCGGGGAAATCGGCGATCGCTCCGGTCAACTCCCGCATGGCGCCCGACACGGCGATGCCGAACACTCCCTGACCGCCCTGCAGCAGGTCGACGACCTCTTCGGCCGACGTGCACTCGTAGACCGTGGTGCCGTCGGAGAACAGCGTGATGTTGGCCAGATCGCGAACACCGCGCTGGCGCAGGTGGTCGACGGCGACGCGGATGTTGTGCAGCGAGATGCCGGTGTCGAGGAGCCGTTTGACGATCTTGAGAACCAGGATGTCCTTGAACGAATACAGCCGCTGGCTGCCGGAGCCGGCCGCGCTGCGGATGGACGGCACGACCAGCGATGTCCGCGCCCAGTAGTCGAGCTGGCGGTAGGTGATTCCGGCAATCTGGCAGGCGCTCGGGCCGCGGTAGCCGACGAGCTCGTCGGGCACGGAGTTGTCGGGGAACAGCCCCGCCTGCACGGGCTCTTCGGTGGTCGCCGGGGCGGTGGTCAGTTCCGAATCCGCGGGGCCGCTAGCAGCAGTGAGGTCCAGCTGCTCCTGACGTGGCGTGTCTCCCACTTGTAGATTCCTCTCGCCGATCGAACCCGCGTCTGTGACCTCGCGTGGGGCGCACATTTGCCAAGCCCGAGTGTGTCGAGCATACGCTTCTCGCCGTCCGTGGACTGCCCATCAGTGGTCCGGCTCTCAAAGTATGGCTGCCCATCTCGCCGATGGGGAAACCCCGCACCGCGTGTCGAGGTGACGAGACGTTTCCGTGACAAACCGTCACGGTGCCTGCCCAGGTCGGGTTAGGTGGCCTTGAAGTCGTCGGGCGAGACGCTGTCGAGGAACTCCTTGAACTTCTCGACCTCGTCCTCGCGCACCGCACCCGCGGCTTCGTCGTCGTTCTCGTCCGGAATGATCAGCCCGGCCTCGGCCAGCACCGCTTCCTCGACGTAGATCGGCACCCCGACCCGAAGCGCGATCGCCACCGAATCCGACGGGCGCGCCGACACCTTGATGTCGCGGTCGAAGATCAGGTCGGCGTAGAACGTGCCCTCCTGCAGGTCGACGATGCGCACCTCTTTGAGCGAATGACCAAGCGCGGCAATGACATCTCGGATCAGGTCATGCGTCAGCGGCCGCGCGGGCTCGACACCCTGCTGTTCGAGCGCGATCGCGGCGGCCTCGGACTGCCCGATCCAGATGGGCAGATATCGGTCGCCGTTCGACTCCCTCAGCAGCAGGACCGGCTGGTTCTGCGGCTGCTCAACGCGAATGCCGACCACACGAACCTCACCCATCTGTGTCTGCCCTCCGCACCGAAGAAGCGAGCCTGATAGCCATCGCTTCGAGTCTAATCCTCAGCGATCCAGTACGTCGCGCACAGCCGACTTGATCAGCGATGTGTGCAGGGTGATCGCAAGGGCCGCCACCTCACGTGCCAGGTCGTCGGCCCGGTCGCGCGCGCCGGCCTTGTTGCCCTTGACGATCGGCCCGGCGATCTGCGCGATCAGGTCGGACTGCCGGTCGGCCGCCGACCGGAACGCCCGCAGGTGTCGCGGCTCGACACCGTAGTCCGCCAAGGCGCGCGCGCACTGCGCGATCACGACGGAGTGTTCGTCGAAGAAACCACCGGGACCGGTGGTGATGATTCCGGCCTTCACGAGCGCGTTGAGGAGTTCCTCGTCGACGCCCGAACGGGCGAGCAGGTCCTCCCGCGACAGCCGCACCTGCGTCGGGGCCACCGCCGCCGCACCCGCGCCGTTGTCCTCGCCGTCAGTGCCGTCTGGGGAGACCGGAACCAAACGCGGTACGCCGTACGCGGATCCGTTCGAAGGCAGCTCGCCGTCGGGCTGCGCGTCGAGCTGCGCCTTGATCACCTTCAACGGCAGGTACTGGTCGCGCTGCGCGGTGAGGATGAACCGCAGGCGCGCGCAGTCGTAGGCGGTGAACCGCCGATAACCCGACGCGGTGCGCTCAGGGGTGACCAGGCCTTCGGCCTCCAGGAAGCGAATCTTGGAGATGGTCACGTCCGGGAAGTCCGGTCGCAGCAGATCGAGAACCGCTCCGATCGACATCCCAGTGAGCGCGGGAGTGTCGGGTGCGCCCATGGCTACTCTTCGCGCATGCGCTGGTCGAGCACTAGCCGGCCTGGCCGCTGTCGTCGTTCTTGGGCCCGGTGAGGAACACCAGGCGGAACTTCCCGATCTGCACCTCGTCGCCGTTGGCGAGCACCGCGGAGTCCACCGGCTCGCGGTTGACGTAGGTGCCGTTGAGGCTGCCGACGTCGACCACCTGGAACTCGCCGCCCTCGAGGCGGAACTCGGCGTGCCGGCGGCTCACCGTGACGTCGTCGAGGAAGATGTCGCTGTCGGGATGCCGACCGGCCGACGTGGTGGGCTGGTCGAGCAGGAACCGTGAACCGGCGTTCGGCCCGCGCTTGACGACCAGCAGCGCCGATCCGGCGGGCAGACCTTCGACGCCCGAAACGGCGCCCTCGGTTCCCGCCGTGGCCGGGGCGTCCAGTTCGTTGAGGAAGTCGGCGCGGAAGACGGATGTCGTTTCCACGGTGACTTCGTCAGACGTCTGGTCGGTCCCAGAGTTCTGGTCGTTTTCCGTCACCCGCTGCTCCTAACTGGCTGCTGTGGCGATACCGCGTCTGATGTCGACCGTACCGCGCGGCGAGCGTCGTTGTGCCCACCACCGCCGGATCCGCCCTAGTTGGCGTCCGGTCTGCAAAACCCTAACAACCCGTCATTCCGACACCGTGCTGCGGTAGCCGTCGGCGTCGAGGAGCCCGCCCAGCCCTTCCTCCAGCGCCGCGGCATCGGCCTGCAGCTCAATCAGCCAACCCTCGCCGTAGGGGTCGGAGTTCACGAGCTGCGGACTTCCCTCGAGATCACCGTTGACCGCAACGACTTTCGCCGTGATGGGGGCGTAGAGGTCCGACACCGACTTGGTGGACTCCACCTCGCCGAACGACTCGCCGGTGGTCACCTCGGTGCCGACGTCGGGCAGTTGGACGAACACCACGTCACCCAGCGCCGACTGGGCGTAGTCGGTGATACCGACGCGCACGGTGTCGTCGCCGGTGCGCAGCACCCACTCGTGCTCCTCGGTGTAGTGCAGGTCGGCTGGGATCTCGCTCACGGCGCTCCTCGTTGTTCAGCGGTTCGGCCCGGGTTGGCAACTGACGCTCATTTGACTGGCTGAGCGTATTGGCGCTGTTTCGGTTGCCGCAAGGCGGTCACGTCGACGCGCTCGGACTGTTGCACGGCCATGGTGCCGCCGACGCGTTCGACGCTGTCCATCGCGCCGCCGGGGATGGTCATCGCGGCGGCCAGGGTTGGCGGATCGCCAATGGCCAGAACCGAATACGGCGGGTTCATCGTGACGTCGTCGATTACCAGGGCGCCGGGGTTGCCGACCACCCAGGTGTCGACACCGACACGCACCGCGGTCGCCGAGTCGGGTCCGCCTGCGCGGATCTCCATCGCCTCGGCGCCGGCGTTGCGCAGCTCGTTGATCACGTCGAGCAGCGTTTCGGCCGGCACGCCGGGTGTGGTGTCGGTGATGGTCAACGTCACGCCGGGCCCGGTCGCGGGCACGGTGCCGATCAGGATGGACAGCGCGGCCAACCGGGCCTGGGCGTTCTCGATGGCCGCCTGGTCGCTGCTGCCCGACGCCTGCAGCTGCGCGAGCGTGCGCTGCAGATCGCTCACCTCGGTGTTGAGCGCGGCCTCGCGCTGCTGCAGCGAGTCCAGCAGCACCAGCAGGTCGGCGGGCCGGGCCGTCTCCAGCGAGTCACCGGACTCGTTCTGCCGGACCTGGGTCACGATCGCCACCCCGAGCAGCAGGCACAGCACCACGGCCAGCGCCCCGAACACGACCTGCGAGCGGCCCCGGCGCAGCACCCCGGCCACCCCGCCCGCGTGCAGCTCGCCGATCTCCGGCGACGGCTCATCGCGCGGCAGTTCGTGGCGGCCACCCGCCTGGGCGTGGTCGTCGGGTTCGGAGTGCTGCGGTGTGTGCTCACTCATGGGTCACGCCTCGTTACGCGCCGAACAGCCTGCGGCGCAACGCCGCTGCGTTACCGAAGATCCGAATGCCGAGCACGACGATGATCGCCGTCGACAACTGCGTACCGACGCCGAGTTGGTCGCCGACGTAGACGATCAGCGCGGCGACCAGCACGTTGAACACGAACGACACCACGAACACCTTCGAGTCGAAGATGCGCTCGAGATACGCGCGCAGGCCACCGAAGACCGCGTCGAGCGCGGCGACCACTGCGATCGGCAGGTACGGCTGGACGAACTCGGGCACGTCGGGGTGGAACACCAGGCCCAGCACGACGCCCACGATCAGTGCGGCGATTCCGATCATGTGTCTGACTTCATGTTGGTGTCACTGCCCAATCTGCTTGGCGAAGTTGACTTCTCGGACCGTGCCGGCGGGCAGCTGCAATCCCTCACCGGCGCTCACGCTCACCCCGACGCCGTAGGAGGCCTCCAGCAGCCGCAGGCGCTGCAGGCCGGGGCTGCGGTCGAACACATCCTGCATCGCGTGCGGAGGTCCGATCGCGAGGACGACGTATGGGCTGCTGATCGGTTGATTGTCGACCAGGATCCCGCCGCCCGCCTGCCGGACCGTCACATTGGGGCCGATCCGCACCCCACCGACCGACAGCGCCTCGGCGCCGCTGACCCACAGCGAGTTGACGACCAGCTGCAGATCGCGGTCGAGGATCACTTGCCTGCTGCCCGGCACCCGTTGTTTGGACACGTCGCTCAGGTTGGCCGACGACGCGCCCGGATCGGTGACCGTGATCGTCAGACCCGGCCCGATGACCGGTGTGGCCGCGGCGGCGAAGTTCGCTTCGTCGAGGCGGCTCAGCAGTTGTTGACCGCGCGCGTCGCCTTCCAGGCGCGTGCGCCGCTCGTCGTCCACCTCGGCTGCGAGCGCGTCCCGGCGCTGGGCGGCGGCGGTGGTCTCGGCCTGCTCCGTGCGCACGCTGCCCGCCAGCACATGCTGCGTCTCGCGGACGCCGGGGGCGGTGGCGCGTGCCTGGGCGACGGCAGCGGCGAACACGACGACGAGCAGCAGCGCGCCCGCGAGCTGCCAAGCCCACTGCTGCCATCTGGGTCGCTCACCGCCGGCGGCCTTCGCCTCGGCGGCAGCCGCGTACCCCGGGTCGAGGTGATCGGTCAGCAGGGAACGCAGCAGCGACGGCACCGGGATCTTGGCCGGCCGGTCCGCCCCGTGAGCGCTGCGGCCCGCGTCCGGGTCGTAGCCGCCGAGCGTGTTGCGGAAGCTCTGCGTCATCGCGACACCTTCGGCAGCCGGCGCACCACCATCGCCACCTGGATCAGGTACAGCAGCCCGGACCACAGGTACATCAGCAGGCCCCAGATCAGAAAGCCCCACCCGATCGCGAGCACCACCCGGCTCCACGTGGCGTCCCACTGCCCCAACAGGATCAACGGCAGACCCGACATCAGCGCGAACGTGGCGGCCTTGCCGATGTAGGTGACCGGCAGCGCGGTCAGGCCACGGCTGCGCAGCAGCGGCAGGGTGGCGGCGAGCACGGCGTCACGGCCGATCAGGGTGAGCACGATCCACCACGGCAGCGAACCGTGCAGCCCCATCGCGATCGGGATCGTGATCATGTAGATGCGGTCGACCGCGGGGTCGAGCAACTCCCCCAGCCGCGACGACTGGTTGTCGACCAGCCGCGCGATCTTGCCGTCGGCCCAGTCGGAGAATCCGGAGAACATCAGCACGGCCACCGCCCAGCCGTTGGCGTGCACGACGAGCAGCAGCCAGAGGAAGACGGGCACCAGCACGAGTCGCAGCGCGCTCAGCACGTTGGGCACGGTGAGCACCCGGTCGCGGGCCTGACCCGCCTCGTCCGGCGGCGAAGGCACCCGGCCATGCGCCTCGGTCATGGGCTAAACCTAGCGGAACACGCCCGGAAGGCTCAGCGCCGAGAGCGAGTCGTCGGCGAGCGGGTTGTCGTGAACCATGTACGTCCACGTCGAGGTCGGCCGGGCCAGCTTCGACAGGTCAACGCCCGGCTCGTCCTCGATCGATGGTGCCGTCTCGAACGTCTGCTGGGCCGCCTCGATCGCATCGGCGGCCAGCGATGCGAACGCGTCGACGGCCATCCGGTGGAACTCGTCGATCGGCGTCTGGTTGCCCAACGCCCGCAGGTGGATGCTCTCCCGGATGTCGGCCAGGTAAGCGAGGTGGTCGGCCCAGCCGCGGTCCAGGTGATACAGCATGATCAGCCGGCAGATCTTCTCGAGCTTGTCCTCGCCGAGCCGCTCGACGACCTCCTCGTAGCGCTTCGGCGACAGCTCGGCAAGTTCCTCGCGCGCGGTCGCGGTGCGCAACAACGTGTTTCGGCGGTCGACGATGATCGCGCGCTGCTGGGCGATCAGCTGGTTGTAGCGCCAGTTGTTGGCGTGGATGTCGAGCATCCGGCCTTCGGCGATGCGCTGGGCGTGATCGAGCAGGCTGGCCGCCTTCGGGCTGACGACGCGGCCGTCCTCGTCGGTCTCCATCGGCAGCTTGTTCGGGTCGAGGTGGGCGACCACGACGTCGTCCTCCCAGCTGGAGAAGAACACCGACGACCCGGGATCGCCCTGGCGGCCGGCGCGCCCGCGCAGCTGGTTGTCCAACCGCTCGGTGTGGTGGCGGCCGGTCCCGATCACATGCAGCCCGCCGAGTTCGGCGACCTCGTCATGGTCGACCTCGTCCGAGCCACCGAGCCGGATGTCGGTGCCGCGGCCGGCCATCTGGGTGGACACCGTGACGCTGCCGAGCGTGCCGGCCTCGGCGATCACCGCGGCCTCCTCGGCGTCGTTCTTGGCGTTCAGCACCACTGCCGGGACGCCCGCCTTGACGAGTTTTTCGTGCAGTTCCTCGGATTCGGCGACGTCGCGGGTGCCGACGAGCACCGGCTGACGGGTCTCGTGAATCTCCTTGATGTGCTCGACGATCGCATCGTTCTTGGCCGCCGCGGTGACGTACACCCGGTCGGGCTCGTCCTCGCGGATGTTCGGCTTGTTGGGTTCGATCGGCGACACGCCGAGCTTGTAGAACTGTCGCAGCTGCTCACCGGCCGCAAGCGCGGTGCCGGTCATGCCGCACACCGTCTCGTACCGGTTGACCAGCGCCTGCACCGTGATGGTGTCGAGCACCTCGCCGGTCTCGGTGGTCTCGATGCCCTCCTTGGCCTCGACCGCGGCCTGCAGCCCGTCCGGCCACCGCTGCAGCTGTGCGATGCGGCCGCGGGAGGCGTTGATCAGGTGCACGGCGTCATCGCGGACGATGTAGTGCACGTCGCGTTGTAGCAGCACGTGCGCGTGCAGCGCGACGTTGACCTCGGTCAGCGTGCTGGAGACGTGCTCTTCGGAGTACAGGTCGATGCCGCCGAGCTTGGCCTCCAGCTTCTGCGCGCCGGTCTCGGTGAGGTGCACGTTGCGGCTGTCGGTGTCGGTGTCGTAGTCGACGCCGGGAGTGAGTTCGCCGACCAAGCGGATGATCTCGACCTTCGGGGTCTCGCGGTGGCTGGTGCCGGCGAGCACCAACGGAACCAGCGCCTCGTCGACCAACACCGAGTCGGCCTCGTCGATCAGCGCCACGTCGGGGTTCGGCGAGACCAGGTCGTCGACGTCGGTGACCAGTTGGTCGCGCAACACGTCGAACCCGATCTCGTTCACCGAGGCGTAGGTGACGTCGCACTTGTAGGCCGCGCGGCGCTCCTCGGCCGTCGAGGCCTCGGTGATCCAGCCGACGGTCAGGCCCAGCGCCTCCAACAGCGGGCCCATCCATTCGGCGTCGCGGCGGGCGAGGTAGTCGTTGATGGTGATGACGTGCACGCTGCGGCCGCCCAGGGCGTATCCGGCGGCGGCGATCGCACCCGAGAGCGTCTTGCCCTCGCCGGTGGCCATCTCGACGACGTCGCCGGCGAGCATGCGCAGCGCGCCCAGGAGCTGAACGTCGAAGGGCCGCAGCGACGTTGTGCGCTCGGCGGCTTCCCGGGCGATCGCCAGGAACTGCGGGATGTCGGTCGCTTCGGCGAGATCCTCGAGGTTCAGCAACTTGGCCGCCTTGCGCAGCTGCTCGTCGTCGAGGGCCGCGGCCTTCTCGTCGAACTCCGCCGAACTGCGCACCTGCGCCATCGAATGCGCCTGGTCCCGGTCGGTGCTGGCGCCGAGCAGCCGCCAGAACCTATTGCTGACACGACCTGAAGTGCGGGTCTTCGTCTTTGCCACACCGCTACGGTACGCGCCGCCATCCGGCACGCTCGCGGTCAGTCGACCGTGCGGAAGTCGATGCGCACGCAGTCGGACACCGGCTGGTATCCGAGCTTCTGGTTTCGTCGCGCTCGCCCGGCGGCGACCGTGCGCAAAGTGCTGAGAATTCGCGGCGTGTCGTGTGCAAACACGCACGCTCGCGCAAAAAGGGCGGTCACGCCAGGTTGGAGCGGCGGGGGTAGGCGACCGTCGGGTCGGTCAGCACGTTGACCACCGCGGGCAGCGCCGACGCGAACGCCCGGTCGAGAGCCGGGCGCAACTCCGCGGGCGTCGACACCAACTCGCCGTGCCCGCCCAACGCCGTCACCACCTCGTCGTACCGCGTTCCGGGGCGCAAGTCGGCCACGACGGAATACCCGTAGATCGCTTCCATCGGATGTTTCTCGAGCCCCCAGATCCCGTTGTTGCCGATCACCGAGACGACCTGAATCCCGTGACGTACCAACGTGTCCCACTCCATGCCGGAGAACCCGAACGCCCCGTCGCCCTGCAGCAGCACCACCTGGCGGTCGGGCCGGGCCAGTTTGGCTGCCAGGGCATAGCCGGGTCCGGATCCGAGGCAGCCGAACGGGCCGCTGTCGAGCCAGGCGCCGGGCACGTAACTGTCGATGACGCGACCCGCGTAAGAGCCGAAGTCGCCGGCGTCGACCACCACGATCGCGTCGCGGTCCAGCATCGTGCTGATCTCGGCGTACACCCGCATCGGGTGCAGCGGCGTGCGGTCGTCGCGCAGCTCGTCGGCCTCGGCGGTGCGCACCGCGGTCTCGGTGGCGCGCAGATCCGCGATCCAGGCCTCGTGATCGCCGGCGCCGGCCGCCGCCAGGGCCGACAACGTCGTGCTGATGTCGCCGTACAAGCCGGCCGCCACCTCCCGCGGATGCGGCCGGTCGGGTGCTACGCGGTCGACGGTGATCAGCGCGGTGTCGGGGCCGAACACGCTCCCGAAGCCCAGCCGGAAGTCCATCGGCACGCCGATCACCAGCGCAACGTCGGCCTGCTGCAACGCTTTTGACCGCGCGCGGGAGAACGCGAGCGGATGGTCGGCGGGTACGGTGCCGCGCGCCATGCCGTTCATCAGCACCGGGATGCGCAGCGCGTCGGCAAGATTCAGCAGCGCGGTCTCGGCGTGGCCCCACCAGACGTTGGTGCCGGCCATGATGACCGGGCGTCGCGCCTCGGACAACAGGCGAAGCGCCGCGGCCACGGCGTCGCCGTCGGCCTGCATCGCCGACGTCGGCTTGCTGAGCGCCCCCGGCGCGCCCGTGTCGGTGGCCTCACTGAACACGTGGTCCATCGGGAAGTCGACGAACGACACTCCCGAGGGCGCCCCGACCGCGGCCCGCAGCGCGTCATCGACCAGGCCGGCGACCGCATCCGCCGATGAGGCGGTCGCGGCGAATCGCGTCAGCGGGGCGACGAATGGCACGTGGTCGATCTCCTGCAGGCTGCCCTGGCCCCACCGCAACGCCGGTGCGCGACCGCCGAGTATCACCAGCGGCGACTGGTTCTGCTGCGCGGCGGCCATCGCGCTCATGCCGTTCGTGACGCCGGGCCCGGCGGTCAACGCCGCGACGCCCGGCACTCGGGTCACCTTCGACCATCCTTCGGCGGCGAACGCCGCGGTCTGCTCGTGGCGGGTGTCGATCAGCCGGATGTCCTCCGCCCGGCAGCCGTCGTAGAAGGAGAAGAGGTGCCCGCCCGAGAGCGTGAAGACCGTGTCGATCCCGCTGGCCCGCAGTCGGAGCGCGATCAGGTGTCCCGCGTTCACCGGAGCGTCGCTTCCCATGGCGGCAGCTTACGCAGACGGATCGTCGTATCGGACCTTCGCCGACTTCTGCCGCAGGGTCGTGAATCGCGCGTCCCACAGCCCTGGCGCAGAAATCGGGGGGAGTGCGGTGGTGGGGTTCATCGACGGCCGCAAAGGACGACGACTCGACGCGCATCCTGGCCCTATGACCGGCCGCGCAAAGGTTGTCGCGGTACCTTGCCGGAGTGAATGAGGGAATGTTCACCCCGACGCTGGACTGGGGCAGTGAACTGTGGACTTCGCTGATATGGATCGCGCGCGGCTGGGCGATCGCGGCGGTGTGCACGCTGGTCATCCTGGTGCTCATCGCCAGGTTCACCACCTGGGGGCGCCAGTTCTGGCGCATCACCGGCGACTACTTCAAAGGCCCGGAGAGCATCAAGGTCTGGTTGTGGCTGGGCGTGCTGCTGCTGTCGGTGATCGTCGGAGTCCGGCTGACGGTGCTGTTCACCTATCAGGGCAACGACATGATGACCAGCTTTCAGGTCGTGGCCTCGGGGCTGGGCAACGGCGACGACGCGATCAGGAACTCCGGCAAGGACGGGTTCTGGCTGTCGATGGGGGTATTCGCGCTCCTGGCCGTCCTGCACGTCGCACGGATCATGCTCGACCTGTTCCTGACGCAACGGTTCATGTTGGCCTGGCGGGTCTGGCTCACCGACCGGTTCACCGGCGACTGGCTGAACGGTAAGGCCTACTACCGCGGCCGGTTCATCGACGACACGATCGACAATCCGGACCAACGCATTCAGCAGGACATCGACATCTTCACCGCGGGCGTCGGCGGCCTGCCGAATACTCCGAACAACACCTCGACGGCCACGCTGCTGTTCGGCGCGGTCAACGCGGTCGCGTCGATGATCTCGTTCACCGCGATTCTGTGGCACCTGTCGGGAACGTTGACGCTGCCGCTCATCGGCGACGTGCCGCGGGCGATGTTCTGGATCCTGCTCGCCTATGTGGTGGTGGCGTCGGTCTTCGCGTTCTGGATCGGCCGGCCGATCATCTGGCTGTCCTTCAACAACGAGAAGTTCAACGCCGCCTTCCGCTACGCGCTGGTCCGGCTGCGCGACGCCTCCGAGGCCGTCGCCTTCTATCGCGGCGAGATCGCCGAGCGCTCCGGGTTGCGGCGGCTGTTCGCGCCCGTCGTCGCCAACTACAAGCGCTACATCAATCGGATGATGGGCTTCTACGGCTGGAACCTGTCGATGGACCAGATCATCGTCGTGCCGCCCTATCTGCTGCAGTTCCCGCGATTCTTCACCGGCGAGATCACGCTCGGCGCGATGAGCCAGACCGCGGCGGCCTTCGGCAACATCGAGCAGGGCCTGTCGTTCTTCCGCAACGCCTACGACCAGTTCGCCGGGTACCGAGCGGCGATCATCCGCCTGCACGGTCTCGTCGTCGCCAACGAGGAGGGCCGCGCACTCCCCGAGTTGACCACCGCCGCATGCGTCGACGGCACCGTCGAACTGTCCGGCGTCGAGGTCCGCACGCCCGACGGCAGGCAGCTGATCCGGCCGCTGGACATGCGGCTCGAAGTCGGTGACACCCTGGTGGTCACCGGCCGCTCGGGCACCGGCAAGACCACCCTGCTGCGCAGCCTGGCGCAGCTGTGGCCGTTCACCTCGGGCCGGCTGACGCGCCCGTGCGGACCCAACGAATCGATGTTTCTGTCGCAGTTGCCGTACGTGCCGCTCGGCGACCTGCGCACCGTCGTCAGCTACCCCAACGAGGTGGGCACCATCGACGACCGGACGCTGCAGAGCATGTTGCACAAGGTGGCCCTGTCGCACCTGGCGGACCGCCTTGACGAGGTCGACGACTGGGCCAAGGTGCTCTCCCCTGGCGAACAGCAGCGCATCGCGTTCGCCCGAATCCTGTTGACCAGACCCAAGGCTGTCTTCCTCGACGAGTCGACGTCCGCCCTCGACGAGGGCCTGGAATTCATGCTCTACCAATTGGTGCGCACCGAGCTGCCGGGCACCATCCTGATCAGCGTCAGCCACCGCAGCACCGTCGAACAACACCACACCCACGAGCTCGAACTGCTGGGCGACGGCGAGTGGCGGCTGGGGCGCGTCGAGGGCGACGAACCGGCGAAGGTCTAACGCGCCGTGGCGTGACCGCCCGCGCGCCGCGCTGCGGATCGACCCGCCCGCCGCCCGAAGAACGACCCCTCGCCGAGCTGGGTTCCGCTGGCGTAGCCCTTACCGTCGTGGGCGATGTTCGACGCGCACGCACCGGCCGCATAGAGGCCGTTCACGGCGGATCCGTCCTCGCGCAACACTTCTCCGTCGACGGATACCGCAAGGCCGCCCATCGTGAAGCCCGAGTACATCGCCCGGCCCAGGGACAGGTCGAACGCCGCGAACGGGCCGGTGTCCTGTGCGGCGAGATAGTCGGGCTGCTTGTGGAAGTCGGGATCCTCGCCGCGCGCGGCGAATTCGTTGTACCGGTTCAGCGTGGCGACCAGATTCCCTTGCGGAATGCCCAGTGCCGCTTCCGTCTCCTCGATGGTCTCCCAACCGTCGATGAACTTGATCAACGGCATCTCGGGCATCTCCATATGGGCCTCGTCGACCACGAGGTAGGCCGTCTGCTCGGGCTGCTCGAGCACGAAAGCCGAAGTGCGCGAATGGTATGAATCCTCGGCGACGAACCGCTTGCCGTCCTTGTTGACGATCACGCCGGTGAGCAGGATCTCCGGCGGATACGCCGCCGCGGTGATGAACAGCTGGTCCATGTTCTTGGCGACCCCGCCGGCGGAGATGCCCATCCGGATGCCCAGGCCGTCGTCGTTGGGGTTGCCCAGGATGTAGGGCTCCACTTCGCCGTGGTGCTTGGTCTTGCGCTTCTGGCCGAGCGCCGGCGTGAGCTCGGCGACCATCTCCGGATTCATCGCGAAACCGCCGGCGGCGATGATCACCGACTTCGCCTTGATCGCACCCGTTTCGCCGAAGTGCCTCCACCGCACCCCGACCACTGACCCGTCCTCGACGACGAGGTTGGTCACGCCGGTCTCGTAGCGGATTTGCACGCCGAGTTCGGCGGCACGCTTCACCAACAGCTCGATGACCATCGCCGCGCCGCCGAGCTCACCGGGCACCGGCACCGAATGCCCGCGCGGGGCGGGCTTGGCCTGCTCGCAGAACGGCCACACCTTCTCGTTGCCGGTGTAGGACAACCCCTCGGTGCCCGGCGGCACCACCACCTTGCCCGGGTAGTAGCTGCGCTCGAACTGAAAACCCAAGTCCTCCAACCAGTTGAAGTGTTCGACGCTGCCGTCGCAATAGGCGCGGATCTTCTCGTGGTCGGGTTCGGGCGACACCGCGACGAGGTAGGAGTACATCTCCTCGGCGCTGTCGTCGTGACCGGTGGCCTGCTGCACCGCGGTACCGCCGCCGAGATAGAAGTGCCCGCCCGCCATCGCGCTGGTCCCGCCGGCGTCGGCGGCCTTCTCCAACACCAGGACTCGCGCGCCCTCGGCGGCCGCGCTGACCGCCGCGCATCCGCCCGCGATGCCGAAACCGATCACCACGACGTCGAACTCGTCGGACCACGATGCGACGTCCGCGGCCTCGACCGTGTCGGGAATCTCGCTGGTGCTCACTGCTGCTCCTGTTTGATGTAGTCGAAGAATGCCCTGATCTCGTCGGGGATGCGGGCGATCTCGAGGTACGGCACACCGGCGGCCGCGACGTAGGCGAACTCCATACCGCCCGCCATCACACCGCGCTGCACCGCCTCGGCGCCCCGCTGCGCCAGTGCCGCGTCTACGTCGTCGACCTCGACGCAGATGTGGTGCAGTCCGGGCCCGGCGGTGTCGAGGAACTCCGTGTAGATGCTGCGCCCGGAAACCGGCGCGATCAGTTCGAGCTGGGTGTCGCCGGCGTAGCTCAGCGAGATGTCGGCGACGAAGTCCGCCGGCTCACCGCGGTAGGTGCACGCGTCCGGCGCGAAGTGGACGCCGGGCATGCGCACCCACTTCTTGGCGCCCAACAACGTGGTGAGCGTCTGTTCGGTGGCGTCGAGGTCCCGCGTCACCCACGCAATCTGGACAGGTGTCTGGGCAAGCATCGCGTCGAGGATATCCACGGCCCGCGCGGTTGGCTAGAACGTGTTCTAGTTCAGGCCTCGCCGTAGTACGCCTTCAGACAGCGGTCGGCGGCCTCACGCGCGCCGGCGGGATCGGCGCCGGAGGCGACGTTTGCCTGGTACCAGGCCTCGTTGGACAACGCCAGGAAGCGGCGCCCCTCGTCGGTGGTGACCCACTGCTGGCCGAAATCCGGGTCGATAGCCTCGCCGGTCGACACGTGCAGTGCCAGGCCGAGCACCATCGAATCCCAGCCGATACCGACGGCACCGGGGCCGAACTGCAGCGACATCTCGTCGCCGACGACCGCGATGTGCTCGATGGCCAGCTCCGCCCGGTCCGCGCCCTGGCCGGTGACGTTGACCTCGATCCAGCTGGTGTTGCCGCCGTACTCCCAGGTGGCCGTGAAGCTCTTCGGCGGGTCACACGTCAGGATCGTTCCGCTGGCGTTGCCGTGCAGTTGATAGCTGCCGCCGACCTTCAGCTCACCGGAGATCGGCATCAACCATCGGGGAATGCGCTCGATGTTGGTGACGGCGTCCCACAGATCGTCCTGATCAGTGTCGTAAGCCTGCTTGATGGTGACGACGTGCGCCTCCCCCGCGTCGATCGTGCGTTTCCCGACGGTGCGGGCGACCGCGCTGATCTGGTGGTCCACATCGATCTCGGTCATGTTGCCTTCCTTCGTCGTTGTCGCTTCCCCCGGGCGATCTCGGTGCCGAGCGCATCGAGCCGGGGCGCCCAGAACCGGCGGAAGCCGGCGAGCCACTCATCGGCATCGCGTAGCGCCGCGCCGTTGACCGCGTAGAGGCGGCGCTGACCATCCGGCCGCACCGAAGTGAAACCGTTGTCGCGCAACACCTTCAGGTGCTGCGAGACCGCCGGCTGGGTGATCGCGAACTCGTCTCGGATGGTGGCGGCGATGGCGCCGGCCGCCAGCTCGCCGTCGGCGAGCAGCTCCAGGATCCGGCGGCGCACCGGATCGCCCAGGACGTCGAACGCGTGCACCCGTTCAAGTTAAAGGCGTAACTTATATAAGTCAATCCTTAACCATGGTCAGTGTGTTGATCAGCAGGCCGATCTGCAGGTCGAAGACGTCCGCCGGTTCGGTGAGCGTGTCGGAGCCGTACTGGCCGAACACCTCGAGGCTGATCGCGCCGATCAGCGTCGCCCAGCTCAAAAATCCCTTGGCGACCGCGCCGTCGTCGCCGGTGAAGGAGAACTCGGCGCGCAGTGCCGCGAAATCCGACGACAGCGGTTCGGGGACAACGGTTTCCGAAGAGGGAATGTCTCCGACGGCGATACCGGCGGCGATCACGTCGAACAAGGCTCCGACGACGCGCGTTCCGGGACCCACGGTGCGTTCCCGCGGCGCGCGGTATCCGGGCACCGGGGTGCCGTAGAGCAGCGCCCACGAAGCCGGCTGGTCGACGGCCCACCGGCGCGCGGCGTGCGCCATCGCGCGGAACTGCTCGTGCCACGGCGCACCCTCGTCGCGGGCGCGGTCGACGCAGTCGGCGAGTTCGGAGTAGGCGTCGACCAGCAACAGCGTCAACAGCTCGTCGCGGCTGGCCACATACCGGTACACCGCCGAGGACACCATGCCGAGGTCGCGAGCGATCGCGCGTAGCGACAGCCCGGCGGCGCCCTCGGTCATCAGACGGCGCCGCCCCAGCTCGATGATCTGCGCCTCGATCCGCTGCCGGCTCTCCGCTCGCTTACCCATGCGCCGAGTGTGACACAAAACGAGATCACTGCTCTTGATCTTCACGTACGCGACTGGCAACCTGATAACGAGAGCACCGCTCTCTATATCCAGGAGGCGACCATGACGACCCGTTACGACGAACCGACGCGACCCGCACGCGCCGTCAACCACATCTTCCGCTGGCTCGCGGAAGCCGGCATCAGCATCGCGGGGACGAAAGCGCTGACGGTGCGGGGCCGAAAGTCGGGCAAGCGGCGAGGCGTGGTGGTGAACGTGCTCAACGTGGACGGGTGCGACTACGTCGTCTCCCCGCGCGGCAACACCCAGTGGGCGCGCAATGCCAGGGCCGCCGGGCGCGTGGAGGTCGGCCCGCGTTGGCGCCGCCGCGAGGTCCGCGTCACCGAGGTGCCCGATGACGCCAAGCCAGAATTACTCAGCCGCTACCTCGACCGCTGGTTCTGGGAGGTCAAGGGACACGTCGGCGGCCTGACGCCCGACTCCTCAGCAGACGAGCTGCGCGCCGCGTCGCCGTCGATACCGGTTTTCGCGTTGACGCCTTAAGGCAGCGAGACCGTGCCGACGGTGGCCGACGCCGCGGAGATGACGTCCTCGCTCGCCTGTTGGCTGGCCGTCTGCCAGGACACCGCGGCCGGGTACTTGCCCCAGGTGCTGTTGAACATGCCGATCAGCGCCGCCCGGTTGTCGGGGGTGATCACGTACACCGGCCCTCCGGAGTCGCCCTTCTGGCTGACGACGCCGTTGCCCATCGTGAACCAGCCGTTGTTGACGGCTTCGACGTTGCCGCAGCTCTCGCCGGTCACCACGCCGAAGTGGCACACTGGCTGGCCGGCCGTCGGCAGGACGCCGGGGTCGGCCACGAGCACCTTGCCGTCCGGCAGGACGTTGTTGACCATGACGTCGGGTGCCAGCGCGATTGCCTCCCAGTCGGCGATCTGATGGTTGGTGTCGACCGTCGCGCCGTTGGGGGTGTTGTCGCGGAACACCGTCTGCATGCCGATGTGGTTGCCGTCGCGGTCGCGCACCGGTCCGCTGCCGCGGCAGTGCCCGGCGGTGAACGCGATCCGTGCCGCCGGGTCGACGTAGCCCAGCGTGCAGACGTTGTTGTCCTGGCGAATCTCCATGCCGGGGTAGACGGCTACGCCGGGGGCCGCCTGCGCCGGCCCGGAGTGAAGCGCAAGCGCGGCGATCGGGGCGGCCAACGCCGCCAATACCGGTATCGAGTGTCGGCGCACTGTCGTCTCCGCTCGTCGAGCCGATGTAGGTCCGGTACCGGCGTGTTGTGGGCCGCTGAACCGGGCCGGGAGTCCGACAATCACCCCGACCAGGAGCAACCACTCGACGATGGTCCCGTCACTTCCCCATCGGTGAAGGTCACAGAGACGTTACGCTCCGGCCGCGCTTTCGGCACAGGACAGCTACGAATCGAAACCGAGACCCAGCGCATCCAGCGTTCGTAGGAACACGTTGCGGCGGCCTTCGGCGTGGTCGGCGCGATCGAGCGACCACCGCGTCGCCTGGATGCCGATGCCGGCCAGCGGCTCTGGCGGGAACGGCAACGGACGTTCGCGCACCATCTGCAGGTCGGTGCGCGGGGTGGGCCGGCCTTCGAGCAGGTCGAGGCACACATCGGCGGCGAACCGCGAGGCGCCCACGCCCAACCCGGTGAACCCGTTGACGTATGCCACGCGGCCGTCCCTGGCCAACCCCCAGTGCGCGCAGAACCGGGTGTTGGTGTCGATGGCGCCGGCCCACCGGTGGGTGAACCGGACGTCGTCGAGTTGCGGGAAGGTCAGGAAGAAGTGCCCGGCCAGCCGCCGGTAGGTGGCGGGGCGGTCCTCGTAGCGGGCATCCACTTTCCGTCCGAAGTGATAGACGGCGTCGTACCCGCCCCAGACGATCCGGTTGTCCGCGGTGAGGCGGTAGTAGTGAAACTGGTTGGCGCAGTCGCCGATCCCCTGCCGGCCGCGCCAGCCGATGCGGTCCAGCTGGTCATCGGTGAGCGGTTCGGTGGCCAGCACGTAGTCGTACACCGGCACCGTGTGCAACCGGTTGCGCTTGAGCAGGCTCGGATACACGTTCGTCGCCAGCACGGCCCGCCGGGCGGTTACCACCGCCTGACCCGTCTCGACGCGCAAGCCGACACCACCGGAATCCAGTCGCGTCGCGTTGGTGTGCTCGAAGATGCGCACGCCGGCGTCCTGGCACGCCCTGGCGAGCTCGAACGCGAGCTTGGCGGGGTGCACGATCGCGCAGCTCTCGGCGCTGAACAGGCCGGCGAGGTAGATCGGCGACGCCACCTCGCCGCGCACCTCGGCCGTGTCGAGGAACTTCCCCTCGCCGCCCGCCGCGGCCTCCCGCAGCCACTCGACCTGATGCGGCTCGGTGGCCACCGTCAGCATCCCGGTGCGCTGCCAGTCGGTGTCGAGGCCCAGCTCCCCCAGCTCGGCCTGCATCCCGTCGAGGTTGTCCAGTCCGATCGCCTCGAGGACGTCGAACTCGTTGGGCCAGCGCGCCTTTGCGTTCTCGGCGCCGTGCGTCAGGCTGGCGTCGACGAAGCCGCCGTTGCGGCCGGACGCCGCCCACCCCACGCGGTTGGCCTCGACGAGCACGATTCGCTGGTTCGGGTCGCGACGCGCGGCGTGCAGCGCGGTCCACAACCCGGTGTAGCCGCCGCCGACGACCACCAGGTCGCAGGTGATCGGCGTGGTCAGCTCCGGGAACCGCGGGCGCGCCGGGCCGACCTGCTCGTCGAGCCACACCGACCCGAACGTGCTTGTCGCCAGGGAGCGTTCGACCAGACCGGCGTCGACCGGGGCGTCGAAGACGGTTTTCACACAGCGGAGACTACGGCGCGCGGCGGCGTTGCGCGGATCAGGCGGTGACCGCGGCCGACTCGTGCGCTGCTCGGCGTCGCTGCGCCGGTGCCCAGCCGGGTGGGCCGAACATGTAACCAAGCTTGTCGCGCCATCGTGGCGCCCGGCGGACGTCGCGGGCGATCGCGACGTACTCGTGGGTCTGCATCGTCCAGATGTTGTAGGTGTCGACCTGCTTGGTCAGCCCGTAATGCGGGCGGACGGTCTCTGCTTGGAAGCTGCCGAAAAGGCGATCCCAGACGATGAAGATGCCGCCGTAGTTCTTGTCGAGGTACTCCTGGTCCATACCGTGGTGCACCCGGTGGTGCGATGGCGTGTTGAAGACGAACTCGATTGGGCGCCAAAGCTTGCCGATGCGCTCGGTGTGGATCCAGAACTGGTAGATCAGGTTGATCGAGAAGCTGGCGAACACGATCCACGGCGGTACGCCGAACAGCGGCAGCAGCGCCCGCAGGAACACATCTCCGCTGATGTTCCATTTCTGGCGCAGTGCGGTCGCGAGGTTGAAGTACTGGCTGGAGTGGTGTGCCTGATGGGTGGCCCAGATGAGCCGGACCCGGTGCGCCATGCGGTGATAGACGTAGTAGAGCAGGTCCACCCCGACGATCGCGATCACCCACGTGTACCAGGCGCCGGCGGGCAGCTGCCACGGTGCGACGTAGGCGAACAACGCCGCGTATCCCAGCAGCGCGATGAAGTTCAGCACCCCGCTCGTGCCGATCGAGACCACGCCCATCCAGATGCTGGCCCATGCGTCGGAGCGCTGATACGCCCCGGCCGGTGCGCGCTCGGCTTCTTCGTGCGCCAGCTTGCGGGCGGCCGCCCATTCGATGATCAGCAGCAGCAGGAAGAACGGCACCGCGTAGATCACGGGGTCGTGCATCAACGGTGGCAACACGTGCGAGAAGGCGCCACTCACATCCACGTCACACCTCCGGCCAAAGCATACGACTCACCGGAAGCTCAGCACCTGATCGCCCCAGGCGGTGCGCAGATCGCGATCCAGGTCGTCGACCACCCGGTCCTGAGCGTCGATGAGCAGGGTGGCGCGGTCGGAGGCGCGGTACGGCCGCCACACCGGGTCGCCCGCCGGAGTCGCCGGTGTGCCGTCGACCGCGAAGCTCAGCCACCGCCGCCGCATCCGCGCGGACACCGTCTTACCGGCCTTCAGGCCGCCGAGCTTGAAGGTCGGGTCCTTCGGGCCGGCGACGAGATTGCCCCAGACATACGGCAATTCGGTGGCGTGGGCGGCGCCGAGGCGCAGCAGCCGCAGCATCGGGGTAGCAAAGTCGAACCGGTACAGATACACGGGCGCGACCTCGCGGTGGCCCTCGGCGAACCAGACCGACGGCATACGGAATCCGATGTCGCGCGCAACGCCCATCCCGATGGTCTTGCCCCGCCCGCGGTAGGCGGCCCGGATCTGCTGTTCGTCGGGCAGTCGCAGGTCGGGTTGTTCGGCCGCGATCTCGGCGAACATCGTGCGGATGGCCGCCGGGGTGATCGGCATCAGCGGCGATTTCATCCAGCGGAAGAGCGCGGCTTCGTGTTTGTTGGTGCCGATGATCAGCGGCACCGGATGCGTACGACCGTCGCGGGCGAGCTGGACGGGGTGCGCGGGCACCAGGTCTCCGTCGATGATCGGCGCGAACGCCAGCGTGCCGGGCGTGTTCGCCGGGATGTGGTCGAAGACCTTCTTCGACGCGGTCAGCAGCGCGGGGGTGGGCACCGAGGTCAGCCGGTCGGCCTCACCGGGGCCGACGCCGAGTTCGTCGAGCAGAAGGGCGGCCACGCGCTGCGAGCGCTCGCGGTCGTAGACCGAGGTCGCCGGCGAACTCTGCGCGATCGCGGCACCGAACAGGCCCTCGGCGGCCGGGGTGGCCAACAGCGTGGTGATGATGCCGGCGCCAGCGGATTCACCGAAGACGGTCACGCGGTCCGGGTCTCCCCCGAAGCCGGCGATGTTGTCGCGCACCCACTCCA
The DNA here is from genome assembly GCF_001050035.1 of Mycolicibacterium komanii. The sequence continues at coordinate 49,252 of NZ_CVTA01000019.1, forward strand.
GCGCGAACAACACGTCGCGCAGGCCGAGGTTGGTGGCGAAACCGTCGCCCATCGCCGACAGATCCAGGAAGCCCAATGCGCCCAACCGGTAGTTCACCGTGACGATCACAGCGTCGCCGTCGGCGGCGAGCGCACGACCGTGGTACAGCGCCTGCGCCGACGAACCGAGGACGTAGGCGCCGCCGTGCACCCACACCATCACCGGTTTGCCCGCACCCGGTTCGGTGTCCGACGCCGCCCACACGTTCAGGCTCAGGCAGTCGTCGCCCTGCGGAGCGCCGAGATCGATCGGGATCCTGGGATCGGTCGGCTGCGGGCAGACCGGGCCGACCCTGGTGGCGTCGGCCGGTTCGGACCAGCGTCGCGGCGGTTGCGGCGGCCGCCACCGCAGCTCACCAGCGGGCGCAGCGGCGAACCGGATGCCCTTCCACACCTTCACGGTGCCGTCGTCGGCCCCGCGGACCGGTCCGTACGCGGTGTCGACGACGAGAGCGTCGTCGGTGCGACGTGCCTCGGCGGTCACGCGGACTCCACGTTGTACGGCATGGGACTCCTCCATCAATCCAACACAGCGAGTTCAGGCTACGCGGGCTCTCGACCAGGCCATCCGATCGCCGTGTCCGCAGAGCCGCGGCCACCGAGGTCGGCTAACTTGTTCGCGTGCAGAAGTGGGCGTTGCTGTCCGGAGCGATCGTCGTCGAGGTCGCCGCCACGTTGTCGCTGCGGGCGTCGCAGGACCATTCGGCGTGGCTGCTGGTCGTCGTCGCGGGCTACGTCGCGGCGTTCACGTTTCTGACCTTGGTGCTGCGCGCCGGGATGCCCGTCGGAGTGGCGTACGGGATCTGGGGGGCGGTCGGCACGGCGGGGACGGCGGTGCTCGCCGCGGTTCTGTTCAACGACCCGTTCACCTGGCCGATCATCGCCGGCATCGGACTGATCATCGCCGGTGTGCTGCTGATCGAGTTCGGGTCGCACCGGACGGTCGACCCGCGGTGATGTATTGGGCGTTGGCGGGCGCGATCGTGCTCGAGGTCGTCGCGACGTTGTCGCTGCGTGCCTCGGAGGGGTTCCGCAAGAAGGCGTGGATCGCGCCGATCGTCATCGGCTATCTGGCCTCGTTCTATCTGTTGTGGCTGACCCTGGCGCTGGGCATGCCGGTCGGCATCGCCTACGGCGTGTGGACGGCGTGCGGGGTGGCGCTGGTGGCGGTCATCGCCCGTTTCGTGTTCACCGAACCGCTGACCTGGTTGATGGCCCTGGGCATCGCGCTGGTCATCGGTGGCGTGCTCACGATCGAATTGGCCGGCGTCGCGCACTGAGCACGCCCGACAACGCGACGACCAGGATTCCGGCGATCGGTACGGTGAGCAACCCGATGCGCAGGCTCGTCGCATCGGCGATCACCCCGACGAGCACCGGGGCGCCGAAGAATCCGATGCGCATCAACCAGGTCAGGATCGTCAGCCCACTGCCCGGCCGAAGGCCCGGCAGCTGGTCGGCGGCGTGCATGGCCGACGGCACCAGCGTCGCCACGCCGAACCCCGCGACCGCGAAACCCGCGATCGTGCCGGGCACCGTCGGGAACGCCAGCGCGAGACCCATGCCAACCGCGGTGATCGCGCCACCCGAGCGGACCACGGCGCGGGTGCCGAACCGGTCGACCAGCCGGTCCCCGATGAGCCGCCCGATGAACATGAAGGTGACCGCGGCGATGTAGCCGGTCACCGCGATCGGACCGGGCGCCCCCAGCGCGTCACGCAGGTAGACCGCGGCCCACGAGCTGCCCGCGTCCTCGACCGTCGCACCGGCCACCGCGATCAGCACCAGAGCCAGCAGCGCGGCGTACACCGCCACGCCTGCATCACCACCGCCGCCGGTGCGTGCCGCCGGGTCGGTGTCGTGGTCGGCGCCGGGCAGCAGGTAGCGGTAGGCGACGAGCACGACCGCGCTGCACAGCACCGCTGAGAAGCCGAGGTGGACCCCGCGCGAGACACCCAGCGCGATCGCCGTCGCCCCCATCAGGCCGCCGATGATCGCGCCGGCCGCCCACACCGCATGCAGCGAGTTGATGATCGAACGACCGTAGATGCGCTGGACCCGCAGGCCGTGCGCGTTCTGCGCGACGTCGGTCACCGAGTCGCTGGCGCCCGCCGCGAACAGCCCGGCGGCGAACCACACCGGAGACGGGGCCACGCCTGCGAGCACGACGAACACCCCGATTCCGATGGTGCCGACGACAGCCACCCGCGACGAGCGGTAGCGGCGGATCAGTGCGGCCGCGGTCAGCCCGGCCGCCAGGGCGCCGGCAGAGAACGCCGCGACGGCGGCGCCGTAAGCCGAATTCGACAGCCCCAGATCGCTCTTGATCTCGGGGTACCGCGGCAGCAGGTTGGCGAACACCGCGCCGTTGGTCAAAAACAGCGCTGCCACCGCGATCCGCGCGCGCCGGCTCTGCACCTCGGCCGTCTCCTGTCGGTCGGCCGCCATAACGGCCGACCCTACATGCGCTCGAGCGCCGGTTGAGTTCACGCAGATCGGGTATGAGCGAGCCTGTGACGAGACGTGTCGACGGCTTCCGGGCAAGATTGGCGACATGACAGAGCCCGCCGCGTCGCTTGTGGAGTTGGCGCGACGCTACGGTGTCGCAACCGATTACGAGGACTGGGCGGGCCGACGCATCGCCGTGGACTCCTCGACGCTGATCTCGGTGCTGGCCGCATTGGGAGTTTCCGCCGCCACCGAGGACGACCGTGTCGCCGCGCTGGCCGCACACGACCGCGAATACTGGGAGCGCCGTCTTCCGCCGACGATCATCGGGCGCACCGGCGCCGCCTCGGCGTTCTGGGTGCATGTCACCCACGGCAACCCGGTCTCGCTGCGGATCCACCTCGAGGACGGGTCCGTGCGCTCGGAGCTGCGTCAGCTCGAAAACAACAGGCCGCCATACGATTTGGATGGCAGGTTGGTCGGTGAGGCGACGTTCGAGACGCCCGCCGACCTCCCGATCGGATACCACCGCCTCGAGCTGCACGCCGACTCCCAGGAGTTCAGCACGGCGGTCATCGTGTCCCCCGCTTCGCGGGTCCCGCCGTCCGGCAGGCAGTGGGGGCTGGCCACGCAGCTCTATAGCGTGCGGTCCGAAAGATCTTGGGGCATAGGCGATCTGACGGATCTCACCGACCTCGCGGTGTGGTCGGCCGCGACCCACGACGCGGGATTCATCCTCGTCAATCCGCTGCATGCGGCTGCCCCTGTCGCGCCGATGGAGCCGTCGCCCTACCTTCCGACGTCCCGCCGCTTCGTGAACCCGATCTACCTGCGGGTCGAGGCGATCCCCGAGTACGCCTACGTCCGGCGCCGCAACCGGTTACGCAAGTTGCGCGAAGGTGTGCAGGCCCGTGCCGACCGCGCCGATCAGGTGGACCGCGACGCGGCGTGGAAGGTGAAGCGCTCGGCGCTGGACGCGGTCTACGAGGTGCCGCGCTCTGCGGGACGCGACCTGGCCTACACCGCCTACCGCGAGCGCGAGGGCGCGAGCCTCGACGACTTCGCCGTCTGGTGTGCGCTGGCCGAACGCCACGGCGCCGACTGGCATCAGTGGCCGCGCGAGCTACAGCATCCGGCGAACCCCGCCGTCGCGGCCTTCGCCGACGAGCACGCCGACGCCGTCGACTTCCACCGCTGGCTGCAGTGGCAGCTCGACGACCAGCTGACCGCGGCGCAGGCCACCGCGTTGCAGACGGGTATGGGCCTGGGCATCATGCACGACCTCGCCGTCGGCGTGGACCCGAACGGCGCCGACTCATGGGCGCTGCAGGACGTGCTCGCGCTCGGGGTCACCGCGGGCGCGCCGCCCGACGAGTTCAACCAGCTCGGCCAGGACTGGTCGCAACCGCCGTGGCGCCCCGACCAGCTCGAAAAGCTTGCCTACGAGCCGTTCCGCGCGCTGGTCAACGCCGTGCTGCGGCACGCGGGCGGGGTGCGCATCGACCACATCATCGGGCTGTTCCGGCTGTGGTGGATCCCGAACGGGTCCCGCCCCACCGAGGGCACCTATGTGCGCTACGACCACGAGGCGATGATCGGCATCGTCGCGCTCGAGGCCCACCGCGCGGGCGCCGTCGTCGTCGGCGAGGACCTCGGCACCGTCGAACCCTGGGTGCGCGACTACCTGCACGAACGCGGGTTGTTCGGGACCTCGATCCTGTGGTTCGAAGCCGACCGCGACGGGGACGGCGGCCCGCTGCCCGCCGAGCGGTGGCGCGAGTACTGCCTGTCGGCCGTCACCACCCACGACCTGCCCCCCACCGCCGGCTACCTGGCCGGTGAACACGTCCGCCTGCGCGACCAACTTGGGCTGCTGACGCGCCCCGCGGCCGATGAGCTGGCCGACGACCGTGAGCAGCAGAAGCGATGGCTCGACGAACTGCGCCGTGCCGGCCTGCTGAGCGACGCCGGGGATTCCGACAGCGCCGAGATCGTCGAGGCGCTGCAGCGCTACCTCGGCCGCACACCGTCACGGTTGCTGTCGCTGTCGCTGGCCGACGCCGTCGGCGATCTGCGCACCCAGAACCAGCCGGGCACCACCGACGAGTATCCGAACTGGCGGGTGCCGCTGGCCGGACCCGATGGTAAGAAACTGCTGCTCGAGGACGTCTTCGCCGATGTCACCGCGCAGCGGCTCGGCGAGGTCATGCGCGACGCGGTGCGCCCGCAGGTGTAACGCCGACGGCTTCTGCTCCGGTTTCACATTCGTCACGCCTGCGATATGTTCGCACCGCAGCGACTTGAGGAGATCACGTGAACAAGCTTGTTGTGCTGAGCGGCGGGCTCGTAGCCGTCGGTTCGGCGGCGCTGGTCGGCGCCGGGATCGCGATGTCGCAGCCCAGCCTCAACGTGGTCGGCGAGCCGTACAACCGGGCGCTGCAAATCCTCAAGTCCCAGGGCGTCAAGGCCTACTTCGGCGGTTCGGTGGGCAGCGTTCTGCCCCAGGCCGAGTGCTTGGTCGACCAGCAGAAGATCACCTCGGGCGGCCGGATGCTGCTGATGCTGGACTGCAGCCAGAAGGCGGCGGATTTGATCGCCGAGCAGGGTCCCTCGGGCGGTCCGACGGTCGGCCGAAACGGCATCACCACCGTCACCCCCACCCCGGTGGTCCCGATCCAGGGCGCGCCCGGCGCGGGCACCCCGCCCCCGGCTCCGGTCGGCTGACCGGCTAGCCCTCCACCATCTGACGCAGGTTGGTCAGCGTCCGGCTCATCGTGCGGCCGACCTGTCGCGCGGCCACCCGATCGGCGATGAGTCCGAGCAGGTTGCCCGCGGACTCGTAGGACAACCGGAACGTCACCTTGGTGCGCCCGTCGCCGGTGTCGCGCAGCCGGAACCGGCCACGTTGGGAGACCCCGGTGAGCCCGATCCACGACACCTCGCGCGGTGCGTCGAACTCGACGACCTCGACAGTCCCGCCGATCGGCACCGAACCGACCTTCCAGTGCACCGTGTAGCGGGAGCCGAGGCCGGCGGGATCATCGGTCAGCGTCTCCCAGCGCTCGAGGCTGGCCATGAACTCCGGATAGCACCCGGGGTCGCTGACCACCTTCCAGACCTGGTCGCGGTCGGCGTCGATCACGCACTGTCGTTGCACTCTCATGGTTCAGCCCAACACCGGGAAGCGTCGTTCGGCGGCCAACCTGTCGACTCCCGCCTGCAGGCTGGTCAGCACCTTGTCGTTGATGACGTCGTCGTCGCTGGCCGCAATGTCGTCGGCGTCGATCGGGTCCTGCACCTCGATGGCGATCTTCGTCGGCAGCGGCAGCCGAGGGATGAAGTCGCTGATGGTCAGCCCCCACGGCGGGGCGAGCAGGATAGGCACGCTCTTGAGACGAGCCAACCGGTCGACCATCAGCAGCCGCGCCAACCACTGACCCCGGTCGAGGAAGAGCGCAGCCTCCTGACCGCCGACGCTGGCGACGGGCACGATGGGCACGCCCGCCTCGCGTGCGAGCTTCACGTAACCCTTGCGGCCGCCAAAGTCGACGTCGTGCCGCTCCCACGACGGCCGGAACACCTCGTAGTCGCCGCCCGGATACACCAGTAGCGCCCCGCCGGATTCCAGGGCCAGTTTCGCGTTGTCGTGATTGGCGGCGACGGTGCCGAATTTGCGCAGCGAACCCAGCCCCGGCATCGAGACCACGAGGTTGTGCGCCAATTGGTAGAACGGCCGCTCGACGCCGAAATACGAGCTGAACGCCAGCGTGAACACGAACGTGTCGGGTGGCAGGTTCCCGCCGCTGTGGTTGCCCACCAACAGCACCGGGCCGTCGGCGGGGATGCGATCCAGGCCGCGCACTTCTGCGCGGAAATACAACGACGCCAGCAGCCACAGCCCGGGCAGTTGCTCGCGGATGTAGTCGGGGTCGCGCTGATCCAGGTCGGCCTTGGGCACCCGCGCGGACACCTGCTGTTTGGCCCACCCGAGAACGTCGTCGATCCCCACCATGGACACAGATATAGACATCGCCCGCAAACCTGAAACCTGCTGGACTGCCTCCGCACGTAGACTGTGCGGCACGAAGGAGGAGCCGAGATGTCACGATCGCCGGCCCAGCCGACGGCTTATTTGCCGGCCCAGCCGGAGGCCTTACGGCCGCGCCGCTTCGCACACGAGGTCGACCCGGGCCCGGTCCAAATCCAGGCCCGCAAGGTGCATTTCGACCTGACCGGCGTCCCGCTGGAGTGGATCCCCGGCCACCCGGTGGCCTCCACCATGATCAACCTGTTCAACGTGGTGCTGCCCGCAGCCGAGCACTGGTTCGTCCGTACCTACAACGAGGCGCTGCCGCTGGTGCGCGATCCCAAGCTGGCCGACGACATCCGTGGCTTCATCGGCCAGGAGGCCACCCACGCGGCGGCCCACGACGACGTCATCGAAGAGTTCCTGATCGGCAACGGGGTGGATCCGAAGCCGATGCTCGACCTCGTCGGTTACATGTTCGAAAAGGTGCTGGCGCCTAAGTATTTCGACGATCCGGAGCGGCGCCTGAGCAATTTGTGTGAGCGGCTGTGGCTGATCGCGGCCATCGAGCACTACACCGCGGTGCTCGGCGACTTCGCGCTGAACTCGAGCTGGGACGACCACGGCGCGGATCCCACCCTGGTCGACCTGTTCCGCTGGCACGGCAGCGAGGAGGTCGAGCATCGCTGCGTCGCCCACGACGTCGCGGTCTACTTCCACGACAGCTACCCGGACCGGATCCGGGCGATGACGGTCGCCGCGACGGCGATCTTCACGTTCTTCCAGCGCGGCACCTGGTATCTGCTCAAGACCGACCCGAACAGCGACATCGGATGGTTCCAGATGCAGCGCCTGCGGGTGCAGGACTCCGAACTCGGGCTGCTGCCGAAGTTCCGGACGCTGTTCGGGGTGAACACCCTGTCCTACTTCCGGCCCGGCTACTCGCCCGAGGACATGGGGTCGACGGCACAGGCCGTGGCCTACCTGGCCACCTCACCCGCCGCGCGCGCCGCACACCGTTGATGGGGCTGCGCGAGCGCTACCGGCAACTACCCGCCCATCCGCTGCGGCCGGGACGGCGCTACATGCTGATCGGCGTCGCGGACGCCGTGATCAACGGGATGGAGGCCCTGGCCGGCGCCGTGCGCCGCGTCGCGCCGCCGCGCGAGTTCGATCGCACCCACGCCCTGCGGGTCGCGGACCGGCAGGTGGTGGCGCGCGACGAGAACGTGGTGGCCCTGACGCTGGTCGCCGCCGACGGCGGGCGGCTGCCCCGATGGCATCCGGGCTCGCACATCGACCTCACCCTGCCCAGCGGGCTGGTGCGGCAGTACTCGCTGTGCGGCGATCCCGCCGAGGCCGATCGCTACCGCATCGCGGTGCGGCGCATCCCCGACGGCGGCGGCGGCTCGATCGAGGTGCACGAGGCGCTGAGTGTGGGCGCGACCGTGACGACGTACGGACCCCGCAACGCCTTTCCGCTGACCGTGCCCGGTCACGGCTCGCCGACCCGGCGGCTGCGGTTCGTCGCAGGCGGCATCGGCATCACCCCGATCCTGCCGATGCTGCGCGTCTCGGAGAGCCTCGGCGTGCAGTGGTCGATGGTGTACACCGGCCGCAGCCGCGACAGCATTCCGTTCGTCGACGAGGTCACGCGGTTCGGCTCTCGCATCCAGATCCGCACCGACGACGTCGACGGGCTGCCGAGCGCCGACGACCTGCTCGGCGACTGTCCCGACGGCACCGCGGTCTACGCCTGCGGGCCGGCTCCGCTGCTGACCGCCGTCCGTGAGCGGCTCGTCGGGCGCGACAACGTGGAACTGCACTTTGAACGGTTCGCCGCCCCGCCCGTCGAGGACGGCGCGAGCTTCTCGGTCACCGTCGCATCGACGGGCCAGACCGTCGACGTCGCCGCCGACGAGACGCTGCTCGGGGCGCTGCGCCGATCCGGTGTGCACGCCCCGTACTCGTGTCAGCAGGGCTTCTGCGGTACCTGCCGCAGCCGGGTGGTGGACGGCTCCGTCGACCACCGCGACACACTGCTCACCGACACCGAACGCGACGACGGGCTGATGTTGATCTGCGTCTCACGCGCCGAAGGTTCCCATCTGACACTCGATCTGTAGTTGTCTCGTACTATTCGGCCATGCCGTTGGCCGAGGGCGCGACTTTCGCCGGGTACACCATCGTGCGACTACTCGGCTCCGGCGGTATGGGCGAGGTCTACCTCGCCCAACACCCACGGCTACCCCGCAGGGATGCGCTCAAGGTGCTGCCCGCGTCGGTGTCGGCGGACGACGAGTACCGCATGCGATTCCAGCGCGAGGCCGATATCGCGGCCACGCTGTGGCATCCGCACATCGTCGGCATTCACGATCGCGGCGAGTACGAGGGCCAGATCTGGATCTCGATGGACTACGTCGACGGAACCGACGCAGCGCAACTGCTCAAGGACCGGTACCCCGACGGCATGCCCCCGCACGAGGTCGCCGCAATCGTCACCGCCATCGCCGATGCACTCGATTACGCGCATCAGGGCGGGCTGCTGCACCGCGACGTCAAACCGGCCAACATCCTGCTCGCCCGACCCGAGTCCGGAGACCAGCGAATCCTGTTGGCCGACTTCGGAATCGCCCGCTGGGCGGACGACGTCAGCGGGCTCACCGCCACCAACATGACCGTCGGCACCGTCTCCTACGCCGCCCCCGAACAGTTGATGGGCGAACAGCTCGACGGCCGCGCCGACCAATATGCGTTGGCCGCCACCGCATTTCACCTCCTCACGGGTTCACCGCCGTTCCGCAACTCCAATCCGGCCGTCGTGATCAGCCAGCACCTGTCGGCCGCCCCGCCGGCGATCGGCTCGCAGCGCCCCGACCTGGCGAAGTTGGACCCGGTACTGGCCAAGGCGCTGTCGAAGAACCCGAAGGACCGGTTCGAGCGCTGCGCGGACTTCGCCAGGGCCCTGAGCCACCACCTCGGCGTCGCCGCGGCGGACCCCGACAGCACCCGGCTCGCCCTGGTCGCGGCCGGACCGGCGAAGTCGTGGCGGCGCCCACGCGTCCTGATCGGGTTGGCGCTGCTGGTGCTGCTGATGGTGGCGGTCGTGGTGGCCGCCTTCGACTTCGGCGAGGAGCGTGCGGCCGCACCATCAGCGGCGACGACCACGACGTCGTCACCGGCACGCCCCGCGCCGCCGCCCCCGCCACCCCCGCCGTCGACGACGACCACCGCGACCGACACCCCGACCACTACGACCACGACCGA
>NZ_CVTA01000020.1 GCF_001050035.1 Mycolicibacterium komanii
CAGATCACCGGCAACGTCATCGGAATGAACCGCGCCGGATAGGCCCCACACCACTCCTCGACATGCCAATCGTTGTAAGCCTTCACCAACGCCAGCGAAAACTCCTGATCCTCGGTCGCGAACAACCGGCCCGCGAAACCGGGAAACGACGGAAAACACATCGACCCCAAAATGCCGCCGGCGTTCATGTCCTTGACCCGCTCGTCGACCTGCCAACAGCCGGGCCGGATCTCATCGAGCCCCTGCGGCTCGAGGCCGTACTCCTCCTTGGGCCGACCCGCCACCGCGTTGAGCGCCACATTCGGGATCACCGTGTCGCGGAACTGCCAGGTATCGGACCCGTCTGGGTTGTGCACCAACCGCGGCGCCTCATCGATGTACTTCTTCGGCAGATGATTTTTGAACATATCGGGCGGCTCGACGATGTGATCATCGACACTGATCAAGATCATGTCGTCCTTGTTCAATTCCGTTTCCTCTCTGTGCTTTCAGTCGCCGGTCGAAAAACCGGTACGACGAATCCGTTGTCGTCCTCGCGGAAGCCGATCTCCAGTTGCATGCCCGCACTGAGCCGCTCGGCCGGACAGTCGACGATCTCGGTCATCAGGCGGGGGCCCTCGTCGAGGTCGACCATTGCGACCACGTAGGGCACGGCGTCGAACGGCGCGACGTTCTGGTGGATGACGCTCCACGTGTAGAGCCGCGATCGCCCGGTCGCCGGCGCGAGACGCACGTCCTCGCTCCAGCAGTGAGGGCAGAAGGGCCGGGCGTACAACGAGTTGCGGCCGCAGGAGCCGCATGCGTTGATCATCAGCGTGCGATCCTGAACCGCCGCCCACCAGCTCTCGCTGTCGCTGTCGATGGTCGGGCGGTTCGGACCGGTGGGCGACTGCATCACTGCCTCCCGAGGATCATCGTCGCGCTGTGGGTGAAGAACCCGCCCATCGCGTGCACACATGCCAGGCGCGCGCCCTCGACCTGCCGTTCACCGCATTCGCCGCGCAGTTGCCGAACCGCTTCGACCATCAGGAACATTCCGCGCATCCCGGGATGACACGACGCCAGCCCGCCGCCGTCGGTGTTGGTGGGCAGCGCGCCGCCCGGACGGAGCGCGCCGGAGCCGATGAACGGACCACCCTCCCCCTTGGCGCAGAACCCGAGATCTTCGACGGTCAGCAAGACGGTCGAGGTGAATGAGTCGTAAAGCTGACAGACGTCGATGTCCGTCGGGGTCACCCCCGCTTGCGCGAACGCGCGCGGACCCGATTGTGCGGCAGCCGATGTCGTGAAATCGGGCCACTCGCTCATGCTCACGTGCGATGCGGCGTCTGCGGCGCCGAGTATCCAGATCGGCTCCTTCGCACAGCTTTTCGCTACCCTCTCGCTGGCGAGCACGACCGCGCCGCCGCCGTCGGTTCGCAGACAAACGTGCTTCGACGTGAACGGCTCGGCGAGCATCGGTGCGGCGGCGACATCTTCGGCGGTGATCCGGTCGCGCTCGAAGGCGTTCTCGTTCATTGCCGCCCACTCGTGAGCGGCGACGGCTACCTCGGCCAGTTGTTCCTCTGTCGTCCCGTACTCGATCATGTGGCGCCTGGCCGCCATGGCGTACTTGGCGATCAGTGTGGCGCCGTAGGGCGCTTCGAACTGCATCGCGCCGCCGGTGCTCAGCGCCGCGGCTGAGGCCCGCACCCGGCGCTTGACGTCCGAGCGTGCGGTCGAACCGTAGGTCAACAGGGCCACGTCGATCTCGCCCGCCGCGATGGCCGCGGCGGCGTGCCGCCCCATGACCTCCCACGAGGATCCGCCGACGTTGGTGGCGTCGACCCAGGTCGGTCGCAGGCCCAAGTACTCGCTCACCTCGATGGGTGGCAACAGTGTCCCGTGCCCGCCGAAGCCGTCGATGTCGTCCTTTGTCAGGCCGGCGTCTGCGACGGCTCGCCGAGCGGCCTGCGCCATCAGCGCCATCGCCGTCTTGTCTGGCACCCGCCCGCAATCGGACAGCGCGGCGCCGACCACCGCGACCCGGTTCTCGGACATACGTAATGGTTACCACAGGCGATAATGGCGTTAACGCCATAGTGGAATCATCGTTCTCGCTCGGTTACCGTGGGTGGGTGCCGGGACCTCTGCGAGATGCCTTGAGGGGCGACCGCCTGGTGTTGTGCCTCGCATTGCTGAATGCCCGTACGCCCGACGTACCGGCGATTGCGGCCGCCAGCGGATACGACGCCGTATATGTCGATCTCGAACACACCTCGTGCTCGCTCGAGACGGCGGGAATGCTCTGTGTGGCCGCTCTCGGCGCCGGTATCTCCGGCCTCGTGCGAGTGCCGTCGCACGATCCCACCGTGATCGCGCGCGTACTCGACGCGGGTGCGGTTGGAGTGATTGTGCCGCATGTGAACTCGGCGCAGGAGGCGCAGGCTGTCGTCGACGCGGCCCGCTTCCCGCCCGTCGGCCATCGGTCCATCTCCGGACCGAACGCGGTGAGCGGTTACACACCTCGTCCGGCCGCCGAACTCACGGTCGAACTCGAGCGTCACACGGTGGTGGCGGTGATGATCGAAACGCCCGAGGCGGTGGCGGCGTCCGGCGAGATCGCGGCCGTCGAGGGGGTGGACATGGTCTTACTGGGGCCCAGCGACCTGACGGCCGAGATGGGGATCCACGGGCAATATGAGAATGAGCATTTCCACCGTGCAGTAGACTCTGTCGCAGCGGCCTGTCGTGCACACGGCGTGGCACTGGGAGTGGCTGGGATCAAGTCCCTTGACCTGCTGGAACGTTTTGCGGGGCTGGGACTGCGATTCATCTCGGCGGGAACCGACGTCGGGATGATGACCGAGGCCGCCACCGCCCGTGCGCATGCCCTGCGTGAGCTCGAGAGGCGCGCGGCGAGCCGATAACCGAGAGCCTCGTCACGACAACAGGAGGACGGATGCCCACCGCGATCTACACCGAGCAAGTCACCGACCCCATGGCATGGACCGGCGCGGACTTCAGCAGCAAAGAGGACTTCGCCTTCGACCTGTCGTCTCGCAATGTCGCGGCGCTGGAATCCGTTCTGGCCAAGACCGCCCACAAAGATCGCGACGACATCACGCCTGAGGATGCCCGGCATCCCGATCTCGACGAGGACCTCGCGCGGTTGTATCGGGAGCTGATGTTCGGACGGGGCCTGGCGTGCGTGCGCGGCTTTCCCGTCGAGCAGCATTCGATCGAGGACCTGGAACGCATCTACTGGACGTTCTGCACACACCTCGGCTACCTGGTGTCGAACAACTCCTTCGGCCACCGCATGGTGCGCGTGCAGGAGGAGGTGCTGCCCAATGGTGTGCAACCGGCGCGTGGCACGAAGTCCAGGGCCGAGCTCGCGATGCACAACGACGCGGCGGACATTCTGTCGCTGCTCTGCGTGTATCCGGCGGCCGAGGGTGGTGAAAGCCAGTTCGCCAGCGGACCGGCCGCGCACAACCGGATTCTCAACGAGCGTCCCGACCTGCTCCCGGTGCTCTACCAAGGGTTCCCGCACCATCGGCGCAGCGAGCAACCCGACGATCAGCCGGACGTGACCCCCTACGACGTGCCGGTCTTCTCTCAGATCGACGGTCGTATCTGCATCAACTTCACCTACAGCAGCATCCTGCCCGCCATGCACACCCTCGGCCGCGAGTTCACCCCCGAGCAGAACGAGGCCATCGAGTTGTTGCGCAACATCCTGGTCGAACAGCAGGTCGAGTTCCGGTTGGAGTCCGGTGAGGCCGCCGTCGCCAACAATTTCGCGATGTGCCACTCCCGCTCGGACTTCGTCAGCAGCACGGACCCGAAGAAGGCGCGCTGCTTTCTGCGGGCGTGGATGGAGGTTCCGCGCGAGGATCGCCGCCTCCCCGTCGGGCGGGAGTACTTCCACATGGAGAACAAAGACCTGCGCCTCGGTTATGACCCCGTTCCGGGCCGCGACGGCGCGATCGCTCGCAATGACTACAAGAACGTCGACCCCGCGCTGGCCGACATGTTCAAGGCGGCTCAAGCGAAGCCCAAAATCAAGCGATGACAACACGCCCGCGACTGGTCTACGAGAGGTGGACCGATCAGGTCGCAGGAGACATCTTGGCGGGAGCCGACATCGAGCTCGTCAAGCTCGACCTCCAAGCGCCTGACGAAGAGGGTTGGGCGGCACTGGAATCGGCGCACGGATATCAGGTCGCCACCAGAACGGACGTCGCCTCGGTCGACGACGGTGCGCAGTGGGTGGTCGGGCAGCCTCTGGTGGATCGCTGCCCACAGTTGCTTGCCGTGTGTTCGGCGGGGGCGGGCTACGACGTGATCGACGTCGCGGCGTGCACCCGCGCGGGGATCGCAGTGTGCAACAACTCCGGTCCCGGCGCCGAGGCGGTCGCCGAACATGCGCTCGGACTCATGCTCGATCTGGCCAAGAAGATCACCGCCGCCGACCGGGCGCTGCGCAGCGGTCCGCTCGGAGATCGATTGGCGTTGCGGGGCACTCAGCTGTTCGAAAAGACGCTCGGGGTCGTCGGATTGGGCGCCATCGGTGGTCGGCTCGTTCAGTTGTGCGCTCCGTTCGGGATGGAGGTCCTGGTCTTCGATCCCTACGTCGACGACGCGACCGCCCGCTCGAGGGGCGCGGTTCGGGTGGACCTTTCCGAGTTGGTCGAAAGATCCGACTTCGTTCAGGTCACGTGTCCGCTGACCGCCGAGACGCGAGGGTTGTTCGGGCGCACGCAATTCGCCGCGATGAAGCCGACCGCGTACTTCATCACCACCGCACGCGGCCCGGTACACGACGAAGCGGCCCTCTATGACGCCCTCGTCGCCGGTGACATCGCCGGGGCGGGGCTCGACGTGTTCCACGAGGAGCCACCGAGACACGACAACCCACTGCTGCGGCTCGACAACGTCGTCGCGACACCACACGTCGCGGGCATCACCGTCGAGGCGGCTCGCGATATCGCGGTCGCCACCGCCAGTCAGTGGCAGACGATCTTCTCCGGGGACATGCCACCGCGGTTACTCAACCCGGAAGTGTGGCCCCGCTATTGCGAGCGGTTCGAAGAGATCCTGGGCGTCCGGCCGACCGCCCGCGACACGGCAGCTGTGGAGTGAGATGAGCAATTACGACACCGTCACATTCGAGGTCTCCGGTCACACCGCGTGTGTGACGTTGAACCGGCCCGAGGTGCTGAACGCGATCAACGACGAGATGATCGCCGAACTCGCCGAGGTGTACGCCGAAATAGAACGTTCACAGGACATCTGGACCGTCATTATCACCGGAGCCGGCCGCGCGCTGTGCGTCGGAGCCGACGTCAACAAGGCGGCCGACCACGACATGGACAACGCGGCGGGCATCGACAACCAGGGCGAGCCCATCCTCAGCTCCATGCGCCAATGGGATGCGCCGCAGGAGGCGACACCCCCGTGGCTACAGATGACCAAGCCGATCATCTGTGCCGTCAACGGCATTGCGTGTGGTGCAGGTATGGATCTCGTCACGACGGCCGACATCACGATCGCCTCCGAGCGCGCGACGTTGATGGACCCGCACGTCAGCATCGGGGTGACATCCGGACGCGAAGGAGTCCGGCTGGCCCGGATCCTGCCGCTGCCGGTGGCCATGCGGCTGATCCTGATGGGCAAGCACGAACAACTCGACGCGCAGCGCGCGTACGACCTCGGCGTGTTCACCGAAGTGGTGGCCCACGAGACGCTCATGGACCGGGCGTGGGAAGTCGCCGAGATTGTGAATTCCAATGCCCCCCTTGCGGTGCGGGGCTCGCGGATGGCGGTACGCAAGGGGTTGACGCTGCCGATATACGAAGCGGAACTGCTCGCCGAGAACTACCGGATGAAGGTCGCCTTGACCAAGGACGCGATCGAGGGTCCGCGCGCCTTCCTGGAAAAGCGCAAACCCGACTGGCAAGCCCGGTAGCTCGCGGGATGAAACCCTAGGCCAATCCGAAGAAGTTCTTCGCGTTGGTGGACAACACCTTCCGCTTGGTCTCCTCATCGAGACCCTCGGTCGCCTTGTTGGCGACGTCCATGCTGTTGGGCCAGTTCGTATCGTTGTGCGGGTAGTCGGTCTCGAACATCAGCTGGTCGGGTCCGACCAGATCGAGGATGCGAAACGCGACCGGATCGCCGAAGGTGGAGAACCACACCCGGCCGGGCACCTGGGTGCTCGGCGGCTCGGTCAGTAGCGGGTGAATCCCGCCCCACGCCCGCCGGTCCTCCCAGACCTCGTCGACGCGCTGCAGGTAGTACGGGATCCACCCGGCCTGCGCCTCGGCGAATGCGAGCTTGAGTTTCGGAAACTGCCGAAGCTTGCCCGAGAACAGCCAGTCGACCAAGGCGATGGTGCAGTTGACCGCCATCAGTGCGCTGGTGACGACGTGCGGCGAGTCGGGTGAAGACTTCGTCAGCGACGAACTGGACCCGATGTGCAGCATGATGCCGACGTTGTTGCTCTCGCACGCGGCGAAGAACGGGTCCCAGTACCCGCTGTGAATCGACGGCAGGTCCAGTCGCGCAGGGAGTTCCGAGAAGCACACCGCGGGCATGCCTTTGGCCGCCACCCGTTCCACCTCCTTGACGGCGAGCTCGACGTCCCACAGCGGAATGATGCCCAGCGGAATCAGCCTGCCGTTCGAGCCGCCGCCCCACTCGTCGATCTGGAAGTCGTTGTAGGCCTGCACGCAGAGCAGCGCGAGCTCTTTGTCCTTGGCGTAGAGGAATCGCTGACCGCAGAACCGGACCAGCGTGTTGGGGAAGCAAGCGGATGCCTCGATTCCGGCGACGTCCATGTCCGCGAGTCGGTCCGCCGGTCGATAGCAGCCGGGGCGCATCTCGTCGTAGGTGATCGGGTCGGTCGACAGTTCGTCGAGTTCGTAACCGGCGGCTGCGCTGATGAGTGGAATCGGGATGATCGAATCCTCGTAGTGCCAGATGTCGGCGTCGCGGCCATCCTCATCCTCGATGAACGCGACATCGGAGGTTACCGACGGGTCCATGCGTCCCCGGTGCCGGACGATCCGCGGCCCGACGTCCCGATAGCGCTCGGGCAACCGGCTGGTCCACAGGTCGGCCGGTTCCACCAGATGGTCGTCCGGCGAGACGATCAGAATGTCTGCGCTCAACGCTGCACTCCTTCGGGAACGGCCTGCGGCACAATCACGAAACTCTTGTTTCCGCAATCGAGAATCGATGTTTCCACGATAGCGTACCGCCACCCGCCGGCACGCGGAGACCGCCGGGGAGCCCGGTGGGGACCGAAGTCCGGCGGGATCGCGCCGATCCGGTCAAGGTGCGCGTGTAGGTAGGCGCGCAGAAGCGAGCGGGGAACGCGTATTCTCAGGTGATCATGACTGCTAAGAAGCGGAGCGCTCGCGACTCGGAAACCGATCTCGAACTCGTCGAGGCAGAGGTCGAGATGCCGGGCAGCTGGCAGGAACGGACGATCGAACGGCGCCTCAGTCAAGCGCGTGCTCGCGCGCTCGCGCGCAGTTCGAGGTTCTTGGCCACGGCCCTCGAACTGGTCGAGGAATCCGGTCGGGCCGATTTCACGATCCAGACCCTCATCGACCGCTCGAACCTCAGCCTGCGCGCGTTCTATCAGCATTTCGCGGGCAAGGAAGAGCTGCTGCTGGCGCTCTACGAGAACGCGACCAGTCAGTTCATCGAAGCGATCCGTCACGAGGTGGCGGCCGCGGACGGTCCGATGGAACAGCTCGAGGCGTTCTGCCGCGGATTCCTCTCGCGTGCAGAGTCGTCGGAGGCCATCGGCGGCCGAGTGATGACGATTTACAACCTGAGTCTCGAGATCGAGCGGCCCGCGGATTTCGCGAAGATCTGGGAGCCGCATCAGAAGCTGCTCACCAAGATTCTCACGTCCTGCTCACGCGCCGGGCTGGTCCGCAAGGATTTGACACCCGCCCAGCTCACGACGCTGCTGAACTCGACGCTCATCGCGCTCGCCCAGATCGGCGTCTTCCACCTGGGCGTCAAGGGCGCCGAACTCACCGAGGATCAGCTGTGGGCATGGTGCCTGCAGGCGCTGACGCCGCCCGCCAACGCGCCCAGGAAGGCGCTGACGGCGAAGGCGGCGCCGCGTAAGCGGGCCACCCGCAAGACCAAGGATCTAACGGGGTAGCCCGAGCCCCCGCTGCGCGATGATGGTGCGCTGCACCTCGCTGGTGCCCGCGTAGATCGTCGTCCCCAGCGAGAAGCGCAGGAGATGTTCGAAGCGGCCGCGCTCCGGCGCCGTCGGCTCGAAGTGGGCCCGCATCGCATCCGGCCCGACGAGCTCGACGATGTCCTGGCTCGCGCGCACGAGCGCCTCGGTGGAGAACACCTTCGACATCGGCCCCTCGGCGAGCGGTGCTTGACCGTTCTCGGTCATCCACACGCATCGGCGCTGGAGCAGCGTCGCCACTTCGAGTTCCATTGCCACCCGCGCGATCCGCCGTCGCACATCGGTTTTCGTGATCTGAGGTGCGCAGTCTCCTGCGGGTGTGGTCGACGCCCACTGCTCGGCGTGGTGCAGGAGGCGGGCGATGTGCGGTCCCCATCCGGACGCGTGTTCGTCCTGCAGTGACAGGCCCAGCACCTGCCAACCGGCGTCGACATCCCCGATCCGCCAGTCGTCGGCGATGCGCACGTCGCTGTAAAAGGTGATGTTCGTACGCTCCCCGGACAGCGTCCACACCGCCTGCGCCTCGAAGCCGTCGGAGCACGTCGGCACGAGAAACATCGTGAGCCCCTTGTGCTTCGGCTTCTCGGGGCTGGTCCGAGCCAACAGAAATACGTAGTCGGCGATGTGGCCGTTGGTGATGAACATCTTGGAGCCGTTGATGACCCATTCATCACCGTCACGCACAGCCCTGGTCGCCGCGGCGGCCACATCCGATCCGCATTCGGGTTCGGTGAAACCCAGCGCGATGGTCACCTCACCACTCAAGGCGCCGGGGAGAATGCGCTCCTTCATCGCGGGTGTGCCGATCTGCCGGATGATCGACGCCACCATCCGAGTCGTCTCGGACAGGTACACCGGCGCGTCCGTCCGCATCAGCTCCTCGTTGAGCGCCTGCTCTTCCCATGCGTTGCGATCCTGCCCACCGAACTCGGACGGCCAGCCGGGAGCGAAGTAGCCCTTCTCGACGAGCCCTTTGGCGAAGTCGTCGTCGTGCGCGACACCGCTGCGGTAGATCCGTTCCTCGAAGTCCGGGGTCAGCACATCGTCGAGGTGCTCGCGCACCCCGTCGCGGAAGGCTTCGGTCGCGGCGTCGGACTGAAAGTGCATGAGCGGTAACCAATCTGTCGCAAAGCCGGTGCGGCGAACGTGGCCGATAATGTTACTCTCAAAACTGAGAGTAACCATATTCGCACGTGAGGGAACATTCGGTGGACTTGAGCCTGTCCGACGAGCAGCGACAACTCGTCGACTCCTTCGCGGCGATGTATACCCGCGAGTCGACGTCGCAGCGGGTGCGGGCGGCCGAGCCCCTGGGATTCGATCCGAAGCTGTGGGAGGCACTGGTCAAGACGGGTGTCGTCGAGATGGCGGTGGGCGAATCCAACGGTGGCTGGGGGGCTTCCGAGTTGGAGCTGGCTCTGATCGCCGAGCAGTACGGCCGGGCGGTCGCGTCGGTGCCGGTCATCGAGGCGCAGATCGCTGCGCGGCTGCTGGCGGCCTGCGGTGGGGACGACCTGTTGGGCTCGGCCCTGTCGGGCGACAAGCTCGTCAGCTTCACGCCGCGGGCCTGTGACGGCGATGTGATGACACTCGTGCCCGGCGGCGCGGTGGCCGACACCGTGGTCGCGTTGGTCGGCGGGCATCTCATAGCGGTCCCGACCGAGAGTCGCATCGCGGTGCAGAACCTCGGGTCTCTACCGCTGGCGGATGTGCATCTGCGAGACGACGCCATCGTTCTCGCCGGAGGCGAGCAGGCCCGCCGGTTGTTCTCCGACGCGGTCGACCTGTGGCTGGCGCTCACCGCCGCGGCGCTGGTGGGCGCCGCCGCGAAGGCCGTTGAGATCGGCGTCGACTACGCCAAACAGCGATACGCGTTCGACACCCCGATCGGCGCCTTCCAGGCCGTGTCACACCCGCTTGCGGACAGCGCCACGGCGACCGACGGCGCGCGACTGCTCGCCTTCGAGGCGGCGTGCGCCTTCGCCGACGAAGCGCACCGCGCAACCGAGCTGGCCGCCATGGCGTTCGCGTTCGCATACGAGACCGCGCGTGATGCGACGTATCGCAGCCTGCACGTGCACGGTGGGTACGGCTTCGGCATGGAAGGCGACATCCAGCTCTATTACCGGCGGGTCCGCGGCTGGGCCATGGTGTACGGCGAACCGGCGGTCGCGCTGGACCGCGTCGCGGACGCGCGCTACGGATCCGTCGGGGGCTGAAGGCCTTTCTCAGGCTTCGGCACGCACCTGGTCCTTGACCGACAACACGATCGGGGGAGCGGTCCGCCAGTTCGGCACGCCCTGTTCCTCGCCGGCGGTCGCCCGCTTGTCGTCGCGCACGCCGACCCAGTGCGAATGGTTCAGCTGGTGCAACGTGAAGCACGACTGCAGAGCGTTGTAGAAGCCCATGTTGTCCACCGACTGATTGACCGACTCCTTGATGAGCAGGGCCGCCATCGTCGGTACGGTGGCGATGCGCCGCGCCATTTCCAGTGTGCGCTCGGCTAATTCGTCGCGCTTGAAGATCTTGCTCACCATCCCCAGGCGGTAGGCCTCCTCGATGTCGATGGCGTCGCCGGTCAGCATCAGCTCCTTGGTGCGTCGCGGGCCGAACTCCCACGGATGACCGAAGTACTCCATGCCACACATGCCCAGGCGGGTGCCGACGACGTCGGCGAAGCGCACCTCTTCGCTGCCAACGATCAGGTCACATGCCCAGATCAGCATCAGGCCCGCCGAGAACACGTCGCCGTGCACCTGCGCGATCGTGATCTTGCGCAGATTGCGCCACCGCAGGTTGTTCTGGAAGAAGTAGTGCCACTCCTGCAGCATGATCTTTTCTGCACCCTCCCGGGTACCGCCGTTGATGGCGGCCGTCGGGTGCTGTCCCGGTCCCGGCGTGAACTCGGCGCGAGCCTGCTTGGAGCCGATGTCGTGGCCGGAGGAGAACATCGGTCCCTCGCCGGCGAGGATTACCACGCGGACGGTGTCGTCGGCCTCGGCGCGTCCGAACGCCTCGTCGAGTTCGACCAGCATCCCGCGGTTCTGTGCGTTGCGCTGCTCCGGGCGGTTCAGTGAAATCCGAACGATCTGGCCGTCGTCGAACGTCTCCCATTTCAGAAACTCGTAATCGCTCATCGTGTCCTCCGGTTCTTCCATCATGGCAATGGTGATATCAATATTTGAGAAGCTATGTTCTCACGGGTCATAGGGACCGGTGGAGAAGGGTGACATGTCGGACTGTCAACGTAACCCGCGGGTGATCCTCTGGGGGCCAGGTCAGGTCGGTGTCGGTGCGTTGCGTGCACTGATTTCGCATCCGGGCCTGGACCTGGTCGGCGTGGTCGTGCACGCCGAGGCCAAGGACGGCATGGACGCGGGCGCGCTGTGCGGCATGCCCGCGACCGGCGTCGTCGCCACCCGCGACATCGACGCCGCGCTGTCGCTGGACGCCGACGTGGTCGCCTACTTCGCATCGGGCGACTATCGGTACGCGGAGGCCGCGCAGGACATTGCTCGCTGCCTGCGGGCCGGCAAGAACGTCGTGTGCACCTCGCTCGTTCCGATGTGTTACCCCCCGGCCGCGGACAGAGAGACGGCCGAACTCATCGCCGCCGCGTGTGAGGCCGGCGGCGCCAGCTTCTTCAACAGCGGCGTGGACCCCGGATGGGCCAACGACGTGATCGCGCTGACCATGACCGGGTTCAGCAGCCGCGTCGACACGATCACCATGCAGGAGTTACTCGACTACGGCCCGATCAATCAACCCGAGATCATGTTCGACTTCATGGGATTCGGTCACCCGCCCGACCATCCGGCGCCGTTGTTCGACACCGAGCGTCTCTCCGCGCTGTGGGCGCCCACCGTTCACCTGGTGGCCGACGGTGTGGGTCTACCGTTGGACCGCGTCGTGACAACGATCGACAAGTGGCTGGCCACCGAGCGTTACGAGGTCGCCTCCGGCGTCATCGAGCCGGGCACCATGGGCGGGATGCGGTTCAAGCTCGCCGGGATGGTCGACGGCGAGGAGCGGGTCGTGCTCGAGCACATCACGCGCATGGGCGAGGGTTCGGCGCCGGACTGGCCGCGCCATCCGTCCCCGCACGGCGGCTACCGTGTCATCGTGGACGGCCTTCCGACGTACACCGTTGACATCGAAATGCACGGGCGCGGCAACAACATGCGCGGCCTGACGTACGCCACCGTGATGCGGGAGCTGAACGCCATCCCGGCCGTGATGGCCGCTGCGCCGGGGGTGTTGTCGACGCTGGACCTGCCGCTGATTACCGGACCGGTTCGCGGCGGGACGTGGCGGGGTGTCCTGCCCGGCACCGCATCATGAGCCGAGTACTGGTGGACGACATCTGGACCGTGATGGAGACCGCGACCGCGGTGCGGCGGTATCGCGACGAACCCGTCGACGATGCCACGCTCGAGAAGTGCCTGCGCGCTGCGAGTTTGGCGCCGTCTGGAGGCAACCAGCAGCCGTGGCGGTTCGTGGTCTTGCGCTCCGAACAGGCGCGAGCACTCATCACCGACGCCGCTCACCGGACGTGGGAGGAACTGCAGCAGTTCTACGGCGTGTCGGCGCCCGAGGACGGGGCGGACGATCCGAGGTCGCGCGTGCTGCGGTCGATGGCCGAACACATGCGGATCGGCGGCGCCGCACCGGGTCTCGTTCTGTTCTGTGTCCAACCGCAGGCTGGAGCGTCCGAACTTCAGCAAGGCGGTTCGATCTTCCCAGCGGTGCAGAATTTCCTTTTGGCGGCTCGCGCGCAGGGGCTCGGCGCGGCGATCACGTTGTGGCACAGCAGCTGTGAGGCGCAGTTACGCTCGTTGGTCGGCATTCCCGACGACTGGATGCTGGCGGCGTTGGTGACGGTCGGATGGCCCGCGGGCCGGCACCACACCGTTCGTCGCAAGCCCCTTCCGGAGGTAACGGCGGTGGATCGGTGGGATCAGCCCTGGCCCTCCGACGGTGCGCGGTGATCCGTTGACGCGTCGCGGTTGACGTCGAAACGTACGCTGACCTTCTGAAATCCCTTTGCCCGTTCGGCTTTCGCCCGTCGGGTGTAGGTGCGGCGGTCGGCCGGCGTCAAGTTCACGTCGTCGGTGAACGGCGTCATCAACGACCGGGGATACAGCTGGTCGACGCGTACGACGTTGACCTCCGCGCACATCACGAGCGTCACCGAGATCAGGTACAGGAACGCGAGCAGGCCGAGAACCAGTGCGAAGACGCTGTTGGTCGCGCTGGTCGACTTCACGACGTGGGCGACGTAGTTCGCGCCGAACCACTGCAGCAGCTGCCAGATCACCGCGGCCGCGAGCGCGCCCGGCAGCACATCGCGATACGTCACCGACCGGGCGGTGGTGACACGGAAGGCCACCAGGCAGATGCCCGCATTGATCGCGACGGTCACGATCGTGATGCCCGCTTTGCCCCACCACCCCAGGCCGGCGGTCGCGTGGCCAACCGCCGACAGCACCGTCGCGGTGATCGCCGCCGAGCCGAGCACGAACAACAGCAGCAGGCTGCGCAAGCGCGACCGGATCGGGTCGGGGCGGTTGTTGCGGGGCACCGCCCACACCGAGTCCATCGCGTTCTGCAGCGCCTGCCCGACGCCGAGGCCGCCGTAGAGCGCGCCGGCGATACCGACCACGACGGCCGTGGCGCCGCCGCTGAGCTGATCCGGCCGCTGTAGCTGGCCGCCGATCACCGGGAACTGGCTGAACGTGGACTGCAGAACCTGCTGTTGAAGGTCCGGATGGCCGACGAGCACCACCCCCAGCGCGGTGGTCAACAACAGCAGCAGCGGGAACAGCGAGACGAACGCGTAGTAGGTGATCAGCGCGGCCAGGTAACCGCCCTGATCGTCGACGTACTTGTAGATGACCGCGATGATGAAGCCGACGCGGCGGTTGCGTCGCTGCAGCCGGTCCAGCCAGCCCACCATCTGCGGACCCCCTCGGCCTGGATCCTCGCTGATCAGCTCGGCGATACCCGATTCGGCAAAGGGTCAATCCACGTTGGTGTCGCGACCGGCGCCGGTCAGCCGTTCTGTGCGCGTCTCGCTCGCGCTCGGCGCTTGCCCTCGTGCATCGCGGCCACCCGGGCCACGGGGATGGTTCTGCCGTGTTCGATCAGGTCGGCAGGCAGCGTCTGCGGTGCGGGCATCGCCTCCGCCCACGGGTCGCGGCCCGCCAGGGCGTCGATCGCGGTGTGCACGGTGAAATCCGCGGGCGTGATGCGGTCCAGGTCCGACCAGTCGAGCGGAAACGAGACCGGGGTGCCGCGGCGCAGCCGCGGGCTGTAGGCGGCGACGACCGTCGCGCCGCCGGAGCGGGTGGAGTCGATGAACACCTTTCCTTCGCGGTCGTCGACGATGAAAGCCGTTGTCGCGCTGTTCGGATCGAGCGACTCGGCCCGTGCGGCCAGCGCACGGGTGGCCGCGGCGACATCGTCGACCGGTGCGCTGTCGTTCACAGGGACGAACACGTGCACACCCTTGGCGCCGCTCGTCTTCACCGTTCCAACCAAGCCGCAGTCCGAAAGTGCCTGCCGCACAAGGTGTGCGGCGGTCACGACCGCCTTGAAATCGCTTTCCGCCGGCGGGTCCAGGTCGAGCACCAGATGCGTTGGGCGGTAGATGTCGTCGGCCAGGCCGAGGGTCGGATGGTATTCGACCGCACGCTGGTTGGCCAACCACAGCAAGGTGCGCCGATCGTCGCACAGGGCGTAGCGCACTTCGCGGTGCGAGGACTCTGCCCACATCGAAACGGTTTTGACCCACTCCGGGGTGTACTTCGGCACGTTCTTCTGCATGAACGGTGCGCGCCCGCGCAGCACCCGCAGCACCGTCAGCGGGCGCCCCGCGAGACCGGGAAGTATTCGGTCGGACACCGCATCGAGGTAGTCGATCAGATCGCGCTTGGTGGCATCCGCGTCCGCGCTCAGAGGCTGGTCCAGGTTGGTCAGCTCCACCCCGGCGCGCTGTTCCTCGGCGCTCATCTGTTCACCATAGGCGCCGGGCCCCGATCAGATGCTGAGCCGACGGTAGCGCTGCAGGCGCCGGATTCCCGCGGCCGACACCGCGCCGGCGTGTGGCGCCAGTGCGCTTTCGACCCGCGTGCGCACGTCGTTGACGTCGAGATGCGTCCCGATCGCGACGATCACATTCGTGGAATCAGGCGACGACGGTGCGTTCGCGATGTGGACAGACGTGCCGACCACGTTGACCACATAGCGGCGCGTACGCTCGCGGTATTGGATCGAGACCGTGCCCTTCAGCCGATACACACCTGCGGGCGGCTGTTCGAGCAGGTCGATCAACGCCGCGGGATCGACGTGACCGTCGCTGGTCACGGTCACCGAGTCGGCGTGGACGTGGGGATGTTCGGCCTCATCGTCCGTGTCGACCAACAGTTCTCGCAGTGACAGCTGGTCACCGACCTCGGTCGATGCGGACACGTCGTACAGCAGCGCCGGATCGATCCGCCCCGCCGTCGCGCCCACGATGTGGACATCCGGATTACGTTCGCGCACACGGCTTTCGATGCGACCGAGCACCTCGTCGCGGTCAGCGTCGGGGATCCGGTCGAGCTTGTTGACCACCACCAGAGAGGCCGCGCCGTACCGGGCGGGCGGGGTGACGTGTTCGTCGACGGTGTCGAAATGGGTGGCGGCGTCGATGACGTCGACGACGCCGCCCGGCCGCACGCGGTCGACGCCGCTGAACCGGATGATCCGCGAGATCGCGATCGGGTCGGCCAAGCCGCTGGCCTCGATGATGATGGCGTCCAGCCCGAGCTTCGGATCGGCGAGTTTGGCCAGCGCGTCGTCCAGGCCTCCGTCGTCGGGAAGGCAGCAGATGCACCCTCCGGCGATCGAGGCCGGCTCGTCGACCTGACCGGTGACCAGCGCGGCGTCGACGTTGAGCTCGCCGAAGTCGTTGATGATGACCCCCACGCGGGCACCGGGTTGGCGCAACACGTGGTTGAGCAGCGTGGTCTTACCCGCTCCGAGGTAGCCGGTCAGGGCGATGGCCGGGATCGTCGTCGCTGTCACGCGACACATGATCGCAGCGAGGCACCTGTGCGTCCGCCCACAGGGTGTTTCGGACCCCCACGGATGTGGAACCTTGACGCTTGAGAGGAGGCCCGAATGACGGACCACGATAAGGCCGGCCAGGCACGAGAAGGCCTGATCGACTCGGTGAAGGGCAAGGCCAAAGAGATGTTCGGTGCGATCACCGGAAACGACTCGATGACCGCCGAAGGCCAGCTCCAGCAGGCCGAGGCCGAACGCCGCAAGGAAGCCAACACGATCGAAGCGGTCGCCGACGCCGAGGCACACGACGCCCGCACCGAGGTCGCGGAGGCCAAGCGCGAAGGCGCCGAGGAGCGCGCCGAGGTGAATGCCGAGGCCGCGGCCGAAAAGGGCACGGTGGAGAGCCAGAAGACCGCCCAGAAACGCGCCGCCGAGCAAGCCGCACACCAGGAACTCGAGCGGGAGCGCACGCAGGCCGAACTCGAGGCGGAGCGCAAGGCGCGCGAGGCCCGGATCGAGCAGCGGGCCGAGGTGCACGACGCCGACACCCAGCTCGCGGGCGCGCTCGAGGAACACCGCGAAGCGGTCGAGGAATCGGCGAGCGCGAAGTCGGAAGCCGCCCGCATCCGGCGCCAGGCCGACAACCTCAACGACAACGCCTGATCAAGGCATAGAAGGAGCTTGACCATGAGTATCACCGCTATTCCGAAGGCGGTGCTGAGATTTCAGTACCAGGTGGCCCGCGTGCCGCTGCAGTTGATCGACGATCGGTTCGTCGCTCGGATGAACGACGAGGCGCCCGCGCGGCTGTTCTACGAGCGTTCGCTGGGATTGCTGGACACCGCCGTCGGCACCGCGCTCGGCGATCGGGAGCTCCAGAAGCGGGGCGCCACCCTCGTCGAGCGCAGCGACGCCCTGCGCCGCGCTGCCGAACTCGACGCGGCCGCCGACGAGAACGTCAAGCAGGCGGACCGAGAGCTGAAGGTGACGCGCGAGAAGGCGCTGCAGGACAAGCAGACGGCGTTCGAGGAGACCGAGGCGGAGGCCCGTCAGGCTCGCACCGAGGCGCAGCAGCGCAAGCGCACAGCGGTCGAAGACGCGGAGAAGAAGATCGTCGAGAGCAAGAAGCGGGCCGACGAGATCGCCGCGCAGCGCAAGAAGAACGTGGAGACCGCGAAGCGCCGCGAGGAAGAGCAGATCCAGGCGGCCGAGCGCAGTGCGGCCAAGGCGGCGAGTGTCAAGATGGCCGACGCGCAGGACAAGCGCGTGGACGCGACGGTGACGCGGGCGCAGGCGGACAAGATCGAAGACCTCGCCGACGCCGAGAAGGACAAGCGGAAGAACGACGGCTAGATCCCGAGCAGCGACTCGATCCAGCCTCGCGCGAAGTACAGCAGGAAGCCCGCGGCGACCACCCACAACAGTGGGCTGATCTCGCGGGCTTTTCCTGCTGCCGAGCGCAGCACCACCCATGCGATGAAGCCGACGCCGATGCCGTTGGCGATCGAGTACGAGAACGGCATCGTCGCCACTGTCAGCACCACGGGCAGCGCGACCGAGAACTCGGAGATGTCGATGTGGCGCAGGTGCGACACCATCATCGCGCCGACGATCACCAGCGCCGCCGCGGCCACCTCCGTCGGCACCACCGACGCGAGCGGCGAGACGAACATCGCGGCGAGGAACAGGACGCCGGTGATGATGTTCGCCAGCCCGGTCCGAGCGCCCTCGCCGATGCCCGCTCCCGACTCCACGAACACGGTGTTGGACGACGCCGACGATGCGCCGCCGACCACGGCGCCGGCGCCCTCGACGATCAGGGCAGAACGCAGGCGCGGAAACGTGCCCTGCTCGTCGGCCAGTCCGGCCTCGCGCGACAGTCCGGTGAAGGTGCCCATCGCGTCGAAGAAGTTCGCGAACACGAGCGTGAACACGAACATGGTCGCGGCGATGACCCCGATGCGGCCGAAGCTGTCCATGCTGAACGCACCGACGAGCGAGAGATCGGGCAGCGCGAACGGTGATCCCGACAGGGTCGGCACCGACAGGCTCCAGCCACCGGGCTTGTCGACGGCGGACCCGAGATGCCAGATCGCCTCAATGACGACGGCGACGACGGTGCCGGTGATGAGCCCGATCAATATGCCGCCGCGCACTTTTCGGGCCACGAGGATGCCGGTCAGCAGCAGCGTGAAGGCGAACACCACTGTGGGCACGGTGCTGATGGAACCGCTGCCGTCGCCGCCGAGGCCGACCGGCGGTGACGGTCTTCCGGTCGACCCGATGAACCCCGCGTCGACCAGGCCGATGAACAGGATGAACAATCCGATGCCTGCCGTGATCGCCAGCTTCAACTGCATCGGTACCGCGTCGAACACCAGTCGCCGCAATCCGGTCGCCGCCAGCACCACGATGATGAGGCCGTTGATCACCACCAACCCCATGGCCTCAGCCCAAGTGAGGGAGCCGACGAGCGTCGTCGCGACGAACGAGTTGATCCCGAGGCCGGCGGCGAACGCGAACGGCATCCGGGCGATGAGTCCGAACAGGATCGTCATCACGCCCGCTGCCAGCGCAGTGACCGCCGAAACCTCGGCGAACTGCAGCCTGTTGCCCGCGACATCCTCGGAGCTGGACAGGATGATCGGGTTCAGCACGATGATGTAGGCCATCGCGATGAACGTGACCACGCCGCCGCGGGCCTCCGCCGCAACCGTCGTTCCGCGCGCCGAGATCTCGAAGAAGCGGTCGAGGCGGTTCATTCTCCAGACCCTATGGGGTGCCGTCGGCGCGCGTCATCTCGTGCAGAGCCCGCAGGAAGGCCTGCCGGTCGGCGGGCGACAACACCGATAGCCACCGTTCCTCGCCGCGCTGGATCTGTGCCTGCACCGAATCCTTCAGTGCGCGGCCGGCTTCGGTGATCGCGAGCAGTCGGACGCGCCGGTCGGCGGGATCGGGCCGCCGTTCGATATAGCCCTTGTCCTGCAACTCGTCGAGCGTGGGGATGATCCGGGTCTTGTCGGCGCCGATCGCCTCTGCGAGTGCGGCCTGGGTGCGCACCGGGGACTCGTCGAGCGCCAGCAGCACGCTGTATCCCCACATCGAGACGCCGTGCTCGGCCAGCACGGGGGTTTCGAGGGCGATGAGCTGACGGAGCAGCGGGGCGAGCATCGCCGCGAGGTCCTGTCGTCGCGGCTTCTGCGGCATGGACGGATATTAAGCGTTGACCAATTATATGCGTAGGTATATTGTAAGCAAATGCATACTAATACCGATCCGCGACCGGTCCACCGGATCGCGGTCACCACCACAATGGAGATCGTCTCGGGAATCACCGCGGCCGACCTCGACCGCCCTACGCCGTGTGTGGGGTGGGACCTCGCCGATCTGTTGGCGCATATGACCGTGCAGCACAAGGGATTTGCCGCTGCTGCCCGGGGAGCCGGTGCTGATCTCGCGGTCTGGGAACCCGCGACCGTCGCCGAGGCGGTTCGCGCGGACCCCGGCGGCGCGTACGCGGCAGCGGCCGCCGAGGTGCTCGACGCGTTCGCCGCCGACGGCGTGCTGGATGCGACGTTCGCGCTACCCGAGTTCGGCCAGGACGCGACCGTCCCGGGTGCGATGGCGATCGGCTTCCACTTCGTCGACTACGTCGTGCACGGGTGGGACGTCGCCCGCAGCATCGGCGTGCCGTTCACGCTGCCCGCCGAGGTGATCGACGCCGTGCTGCCGTTGGCGTTCGCGGTGCCCGACGGTGAATTCCGCGAGATGGACAACTCGCCGTTCGCCCGCGCCGTCGCGCAGGAGGCCGGCGAGGGTGACCTCGACCGGATGCTGCGTCACCTGGGCCGCTCGCCGGACTGGCGGGCCGAAGGCGTCACCGCGGGTCGATGAGGCCCCGGAGCTTCTCGGCCGGGACGACGGACGCGCCGGCGGCCCGCACCCGTTCGGCGAGGGTTCGGTCGGACGTCGCGACGCAGATGTCGGCCGGTTGGTCGTCTGCGCGGATCAGGCGGACGATCTCGTCGTCGGCCGAGTTGACCGCCGCGCGGGGAGCGTGCGCGACCGTGATGACGGTTGATTCGATGGGTGGCTTCGGGGGGCGTTCGAACACGACGGTGACGTCGTCACCTGCGGGACGCCACGCTTCCAATCGTTCGACGAGCGACACCATGGCCGCATGACGGTCCCGCCACCAGCCGTCGGGGCGCGAGCCGATCACGTTCATCCCGTCGACGATCC
This sequence comes from Mycolicibacterium komanii, assembly GCF_001050035.1. The sequence goes on from NZ_CVTA01000020.1 coordinate 20,504, forward strand.
AGCGCATCACGCGTCGAGGACGGGCGTCGGGATGTCGGGTCAGTAGGCGTGGCCGGTCTGCTTGGCCGCCGGATGCCGGCGGCCAAGCAGGTAACCGAGCCAGCGAATGTCGAGTAGCACCTGGTCGCCTTCCGCTATGCAGTCTTTTGGGTCAGCAGCGGCAGGAGCCGGCGCCGTTTCTCGATGCTCTCCGCGAAGTGGTGAAGCGCATCGGGCAGTGACGCGGCAACCGGGACGCTCACTCCGGAGCTGCGCAGTACTCGTTGAACGTCATCGCTGACGATGACGGCCCAATCCACCTCCGCGTGATAGCAGCACTCATCGACGTCGTACATCAGCGAAATAAGTTGCTCTGCGCACGAACTCACGCCACTCAGATCGAGGACGAACGGCTTCTCGGCCAGCACGAATCGGCGAGCGAAGGCGGTGATTCGTTCGATGTTCCGGTCGTCGATGACGCCATCTACCGTCACGACAGTCGCCAATTGGCGGCACACCGCATGAAGCTTGGCACCGGCGCAGTCGAATGTCGGGTTCCCGTACATCACTGCCTCCTCAGGTAGGTCAGCTTCGTCGATGACCCCAACTTAAATGGTGAGATTAAGGCAACCGGCAACGCCGGCTAATACTTTGGTAAGAAGGACAATTTGCGTTGGCCAGCAAACCGTCAATTACCGCGCAGCCACTGGGGGCCCGAATAGTTCTCCCAGGGGCTGTAATCGGCGAGCAGCTCCTCCTGTGCGGGCCGCTGGTCTTCGGGCACGTGCTGCAGGTTGATCCGGATGCGGTACCAGATCGAACTGGGTCCGCGCATACCGTCGACGAGAATGTCTGCGGGCTCTAACTTTTCGGCCACCGACGGGTGGCGCCGTCGCCACTCGTCCAGAGCCGCCATCGCCTCGTCCTTGGTCTTGGTGCGGGCGATCTCGATCAGCGGTTTGGAGGACACCCGCCGGCCGCTGCCTCCACCCGAACGCTTGGCTCCGCGCGGCGCCTTCTCCGCCGGGCCGAGTCGGTCGGCGAGGTCCAGCAGCGCGTCGAGGGATCCCGCCGCATCGTCGATGCCCTCCCACGGGTCGCCGTGTTCGGCGAACCGCTGCGGCACCGTCGCGATGGTGAAGGCCTCGGGGCGGCAATCGGGGACCTCGTCCCAGAGCAGCGGTGTCGACACCCTGGCGTCCGGCGTCGCGCGCACCGAATAGGCCGAGGCGACGGTTCGGTCGAACGCGTTCTGGTTGAAATCGACGAAGACGCCTTCGCGTTCCTCCTTCCACCAGCGCGCGGTGGCGATGTCGGGGGCGCGGCGTTCCACTTCCCGGGCCACCGCCTGCGCGGCGAGGCGGACGAACTTGAACGGCCAGCGCCGCTGGATCCGGGCGTAGATGTGGAAGCCCCGCGATCCGGACGTCTTCGGCCACGCCGTCAGCCCGTGATCCTCGAGCACCTCGCGGGCCACCATCGCGACGTCGATGATCTGCGGCCAGGTCACACCCGGCATCGGATCGAGGTCGACGCGCAGCTCGTCGGGGTGGGCCAGGTCGTCGGCCCGCACCGGGTGCGGGTTGAGGTCGACACATCCGAGGTTGACCGCCCAGACCAGGCCGGCCTCGTCGCGCAGCACCGCTTCGGCCGCCGACGTCCCGGATGCGTATTTCAACTCGGCGATGTCGACGAAGTCCGGCCGGTTCTTCGGCGCCCGCTTCTGGAACACCGCCTCCTCGGTGATGCCTTTGACGAACCGCTTGAGGATCATCGGCCGGTCGCGAACACCGCGCAGGGCGCCGTCGGCGACGCTGCGGTAGTACTGCATCAGGTCCGCCTTGGTGACACCGATATCGGGGAAGACGACCTTGTCGGGGTGGCTGACGGGCACTCGGTGACCGTCGACCTCCAGATACCGGGGCACGGCCATAACGTCATGCTAGTTTCCCGGCCGCAGTGCGACGCGGGTCACATATGGTGGGGTCATGGCCAGACTGTCCGAGCTCCCGCTACAAGCGTTCGCCAAGGCTCAGCAACTCGTCGAACGCGGGTCGGCCGAGTTGCACTACGCCGCGAAGATGTTCGGCGCGGGTGCGTTCAAGATCGAACCCCCGCAGAACGTCGCCGCGATGCTCGCCGACATCCGGCGGTGGGGCGAGTTCGGGATGATCCCGGCCCTCAACGCCCGCCGCACGCCCAACGGGACGGCGATCATCGACGACTTCGGCGAGATGACGTTCCAAGAGCTCGACGAAGCGGCGCACTCGGTGGCCAACGGCCTGCTGGAGAAGGGCGTGAAGGGCGGTGACGGCGTCGCGATCCTGGCCCGCAACCACCGGTGGTTCCTGGTCGCGCTGTACGGCGCCGCGCGCACCGGCGCCCGCATCATCCTGCTCAACAGCGAATTCTCGGGTCCGCAGGTCAAGGAGGTGTCCGAACGCGAGGGCGCCAAGCTGATCATCTACGACGATGAGTACTGCGAGGCCGTGTCCAAGGCCGACCCGCCGCTGGGCAAGCTGCGTGCGCTGGGGGTGAACCCCGACGCAGATCAATCGTCGGCCTCCGCCTCCGGCGACGAGCCGTCGAAGAGCACCGACGAGACGCTCGAGGACTTCGTATCGCACCACACCGGTAAGCCCGCGCCGAAGGCGACCAAGCACTCGTCGGTCATCATCTTGACCAGTGGTACGACGGGAACACCCAAGGGCGCCAACAGAAGTACGCCGCCCACCCTGGCGCCGATCGGTGGCGTGCTGTCGCACGTGCCGTTCAGGGGCGGGGAGGTCACCGCGCTCCCGGCGCCGATGTTCCACGCGCTGGGCTTCCTGCACGCGACGATCGCGATGATGCTGGGCACCACTCTGGTGCTGCGCAGGAAGTTCAAGGCCGCCAAGGTGCTCGAGGACATCGAGAAGCACAAGGTGACCGCCATCGTGGTGGTGCCGGTGATGTTGTCGCGCATCCTCGATGCGCTCGACGGCATGGACCGCAAGCCCGACCTGTCGTCGTTGCGGATCGTGTTCGTGTCGGGTTCACAGCTGGGCGCGGAGATGGCGCAGCGCGGGCTCAAGGCGCTCGGACCGGTCATCTACAACCTGTACGGGTCGACCGAGATCGCCTTTGCCACCATCGCGCGGCCCCAGGATCTGGAGAAGAACCCGGCGACCGTCGGGCCCGTGGTGAAGGGTGTGAAGGTCAAGATCCTCGACGACGACGGCAACGAACTGCCGCAGGGCGAGGTCGGGCGGATCTTCGTCGGCAACTTCTTCCCGTTCGAGGGCTACACCGGCGGTGGTCACAAGCAGATCGTCGACGGGCTGATGTCCTCGGGCGACGTCGGCTACTTCGACGAGAACGGCCTGCTGTACGTCAGCGGCCGCGACGACGAGATGATCGTGTCCGGCGGGGAGAACGTGTTCCCGGCCGAGGTGGAGGACCTGATCAGCGGTCATCCGGAGGTTGTGGAGGCCACCGCGGTCGGTGTCGAGGACAAGGAGTGGGGCCATCGGCTGCGGGCCTTCGTGGTCAAGACCGACGGCGCCTCGATCGGTGAGGACGAGATCAAGCACTACGTCCGCGAGCACCTGGCCCGCTACAAGGTGCCCCGCGAGGTCGTCTTCCTCGACGAGCTGCCGCGTAACCCGACCGGAAAGATCCTCAAGCGCGAGCTGCGGGACATGGACGTAGACGGCGGCGACGGCGACGGCGGCGGTGAGAAGGCGAAAGCCGACGCCGGCGGGGACACGGCAGAAGCCGACGGTGCCGAGGAGAAGTCGAGCGAGAAGGCGGACGCCAACCAGTCGGAATAGTCGCGACGCCGCAGAGGTAGTAGCAGGGCGTGAACATTGATCTGACTGGAAAGACCGCGCTCGTCACCGGGTCGACTCAAGGCATCGGGCTGGCGATCGCCGAGGCCCTGGCGAGCAGTGGCGCACGCGTTGTCGTCAACGGCCGCAGCCCCGAACGCGTCGACGAGGCCGTGGCAAGACTCGACGGCGACGTGCTCGGCGTCGCAGTCGACGTGGCAACCGAGCACGGTGTGGCCGAACTGCTCGAGCGGCTGCCGGACGTCGACATCCTGGTCAACAACCTGGGCATCTTCGGTGCCGTACCGGCCCGCGAGATCACCGACGAGCAGTGGCGCACCTATTTCGAGGTCAACGTGTTGGCCGCGGCCCGGCTCATCCGTGCGTACCTGCCCGCTATGACCGAGCGGGGTTGGGGGCGGGTCAATTAGATCGCCAGTGACTCCGCGCTGGTGATCCCCGAGGAGATGATCCACTACGGCGTGTCCAAGACCGCGCTGCTGGCGTTGTCACGAGGCTTCGCCAAGGACGCCGCGGGTTCCGGTGTCACGGTGAACTCGGTGATCGCCGGGCCGACGCACACGGCGGGTGTCGAGGATTTCGTCTACCAACTCGTCGACAAGTCGTTGCCGTGGGAGCAGGCGCAACGCGAGTTCATGCGCAAGCATCGGCCGCAGTCGTTGTTGCAGCGGCTCATCGAACCGGCCGAAATCGCCAATCTGGTCGCATATCTCGCGTCACCGCTGGCATCGGCGACGACGGGAGCGGCGGTGCGCGTCGACGGCGGCTACGTGGATTCGATCGTGCCCTAGTCGGCCATTGCGGCCGCGCCGGGAATGGCCAGGCACACCAGCATCAGCAGGAGCAGGAACCAGCCGGCGCCCTGCCATTGCACCCAGGCGCCCTCCGCCTTCCACTCGCGGTAGGTCCTGACGAACGCGCCCACCCCGCCGAGGAACAGGATCGCCGGGACCGTCGAGGCAGCGACGATGGAAGTCTTCGAAACGACCGCGTAGATGACGAAGGCGAGGGCGGCGACCGCGACCACCACCGCCGTGTAGATGGCGGCGGCCCGGAACGCTCCCGGCCGGTCCCAGCGTTTCTCGACGTCGTTGGTCATGACATCAAGATTGCCCCAGACGCGCTCGTTAAACGCTCACCAGGGTCCGTTGACGAACGCCGACAGGCACCCGGGGATGTCGCGGCAGGCGATCACCGCGGTCTGGTCGGGCGTACCGCCGCGGATCCTCGGCGGGCGGGGACCGAAGTTGCAGGACGTCGCCCACGGGTTTCCGGGAAGAACGCCGGGATAGCACGGTGCCGCCTGGTCTCGGGGCGCCGGAGCGTCGCCGATGACCGCCGGCGCGACGAACAGCCCCACCATTGCCGCGGCGCCGATCGTGGCGCGGGCGATACGAATACCGAGGCTGCGCATCACTTCCGCCGAACGTCGAAATTCAACCGTGAAGTCCAGGCTACGCCCGTTCGGCAAGCGCTTCTACGGATCGCGCGGCAATCCCAGCAGGCGCTCGGCGATGATGTTGAGCTGCACTTCGGTCGTCCCGCCGTAGATCGTGGTGGCCCGGCTGCCGAGCAGGTACTCCGCCCATCGGCCGGGCTCCTGCTTCGGATCCCCGATCGCGCCGTCGGTGCCGAACGACGACACCGCGAACTCGGCGTAGCCCTGGCCGGTCTTCATCGACAGCAGCTTCGAGATGGCCGCCGCCGGCATCGGATCACCGCCGGCCAGCGTCAGCAGCGTCGAACGCATGTTGAGCACCTTGGCGGCATGGCCTTCGGCGATCAGCCTGCCCGCGCGGTTCTGCTCGATCTGGTCGAACTGACCCTCCTGCAGGAACGTGATGAAGTCGGCCAGGCTGGCCAGGAACGGCGGTTCGCTGCTGCCGATCGAAACCCGTTCGTTGGTCAGCGTGTTCCTGCTGACCTCCCAGCCCCGGTTCACCTCACCGAGCACCATCTCGTCGGGCACGAAGACGTCGTCGATGAACACGGTGTTGAACATCGCGTTGCCGGTCAGCTCGCGCAGCGGCTTGACCTCGACCCCCTCGCTGGCCATGTCCAGCAGAAAATAGGTGATCCCATTATGTTTTGGAGCGCTTGGGTCTGTTCTTGCAAGCAACGCACCCCACTGCGAGAACTGCGCACCGGTGGTCCAGATCTTCTGCCCGGTGATCCGCCAACCGCCGTCGACCTTCGTCGCCTTCGTCGTCAGGCTGGCCAGGTCCGAACCCGCACCGGGCTCGGAAAACAGCTGGCACCAGATCATTTCGCCGCGGAACGTCGGCGGCAAGAAGCGCTGCTGCTGTTCGTCCGTGCCGAACGCGACGATCGAGGGGATGATCCACGCCGCGATGCCCATCTGCGGGCGCTTGACCCGGCCGGCGTCGAATTCCTGGGCGATGATGATCTGCTCGACGGGCCCGGCCGCGCGTCCCCACGGCTTGGGGAGGTGCGGTTGCACCCAGCCGCCCTCGGCGATCGCGACGTTGCGCTCTTCGCGGGGAATAGCTTTGAGCCCAGCCACTTCCGCGCGGATCTCATCGCGCAGCTTCTCGGTCTCGGGGTCGAGGTCGATGTTGAGCTTGCGCATCCCCGTGGTGGTCGCGACGTCCACGACCTGCTGCGGGTAATCGGCGTGCCTGCCGAAGCCGGCCGCCAGCACCAGTGCGCGCCGGTAGTAGATGTTGGTGTCGTGCTCCCAGGTGAAGCCGATGCCACCGTGCACCTGGATGCAGTCCTGGGCGCAGTGTTGGGCCGCCTCGGGCGCCAGGGTGGCTGCGACGGCCGCGGCGAACTCGAAAGCTGCTTCGGCCGAGCCGGTTTCGCGGAACTCGTCGATGGCGCGGGCTGCATCCCAGACGGCGGCGGTGGCGCGCTCGGTGTCGGCGATCATCCCGGCACACTTGTGCTTGATCGCCTGGAACTGGCCGATGGGCCTGCCGAACTGTTCGCGGATCTTGGCGTATGCGGCGGCGGTGTCGGTGGCCCACCGGGCGACGCCGATGCACTCCGCGGACAGCAACGTAGAGATCAACGCGCGGGCCAGCGGGCGGCTCAGGTTGCTCAGCACCCGGTCGTCGCCCACCTCGACGGCGTTCGCGCGCACGTGGGCGACGGGCCGCAGCGGATCCAGGCTCGTGACCGGTTCGATCTCCAGCTGATCGGCGTCGAGAACCACCCACTCTTCACCGCTGTCGATGGCGACGGGCAGCACCAGCAGCGATGCCTGCGCTGCGACGGGCACGGCGCGCACCTCGCCCCTGATGACCAGCCCGGCCGCTCCGCCTTCACCGTGCCGGGTGGCGGTCAGGCTGGAATCGATGGCGTAGGTCGCGATCGTCGCGCCGGAGGCGAGATCACCCAGCTGCGGGGCGTTGGGGTCGTGTGCCGAGATCAGCGCGCTGGCGATGGCCGACGGCACGAACGGCCCCGGGACCGCGCCGTAGCCGAATTCGGCGGCGACGATGGAGAGCTCGAGGATGCCGAAGCCTTGTCCACCAACGCCTTCGGGCAGGTGCACACCCTGCAGGCCCTGTTCGGCTGCGCCCTTCCAATAGGGCGGCGGATTCGGGATAGGCGTCTCCAGGGCTTCGTGCAGCACCTCGGACGGTGCCACCCGAGCGACGAAGGACCGCACCGAGTCGGCCAGATCGTTGTGCTCAGGACTGATTGCAATGGGCATACGTGCACCTCACTGTGACGGAGTGTCCCTATTAACCGGTCGGTTGGGAGACACGATACCGTTCACGACATTGGCCAGTTCACGGCCGTCCCACAGCCGGCGACAGTTGTCGACCGCGTGTTCCAGGTATCGCCGCATCGTGTCGGCGGTGTACCAGGTGACGTGCGGGGTGAGCACCGCGTTGTCGAGCGACAGCAACGGGTTGTCGGGCTCGACGGGTTCGGTGGCGAACACGTCGAGGCCCGCGCCCGCCAGCTTTCCCGAGCGCAGCGCGTCGACGAGGGCGGTCTCGTCGACGATGGCGCCGCGGCTGGTGTTCACCAGCACCGCGCCGGGCTTCATCCGCTTCATCGCCGCGCCGTCGATCATGCGCGCAGTCGCGTCGGTCAGCGGAAGATGCAGCGAGACGATGTCGCTGGCCGCCAGGAGGTCGGGAAGCGCTCGCCAGCCGGGATGCCCGTCGTCGTGCGTGCTGGTGTGCAGCACCTCGGCGTCCATCGCCCGCACGATGCGCTCGACCCTCTTGGCGACATTGCCGTACCCGATCAAACCGACCGTGCAGCCGCCGATGTCGCGGACAGTCTCGCCCAGGCTCGGGTCGGACGGCCAGCCTCGGCCCTCGCGGGTCGCACGGTCGAGTTCGGTCAGCCGGCGCAGCACGGTCAGCATCAGCAGCACGGTGCCCTCGGCGACCGACGGGGCGTTGGCTCCGGGCATGTTGGCGACCGCGATGCCCAGGTCGGTCGCGGTCGCCACGTCGATGGTGTTGACCCCGGCGCCCATCTTGTGTACCAACCGGCAGCGTCGTGCTTCGGCGAGGTCGTCGCCGGAGATCGGCCGCAGCACGTGCCAGATCACGTCGGCGTCGGGGAGCAGGCGGTAGAAGGCGGCGTCATCATCTTCCGCGCAATAGCGGATGTCGAGCCAATCGGCCTGCGGCGCAACGAAGTCGATCGCCTTGACGCCGGGAGTGTAATGGGCGAGGACTCTCAGCTGCGAGCGTCCGCCGGTCACCGCCACCGCTTCGCGATCCACTTCGCGATGGTATCGGCCTGCTCGCTGCGCGCTCCGGGAGTGGTGAAGTAGTGGTCGGTGTCGATCGAGAACTGCGCCTTGTCCGTGCTGGCGAGCGCATCGAAGATGTGCTGGGCATCGGACGGGAACACGCCGGTGTCCTGCTCGGCGTTGATGACCAGCGCCGGGCAGGTGATCCGGTTCAGGTGCGGTTCGGCACGGGTCTGGGCGTATCGCAGGCTCCACATGCCGATCCAGTTGCGCAGCGTGCAGGCCGCCGCGATTCCGCGGGCGGATCGGTTGGCCTGCACCGGTACTCCGGCGTAGCACATGTTCGCGGGTCGTTTCGTCGGCTCCAGGGTGGGATCCACCATGCGGGGGTCGGCCCACGTCCGTAGCACCGTGAACGGACGGTCGGAGAAGCCGGCGGCACGCACGTGCTCGAGTTCGGCTTCGGCCCAATCGGTGATCGTGTGGTTTCGCGCGATCTGGGCGGCGCGGTACCGCTCGACGAAGTCGGCTGAGAACGGGGGGCCGTTGCGGTCGTCGAAGATGTCGAGTTCGGGATCGCTTGCCACGGCGTCGGTTTCGTCGACGACGGACGCATCCATCCAGGCGGTGAGTACGTCGGGCCGGCCGGGGTGTGCTGCGGTCGAGACATAGCCGTCGGCGGGTGGCAGGTCGTTGAGTCCGGCCGCCGGTCGCATACCCTGCAGTGGCGTCACGTGCGGGTCGACGGCCTGTGCCTGGTACGCCGCCATCAGTGAACCACCGCCCGAGTTGCCCAACAGCACAACGGTTTCCACACCCGCCACCTCGCGGAGCCACCGCACTCCGACGCCGATGTCCACCAGCGCATGGTCGAGCAGGAAGCTGCTCTCGAACCCGCGGTATCGGGTGTTCCAGCCCAGGAAGCCTATTCCGCGGGTGGCCATGTAGTCGGCGAGATAGTGCTCGGAGAAGTCGATCTGGTAGTGCGTGGCGATCATCGCGACCTTCGGCTTGCGGCCGACGCCACGGTGGTAGAGGCCCTGGCACGGGTGACCGCCCGCGCCCGCCCGGCGGGCGGTGGGGGAGTCGAGACCGACGAATTCGCGGGTGACGCCCGGCGTTCCGGTGGTGGACGGCGTTCTGGTCATTCGAGCCCCCCGGAATTCAGCGAAAAGTCAAGGGATACAGGCCGTTCTACGATCTTGATGACCGGTACGATCGGCAACGGGACGCGCGGGGCGATCGTCATAGCGGTGCCGGTCCGTTCGTCATTGCTCGTGATTGCCCCTGATGCTAAATTCGATTTGCGTTTCTGGCCAGAGATTCGCGCTAGGAGGCGCCCGTGATCAGGCCCGACAATCCCAATACCGAGTTCGAGCTCGGCGGTATCAACCACGTGGCCCTGGTGTGCTCGGACATGGCGAGAACCGTCGACTTCTACAGCAACGTCCTCGGGATGCCGTTGATCAAGTCGCTCGACCTGCCGGGAGGCATGGGGCAGCACTTCTTCTTCGACGCCGGCAACGGCGACTGTGTGGCGTTCTTCTGGTTCGCCGACGCGCCGGACCGGGTTCCCGGTATCTCATCGCCGGAGGCCATTCCGGGCATCGGGGACATCGTCAGCGCGGTCAGCACCATGAACCACTTGGCGTTCCACGTGCCCGCCGAGAAATTCGACGAATATCGGCAGCGCCTCAAGGCCAAGGGTGTGCGGGTCGGGCCGGTGCTCAACCACGACGACAGCGAGGCTCAGGTTTCATCGACCGTGCACCCCGGTGTGTACGTCAGGTCGTTCTACTTTCTGGACCCCGACGGCATTACGCTCGAATTCGCTTGTTGGACCAAGGAGTTCACCGAGCGCGACGCGAACGCGACGCCGAAGACGGCGGCCGATAGGCGTCCCCGGGTGACCGCCTGACGCGTCATTCGTCCGTCGGCACGCCCGAGACGGCGTCGATGTTCGCCGCAAGCCGGTTGACGAGTTGGTCGGCGTCGAGGTCGAGGTGCCCCTCCAGCCAGGCGCTGATGGTCTGCCCCACCCCGCCGACCGCGAAATACGCGGTGGCCTCGTCGAGTTCGTTGTCGTGCGGGACGACGGTGCCCGCGTGCTGCAGCAGTAAGTGGGCGAACAGGGCCGTGGACTCGGCGCGTTTGCGCACGATGACGGTGTTCGACAACTGGACGCTGAACACCAGGCGGCCCACCCGCGGATCCGCGGCGATGGTGCGCACGATGTTGGCCATCGCCGCACGGGAGCCGTCACGCAGCGGTGCGGCCGCGACGGCCGCCTGCGTGGTCGCCGCGATGTCGGCGATGACCCAGTCGTAGACCGCAGCGGCGAAGTCGTCCTTGTCGCTGAACGTCTCGTAGAAGTACCGGACACCCAGCCCCGCCTGCGCGCAGATGGCCCGCACCGTCAACTCCGCGGGGTCTCCACCGGCGCCGAGCAGCTCGAGGCCGGCCTCGAGCAAGCTCTGCCTGCGCTGCGCGAGCCGTTGGGCCGCGTCGACGCCGCGGTAGGGGCGGACCTGTGCCATGGCCGCCATCTTGACACTCGGTGCCGACCACGGCAATATCAGGAAACAAGCGTTCTCACATTTGCGATAGGGGTCCCGATGGTCACCCAGCCGATCGACCACGTCGGACGACCGGTCAACGACGCGCCTCTGCCCGGGCACAAACTGCTGCGCGATGTGGCGCCGGAGGATGCGATGCTGGGCATCGGGCTGTTGTCCGGACCCGCCAACGTGATCATGGAACTCGCGCGGCCCGGAGTCGGATACGGCGTCAAGGACAGCCGCGTCGAAAGCGGCCGTGCCGACCGGCATCCCATCAAGCGGGCGCGGACCACGTTCACCTACCTCGCGGTCGCGCTGGCGGGCACCGACGAGCAGAAGGCGACATACCGGCGCGCGGTCAACCGGTCCCATCGCGAGGTGTACTCGCTGCCGGACAGCCCGGTCGAGTACAACGCGTTCGACAAGGACCTGCAGCTGTGGGTGGCCGCCTGTCTGTACAAGGGTTTCGTCGACGTGTACCGGGTCTTCGTCGGTGAGATGGATGATGTATCAGCCGACCGCCATTACCGCGACGGCGCGGCGCTGGGCACGACGCTGCAGGTGCCCGCGCAGATGTGGCCCGCCGACCGGAAGGCCTTCGACGAGTACTGGCAGCAGTCGCTCGACAAGGTTCACATCGACGACGCGGTGCGCGAATACCTGTGGCCGATCGCCGCGGGGCGAATCGGCAACCTCAAGCTTCCGGCATGGCTGCAGAAACGCACCGACGCGGTCAACCTCTTCATCACGACCGGCTTTCTGCCGCAACGGTTTCGCGACGAGATGCGGCTGCCGTGGGACGCCGTCAAGCAGCGGCGGTTCAACCGCGTCATGCGGCTGCTCGGCCGCATCAACAACGTGATGCCGCGGTTCGTCCGCCAGTTCCCGTTCAACGTGCTGCTCAAGGATTTGGACTGGCGCGTGCGCACGGGTCGCCCGCTGGTGTAGTCAGTAAGGCGCCTCGCGCGGGTGTGCACACTCGCTGCTCAGCGCACTGTCAGAATCGCGGCGTACAAAGAGGTACATGCGTACCGATAACGACACCTGGGACATCACCACGAGCGTCGGCTCGACCGCGTTGTTCGTCGCCGCCGCTCGCGCGCTCGAAGCGCAGAAGCCCGACCCGGCCGCGGTCGACCCGTACGCGGAGATCTTCTGTCGCGCGGTGGGTGGCGAGTGGGCGGACCTGCTCGACGGGCAAGCGCGGGATCACGCGCTGCGAACCGAGGACTTCGGCGCGCATTTCGTCGACTTCCAGGCGGTCCGCACCAAGTACTTCGACGACTACTTCCGTGCCGCCGCCGACGCCGGAGTGCGGCAGATCGTGCTGCTCGCCGCGGGGCTGGACTCGCGTGCGTACCGCCTCGACTGGCCCGACCGCACCGTGGTGTTCGAGTTGGACCAGCCGCGGGTGCTCGAATTCAAACGGCATGCACTCGACGGCCACGTCCCGCGGGCCGAGCGCCGCGAGATCCCGGTCGACCTACGCAACGACTGGCCTCGGGCACTGCGCGACAACGGATTCGATCCGGACGAGCCGTCGGCCTGGATCGCCGAGGGCCTGTTGATCTATCTGCCCGCCAGCGCTCAGCGCGAGCTGTTCACCGGCATCGACTCGCTGGCCGCCGCAGGCAGTCACGCCGCCGTCGAGGAGGCGGCGCCCATGGACGCGGCGGCCTTCGAGGCGAAGAGGGAAGAGGAGCTGTCCGTCGGCGACGAAGACAAGTTCTTCAGTTTGGTCTACAACGAGCAGCACCAGCCCGCCGCGCAGTGGTTCGGCGCCCGCGGCTGGCGCGCCGACACCACACCACTCGTGGAGTACCTGCATCAGAACGGCCGACCGGTGCCCGGGGAGGGGTCGGAGGCGGCGACGATGACCGGCACGATAAGCCTGGTGAGCGCCGTCAAATCGTGAGCCCGCTCACTCGCTGAGCGGACCCCGTGCGTCTGTACAAGTTAGCTTAGTCAATGCTAACTTCGCCCCGTAAAGTTAGCCTGCCATAACTACGGGGAGATCACGGCGCGTGCCGCTACAAACGGATTTTGCTGCGACTTCGCGCGTCGACCACGACGTGGTAAGTCAGTTCGCCACGTGTTGCCGCGCCCTCGGGCTGTCGGTGCACGACCGTCGACGCCCATCGGACCAGGCCACTGCGCGGTCCGGGTTCACTGAACTCACCCGCATCGCCCGCGACCAGTGCGATGCGTGGACGGGACTCGCCGCGTCCGGTGACACCAGCGCCAGGGTTCTCGAGGCCATCTGGCAGACCGTCGCCACCGCCGGTGTCCTGCAGCGCCACGTGCAGCTCGCCGACGGCGATCTCGCCTTCACCTACGACACCGGTCTGTACCTCAAGTTCTCGGCATCCACACCCGACGACTTCCAGCTGGCCTACGCCGTCACGTTGTGCGACGCCGGTGATTACGCGGGCGCGGACGAACTCGTCGAACCGCTGATCACCCGGCGCCCCAGCTGGCTCGACGCCCGATGGGTGCGGATCGCGATGTACTACCGCGCCGAGCGCTGGTCGGATGTGGTCCGGCTGATCACGCCGATCGTCAACGATGAGCGCCTCGACGCGACCTACGCGCACGCGGCACGCGTCGCGCTCGGCACGTCGCTCGCGCGCCTCGGTATGTACGCACCCGCACTGTCTTACCTCGAAGACCCCTCCGGCCCAGTTGATGTCGCGACGGTCGACGGAACGCTGGTCAAGGCGCTGTGCTTGCGCGCGCAGGGGGACGAGCTCGACGCCGGCGACGTGCTCGCCGAGCTCTACGCGGCCAACCCGGAGAACGAGCAGGTCGAACTCGCGCTGTCGGACACCTCCTACGGCATCGTGCCGACCACGGCCGCGCGCATCGAAGGCCGCTCCGATCCGTGGGATCCCGCCACCGAACCGAGCGAAGCGGACTTTGTCGACCCCGGCGCGAAAGAGCGCAAGGCCCACCTGCTGATCGAGGCCGAGGCCGAGCTGGCCGAGTTCATCGGCCTCGAAGAGGTCAAGTATCAGGTCGCGCGGCTGAAGAGTTCGGTCGCGATGGCGCTCCGCCGCCAGGAGCGCGGCCTGACCGTCGCGCAGCGCACCAACCATCTGGTATTCGCGGGACCGCCCGGCACCGGTAAGACGACGATCGCGCGCGTCGTCGCCAAGATCTATTGCGGCCTGGGCATTCTCAAGAAGGAGACGGTCCGCGAGGTGCACCGCGCCGACCTGATCGGCCAGCACATCGGCGAAACCGAGGCCAAGACCAACGCCATCATCGACAGCGCGCTCGACGGAGTGTTGTTCCTCGACGAGGCCTATGCGTTGGTGTCGACCGGCGCCAAGAACGACTTCGGCCTGGTCGCGATCGACACGCTGCTGGCGCGCATGGAGAACGACCGCGAGCGACTGGTTGTCATCGTCGCCGGTTATCGCAAGGACCTCGACGCGTTCCTCGACACCAACGAGGGGCTGCGGTCGCGTTTCACCCGCAGCATCGAATTCCCTTCGTACACACCGCATGAACTGGTCGAGATCGCGGTCCGGATGGCCGAGAAGCGCGACAGCGTCTTCGAGCCTGCGGCACTGGCCCACATGGAGTCGCTGTTCGGGCAGCTGGCCGCGGCGACGACGCCGGACGCCGCCGGTGTGGAGAGGCGCAACCTCGACATCGCCGGCAACGGCCGGTTCGTCCGCAACCTGGTCGAGCGTTCCGAGGAGGAGCGCGAGTACCGACTCGATCACTCCGAATCCCACGACTTCACAGATGACGAGCTGATGACCATAACCGATGAAGACGTGACCAAATCCGCGATTCCACTGCTGCGTGGCCTCGGCCTGACGGTGCCCGCATGAGCAATCCGGACAACTCCGACCGCCGGGCGTTCGCCTCGCGCACACCGGAGAACGAAAACCCCGACCGCGTCGTGTACCGCCGTGGGTTCGTCACCCGCCATCAGGTCACCGGATGGCGATTCATCATGCGGCGCATCGCATCCGGGGTCGCCCTACACGACACCCGCATGCTCGTCGACCCGTTGCGCACCCAGACTCGTTCGGTTCTCGTCGGCGCGCTGGTGCTGATCACCGTGGTGGCGGGATGTTTCGTGTTCTCATGGATCCGGCCCGGCGGCGTCGCAGGCAACGACGCGATCCTCGCCGACCGCACCACATCGGCGCTCTACGTGCGCCTCGGTGAGCAGCTGCACCCGGTGCTGAACCTGACGTCCGCGCGCCTGATCGCCGGCCGCCCCGACAATCCGTCTCAGGTCAAGACCAGCGAGATCGACCAGTTCCCGCGCGGCAATCTGATCGGCATCCCCGGTGCGCCCGAACGCATGGTGCAGAGCACCACCCGTGACGCCGATTGGACGGTGTGCGACGGGGTTTCGGGACCGGCGGCCGGCGTAACGATGATCGCGGGCCCGTTGACCGACGGCGGCGAACGCGCCGCGCCACTGGCCGACGACAAGGCGATCCTGGTCTCCAACCCGGCCGGACCCAACGCTGGCACCTGGCTGCTGTGGAACGGCCGCCGCAGTCCGATCGACATGAACAACCGCGCGGTCACCAGTGCCCTGGGCCTGGGTATCGGAGGTGCCGACGCGCGCCCGGTCGCGGCGGGCCTGTTCAACGCGGTCCCGGAAGCTCCCGCGCTGAGTCCGCCGGCCGTTCCTGGCGCCGGGTCGCCGCCGCGATACCCGCTGCCGGTGCAGGCGCCCGTCGGCGCGGTGGTCGCATCCTTCGCCACCGACAACACGCTGCGCCATTACGCGGTGCTCGACGACGGGCTGCAACCGATTTCACCCGTCATCGCCGCGATCATGCGCAACACGAACTCATACGGCCTCGAGCAGCCGCCGCGATTGGGCGCCGACGACATCGCGCGCCTGCCTGTCGCCGACGTCATCGAAACCGACGCGTATCCCGCACAACCCGTTTCGCTCGTCGATGCCGCCGACGCGCCGTTGACCTGCGCCGAGTGGAAGCGACCCGCGGACGCCACCAGCGCGACGCTGGATCTGCGTACCGGAGTCACGCTGCCGGTGTCCGAGCAGCTGCGCCCCGTGCAGCTCGTCGGGGCGGGTTCCGGGTCCACAGCGAACAACGTGGTGCTGACCCCGGGCCGCGGCTTCCTGGTCCAGACCGTCGGGCAGGACGGCGGAGGCACGTCGACGTCGCCCGTCGGCGGTGCGTCGTTCTGGCTCAGCGACGTCGGGGTGCGCTACGGCCTCGACACCGACGGTGACGAGAGCGCCATCACCGCGCTCGGGCTGAACCCGCCTGCCCTGCCCATCCCATGGTCGATGCTGAGCCAGTTCGCTCCCGGCCCGACGCTGTCGCGCAGCGACGCGTTGCTGGCCCATGACGCCCTGGCCGCCGACCCCCGCCCCGCTGTCGTGAGGGAGACGCCGTAATGAGTCGGCTCATATTCGAGGCGCGCCGCCGGATTGCGGTGCCGACGACGCGTAAAGGCGCCATCACGATCGAACCGCCGCCGGAGCTGCCGCGGGTGATTCCGCCGTCGCTGCTGCGACGGGTGCTGCCGTTCCTCATCGTCATCCTGATCGTGGGCATGATCGTGGCGTTGGTGGCCACGGGTATGCGGCTGATCTCGCCGACGACGCTGTTCTTCCCGTTCGTCCTGCTGCTGGCCGCGACCGCGCTCTACCGCGGCACCGACAACAAGATGCGCACCGAGGAAGTCGATGCCGAGCGGGCCGACTACCTGCGCTACCTGTCGGTGGTCCGCGACAATGTGCGCGCGCACGCCGCCGAACAGCGCGCGGCGATGGAATGGTCGCATCCGGATCCGAAGCTGCTCATCGACGTGCCGGGGACCCGCCGACAGTGGGAGCGCGACCCGCACGACCCCGACTTCCTCGTGGTGCGGACCGGACTGCACGACGCACCGCTGAACGCGTCGCTGCGGGTGAAGGACAGCGCGGACGAGGTAGACCTGGAACCGGTGTCGCACAGCGCATTACGGGCGCTTCTCGATGTGCAGCGGACGGTGCGGGACGTGCCGGTCGGCATCGACGTCGGCAAGGTCTCGCGCATCACGGTGCTCGGCGAGCCCGGCGAGGTCCGCGGGGCATTTCGCGCATGGGTTGCCCAGGCCGTCACCTGGCACGACCCCGCTGTGCTCGGCGTCGCGTTGTTGGCGCCGGACATCGAAAGCGACGACTGGTCGTGGCTGAAGTGGCTGCCGCACAACGACATCCCGGGCGCCGTCGACGGGGCGGGTCCCGCCCGCTACCTTGCGTCCGACATCGGCGAACTGCGTGCGCAGCTCGCCGACGCGCTGGACGACCGGCCGCCGTTCGGCAGTGACGACGACGCCGAGGTCAAGCACCTGCTCATCGTCGTCGACGACCCCGACGTGGACACCACGACACTCGTCCCGCGGGGCGGATTGGCCGGTGTGACGCTGGTGCAGCGCATCGCCGAACCGCCGCACCGCGAGCAATACCCCGACCCGGAGCGACCGATCCTGCAGTTGAGCGACGGAAAGCTGCAGCGTTGGCAGACCAGCGGTTGGCAGTCGTACGTCGACGCCGCCGATCGGCTCGACGTCGCGACCGCGCGGCACATCGCCCGCCGGCTGTCGAAGTGGGATTCGAACCCGAGCCACGCGCGCACCGGGAGCAGCGGGGTTGCCACCTTCTCCACGCTGCTCGGCATTGCGGACGCCGCGGCACTGGACGTGGCGAGTCTGTGGGCGCCGCGGGCGCGCGGGGCCGAACTGCGGGTCCCCATCGGCGTGACCGCCACCGGCGAACCACTGATCTTCGACCTCAAGGACGAGGCCGAGGGCGGTATGGGTCCGCACGGCCTCATGATCGGTATGACCGGTTCCGGTAAGTCGCAGACGTTGATGGCGATCCTGTTGTCGCTGCTGACGACTCACTCCGCTGATCGGTTGATCGTGATCTACGCCGACTTCAAGGGCGAGGCCGGAGCCGACATCTTCCGCGACTTCCCGCAGGTGGTCGCGGTCATCTCGAACATGGCGGAGAAGCGCTCGCTCGCCGACCGGTTCGCCGACACGCTGCGCGGCGAGGTGGCCCGGCGTGAGCAATTGCTCATGGAGGCCGGCCGCCGGGTGCAGGGCAGTGCGTTCAACTCAGTGCTCGAGTACGAGGCCGCAATCGCGGCGGGCCACGACCTGCCGCCGCTCCCCACCCTGCTCGTCGTCGCCGACGAGTTCTCGCTGATGCTGTCCGACCATCCCGAGTACGCCGATCTCTTCGACTATGTTGCGCGGAAAGGACGTTCGTTCCGCATCCACATCCTGTTCGCGTCGCAGACGCTGGACGTGGGCCGGATCAAGGACATCGACAAGAATACCTCCTACCGCATCGGGCTCAAGGTCGCCAGCCCGGCCATCAGCCGGCAGATCATCGGTGTCGAGGACGCGTTCCACATCGAGGCCGGTCCCGAGCACAAGGGTGAGGGCTTCCTCGTACCGGCACCGGGCGCGATGCCCGTGAAGTTCCGCAGCACGTACGTCGACGGGATCTACGACCCGCCCCGGGCGGAAAGATCGGTTGTGGTGCAGTCGGTTCCGATGCCGCAGCCGTTCACCGCAGGCCACGTCGATGTGCCCGCGGAGACCGTCGTCGTATCGGATCCCGCCGCCCATGAGGAGCGTCCGCCGCGCAAGCTCATCGCCACCATCGGCGATCAGCTCGCCCACTACGGACCGAAGGCGCCGCCGCTGTGGCTTGCCCCGCTCGACGAGCCGATCCCACTCGACGATCTGCTCACCCGCGCCGACGTGACCCAGCGTCAATGGCGTTGGCCGCTCGGCGAAATCGACCGGCCGTTCGCGATGCGCCGCGACCCGCTGATCTTCGATGCCAGGTCCGCGGGCTCCAACCTGCTGATCCACGGTGGACCCAAGTCGGGTAAGACCACGGCGCTGCAGACGTTCATGCTGTCCGCGGCCGCCCTGCACTCACCGCGCGACGTCACGTTCTACTGCCTGGACTACGGCGGCGGTCAGTTGCGGGCGCTCGAAGATCTGGCACACGTCGGCAGCGTCGCCTCGCCGCTGGAACCCGAGCGCATCCGCCGTACGTTCGGCGAGCTAGAGCAGCTGCTGCGTGCGCGCCAGGCGCGTGGTCACTCGGGCAAGCCGGAAAGCGGAGAAGTGTACCCCCACGTCTTCCTCGTCATCGACAACCTCTATGCATTCAGCCGGGACAACACCGACACCTTCAACACCCGTAACCCGTTGCTCTCGAAGGTCACCGAACTGGTGAACACGGGAATGTCCTACGGCATCCACGTCGTCGTCACGACGCCGAACTGGCTCGAGGTGCCGTTGGCCATGCGCGACGGTCTCGGCCAACGCCTCGAACTGAAGCTGTCCGACGCCCGCGACAGCAATGTACGGGTCACGGGCGCTCTGCGCCGGCCCGCCGAGGCGGTGCCCGCCGACCAGCCCGGCCGCGGTCTGACCATGGCGGCCGAGCACTTCCTGTTCGCCCAGCCGTCGCTGCGCGACATCGCGGTGATCAACGCACGCCATCGCGGCGTCAGCGCGCCGCCGGTGCGGTTGCTGCCGCACGAGCTCGCGCCGAGCGCCGTCGCCCCGCTGTATCCGGCGCCGGAACGGGTGGTCATCGGCCAGCGCGAGGAGGATCTCGCGGCCGTGTCCACGGCGTTCGATCAGAACCCGCTGCTGATGGTGTTCGGCGACGCCAAATCCGGCAAGACGACGTTGCTACGCCACGTGATTCGCACCATCCGGGAGAACTCCACGTCCGATCGCGTCGCGTTCACGGTGATCGACCGGCGCCTGCACCTCGTCGACGAGCCGTTGTTCCCGGACAACGAGTACACCCCGAACATCGACCGGATCACTCCGGCGATGCTCGGCCTGACCGCCCTGCTGGAGAAGCGCCGCCCGCCGGCGGACATGTCCGTGCAGGAACTGACCCGATGGAACTACCGGTCCGGCGACGACACCCACACCCACTACCTCATCATCGACGACGTCGACCAGATCCCGGACGCGCCCGCGATCAGCGGACCGTTCGCCGGCCAGCGGCCGTGGACCGGCATCATCGGATTGCTGTCACAGGCAAGCGAACTGGGACTGCGCGTCATTGTGACCGCGCGGGCCACCGGTTCGGCGCACGCCCTGATGACCGCGCCTTTGCTACGCCGGCTCAACGAGTTGCAGGCGACGATCCTCATGCTGTCGGGCAACCCGCAGGACAGCGGCAAGATCCGGGGACACCGGTTCCGTCGTCTGCCCGCGGGCCGAGCGATGCTGCTCGACGACGGCGATGGGCCGACGTTCCTGCAACTCGTCAATCCGTTCGCGGACGCGGTGGCCGAACGCTCGAGCAACAACGGAAACAGTGGAAGGGAGTACAACTGATGACTCTTCGCGTCGTTCCCGAAGGCCTTGCCGCTGCGGCCTCGGCCGTCGAGGCGTTGACGGCCCGGTTGGCAGCCGCCCACGCCGCAGCGGCGCCGGCGGTGACCGCTGTGATCCCGCCGGCCGTTGATGCGGTGTCGATACAGACCGCCCTGAGCCTGAGTGCCCATGGCGCACAGCACAACACGGTCGCCGCCCATGGCGTCGAGGAGCTCGGCCGCTCCGGTGTCGGCGTCGGCCAGTCCGCGACGAGCTACGCCACGGGCGACGCGGCGGCCGCGGCGAGCTATCTGGTTGCCGGAAGCTGATCGTGACGGCTCCCATTTGGATGGCGCTTCCGCCGGAGGTGCACTCGACCATGCTGAGCAGCGGACCCGGACCGGGTTCGCTGTTGGCCGCGGCAGGGGCGTGGCAGTCACTGGCGGCCGAATACTCCTCCGCTGCAGCGGAGTTGACCGCCGTGCTCGGCGCGGTCCAGGGTGGTGCATGGGAGGGCCCGAGCGCCACACAGTACGCGGCGGCACACACGCCGTACCTCGCGTGGTTGGCACAAGCGAGCGCGAACAGCGCAGCCGCTGCGGCGCAGCACACGACCGCCGCGGCGGCGTACACCACGGCGCTGGCGACCATGCCGACGATCCCCGAACTGGCGCTCAACAAGTCCACCCACGCGGTGCTGCTCGCCACGAATTTTCTCGGTGTCAACATGATTCCGATCGCCTTGAACGAGGCCGACTACGTGCGGATGTGGATCCAAGCCGCGACGACGATGAGCACCTACCAAGCGGTGTCCGGTGCCGCGGTGGCGGCGACGCCGACCACGCCACCCGCGCCGTTCCTGCTCGCTCCCGGCGTGGGTGAGGCGGGGTCGGCAGCAGCCGACGTGCAGCAGGCCGCGGCGATGGCCACCGCCGCCGACTCCGGTGGAGCGCGAAATATCGCGGACTCCATCGCGGACCTGCTGCGGGACATCATGAGGTTCTTCGAGGACTTTTTCGAGTCGATCCTGAACTTCGCACGCCAGTTCTTCGGCAACGTACTCGATGCGCTCAGTGACTTCATGAACAGCTTCTTCGGATGGTTGTTCAATCCATCGTCGGGACTGGTGCTGTTCTTCGTTCTGTACCAGGCGATCACACAGCCGCTGGGATGGACGACGTGGTCGCTGATCTTCAGCGCTCCGATCTGGCTGCCACTGTTGATCGGCCTGATCGTCCAGTCGCAGACCCCGCCGCCACTTCCTGCGGCCGCACCCGACCCCGCCCCTGCTCCGGCGCCGGCCCCCGTTCGGCCGGTCGCGGAGCCGCGCGCGGAATCGCTTCCACCGGTTGCCACCGTGGCGCCGACGGTCCCAACCGCGCCGGCCGCTCCCGCCCCGTCCGTTAGTGCGGGTGCGGCACCAGCGGGGGCGCCCCCAGCGCCGGGTGTCGGCGCGGCCGTGCCGTACGCGGTGCCCGGGCCGGAGCCCGAAGGCGGTATCTCCCCGACGTTCCGCGAGGGAACGGGGTTGAAGGCGCCCGCATCGGACATCGCCGCGTCGGCCGCCGCCGCGGCCGCGGCGTCGTCGTTGGCCAAACGCAAGGCACGCCGTAAGCGCCCGCAGCCGGTGCACCAGCGTCAGTACGCCGATGCCTACATGGATTACGAACCCGACGATCCGGAAGACGCGACCCCGCCGCGCGAGAGCGTTCGGCGCCCGCACGTCGCAGCGTCGGAGAAGGGCGCCGGCGCAGTGGGATTCACCGGTGCCGCGACCAAGTCGGACTCTGAGCAGGCCAGCGGGCTCACCGAGCTCGCAGGCGACTCGTTCGGCGGCGGCCCCACCGAACCCATGCTGCCCAGCGACTGGGACCACAAGGGGGGAGAGAACGACTGACCCGAGCTGACCGAAACCGATTCCGCCCAACCACAATCCGAAAGGAACACCCATGAGCCTCCTGGACGCTCACATCCCCCAACTCGTGTCATCCGAGGCAGCGTTCTCGGCGAAGGCGGCACTGATGCGCAGCACCATGGCGCAGGCCGAGCAGGCAGCGCAATCGGCGCAGGCATTCCACATGGGCGAGTCGTCGGCCGCGTTCCAGGCCGCACACGCCCGGTTTCTCGAGGTCTCCGCGAAGGTGAACGCGCTCCTGGACATTGCTCAGGTCAACCTCGGCGACGCTGCGGGCACCTATGTGTCGCAGGACGCGGCTGCGGCCAGCACCTACACCGGTATCTGAACTTCGAACTGACCTAGAGGGAGAACTTGATGTCTCAGATCATGTACAACTACCCGGCGATGCTGGCCCATTCGGGCGAGATGGCCGGTTACGCAGGCGCCCTGCACGCGGTCGGCGCCGACATCGCCAGCGAGCAGGCGGCACTGGCCGGGGCCTGGCAGGGCGACACCGGAACGACTTACCAGGCATGGCAGGCCCAGTGGAACCTCGCACTCGAGGAACTCGTGCGCGCCTACCGCGCGATGGCCGCCACCCACGAGCAGAACACCATGACGATGAGCGCCCGGGACCAGGCCGAAGGCGCCAAATGGGGTGGCTGACCAACGGTGGCAGTTAACGCAGTCGAGCTGACCGCGGAGCAGGCCTGGTTCGTCGCGGACGCCTCGGGGGCGGGCAACTGCCCCTGGGTGCTGGCCATCACCCCGCCCTACAGCGATCACGCGGACCGGGCGGCATTCGAGTCCAGGCTGTCGGCCGAGCTGGTCGACCTAGGGGTGATGACGGCCGACGGCACCGTCGAACCTCATGTGCGGCAGTGGGTTACGACGACATGCCGGGCTCGGCGGTGGCTCGAACTCCGATTCGTCCGCGGTGCAGGGAACATGCTGCGCGGGCACGTCGCGCGACGCGATGACCACACCGTCGTTGCGCTGCGCGGTGGCGGCCTCGTCACTCTGTCCGCGTTACAGGTGGACCACCCGCAGGCGCTGGTTCCCGTCCTGACCGCCGGGCTGTCGGGTCGCGCCCCGGCCAAATTCGATGAATTCGCGATCCCCGCGCGGATCGGGGCGCGGGCGGACGAGAAGCTGCGCAACGGCGCGGCGCTGGACGACGTGATCGAGTTCCTCGGTGTCCCGCCGAGCGCACGCGCCGTCGTCGAAGCCGCCTACGCGACTGACCGCAGCTATGTCGAGATCGTGGCCGGTGACCACCGGGACGGCCACCGCGTCAGCACCGACGTCGGCGTCAGCGTCGTCGACACCCGCGAGGGCAGGGTCCTCGTCCACCCGGCCAAGGCGTTCGACGGCGAATGGATTTCGACTTTCACGCCCGGCTCGCCGATAGCGATCGCCACCGCGGTCGAGCGGCTGACCGCAACGCTGCCCGACGGGGCGTGGTTCCCCGACCTGAGATTGACCCGAGACTTCGACTCCAACCAGAGAACGGAACATCAATGGCAGACAGTTTGAGCGGCGCTACAGCGTCTTTGGCGGACCCGGCTCCGTCGCGGTCGATGCCGATCGTCCGCGTCGCGGTGCTCGCCGCGGGCGAGGCGGGCGGTCGGGTCACGGACATGGCGTTGCCGACCGAGCTTCCCCTGCGTGAGATCCTGCCCGCCGTGCGGCGGATGGCGATGCCCGCGGACGAGGAATACGGCGACGCCGCACCGGTCGTGTTGTCGCTGGCCCCGATCGGCGGCGCGCCGTTTAGCCTCGACGCGACGTTGGACACCGTCGGTGTTGTCGACGGCGATCTGCTCGCGCTGCAACCGCTTCCCGCCGGTCCTGCGGCACCACGAATCGTCGAGGACATCGGCGATGCCGCCGTCATCTTCTCGGCTGCCCGCGAGAAGCCCTGGGGTGCAGCGCACATCGCCCGCGGCGCCGCGGCGGCGGTGAGCTCGCTCATCGTGGTCGCCACCGTGTTCGCCGCGGTCCACAGTGAGATCATCGGCGGTTTCGCCGGCCTCGCTCTGGCCAGCGGCGCGGCGCTGGTCACAATCCTGGCCGCGATGCTCTCATGGGGCCGCTCACCCCGGCTGGGAACTGCGCTCGCCGTCACGGCGCTGGCGCCCATCGCGGTGGCCCTCGCGCTCGGGGTGCCGGGCGAGTTCGGACCGTCGCATGTGCTGCTGGCTGCCGCCGGCGTGACGGCCTGGTCGATCGTGAGCATCGTTGTCGCACAGCGAGCCATCGCGGTGTTCACGGCTGCCACCGTCGTCGGCGGCGGCGCATTGATCACCGCGGGTGCCGCCACGGTCTGGCACTTGAACCACATCGTCGTCGGATCCATCCTGGTGGTGTCGGCGCTGGTGGTCACGGTCCAGGCCGCGCAACTGTCCGCCTTGTGGGCCCGGCTGCCGATGCCGGTGATCCCCGCCCCCGGCGACCCGACCCCCGCGCCTCACCCGATGAAGGTGCTCGCCGACCTGCCGCGGCGTGTACGGATCAGCGATTCGCACCAGACCGGCTTCATCGCGGGCGGCGTGCTGCTGTTCACTGCAGGGGCGGTGACTCTGGCTGCGCCACAGGGCGTTTCGCCATGGGCGTGGTATGTCGTGGCAGCGGTGGCGCTGGGTGCGGTGCTGCGGGCGCGGGTGTGGGATTCCGCGCCGTGCAAAGCGTGGTTGTTGAGTCAGCCGTTCCTGCTTGCGGCGTCCTTCCTGGTCGTGTTCGCCGTCGACGACCGGCTCACCGCGGCGTGGTGGGCGCTCGCCGCGCTCGGTGGACTGACGGTGGTGTGGGTGCTCGTGGCGCTGTTTCCGAAGGTCGGTTCGCCCGACACCTACTCGCTTCCGATGCGCCGCCTGGTCGGATTCCTGGCATCCGGGATCGACGCATCGCTGATTCCGGTGTTGGCGTATCTCGTCGGGTTGTTCGCCTGGGTGCTGAACCGATGAGGCATCGATGATGCGCGATCGGCTGCGCACTGCGCTCGGGGCCACGGCGGCGATGACCCTCGTGATCACGAGTTCACCGGTTGCACAGGCGATCACACCACCGCAGGTCGACCCTGCGGTGCGGCCGCCATCGGGCGCCGCTGGTCCCGTCCAGCCGCAGTCACAGCGGGGGCCGTGCGTCAGCGCCGGTGTGCTGCCCGGCAGCGACCCGGGCGCGGCCAGTCCGAATCAGAATCTGCTCAACCTCGACGGCGCGTGGGAATACAGCCGAGGTGATGGACAACTCGTCGCAGTCATCGACACCGGTGTCAGGCCCGGACCCCGACTGCCGAACGTCGAACCCGGCGGGGATTTCGTCGAATCCACCGATGGCCTGAGCGACTGCGACGGCCACGGAACGCTGGTGGCCGGGCTGATTGCGGGTCAGCCGGGAGACGACGGCTTCTCCGGGGTCGCGCCCGGCGCGCGTGTGCTCGCGATCCGGTCGACCTCGTCACGGTTCTCTCCGCGCGAGATCGGTGAGAATCCGGCGACGGCGCGCGTCGCCCTCGACGTCGCGACCCTGGCCCGCGCGGTCGTTCGTGCGGCGGATCTGGGTGCGAGGGTCATCAACATCTCCGCCGTCACCTGTCTTCCCGCCACCGAGAACATCGATCAGTCAGAACTCGGTGCGGCCCTGCGTTATGCCGCCGTCGAGAAGGACGCCGTGATCGTCGCCGCCGCAGGCAACAACAAAGTCGGGTTGAATCCGGGGTCGGCGTGTCCGTCGAACCCGCTGTCGAATCCCAGTCGACCCGAGGATCCACGCAATTGGGCCGGGGTCACTTCGGTGTCGATACCGTCGTCGTGGCAGCCCTACGTGCTCTCGGTGGGATCACTCGACACATCCGGTCGGCCGTCGGACTTCACGATGGCAGGCCCGTGGGTGGGCATCGCCGCGCCGGGGCAGGACATCGCTTCGGTTGGCAACGGCGACGGTGGGGGTCTCGCGAACGGACTGCCCGACGACCGCGGCCGGTGGTATCCCTTGAACGGTTCGAGTTTCGCGGCGGCGTACGTGTCGGGCGTTGCGGCCTTGGTGCGCAGCCGGTTTCCCGGTCTGACCGCCGAGCAGGTCAGGGACCGTCTCACCGCTGGCGCCCAGGGCGCGGCGCGGGCACCATCGAGCCTGACCGGTGCCGGACTCGTCGATCCCGTCGCCGCGTTGACATGGGACGTGACAGCCGCGGTCGCCGGCCCCGGCGAACCGAAGCCCCAGCCGGTCGCCGCACCGCCACGGCCTGCCGCGCCCGATACGACACCGAAGGTGGTCGCGTTCGCCGGTGCCGGCGTGCTGGCCTTGATCGCGGCCGTCACGGCGGCCGTCGCCGTGTATCGGCGAAGAAACCTCGACAACCAAGCGGAGGCATCGTGACTGTTCGAATTGCGCTGGCGGCGTTGGCCGTCGTCCTGGCGGCGATGGCGTACCCGTGGGAATCGACCACGGACTGGTGGATCTTCGGCATCGCTGTGGCGGTGGTGGTCGTGGTGTTCGCCTGGTGGCGCGGCCAGTTCCTGACGAACATGGTCGGGCGCCGCATCGCGGTGTTCCGGCGCAACCACTCGAAACCGAAGGCGCAGAATCCAAACCAGGTCACCGTGGTGGTGCGGGTCGAGGACCCGGCCGGACTCGGTGTGCCGCTGACCCTGGTATCCGGGTATGTCGAGCGGTTCGGTGTCCGCAGCGAAAAGGCCCGTGTCACGACCCACGACCGCGACGGCGCCCGCACCACATGGATCAGCCTGACACTCGATGCCACCGCGAACCTGGTGGCACTGCAGGCCCGTTCGCCGGAGTTACCGCTGCGCGAGACCGCCGAGATCGCCGGCCGGCGGCTCGCCGATCAACTGCGGGAGGCCGGCCTCGATGCCGTACTGGTCGAGGATGCCGACGCGCCACTGGTCGGGAAGGCCCGCGAGAAGTGGCGCGGCGTCAAAGACGAAGCCGGTTTCGTCTCGGCTTACGGGATTCCAGTCGACGGGCGGTTGGGTGAGCGCCTCAACGAGGTGCGGTCCGAATCGACGGAGACGTGGACGGCCGTCGAGTTCAGCGGTTCGGCGGTGCGCCCGGCTGT
This sequence comes from Mycolicibacterium komanii, assembly GCF_001050035.1. Next base: position 47,895 of record NZ_CVTA01000020.1, read on the forward strand.
GGCGGCGGTGTGTGCATTCCGCACTCCCGAGGTCGTGCGTGGTGTTCCGGTGTCCGGGTTGACGACCCATCGGGGCGTGCAGAAGCCGTTGCTCACCGCGTTGGACCCCAAAGCCGTTGGCCGGTTCGGTGTTCCGGTTCGGCCGATCGCTCCCGATCTGCTGGCGCGCATCGACTGGCCGGCGGGAGCGCAGGCCGAACTCAGTCGAACATGAAGTCGCGCATGAAGCGGGTCATCCGACGCAGGTAGTCCGGCTGGCTGACATGCAGGATGTGGTTGCCGGGAAACCAGTGGAACGCGCAGCGGTCCCAATGCTCCCACAGCATCTCGGCCTGCTCCGGTGGCGCCAAGCGGTCGCCAAGACCCGTGATGATCAGGCGGCGGTCCTTGGGCACCAGCGGCGTGTAGTTCAGCGGTGAGGAAAACATAGTCGCTGCGCCGGTGAGTTCGGCGTCGGTTCCGGTCAACAGGTTTCGCAGCCCGACAACCTTGTTGGCCGGGAACCATTCGTCCACCGTCTGATCGGGCGCGACGACGGGGACGTTGGGGATGACCGCCTGGATGCGGTCGTCGACGGCCGCGATCAGTGCGGACGTGTATCCACCCAGCGACATCCCGGTCAGGGCGATGCGGTCGACTCCGGTGAACTCGAGATAGTCGAGGACCGAGCGGAAGTCGTGCACGGCCTGCGCCATCGCTTCGGCGAAACCGGAGAAGCCGTTGGCGAAGAACCCGTACCCGCTGAACGGCGAACCCTTCTCAGCGCGGGGACCGTGAAAGGGCATGGTGTACAGCAGGACGTCGTATCCCGACCGGAAGAACCACGGCAGCGAGAAGAACAGTCCGTTGAACAGATACGGCGAGCCCATGAACCCGTGGATCAAACACAACGTCGGATGCGGGCCGTCGTCATGGCGCCAGTGCTGGGCGTGCACGACATTGTTGCGTTCGAAGCCGCGGCACTGCTCGCGCAGTGCGGGGTTGATCGCCTCGAAGCTGCTGTCGAAGCGAATGTTCTGGACGCGGCCCTTCGCGATCCACTCGGCCAGCGGGTTCGCCAACCTCGATGCGACACGGGGCGGCGAGGAAGGTGCGGGAAACGACCGGACAGGATCCTTGGCCGCCGCCAGTTCGGCGTAGAACTGCAACTGTTCACGTTCGGCGCGTGACTGCGACCGGCGCAACCCGCTCATCAGGGTCGGCACCATCGTGGTAGCGAGGAGCGACGCGATCGCGGTGCGCAGCGCGATATCGGCCACGGCCGACGAGTCGACGATGAACCGTTGGCGCAGCGTGAGGTCGGCGCGACGCGGAAGACCGCGGCTGGCGTCGGCGCCCGGAACGTCGGGAACGGGTATGGGCGGATCGATCGGGTTGGCGTCCGATTGGCTCACGTCCGCATGGTATCCCGATCGGGCGATGTCAAACTGTCATCATGTGGAACCCCGACGCGTATCTGTCGTTCTCCGACCAGCGCGGGCGTCCGTTCTTCGAACTGTTGTCGCGGGTCCGCGCCGAGGCGCCGCGACGGGTCGCGGATCTGGGTTGCGGGCCGGGCAATCTCACGGCCACGCTGTCGCAGCGCTGGCCGCAGGCCGACATCGAGGCGTTGGACAGTTCCCCGGAGATGGTGCGGGCCGCACGGGAGCGGGGGATCGACGCGAACGTCGGCGACGTCGGCGACTGGACGCCGAAACCCGGCACCGACGTGGTGGTCAGCAACGCCACCCTGCAGTGGGTGCCCGACCATCCGCAACTTCTCGTCCGGTGGGCCGGGGAGTTGGCATCCCGATCATGGATCGCGATGCAGGTGCCGGGCAATTTCGACGCGCCGTCCCATCTCGCGGTGCGCGAGCTCGTTCGTCGCGGCAAGTGGTCAGAGCGATTGCGGGCCTATCCGTTTCGAGAGGCGCCGGTTGAGGATCCGATCGGCTACGCCAATCTGTTGGCCGACGCCGGGTGCGCGGTCGACGCGTGGGAGACCACTTATGTGCACGTTCTGACCGGCGCGAACCCGGTGCTGGACTGGATCACGGGCACCGCGCTTCGCCCGGTGCGCAGCAGGCTGTCCGATCCCGAGTGGGAGGAGTTCCGCACCGATCTGATTCCGATGCTGAATTCCTCGTACCCCAGGCGGTCGGACGGAACCACGTTGTTCCCGTTCCGGCGAATCTTCGTGGCGGCTCAGGTCGGTTGAGCGCCACGCCGGGCGTTGAGCAGATCGATCACCTGCTCGACCAGGTCGGCGATGTCGGCGCCGGTGGTGTCGAGCACCAGGTCAGGGTTCTCCGGGGGCTCGTACGGGGCGTCGACGCCGGTGAGGCCCTTGAGTTCTCCCGCGCGCGCCCGTGCGTACAGGCCCTTGGGATCTCGCCGTTCGCACTCATCGACCGGGGTGGCCACGTGCACTTCGATGAAGGGGAGCTTGGCCGCGTCGTTGAGCGCACGGGCGGTTTCGCGGTCCGACTTCAGCGGCGACACCAACGACGCGAGCGCCACCACACCGGCGTCGGCGAACAACCGGGTGAGATGGCCGACCCGGCGGATGTTCTCGGCGCGGTCGCCGGCCGAGAACCCGAGATCATCGGACAGCCCGTGCCGGATGTTGTCACCGTCGAGAAGATAGGCCACGTCGCCGGATTCGACGAGGGCACGTTCGACGGCCACCGCAATCGTGGACTTGCCCGAGGCGGGCAGGCCGGTGAACCAGATGGTGGCACCGCGTTGTCCGGTGGCAGACCACCGAAAGTCCCGGTCGAGGGAGGACGGGTGCCAGCGGATGTCGTTGCGTGTCTGCGCGCCCGGTTTGACCTCACGCGGCTCGATGATCGTACCCGCGCCGACCGTGTCGTTGGTGGCCTCATCGATCAGGATGAAGGCGCCGCTGTCCCGGTTTTCCGCGTACGGGTCGGCGATCACCACTGAGCTCGTGCGCAGGGTGATCTCGCCGATGTCGTTGAGAACCAACTCGACCGGGTTGTCCAGCTCGTCGAGCGTCTCGGGATCGAGGCGGCTGTGCAGTGCCTGCACGGTGGCGCGAACCGTCTTCGCTCCCTGTTTGAGCGCCAGCCGATCACCCGCACGCAACGGGCTTTCCCGGAACCAGCACACCGTCGCGTCGAGTTCGCGGGCGAGCACGGGAAGAACGGCGGCATCGGAGCCGCTGACGAGAACGTCGCCGCGACCGACGTCGATGTCGTCGGCCAACTCCAGTGAAACCGACAGCGGCGCAACAGCAACCGTGCGATCGGCATCGAGCGTGTCCACAAGCGTCACCGTGGAGCGGGTGCCGGCGGGGAGGCTGACCACCGGGTCGCCGACCTTCAGCGTCCCGCCGGAGAGCCGTCCGGTGTAGCGGCGCCGCTGCTCGGCGGTGGGTCGCGACACCCACTGCACCGGAAGCCTCAACTTGTTCGATTCCGCCTGCGGCGCGGTGAGCTCGATGTTCTCGAGGTACTCCAGCAGTGTCGGCCCTTCGTACCAGGGAGTGTTCTGCGACCGGTGGACGACGTTGTCGCCGAGTTTGGCCGCAATCGGGATCACCGTGATGTCGATGTTGCCGAGGCGGGCGGCGACCTGTTGCAGCTCCTTGTGCACTTCCTTGAACCGGGTCTTGTCGAAGTCGACGAGGTCGATCTTGTTGACCGTCGCGACGAAGTGCTTGATGCCCAACAATTTTGCGATGCGTGCGTGTCGGTTGGTCTGGCGCAGCACACCGGCGCGTGCGTCGACGAGCAATACCGCGGCATGGGCGTTGGACGCGCCGGTGAACATGTTGCGGGTGTAGCGCTCGTGGCCCGGCGTGTCAGCGAGGATGTAGCTGCGTGTGTCCGTCGAGAAGAATCGATAGGCCACGTCGATCGTGATGCCCTGCTCGCGTTCTGCGCGCAGACCGTCGGAGAGGGCCGCCAGGTCGGCGATGCCCTCATCGTCGGTGACGGCCTCGAGGTGATCCGTTGGGAGGCTGTCGGTGTCGTGCAGAAGGCGCCCGATCAGCGTGCTCTTGCCGTCGTCGACCGATCCGGCCGTGGTGATGCGGAGAAGCTGGCGGGTCATCAGAAGTACCCCTCTCGCTTGCGGTCCTCCATCGCGGCGGCCGAGGTGCGGTCGTCGGCTCGCGTCTCGCCACGTTCTGACACTGTGGCAGCAGAGATCTCGGCGATCACCCGCTCGATGTCGACGGCTCGCGAGCGCACCGCACCGGTGATGGTTAGGTCGCCGACCGTCCGGTAACGCACCCACTCGACAGATGACGCCTCACCGTCGGCGGGTTTGGCGTACTCGGACACCGCGAGCAGGATGCCGTCGCGTTCGAACACCTCGCGCTCGTGAGCGAAGTAGATCGACGGCAGTTCCAGGTTCTCGAGTTCGATGTAGCGCCACACATCGAGTTCGGTCCAGTTGCTCAGCGGGAACACGCGGACCTGTTCGCCTTTTCGAATGCGGCCGTTGTACAGCGACCACGGCTCGGGCCGCTGGGCCCGGGGATCCCACTGGCCGAACTCGTCGCGGAAGGACAGGATGCGTTCCTTGGCGCGGGCGCGCTCCTCGTCGCGGCGGGCTCCGCCGAACGCCGCGTCGAATCCGCCCGCCTCGAGCGCGTCGAGCAGTGTGCGGGTCTGCTGACGATTGCGCGAGGCGCCCGGTCCGGGATCGGGTACGCGGCCCTGGTCGATCGATTCCTGCACCGAAGCCACGATCAACCGGTGCCCTTCGCCTTCGACACGGCGGTCGCGGAACTCGATGACCTCGGGGAAGTTGTGTCCGGTGTCGACGTGCATGACCGGGAACGGCAGCGGCGACGGGCGAAAAGCCTTCTCGGCGAGGCGAAGCAACACGATCGAGTCCTTGCCCGCGGAGAACAGCAGCACGGGCCGCTCCAGTTCCGCGACCACCTCGCGGATGATGTGTACCGCCTCGGCCTCCAACAGCCGGAGCTCGTCGACGTGCAGGGTGTCGACCGTCATGTGGGAAGCCCTTCCTTCTCCGCGTCCGCCCGGTAGCGGTCGACCCATGCGTCGGAGCGATGATCGGCCTGCCGTTCGAGTGCCGGTTCCGGTGCGAGCCGCCGGTCCTGTCCGAGCGCTTCGAGGACGTCGCCGACGATCTGCGAAAGGTTGCGCCACAACACCGGATACGGCACCTCCAGTGGAGCGACCCCTTCCTCGGCGAACCAGTTGCGCCAGCCCTCTTCCTGGGCTCGCAGCATCTGCACGACATGGGCGATGGCGCCGGCGTGGTACTCGGCGCGGGCATCGCGCGTCGGATCGGGCCTGCCGCGCCATACCCGCGTCTGCACCGCACGCCAGAACGAAACCGCCTGCGACACAACATCGGGGCGGTAAACATGAATAAGGAACGGGTCGCTGCCGACGACATCCCGGATGGCGGACAGCAGGCCGGTACCCGATCGGTCGGGCAATCCGCTGGCCCGCTCGAGCAGCAGCGCCGTCTGGTTCCACATCAGCTTGCCGCCCCAGATGCCGTTGGGGGTGCGGCCCACCGTGCGAATGTAGTCGCGCCAGATCTCCGGTGGAGCGAGGTCGGGCTTGCCCTCGTCGAGCGGGTCCAGCAGGCGCAATATCGACTCGTCGGTCACGCCCTCGAACCACTGCCGGGGCTGTGGCGACTGGCTGGTGCTGGGCAGGTATTGAAAGAACTCGCCGGGTTCACCGGCGACACCCGTCGCGCGCAATGACTCCACGAGCAGCGTGCTGCCGCTGCGCTGAGAGGCCAGGACGAGATAGGCCGTCGGGGCTGACATGCGCGCAGCTTACCCACACGGCAATAATCCGACACCACATGCGGTTTCGCTCACGCTGAGCGGAATTATTGGCCGCTGTGGTCGTCCTCGATGCCGCGTTCGTTTGCGATCGCGGAGCGGCTTGGCAGGGGTCCCTGAATACGCAAGTAGGTTTCGGTGTAGCGCTCCGAGATTCGCGTGCCTGCGAACTCCGACGGGATCACGTCGTTGGTCTTGACGCGCCAGTCGTTGAGGAGCAACGCCAGCTCATTGGCGATTGCTTCCGCCTCGTCGGGCCCACCCGGGCCGAGCAGGTTGTTCGACTCGGTGGGGTCGGCCCGCAGGTCGTACAGCTCGCGTTGCGGTCGCTCGGCCCGGACAAGAGGAGCGACGAGGCGGCCTGGCGCGCTGTCGGCGATGTCCCACGGCAGATCCAGCAACGGCCTCGACGCGTAGTTCTCGATGTAGCTGTACTCCTTGGTCCGGATCGCCCGGATCGGATCGAAGGAGTCGTGGTAGGTCTTCGTCGTGTACACCTCGGTGCGAACCGGCGGCTCGGGGTCGGCCAGCAGAGCGGCCTTGTGCGAGAGCCCTTCGACGTCGGTCGGCACTTCGAGGCCGATGAGGTCGAGCAGTGTCGGAAGCAGGTCGACACCGCTGAACAACTCGTCGTAGACCCTCGGTGCGATGTCGGCGTCGCGGGGTGGGCGCACGATCATCGCGATGCCCGTACCCGCGTCGTACAGCGTCGATTTGGCGCGGGGCAGAGCCGGGCCGTGATCGGTCATGAACACCATCCATGTGGTGCGGTCCAGGCCCGTCGCCGAGAGCGTGTCGAGCAGCCGGCCGACGGCGGCGTCGGCTACCGAGATCGACCCGTAGAACTCGGCGAGATCCTCACGGACTTCCGCCGTGTCGGGCAGATAGTCGGGTACGGCGACGCCGGTCGCGTCGGCCGGCTCGTATCGGTCGCGAGGGTACGGCCGATGTGTCTCGAAGAAGCCCGCGGTCAACAGGAATGGCTCCTCGGGCGTGTTCGTCAGCCACTTCGTCGCCTGCTCAACGACATACTCGCAGTAGGAGTTCGAGACGTCGAATTCGTCGAAGCCGAGCTTCCCCGGGTACGAGGTCTCGTGTTGCATACCGAAAAGGGCTGTATGCCAATCGGATTCGGACAAGATTTGCGGGAGGGTGCGGACACCGGCGCGGTACTCCCACCCGTGGTGGGCCAAGCCGACCAATCCGTTGCTCTGGGGGTATCGGCCCGTGAACAGTGAGCCCCGCGACGGTGAGCAGAGCGGCGCGGTCGCGTGCGCGCGGGTGAAGAGGATGCTCTCGGCGGCGAGGGCGTCGAGGCGGGGGCTCGACACGTCGTCGTGACCGTACGCGCCGAGATAGCGCCCGAGGTCGTGCCAGTGCACGATCAGCACGTTGTCTCGCCGCGGGTCTGTCACTGCGGATCCTTTCGTCGTCGTCGACGTCTCCACTTCAACCTGCCGAGCGTGGACGGGCAACCCTTTGACCCACCGCCCTTATCCCCAGGCGCTCGGCCGACGGCCGTCGGAGTTGTCCCCAAGTTCCGATTCATCCACAGATGCGGTTGTGACCCTAGTGGGGCGGGTTTGAGGGCGGTTACGTTCGTTCGTATGTTCGATGAGTTGGTGGTGGTGGCCGGTCGGTCCCGGGGTGCGGGGGCGGTGGGGGCGTGGGCGCGGGTGGAAAACGCCGCGTGTGCGCGGCGGTTGGCCGCTTCTGCTGATGTGTTGGATCGGTTGATCGGTGAGGCCGGGGCGCTCGATCGTGAGCAGTGGTGCATCGATAATTGGTCGATCGCGGCCGCTGAGGTCGCCGCCGCCCAGGGTGTGTCGCTGGGGGTGGCCTCACACCAGCTCTCGATCGCCGATGACCTGCGCCAGCGTCTGCCCGCGGTGGCCGCGGTGTTCGCGGCCGGGGCGCTGTCGTATCGCATGGTGGCCACGGTGGCGCACCGCACCCGGCTGGTACGCGATGGGGCCGCGCTGGC